>VXYL01000026.1 GCA_009846005.1 Gammaproteobacteria bacterium | reverse complement strand
CGGGACAAGCCAAGGCGCGGGACGGGACAAGCCAAGGCGCGGGACGGGACAAGCCAAGGCGCGGGACGGGACAAGCCCGTCCCCTACGGCACGTCGGTCTGAGGCAGAGCCTAGCTAGAACTCGATCAACACCCACCGGGGAACCAGGGTGTCGGCCTCCTCCAAGTCGCCGAAGCCCGTCGTGGGATCCCGCGGGGCTAAGTAGTAGGGTTTGCCGACCTTGGGGACCACCTTGATCATGCGCAACTTGCCGTTCTGGCGGTACTCGTACACGGTGCGCTCCTCCCCGGCGATCAAGGTGACGTCCGGACCGCGGGCTTCCTCGAGCGATGGTGCGGGCGGCGGTCGGGTGGGACGAACCCCGGGTGCCTCTTTGTCGGCCGGCGCCGTGCCAGTTCCATTGGGTGCCGGCCGCTCCCGGGCTTCCTCGGATGGCGGGGTCGAGGCTGCTGGCGTCCCGCCTTGCTCTTCTGCGGCGCCTCCGGTCGCCGCGAGAACGGCAAACACGATTGCCCTCGCGTGCGTCGAAGCGCCTCGATACGATGGATGACATTCCGGGTACGGCACGGCGCGAGAGGCGTTGTGCTAGTGTCGATGCGGAGGGAATCTAGCATGGCTGCCGACAAACCGTTACTGCTCGTCGACGGCTCCTCCTACCTGTTCCGCGCGTTCTACGCCCTGCCCGACCTGCGCACGCTGAGCGGTTTCCCGACCGGGGCCATCCGCGGCGTGATCGGCATGCTCAGGAAGCTTGCCAACGACTACGAGGATAGCCCCGTCGCGGTGGTCTTCGACGTTGGCGGCAAGACCTTCCGCAACGAGCTCTATCCCGAATACAAGGCCAATCGGCCGCGCATGGCCGACGACCTGCGCGTCCAGATCGAGCCGATCTTCGACATCATCGAGGCGATGGGCATGCCGCTGCTGCGGGTTCCCGACGTCGAGGCGGACGACGTCATCGGCACCCTCGCCGCGGAGGCCACCCGCACGGGTCGCCGCACGATCGTCTCGACCGGCGACAAGGACATGGCGCAACTCGTCTCCGAGCACGTCACGCTGGTCAACACTATGTCCGATGTCGCGCTTGATCGCGACGGTGTCATCGAGCAGTACGGCGTTCCGCCGGAGCTCATCGTCGACTACTTGGCATTGATGGGCGACAGCGTCGACAACATCCCCGGCGTGCCCAAGGTGGGGCCGAAGACGGCCGCAAAGTGGCTGGGCACATATGGCTCCCTGGCAGAAGTGATCACTCACTCCGGCGAGATCAAGGGCAAGATCGGCGACAACCTGCGCGGCAGCCTGGAGACGCTGCCGATGTCCCAGGAGCTGGCGACGATCCGGTGCGACGTGGACTTGGGCGTTGGTATTGCCGAACTGGAACCGCGCCCGCCGGACGAAGACAGACTGCGCGAGTATTTCGAGCGCTACGAGTTCAAACCCTGGCTTGAGGAACTCGGCGGGGGGATGTCGGAACCCGAGCCCACAGCGCCGCTGGAGACGGCAGTTGTTCTTAGTCGGAACGACCTCGAAGGACTGCTTGCGCGGGCGCGCGCGGCGGCGAGACTGACGCTCGCCGTTGAGACCACACCGGGCCGATTCATGGAAAGCGAGCCCGTGGGCGTGGCGCTCGGCGTCGAGACGGGGGAGGCGGCCTACGTTCCGGTCGGGCACGACTACCTTGGGGCGCCCGCCCAACTCGGTTGGAGTGAATTCCTGGACGCCGCCGGGCCGGTCCTCGAGGATGCAGCGGTGGCCAAGACCGGTCAGGACTTGAAGCACGCGAGCAACATCCTGGCCCGGTTCGGGATCGAACTCGCTGGCGTGGGCAATGACACGATGCTGGAGTCCTACGTGGTCGACAGCGTCGGTGCGCGCCGCCACGCATTGGAGGATGTCGCCAAGAAGTACCTCGGGCGGGAAGCACCGACGTTCGAAGCGTTAGCAGGCAAGGGGACGAAACAGCGTCCGATGAATCAGATCGACATCGTGGAGGCGGCCGACTACGCGGCGACTCGCGCGGACCTCGCGACCCGGTTGCACGAGGCCCTGCGGCCCCGGCTGGATTCGACGGCCCGCTTGGCGGAGGTCTACGACGAGATCGACCGTCCGTTGCTTGGCGTTCTCGGCCGGATGGAACGTCGAGGTGCCTTGGTGGATTCCGGTTTGCTCGCGGAACATAGCCGCGAGCTAGCGCGAGGCATGGAGGAACTCGAACAGCTAGCATTCGAAGAAGCGGGCGAGCCCTTCAATCTCGGTTCCCCGAAGCAGCTCCAGGAGATCCTCTACGACAAACTCGAGCTGCCAGCGTTGCGCAAGACCCAGAAGGGCCAGCGGTCGACGGCGGAGCCGGTGCTTCAGGAACTCGCATCGCGGGGCTACGAACTGCCGTCGATCATCCTCGAGCACCGATCGCTTTCCAAGCTGAAGTCCACCTACACGGACTCGCTTCCCCACGAGATCAACCAGCGCACCGGTCGCATCCATACCTCCTACAACCAGGCCGTGGCCGCCACCGGCCGGTTGTCGTCGGCGGACCCCAACCTGCAGAACATTCCAATCCGTACCGCCGAAGGCCGCAGAATCCGCCAGGCTTTCGTGGCGCCGCCGGGAAAGAAACTCGTTGCCGCGGACTATTCGCAGATCGAGCTCCGCATCATGGCCCACTTGTCGGGTGACACGGGCCTGGTCCGCGCCTTCGAGAGCGGCGACGACATCCACCGCGCGACGGCCGCGGAGGTCTTCGGTTGCGCTTTGGAAGCGGTCTCGGACGATCAGCGGCGCAGTGCCAAGGCCATCAATTTCGGGCTGATCTACGGCATGTCCGCGTTCGGCCTAGGCCAGCAGCTTGGCGTGACGCGCCATGTCGCCGAGGAATACATCACCCGCTACTTCCAGCGCTATCCAGAGGTCCACGTGTTCATGGAACGGACCCGTGCGCAGGCCGGCGACGACGGCTTCGTGGAGACGCACTTCGGTCGGCGGCTGTACCTGCCCGAGATCAACGACCGCAACCGCATGCGTCGTCAGGCCGCCGAGCGGGCCGCCATCAACGCGCCCATGCAGGGCACGGCGGCGGACATCATCAAGCGCGCCATGGTTGCCGTGGACGCGTTCTTCCGGGACTCCGACCTCGACGCCGCGATGATCATGCAGGTCCACGACGAACTGGTTCTCGAGGTGGCGGAGGACGACATCGCCAAGACCGTGACCGAAGTGACGGCGAGGATGCGCGATGCCGCGGATCTCGCCGTGGAGCTAGTCGTCGACGTTGGTGTCGGAGACAACTGGGACGAGGCGCACTAGCGGTCCTGAGCGGTTCCCATCTCGACAGTTGAGCAATGTTGGGCAGCGGGCGTAGGGACGACGCTTGTCGTCGCCCGCATGATGGGGAACGGGACGGGACAAGACCATCCCCTACGGCCGTCGGTCTTAAGCTTAGCCGCGATTCAGCTGCTCCCGAACCGCCACAATCGCTTCGTCGGCACCCAGTCCGGTTGCAGCCGAGAACAACAGTGTCAGGGTGTCCGGCGGCACTTCGGCTTCGACGGAGCGAAGAACCCTGGCGCGTTCGCCGCGTCCTAGCTTATCGGCTTTGTTGAGCAGCGCGAGGAGCGGCATCGACCGGCCGGCGCACCAGTCGATCATGTCCCGGTCGAAAGGCTTGAGCGGATGGCGGGCGTCCATCACCAGAACGATGCAGACCAGGTTAGTCCGTCGGTTCAGATACTGGTCCACGGCTTGGCCCCAAGCCTCTCGGCTCGACTTGGCTGCGCGGGCGTAGCCATAGCCGGGTAGGTCCACAAGCCGACCGCCTGCGTTCACCGCGAAGAAGTTGATGAGCTGGGTACGACCGGGTGTTTTGCTCACGCGAGCAAGCTGGCGGCGGCCGGTTAGGCGGTTCAACGTACTCGACTTGCCCGCGTTCGAGCGTCCGGCGAATGCCACTTCGGGAACGTCGTCCCGCGGACAGGCTTCCAGCCGGTCGGCGCTCGTGAGGAACTCGCTCGCCAGCGGGTGTGGCGCAGTTGCCGGGGGCAGTCCCTCGTTGTTCACGGTGCTATATAATCCCGCCGCTCGGGAAGACGGAGTCTAGCGACCCCAGCGGCCGATTACGCCGCCGGCGGGGTTGTTTTCGAGAACTTTCGTGGGGTCATGGTGAGATCGCGAACGATCATTGGGATTGGCACGCTGTGTGCGGTTGTCGGTGTGTCGCATGGCTCAGCTGCCCAGAACGACGACGAGCTGCGCCCAGGCGACGCCGCTGCTGGGCGCGTGCTCGCCTCGAAGACCTGCATCGCCTGCCACGGGGAAGATGGCAATTCCTTAATCGCCGGCTATCCCCACATCGCTGGCCAGAGCGCACGTTACCTCTTCCGGCAGATGAAGCTCATGCGCGACGGTGACCGGGACCCCGGGGACATGGCGGGTCAATTGGACAACATGACCGACCAGGATCTCGAGGACATGGCCGTGTTCTACGCTAGCCAGCCGAGCAGGGTTGCCCAGGCGTCGCGGGAGGGTATCGAACTCGGCGAGGCGATCTACCGGGGCGGCATCGTCGCCAAGCAAGTGGCGGCATGCACCGCGTGCCATGCACCGGACGGTAGCGGCAACGCGCTCGCCGGCTTTCCGAGCTTGTCCGGGCAGAGCACTGCCTATGTGGTGGAGCAACTCAAGGCGTATCGCGAAGGTCAGCGCAGAACCGACGCGGGCGACTACGAAGGCATGATGCGCCAAACGGCGGCGAACATGTCCGATGGGGAGATCACCGCCGTCGCCAACTACGTGTTGGGATTGCACTGACGGATACCGGCACGGTCTAATGCGGCTCGTCGTCCGCGAAGGCAAACCGATGAACCTTGTCGCCCGATCTCTTGCTGTCGTAGCCGTGGCAGCGGCGATTGCCGTCCCCGCCCAGGAATTCAGGGAGCGCAAGGACTACTTCAAGCTGCCGGTTCCCGTCGAGACCCGCGATCCCGACAAGATCGAGGTGGTGGAGGTGTTCTCCTACGGCTGCATCCACTGCTATCAGCTTGAACCCATCTTGAACGCATGGGTCCTGGCCCAAGGTGACGACGTCGACTTCCATCGAGTGCCAATGGCGACACGGAACTTGAGAACCCTGGCCCAGGCCTTCTACACCGCGAAGGAGCTGGATGTTCTGGCAAAAGTGCACATGCCGATGTTCGAGAATATCCACGACTACGGCATCGACATGAGTCGTCCGCAAATGATCCGACGAATGTTCGAGACCCAGGCGGGGGTCGACGAGGAAGAGTTCGCGCGCATGTTCGACTCGTTCGCAATCGCGACACGGGTTCGCCAGGCCGACGCGCAAACGCGCCTGTACCGGGTCCAGGGAACGCCGACGATAATCGTCAACGGTCGCTATCTCGTCGACACCGTGTCGGCAGGAAGCGCTGAAGGCATGCTGCTGGTTGTAAACCACCTGCTCGCGAAGGAACGCGCGGAGCGGGAGGTCCAGGCCGCACAAGGGGGCGTCGGCGAACAAGCGCCCACATCGCCGACGGGCTAGAACGCCGCGTCGAAATCAACTCGACGCGAACATGTACCTAGGTATTGATCTCGGAACGTCCGCCGTCAAGGCGGTGGTCACCGACGCCGGCGAGGTCGTCGCCGAGGCCAGCGAGAATCTCACCGTCTCGCGGCCCGGACCCCGGATGAGCGAACAGTCGCCGGAGGACTGGTGGCGGGCAACCGATGCCGCGGTTCGGCGGCTCAAGGACTACGCGCCGAGGATCGACGCCATCGGCCTCTCAGGGCAGATGCACGGTGCCGTTCTGCTCGACGACGGCGGACGGGTCCTGCGCAACGCGATTCTCTGGAACGATGGACGTTCGGAGTCGGAGTGCCGGGAACTCGAAGCCGCGGTCGACGTGCCGGCGTTGACCGGCAACCGCGCCATGCCGGGCTTCACGGCACCGAAGTTGCTCTGGGTGCGTCGGCACGAACCGGAGACATTTGAGCGGACGCGGACGGTGCTCCTGCCCAAGGACTACTTGCGCTACCGCATGACGGGCGAGTTCGCGAGCGACATGTCCGATGCTTCGGGCACGCTATGGCTCGATGTGGGTGGACGGCGTTACTCGGAACGCATGCTGGACGCAACGGGCCTTTCGCTCGCGCATATGCCGCGGCTGGTGGAGGGCTCGGAAGTGGCCGGCGAACTGCGCTTGGATGTCGCTCACGATTGGGGAATGAAGTGCGTGCCCGTCGTTGGCGGTGCCGGCGACCAAGCCGCGGGCGCGGTCGGAGCGGGCGTCGTCGTGGAGGGGGTGAGTTTCCTGTCGCTCGGCACCTCCGGGGTCTACTTCGTGCCGGACTCGGCCTATCGACCCAACCCGCAAGGCGGCGTCCACGCCTTCTGCCACGCGCTCCCGGGCATGTGGCACCAGATGTCGGTGATCCTCTCCGCGGCCAGCGCGCTGACCTGGGTGACCGCCCTCACTGGCGCGGATTCGGAAGCCGCGCTCATCGGTGAGGTCGAATCGTCGGGCGCGGGTCCCGGCAGCCTCTACTTTCTGCCCTATCTTTCGGGCGAACGCACCCCCCACAACGACGCCAATGCGCTCGGCGCGTTCGTGGGACTCGATCACGACGTCGACCGCGCCCGCCTCGCCTACGCCGTACTCGAAGGCGTCGGCTTTGCGCTGGCCGATGGTCAGCGGGTGCTTGAGGAGGCCGGCGCCAACATCGGCGAGGTCAGCGTGATCGGCGGCGGTGCCCGAAGCGTGTATTGGGGCCGCATTCTCTCCGCCGCCCTGGGGCGGCCGCTGACCTACCGGGAGGATGCTGCGGTTGGCCCCGCTCTAGGTGCCGCGCGGCTAGCTGCCCTGGGTCACCGGGGAGGCGATCCGGCCGAGGTCTGCCCCCAGGCCCCGGTGGTCGAGACGGTACAGGCATCCTCCGAGGAGACCGAGCGGTCCCTGGCGCGGTTTCCGACCTATCGCGCCCTTTACGACGACCTCAAGGAGCGCTTCCCGGGGCTGCACGACGCCTGACCGCAAGTGCCACGCAAAAAGGCCATAATCCCGACGGGGACACCTTGGAGATGGCCGACATGAGCTTCTTTCCGGACGTGGACACGATTCGGTATCGGGGTCCGGAGTCCACCGACCCGCTGGCTTTCCGCTACTACGATGCCGACGCCGAAGTCCTTGGCAAGACGATGAGGGAGCACCTGCGCTTGGCGGTCTGCTATTGGCATTCCTTCGACGCACCGGGGTCGGATGTGTTCGGCACCGGCACTTGGGACCGGCCTTGGGCCAACGGTAGTGCGGACCCCATGGCCGCGGCGAGAGAGAAGCTCGCGGCCGGATTCGAGTTCATCGCGAAACTGACGGCGCCCTACTTCTGCTTCCACGACCGCGACGTCGCGCCCGAGGGGTCCACCTTAGCCGAGACGGAGCGACACCTGCTTGCCATCGGCGAGGACATGGCGGGTGCGATGGAGCAAAACGGAATCAAGCTCCTTTGGGGGACAGCAAACCTGTTCGGCCATCCCCGCTACGCGGCGGGCGCCGCGACCAATCCCAATCCGGAAGTGTTCGCCCATGCCGCCGCCCAGGTGAAGACCGCCCTCGAACTCACCCACCAGTTGGGCGGCGAGAACTACGTGCTCTGGGGCGGTCGCGAAGGCTACGACACGCTATTGAACACCGACCTCAAGCGCGAATCCGACCAGCTTGGCCGTTTCATGCAAATGGTGGTCGAACACAAGCACAAGATCGGCTTTCAGGGCACGCTGCTCATCGAACCGAAGCCGTGCGAGCCCACCAAGCACCAATACGACTTCGACAGTGCCGCTTGCTACGCCTTCCTGCAGAAGTATGGCCTGACCGACGAGTTCAAGCTCAACATCGAGTGCAACCATGCCACGCTTGCCGGCCACACCTTCCAGCACGAGGTCGCGTACGCCATCGCGCACGGCATCTTCGGCAGCATCGACGCCAATCGCGGCGATCCCCAGAACGGCTGGGACACCGACCAGTACCCGAACAGCGCCGAGGAGGCGACCCTGGTGCTCTACGAGATCCTGCGCGCAGGCGGCTTCGGCAGCGGCGGATTCAATTTCGACGCCAAGCTGCGCCGCTTAAGCGTCGCCCGGGAGGATCTCTTCTACGGCCACATCGGCGGCATGGACACCTTGGCGCGGGGCTTGTTGAACGCAGCGGCGTTGATCGAATCCGGCGAACTGGCCGAGCACGTCGCGAACCGCTACTCGGGATGGGACGACGCGTTCGGGCAACGCATCCTGAACGGCGACATGGACTTCGCAAGTCTGGCGAGCCATGTCCACACGGCGAAGGCGGATCTGGCCCCGATCAGCGGCCGCCAGGAACTCCTCGAGAACATCGTCTCCCGGTTCGTGAGATAGCTAAACGCGTGCAAACCGGGCGCACTCAGAAGCAGCTCACCGTCGCCCGGCGCATCCTGCGGCTGCTGAAGAACGATGCACTCATCGCCGCCGTTGCGGTACTCGCGGTTTCGTTCGTCGCGGTCTTCGGCGTGGCCGTGATCACTTGGTTCACATACCGGGAACGATACGGCGTTGGATTCCTCGAATACCTGAGAATCTTCTTGTAGGGGACACCCTTATGGCGACCGTGGTGATGAACCGACGAGGTTGGATGCAGTTCGGGGTTAAGGCGACGCTCTACGTCGTCGCGGCCGGCTTCGCGGCGATTTGCGTGGCCCCGGCACCGGTCGCGCACGCTGCGAACAACCGGGAAGCGCGTCCGCTGTCCGCCTTTTTCGGGCTGGACAACAACCTGCCCTTCGGGGCAAATCGCATCTGCTTGGGCGCAGCCGGCAAGGATGGCATGCCGGTTGTGCTGTCCCATACGCTGGACACCGAGACGCTGCAGCCCGAGGACTTCCGGATCGTCACGCGGTCCGGTACTGAACGCACCCCCATCTGCTCCACCTTCAGGCCGGCGACCGATGCAGGCGAACTCAGGACCGTACTCCTCATCGGCGAGTTCGGCGACGCGGCCGACGACCCGCCGGTGAAAGTGCTCGTTGTCGACGACCTGTTCTCGGATGGAACGTCTGGCGGTTCAGTGAATTTTCGCGGAACGCAGACGCATGTCACCCCGCTCGGCGCCGGTCCCTCTCTCGTGCTGGCGGAGGTAGTGCCCGAGGGCGGGCGGTCAACAGGGGACCGGGGGTCCGCCTGTCCGGGAGGTACTCGACAGGTGGTGCGGGCAACTTGGGCCGGCGGCGTGCGACGGCCTGATGGCGACGAAGCCGGCGACGCCGAACGCACACTCTATCGCGTGACCGTGGAGCGCTCGGATGGCTCGCGTCACGAGATCGTTCCGGCGGCGCTTGCGGACCTGGGGGACCGGGACAACAACCACCATCTGTGCCTCGATACGTCCGCCCCGCCGGTCTCTGTCCGCTTCCCGGCCGGTCACCTGGTCGATCCCAACCAGGATCTGAATCCCGATACGCGCGTTGCGGTCAACAGGTTGGTCGGGGACTGACAGCGGCCCTGTCAGAACGGTTCGCGTGTGTGTCCTCAATGCGCCATCCTCAATGCGCCACGCGTGTGTGTCCTCAATGCGCGAGATGGCTTGAGATTGACACGAAGTTCGTGAATCACTATTTTCGTGATATGAGAAACATAACCGTAGCGTTGCCTGACGACGTCGCGCGCTGGGTGAGAGTCCGGGCGGCCGAACAGGATCATAGCGTGTCCAAATGGCTTGCCGACGTGCTTGAAGGCATGCGCCGGCGAGAGGATGCCTACGACGCGGCGATGGAACGCTTCTTCTCGAGAGCCCCCCGGGAACTGACCTGGGTCGAAGACCGTAAGCCCACCCGGGACGAATTGCATGACCGCCCCGGTCTTCGTTGACACGAACGTCCTGGTCTACCGGCACGACAGTACTGATCCGGCCAAACAATCGCGGGCGGACGAGTGGCTGAGTACGTTGGTGCACGAGCGGGCGGCCCGCGTCAGCTATCAGGTGCTTCAGGAGCTCTTTGTCACGCTCACTCGAAAGGTGCAACCGCCGACGGCTGATCCGGAAGCGCGGGAGATTGTGCGCGACCTTGCATCGTGGCAACCGATTGCGATTGATCTGGCCATCATGGAACGCGCGTGGGTCAACCAGCAACGGTACCTGCTGTCGTGGTGGGATGCCTTGATCGTCGCGGCCGCGCAGTCTAGCGGCTGTATCGCGCTCCTAACGGAAGACCTCCAACACGGTCAAGCACTTGGAGATGTGCGAGTGGTCAATCCCTTCGCAACACCGAACAGCACTGCACAGGCGATTCTTGCTGGGCTCAGGTCCTGATGAGGTGCCACTGGCTTGTGAGTCAAAAATGCGCCCGGTAGTTGGTGGCTCGCAACGTCACATGCCCTTCGACATCGCCCGGTAGCGTAAACAGCTTCGGGCGTTCGCGGAACTCGAAGACCCGGTAGAGCTGGTAGGCGTCGCTGTTGGCCTTGGAGAATCGAATCTCGCCGGCGCTGATGTAGAACGGCGTGCGTTTCCCGTAACGGGTGGTCTTCACTTCGACGAAGCGGTCCCGGCCGGTCTCTTCGTACGAATGGATGTCGTAACCGAGGTGGTCCCCGACGGTCTTGGAGACCTGCTCCACGTTTCGTGCCAGATGATCCTTGCCGGCCCGCTCAAGCCGGGTTCGCTCGTAGACCATGATCAAGGCCTCGCCGGCATCGCCGAGGGATTTGTTCGCTGCTTCCTGTTGGACGTAGTTGAACGGCTTCGGGCTGCGTCTCGATAAGACGTACTCGGCGGGTTCCTCTGCCACGGCCAATCTGTTCTTGGGGGGCTCGACCTGAATGGACAGGATGTCGGCTACGGTCAACGCCTCCTGCGGCGTCGAGACCTCGCGAGTCAATTCGTCGATCAGTGGCGAAACGCGCTCGCCAACCACCTCGCGCAGCAACGCTTGGACGTTGCCTCTCGGCTTGTAGCCGTCGATGTAGGGTAGTCCCATGCCGGCGAGAACCGCGCTGATGTTCTGGTGTTTGAACTCGACCGAGCCGTGGGACCGGCCTTGCAGTCGTCGGCGCAGCACCCGATTGTGTTCTTTCTTCGTGTACGGCTTGCCGGATCGTTCGAGCGCGAGCATGTCTAGGTAGTCCTGAACAGCGGCTTCCACCTCCGCTCGGCTCCAGTCTCCTCCCGCCATGGCGGGCAATCGTACACAAGTGAACGAGTAGCTGAGCGAGTCCCCTATGTCCGGCGTGCTGGGTCCGGCTGTCCAGCGTTGCTAAGGCTCTGTGGCGGCGACCACCCGCTTCGTGCAAGCCGTGCCGAACACCTCCGGATATTGCTCCGGGTAGTCGCTCATGCACTCGGCGATCGCGGCCTTGGCTCGGTTGACGACGTAGCCGTGCACGAGGTGGGACTCCGCTTCGCTCAAGATCTCCTTGAAACCCGGCATGCCGACCGTCTCGTAGGCGCCCTCGCGGACGATCACGTCCCAGCGCGAGTGTGCGGCGGCAGGCAGGTATTTCAGGTCGGGTACGGAGCTTCCCGAATGGACGTCCGAGCCGTGGCAGGACGAGCACCAGGTGTGGTAGAGCATCTCGCCCTGGGCGAGTTCGGCTTCGCTGAGTTCGATCTCCGGCGGTTCGGGGATGTTCACGTAGGTGACGTGGGGTTCCGGCAACTGGGCTTCGCCGCCAAGCTTGAAGGCCAGCAAGCGCCCCTCGGAGAGGAGATTGCCCTTGTGCCGCGGTGCGCCGGTGAATAGCGTGAACGATCCGCCCCAACCCGCAATGACCGCGACGTACTGTTCGCCGTCGATGACGTAGCTGACCGGCGCGGCGACGATGCCCGTATGCACGGGCGTCTCCCACTTGAGTTCACCGGTATCGGCGGCGTAGGCGGCGAAATAGCCGTCGGATCGCCCCTGGAAGACGAGGTTCCCGGCGGTGGTCAGTACGCCGCCGTTCCACGTGCTCGGATGCTGCACGCGCCAGGCTTCCTTCTGCGCGACGGGATCCCACGCCGCTAGGTGACCCTTCATCGACTCGAACATGGCGGCGCGCGCCTCGACGGTCTTCGGCGGCAGCAGGGGGGTCAGGTCGATGCCGGAGTTGAAGGCGCCGGGCTGGTATTCGAAATCGGGCTTCTTGGCATACGGGAAGGCCATCTCGATGGCCGGGATGTAGACGTACCCCGTGGCGGGGTTGTAGGCCATGGGGTGCCAGTTGTGGCCGCCGTGGGCGGACGGGTAGACCAATGCCGTGCCTTCTGGGTGGCGCGCTTCGGGAATCTCGACCGGGCGGCCGGTCTCGGGGTCGATGTGGGTCGCCCAGTTGACGGGTACGTAGGGTTCGGCGGAGATGAACTCGCCGTTGGTCCGGTCCAGCACGTAGAAGAACCCGTTCTTGGGCGCCTGCATGATGACCTTGCGCAAAGTGCCGGCGATTTCGATGTCGGCAAGTATCATTTGCTGCGTCGCCGTATAGTCCCACGTCTCTCCAGGTGTCGTTTGGTAGTACCAGACGAGGGACCCGTCGTTTGGATTCAGAGCGACGATGGAAGCGAGAAACAGGTTGTCGCCGCCGCCGGGACTGCGCAGGTCCCGGTTCCAGGGCGTGCCGTTGCCGACGCCGACGTAGAGCAGGTTGAGTTCGGGATCGAACGCCATGGAGTCCCACGCCGTTCCGCCGCCGCCGATTTCCCACCAATTGCCGCCGCTCCAGGTCTCGGCCGCGAGCTCCATTGCGGGACTTTCGAAAGGCTGCGACGGATCCCCCGGGACGGTCCAGAAACGCCAGCGCTCCTCGCCGGTTTTCCAGTCATAGGCCGTCACGTAGCCGCGCACGCCGTACTCGCCGCCGCCGTTGCCGATCACCACCAGGTCCTTCACGACCCGGGGCGCGCCGGTGATGGTATAGGGGCGTTCGGGGTCGATGGTCAGCGTTTCCCAGACCACCTCGCCGGTGCCTGCGTCGAGGGCGACAAGGCGGCCATCGAGGGTGCCGACGAACACCCGACCCTTCCAAACAGCGACACCGCGGTTGACGACGTCGCAGCAGGCGTATTTGCCCCAGGCCTTGGGTACCTCCGGGTCGTATCGCCAGATGAGTTCGCCGGTACGCCCGTCGTTGGCGTAGACGCGGCTCCAGGTGCCGGTCGTGAAGACGACGCCGTCGACGACGATGGGCGTTGCTTCGAGGCCGCGGGTATCGCCGGTGTCCCAGTACCAGGCGAGGCCAAGGCCTGCGACATTGTCTGCGTTGATGTCCGCCAAGGGACTGTGACGTTGTTCATCGTAGGTCCGGCCGTGGGTCAGCCAGTTGCCAGGCTCGGTATTGGCCGCGACGACACGGTCGGCGGCGACGGACCCGGTGGCGGCGCGGATGGCTTCCACTCGCGATGCTGCCTTTTCGGCTGGCGTCGGTCCGCATCCGGCAATGCCGGCAATTGCCGCACCAATAGCCAACCGCCGAATAACCTGCTTTATTGTCTGCACGTTCCTGTCCGCCACCGGTCCGCCGGAAAACCGCCGAAGCATACAACCTACCCGTCAATGCCGGTATTCTCGTTGAGTCGGACAGGCACGGAACAAGGATCTTGGCGGAACCGCAGCTAATGGAATCCTCCGCCGACTGGGAACTCGAGCAGCAGGAGTGGGTCGAGGCCTTGGCCGGCGTTCTCGACGAGCGCGGCAGCGACGATGCCAAGGCTCTGCTTGCGCGCCTGCAGCATGAACTCTCCCAGAAGGGCATCGTGCTCACCGACGCGGCGCTCAACACGCCCTACAAGAACACCATCCCGTTGACCGACCAACCCCCCTACCCGGGGGACATCGAGCTGGAGAGCCGCATCGAGGACGTCCTGCGCTGGAACGCCGCCGCGATGGTGCTCCAGGCCTACGACAGCGGCTCCGGCGTCGGGGGCCACATCGCCACGTATCTCTCGGCGTCGACGATGATGGAAGTGGGGCTCAACCATGTCTTCCGATCCCGAAGCGATACCTATGGCGGCGACCAGGTCCACTTCCAGGCGCACACGGCGCCGGGAATCTACGCCCGCGCCTTCTTGGAGGGCCGGCTGTCGGAGACGGAACTCAAGAACTTCCGTCGGGAATTGGCCGAAGGCGGTGGCCTGCCGTCGTATCCGCATCCGCGCCGCCTACCGCATTTCTGGCAGATGCCCTGCGCCAGCATGGGCCTGTCGACGCCGAGCGCGATCTACCAGGCGCGTTTCGCCAAGTACCTTGAACACCGGGGCTTGAAGGCGGACAACGGCGGCAAGATCTGGGCGTTCATCGGCGATGGCGAGTCGGACGAGCCGGAAGTGCTCGGCACCATCGCCATCGCGGCGCGGGAGCAACTCGACAACATCGTCCTCGCGGTGAACTGCAACCTGCAGCGCTTGGATGGCCCGGTGCGCGGCAACGGCAAGATCATCCAGGAGTTGGAACGGGCGTTCCGGGGTGCCGACTGGCACGTCATCAAGGTGATCTGGGGCAGCGGCTGGGACGTCCTCCTACAGCGGGACGTCGAAGGCATCCTGCAGGCCCGCATGGAGCAGGCCGTGGACGGCGACTACCAGATGTACACCGTGTCGCCCGGAGACGTCGTTCGCGAACACTGGGTGGAGAACAACCAGCCGTTGAAGGATCTGATGAGCGCACTCACGGACGAGGAGATCCGCTCCATCAAACGCGGCGGCCACGACCACAAGAAGATCTTCGCGGCCTTCAAGGAGGCGGAGGAGGTCACCGGCAAGCCCGTAGTACTGCTTCTGAAGACCGTGAAAGGCTACGGCTTGGGGCCGGAGATCGAGGGTCGCAATACGGTGCACCAGAAGAAGCACTTGAACCCGTCGGAACGACGGGCGCTTGCGGAACGACTGCGCATCCCTCTCAACGGCGATGCGATCGAGCGCGCCGAGTTCTACCGCCCGCCGAACTCGAGCGAGGAGGTGCGCTACATGAAGGCGCGCCGGGACGCGCTGGGCGGGCCGATTCCGAAGCGTGAGGTGAGCTGCCCGACCTTGTCGCCGCCGCCGCTCGAGTTCTTCCAGGAGATGCTCGACGGCTCCCGAGGGCGCGCGGTTTCCACCACCATGGCCATGGTGCGGATGCTGCAGAAGCTCCTACGCGAGAAGAGTATCGGCAAGTTCATCGTGCCCATCGTGCCCGACGAGGCGCGCACGTTCGGGATGGACGGGTTGTTCCCCCAGGCAGGCATCTATTCACCCGCCGGCCAGCACTACAAGCCCGTGGATGCCGGCACCATCGCGCCGTACCGGGAGGCGGAGGACGGCCAGATTCTCCAGGAGGGCATCTGCGAAACCGGTGCCATCGCGTCGTTCCTGGCCGCCGGGACCGCGTATGCGAACTACGGTCTGCCGATGGTGCCCTTCTACATCTTCTATTCGATCTTCGGCTTCCAGCGCGTCGGCGACATGATCTGGTCCTGCGGCGACATGATGTGCAAGGGATTTCTGTTGGGTGGCACGTCGGGGCGCACCACGCTGAACGGGGAAGGCGTGCAGCACCAGGACGGGCATTCGCACCTGATGGCGGCCACGGTGCCGAACCTGGTCAGCTACGACCCGGCGTTCGCGTTCGAACTCGCCGTCATCGTACGGGACGGCATCCGGCGCATGTACGAGGCTCGGGAAGACGTCTTCTACTACCTGACGCTAACCAACCAGAACTACGTCATGCCGCCGATGCCGGCCGGCGCGGCGGACGGCATCGTGCGCGGCATGTACGCGCTAGAGCGTTCGACGCGGGCGTCGGTGAACCTGCTCGGCAGCGGCGCCATCATGACCGAGGTGCTCGCGGCGGCCGCGGCATTGCGAGCAATGGGCAAGCGCGTCAACGTCTGGAGTGTCACCAGCTACACGGAACTGGCTCGCCAGGGCGTTGCCGCCGAGCGCGCCCAGTTGCTCGCCGCTGGCGGATCGGATGAGCGACCCTACGTCGAGACGCTGCTCGCAGGCGAGAACGGCGTGTTCGTTGCCGCGTCGGACTACATGAAGGCGCTGCCGCTTTCGATCGCGCGTTGGTTTCCCGGCGCCTACACGGTACTTGGCACCGACGGCTACGGCTTGTCGGAGTCCAGGGAAGCGCTGCGCGGCTACTTCGAGGTGTCGAAGGAGTGGATCGTGTTCTCGGCGTTGTCGACGCTCGCACAGGCCAACAAGGGGACGGTAAAGGACGCGACGGCGTACGCCAGTTCGGCCGGTCTAGACCTGGACAAGGCGATGCCGGATTGAGGCTCTACCAGCCCGCCTGGTCTTAATTCGATCTCGTTTAGAGCAAATCCGTCTAACGACGCCCTTTCGTTCCGCGCCGACAGAGTGCTAAATAAGCAGCATATATATGCTGCAAAATTAGCAATTCCCCATGGATGACCACGTACACCTAACGCGCCGGGAACGGCAAATCATGGATGTTCTCTACGAACGCGGAGAAGCATCCGTCGGCGAGGTGCGTCGCGCCCTCCCCAATGCGCCGAGCTACTCGGCCGTCCGCGCACTCATGCGCAAGCTGCTCGACAAGGGCCATGCTTCCTACCGCGAAGAGGGCACCCGCTACGTCTACCGGCCGGTGCTGGCGCGCAATCGGGCCCGGCGCAGCGCCCTGCAGCGGGTGGTCAACACGTTCTTCGACGGTTCAGCAGCCGACGCGGTCGTGGGACTCCTCGGCAACGAGCGCAACCTCACCGACGAAGAGTTGGCGCGGATCCAGGCCAGCCTCGAGAAGCTCAAGGCTCCCAGGTCATGACCGACGTCGTGCACATCGACGCCCGCTGGATCGTTCAGCTCGTCTTGTGCTCCGCGTTGTTGAGCGCATTCGCTTTCGTCGCTTTCCGAAGCAACCCGGTGACCCGCCGCGCCTACACGCTAGTCGCCGGGTTGATGCTGACCGCCTTGCCGTTCACGCTTGCCCTGACGAGCGGCTGGCATTGGACGGCGCCGTTCGAGGTCCTGAAGCTGCTGTCTTTGGCGGGCAGCGTACCGATCCCGGTGTGGCTGATCGTCGTCTGGGCTGTCGGTGCCCTGGTATTGAACCTACGGGCCTTTGTCCGTCTGTTGGAGACTCGGCGTGAGCTCGCCGCCCTGCCGACGGTGGACGATCCTCGAATCCTCAAGGAGGCCGGGATCGTTGCCAAGCGGCTGGCGTTCCACCGCCCCTACCGGGTGCATCTCGGTCCGAATTCGTGCTCTTCGACCCTGGCGGGCAATCGGATCGTCCTGCAGTCCGACGCCAGGGACTGGGAACCTCGCGCCGTGCGCGCGGTGCTGGCCCACGAGTTCGTGCATCTGGCGCGGCGCGACGACCTTTGCCTGTTCGGACTGGGACTGGTGCTGAACTGGTACTGGTTCGCGCCTTGGGTGTCCCTGCTGCGTCAACAGTACGCGGGTGCCATGGAACAGAGCTGCGACGACCGGGCGGCGGAGATCCTGCCGAGTTGCGCAGACTACTTAGATGGCGTCCTGTGCGCCGCCCGATCCGAGCAGGAGCCTTCCTTCGTGGCCACGTTGGCGGGCACCGGCCTCGTCCTGCGTTTCCAGCGCTTCCTGGGCAGTCGCGAACGCCAGCTCGATGTCGGCGGCGTCTACTGGGGCCTCGTCGGCGGATTGGGCGTCGCATTGTTGTTCACCAGCGTCGAGTTCGAAGCCCATGAAGCCGTGCCGGTCGCGCCGTTGGCCGACTACACCGGACTACGGACCCTGACCTTTGAACCGAAACTCGGTCTGCCGGAGGTGCGGGAGCGCGCCTTGGGGGAAGATCGTGCCGTAAAGCATGCACCGCTGACGATTTACCCGGGGCGGGCGATCAGCGACGGCATCGAGGGTCACGTTGTCGTCGAGTACGCGGTGTCACGCGATGGCCGCGTGGTACGACCCGTAGTGGTGGCAAGCGACCCGCCGGGCGTGTTCGACGAAGCGGCCCTGCGCTCGGTCGCCCGGCGCGAGTACGTACCGAGCCACGAGCTCGAGAGAGCCGGTTCGCCAAACCCGCCGAGCCGCATCGTTCGTCGCTTCGACTTCGCCCTGCCGGAAACAGATCGCCCGCCTAGGTCGCACGCCCCCTTGGTTCCGCCGCCGAACCTTGCGCCGCCGGGCGTGGAGTGGCCAGAACTGGGTGGAGATTTGGAGCCGCCCATACCGAAGGTGTCTACGAAGATCGTGGATCCCGACCTGGCCGAACCGGTGATCGAGACCGATGAGTTTCTGCCGCTCATCAAGGTCGCGCCGACCTATCCGAGGTATGCGCTCGAAAGGAACCTGCAAGGCCATGTGCTCCTCGAGTTCGCCGTAACGACGACGGGGGCCGTGCGTGATCCCGTCGTTCTCGAAGCCGAACCGCCCGGTGTCTTCGATCGCGCCGCAGTGACCGCGGTGTCGCGTTTCAGATACAAGCCCAAGGTGGTGCAAGGCGAGGCCGTTGAGGTTACCGGCGTTCGCAATCGCGTCATCTTCGAGTTTTCGCACGACTAAGACACCCCCGTTGCGAGAGAAGCCCAAGGAGAAGCCAATGTCCCGACGCATCGATCCGAAACCACTCGCCGCGATCGCGCTGTTGATGACGGCACTGTCGATTGGCGCGGTGCCGCCAGCCAGCGAAAACCACGGAGACGAGAGACTGTCCTCGGAGACCAAGGCTAAATCGCGGCCGCACGTCCAGGGTGACATCGGCCTTCCGATCGTCAAGGTGGCGCCGGTCTATCCCGACCGTGCCATCAAAGAGGGGATCGAGGGTCACGTCCTGCTCGAGTTCGTGGTGACGGAAACCGGCGCTGTCCGCGATGTCGCGGTCTTGGAGGCGAAACCGAGCGGCGTGTTCGAGCAAGCCGCCCTCAAGGCCGTGGCGAAGTTCAAGTA
>VXYL01000014.1:10324-100477 GCA_009846005.1 Gammaproteobacteria bacterium | reverse complement strand
TCTCCAGATCGGCGATCTCGACGTTCCCTCGTTCGCCGGTGGCGGCAGCGCCGAGCACGTGATCTACACGCTCCAACACGCCAGCGGCTGGAAGTACGGCGACAACTTTTTCTTCCTCGACGTCCTTGACTCGAAACGACCCGGTTTCCAGGACTTCGACCTCTACAGCGAGCTGTACGCGAACTTCAGTCTTCGCAAGATCAGCGGCCAAGCCTTCCGTGCCGGTCCGATCTCGGACATCGGTCTGCTCGGCGGTTTCAACTGGGCCGCAGACGCGAATGTCCGCAAGTACGTGGCCGGCATACGGCTAGCCCTCGACCTCGAGGGCTTCGCGTTCGCGAATCTCGACTTGGCGACCCTCATCGACGACAGCGAGGGACTCGCCTCCGGCGGGGCGCCGGCGGAGGACGACACCGTGCTCGTCGACTTCAACTTCGCCCGACCCTTCAAGATCGGCGAAGCGGATTTCAGCATCGAAGGCCACATCGAATACGTCGGCGAGCGCACCAATGAACTCGGCGGCAGTGTCGAGTCCTGGATCCTCGCGCAGCCCCAGTTGCAGTGGCACCTGAACGAACGGATCGCCATCGGGATCGAGTACCAGTTCTGGATGAACAAGCTCGGCGATGCCGCCACCGACGAGAACACGGTACAGGCGCTGCTCGTGTGGGAGTTCTGAGCGGCTTGTCGTGGCGCCTAGAACTCGATCGTGCCCGGCTCGCGAAGCCGGGCCGGGCGGCCGCAGAACTCCTCGCTCACCATCGCCTGCATTGCTTCCGGATCGTCGGTATTTCCCCAAGCCCGCCGGCCATCCTCCAAGAGGCAAGCGGCGAGCGCTGCGGAAGGGCCATTGGCCCCGTACATCACGGTGTAGGACTCGATCTCGACCGGGCCGTCGAATGCCGGCACCGACTCCCGGGTCGGCATGGCGTCCACGCGATCCTGGGGCACATCGTAACGGAACGGCTTGGCCGGCGCTGCGGTGGAGTAGACGCCGAAGGCGTGCTTGGTGATGAACCCGCCGTTGCTGCTCACCAGGCCGACATCGCCGGGACTATCCCGGAGTACCTCTCCCATCCTGGCGATGGCGTGCATGACGTAGTTGTTGAGCGGTCCACCCCCGAAGGTGAGGCCGCCGGTTACGGTCAAGGGTCGTTCTTCACCCAAGCCCAGTTCCGCCGCCGCCACCTGCACCGCCGACGGGAAACAGCTGTAGAGATCGACATGGGCGATGTCGTCGACCTCGAGATCCGCCAGTTCCAGCGCACGACCGCCCGCGACCCGGATACCCGGCGACGAGTGAAGGTTGTCGCGGTTCGATACCGCGTAGGTGTCGTGCGCGGCGGTGGCGGCCCAGGGGTAGACCCACTTGTCCTCGGGGACACCGAGACGGCGCGCAACTTCGGTCGAGCATAGGATCAGCGCTGCCGCCTGGTCGACATTGCTGTTCGAGTTCATCAGCTTCGGGTAGGGGAAGGACACCGGTCGGTTGAGATCGCTTGGCGTTCGGATCTCCGCCGCCGACATGGGCTCGCGAATCCACGCGTGCGGATTGCCGGCCGCGACCCGGCTGAACCCCGCCCACAGTTCGGATACGCGGCGGATATGCCCGTCGAGCGTTTCGCCTCGGGCGTGCCGAATGGCGTTTTCGAAGATCGGATACATCTGGATGGGCTGCGACACGCCGCGGACCGCCTCCGCCCGGGTGCGCATCTTGAGTTCCTCCCCGAAGGTGCGGTCCGGGTTCCCTGGTGCCTCGCGCCACTGCAGGTCGATACCGGCGCGTCTCGCCTTGGCCTGGGTGCGACCGCATTCGGCACCGACCAAGATCACGATCTCCCGCGCCCCGCCCTGTATGTCCAGCGCGCTCTCGGTCAGCACCAACTGGACCGCATCGCCGCCCCACATCGACACCCCGGTTTCCGCGCCCGGACAGCCGAGGGCTTCGGCGACCGCCTTGGCCGGATCCTCGTAGGGCCACATGCCTCGGATGACCCGCACGGCATCCGCCGAAGCCAAAAGGCTAGGGGCACCCGCATCCTCGGCTGCTGCACGCACCGAATCGATCATCAGGTCCAGGGGTTCCTTGCCCGTCCGCGCGACGGGGTCGGCATCGCGCTGCTCAAGCTGCGCGATGCCCACCAGAACGGGTTCAAACGTAGATGCCGACATCATCCTTCCAACAGAACCTGCGCTTTCGCGGACGTCCGGCGATTATAGGTTCGATCAAGCTGTGAAGAGCCAACCTGTGCAGAAGCGTCTGTCGCGCTTGTTCCCTCCGAGCGCCATAATCCGGCGCAATGACCGAGTCTCAGAGAACCTCCCGCCGTTTTCAGCGGCGCGTCGAAGACTTCACTTGCGAACTCTGCGGCGCGTTCAACGTCGGCGACGGCTACACGAACCACTGTTCCGCATGCCTCACCAGCAAACACGTCGACATCCACCCGGGCGACCGGACAGCGGCCTGCGGCGGCCTGATGCGCCCGGTCTGTGTCGATGCCAAACACGGCCGCTGGCGGCTTACGCACCGTTGCGTGCGTTGCGGCTTCGAGCGCACGAACTACGCGCGCCCCGAAGAGACCGAGGCGGTGATTCGGCTAACGCGCGACCTTGCGTCGTAAGGGCGAGGCTGTCCTCGCCCGTGTTTGCACTGAAACGTCCTCGTCCACTGGGCGCGGGCGGCCGCGCGTCCGTCGGGCGCGTTAGGGTCGAGCGGGCGACCACAAGGGTCGCCCCTACGGCGACGGCCCCTGGTACAGCTCGATCTCGTAGCCATCGGGATCGCGGAAGAACACGATCGTCGGCGGGTTGTCGCCGGGAATCGTGACGAACCGGGGTTTCGAACCGGCTGCCTCGGCCTTCGCCGCGAGCTTCTTGGCGTTGGCGGTGTTGACGATGATCCGACCGTACCTGCCCTTGCCCTCGGGGAGCGGTTCGTCACTGAGGCGCGCAAGAACCAGGCCCGCGCCACCGCCCGGTGCCGCCAACCCGATCTCGATGGGGGCCTCCGAATCCGGCGGGTACTGCCAGACCCGGGTGAAGCCGAGCACATCGCGGTAGTACTTCTCGGATCGGTCCAGGTCCGCCACGTTGATCGCCACCTGGGCGAGCGACGCGTCCGACCCGCTGTCGTCCGACCTTCCGTCGTCCGCCCCGAATGCCGACGTTGCGAGCGCCAACGCCGCAACGGTCAGAATCTGCAGGAACCCCTTCGCCACCTTCGCCTCCTCGAACCGAAGCACTCACCATACCCGACGTGCAGCGTCCCTGCCGCGCAGGCTCGATTCGGGTCTACGGCACGGCGAACGCCCTTCCGAGGGCATTAGCAAGCCGCTCCGGCACCGCTACGGGGCAAGCCGGGACGCCAGTCCGCCCACCCGGTCAGTCGAGCGAACCACCGCTTCCATCACGCCGTCCTCCGTGCCGTGGACGACGACCTTCTCCCTCGCCCGAGTAACCGCCGTGTAGAACAACTCCCGGGTCACCACGCGCGACTCGGCGGGTCCCGGAACGAAGGCCACCTCATCGTACTCGGAGCCCTGGGCGCGATGCACCGTCAGGGCGAAGAAGCTGTCGTGGGCCGGCAAGCGGGCGGGCGATACTTCGAATCGCTCGCCGTCGGAGCGTTTGAGGTCCGGAAACCAGACGCGTCGACCGTCGCCGCCGTCGACCACGATGCCCGTGTCGCCGTTGGAAAGCGCCGTGGCCCGGTCGTTGCGGGTGACGATGATCGGACGACCCGGATAGAACTCCTCCCGGCCGACTAGGCCGCGCCGGCGAAGTTCCGCCTCGACCAGCCGGTTGAATCGATACGTGCCGAACGGTCCGTGCCGGTGGGCGCACAACACGCGCAGCTTCGGAAACGGCACCTCGTGCGGATTCTCGAGACACGGTGCCCAAGACTCCACCGCGTGGCTCGCCGCGAAGCGGTCGAAGGCGCGGGTATCCCCCATGGGGTGCAGTTCGGTCCGACTATCCCGGGGATCGTTCAGGGCGTCCAAGGCGCCCGCGACATCTCCCGAAACGATGGCGTCAGCAAGCCGGCCGATCCCGCTGTCCTTCGCGAACCGACGGCTTTTCGTCAGTGCCAGAACGCAGCCATCGAGAGGCGACCCCGGAACCGCCGCAGCGGCGCAGAGGTCGCCCAGCACCGCCCCCGGCTGCACCGATGCCAATTGGTCGGCATCGCCGAGCACGACCAGGCGACCCGCGTCCGGCAACGCGTCCAAGAGCCGCGACATGAGGGCTAGATCGACCATGGATGCTTCGTCGAGAATGACGGCGTCCACAGGCAATCCGCCGTCCCGCGCCTGGTAGAGCAGCCGATGCACCGTGCTCGCCTTGGCCCGGTAGTCGGCCAGGGCGGCTACGGTCGCCGCTAGGCTCTTGACCTGCACCGAGACCGACTCCTGCAGTCTCGCAGCCGCCTTTCCTGTCGGCGCCACCAAGGCGATGCGGTCCAATCGTGCAAGCCCCGAATCTAGGAGCAGAGCGATGACCCGGGCGGCGACGAAGGTCTTGCCGGTTCCCGGTCCCCCGGTTACGACGCACAGACGACGACTCAACACAGCCTCAGCCGCACGACGCTGGTCGTCGTCGCCCTCACCGAACAATCGACCAAGCTTGCCATCGACCCCGGACAGGCGCTCGCGAGCCCGGGCCATTTCGATCAGCCGCACGGCAACATCGGTTTCCGCGCGCCTGTAGCGGGCCAGGTAGAGCCGCCCCGCGTCGTCCAAGACAAGCGGCGCCTGCCGCTCGCAATCCGGACCGGCAACCACCGGACTCGAGAGCAATGAATGCTGCCACTCTTCGAGTTCCGGCAGCATGTAGTCTGGAATCTGACGGTCCCCGAGCGAGGCATCTTCAAGCACTGCCGAGAGGGACCCTGCTGCGCAATCGGCAAGGTCGAGACACACATGTCCGCGCCGGGTTTGAACGCTGGCGAGCGCGGCCGCGAGCGCCACCTCTGGATGTTCGTGGCCGTCGAAACGGGCGATCGCCCGCGCGAAGTGCCAATCGATGTCGGCGATCAGGTCCTGGTCATGCAGATCCTTGAGGAGTTCGATCACGCCGCCCCCTTGAAACAGACGTCGAGGGCTTCTATACAAGCCCGGCTCGGACGGTCGAAGTAGACGCCCCGGTCCATGCCAGCCGCCGGGTCGATACCGCGCAGGAACAGGTAGAAGGCACCGCCGATGTGTTGGTCGTAGTCGTACCCCGGCAAGCGACCCGCCAGGTAACGGCCCAATGCCACGAGGTAGAGCAGGTACTGAAGCGGATATCGGTGGTCGCGCATTGCCTTCGAGATGCCCGCGGACCGATAGTCGTCGAGGCGATTGCCGAGCCAGTTGGACTTGTAGTCGAGCACGTACCAGACGCCGTCGTGGCCGACGACCAGATCGATGAATCCGCGCAGATACCCGTCGATGTTCGAACGCGACCCGGCGAACGGGTTGTCGTAGCCATGATCCGCAAGGGCTTCGCCGAGCCGGCCGCGGTCGAGTCCTTCGAGCGGCAGGTGGAACTCCATCTCCGGGACGGCGCGTTCGAGATCACGGAGCCGGAACCCCTTGCCGACACCGGGACCCTCGGCAGCGGCGAGCAGGGTCGCCCGGGTGTTCGCCACCATCGCCTGCGCCACGTCTACCCACTGGGGGTCAATCCGGTACCTGGCCAGACTCTCGCGGCAGGCATCTCCGACGGATTCCTCTTCGCCCCGGTCGAGTCGTTCGAAGATCCGGTGCAGGCAGCTACCGACTCGTCGTCCCGCCGGGAAGGTGAGAGCATTCCGCACGGATTCCCCTGCCGTGGTCGCCTCTTCTTCCGTCGTTTCGGCCTCGTCCCGGTCGGGCAGCTCCACCGTCTCATGATCGTCGGGCGACTCAGCGACGCCGGCGCTGTGGGCCAGCGCCGAGTAGCTGCTCATCTGGCGAATCCGCGCCAGTTGCCGGCCCAAGTGACGACCCGTGAGTTCCGCCGGCACGGTCGAGGTGTGTTCGACCGGCGGCGACTCGTAGCCGAGGTCCATGTCGACGATGGCGATCTCTGCCGAACATCGTGTCGCTAGATCGTCTAGGCCCGCTCGCCACTCTTCGGGCGAGAGCCCGTTGGCCATCTTCGCCACGTCGAGTAGAGTCCGGGCATCCACCTCGCCGCCGGCGGCTTCGCGACCGTAGAGCAACCAGGTGAGGGGCGCGTTTTCCGTCTGCCGGACCTTCGTCCATGTCACCACGCAGCGTTCCTTGGCGCGGGTGAGCGCGACGTAGAGGAGCCGCGCTTCGTCGGAGAACTGCTCCAGCCAGTCGGCGTCGAGATCCTCCTGCGACGGATCCAGGTCCAAGATCTCGGCATGGCCGACATCCGCGCTGTGGTAGTCGGCCCAAGCCTTCCTGCGCGGCGCGCTGGCGTCCCATAGGAACGGACAGAACACAATGGGGAATTCGAGCCCCTTGGCGGCATGCATCGTGACGATCTTGACGAGCTGCTCGTCGCTATCGAGGCGCAGCAGGGCCATCTCGTCGCGGTCGCCGGCGTTTGCGCGCTGCCGGGTAAACCAAGCGGCAAGCCCCGTCGGCGAGTATCGCTCGCGGGCTTGTGTCTGTTGAAGCAGCTCCGCCAGATGCTTGAGGTTGGTGAGCCGCCTTGCGCCGTCCCGGTAGCGCAACAGGCGGTCGGACCCCTTGACTTCCTCGGACTCCAAGATGCGCCGGACCAACGTGGCGATGTCCGACCGCTCCCACTCCTCGAGCCAGTCGCCAAGGCGTTCGGTCCACAGGTTCCATGCGTTGTCGTCGTCCTGAAGCGCTCCCACCGCGGCAGCGTCTAGCCCGAGGACGTCCGCCGTCAGGGCGCCGCGGGTGCGATGCGGGGACTGCGGTTTGGCGATGGCCCACAGCAAGCGCTCGAGCTGTTCCGCCTCGCGGCTCGCCATGACGATCTCCATGCCGATCTCGACACTGGCGATGCCGCGCTCGTGAAGTGCCCGACCGACCCGCCGTCCCTGTTCGGTAGTCCGCACCAGCACGGCGACATCCGAGCCACGCACCGGCTCGTCGCCCAATCGCGCATGGCCTTGATCGGCGAGCGCGAGCAAGGCGGCGATCTCGTCGGCGGCCAAACGCGCGGCCAGATCGCGCATGTTCGGCTTCGTCCAGGGCTGCCCGGGAAGCCAAGGCAAATGCCGGATCTGAAACGGAGCAACGCCTCCCTCCGCGACGGTTTCGCCGTCGATTGCGAGGTTGGGATCTTCGACGGCGGATCCGACGGGAGCGAAGCTGATGCCGGGCAACGCGAAAGGACAGGGATGGTCGAACACGGCGTTCACCGCCTCGGTCAATGCCGGCACCGAACGGAAGTTGCGCGACAGGCGGAGCTTCGCGTCGTCGGCAACGGCGTCGCTGGTGTTCAGGTAGGCGAAGATGTCGGCGCTGCGGAACCGGTAGATCGACTGCTTGGGATCGCCGACGATGATCAACGCGCCGTCATCGTCGGCCAGTCGCGCGTCCCGGTAGATGCGGCGGAATATCTCCGCCTGCACCCGGTCGGTGTCCTGGTACTCGTCGATGAGCGCCCAAGGGTACCGGTCGCGGATGCGCCGCGCCAAAACCGTTCCGCTTTCGAGTGCTCGGTGCAAGGCGGTGAGCAGGTCGTCGAAGCCGAGCTTTCGATCCTCGCGGACGCGGCATTCCAGCACGGCGCGCGTATTCCGCAACGCGTCGCGGCGCAGGCATGGCAACAGACGGTCGTAGCCGATACGGAGTTTCCCTGATGCCTCGTCCAGCTCGGCCAGGGCGTCGGCAAGCACCGGCGCCCCCTCACCCAGTCGCCTGCCTTGTGATCTGTTGCCGAGGTAGCTCGCGTTCTTTGTGCAAAGCACGACTTCAGGCCGTTGCAGCACCGCGGCGATGCGGTCGCGGTCCCCGTCCGGGATCGACGCAGCCTGCCGTTTGTGAGTGTCCCTGGCCTTGCGAACCGCGTCCCGCCAAGCGTCTTCCAGCCCGCCCAGTTCGCTTGACATCTCCTCGGTCGAGGACGCCGCGCCGACGATCTCAAGATCGAGCCTTGCCACGTATCCGGACACCCAGCCGGCAAGTTCCTCGGCCGCGAAGCCCTTCTTGGCGGCGTAGCGAACCAGCAGGGGGGACGCGGGATAGGCCCACCGGCGCCACTCGTCGTTGATCGCCGCGTTCAACGCATCGGCGCCGTCGCCCGCCACCTCGAAGGCGAACGGCAGCCCCCCCTCGAACGCGAAATCGCCGAGCACGCGTTGGCAGAAGCCGTGGATGGTCATGACGTTGGCGCGGTCGAGATCGAGCAACGCCAAGTCCAAGCGTCGCTCGATGTCGGCCCGGTCGATGCCGAGACCTTGCCAGCGTTCGAGCAGATCAACAGCCTGGGATTCGGCCTCCTCGCCCCTTGCCCGGCGCAGTGCGGCCCGCAGCGTCGCGCGTATGCGGTCGCGCAATTCCCCGGTCGCCGCGATGGTGAACGTCACCACTAGGAGATCCCCGATCTCGACGCGATTCTCGACCAGCAAGCGGGCAGCCAGCGTGGTCAGGGCATAGGTCTTGCCGGTGCCCGCGCTGGCTTCGATCAACAGCTCCGGGGCATCGCCCAAGGCGACATTCAACGGCGTCTTTTCGGGTTGGTCCATCTGCCCGGCTACCGTTCCGCTTCGAGAAGCGGCAGCAGCAGCGTCTCGGCGAGTTCCGCGAAACGGTCTTCGTCGAAGGGATTCTCACCGTCGTAGGCAAGCGCGACGTAGGGGTTCTGCAGACCGTCGAAGGCTCGTTCGCCGTGCCACTGGCCACAGGCAGCGTTCCAAGCGCTGTCGTGGTCTCGCGACTTCGCAAAGCCCTTGGCGTACTCCATCGACGCGCCAGGCGCGAACGGCAGCAGCGCCCCCGTGCCTCGCCACCAGGCGTCCAGCCAGCGTTCGAGGTGTTCGTGCGCCTCCCCAGGGGCGGGTGCCTCGAACACCGTCCGATCGACGCCGCCCGGCGCCAGACAGACCAGGTGCGCTTCGGCCTCGACCTCCTCCTGCGCCACCCACGCCAGAAGCTCCAGCCACGCCCCGAATCGGTCCTGGGGACGGATCGTGCCGATACGCCAGCGCAGCAACTCGTGCCGCTTGCCGTCGTCGACGGCAGCGACGTTTTCCACCTCGCCGACAAGACGATAGCCGCCGATATCCAGCTCGAGGTCTTTGGGATCGGCCTTGAGCGCTTGCCCATAGCGCTCGAGCGCCTGCCGGAACGACCGCACATCCGCGTCGACGTCCTCGTAGACCACCTCGCCCGGACCACCCGTTGGCAGTCGACCGCGGGCTACCACCAACCGCTTGATTCCTTCGACGAAGTCCCCGTCCCCGCCGTGTTCATACACCTCGGTCTTCAGGGCCCAGCGCGCCAAGCCGTCGAGTTCGAACGGCTCGTCCTCCGCCAGCGCGATCTCGTCGACCTCGAGGCGGACGCCGAGCCGGTCCCGCAGAAATGCCCGGGTCGGGTTGCCGAAGAACGCGATCAGGCGTCGGAGGTCGACCTCCCCTCCATCGAAGGAATCCCGTTGGGGCGACCCTTGCGGTCGCCCGCGTCCGGCATCACGACTGGTTAGGCGGGACGGGACAAGCCCGAGGCGACCCGACGCACAGCGGAGCGAAGCGTCGGGGCGGCCCTGGGGCGCTACGGTTGGGTCAAACGGCACCGTGAAGCGTTCGCGCGCCCGGGTGTCGGTTTCCTTGTCGGCGTGTCCCGCGAGCGTACGGGCGGCGTCGAGCATCGAGGCGGAGTAGCTCCATAGATTGCTGCCTGCCTCGTAGTAGCGACGACTGAACGGCTGCAGGGGATGGGCCGTGTCGAAGCCTCCGTCGAAACGCCGCTGCAGATAGTCGCGCAATTCGTCCACGACCACCGAAGGCGGCATCGGCTTGTCGTCGCGGACATTGCGTCCGGTGTAGCTCACCAGGAAGCAGCGACGTGCCGCGAGCAGTGCTTCCAGGAAGGCGAACCGATCCTCGTCGCGGCTGTTCCGGTCGCCGGTCCGTTCGTCGTCGACATCCACCAAGTCGAAGGACGACGGCGACGGGCGGCGCGGGAACAGACGGTCGTTCATGCCGAGGGCGCAGACGACCTTGGCCGGGAAGGCCTGGCCAATGCCCAGCGAGACGACCGTTACGCCGTCGGCAAGGCGCGCTGCCGGTCTCGACAACCCGGTCGCGGCTCGGCCGAGCACGTCCCGGAGCACACCGAACGGGACCGGCGTGTCGACCTCGCACTCGGCCGCAACGTCCTCGATGAGCCGGGTAACCGTCGCAGTCTCCCCGGCGTTCTCCCAATTGGTCGCGAAGAACCGTTCCACCACGGCGTGCAGGCTTTCGGCCCAATCGGCCGCTGACCGCGCATCGTCCTTCAGCTTCCGCAGCTCGATCGCGCTCTCGCAGTAGTCGACGAACCGGCCTAGGAGTTCGTAGTCGCCGGAGAATCCCGCCGAGTCCGTCGAATAGGGCGCCACGTCGTCGAACATCGCCGTCTCGCCGTCCATGGCGTAGCCGAGTAGTAGCCGGTCGATGCCCTGGCGCCAGGCATGGCCGGCGAACCCGGGTAGTCCCTCGGCTGCGCGGTGATCGGCGTCGATGCCCCATCGGATGCCCGCTTCGTGTACCCACTCGCGCAACGTCGAGAGCTGCCGCTCCGCGATTCGGAACTTCTCGCGTACCGCCCTCGACTCCAACGGTGCCACGACGGCCTCCGCGCCGTAGCGCGAATCGGGCAAGGCCAGGAGATCGAGGAACGCCTGCACGGCCCGGGTCGCCGAAGCGCGGGGGCGGGCAATGTTGAACGGGATGACATCGGCGGCTGCGAATACGGCTTCGATGGCGGGCGCGTAGTCGACGATGTTCGGCGTCAGCACCAGCACGTCCGCAGGTTGAATGTCCGGGCGGGCGTCGAACAGTCCCAGCAGCCGGTCGTGCAGCACTTCCGCCTCGCGCATCGCGGAGTGGCAGACGTGGATCTGGATGGAGTCGTCGGTTGGCATCCCTCGCTCGGTCCTGGCTTCGGTCGCCAGACGAAGGTCGAGGATGTCCCGCTGCACGGCACCCAACGCGGTGCCCGGATCGGGTTCGTCGTATCGCTCCTCGGGTGTTCCGGTGGCCAGTTCCGCGTCCGCCAGGAGCGCCTGCATATCCCGTCCCAGCTTGCCCCATGCGCTCAGAAGTTCGTTGCCCTCGGTGCGGTATTGCAGCGCGGGATCCACGGGATCGGCACGCCGCTGGATGACGCGCCCAGGAGCGATGTCGCTCCAGTATTCCCGACACGGGCTAAGCAGGTACAAGTGGACATCGACGTGTTCGCCCGCTTGGCGCAGGAGGTCGAGGTACGAAGGCGACAGCGCGGCGACGCCGAAAATACTCGCCCGTCGAGGCCAGATCCCGACCTCGTCGAACGAGCCGCTCGCGGCGCGGAAAGCGTCGATTGCCGCGACCCAGTGACTGGGCTCGGTTGTGCCTTCCATCAGCCGGCGCCAGAGTTGCGCCTGCCAATGCGGCGTCGTGCCACGCTCCCATTCCCGAATCCACTCGGGCCGGTAGAGCAGGCAGCGGTCGTAGACCCGCGCCAGGCGATCCGCCAGCTCGAAACGCTTGCGGGGATCGCCGTCTGATAGGTAGTTGCGCACCGGCGCCGTACCGGGACCGTCAAGGCTCGCCACCTGGTCGTAGATCCGCCAACGCAGCCGGTCCGGGGCGAACGGCGTGTCCTTCGACAGCGTGCCGAGGGCATCGTGCATGATCGACCACGCGAATTGGGCCGGAAGCTCGATGGAGATGTTCGCCGCGATGCCGAGTTCCTTCGCCAAGGCAAGCACGAGCCACCGCCCGAGCGTCGGGTGGGGCACAACGATCCGCTCTGGTTCGAATGGGTCGAGAGGGTTTCGCCGAATCTCGTCCGCTAGCCGTTCGGCGAGGGTTTCGAGGCGATTGCCGGCCTGGATTTCGATGGCCATCACCAACGCTGGGGCAAACGTCGCGAAGTGTGGAACACGCGCAGAATCTCGACGCGGTTCAACCGCGGTCTGACTCGATAGGGAACGATGTAGGGTGTCCCGGGACCGACCAACTCGCGTGTGCCATGGATGCGCCCAGGACGACCCATGGCCGGATTGGCCTTCAGGTTATCGACTGCCCCGCGAATTCGTCCAACCAATCGTCGAGCCGCCGCCGGATCGTCCTTGGCAACAAACTCGGCCTCATCGTCCAGGTTACGCAATGCCGTGGCGAGCCATCTAACCTCCACCGACTCCCCACTTGCCCAATACTCTCCTGACCTCCGTCTCGCTCGCGAACTCCTCGCGATCCGCTTCCGCTAAGGCGTCTTCAATCTCACGAATCTGCCATTCGTTGAGGTCGACGAATTCGCGGATGGCTTTGGCGGCTAAAAACGACTTGGTGCGCTGTGTCGCCTTCGAGAGGCGATCAAGACGCTGTTTCAAGTCGTCGTCCAGGCGAAGCGTCACAGTGGCAGACATGTCGACCCCCGGGTCACGTTTGCGATGTACACAACGTAGCACAATGACCGTCGGCTAGCCCAGCCTTGATGTCGGCGAATACCCTGCCCTGGGGCACGGTTCGTCCCGCCGATACGTCCGCCTCGCCCAGCACAATAGGCTTCAGTGCCAACAAGGTGGCACGCTCCCGCTGATGCGATTCGTAGCCTTGAATTCGCTCAAGCTGACAACCGTCTCGGTCATCGTAGCCTCCGGCGGTCAGCCAAGCGCGCGATAACGCGGCACGACATACGGCCCTTCCGGTATCACGGCCACCGCGCCGTCCCCTGTGATCTCAACGCTCTCGCGAACCGCTTCCTCAACTGATTCGATGAGTTCGACGCCTGTGAGTTCGCGGTCGCGGTCGTTCAGGCGGCTCTTCATGCGTACTCGCGCCGCCCGCTGCGCCTTCGTCTGCATCTCGCTTTCCCATTCGTCGATGTCGGCGAAACGCTTCTCGAGCAGGGACGCGAGAAACGCATCCGCGCCCAAGTCGATCAGCCGCCGCTGGGAAGCCCGGAAGGCGTCTGAGCCGAGACCCTCCGAGCAGTCCGAGGCAAGAATCAACGTCGCGTCCGCATCCAAGATGTCCATTGGGGTGACCATGCCCTTGACCGTCTGATAGTAGGTCTGGTCCAGCGGGTAGCCCGCAGCGGACGTCACCACCGTTCGGAACCGGCGCGCCACGGGGACCGTCAGGTAGCGGTCTGCATAGGCCACGGCCTCGGCGTGGCTCGCAACGATCTCGCCGAAGTTCACGAACGACAAACGCCGTTCGTCGTCGATCACCGTGTTGACCGCGTAGACGTCGCCCAGCATGCGGACGATCTCAAGCTGCTCCTCGTGCAACGGGTTCCCTTCCAACTGGCACTGCACTGCACAAGGGTTCTCGATGAACCTCGCGCTGTGGAACGTGCGGATCGTGTCCGCGTGCGCGATCCCTGGAGCAACGACCTTGCGGCCCCCGGAATAGCCCGCCATGAAGTGCGGTTCGACAAGTCCCGTCGCAATGCGCAGTTCCGCCTCGACGAACCGTCTGTCGAGTTTGACGGGCGTGCCCAGTGTTGACGTCTCTCCGAAGTCCACGTGCGCCGCGTCGTCTAGCGCGTCGTGGTTGACGACAGGGACGCGGTCCAACACCCACGAATCGCCGACCAGTTCCGCCAACTCTTCGCCGAGATTGGGTCGATGCAGACCGGTGGCGACGAGCACGGTGACCTTCGACGCATCGATGCCCGCCTTCAGCAGCGGCTCGATCAACGGACGCAGGAACAGGCCATTCGGCACCGGACGGGTCACATCGCAGATCAGGATGCAGGCGGAGTTCCTGCCCCGTGCAAGTTCCCCGAGCGGCGGGCAGCCGACGGGCACGGCCAACGCTTGGCGAACGGCAACACCCGCGTCCGGTACAAGCGGCATGGGCGGCTTGGCCACAACCGTCACGTCCAATTCCTCGCCAAAGGTGACGGGCAAACCGGTCTTGCCATATAGAAGATCGACAATCATGGTTGCGAGCATACGCCAGCATTACCCTTGGAGGCATCGTGAGCATCGAACACGGTCCATCGGGTCGCCGCTCGATCCAGGTCGACGCCGAAGTCCCCGGCTTGCCGGAGGACGTTTGGGAAGCCGTCGCCACCGGCCCCGGCATCGGGGCATGGTTCTACCGGACCGACCTCGAGGAACGCGTCGGCGGCTTCCTCAAGTACCACACGGGCTCCGGGATGGTGCACGTGCCGGCGATAGTGACCGTCTGGGATCCACCCCACCGTTTCCGGCACGAGGGAAAGGACTGTGGACCGGACGGACCGCCGACCGCTACCGAGTGGACTGTCGAGCCGCGCCCAGGTGGGCGCTGCGTGGTACGGGTGGTGCACAGCCTGATCGCGAACGCGGATGACTGGGACGACCAACTCGAGAAATTCGAGGACGGCTGGCCGCAGGCACTCGCCGTTCTACGGCTCTACCTCACCCATTTCCGCGGTCAGCGCGCCATCATCTTGCGCGCGTCCGGCAACCACGACGGCTCACTACGCGATGCCTGGCAGGCCCTGCTCAGAGAACTCGATGCCGACCGGCTCGCGCTCGGTGAGCGCTGGACACTCCCCGATGCCGGAGAGGCGGGCCTCCGAGGCGTCCTCGACGAACTCCGGTCCGAAGGTCGCCAACCCTGTATCCTCCTGCGACTCGACGAGCCGGCACCGGGCATCGCCGCGGCGAGCGCCTACAAGATCGCGGAGCGGGCGGGGGTCATGCTCAGCCTCTACCTCTACGGCGACGAGGGGGCGATCGCCGCCAACGGCGAGGCGGCCTGGCAGGCGTGGGTCAACGCGCGCTTTCCTTAGCCTGTCGCTAAAATCCACGACGAAGACCACTTCAAGCATATGATCCGATTGCACGCAGCCTCATCGACCGCAGTTGCGTTCGCGACGTTGCTTGTGCTCGCCCAAGCGGCTTGGACGGCACAGGCACCGCAACAACCCACTGTTGCCGAGGAACGCTGGGCCGAGACTCTGCGTTTCGTCCGAGCGTCGTTTCCGGGTGTTGCGCAACTATCGACCGAAGGACTCGCCGAGTTGCTCGGAGAAGACGCCGACGTCGTGCTTCTCGACGCCCGGACGAAGGCAGAGTTCGAGACCAGCCACCTGCGGGGCGCGGTCCGCGCAAACAGCGTTCGGGAAGCCCGACGGGTGCTCAAGCAACGGGGTGAGACGCCAATCGTGGTCGTGTACTGCTCCGTCGGCTATCGCTCGTCGCGTCTCGCTCAACAGCTCAAGGCCCGGGGCGTCGAGGACGTGTTCAATCTCGAAGGGTCGCTGTTCAAGTGGGCCAACGAAGGACGGCCTGTCTACAGGGGTTCCGAGCAAGTTCGACCGGTCCACCCCTTCGACGAGGACTGGGGCGAATTGCTGCACCCGTCACGACATCCGCCGTGACATAGAGGGGACGGCTTGTCCCGTCCCGGCGCGCCCGACGGGCGCGCGGTCGCCCCTACGAATCGTCCGCCATGGGCATCGTGTCCTGTACGATGCCCCGATGCGCGTTCGATTCGGTCTGCACCGGGATGCCTTGGAGCCGTCCCTACCGCGCACGACGGTCGGCGAAATCACGGTTGGTCCGCTCGGCTTCCTAGGTCTCCTCGAGAGCGATCTTGGCATCGCTCCGGTTGCATCGCATCCCTCCGAGTCGATTGCCGCCTATCGCGCGTGTCTGGCGGAATGCGACGACTGGGTGAGGTTCTACCACCGGTCGTTCGACGTTGATCCGGTTGGCGTCGCCCGGACGTTGAACGATTGGCGGCAGCGGTGGTACCTGTACGGCTGGGACGGACGCTTCCCCGACCAGGTAGGCGGTCGCCTTGGCGATATGGAAGCGGTGGAGTCCTTGGCTGCCGAACGCGTGTCGCCCGGCGTCGGCCAACGGTTGCGTGCCGTCCTCGCCCTACTGGACAAGCGCACCCAAGTTGCCGAGGTGGAGCTTCTCGACGACGCCCACGATCTGCCGCCCCTCTGGCGGCGCGTACTTGAACGCTTCAACTGCTCCACGACTCCGCCAAGTACCGGTCATGCACCTTGGGATTCGGACCTCGGCAAGCTGCAAGCGCTGCTGACCCGCAACCAGGCAAGACCGCTAGACGGCGACGGCTCCTTGATCGTCGTGCGGGCGTTCTCCCGGGACGTGACCGCCCAGGCCGCGGCGGAGATGCTGCGCCAACTTGACGATCCCTCGCGTGCTGTCGTGGTGGCAAGCCGCGACGGGATCATTCTCGACAATGCGTTGCGGCGGGTGGGGCTTCCCCGGGCCGGTATCCAGCACTACTCGCCGTTTCGGGCAGCAAGCCAGGTGCTGAAGCTCGCCTTCGCGTTGATCTGGCAGCCGCTGGACCCGCACCGCCTGCTGCAGTTCCTGATTCACCCGGTCAACCCGCTGCCCTGGCGCGTTCGAGGGCGACTGGCGGCAGCGGTGGCGTCGCAACCTGGCATCGGCGGTCCGGCGTGGCAGGAAGCAATCGCGAAGATCGACGACGATCAAACGGATGGCGTCGAGTTCTGGACCGCGCCTAAGCGATACGACGCAAACCGAGGTGCGCCGGTGGGGGATCTGCATGCGCGGGCATCCCGTGCAGTGGCGTGGCTGGCGGCACGACTGGCGACGGCCGACGTCGGCGAGCAGAGCGCCGTGTTCAGCGCCGCCTATTCCCAGGCCGCGGCGTTGACGGCGACGCTTAGACGACTTGGGGACAGTGGTCGCCAAAGGATCAGCAAGATCGAACTCGATTCCCTGATCGACGAGGCGACGCGATCGACCCCGGACGCTTCCGTCGTCGCCGAAGCCGGCCACGTGCCCGTCACCAGCCACCCTAGCAATGTGACCGAGGCGACGGACGAGGTCTTCTGGTGGGACCTGGCACCCCAGCGTCCCGACTTGACGTCGCCATGGTCAAAGGAGGAGCGCGACTCTCTGGCGGCAGGTGGCGTCGGTCTGCCGACCCCGGAGGATCAACTAGCCGCCGACAAGCGAGCCTGGCTTCGCCCCGTGCTCAACTGCCGCAAGCGTCTTGTCCTCGTCGTGCACGAGGACGACGAGGGCCGGCATCCGCTCTGGGGACGAATCCGGGAACAGATTCGCCGCGGCTGGGTAGATGTGCCCCTGGACGAGATCCTCCTCAGGGGCAAGACGACCCGGCTGGACCAGGTGGCCATTCCGGCGCCGCCGCTTGAACGAAAACCGTTGCCGGTCCCCCGGCGTTGGTGGCGCCTCGACCAACCCCTACCCGTTCGCGACAGCGAGTCCTACACGAGTCTCAACAAGACCTGCTACTACCCGCATGAGTGGGTACTCACTTACGCGGCGAGATTGCGCAGCGGCGGCATCAACGAAGTCGCCGACGGCGCCATGCTGAAAGGGAGCCTGGCGCATCGGCTGTTCGAGCGGTTCTTCACGGAACACGGCGACTGGCGATCGCTCGGCGATCACGACATTCAGAAGTGGCTGGACACGACAATCCGTGACCTCATCGAGAAGGAAGGCGCGGTGCTCCTCGAGAACGGTCGCGGCGTCGACCGCCAACAGGTAACCACGACCTTGGAGCACGCCCTGGTGCGCCTCCTCGGTCACCTTCGGACGGCAAACGTCGATACGGTCAAGTCGGAGCAAGCGGTGCAACGGTCGTTCCCCGGGGGCGTGCTCTACGGCGAAGCCGACCTCGTGGTCGTCGGTCCCGGCGACAGCGAAGCGGTGCTCGACGCCAAGTGGGGCAGCGAACGGTACCGCGAAGAAGAGATCGAGGGCGGACGCCATCTGCAGCTCGCCGTATACGGCTACGCGCTGGGCGACAAAGCCTGGCCATCCACCGGCTATTACATCGTCACCACGGGCAACGTCGTGGCGCCCGACGCGGACTTCTTCCCCAAGGCGCTCGCCGCCGGAGGCGAGCCTGTCGAAGCTGTCTGGCGCAAGAGCCTGGTTACCCGCAACTGGCGTCTCGAGCAGTTCGCCCGTGGCGAGATCGAGGTCAACGCCGATGCCAAGCCGGATGCCGCCTCCGAGCCGCCGGAGGGTGGCCTGGAATCCCGCATCGAGCCCGACCGCTTTGACGATTTCCGCTGGCTCACCGGCGTGGCGCCGTTTCGATGACCGTGGCGGACAAATCCACGGCCGGGCGCTTCGATCACGTCACGTTCATTAGCGCCGGCGCCGGCAGCGGCAAGACGTACCGGCTGATCGACGAACTCGAAAAGGCCATCGTCGAGGACGGCATTTCGCCGGCGGGCATTCTCGCCACCACGTTCACCGTCAAGGCTGCGAGCGAACTGCGCGAGCGGGTCCGGGACCGCCTGCTGGCCCATGATCGCCTGGATCTTGCCGAGCGCACCGCGGAATCGCTGATCGGCACGGTGCACGGCGTCTGCGAACGCCTCCTCAAACGCTTTGCGTTCGAACTGGGCCTGTCGCCGCAATCCAACGTCATGAGCATCGAGGACGGTGCACGGTTCTTCAACCAGGCCCTCGACCACGTTCTGCCCATCGACCGGGTGCGCGAGATGAACGCCTACGCTCGACGCCTAGGAATGGTCGATCGCGGCTTGCCGACTTGGCAGGGCGTCGTGAAATCCATTGCCGACAAGGCGCGCGAGAACAACCTAAGCGATGTGGAACTCCGCGCCATGGGCAAGCGCAATGCCGACGACCTGCTGGCGTTCTTCCCCGCTCCGAGCAACGACGACCCCACCCAAGCGCTTGCCGATATCGTGGCAACGACGATTCGCGAGTTGCCCCAGGGCAGCTACAAGGGCATCGACAAATACCGGGCGCTCCTTGAGGACCAGGAAGCCGACTTGGCGGAGCCCGACTGTCCTTGGTCCGTCTGGATGAGACTCGCCGGGACTTCGGCGCTGAAGTCCATCGCCGACGAAGTGGGCCGCGTCCAATCTAGGGCGGCCTGCTACGCGAGCCACCCGGGCTTCCATGGGGACCTGCGTGGCTACACGCAAGGCTTGTTCGAAATCGCGGCGGACACCCTAGAACGATTCCAGGCCGCCAAGCGGGAACGCGGCCTGATCGATTTCAACGACATGGAGCAGCTCATGCTGCAGGCCTTGGAAGAGGAGGCCGTGCGAACGCGCCTCGCCGGGGAGATCGATCTGCTCCTCGTGGACGAGTTCCAGGACACCAATCCCATGCAACTGGCGCTGTTCCTGAAGTTCGCTACGCTCGCCGACAAGGCCATCTTCGTCGGCGACGTCAAGCAAGCCATCTACGAGTTCCGCGGCTGTGACCCGACGCTAGTGTTCGACACCCTGAACGGCCTCACCGCGGGCGATGCGCAAAGGCACACCTTGAAGTCGAGCTGGCGTTCGCGCCCGGCACTGGTGAGCTACGTCAACGAGCTGTTCGCATCGGCTTTCGTGCACGACATTCCCCGCGACCTCGTCGTCCTTGACCACGAGCGGGACGAATTCGACGTGCCGGCGGTCTCTTCCTGGATCGTCGAGGGTAATGTCGAACTGCGGGCGCTGGCCGTCGCCGAGGGCGTTGCCCGCTTGATTGCCGAACAAGGCCCGGTATTCGATCCCGAGACCAAGCGCCTCCGACCGATCTCCTACGGCGATGTCGCTGTCCTTGCCCGCACCAACGTCGCCGTCGAGCGGATCGCCCGGTCGCTTCGCCAGCGGCGCCTGCCGATGAAGATGACGCTGACGGGGCTGCTCGAAACCCCCGAGGTATCGCTGGCCAAGAGCTGCCTGCGACGCCTGGCGGATCGGGCGGATACGCTGGCAACCGCCGAGATCATGGCCCTGGCGGATTGCGCCGAGCCCGAGCAGTGGCTCACCGACCGGTTGCACTGGCTCGACGGCGACAATGATGCCATGGCGTGGGGGGAAGCGGACCATCCGATCATCCGTCGTCTCTTCGAAATGCGCGCCGAGAGCGCCTTGCGTTCGCCGGTGGAGATCGTCGCGAGGGTCTTGAACGAGGTCGACATCCGCCGCATCGCCGCCGCCTGGGGTCCCGACGAGATCCGCGCCGCCCAGCGCCAGCGGAACCTCGACGCCTTCCTGGATCTCGCCGTGGAGTACGAGAAGCACGCGGCTTCCCACCACGAACCCGGGACGCTCACCGGGTTCCTGTTCTGGCTGGAACATCCCAACTCGCCGGACCTCGACCTGCAGCCCGTGGTGACCACCGGCGACGCCGTTCATGTGCTCACCTACCACCGCGCCAAGGGACTGGAGTGGCCCGTGGTGGTGTGTACCGACTTCGACTACCAGGAACGCTCGCGGACCTACGACGTGCGCGTGGAACTCGCCGGCGACTTCGACATCGACGATCCGCTCGCCAACCGCGCCATACGCTATTGGCCCGACATCTTCGGCCGCCGCAGGAACGGCGTGCCCGCGCGCCAAGCGATGGAAGACTCTCCGGAAGGCCGGCGATGCCGGGACAAGAGCGAAGCCGAGCAGCGCCGCCTTGCCTACGTCGGCATGACCCGCGCCCGGGACCGCCTCGTCATCGCCGTGCCGCCGAAGTTCCCTCGCGATGCCTGGTTCCACAGTTTCCGTACCGACTTCGCGATTCCGACAGCGGACTCGCTCCGCTTGCCGAACGGCGAAACGACCCCAAGCCGCGCCGAGGTCGTGGAACTCGGAACTACCGAACCCGATCCGCTGCCCTATTCGCCGCGCTGGTTCGAGCGGCGCGAGCGCGTCGACTATCCGCCGAAGTACGTCCAGCCGTCCTCCGCCGAGCCCGTGGATGGCGCATCGGTCGGCGATATCATCGAGGTCGGCGAACGCATAGCGCTCAAGGGCAACGCCATGGCTGATGTGGGCAACGGCCTGCATGCCGTCCTCGCCGCGGAACTGGTCAACCCGCTGCCGGATGCCAGTGCCATCGAGCGTGCCGAAGAATTGCTCGCCGGTCATGGTGCCGCCGAGCATCTCGACGCCAGGGACGCCATCGCCGTCGCGCGGCGTTTCGCCCGTTGTCTCGAGGAACGGTTCCAAGTGACAAGCATTCAGGTCGAGGTGCCGATCCTCCACGCTCTCGACGACGGTAGGGTCGTGCGCGGATTCGTGGACGTGCTGGCGGAAACGGAGAAGGGATGGCTCGTCATCGACCACAAGTCGTCGCCGCAGCCGCCTGCCAAGTGGCCGGAGGAAGCGATGAAGTACTCGGGGCAGTTGGCTGCCTACCGTACGGCACTCATGGCGGCGGGCCGAGACGTGGCCGGATGCATCTTACACTTCGCCGTCACGGGCGGCGTTGTCGAGGTGTGCGTTCCGTAGCCGTTCGCTTGGTGAACAAGCTCGACCCAAATGGCGGGTCGAACAAACCGTGAAGACAAGCTCGCCGCGTCGGATGCGGTATGGCTCGCGATCGAGCGGTGTGACGACGTAGTTCGCACCCTTCGGGTAGATTCGCCGGAAGACCTCGACCGGGCTTGGGTTCAGCCGATCCGGGTTGATCTTGCATTCGACGGTGTCGACAGCTGTCTCGGACCGACGGATAACGAAATCCACCTCACGGCGGGACTTGTCCTGCCAATACAGCACGTCGTTCTCGTGGAACCGCATCAGCAGCGAGTCGAGGACGAGGTGTTCCCACAGGATGCCCCGGTCCTCGTCGCGAATCTGCTCCCAGCCGCGTCCGAAGGCCACGAAACCGGTGTCGAAGGCATAGCACTTGGGGCGGCTCACGATTTCCTGCTTGCTGCCGCCGTGGAAGGGCTTGATCAGGCGGACCACGTGGGCGGCGACCATGGCATCGATATGGGCCCGGACGGTTAGCCGACCCAATTCGGTCAAGGACGCCAGCGACGTGTAGTCCACCTGACCTCCGCTCCGGCGCAGGAGCAGCCGCAGAAGGGCGAGGAATCCCTCGCGACGGCGTATGTTGAAGAGTTCGAGGATGTCCCGGGCGTAGAAGCTGTCGATCCACTCGCTGTAGAACCCCGGGTCGGGTTTCGGGTCAAGCAGCGCCTCCGGCAATCCACCGTTCATCAAGCGCCGGTCGAGGTCGGCAACGCCAAAACTGTCGAGACACTCCTCCCAGGGAACCGGAAAGAGGTGGATTTCCAACTTCCTGCCGGTAAGGGCGTCGCGAAACTTCCCAGTCGCCGCGAGCGTCGACGATCCCGTCGCGAGTACTTTGAGACCCGGGTATTCGTCGGCAGCGATCTTTAGAATCTGGCTCGGGTCCGGCAGTCGATGCACTTCGTCGAATACCAAGGTCGAGCCAGCGTCGAGGCCATCGAAGAACAGTTCCGGATCCTCCAACGAGCGCTGCACCGAGGGCAGATCGCAGTTGAGGTGTCGTGCGTCAGGCAGCATTCGAGAAAGCGTGGTCTTGCCGACGCGTCGCACGCCTGATAGCCACACGATGGGTCGCTGGTCCCATGCCGCCTGGAGACGTCGCACCCAGATGGGTCGCTCAATCATTGGTTAACTATACGTTTAGTGCACCAGATGTAAAGTACGATATACATTTAGTCAACTCGACCCGATGGGCCGCCAAACGTCACCGGACTTCCAAGGCGATCAAGGCGATGGGTGTACGATAGACGGCTTGTCCGAAGCCCTGCTTGTCTTCCATGCCCAAGGGATTGCCGTCGACCAAGGATGATCGCGGTGCCGCCCAGCGTCGGCGCCGGCGCCCGCCGAAGACGCGCAACGCTTCGCGGGATGACCCCGAACCGAATTCGCTTCCTGCGGACAACAACGACGCCGCTTCCGACCGCGTCCGCTATGCCGGTTTCACAGAGGGCAGCGTTTCCGGGCATCTGATCCACCTCGGTTCCTTCATGGCGCTCGGTTCGGTGTCGATGATCGGCGCGCGGATGGCGGAAGCCGCGTACCTCGGCATTCTCGGTACCGAGGCCTTGGCCGCGATGGGATTCGCGTACCCCATCTCGATGTTCCTGTTCGCGTTCGCCAGCGGCATCGGCACCGGCGCGTCTTCCGTGATCGCCCGCGTTTACGGGGCCGGTGATCACGCCCAAGCGGCGCGTTTGGTCACCCACGCGCAACTGCTGGTGTTCCTGGTCAGCGTCGCCATCAGCGCGTTCGGGCTGGTGTTCGCCCAGGACCTGCTCACGCTGCTGGGGGCCGTGGGCGAAGTGAGGACCATGTCCACCGAGTACCTGCGCATCTACATGCTGGGTTTTCCCCTGTTCATGCTGTCCATGGTGGGGTCGACGCTGCTCCGCGCCACCGGCAGCGCCGCAAGTCCCGGACTGGTGATGGCGGGAGGTTCCGTCCTGCAAATCGGCATCGCCCCCCTGCTGATCTTCGGGCTGTTCGGTTTCCCGGACCTCGGCGTCGCCGGCGCCGCCTGGGCCTACGTGGCATCGAGGATCTTCAGCGTCGCGCTCTACCTCGTGATCCTCCTAAGGGTGCGGATGATCAGCTGGTCGCTGACCGACCTCGGCAAATCCTGGTGGGCGATCCTCCACGTCGGCGGGCCCGCCACGCTCAGCAGCCTAACGTTCCCCATCTCCATGCTGGTCATCACCCGGCTGCTTGCCGGACACGGTGATGAAGTCGTTGCCGGGTACGCGGTGGCATCGCGGGTCGAGACGCTCGTGCACATGGTCATCTGGTCCGCGTCGTCGTCGGTGGCGCCCTTCGTCGGCCAGAACTGGGGGGCTGAGAACTACCAGCGCGTCCGCGTGGCGCTCCGTCAGGTCAATTTCTTCTGCCTGGGTTGGGGTGTGGTGACCTTCCTCGTCTTGGCGTTGGTCGGGGAGACCATTGTGCGCGCCATCGACGCCGATCCAACCGTCGTCATGGTGGCGGGCATGTTCTTCCTGATCATGCCGCTGTCAATCGGCTTCATGGGCGTGATGCATGTCGCGACCTACTGCTTCAACGCCCTCGGCCAGCCGCTGCCGCCGCTGGTGCTGTCGACGCTGCGCTCGCTGGCGTTCTACGTGCCGCTCGCGATTCTCGGCAACTACCTGTGGGGTTTCGTCGGCATCTTCCTGGCGACGGCGTTCTCCAACGTGGTGCTCGGCGTCGGCGGCTGGTACTGGAACCGGATGGCGGTGCGTCGGGGGATCGCGAAGCGGTACGCGGCCAAGGCGCAACCGGTCGCGGCATGATGCGCCATTGGGACCCCGGAACTTTCGGCCACCCCCTCGTCTCGTACCGAAGCCCCGAGGCACAAATCGACCATCGGAAACGGTAGAGTACGCCCAACTCAACGGGGTTTCGCGTTCAGATGCTGACTAGGCGGACACTGTTGGCATTCGGGTTGGCCGCGCCCTGGTTCCCGGTTAGGGCGGCAACCGCTTTCGGCGGCGTCACCGAGGACGAGTTCGTTCTCGGAACGTCGGCCGCGTTCTCCGGTCCGTCCCGGGGCTTGGGCATCGAGCTCTACCGGGGTGCGATGGCCTATTTCGAGCATGTCAACCGTGCTGGCGGCATCGGCGGCCGGCGCATCCGTCAGAAGATCTACGACGACGGCTACCAACCCGACCCGGCCGTTACTAACAGCACCACGCTGATGCTCGACGACGATGTCTTCCTGCTGTTCGGCTACGTCGGCACGCCGACCGTGACCCGGGTGCTGCCGCTCCTGAAGAAGTTCCAGGACCGGGACATGTATCTGTTCTTCCCGTTCACCGGCGCGGCACCGCAGCGCGAACCGCCCTACGGCGACTTCGCCTTCAACCTGCGTGCCTCCTACGGCCAGGAAACCGCAGGGCTCGTCGACAACTTCGTGGCCGTCGGCCGACGCCGCATCGGCGTCTTCTACCAGGCGGATGCCTACGGCCGAAGCGGCTGGGCGGGCGTCCGCAAGGCTCTGGCCCGGCACGGCGAACAGATCGTCGGCGAGGCGACCTACCAACGCGGCACCAAGTTCACGAGCGTCATGCGCGAGCAGGTGAACATCCTCAAAGCCGCCAATCCGGAGGCGGTGATCTGCATCGGTTCCTACGCTGCCTGCGCGGCCTTTGCCCGGGACGCCGTGGACATGGGCCTCAACGACGTGCCGTTGGCCAACCTGTCCTTCGTCGGCAGCGAGAACATGTTGAAGCTGCTCTCCGAAGGTAGGGACGACGCCGAACGCTACACGGACCTCTTGGTGAACTCGCAGGTGGTGCCGAGCTACGAGGATGTCTCGATCCCGGCCGTTCGGGAGTACCGGGACTTCATGGCCCGGTACAACCCCGAGGTGCCCGCCGAACTGGTGACCGAGGAATACACGCCGTTCCCGCACAGTTTCGTAAGTCTCGAGGGCTTCCTCGACGCCAAGCTGATGGTCGAAATACTGCGCCGCCTTGGGGACAACCCCTCCCGCAGGGGACTGGAGCAGGCGGTGTTCACCATCCAGGATTTCGATATTGGGATCGGCGAGATGGTGTCCTTCAGCCCGCAGCGACGGCAGGGTCTGCAAGGCGTGTACTACACCGTCGTCGACCAAGGCCGGTTCGTCACCCTGGACGACTGGGGAAAAAGGTTCGCCAATGTCGGCTGAGCCGGTTCCTTCCGACATCAAGGTCAAGAAGCTATTCCGCAAAACCGTCTTCGGCGTCTTCATGCTGTTCGGGGTGATCGGGCTGTCGACCTCGATCCTCAACGTCTACACGGTCGATACCCATCTCTCGGAGGAGTACATCAGCAACAGCAAGGGCATCGCCAAGACCATCGCCGATGCCAGCGTCGATATCCTGCTCAACCGGGATCTTGCGGCGCTGCAGTCGCTGATCGACCAATTCCTCGAAATCCAAGGCATCCGCTATATCTACATCGCCAACGAATCCGGCGAGTTCATCGCGCACACCTTCGTGCCCGGCATACCCGAAGAGATTCTGCAAGGCGATCCCTTGAGTACCGAAACCGTGGACCGCACGCTGCCCGGCCTCGGCGACTTCGTGGAGGTCGGTAGCCCGATCCTCGCCGGCGTCGCCGGAACCGTTCACGTCGGCATGGACCGGGGGCTCATCGCCCTCAAGATCCAACGCGCTATCGGTCAGCAGATGTGGCTGTTCGTCGTCGTCGGCGCGGTCGGGGTCGTCGCCGCCATCTGGCTGGTCAACCTCGCGGCGAAACCGATGGCAAGGCTCATGGCCTACGCCGTGTCGCTCGCCAGAGACGACGAGCCCGCGAATCCAGAGCTACTCGACCGGGACGATGAGGTCGGCCACCTAGCGCGGTTGTTCCGGCACTTTGCGAACCAGCGGTCGGCAGACCGCTAGATAGCATGTCCGCGCCGCGCATACCCCGCGTCGTCATCGCGCTGCTCTGCACGAACCTGCAGATTTGCCTCGGCACCGTCTACGCATGGAGCTATTTCCAGACGCTGCTGGTTCGTCAGCTCGGCTGGACCTTCACGGAAACGGCCTGGGCATTCAGCATCACAATCTTCGCGCTCGGCACCTCCGCCGCCTGGGCGGGCGCCGTCTTGCCCAAACTGGGCCCGCGCAAGCTCGCCTTGGCCGGCAGCGCCATGTTCGCCGGCGGCTACCTGATCGCGAGCCTGGCCCTGCACCTGGACCAGGTCTGGCTTTTCTACCTGGGCTACGGCGTCATCGGCGGGGCCGGCATCGGGCTCGGCTACGTCACCCCCGTGGCGACGGTGGCGAAGTGGTTTCCCGACCGGAAGGGGCTCGCCACGGGCGTCGTCGTCATGGGCTTCGGCGTCGGCGCGCTGCTGCTCAGCAAGGTCTTAGCACCGGTCCTGGAGTTCAGGACCGAGACCGATCTGGTGATGATGTTCTTCTGGTTCGGCGTCATCTTCGCGCTGATCCTCCTGCCGACGAGTCTCCTGCTCAGCGATCCGCCGCCGGATTTCGCGCCCGCTGCGGCCGCCGCCGACGAGACCCCGGACGTGCCGCTGCGCGACTGCCTCACGTCGGCCGAGTTCATGATCATGTGGCTGGTGTTCTTCTTCAACATTTCCGCGGGAATCGCCGTCATCAGTTTCCAGTCGTCGTTGCTGCAGGACGTCTGGGCGCTCTTCGATCCCGCCGCCGAGCCCGAGCTTCTCGCCAAGAACGGCGCCACGCTGATCGCGGTCAGTTCGCTGTGCAACGGCGTCGGACGGCTGTTGTGGGGGCTGCTCTCCGACCGTCTCGGGCGGGTCACGGTGTTCCGCATCCTGCTGGCAAGCCAGATGCTCGTGTTCGGCATCCTAATGACCGAACGCGACCCGTGGATCTTCTCGGCGCTGGTGTGCTACGTGCTGCTTTGCTTCGGCGGCGGCTTCGCCACGATGCCGTCGTTCGTGCTCGATGTGTTTGGCTCGAAGCGGATGTCGACGATCTACGGTGCCATGCTGACCGCCTGGGCCGCAGCCGGCATCTTCGGACCCCTGTACGTGGGCTACCTGAAGGACCAGTATCCCGACCGGGCCGTGATCTACTGCTTCCTGATCGGCATCCTGATCCTGGGTCTCGGCTATGTATTCACGTACCTCTTGAGCGACGACCGACTGCGGGTCGGCAGACCCACCGTGGACGACACGTTGCGGGAGTTCGGCATCGCGCCCGCTCGTTGATCCTCGATCCGGTTTGGCAACGCAAACGGACAAATCCAGCTTCGTCCAAAGTCGTCGCGGCGGCGTCAAGTTCGTCCTTCTTCACCACGGCGGCTGTGCGGGGGACGGCTTCCACTACCGCATCGGTGCAGACGGCCGCGTGAGCGCCGAACTCGACGAGTCGGACCGCGGCCAGCACCCACGGAGCATCGGCGTGGTCGTGGACGGCGACTTCGACGCTGGAGCGCCGAACGATGTGCAGTTGGAAGCGCTGTGCGGGCTTTTACTCAAGCTGAAGCTGCGCTATCCGGCAGCCGAACTCGGAGCTCACCGACAGGTCCGGGGCGGCGTCGAGACCACCTGTCCGGGCAGGCGCTTTCCGATGAAGGCGCTGGCGGATTGGGCGCGGACCGGTCTCCTAGACGAACGCGACGAAGTGCTTAGGCGGGACTTCGAGTCACAGTATTCGAAGATCTAGGGGCTTGGCTGCAGGCCAAAACGGGCGACCGCAAGGGTCGCCCCTACGAGGTTGCGGACAACCCGTAGGGGACGGGCTTGTCCCGTCCCGTTACAGCGAACCGACGATGCGGGCGACCGCGCCCTAAGGGGCGCGATAGGGTCGCCCTACGCGGCCGTTGCCTTCTTCGCCTCGGCACGCTGACTGCGTATCGCCTGTAGGCGTTTCTTCGCCTCCGGGCTCATGTGGCGGAAGCCCCGGGAGTAGTCCGGGCCGTTCTCGTCCCAGCCCATGTGGTCGTCGGCGGCGACTAGGCGCGCGAATTCAGGCGGATTGCGTTTGAGCATCTCCTCGGTCACGCGCCACTGGTAGTTTTCCTGGTTCTTGAGCCGCCTGTGGCAATGGTAGGTCGTGACGTTGAGGCGCAGTCCATCGGTCTTCTTCTCGAATGCGCCATGCCAGGTGTTGCCGTGCCAAACGATGAGCGAACCCGCTTCGGCCTGCACCGGGATCGCCGAGTCCTCGCTCTCGCCTCGACGCGGCTGGCGACAATACAGGTGACTGCCTGGCACCATCGCGATCGCCCCGTTTTCCAGGGTGTAGTCGGTCAGGCAATACGCGGCGTTGGCTACGTCCGAGCAAGCCGGTAGCCGGCCATCCCGATCCGGGGGGCAGTCGGTGTGCAGGCCCAGCGTCTCCCGTTCGCCCCTCCACTTCACGAACGACGTGACGCTGGATATCTGCTGCTGACCGCGCATCAGGTAGTCGATGAGCGAGTAGAGCGTCGGGTTCAACACCCATTCCTCGAATACCCGGTCCGCCATCAACAGGTAGAACAGCAGGAACTGCCCGTCCGTCTGGGGTTGAGCCTTGTAGTCGCCGAACGCGCCGTTGCTCTCGAGGTCGAAGTCGATGCCGGTGCGCTCCTTGCAGACTCGCAGAACCGTTGACCGCATACGATCGAAGAACGCCTTGTCGGCCACCTTGCCAGGCGGCACCACCGTGAACCCGTAGGAGTCGAGTTCGAAGATGTTCTCCTCCAATCCGAGTTCGCGGATGCGCTTGAAGGTCGGATTGAAGCCTTCGGTGTTCTTGAATTCGCCAAACTCCACGTTAGCCCCTCCCGGTGATTCGGACTGACCGCCGATAGTAAGCCGTTTTGCACCTGCGCGCCGGGTCGTTTGTAATGGCCCCATGCGCCTGCACGTGGTCGACGGCACCTTTGAGCTATTTCGGGCCCAGTACTCGAAGCGGCCCGAGCGCGTCGCGCCCGATGGCATGGACGTCAAGGGAACGGCAGGCGTCGTCGCGTCCATGCTCGGCCTGCTGGACGACCCGGAAGAGGAAGTCACCCACATCGCCGTGGCGTTCGACAACCCCATCGAGTCGTTCCGTAACGACCTGTTCGCCGGCTACAAGACCGGCGCAGGCATGGACCCGGTGCTCGTCGCACAGATGGATCTCGTCGAGGAAGCCGTGGCGGCGCTCGGTATCACGGTCTGGTCGATGGACCGCTACGAGGCCGACGACGCCCTAGCGACGGCCGCGAAACGCTGGCGCGACCAGGTGGCGCAGGTACGCATCCTTACGCCCGACAAGGATCTCGGCCAGTGCGTGACCGGCAACCGCGTCGTGCAGGTCGACCGGATGCGCCGCCGCGTCATCGACGAGGACGGCGTGCGCCAACGCAACGGCTGCAATCCGGCGAGCATCCCCGATTGGCTGGCGCTGGTCGGCGATACCGCGGACGGCATCCCCGGCGTTCCCGGATTCGGGGCCAAGACGGCGTCCGCGCTATTGACCCGATACGGGACAGTCGAAGCGATACCCCCCCATTCCGCGAACTGGGACGTGAGCGTGCGGGGCGGCATCCGGCTTGCTCAAACGCTCAACGAAATGAGGGACGAAGTCGCCTTGTACAAGCGTTTGGCCATCCTAGTGGAGGACGTGCCGCTGGCCGAGGAGCTCAACGATCTGCGCTGGCGCGGTGCCGACCGCGAGGAGTTCGAGCGCCTCGACCGGCGTTTGGGCGGTGGAACGATGCGGCCGCGTCGCTGGCGCCGCGCATAGCCGAACTCAAGCCGGATCAAGCCGCACGAAATACCGCGGCGGGAATCCCATCAGGAAACGAAACGCCACGCCGAGCGGATTGTCCTCAGCGACCCGGTCGTGTTCGTCTTCCGTCACCGTAACCGCCACGTGGTCCTGTCCCGGGCCTCCGCCCCGCGAGACCTTGACGTTTGGATTGACGAGCGTGCGGCGATACCAGGCGCGGGGCCAATGGTTGACCGCGACGTAGACCTTGCCGTCGCTGGCAAGCTCGGTCAGTACCCGGTCGTACGTATTGCCGTCCTCGTCGGTCGTGGTGATGGTCAGCGAACCCGGTGGTTCCGGCTGGAAATAGCCGAGCAGGGACTCGAACAGCACGACGATCGCCACGTAGACGACCAGGGCGATGCCTAGGATCTTCAACACCTTCATGAGCCCCACCTCTTCACTGCTGCGCAACCACCAACGTCTACTCGAACGCCTCTCCAGCACCGACGCGACTGCGTTGCAGTCGCGTCGTCGTTATACTCGCGCGCTTTCGCCGTAATCCTCAACAACCGGAGGCCCAATGTCCACTTCCCTCTACGACGCCACCGTCGGCACCTATCAACAGATTCTTCCCGCGATCGAAGGGGTGCTCGAAAAGGGCCGGGCCCATTGCGAGGAGAACGGCATCGACCTCGACGATGTCATCGGCATGCAGTTGATCGACGACATGCTCCCGTTCCGCTTCCAGGTCATCTCCGTCGCACACCACTCGCTCGGAGCGTTGAAGGGCGTCGAGGCGGGGGTTTTCTCGCCGCCGCCCTCTCTAGAACTCGACTACGCCGGTTTGCAAGGGCTGGTGGCCGAAGCCCGGGAAGGCGTCACCCAGTACAGCGCCGAGAAGGTGAACGCCTTCGAGGGCAACCCCATGGAGTTCCGCATGGGCAGCCTCGTCATGCCCTTCAAGGCCGCGGATTTCCTGCTGACGTTCTCGCTGCCGAACTTCTACTTCCACGCCACCACGACCTACGACATGCTGCGCATGAAGGGCACGCAGATCGGCAAGCGGGACTTCATGGGACGACCGCGGTTGAATCGCTAGGAAGCGAGGCGCACCGCCGCCGAAGCGACCTCGCCGATCGTACGTTCCAGTAAGACGTCCCCGCCGGGACACCACCCGAGTGACTGGAGCGCAGACCCTCTCATGGGGTTGCGCAACACGTTGTCCGCAGGGTCCGGGAGGGGCCGCTCGACCCCAAGGCGATCCGCCAACCCCGCCATGATGTCCCGGCTGTCTACGATCAAATCGGAACAGTTGAAGGAGCATCCAGCAATGCGTTCCGCAGGTGTCGTTAGGAGCAGCCAAACCGCCGCAGCCACGTCGCGACCGTGGACTTCGGTGGCCAGTCGGGCGGGCGGCAATCGTTCGTCTCGGATGATCCTGAGCGCGAGATCCAGCCACTTGGTTCGCTCAAGGGGATAGGTGACCCCGAAAACGCCCGTGGGCCGCAAACTGCAGAAGCAAACCCCGTCGACGGTGGCGAAGGCGCTTGCGTGGGCTTCCAAGGAGACCTTCAGAGCTCCGTAGTGCGTATCCGGCACCGGCCGGGTGTCGTCGTCGACCCAAGAATCCGGCGGCGAATGCTGCCCGAAGACGGCACGGCTGGACATGAGCACCAACCGGCGCACGCCCGCATCGCGAGCGTTGCGCAACAATTCGACCCCGCCTTGAAGGTTCGCTCGCCAGAATCCCGGCAAATCGTCGCCCTCGCCGCCCCGATAGCGGCCCGGAGCGTGCTCGTAGGCACAATGCACGACGGCGTCGACACCTTCGACCAGATCCGAAAGCGCCGAGGAGTCGGTCATGCCGCCCACGACCCATTCGACATCCGCAGGCAGCTCCCGTCGATCGGATGTTGGGCGGACCAATGCTCGGATTCCGGCCCCTTCCGCAGCCAACCGTTCCACGACGAAGCGACCGACGATTCCCGTCGCTCCGGTGACGGCGACTAGCACGGGTCTACCAGATCTGACGGCACGGGGTTGCCGTCGAGAACCGTCTGCCAAAGGTCGATCAACGGCCGGAGTTTTTCGGCCTTCGGATGATCCTGCTCCCAGGGCTTTTCGTACTGGTAGTGGACGACCTTGATGCTCGACCAGCGCCACATCTGCGGCAGGTTGAAGTAGACGTACTGCAGCGCGTTGTAGGTATAGGGCAGGCCGTGCCAGTCCGGGAAGTAGCTCTCCAGGAAGGTCTGGTCGGTGCGGCGCCAGAAGACATCGGGTCGGTCGACGCGGTCGCGCATGGCCGCGTACGTGTCGAGGCTCGGCGCGGCGACGAATACGCCGGAGTTGAGGCGGTGCATGTCCTCGAGCGTCTCGTAAAGGTTGGGCGCAGCCGAGAACTCGGGGTAGCCGAACAGCTTGTCGATGTTCTTGATGACCAGCGTATCGGCGTCGAGGAAGACGACTCGTTCGTAGCGGGTGAGCTGCCACACCGAGAGCTTGCAGAAGTTGCCCAAGGGATCGTGAAAGGCCGGCTTGCTGCCTTTCGTGTACGGCGCCCTGGCGTGCAACGCGCTCCGCTCGTGACGGCGCCGGAACTCGCCCGAGAAGGCCGGCGGCAAGACCCGCTCGATCGTACATCCTTCGTTCTCGAGTTCGGCGAGCGAACCGGCTGCCTCGGTGGCCAACACCACCAGCGGCCACTCGCTTCCGACGGTGCGCAGGGAGCGGGCCAAGGCCAGCGCGCCGACCCGGTAGTCGGCGTTCGTGACCAGCGTCACGTAGGCGAACACGTCGGCCTTGGTTTTGGTTGAATGCGTGCGCCGAGCCGGATCAATCGGCGCCGCCGGGCGCGCCGTTCGCTTCTATCTCGGTGACCAGCTTCGCGGCGATCTCCCGGGTCCATGCGGATGTGCTCGGAATGCGGGACCGGTCGACGCGGTGGATGTACTTGCCGGCCACGTCGACGAGTTCGCTGAGCAGCCCGGTCTGCAGCTTGATGGGGTCGAGGCCGAGAGCCATGAACTGATCGTTCTTCACGGACAGTTCGTTCTCCGCGGCCTCCTTGCGCGGATTGGGGAGGTAGACGATGTCGGCCTCCGTGAGTTCGCTGACGAGCTTCGCCAGATCGCGCACCCGATGGACTTCGGTCATTTGGTTGAAGATCTTGGTGCGCTCGCCGCGCTTGGGAGGATTGGCCAGCGCGATCGCGATGCACCGGACCGAGTCCTGGATGTGAATGAAGGCCCGGCTCTGACCGCCGGTGCCGTGAACCGTCAACGGGTGGTGCAGCGCCGCCTGGATCAGGAAGCGGTTCAACACCGTGCCGTAGTCGCCGTCGTAGTCGAAGCGGTTGATGAGCTGTTCGTGGCGCCGGGTCTGGTCCGTGTGCGTCCCCCAGACGATGCCCTGGTGCAGGTCGGTGATCCGTACCCCGTCGTTCTTGGCGTAGAACTGGAACAGCACCTGATCCAGGCACTTGGTCATGTGGTAGATGCTGCCCGCGTCGGTGGGGTAGAGGATCTCGCGGGAGGTCTTGCCGCCATCGTCCAGAGTCACGTCGACCGTCAGGTAGCCCTCGGGAATCGACGCGCCTGCCGTCGAATAGCCGTACACGCCCATGGTGCCCAAGTGGACGACATGGGCATCGGTCTCGGTGGCCACGAGCGCGTTGAGCAGGTTGTGGGTGGCGTTGACGTTGTTGTTGACCGTGTACGTCTTGTGGCGGTCGCTCTTCATGGAGTACGGCGCGGCCCGCTGCTCGGCGAAGTGGACGACCGCATCGGGCCGCCACTCGGCCAACCAGTCCTTAAACCGGGGATACTCGTCCGCGACGTCGATGTGTTCGAACAGCAGTGAGCGACCCGTGACCTCCTTCCAGATGCGCTGGCGCTCCTGGATGGAGTCCATTGGCGTCAGTGACTGCACGCCGAGTTCGGTGTCGATCCACCGCCGGCTAAGGTTGTCGACCACGGCAACCTCGTGATCGAGGTTGGAAAGGTGCAGCGTCGTCGGCCAGCCGACGAAACCGTCTCCACCTAGTACCGCGACTCGCACCCAAGCGGTCTCAACTGCCCGTCACACCGGCAGGGTACAGCACTGTCCGACCGAACCCAAGCGGGCGGCGACTCACGAAACCCCCCGCCGAGACCGGTAAGCCGTAGACTTCCCGGCGCCATGACAACAACCCCGATGACCCCCGAGAAGATCGCCGGAAACCTCGGCCGCGCCGCCTCCCGGTGCCGGTTCGGTCCGCCGGTCCACCATGTCTACAATCCGCTGGTCTACGCCTTCGAGGCGCATCGGCAGTACCTACTCCGCTACTGCCGACGCGAGGCGCAGATCCTGCTGCTTGGGATGAACCCGGGGCCATTCGGCATGGTGCAGACCGGCGTGCCATTCGGAGAAGTGATCGCTGTCACGGACTGGCTCGGCATCCGCGACGGCGTCGCGCCTCCCAGGGACCAGCATCCGAGGCGACCGATTGAAGGTTATCAATGCACGCGCAGCGAGATCAGCGGGCAACGTCTTTGGGGCTGGGCGAAGGACCGCTTCATGACGCCGGATGCGTTCTTCCGGCGGTTCTTCGTCTGGAACTACTGCCCACTCGCGTTCCTGGAGGAGACCGGGCGCAACCGGACGCCGGACAAGCTGCCGCCGCAGGAACGCGAGCCCCTCTATGCAGCATGCGATCGCGCTCTCGTCCAAATCGCGGACTACCTGCAACCGAAGCTCGTCCTCGGCGTGGGCCTGTTCGGGGAGGCACGCGCTCGCACGGTTCTTAGTGGCAAGGACCTTCGCATCGGCCACATCCTTCATCCAAGCCCGGCAAGTCCCGCTGCCAATCGCGGCTGGGTCCAACAGGTCGAGAGACAACTCGCCGACCTCGGCGTTGGACTTCCCTAGCGTTCTTCAGATGGCAAAAAAAGATGACTGGATGGATGCCCACGCTGCGCGAAATCTCGAACTGACGTTGCAGGCGCTGGCGGCGGGCGAATACGGCGAACCCTACCTAGACCTCGACACCGAGCTCTTCCGCAGATACCGAACCGGGCAGCAGGACGCCTTGCTGTCGGAACCGTGGCTGGACAAGCCAACCTGGGACTTCCTGATGTGCCGGGTGAAACCCGGCGACCGGGTACTGTGTCTGGCAGGCGGAGGCGGTCAGCAGTCCGTCATCTACTCGTTGCTCGGCGCGCAGGTGACGGTGTTCGACCTGACGCCCGAGCAACTCGAACGCGACCACGCCGCAGCGCGCCACTACGGTTACGACGTCGAGACCATACAGGGCGACATGCGCGACCTCTCGGTGTTCGAAGACAACCGTTTCTCCTGGGTACATCAACCCATTTCCCTTCTATACGTACCCGACCTCACGGAAGTGTACGAAGCGGTCAACCGGGTCCTGAACCGGGGTGGAAGGTACTGCTCCCAATACACCTACCCCGCGTTCTACCTGGCCGAAGACAAGGGTTGGGACGGTAAGGGCTACGTCATGAGGTTCAGCCAACCCCACGTCAGCGGTCCGTTGCTCGAGCGCGAATCCGACGGGCTGGTGAACTTCGAGGAAGGCACGTCGTTCGGAGAAACCAATCATCTCGTGTCGGACATCGTCAACGGCCAAGTATCGGCGGGACTGGTCATCAAGGGCCTGTGGGAGGATCCCCGGCCAAGGGGTATCACCGCCCTCGATGGTCTGAGGCCCGGATCGGCAAGTCACAAGCAGGCATGTATTCCTTTCGGCATAACGACCATCGCCGAGAAACCCTAGTGCGCCGTCGCCTTTTCTGCGACGGGTTGAAGGAAAAACGGACGCGGGTCGCGCTATGCTCGCCGCCCCATGGATCGGGTACTCGAAATCGGAGGGTTCGCGGCCGGATTTTGCGGTCGATTGTTCGCCCAATCCGGCTACGACGTCGTTCGAATCGAAACAGGCGCGGACGAACCGGCCTGGGTTCGTTCCAAGGCGATGTCGTTGTTCCTTCACCCCGGCAAACGTCGCGTTCGGACCGACGACCCGGAGCTCGTTGCCACGCTTGCCGCAAACGCGGACGTCGTCGTCGCACAAGCCAAAGACGCCGTCGGCATCGATGCACTTGGCTTCGACGATTGGACAACCCCGGTCAAATGCGCCATCACGCCATTCGGACGCACCGGCCCAAAGCGCAACTGGCAAGGGACGCCCAACGTCCTGCTCGCGATGGGCGGCTATACCAACCTGATGGGCGATCCCGACCGGGCACCGCTGTCGCTGCCTGGCCACTACGTCGAGTTCCAGAGCGGCGCCTTGGCCTTCACTGCCGCCAACGCCTGTCGTGTGGCCGCCGAACGCAACGCCATCGACATCGGCATGCTGGAAGTCGTCATGTCGCTCAGCCAGTTCACGACGGTGATGTGGCACTGCAACCGGGTGATCCGCTCGCGCCACGGCAGCGATTTCCACTCGGTGGTGCCGTCGAACCTGTTCCGCTGCGCGGACGGGTGGATCTATATGAACATCGTGCCGACGTTCTGGGATCCATTCACGGTATTCCTCGAACGACCGGAACTCGCCATCGACGAACGCTTCGCCACGAACGAGGCGCGCATGCGAAACCGCGACGCGCTGCATGACCTCATCGCCGACGTCCTGTTGCCGCTCTCGAGGGCCGAGATCGAGCAACGCATCGACGAATGCCGGATCCCGGTGGGCATTGTGCAGACCCTCGACGAGGTGCTGGCCGATCCTCACCTGGCGGTTCGCGACATGTGGCAAACGCTCGACACCGATGATGGATCGCTTCGGTCGCCGCGACCGTCGTGGCGGATTCATGGCGAGCAGCGCGCCACCCTCCAACTCGCCGAGCCGGACGCGGGCGACCACAAGGGTCGCCCCTACGAGGGCGTGGAGCGTTGGGACAATGGCTGACGGTCCGCTGCACGGCATCCGCATTCTCGACCTGACCCACGTCTGGGCGGGTCCGCTGGCGACCCGGGTGCTCGCCGACCTAGGCGCGACGGTCGTCAAGATCGAGGGTCCATTGAGCCGCGGGCCGCGGCGCTACCGGGGCGGCCTGTCCATCGGCGGCTGGATCGGCGGTACCACGCCATTGGAACCGTGGAACCTGAACGCGGTGTTCGTCAAGCTGCAGCGCAACAAGCAGAGTGTCGCCATCGATCTCAAGGCCCGCGACGGCCGCGAGACGTTCCTCGAGTTGGCCCGGGAAGCGGACGTGGTCATCGAGAACTTCAGCGCCCGCGCGATGCCCGACCTGGGCCTCGACTACGACGACATCGCCGCCGTGAACCCGCAGATCATCTACGTGGCCATACCCGGCTACGGCAAGACCGGGCCGTACCGGGAGCGGGTTGCCTTCGGGCCGTCGGTCGAAGGGCTCTCCGGGCTCACCAACGTGATGGGGTACAGCGCCGCCGAACCCCGCAACACGGCGATGGCGCTGATGGATCCCATCACCTCGGTCAACGCCACGGCAGCCGTGCTCGACGCCCTTCGCCGGCGCGAACGAACGGGTAAGGGTGCGTACGTCGAGATGTCTCTGCACGAGGGCGGCGTCAGCTATTCGGGACCGTGGCTGATCGAGCACCAGCTTGGCGGGAAGATCGAGACGATCGGCAACCGGCACCCGCAGATGGCGCCTCACGGCGTCTACCCCTGCGCCGGCGACGATGCCTGGATTGCCGTGACCTGCCGTGACGACGGCGATTGGCAGGCCTTGTGCGGCGTCGTCGATGGCTTGCAGCCGCACGCCAATCTGGCAACGCGTTTCGCCAACCACGACGACATCGACGAGGCCATCGCGCGGTGGGCATCGCTGCGTTCGAAGGAGCGGGCCGCTCGGGCGCTACAAGCTGTCGGTGTACCCGCAGGGCCCGTCAACGTCACGCCGGACATGACCTCCGATCCTCAGGTCCGATCCCGAGGGTTCTTCGTCCCCATCGAACCCGGCCCCACGCCGATGCCGGGAAGTCCCATCAAGATGGCCGGTGTCGGCAGCGACGACTGGACGCCGTGTCCGCGTCTCGGCAACGACAACCGCGCCGTGCTGCGGGAATGGCTCGACTACGACGATGCCCGCACGGCCGCCCTCGAAGAAGCCGGCGTGCTCGTCGACAAACCGCCGAAATGAACGCGCACCCATCGCTTCGGCCCGCCCGCCAGGAGGATCTTGCGGCCATCGAGAACCTTGCGGCGGACATCCGTTGTATTCAGTGGGGTGGTCTGCCTGGCCTGATGGCAAAACTTGCCGAACGATGGCAGGAGCTATATCCGACCTCGATCCGAGTTGCCGAGGCGGCGGGCGTTGTCCAGGGTTTTTCAGGCACCTATCAGGCACCGCCCCCCTCCCTCACGAGGGTTCATGGGATTGCGTCAAACTTGGATGCGGCACGGGTGCTGATCCAGGGGGCCTGCGAAGACGCCGCGAGTCGGGGGACGGCGCTGGAAACCAGCCTGTTCGCCAAGGAAGGGGGCCAAACGCTACGGCCCGATGTCGTTGACCGTCCCGTGTACCGATTGCTCGGTGCCGCGGGATTCGGACCGTCTTCGAAAACGACGATCATGCGTCTTGCGGCCGAGACGCCGGCACCAAAGACCTTGCCGCGCCCCTATCGCTGGGCACACTTCAACGAGTCGCTGCTGCCATCCCTGCTCGCCACCTACTATGCCGCTTGGCCAGAGGACTACTACGAGGGTGACGACACCGCCGAGATTGCGGATTCCTTCCGCCGAGCGAACAACGACGACCTGCGCCTCGCGGTCGCCGACAATGACGACGTGGCCGGCTATGTTCTGACGAGCCGTCCGCCCGAGGGCGGCGTGATCGAAGAGGTCGCCGTCCACCCGGCCCACCGCCGCAGGGGACTCGGCGAAGCGCTCACGCTTGCGGCAATCGCGAGCCTGGGAGACCGCACGATCACGCTCGTCGTCATGGACGACAATCCCGCTCGCCGCCTGTATGAGCGGCTGGGCTTTGCTGTGTGGGAGGAGAGAGTCGACCTTGTTCTCGGCCCACGTTCGCTGTAGCACGGGTGGTCGCCTCGCGTAATATCCGGCACATCGGGATCTGTGTCGGGGCGACAACTCAACGCTAGCGTGGTGGGCAGACCGACGTGAGCGGGAATGCAACACGATGTTCGAAACACTGATTAGCTGGGCAATAGGCATCGTCTTGGTGCCTATCGTGATCTTCCTTGCGGCTATTGGCGTCGACGCTTGGGAGAGTCGTGGACGTAAGCGTTCACTTCAGGACTTGGGCGAAAGCCTGGATCGAGCCAAGGAGGCGGCTCTTGGAGAGTTCCAAGCCCAGCAGGATGAGCGCGAAGAACGGCTCCGACGTCAAGCTCGGATCTTGGGTGAGATTCGCGAAGGAAGCTCGAGCAGACAGACATGACGATCTGGTCCACCTCCCTCCCAACCTGACCGCTTCTTTCGGTTAAAGTACCCCGATGCGCAACGAAGAACGACAACGGCTGATCGGTATCCTGAAGGACGGGTTGGAGAACGGCGGTCCGGTTCAGGGCGAAGGCATCGTCAGGAGCCCCCTTTCGGACTACACGTCTCCCGAACTCCTGGCCGAGGAGCGGAACATCTTCTTCCGTCAGACGCCGCTCTTCATGGGGCTATCCGCCGACCTGCCGGAGAACGGCAGCTACTGGGCGGACAGCGAGACCGGCCTGCCGATCCTCATGACCCGGGACGGCGATGGCCGCTTCCGCGCCTTCGCCAATACCTGCCGCCACCGCGGCACCCAGGTCGTTCCCGACGGCCGGGGCAACCGCGTGCGGTTCAGTTGCCCGTTCCACGCCTGGACCTACGCGTCGAACGGCAACCTCATCGCCATCAACAAGGCCGACCGGTTCGGCGAGATCGACAAGAGCGAGTACGGCTTGATCGAGTTGCCCGCCGTCGAACGCCACAACATGCTGTGGGTGAAACCGACGCCGGGCGGCGAGATCGACGTCGACCAATGCCTGGGCGGTCTGCAGGACGACATGGCCCACTGGAAGCTCGACGGGCCGAGCTATGCGGCGTCCCAGGTGCTCCACGCCAAGATCAACTGGAAGCTCGCCATCGACACCTTCGGCGAGAACTACCATTTCGATGTCCTGCACCGCGAGAGCCTGTCCAAGGACATCCGGGGCAACCTGCAGACCCACGACACCTTCGGCCCGAACTACCGCATGGTGTTCGCCTTCAACCGCTTCCCGGAGATCGCGAAGGCGGTACCCGATGTCAACGAGTGGCCGTTCCGGCTGATGACGTTGTCGGTCTACTTCATCTATCCGAACACGATCTTCCTGGTCGACCCCTACGCCGTGGACGTGCTGCGGATCTTCCCCGACGCCGACGATCCGGCCAAGAGCACGACGGCGCACGCCTACTATGTTCTGCCGGAAATGAAGTCGTACTTCGCGGATCCGGCGCACCCGGAACGTTCCTACGAGAACCGCTTCGACGACTTCAACCACGTCATCATGAACGAGGACTACCGGATGGCCGAGTCCACCCAGCGCTGCGCCGACGCGGGCATTCAGAGCCACATCCTGTTCGGGCGCAACGAACCCGCGTTACTGCACTACCACAACGCCCACCGCCGCGGCTTGGGCAGGCCGCTGCTGGAAGCGATGCCCAGCTAGTCGCGCCGGCCCAGGGGAAATCAACGTGGGATTGGCCCCGAAACAGCTAGGACACGTGGTCGTCAAGGTGCGGAACCTGGAACGAGCGGAGGTTTTCTATACTCGGATCCTCGGACTCACCGTAACCGCGAAGTTCGGAGGACACGCGGTTTTCATGTCCGCGAACACCGAGCTATCCCACGAACTTCTGGTCGTACGGTTCGATGATGACGAGCCCGACGCCGGCGAGAAGGGCCAACGGCTTGTCCACATGGCCTGGCAGATGGAGTCCTTCGAAGACCTCAAGGCGCTGCATCAGCGACTAAAGGACAACGACATCCCGATCGTAGGTATCGGGGACCACGGATTGTCCCTGGGCGTTTATTTTCGCGACCACGACAACAACGAACTCGAAGCCTACTACGAGCTTCCCAAGTCCGAGTGGACGACGGGCGGCAGGCACATCTTCGACTCCAAGTTTCCGCACAGTCTGGTGTGAGTTAGGCGCGAACGCCACCGCTTCGACGTTCTGCAGCGTCAGTGCCTCTTGACCGTCAGGGTCGTTGGTCCCAGCGGATCGCGTCGGCAACAACCGTTGCTCCCGTCGTGTTGTTGGAAACGGAGACCGTGACCGTACCTGCGGGAAGATCGAAGACGTCGACCTCGTTCCAGCCGGTCTCTGCCTCGCCAGCGTCGAAGTCGACCGTCTCTTGGGTTTGGCCGCCGACGACCTCCAAGTGGACCACGCCCTGTTCATCCTGCGGACCCCAAGCTGATGAGCCCAGACCCATTACGCGTAGGCTCGGCACATGGTATTGAAGAAGCCATTGGCCACCCTCCGGGAGTTCGGCCTCGAATACGGCACGACTGTCTCCCTGTCCGGGAGCGATGCGCGCCACCGTTCGTCGGTAGCGTCCCCACGCAGTCGGCAAAGCTTGGCGCTTCCACCAAGACGCAAGCGCACCGCGATACACCGGCAGACCTCGATCGGTCTCGGCGAACTCCTGGTCCCGCGTCCGGCCAAAGCGCGTGGCCTCGGCCGTCGCATCTACGGAGAAACCGTCGTCGAGATCGTCGACGACCATGCCCGGGCTGGCCGGGTGCCACACGCTCGGGCGTGCCCCGTCGAGAGGCTCCCAGTCGTTGAACACCGTCTCGTCCACCTGCGGCACGGACAGCCGCTGGTCGGCACGGTTCAGCGACAGATACGGCCGCAGCCAGAGCTCCTCCAGGGGGTTCGACGTTACGAGACCCACCTCGATCGCCGATTCGCCCGGAACGGGGAAAGGGTCCGAGCTCGACCAGACCCGGTTGTCGCTGGCTGCACTGCGGCTCACCGCCGTAAACCGCACGAGGCCCGGTACCGGTCTGTCGTTTCGCACCTTGACGAGGGCTTGGTAACGCGGCGTACCGTCATCGTCGTCGCCGATCCTGAAGGCTTCGACAGGCGACGCCCGAAAGGCCGGCATGTCGGTCGCGTTCAGCCAGTCGCCGAGCAAACCGTCCAGCTCCATGCCGGCCTCCGTGCCTGCGTGCGATAGGTCCTGCGCCAAGATGCCTGCGCCTGGATTCTGCGTGCGAAGTGCGGCCAGAAGGTCAGCGACCTGGTCGGTGCCATAACGGTCGGTGATGATCTTCGCCGTCTGGCCCACGCGCAACGCCAGGACATCCATGGCGAGCCCGCCATCTTGGAGATCGGCGACGTCGGTTAGCGCCACGCGCTCCGCAGTCTCCCAAACGTGCGGCTCGTTCGGCACTATCGGCATTCGTCCGGTCCGCCTCCCCAGACGAATTGCCGAAGCGGATTGGCATCGGTGGCCGGTCGCGCAAACCGATGCGCGGCGAACAGGGCCTTCGACTCGTCGCCGTAAAGCCGCCAAAGCGTACGCACCGCCAAGATGCGACATAGTGCATCGACCGCCATGGTACCGGGGCCGCGGGCATCGGCAGTGAAAACGTTCCTAACGGCGTGTTGCGGCGTGTCGGCCGCGCTTTCGAGTGCGAACAGACGCCACAGCATGCCCTGCTTGCGGTCGGCCTCTTCGCTCGGCAGCTTCGGGCCAACGCCGAAGCTGTAGCGCCGGTCCCGGTAGACGCGCGCGAATCGTGTCGGAAACCCGTATTCGGGCAGCAATGCCAATCCGGGCGGAAACAAGGCGGTGTCCATCTGCCACCCGCCGCCATAGCCACGTAACCGCGACGGAACCTCGACCATGGTGAAGGCTTCGTAGGGATACGCGAGTCCACGCTCGGCGGCGGCTTTCAGCATCGCGCCGATGCGCGCGACCAGCCCGTCGTCGCCTTCCATCACCTCATCGAAGCCATCGAGTTGGCCGGCGTGTTCCGGCACGGTTAACACTTCCAGCGTGACGTCCTCGGTTTCGACGGCACGTCGTTCGAAACGGGACGCGAAGATCCCCACCTCGGGGACAGGCGCGGCAGGGCTAAAGCGGAAGTGGCCTGCCGTCATCGTCTCCCGGCGGCCCGGCCCGGCAACAACCCAAGTCTCGGGTACGTGGATGGAGAGATCCACGGTGAATTCATCCGGTGGGCGATCTGCAAGGTTTGGTCCGGTAGTCGGCAGCCACACGGCGCCGGGAGGCAGCGCTACGTAGTGCCGGTTGAACAGCAGCGCATCGGTTCCGAGCAGAAGGAGCCGGTTGGACGCGGGCAGGCGGCGCCAGTCCACCGCGCTGTCGAGATACGCAAAGCGGCCATCCGGGACGCCACCGGCTTGCAGGGACACCGTCAGTTCGGTGTCCGGCCCAAGCGCTTCAGGCACCTCGATCGCCAGGACGCCGTCGACATGTGTGGCATCCGCCGAAGTACCGGCAACTTGGACCGCGCCGACTTCGAGGGCGGGATTCATGCTGAAGTGGAGTCGCTGCGGAGTTTCGCCAGTCGGTGCGGCGACCCGCATTTCGAGGTCCAGGATCAGTTCGCTCCCGGGATCGATGCGCACTTCGCCCCGGATTCGGCGAAGATCGGGATATTGCAGGTCTTGTACCGCCTGCTGTGCGGCGAGCCATTGCTCGCGAAGGGCGAGGTCGTTGGCGGCGTGAGCGACGGCACCGGCGATTCCGACTGCCCCGAGGGTGGCTAGCACCGCAGCGGCCATCCCTTGTCGCAGCCGAGAACGGCCGTCGTCGCGGGGGTGGCACGCCGCCGCGCCGATCAACAGCGCCGCTGCGAACAACAGGAGCGCCACACGTTGAAGCAGGATGCTCGGGTCGGGCACCGTCGGCACGATGTCGGAGGCGAAATCGGCGTAGCTCGTGACCAACGACACGATCGGCAACAGAAACATGGGCGCGCTGGCAACCGCGTAGACGTGGACTCCGATGAGCATCAGCGCGATGAGGATCGTCGGCACACGGGCGCGCAGCGCGCTCGTCAGGAACATCACCAGCGCGGCTGTGAGCGCCAGTGCGGGCAGCGTGTCGATCGTCAGCAAAACGAATAGGGACACCGGTTCCACGGCGACGGCCAGCGACGACCACACCGAAGCGGTGTCGCTGCCGGATGCCTCGTAGACCATGTGGCTGATGTTGCCGCCCGCCTGGATCAATACCGCGATGGCGATGAAGGCCAGCCACGCGACGAGCACCGTGCCGGCAAGGCGGCCGCCGAGCAGGGCCAGGTTCGAGATCGGCCGTACATCGAGGACCTCGGCGAAGCGGGCGCGTTCATCCTGTTGCCGCGCATCGAAGGCCAGGAACACGACGGCCAGCACGAACAGCCACAGCCAGTAGTTGCCCATGGCCGAGAGCACGAACCGCGGCGCATAGGCGCCCGCCAAGGGAGCCATCTGGCTGGTTGCCTGTGTCGTGATAACGAGGGTTCCGAGGATCACGGCGGTTGCTATGGCGACGCAGAGGAACGTCCGAACCCGACGCACGGAAGATCGAAACTCCGTGCAGCAGACTGCTAACGCGGGATAGGCGAACATTTGAACTCCATCGAGGTGTCGTGCCCCTCGCCACGGTGGGTTATGGTACGGCTTCCGTCGATCCCGCAAAGGGGGTCAGAATCTCTGGCGATAAGAATCGTGGCCGGCAGCGCGCTGGCAGACGACCGCTTGTAGTCGCCCTGGCGACTATCGCAGTACTGCTCGGAGCCGAGACGAACGCCAGCTTCTACCTCGGTGCCGCCGTCGGTGGCGATCGGTCGCCGTCGATGCGCCTCGTCTCCGGGGATGACGACCGCGCGAGCCGTTGCGACGAGTACATCAACCCGCGCTATGCCGAACTCCCGGCGTGCACCGCACCTGACCGGTCTGTCGGCGCGGCGGACGCCTGGTCCAGCCGGTTCGCCAGCGCGTGGGGTGCCCAGTCCGGGGCGGCCGTCGGCTATCGGCTTGGAGAGCGGTATCGAATCGAACTGGAAGCCGACTACGGCAGCGTCGGTCTGGACACATCGTCTCCTATCATTGCACCTTCCGGCGTCCCCTACGACACCGTCGCGGCACCCGAACTTGCCGACGCCTACGAGCGAATTGGCAACGCCGAGTTCCTCGGCCTGTTCGTCAGCGCGTTCGTTGACATCCCCAACCGCAGCCGATTCACCCCGTTTGTCGGCATTGGCGCCGGCGTCGGCTTCGCGAGCATGGACTACGACGTGCTCTGGGAACGAACGGACAACCTCGACGACGTCATATACGCGGGTGCCGGCCTGGCCAACGAGGACGAGATCCGGCGCAATCTGGTCAGCGGCGACACTCGCGCCCGCCAACGCTTGCGCGACCGCCTGAACGCGGTACACCTGACCGTCGGCGTCGGCTATGCACTGACCGAACGGGTGTCGCTGGAGATTCGGGCACGGCACCTTTGGTCCTCGGAGTTCGGCGACGGAGGCTCCTACATCACCCTACGCGGCCACCCGTCCGAACTGCGTCGCGACGGCAGCGAGCCCGTGCGCTGGCGTGTGGGCACGGAGGATACGAACCGGTCCCATGTCGGACTTAGGCTGAATTACCGGCTTTGACCGCCGCATCGTCTCAGTTGCAGCTGGCGACCGCTCCAGGCTCGTCGTTCAGCTCAAGCGACTTTCAGCCAATTCGCACAACGCCAATGGGCGTTGGCTGTCAGTTCCCGCCGGGTCCATCGCGGACAATACCGTTCGTCGACGAGGTGGTATGGGCCGATGGAAGCAGCAGGGGGGCCGAGTACTCGATTGAGCGATCCGGGGAGCTTGTGCTACGTTCACCGCGCCTGCGGAGTGTTTGCCGGCACGAGGTGTTCCGCTGGCGGCCCAGAGTCTGCTCGCGGGCGAACCGGCCCAAGCCCGAGGATACGAGTCCATGACCGAAGCCCTCGCCATCGACGATGCCATTGAGTACCCGACCAGGGACGGCAGGCCGGTGGCAGAGACTCCACTGCACTACAAGCGCCTGGCGGATGCGGCGCACGCGCTGTTCACGCGCTACGAGTCCCGCCCGGGCGTCTACGTGGGCGTCAACATGATGGTCTACGATGAACGGGGCAATCCAAGACGGTTCCTTTCTCCGGACATCTTCGTGGCTTTCGGCGTCGCGGATCGGGAGCGAGACATCTACAAGCTCTGGGAAGAACGAGCCCCTTCGTTCGTGCTCGAGATGACGTCGAAGTCCACCCGCAATGAGGACGAGCGCAAGATGGTTCGGTACGCCCGCTGGGGTGTCACCGAATATTTCCTCTACGATCCCCGCCGGGAGTACGTGGACCCGCCGCTCAGGGCGTTCGAACTGGTACGCGGCACCTACCGGGCGATGCGACCGGTCACGCTTTCCAACGGTGAGCACGGAATCCCGAGTAGAACGCTTGGCCTTGAGTTATGGCTCGACGGGTCCGTGCTCCGTTTCTACGACCGGGCGACCGGTCGGAACCTGTTGACGCCGAGGGAAGAGCAACTTCAAGCCCAGGCCGCGCGATCCGAGGCCATCGCCGCGAGGTCCGAAGCCGAGGCGGCCAACGCGAGAGCGGCAAAGGAAACCGCCAAGCGGAAACAGCTCGAAGCCGAACTGGCTCGACTCAAGCGCTAAGCTGCGTGTGGGGACCGGGGGCTACAACCCCTCTAGCGCCTTCTTCATCCCCTCGCCAAGATTCATCCAGGCGGCGCGGACGATCATCCGGTCCCAGCCGATGCAGAAGTCGCGCACGCCGAGGTCGATGTAGCGCTTGGCCTGCTCGACGGCACCGATCTCGATGCGGGGCCGGATGCCGTACTCCAGCGACTTGGCGATGACCCGTTCCTCGAACTGGCGAATCTCCGGCGAACCCATGAGCCGCATCTGACCGCGCGAGAAGCTGAAGTCCGCCGGCCCCCACTGGGTCAGCGCCACGCCACGCTCCTTGGCGCGTTCAAGCACTTCGTCGATGCCTTCGACCGTGATGTTCTTCTCGATCATGATGGCGAAGACGATGGATTCCAGATCCTCGAGATACCCGTCCATGCTGTAGCTGCCGAGCGCCGGACGGCGCAGCTTGACGCCCATCAGGCCGCCGGTGTTGGGCGTGTCGGGCGCGATGGCCCGGTGGCAGTCATCGACGTCCTCGGGCGTCCGCACATCGGTGAACAGCACGGACTTGAAACCCGCGCCGAGCGCCACCTGGGACCAGAAACTCTGGGCCTCCTGGTCCAGCTTGATCATCAGCGGCAGGTTGTTGCCGCACTGCGCCGACCGCGCCAGCTCGTAGAGCAGGCGCATGTCGAACGCCGAGTATTCGGCGACATACTCGGCGTAGTCGAACAGGCCGGTGTCGCCGATGATCTCCGGCACGTCCGTGTCCGCGAACAGGAAGTGGGTGCCGACGGTGGGTTCGCCCCGGTCGAGCTTCTCCCGGAACGTGTTGGCCAGAATCATGATGGTCCTCCGTGGTTCGGCCGATGATCCGCCATCAGCCGCTGATCGGCGGATGACCATACGTTAACGAAGGCGGCACACGCAATCGCCCAGCGGGACGGGGCAGACGGGGCAGGACCGTCCCCCTCGGACCTGTTCACGATCTACCATAGGGGGCTGTCCAACGATCAGGTGTCAGAACATGCGCCTCTACCAAGAACTGCACCGACCGCAGTTTCACTTTTCGCCCCGGGAGAACTGGACCAACGACCCCAACGGGCTGGTCTACGTAGACGGCGTCTGGCACCTGTTCTTCCAGCACAACCCGAAAGCAACGACCTGGGGCAACACGCACTGGGGGCATGCCGTGAGCAACGATCTCGTGCACTGGCGGCAGCTCGAACACGCCCTGTACCCCGACGAGCACGGCGACATGTTCAGCGGGTCCGCCGTCATCGATCACGACAACACGGCGGGGTTCGGCAAGGGCGCGTTGCTCGCCTTCTATACCGCAGCGGGCAGCTACGCGGATCCGAAACGACCCTTCACCCAATGTCTGGCCTACAGCGTCGACAACGGCAAGCAATGGACCAAGTACGACGGCAACCCCATCGTCGAGTGGTTCGAGGCGGACAACCGCGACCCCAAGGTCGTCTGGCACGCTCCCACGCGCCGCTGGATCATGGCGCTCTACCTGGCGGAATACCGCTACTGCCTGCTGCACTCAGCCGACGCGAAGTCGTGGACGAGGTTCCAGGACTTGAGCCTCGAAGGCTGCACCGAGTGCCCCGACTTTTTCCCGCTCACGGATGAATCCGGCACCGAGCGCTGGGTATTCTGGGGGGCGAAAGGCACCTACCGGATCGGGAGTTTCGACGGTAGCCGGTTCACTCCCGAGACCGCTTTGCTGACCTCGGAACAGGGCACCAACGGCTACGCTGCGCAGACTTGGAGCGATGCGCCAGACGGCCGGCGTATCCAGATTTCCTGGATGCTTGGCGGAGTGTACCCCGAGATGCCCTTCAACCAGCAGTTGTCGATTCCCGTGGAGCTTGCGCTGGCAGGTACGGGCGAAAACGTCACGCTGGTTCGCTGGCCGGTTCGAGAACTGGACTCGCTGCACAGGCGGACCGTCAACCTGGATCGGCACGCCGTCGCCCCCGGCAGCCCCTTGATCGCGGACACGCAGGCGAAGTTGCTCGATGTCTCCTTCAGCGTCCGCAAACAGGACGCGAAGACCCTCTACGTTGCGATCCGTGGCCAGTCCATGGAGTTCGACTGGTCCTCGCGAGCGCTCCGGTTCCGCAACGGCGCATCTCACAGGCTCCTGCCCGACAAACCGCAGGTCTCCCTGCCAGACGAGGCGCAACTGTCCGTTCGCCTATTAGTCGACAAGACGTCGGTTGAGTTATTCATCAACCAAGGAAGGATTTCCGCCTCGTACTGTTTCTTACCGAGCGGGTACGTACATCCCCTAGTTCTCCAGTCCTACGAGGGCGAGCAGATCATTGAGGACTTCGAGCTGCGTGAGGTCGCTTCCATTTGGACTTGAGCCAAGGCGCTTCGGCGATTTCGACCACTACGGCGACGCGCCGGGAGGGAACGAATACGCTGGTTGCCAAGCCCCCCAGCAAACGAGAACGACACCCAACCCTAGGTCGCCCCACAGCAAGCCCACCGTCCATGCACGAAAGGCACGCGAGCGTCTTTGCTCACGCCACGCTCTCACAAAAGCCGTATTAAGTTGAAAACCAGCGTTTGCTCCGCCGCCGAATCCCCAACGCCGCCTCCCCGCATTGGTTGATCCCCCGTCCGACACTGCGGTCACTGCCCGAAACATGGTGTCCACCGTCCGCAACATGCCTGCGGTGATTAGGTAGAGGACACTTCCGAGCAGGAGCAACAGGTAGTAGATCTCGTACGGCTGGTCGTCGGTTATGCAAATCCGCCGGCGATCGTCGAGGAGTGGGGGTTTTGCCTCCGCCAATTGCCTACCCTTTCGGATAGGTATACGTTTCACTCATGCAGGCCCAGGGCTCAGGGGTTTGACAGATCGCAATCGCACAACACTGACCGACGCGTTCGTTGCCAACAAAGCGGCACTTACCCGTTATATCGCGACGTTCTTCGTACAGCGCGAGGACATTGAGGATACCCTGCAACAGGCCTTTGCGGACGCGCTCACCTCCGAGATTGAAAAGGGTGTAGCGATCGAATCGCCGAAGGCGTACCTGTTCCGTGTGGCGCGAAACATCGCGCTCAACAAGAAAAAGCGCCAGCGGATTGTTTTCATCGAGAATGTGGGGATTGTCGACGACTCGATTACCGGTAAATGGCAGGAGACGTCGGGTGACTTGGGTGATCAGCAATACAGCCGTGACAAACTCGGCGCCTTCGGTGAAGCGGTAGCTACACTGCCGCCGCAATGCCGGCGAGTGTTTATGATGCAACGATACGATGGTCTGACCTACAAGGAGATCGCAAGTAGGCTGGATATATCAACCAGCACCGTCGAAAAGCATCTCGCGAAGGCACTGCGCCGGTGTACGGATTACCTGGTCAGTAAGGGTTTTGATACAACGAGTGAGACAACCGGTAGGAAAGTCTCACACCTTGACGACTACAGACAACGCCATGATGGCGGAAGAGGACAATGAACGATACGGACGCGAAACAAGCGCAGATCAAAGACGAGGCGGCCGCATGGGTGGTCAAGCTCAATGCTGGCCCATTGTCGGGCGATGACGCCTATGCTTTTGAACACTGGCTGCATGCCAGCGATCACCACCGCCGAGAATTTAACGCACACGCCCGGGTCTGGCTACATGCGGGCGCTGTGACCGAACGTACCGGTGACACCGAGCCCTTTACTTTGGGTGGCGTGGTTACCGCCTGGGCGAAGATCCATCCCGGTCGCGCCTGGGGCGGTCTCGCCGCAGCGTGTCTGATCGTGTTGGCGTTTGGTTTTCTCGTTGACCTGCGTTTGCAGCCACAGACTGAGCGGCTCGCAGTGCACACCGAGATCGGTCAGAGCAAACACGTCACGCTTGCGGACGGCTCGACGGTGCAGCTCAACACCAATAGCGGCATTACCACGGACTACTCGCGCACCGAGCGCGCAATCAAACTGCAAAAGGGCGAAGCCCATTTCGTGGTCGCGAAGGATCGTTCTCGGCCGTTCCGAGTGTACACCGGTAATCACATGATCGAAGCGATCGGAACCGCCTTTAGAGTCTTTGTCGGCGAAGCGACGGAGGTTACCGTGACAGAGGGGCAGGTCAGGCTGGCGGTTCTGGAAGCGCCAACCGATCCGCACGTAATCCCTGTGCCGAAGACTGATGCGATCGTGCAGGCGGGACGCAATGCGGTGTTCGATGCCGACAGAATCCTGGTCGAAGCCATTGAGAAGGCCGAAATCGACAAGCGCCTCTCCTGGCAGACGGGCGGGCTGATCTTTAGCGGCGAACCGCTGGAATCCGTCGTCCAAGAATTCGCACGATACAGCGATAGGCGAATCATGCTGAGCAATGACATACGCGAACTCAAGGTACTGGGCTGGTTCCCGGTCGGCGACACGCCGCAGTTCATCCGGGCCCTGGAGGACTACGTCGATATTGCGGCCAGAACAGAGGCGGACGGTAGCATCTACCTCTATCGTAAATCGCCGCCGGGCTGACCGCCTTGATCTGGGGGTCAGACGGCGGGTTGCCGGGGATTTCGAATATTGTTGTTAGCCCGAGTAGTGGAAACACTGTGCTTGATTGCCTTTGTCTACAACGGGCGGATGATAATCAGTGCACCGCTGTCAGGTTATTACCGTTCGTGGGTTTGGGGATGAGGAGCCGTTGTGTCAGCGCCTGCCTGTGGATGGGGCTCTGGGCCACAACCGCAGTGGGTGTGGGCACAGTCAATGCGGCACCGTCAAAAGGCGGTGACGGGAAACCGACGGTGGTCTTCGACATACCGAAGATGACCGCGAAAGATGCGCTGATGCGCTTCGCACAGCAGACGTCGACGCCCCTCCTGGTCTCCTTTGAGTTGGTGACATCCATTGAGGCGAATGCGCTGATTGGCGAATTCACCGTCGCAGATGGATTGCACCGGCTGTTGGCCGGAACAGGGCTTGTCGGCACCATCGAACGCGGCGTGATTGGCGTTCGCATCGATCCCGTTCCGGATCAACGCAATGTTGCATCTAGTGAGGAGAACACGCATATGTCAGAAACAAAAGAAGCACCACTGCTCAAACGCCTGGGCACGGCCATCGCTACGGCCATATTCGCCACTTCCGGCGCAGGTGCCATCGCGGCGCCCGGCGATACGTATGAGATGGAAATCGAAGAGGTCATCGTTACCGCCACCTACCGCGAAACTGATCTGATGGACACGCCACAGTCGATCGGTACACTCAGTTCAGACACGATCGAGGCGCTGGGTGCAACGGATATGCGGGGGCTGTTTCAAAACATCACCGGTCTCAACATGTCCGAGCGAGAGCTTGCTGGCGGCAACCGGTACACGATTCGCGGGGTTTCATCGCCAACGGGCCATGAGCCTTCTGCGCAAACGTCCGCGGCGGTCTCTGTCTATCTGGACGACGTGCCCATGACGTCAGCGCAAAGTCCTGTCCAGCAGTTTGGCGGCAACATGTTCGATATGGAGCGTGTAGAAGTACTCAAGGGTCCGCAGGGCACACTGTATGGCGAAGGTTCGGTGGGCGGGACCATTCGGTTCATCCAGAAGAAGCCCCAGTTGGGGGAAACCACCTGGAAGATCAAGGGTAACACGAGCACCATGAGTTCATCGGACGATCTTGGCCATCGCCTTGATGGTGTCGTCAACTTGCCAGTGACCGAGGACTTTGCGATTCGTTTGATGGGGTTCTCCACCAAACGTCAGGGCTGGATCGACAAGACCGACACGGGCGAGAAAGACGCCAATTCGGAGGCAAGTTCCGGCGGTCGACTCGCCGCGCTGTGGGCAGTCAACCGTGGCTTGTCCGTGGAAGCCAACTATTACAAAACCGAACTGGAAACCGAAGGGAGCATGGCGGCGCAATCGCGTTTCACTGAAGGACTAAACGTACGATTGCCTGGGCGGCGACCCTTCTCCAAGGACGAAGTGAATATCTTTAGCCTGGGGGTGGACTACGCGTTCGACTTTGCCAACCTGGAACTCGCGTTCTCAAACCTGGATCGGAAACGCGCTAGCGAGCTCGAGTCGACCACAACTATCGCTGCGTTCATAGACTCCTTTGTCCAGTTAAGGACATTGATCAGGGCGCCCGCCAATCCCACCGAAATTCCGACACTGTTGGCCGAGGGTTGGATCCTTTCCCCCACATTCTCTCTGCCCATCAAGAACCTGGCCGGGTTTAACCTGAATGATATGATGTCTTCTGATCGCAACACGGTCGAAGCGCGGCTCGTCTCTACCACCGAGAGCGTCCTAGCCTGGACGGCGGGATTGTTTTGGAAGGACAGTAACGACGATCGGGTCAGTATCCAGCCGCTTAGCTTGATCCCATCTCTCATCGGTCAACCAGCCATCACCGCTCTTTATACAGAGGCCTTCGCCAATCCCGCAAATTCACATTTTGATAAGGTGAACCAGATCAGCGTATTTGGTGAAGCCACTTTCGCCTTCTCTGATACGTTTTCAGTGACACTGGGTGGGCGCTATACGGATCTTGAACAATCGCTCCAAGGCAGTACGGCAGCAACCACCGATAAGGTCTTCTCTCCCAAGTTGGGCGTCGCCTGGTATCCCGTCGATGGAACGCTCACCTACTTCAACATCACGACCGGGTTCAGGCCGGGTAACCTCAACGTCGGCCAGGAATCCAACGAGCACATTTTTAGACAGGCGGGTGACACTGTCATACCGGGCACACCGTTTGCGCCAAATCCCAACAACTTGACGGGAAATCAGGCAGCAGATCTTGCGGCCTCACTGGTGTCCTATCAAGGTGACGAGGTGGTCAACTATGAAGTCGGCATCAAGACTCGGTTGTTTGACGATCGTTGGAACCTGACCGCGGCGGTCTACTACTTCGATTGGAAAGACACGATCCTTCGATTCTCACAGAACGACTTGCCTGCCATCAGTCGTACCTACAACGACAATGCCGGTGCTGCGCACTCAGTCGGCATCGAAGTCGACCTGGTGGGTAACCTGATGGAAAACCTGCGAATGACGCTCGGTGGTGATATCAATCGCGCCGAACTGGATGAGGCGGTGGGCGCTATTCCGTCCGGGACCAAACTGCCAAACGCCCCCGAGTGGCGCGCCCATATCACGCTTGATTACACCTGGCTGTTCGCTGGCGATATGGCGCTTGACTTTATGGTGAACCACACCACGCTCGCCGGTACGCTGAGTTCGCTTGCCATCGCGCCAAGTGTAGTACCCTCACGTCGCCAAACGGACATGCGCATCCTGCTGAGTGGTTCCGACGAGAACTGGAGCGCGTCACTGTTTGCAACCAACGTGACCAACCAGGACGAAATTACCTTTGACTGCGGCAGCCCTGGCTTTCCGATTTGCCTGGGCTTTCAGCAGCCAAGGGTGATCGGTCTTGAAGTCACACTGCAACGCTAGAGATCGGGAGCGGCCGTGAGCGGCCCCAACAAACGCCACCGGCTTGTCCAGGCGCAGATCATTAAGGTCGACTCATACTGAAGTCAGGAGAACTTCATGGAAATAGGTGATTGGCGCGCAACACCGGTCGTGGGTCCGGTCTACAAGAGAATCCGCGAGCTCGGGTTGGAACAGAATATCGCCGAACTCGATGCCTTCGGCTTTACCATCCTGCCGCCGGGCAAGGCTGCTCCGGTCGAATTTACCGACCGCATGCGTGGACGTCTGCTCGAGGTTGCCGAGCACCGTACGGGCGTCAAGCATGATGTTGAAAGTGGTGAACACGGGCAGGTCAATACACAGCCCCACTTCAATCACCAGTACGTCCTTTACTACCTGTTACTTGAAGACAAGGTCTTTCAGCAAGCAGCGACCAACCCGTACCTGTTGGCCCTGCAAACATACATGCTGGGAATGGACTGTGTCTTGTCGAGCGTGACTGCGTTCGTCAAATGGCGCGACGAGACCGGCTATGGCGAGACGCTGGGTCTGCATGCGGACACCACTGTCAAGCATCCGATCGCTATCGGACACGAGACGCATACCGCTAACAGTGCCTGGGTGTTGACCGACTACACCGAAGACAATGGCGCCATCGCCTTTGTTCCGGGCAGCCATCAGCACTCACGTCATCCGAAGCCCGGTGAAGGCGTAGCCGACGCCATCCCGGTCGAAGCCCCGGCGGGTTCTCTGCTGGTTTGGCACGGCAACCTGTGGCATGGCGCCTTTCCGCGCAAGAACGATGGTCTGCGCCTGGTGGTGACCTACTATTTCAACCGCAGTTATCTGCAGGTCCAAGAGGACTATCGCCATACCGTGACGCCAGAGATTCTGGCGGACAACCCAAAGCGTCTGGCAGTGCTGCTCGGGTTAGGCCATCCCTGGGGCTTTCAGAACAGCAACGGTCCGGACTTTTCCAGCGCCAACCGCGTATTGCATGAGGCCTACGAGGAGGCCGGAATTCACAATGTCGCAATTCCGACGCCGGGTGACTTCAAGTGAGGCGATGGTGAAGGCCTCACCGGCGATGTATTTCGAGTCGTTAAGCCAGCCATTTTCCAGGGTCTGCACGGCCGTGGTAACGGGCATCAGCTACGCGCGCCAGCACTACAACTTAGCCTGGGAGAGCCCGAGGCTTGTGTACATGGCAGCGGCCATGTGAAAGGGAATCATGTCGGGTTCAGGCCGCATCTGGTTCATCACGCGGCTGAACGCCAGCTTCTGGCTGCGGTCGACGATGACCAGCGAACCTCCCGCGCCACCCCACATACCGACGCTCTCGCTAGGCGATAGCGGCGCCGCGTCGCTGGGGAGACCGTACCCCAAACCGAATCGCATGTTCCTCCCGTACAATAGATCCACGCCAGCGACCCTTTCGCTGAAGGCCTCCTTCACTGTCTTATCATCGAGGAGCCGCACTCCATGGGCTTCACCGCCGCAGGCGACTACCGATTGGATCTTCGCTATGGAACGGGCGTTACCGTGCCCGTTAGCGGCCGGAATCTCCGCTTCTCGCCACCCGACCGTGTTGACGAAATCCTTCGGCCAGCGATGACTGTCGAACACCCTCTTTTGGAAAATCTCGTGTGGTAGTTGCGGCGCATCGGCCGTTGGTGTCGCCGAAACGATGACGTCTTTGTCGGAATAGAGATCTTTGTCGGAATAGAGGTCGGAGGTCCGAGCCTGGGCTTCAGGCGGTGTGCCGATGTGGAAATCGGCTCCGACCGGACCGGCCACCTCCTCACGGAAGAAGGTGCCGATCGACTTGCCCGTGACTCTCCGAACCACTTCTCCTAGAAGGTAACCTTGGGTCAACGGGTGATAGCCACTCTGGGTTCTGTCTTCCCACCATGGTTTCTGAGCAGCGAGCAGGGTGGTTACGGCGTTCCAATCGAGGAGCACCTCGGGGGCAACGGGATGATCGAATCCAGGTAGGCCCGCTGTGTGGCTCATGACGTGGGCGACGGTGATGCCTTCTTTTCCGTTGGCAGCGAACTCGGGCCAGTACTTGGCGACCGGGGCGTCGACCATGAGTTCGCCCCGATAGTAAAGCACCAGGATGACCAGGAAGGCCATGGTCTTGGTGCTCGAGTAGACGTTGACGATCGTGTCCCGCTCCCACGGCACCGAACGACCGAGATCCTTGTGTCCAGCCCACACGTCGATCACCGGCTCTCCCTCGATGAACGCCGCGAAGGATGCCCCGACGTCACCGTGGTAACCGTGGTCGGTGAAGTTCTTGGTGAACGTTTCGATCACCAAGTCGAATTTTGAATCCCACGTGCCCTTGATCACGGGAACAGAACTCACCAAGTCTCCAGAAGCCGCGCGCAGAGCCCCGGGGCTGAGCAGCGCTTCGCTGCCGACTCCGAGCATGGCGAGATACTGGAGGAAGGAACGGCGATTCAGGGCGGATCCTGTGTTCGACGTCATCGGGGTCTCCTGGGAGTCTCTGGGGCTGAAGGTGCCGTCGACACTCCCAGACTCAATGCACGAAGTCAATCGCAGAGGTAATTCCGCTACTGCTCGAGACTTCCCACCTTGCTCGCTACGATCATCTAAGTCCGACAGACTGCTAGTCTAGCGCTGCAGAACCTGCTCAACCCGCTGCGCTTTCTCTTCATCCCACCACCAAGTGGCCGGGAATCCGGATACATAGGGCGCCACCGCGGACGGCTGTCCGAACTTGTTCCACATCATCCTCCGTGCCGGTTCGACCACCCGCGCCGGCACAAAATAGAACTGCCAGAACAGAACACGGTCCAGCGCTCGGGTTGCTGCGGTCAGCGACTCGCGACTACCTGCGCTCATCACGCGGTCTGAAAGGGCATCCACAACTGGCGATTCGAGACGCGCAAAGTTATAGATGCCTTGACTGCTTGAGTGCAGATAGGCGCGCACTTCTGCTGCCGGCGGAAGGGAAAAGGCAAGACTGCGGAATACGGCGTCATAGTCACCCTTGCGTAACAGGTTGATATACTGAGCTACTTCCAGCAAGCGAATCTCGCTGCTGATACCCAGTCGGCGCAACCGCTTCTGATAGGGCAACAACATAGCTTGTGCCTCTGCATCAGATACTAGGAACTTGACCTTGAACGGTGCGCCGGCGGCATTGCGCAAGGCACCATCGCTGATGTTCCAACCGGACCGCACCAGTAACCGTCGGGCCTCGATGAGGGCGTCGCGTCCTTTAAGTGCAGCGTGATTACTAGCAGCAAAAGGGGTCGTGGTAAATACCCGCTCAGGCAGTTGTTGCCGATACGGTTCCAGCAACGCAATTTCAGCCGCGGAAGGCAAGCCCGTGGCCGCCAGATACGTGCCATGGAAGTAGCTTTCCGGCATTTCATATACGCCGTAAAACAGTACATCGTTCATCCACTTGAGATCAAAGGCCAGGGTCAATGCTTCACGAACCCGAACATCGGTGAAACGCTCCTTTTCCTGGTTGAACCCCAACGCGCGGATTGCGCCGACGTATTGTAGCCAGTGTTGTTTGTATTGGCGTAGCACACCGCGCTCTATTTTGTCCTGATCGTAGCCGCTTACCCACTGCGCGGTATTGCTTTCAGTGAAGATATCAAGCAACCCCTTTTTCAGGGCCTCGCGTTGTACCGTGTCGTCGCGATAGGTCTCAAAACGCAGGACGTCCAGGTTATGGCGGCCGCGGTGAATACCCAGGTCTTGGCCCCAGTAATCCGGTACCCGAACGAGTTCAACGTATTTGCCAGCCTTGAAGTCACGGATACGGTAAGGCCCGCTGCCCAGCGGTGGCTCCAACGTAGTCTCAGTGATATCGCGCTCCCGCCAGTAATGCTCCGGCAACATGGCGGGCTTGCCCAGCAGCGTCGCCATACTGTTGAGGTTGACCGGATGGCGAAAACGAACGAGTATTTCCCTTTCCCCGAGGATGATCACTGCTTCCAGCACGTGAAAGGCCGCACGAACACCGGCGCCACCGTTGGCCTTAAGATGCTCAAACGAAAATTTGATATCCCGTCCAGTCACCGGAACGCCATCATGCCAGCGTGCTTCCGGCCGCAGCCGAATGCGCACCTCCGTTGAATCGTCAGATATGGCAATGCTCTCTGCAAGGTTGCCATAGTAAACCCCGACCTCGTCCCCGGATTGCCACATCAGCGAGTCGTAAAGGCTCATTTCACCAAGAATGTTGACTGGGGCACTCAGGCCCTTGATGATGTGTGGCGTAAAGCTGTTCCAGCTGACGGTGTAGCCGCGGACCAGTTTGCCGCCCTTGGGGGCGTCAGGATTAACGTAGTCGAAGTGGGTAAATCCTGCGGGGTACTTGAAGTCACCGAAAAACGACATGCCGTGCTGCCACTGCAACTCGTCAGCAGGTCGGTCAATGAACGCGTGGGTCGCTGCGCCGGGTTGATGTTTTGGCGGATCATCTGCATGCGCTGTCAGCGCAGCGATCAACAGGTTCACGCACAGGAGAAGATCAGGACGCATCGGCAATCACTTCCAGATCAAAAGCTGCCGCAAGCAAGGCGCACGTATAGTCTTCTCCCGGGGCGACCCTACTAGGGCGATCACAACCATACAAATAACGACCAAACGCCGCCCCCTAGCGCGAGGCGCCAAGACGGCACCTACAACCGCCCCGCCGATGCCAAGCACACACCCAATCCCACCGCCTGCGAGCCCGAACCATAGGCCTGTTTGTTCACCGGCCACCAAGTCTCCACGCCTATTCCTCCCTAGTTCGCTCTCGCTCGGCACGTGCGAGATCGCGCAATGCCCGCGCACCAGAGATCGACTTTTACTTAATACAACAAGATATTAACAATAAGAAAGGCAGTCGTTTGCTACGAACCACGGTCAAGGTCAACGCTGGTCCACTCGCGGCGAGCCCTGTTCGATGAGTTGCTCAAGCACCCGGTCGTAGAACCTGCATAGGCGTGGATAGTCGATGTCGGGCGGCTGCCGACCCGTGAGATGGAGTTCGAGCGCATCGAGGATTTCGTGCCAGCCCGCCGTCACGCCGGGGTTCCACGCCTTGGCAACGCCACCGGGGAAACCTTCGACTAACTCGAGCGTCATCCGGTCCTCGACGGTCAGGCGAATGCGCGTGGCGTCGCCGTCGTCGAGGGGCTCGATGGCGAAGCGCCAGAACGCGCCATCGGCGCTGTCGAAGCGGATCGCCCGTTGGGGACTGTACTCGCCGACCGTACCGGTCATCGCCGGCTGCGAGCGGAACGCATACGGGGCGCCCGTTCTTGGCTCGAAGCTGACCGGCAGCAGCCACGCGCCGATCTCCTCGGGCTTCGAGAGGGTGTCCCAAAGGCGTTCCGGCTTCACATCGAACTCGCGGGCGACGCGAAAGGTGGCAATGTCGTCGAAATGTCCCAGGCGGGGAACGAAGCGAGCGAGCGCGGACCAGCTGCGGAAGCCGTACTCGCGTGCAAGGACGAGTTGCGCGGCCTGGAGGCCGAAGCGAGGCACGTTCGGAAAGAACGCGGCTACCCGATCCCGTGCTTCTGAGTCGCCTCGCTGCCAAGCTCGCAGCAAGGCCTTGGCCTGCTTGCGCAGGTTGTCGAAGCTGGGGCCGTGGAATGAAGCCATGGTCAACCTCCCTGGCGGTCGGCATCCGCGAACCGACCGCGACAAGAAGGTCGCCGTTGACGTGGCGGACGGGCTTGGCCCTTCCCGCGGATCAGGCGCGTTCCGCCGGACGCACGAAGTGATCGTAGCACAGCGGCTCTCGGCCTTAGCGACAGTCGACGTTCTCCAGCTCGCTTCCGCCGCGCGAGGCGGCGCGCCGAGGAACCGTCGCTATACTGTCGTGTTTTTGGCCGGCGCAAGCTGGCGAAGGCGAGGGGAGGATCCGATGAAGTTCGGCGCGCAGGTCACGTGCTATCGAAACACCTGGGACAGCATCCGCAGGGTTGCCGAGACCCTGGATGCGGGGCCGTGGGACAGTATCTGGTTCGCGGACCACTACCTGCCGCCGCCAGGGCGGAAGGAGGAAGAGCATCTCACCGCCCACGAGGGGTTCACGGTCGCGGCGGCCGTCGCCGGGTTCACGGAGACCTTGCGGATCGGCCATCTCGTCCTCGGCAACACCTACCGCAATCCCGGTCTCGCCGCCAAGATGGCCGGCACCGTGGATCACATCTCCCACGGCCGATTCGTGCTCGGCATCGGGGCCGCCTGGTTCCACCGCGAACATGCCGCCTACGGCTGGACGTTCCCGACGATGAAGGAGCGCCAGGATCGTTTCGAGGAGTCGGTCGAACTGCTTCGCCGGTTGTTCCACGACCAGTCGCCCGTCACCTACCAAGGCAACTACTACACGCTTGACGACGCGCCGTTGTCCCCGGGTAGCTACGACAAGCCCATTCCCATCCTGGTCGGTGGCACCGGCGAGCGGCGCACGCTGCGCACACTCGCCCGCCACGGCGATGTCATGAACCTTGACGGTTGGTCCGGCGGGCCGATGAGCAAGGAGTACTTCCACCACAAGGTCGGCGTCTTGAACAAGCACTGCGAAGAGGCGGGCCGGGATCCCGGCGAGATCAGCCACACCGTGCTGATGCCGACCATGGTCACCGACGACAAAGCAGCCGCCGCGCACTTCATGGCCAACCGCCGGCTCGGCGAGGGCACGGCGGCGGGGCCGAAGAACTATGTCATCGACCGCATCGGCGAGATCATCGACGCCGGTGCCCACGAGATCATGATCGGCGGCATTCCGACCGACGATGTCGAACAATTCGAACTCGTGGCGGAGGAGGTGCTGTCGGCATTCGGCTGACCATCCAGCACGCAGGAGGGAAACACATGAGTGATCAAACCGCCGGCCGCCTTGCTGGCAAAGTCGCCTGGGTCACGGGTTCGTCCCGTGGAATTGGCCGTGTCGTTGCCGACCATTTGGCGAGCCTCGGCGCAAAAGTCGCCGTCCACGGCACGACACCGACGTCCACCCGGGCATTCAACGAAGCCGACTCCTTGGAAACCGTCGCCAACGAGATCGCCAAGGCCTACGACGCTGACGTTCTGGCGGTCCACGGCGACCTGACGTCCGAGACCGTGGTCAAGGACCTTGTCGCCCAGATCCGCGCGCGGTTCGGACAGATCGACATCCTGATCAACAACGCGGGCGGAGACATCGGCTCGCTGGGCACAGGAGGCGAACGTGCGGGCAAACCCGTCGTCAACGATGCCGTCAACGTGTCTCTGGAGGATGTCCACACGATCCTCGACCGCAACCTCATGACCTGCATCCTGGTCTGCCGAGAGGTCTGCCCTGAGATGATGGAGCGCAACAGCGGCTGGATCGTCACCATCGGCAGCATCGCCGGCCTCGGCGGTCACCGTTCCGAGGTCATCTACGGTACCGCCAAGGCGGCTGTGCACGAGTACACCCGCTGCCTGGCAGCCCAATTGCGGCCCTACGGCGTCTACGCCAACGTCATCGCGCCGGGCGAGATCATCACCGCGCGCTTCGAGGCCAGCAGGCCGACGCGTGACGAGCGCAAGGTCCACGAGGGCGCTCTAACGCGCTACGGCTGGCCAGAGGAAGTTGCCAAGACGGTGGAGTTCCTCGTGACCGAGGACTCCTCGTACATCACCGGGCAGGTGCTGCGGATAGACGGCGGGGCGCAACTGTTCCCGGCGTGAGTCGCCCGTCATGGGCAAGATCGTCGACACGTACAGGGAGTTGACGCCCGGCAGCGCGGCGGCGCAGGTGCGCGCGGAACGGGGCGTGGTGGGCGGCAACTCCCGCGGCGCGGCGTACTGGAAACCCTATCCCCTGACGATCCAGCGGGCCGTGGGTACAACGCTCGTGGATGTCGACGGGCGGGAATACACCGACATGGTGAACAACTACACAGCCCTGGCCCATTCCCACGCCTACCCGCCCATCGTCGAAGCCGTGACGAGACAGGTCGCCAAGGGCACCTCGTGGGTGGCCAACAATGTCTGGCAAGCCGAGTTGGCCGAGTTGCTGATCGAACGGATTCCTGCGCTAGAGAGTGTGCGGTTCACGAACTCGGGATCAGAAGCCGGCATTCTCGCGTTGACCATTGCCAGGGCGATTACGGGTCGCAGCAAGGTGCTGATGGCGAGACACGGCTACCACGGCATCCTGATGGAATACGAGGTGGGCAGCTTTCCCGGCTTCATGCCCCACTGGCAGGATAACACCTACCTCGGCAACTACAACGACGCGGACAGCTTCGAGGAAATCCTCGCCGAACACGGCGACGAAATCGCGGCGGTCGTACTGGAGCCCGTGATGGGTGCCGGCGGGGTGTTCACGGCGACGTCCGAATTCCTCCGACGCGTACAGACCGCGGCGAACGCAGCCGGGGCGCTGTTCATCTTGGACGAGGTGATTTCGTTTCGGCTGTCGGAGGGCGGCGCGCAGGCGCTGTACCGTATCGAGCCGGACCTTACGATGCTCGGCAAGGTGATCGGCGGCGGCTACCCGGTGGGCGCGGTCGGCGGCAAGCTGGCGCACCTGAGGGTCTTCGATCCAGCGGCAGCCAAGGTCGTGCATTCCGGCACGTTCTGCGGAAATCCGGTGAGCATGGCCGCCGGGTTGGTGTCGGTGCGCCATCTCACCTCGGAACGGATCGAACGGATGGACCAGCTTGCTGCGAGGCTCGCCACTGGACTCACCGCCCACGCCAGCAATCTGAGTCTGCCGTTGTCAATCAAACGCAACGGCTCTCTGATGAATGTCTTCTTCACAACGGACGAACCGCGCGCACCCGGCCGTCGCGAGGATGCCCAGGTGATGCACCTGTTCTTTCTCGCCGCGCTGAACCACGGTTTGGTCGTGGCCCCCCGGGGGCTGATCAGCCTTTCCACCGTCATGGACGAAGGGCTAGTCGACAACGTTGTGCGACGCGCCGCTGCCGCCATGGAGGATGTGGTGGAAGAGTGGACGGCTGAGATCTAACCCGGGTGTAAGGCGGGAACCGCGCGCACAGAACGGCCGAGCAAATGTCCGGGTGCTACGCGGTGTTCTCCAAAGATCACCGCCGCAGCTTTCTCGCGGGGCTTGAGTCACGCGTGGTGCTTGGATTGCAGGTGGTCGCCAGAGGCGAGTAACTCCCGCGCGCTTGCCTCGTCGGGCGCGACCAAGAAAGATTCCTGCTCGTCACCTAGTCCAAGCAGGCCACCCGCGTCATCCACCCAGATCGAGAATATGCGTCCGACGTGCGCCGTGACGTCGATCTCGTAGGTGTGACTCAACCCCTTCGGCAGTCCTTTGCGCCCTGCGTAGCGACCCGGAACGTTGAGGACGGCCCACTTGCGCCCGGTTCGCAAACGGTCGAAGCCGATGATTCCCATGTCCCATGTGCTCGAGCGGTCACGCTCCTGCTCGCAGGCAACCAGAAAACACAGGAAGTCGGGCACGATCGGAAGACGTGCCTCGCCTAGCAGTGCTACCGGCGCTTTCCCTTCCGTGGTGACAACGAAGCCACCGTTTCCATCGGGTTCGATGACATCGCTCCAGCCGATGTGTGCATCGCCCTCGTGCCAGCAATTGATCCATGCCTCCTCGTTGCGGTAGCGGCTCCATTCGAACCGCTCGGCATCCTGAAGGGCTAGCTCGCAAGACATCCAAGAGCGCGCGTGGGCTTCCTCCGGCCGGTCCTTGCGCGGGTTGCCCTTGTCGTAAGCCACATCGAAGTGACACCTCAAAGTGACGGAGCCATCGACTTCCGTACCGGCGGAGATACGACCGATGCCTCGTGCGCCCTTGGGCAACGTGACCAGCCAGATGTCGTTCCACTTCTCGGCGAACGCCCGGTTTCGATCAACGGTGGCAGTGGGTAGTGGTTCCATGACGGTCTCCTCTTCGTCTGCTTCAAAAGCTGGCAACAGGCCTTGGGCCTCTAGCGCGTCGCGCACCTGACCGATGCCGCGCGACAGACGCGATGCCACGGTGCCGGGGCTCAGGGACAAGACCCGGGCGATCTCCGAGTAGCTCAAGTCCTCGAAATAGCGCTTCAGCAGCGGGCCGCGAAAGCGTTCGTCCAATCGGTCTATTTCCCGGTGAATGTGATGGATCAGTTCCGCGTGTTCGATCCGGCTCACGAAGTCGCTCACGAAGAACAGGCTTTCTAGCCGATGCACCTCGCCTGCTTCCCGCTCCTGTTCGCGTCGTCGCCGAGACGCTCGGAGCTGGTCCATGGCCGTCATGGCGATGATGGTGCGCCACCAGCCGAGCGGGTTCCTCACCTCGCCCACAGGTTGCGCATCCATCAGGCGCAGAACGGAGAGCTGAACGATGTCTTCGGCTTCCTCGGCGAAGAACTGCGCCGCCATGGCGAGCGCCCAACCGCGGTGACGCGCCACGAAGGCGGCCAGCGCGTCATCGTCGTCACCGAAGTAGAACGCGGTTAGCAGCTCTTGGTCCGTCGCTTCGCTGAACATGTCAAACAGACCCTTGGCCTAGGGCGGCTGGGGCGAAGCGCGGTGCCCTGATGAGGGCAACGGGTTTCATGGCGTTATCGTCCGGCATTTGCGTTTCATGTCGACCGGTATCGGGAAACTCTTCCCGTTTGGCTAACCACCGGTACCGATCAGTACACTATTCTTGCAAATTGTCCACGTCATGGACAAAATACAAGCCACATGGTCCCTAGAACGTTACGTCGCACCGTCGTCGACGCTCTGAAACATCAAGCCGCGGTCGCCATCGTCGGTCCCCGGCAGTCCGGAAAGACCACCCTGGCCCGCCAGATCGGCAACGAGAGAGGAGCAATCTACCTCGATCTCGAAGACCGCGACGACCGCAGCCGCCTGGACGAGCCCGTGCTCTTCCTCGACGGCGTTGCCGACCGTCTGGTGATACTCGACGAGATTCATCGCACACCGGAGTTGTTTCAGACCCTGAGGGGCGTCATCGATCACGGGCGCGAGCAGGGCAATGGCGTCGAGCGGTTCCTGATCCTGGGATCCGCATCCATCGACCTGCTCCGACAATCTGGCGAGTCGCTGGCCGGACGAATCACCTACCTCGATCTCGGGCCATTCTCCGTCGGCGAAGTCGAGGCGACTCTCCCAAACCGAGAGCGGCTCTGGCTGCGCGGCGGCTTTCCGATGAGCTACCTAGCCCCGGACGACGAGGTGAGCCTGTCGTGGCGCAAGGATTTCATCAGGACCTATCTGGAGCGCGCCGTTGCGGCCTTCGGACCGCGCGTTCCAGCGGCAACGCTCGAGCGATTGTGGACGATGTTGGCGCACCACCAGGGCGCGCTTCTCAATGCCTCCGCGCTCGCTCACGCGTTGGAGGTTAGCCCGCAATCGGTCACGCGCTACGTGGATCTGCTAGTCGACCTCCTCCTCGTTCGCCGTTTGCCGCCCATGCATGCCAACGTCGGCAAACGTCTCGTCAAATCTCCCAAGGTCTACATCCGGGATAGCGGAATCGTCCACGCACTCCTAGGCATTCCGTCGCTGACCGCCCTGGCTGGACATCCGGTCGTCGGTAGAAGCTGGGAGGGATTTGCGATCGAGACACTCGTCTCGGCCTTGCCATGGCCCGCGTTTGCCTCCTTCTACAGAACGCAGGCCGGTGCCGAGATCGACCTCGTTATCGAACACCCGAACCGTGAGCTCTGGGCCATCGAGATCAAGCGCTCGCTCTCCGCCAAGCCCGGACGCGGGTTCAACGTAGCATGCGAGGACATCCGTCCCGCACGTCGATTCGTCGTACATGCAGGGGACGACCGCTATCCGGTTTCCGCGACGATCGAAGGGATCGGGCTCAGCGAATTGGCCAGGGAGATTCGCGGCAGCTCGTGACAAGCCGGTCCGTTCTCGACTGTGCTACGCTCGCCGAAGGCTTACCCGAGCCCGCCCTTGATCGGCCCAACCGTTCGCGGCGTCGCTCTTCAACCGCAGTGCCAAACGCGTCTGATGCCAGAGCGGAGACCTGACGGCCGTGACAACGAACGACAACAAAATCTTCCTCTCGGAGTCGCAGCTTCCACGGAGCTGGTACAACATCGTGGCCGAACTGCCCTTTGATGTTCCGAAGCCATTGCACCCAATCGAAGATCGAGGCGTCGAGGTCGACGATTTCGACTGGCTGTGGCCCCTCGAGTGTCTTCGAATCGAGCTGCACGAGGGCAAATACGGAACCGACCCGTGGATCGAGATTCCGCCGTTCATCGCAGATGTCTACCGTCGCTACCGACCATCTCCCTTGGTTAGAGCCCGCGCCCTCGAGAAATACCTAGGGACCCCTGCCGAGATCTACTACAAGCGTGAAGATCTGAATCCTGCCGGAAGCCACAAGTTCAACACGGCATTGGTTCAGGCGTACTACGCTGCGCAGGAAGAACACTCCCGCATCCATACCATGGCAACCGATACGGGAGCCGGTCAATGGGGAGCGGCTCTAGCCATGGCGTGCGAAACCGTCGGACTGAACTGCTGTGTGTTCATGATCCGAAAGAGCTTCGAAGAAAAGCCGTACCGTCGCTACCTAATGCGCATGGCAGGCGCGGAAGTGTATCCCTCGCCTAGCGAACTGACGGACACGGGGCGTAGTGTCCTGAAAGACGACCCGGACAACTCCGGCAGTCTCGGCATCGGCATGAGCGAGGCCATCGAGTTCGTCAAGGAGGATCCCGGTAGACGACTGGCATTGGGGTGCATGTCCTACTATGCGGTGCTCCATCAGTCAGTCATCGGTCTAGAGACGAGACAGCAACTCGAGCAGATCGATCGAACACCCAGCCTGATGATCGGCTGCGTCGGCGGAGGAAGCAATTTCACAGGCTTTGTCGCACCGTTCGTTCGCGACAGGATCGGCGGAAAGCCCATCGAGTTCCGCGCCATAGAGCCCGATTCGATCCCCACGTTGAGTCAGGGCGAGTACCGATACGATTGGGCCGACTTCTCCGAACTAACACCTCGAATACTCATGTACACGCTCGGCCATCGATTCGTACCGCCACCCGTGCACTCGGGTGGATTGCGCTATCACGGCAAGACGCCTGTCCTCTCGGCACTCGTCAAGAACAATGTGGTTAACACTAGGACCTATAGCCAGCAGGAGGTGTTTGACGCGGGACGCGTGTTCTTGAAGACGGAGGGTGTTCTTGCTGCGCCCGAGAGCGCTCATGCTGTCTTAGGGGCCATCGATGCAGCAAGAGAGGCTTCGAACACCGAGAAGACGCCCGTTATCGTATTTTGCTTGTCGGGTCATGGATACCTGGATTTGAAGGGCTACTCCGATGTGCTCGACCTTGACACATCGAATTAGCACGCCCTCACGACTGCATTTCACGCTAATCGACATGAACGGCGAGCTCGGCCGGGTTGATGGCAGTCTCGGTCTCTCGATCCAATACCCGGGTGTTTCCTTCGAGTTCGGTCCCCATGATCAAACGGTCGTTCGAGGAGGCGTTCCAGCCGAGCAAGAGCTAGTGCTGGAGGAAATAGCGCAAAGCAGCAAGATACTGCAGGTGGAACCGTGCATCGAAGTCGCAATCCACCAAATGATTCCCCCGCACCAAGGATTGGGATCGGGAACGCAAACCCGGCTCGCTGTCTTGTGTGCATTGAACCATCGATTCGGCTTGGGACACCCGCTGTCGGAGCTGGGAGCCATTTCCACCCGAGGTGGCACATCCGGAATCGGTATCAATGCGTTCCGGAGTGGGGGGCTTCTGCTCGACGGAGGCCACTCTGTGAGTACGCAGAAAAAGTCGTTCGCGCCGTCTCGCTTCGCGACCAAGGCGGGTCAACCACCCTTGCTCATGCGCGCTGACTTCCCCAGGACCTGGGGGATAGCGCTCTTCATTCCGAGCCGTCATCAAGGCCTGTCGGGTCAAGACGAGCTGGACTTCATGATTGCCAACACGCCGATCCCACTTGATGAAGTTCAGGCCACCTCGCACATCATTCTGATGCGCCTGTTACCGGCTTTGCGGGAACTCGATCTTGAGACTTTCGGTGCTTGCGTCAACGCCATTCAAGACGTGGGCTGGAAACGACGACACTGGATCAGGTCGGACATTGAGCCGCTTCGATCTGCGAGGTCTGCGTTCAACGCCACGACCGAGATTCACGGCGGCGGACTCTCGTCCACCGGTGCCACGATCTTCGGCTTCTTCGACGCGACCAAATCCTCGGACGACGAGGTGGCCATGAGCCTACGACGCGAGTTACGCAACAGTGACGCCGCGCCAGGACAAGTCCTATGCACCCGCGCCAACAACTCCGGCATGAACCTGGCGTCGGTAGCCTGAACAGGAGGGCGAGAGTCGATTGTTTGAGGCACGGTACTGTACAATCCGTGCGTCAGGACGATACGGCTTTTCATCGTTCTGTCTGAACACACCGATCAAGCCCAGCAACTAGGGAGGAACACCATGGCGGCCTACGTGATCGTGAATGACGAAGTATTGGATGAAGGTACTTTCTCGGACTTTCGTGAACGTATCGGCGCAACCGTTGCGGCCCACGGCGGGCGATACCTGGTGCGTGGCGGCAGTGTGGAAGTGGTCGAAGGTAGCTGGTCCGCTGATCGTGTCGTGGTAGTCGAGTTCGACGATGCCGGCGCAGCTCACGGGTGGCTGAACTCACCCGAGTACACGGATCTCAAGAAAATCCGCGAGCGCTCTGCGAACGCCAATGTGATCGTCGTCGAAGGCGTGTGATCTCAGCCTGAGTCCCTCAACCGCCCGTAGGGGACGGGCTTGTCCCGTCCCGCCAGCACCACGGGGCGGCATGACCGGGCGACCGCGCGCCCTGAAGGGCACGTTAGGGTCGCCCCTACGATCCAGACCGCTCGACCTGCACGGTGACTATGTCGACGCCGTGGTACTTCCTGTGCTGAACGGACGAGGCGTGGTGTCGCAACAATCGGAAAGACAGTTCCCGGTCGTCCCGAACTTCTGCTTCCTCGCTCATATATGCGAGCCGATCTTCAATGTTCTGCTCTTCGAAGACGGACAACAAATCCATCTCAACGATATTGTCCCGCGACCGAATAGCAACAATCAGTCGCGTGCTTGCCTCATTCTCCTCCGTCCCGGAAGACAGCAGACACAACAGGGATTCCTCGCCGGCCGCCCGCAGCCGGTTCGCCGACGCCTCGTTCCATCCAATATTTGCCGCATAGTCCTTCAGGAATTCGTCAATTCGCGTTAAGGATGACGTCCTTAATACCACTTCGAGTTTCTTGCCCCGCGGGCTAGTCAGTTCCAGAAGCGCCGTCAGAGCGATCATCACAAGAATGCCAACAGTCGTGCCGTTACTAAGAATCGAAATCCATAGGCTGTCCGAACGCATTCCAAACACGTTCAGGCTTTCTACACCCAGCCCGACGGCAAGGGTTATGGCGACAATTAGCGTGTTTCGTTGATCGAGTCCTTCCCGAAAGAGCATGCGCATGCCTTCGACAAGCAACATTCCCATAACCATCAGCAGCAGCGAACCCACAACGGCGCTCGGTGCCGCGAGCAACAAAGCGGTGGCCTTGGGGAAAAAAGCCACTAGGATCAGTACACCGCCGATCCAATAGCCAATTCCTCGAAACGCGATGCCTGTCAAACTAATCAGGGAAATGCTCGACGGCGAGTAGACAACAGTCGGTGGAGTTCCCGCCAATCCAGACAGGAGTCCGCCTAGACCACTTGCATTCACGGTACCCTGCACAACTCGAAAATCGATGGCTCTCGACCGGCGAAGCGACACTTGCTGCATGACGACGCCATCGCCTCCGGTCTTTACAGCAACGACGAGAGTAACGATTAAAAAAGTCGGCAGGAGTGTCCAAAACTCCATCCCCAGTGAGAGATCGAGACCGGGCCACGCATTGAAATTCGGCAATTGAAACCAAGGTGCTCGTTTCAAGAACTCAAGGTCGTATAGATTGAAAACCGCTGCGACAATACAGCCGGACACGATGCCCGTGAGCGGTGCCCACAGTCGCAGAGTCCCCGGTCCTTTCAGAGAAATCACGACAGCAGCACCCAACGTTGCTGCAACGACAAGCGGACTCGCAATCAAGGGAGTGCCCTGCGGCACCTTCGCGAGTTTGTCGACTGCAACCGCAATCACGGAAATGGAAATCAGCATGAGTGAAGTGCCGCAAACGACTGGCGTAATGATCCGCCTCAAGACCGGCAACCATGCCGCAAACGCAAACTGAACCAGGGAGGAGACTACGATGAGGCTGGCCAGAGTGGTCCATCCTCCAACGTTGATGGCGACAACTGAAATGGCAACCCAATGAGGTCCGGCACCACACAGGAGCAGATGCCCCGCACCGAAACGTCCGATTCGAGACGCTTGCAGAGCCGTTATGGCACCGCCAATGACCAATGCGGCAAAGATCGCCCACGCTAGGTACGCTTGACCCTCATCGGAAGCCCTCACCACGATGGTCACCATCACAATGGTGTTGATCACGGCGACCATGGCTCCCTGAATGGTCACGCTCGCCGTGGCTTGCGGGGAACAAGGTTCCTCGGGTTCGTTCCGAATGTTCTCGTTCAGCGTGTTCAAGATGTGGGCCTACCCCATTGTCAGCGGGCGTCCTCCAGAATCATGTCGGCGGCTTTCTCGCCGATCATAATCGTCGGTGCATTGGTATTGCCCGACACCAACGTCGGCATGATCGACGCGTCGGCAACGCGCAGCCCCTGCACGCCGTGGACGCGCAGCCGGTCGTCGACCACGGCGTTCGCATCGCGGCCCATCTTGCAGGTGCCCACCGGGTGGTAGACCGTCCCGCCGGTGCGGCGGCAGAACTCGAGGATCTCGTCGTCGGATTGCACCCCGTCGCCGGGATAGAGTTCGTGTGCCGCGTAATGGTCCAATGACGGCGCCGCCACAACCCGCCGCGCGATCCGCATGCCCTCGACCAGGGCCGCGCGGTCGACCCCCTCGGACAGGAAGTTCGGCCGGATCGCCGGCGGCGTCGTTGGATTAGCGCTTTGGATGTGAATGGAGCCCGTGCTCTCGGGGCGAAGCTGGCAGACCGAGCAGGTCATGCCCGGTTCGTTTTCGAGCGCGCCGTGCCGCTTGCCTCGGGCATAGCTCGCGTGGGCGAAGTGGAACTGCACATCGGGCGTTTCGAGTTCCGGTCGCGTGCGTACGAAACCGTGGGCGATGCCGGCCGTGTACGTAAACGCGCCCCGCCGCGCGAGGCCGTACTTCAACGCCTCAACGACGAACCGGGCACCGCGGGTGTCCTCGTTGAGCGTTGTCGCGCCCTTCACCCGCCACGCCACGGAACCGGCGTAGTGGTCGCGGTAGTTTTCGCCAACGCCGGGTAGATCGTGGACGACGTCGATGCCTTGTGCCTGCAGCAACTCGGCTTGACCGATACCGGAGAGTTCCAGCAGTTGCGGCGACTGCACCGCACCCGCCGCCAACACGACCTCCTTGCTCGCGAGCGCATCCACCACGCGATCGCCGACCGCGTAGCGAATTCCCGTGGCGCGACCGTCTTCGGTCAACACCCGCCGCGCCATCGCGCGCGTGGCGATGGTCAGGTTGCTGCGTGAGCGGATGGGGTCGAGAAACGCCCGGGCGGTGCTGAACCGACGCCCGTTGCGTTGGGTCACCTGGTAGATGCCGAAGCCTTCCTGGCTCGTGCCGTTGTAGTCGGGATTGCGCGGGTACCCCGCCTCCTCCCCGGCCGCGACCCAGGCATCCAGAATGGGATGGCGCTCGATCATGTCTGCCACGTTCAATTCACCGCCGACGCCGCGCAACTCGTCACCGCCGCGTTCGAAGTTCTCCGAGCGCTTGAAGAACGGCAGCACCTCGTCGTAGGACCAGCCGCGGTTGCCGAGTTGCGCCCAGGTGTCGTAGTCGAAGGCCTGGCCGCGCACGTAGAGCATGCCGTTGATGGAACTCGACCCGCCAAGCACCTTGCCGCGCGGAATCGGGATCTTGCGGTCGCGGGTACCGGGTTCCGGCACGGTCTCGAAGCACCAGTTGACGCTCGGCCGGTTGATCATCTTCCAGAAACCCACGGGTACGTGGATCAGCGGGCTCCAGTCACGACCGCCGGCTTCGAGCAGCAGCACGGTATTCGCCGGATCAGTGCTCAGCCGGTTGGCCACCACGCACCCCGCCGACCCGGCCCCCACGACGATGTAGTCGTATCGAGCCATCAGAGCTCGCGTAGGGGACGGGCTTGTCCCGTCCCGTTCCCGGCTTGGTTCACGGCATGCTCTCGTAGAAGGCCTTGCCCAAGCCGCCGCCGCGCCGGTCGCCGACGATGGCCGCCTTCATCTGGTTCATGACGTAGGAGAGGCACACGCGAGCCTTCTGGTCGACGACGATGGTCGAGCCGCCGGCACCGCCCCAGAACATCGCGTCTTCGTTGGGCGACATGGGCATGAACTGGTTGGGGAAGGCATAGCCCAGGCCGAACCGAATTGGCAGGGTGAGCACGGCATCCGGTCCGTCGGTCTGTTCTTCCAGCATCAGCCGGCAGCTAGCGGGCGACAGCAATTCGACGCCGAATGCCTTGCCCTCGTTGGCGAGCGGCGTCTGGGCACGAACTACGCCGCGTGCGTTGCCGTGGCCGCCGGCTGCGGGAATCTCGGCCTGGCGCCACGCCGGCGTATTGACGGCGTCGGTGCCCGCCGGGGCGCTCGCGAATACACGTGCTGGGATCGAGCCCGGTTCGGGCGCGAATCCTGCGCCCCCTTCAGCGGGCTCGTCGGGGATCATCTCGGCGACGCGACCGAATTCCGTGGCGGGCATGCCGATGTGGAAGTCCGAACCGAGGGGTTCGGCGATCTCTTTCCTGAAGAACGCGCCGATGCTCTGGCCTGTGATCCGCCGCACGACCTCGCCGATCAGGTAGCCCTGTGTGACGGCGTGATAGCCGCTCTGCGTGCCGGGTTCCCACCAAGGCGACTGTTTCGCCAGGTTTTGGACACAGGCATCCCAGTCGTAAAGCCCGCTGGCGTCGCCAAGCTTCGGATCGAAGCCCGGTACACCCGCCGAGTGGCTCATGAAATGGCGGACCTCGGTGTCATGCTTGCCGTTCTGTCCGTACTCGGGCCAGTAGTCCGTGACCTTGGCGTGAAAGTCCAGCAGGCCGCGGTCGACCAGCACGAAGGCGCAAAGGAACGACATGGTCTTTGTCGTCGAATAGACATTGACGATGGTGTCCTCTTCCCAGGACCGAGTGCGTGCCTTGTCGGCGTGGCCACCCCAGAGGTCAACCACGAACTCGCCCTCCACGGTCGCGGCGAAGCTGGCACCGACATCGCCGTACTCGGTGAAGTTGCGCTCGAATGCCTCGCGCACACGGACGAAGCGTTCATCGCAGAAGCCGTGGATGTCCACCTTGCTTACCCCCATAACCATCCGGTGTCGAAAAAACGGGCGGCCGCGTGCCCTTCGGGCCCGTTGGGGTCGCCCCTACGAAGGCGTTGGCGTGTCTAAACGCTCGACGGGTTGCGCAGAACCTGTCCCGAACGCTGTCCCGTGTGTTCGTCGTCGACGAGGATCACGGCCCCGTTGCACACCGTCGCCTTGTAGCCGACGGCCTTCTGGATCAGCCGCGGCGCGCCGCCGGGGAAATCGTGGACCAGCTTCGGCTGCCGTTCGGCGACACGGTCTAGGTCGATCACGTTGATGTCGGCCTTCATGCCCTCCGCGAGCGTGCCCCGGTCGTTGAATCCGAGCACCCTCGCCGATCCGCTCGTCATGCGGCGAACGGCTTCCTGGATGGAGAACAGCTCCTGCTCGCGGACCCAGTGGGAGAGCAGGAACGACGTCCAGCCGGAGTCCATGATCTGGCTGACGTGGGCGCCGGCATCGCCGATGCCCGGCAGGATCCAGTCCGCAGTGAGGAACGATCTCAACCGCTCGAGGTCCGTGTTGAAGAACCGGACGTGGAACATCGCCTCGCCGTTGGTCTCCAGCATCTTGTCGATCCACACCTCGACCGGGTGCACGCCGGCGGCCTGCGCCATGCTGTAGAGGCTTTCTTCGGCGCGGCGCGTGTATTGCGGTCTGTCGTCGTCGCCGAGCCAGAAATACGCCCGCGCGCCCTGTTCGAGCCGAGGTACCTGCTTTGCCTCCTCGATGAGCTTGTCCCGCGTGGTGTCGTCCCGGAGCGCCGCCAGCCGGCCCCGGAAATCGAGTTTGCGGACTTCCGCCCAGGCAGGCGTCGGAAAGAGCATGTCGGTGGTCAGCCCGGACAGGAAGCCACCGCTGCGGGGAAGCGTCAATCCGCTGACGTCCAGCCCTTCGTCGCGCATCGAGGCGATGGCCTCGTCGTAGCCGGTCCCGTCGCCATCGGTGCCGGGATGGTAAGGCGCGCTGAACAGGAGTCGGGTGCCCGCAGCGCGGCCCTGCTTGGTCAGCATGGTCATCTCGTCGTCGAGCTTCCCGTAGTTCAGGACGCTCTGCAGGATGCCCCCCGCCTTGCCCACGGCTTCCGAGATGGCGACGAGCTCGTCTTCCTTGGCAAAGGTGCCCGGAATCGAGCGGCCGTCTGGCAGGACATGGCCGGGCAGCCGGTTGGTTGAGAAGCCGATGGCGCCTTCGGCAACGGAGCGGCCCACCAACTCCGCGATCTGCTTGATCTCGTCGTCGGTGGGATCCTCTTCGACGGCGCGCTCGCCCATCACGTAGAAGCGCGAGGCACAGTGACCGACGAGGCCCGTGATGTTGATCGCCGGCCCGAGCTTTTCGATGGAATCGAGATACTCCCCGTACGACTCCCAGTCCCACGGCAACCCCGTGAGGATCGCGTTCCTCGGGATGTCCTCGACGGTCTCCATCATGCCCGCCAGGAACTCCCGGTCCGCCGGCTTGCAAGGTGCGAACGTCACGCCGCAGTTGCCGAACAGTGCCGTCGTGACGCCGTGCCACGAAACCGGCGTCAGCAACGGATCCCAGCCCGCCTGGGCATCGAAATGGGTGTGAAGATCGACGAACCCCGGCGTGACCACGTGGCCTTGTGCGTCGATCTCCCGGTGGCCCGGGTCATCGACCTTGCCGACTTGGGTGATGGTGCTGCCGTCGACCGCGACATCGCCGGCGAAGGGTTCCGTACCGGTGCCGTCGACAACGTTGCCGCCCCGGATGACGAGATCGTGGGCCATTAGTGCTCTCCCTATGCGCTTGTGCGCGCATCATGCCCCGACTGAGGCACGGCGCGCCACCTCGTAGGGGACGGGCTTGTCCCGTCCCGTCGAGCGGATCCGTGCATCCCGGACGGGTGACCCAGCGGGTCGAGGCACGAGATCCGTTGGGTTTGGCCCCTTAGGCGTCGTCCAACTCGATCTGGACCCCGCCGACCCAACCGGCGACGAGGTTGTAGAGCGCGGCGTAGATCACGCCGCCGACGAAACCCCCGATCGCGTAGATCAGCGTCAATCCAATCAGTTGGATGAACCAGTTGCCGCCTAGAAAGGACCCGCCGAGCGCGCTGCTGAACAACGCCAAGATCAGACCGGCAATGACTCCGAAGACGACACCGATGATCCCCGAGATCTTCCCGGCCGATAACGGGCCGACGCGCTTGAGTTCCTTCATGCTCCCTCCTCAACGTTCGCTCTCGAATGTGGACGCCGCGAGACGTGCCTCAAGACCTGCCGACGCGGTCAACGACAACCATACCTGCTTTGATCAACCTAAGGTGACGATTCCAATCGGCTGCTGCTTCAATCTCGGTCGAGGGATCGCCATCCACGACTAGTAGGTCCGCAACCGCGCCCGGTGCGATGCGTCCCCGGTCGGCGAACCCCATGAGTTCCGCCCCGTTTCGGGTGCCGGCGCGGAGCGCGTCGATGTTCGACAGGCCCACATCGACCATGAACTTGAGCTCGGCGGCGTTGTGGCCGTGCAGGTTGAACGGCGTCCCCGCGTCTGTGCCGAGGGCGATGCGCCCGCCCGCTTCGTCAAACATCCGGATCGATCGTTCGTGGGCGGCGGCGCAACGCCGGGCCTTTTGCATCACGTAGTCCGGAATCCCCGCGTCCGCGTGGTCGAGGATATTGCGCAGCGCCGCCAACGTCGGCACCAGGAAAGTGCCCCGGTCGAGCATCTCCCGGCAGCACTCGTCGTTCATGAAGATACCGTGCTCGATGGATGTCACCCCGCCCCGGGTGGCGTTGAGGATGCCTTCCGAGCCCTGGGCGTGGCTCGCGGTGCGGCGGCGAAACCGTTTCGCCTCGGCGATGCCGGCCGCCATCTCCGCCGCAGAGTAATGCGCATCCTCCGGATCGACCCCGGGGGTCATCACGCCACCCGTCGCCATGATCTTGACGAGGTCGGAACCGGCATGGACCTGCTCGCGCACCGCCTTTACGACCTCGTCGACGCCGTCCGCAACGCGGCCGATGCGGTTGCCGTGCCCGCCGGTCATGCAGATCACCTTCCCGGCCGCGAGAATCGTGGGTCCCTGAAACCGGCCCTCGTTGCAGGCGTCGCGAACCGCGAACTCCTGGAAATCGCGACCGCCGCAGTCGCGGACGGATGTGACGCCACCGAGGAGCGTGTCCCGGGCGTGCTCAAGGGCCCGAACGACCGCATGGGCCGCGTCGAGCTTCTCGAGGACCGCCCAGGGGTCGGGCTCCCCCCGGAACATGAGATGGACGTGGCAGTCGATGAGGCCGGGCATGACCGTGCCGCCCGTGCAGTCGATGACTTCGCCCGCGAATCCCTCGAACTCGCCCGTTGGCGCTACGCGCGTGATTCGATCGCCGTCCACGAGCACGCCGTGGCCGTCGATCATCCGGTCGCCGTCGAAGATTCGGCCGTTGAGAAGGACAGCGTTCATTGGCATCTACTTCCTGGAGACCGGCAACGACCGGCTTTGCCAAGGTGCGACCGCGGCACGGCGCGTTGTTCGCCTACAGTTCCGCCGGGGGTCTCACGAACGGTTGCGGCACGGGATCCTTTGTCATCCCCACCACACCCTTGTAGCCGCTGTGCTCCTCCTCGATGTGCAGCGTCCGTTCCGGGATCACGAACTTCGTGCCGGGACCGCACTCGTGGACCGCGCCGGTTGCCGGATCCTGGAACCGGAACATGCCGCCTTCGACGTAGAAGTGGATGCCCACGTCGTGCCAGTGAATCGGCGTACCGCCGCTGGGCGGCGCGTCGACTTCGTGCAGATGCAATCCCGCCGACTCGATCTCGGCGCGGGCTTCACTGCCCTCGGTGAAGTAGCCGTGCTCGACAGTGATTCCCATGAAGTCCTCCCGCGGGCAATGAGGTCAAATCGCAGCTTATCGCATTCCCGAACCGGAGACGCCTCAGGCTCGCCCGCACACCACGCCATTGCGGATTGCCGGTTCGCCCTCGGCGTTCAAGGTTCTGAACAGGATGCGCTTCTCGCCGTCGACCACCTCCTCCGCGAGACCTTCGACCCTGACAGCCGAATCCATCAACACCATGCCGCGTAGCTGGCCGCAGAGTCGCGTGACCCGGGTCGCGTCGCCGTCGAAGCATTTGTTGACGACAGCCGTGAGCGACATGGCCTTGGTCGCGCTGCCATGCAGGATGACGCCCGGCAGGCCGGCAGCCTTGGCCACGCTCGGCTCGGTATGGATCGGGTTGTAGATCCGCGCGCATTCGGTGTATTGCTGACCCGCGTGCAGCGGGACTGGAATCGCGGTTCGCCACAGCGGTTCGCCACCCACGCTGCCGAACACCGGCCAAGCGGGTTCGTCCTCGAGTACGACGTCGGGCCCATCGAGGGTCGCACCCCGGATGATGCCGTTGTAGTAGAGCTCCGCGACCAGCTCGCCGTCACTCGCAGTCATCCGGTAGCGCTCGACGTTGTAAACGCCGGGACGGATCTGGCGCTTCTGCATCACCCGGCCCTGCGTCGTGATGGCCTCGCCGGCCCGGAACGGACGATGGATCAGAAGATCGGTGGAGGCATGGACGCCATAGGGTGCGGCCCGTAGGTTCGGCTTCTGATCCGGCCGGAAGCGGCTCGCCCATTGCAGGGAAAAGCAGATGCCTGGGTGGATCTGAAGCCCGCCCGGTTTCAGGTCGTCGAAATAGGCGGGATTGCCGTCGTTGATCCCGGCGGCGTACGCCATCGTGAATCGGCTATCGAGCACGACGGTGTTGGCGATGGTGTAGCGACCCACGTCATCGGAGGTAACGACGCCCGGTCCGGCTGCGTCCTTTTCCACTGACCACACTCCTCACCCAGGTACGGTTCCGTTCTCCGCAGGCATATCGGCATCCGCAACCGGGCGACGACAAGCGTCGCCCCTACGGGTGCTACATCGATCTCAATTACCTGGCGCGCCCGGTGCGACTCGAACGCACGGCCTTTGGCTCCGGAGGCCAACGCTCTATCCAACTGAGCTACGGGCGCAGACCGCATCGGACAACGCCGCAGTCTAGGCGACGCGTTGCCGAACGGGTCGAGTACCATAGCAGACCGCTTGGGAAACTTCGCTGGAGAGTCGGCTTTGAACATCGAGATACGAGACGAACGGTTCCTTTCCATCGTCCCGCGCGACTTTGCGCTCGAGACCCTCGCCGAGGGGTTCGGTTTCACGGAAGGGCCGATCTGGCACCCCGTGGAGAAGCACCTGACGTTCAGCGACATCCCCGGCAACCGAATGCATCGGTGGTCCGAGGCGGACGGCGTCTCGGTGTTCCGGGAGCCGAGCAACATGACCAACGGCAATACCTACGACCACGACGGCCGCATCCTGTCCTGCGAACACGCGACGAGCCGGGTTTCGAGGACCGAGCACGACGGCAGCGTGGTCGTGGTAGCGAGCCACTACGATGGCAAGGAACTGAACAGCCCCAACGACATCGTCGTGCGCCAGGACGGCATGGTGTATTTCACCGATCCCACCTTCGGTCGCGGCGGCGGTGCCGTGGCAGTGGCCCGGGAGACGGAACTCGATTTCACCGGCGTCTACCGCCTCGACCCCGAGTCCCGGGATTTGACGCTGCTGTCGAGCGACTTCAACCAACCCAACGGACTCGCGTTTACGCTGGATCACAACGGTCTATACGTCGCCGACACCCCGCGGATGCACATCCGGCGATTCGATGTTGCTGAAGACGGTTCGCTGTCGGGTGGCGACGTTTTCGCCGAGTCAACCGGCGAGGGCGCCGGCGCACCCGACGGGCTGAAGATCGACAGCCTTGGGAACGTGTTCTGCGCGGGCCCCGGCGGCGTGCACGTCTACGACCCCGACGGCACCTGCCTTGGCGTGATCAAGACGCCTGCCTTCTGCGCAAACTTCACCTGGGGCGACGACGACTGCAAGACGTTCTTCCTGACGTCGTCGACCTGTCTCTATCGGGGACGCGTGAACGTGCCGGGGTTGGCGTTGTTCTGACTAACCCGCTTGTCCAACCACCCAGTTCTCGGTCTTGAGTCCGGGGACGCGACCGAATTCCTTCTGGTTGTTTGTCACCAGCACAGCCGACAGGCTCCTGGCGTGAGCCGCAACTAGGAGGTCATTGGCGCCAATGGGCATGCCGTCTCTGGCCAGCGTCTCACGTATCTCGCCGTAATGGTCGCCGGCGACCTTGTCGAAGGCCGCAACGTCTAGATCAGCTACAAACTCCGCGAGTTCTTGCCGGTTTCGTTCCACCCGCGTCGAATGTTCCGCGCCGTAGCAAAGCTCGGCGTGGGCAATGGCCGAAATGCAAGTCGCTTCGGCATGCTGCTCGAAAGTCGCCAACATCGACGTATCGCGCCGGTTGATCAAGTAGATGCAGGTGTCGGTGTCCAGCATGAACCGCGTCAATGGAGGGGCTCCCTTTCTTCCAACGGTGGTTGTTCCCGTTCGGGAAGAGAACCTCGTGTCGAAGAGGCGAAGTACCGTCTCCAGTTCTTGCCGCGCGGTCGCAATGTCAACGTGTCGCCGTTCTTCACGACTTCCACCTCTGAGACATTGAATCGACAAGCTGCCGGAAGACGGATTGCCTGGCTACGTCCACTCCAGAACACCTTGGCGATTCCACGATAGTCCTCGGCCACAGCCGTGTCTCAACCTCACCTCCAGCGGGACTACAACCCACCATACTGAAGCTGCAGATATATCTCAAGATATATCTCGTGTCGCGAGTCCCTGCGGGCATTCGAGATGCCCACTGCGTACTCCTCGTCCGTTACTGCCGAAGCCGGTCGATTGTCATCGCCGAGATGAAGCCCCGCTAGGGCAACGGTCCTACGAACAACCGAGGGGATGTCCTACACCCGATCGGTCAGATCCTCACTCCGCTCATTTCGAACTCGAAGCCGTTACCGCTGCACAGCCCCCTTAGCCGGTCTCCTTCGAGCCTGCCGTTGAACTCGATGTCCATCACCATCTCGCCCTTGTTCACGCCGTAGACGAAGGAGACCTTGTTCCCCTCGACTCGAATGTTCCGGACCTTGGAAATCTCTCCGAACGCCGTGAGTTCGATCTGACCGGACCAGTCGTCGTTGACCGTCAAGATTTGCTTGCCATGCGTCACGTCAAGAGTCCATTTGCCCCTTAGCTCGACTGCGGCGCCCTCGACGAGCGCTTGCGCGCCTTCCTCATCGGCGGCCGGCGGCAACATCATCTGAATGGCCACTTGATGCGTGCGTTCCGCCAATTCCGAGATACGGTTGTCGTTGCAGTCTCGTACGACCGACATCAACCGATCGCTGAGCACGCCTATCCATTTGTCGGGCAACGAACCGGCACCGAGTTTCGCACCCAGGATCGAGCCAACCGTTGCCCCGTTGCAATCGGTGTCCCAACCGCCCCGCACCGTCACCACGATACCGTTTTCGTAGTCGTTGGAACCGAAAATCAAACCCATGACGACGAGCGCCGCGTTGTTTATCGTGTGGACGCCGGAATAATGTCCGTACTTTTCAAAAATCCGGTCCCAGACCTTTTCCCATTCCGACAACTCTTCGCACCAGGAAACCGTGTCGTGTACTGCCTCCGAAAGGCGGCATTTTGCCGGGATTTCGGACAGCCCAATGTCGATGATTTCCTTGATATCGCTTGTGACGAATGATGCCGCCAACATGGCAGCCACGAACATTTCACCATAAATCCCGTTCTTCACGTGGGAAATACTCGCGTCCCGATACGCCAATTCCGCCGCCTTTTCCGGCCAGCCAGGGGTGACGTAGCCGAAAATATCCGCGCGGATTTGTGCACCGATCCACTCACGGAATGGATTTCTCCAAAGTGCCGACTCCGGTGGCCAGCGTCGATTGACGAAATTCCGATAGGCCACGTTCTCCGCCGTGTAGAGCGTGTGGAAGGGCATGCGACTTAGCCACGTATTCGCCATATTGCGCGAGGTCAATTCGCCGCCGTGCCGCTCCAAGGCCAGCAAGCCGAGAATCGGGTAGTCCATGTCGTCGTCACGAGCCATGAACTCGATGTTGTCCCGGGTGCTGGTCTTCAAGAACGGCGATATCGATCCCTCCGTGAACGGGATGTAGTCGTCGAGCGGAAGCGCGTGGGTCGACTCGAGGTACGCGTCAATTCGTTTGCGCGGCCAGCCTTCCACCGGCTTGCCGAGCGAGCATCCCGCTGCCCGGCCGAGCCAGCCGCCGTAGATGCGATCCCGCATCGTTTCATCGGTGAGGTCCAGATCCATGCGCCGCGGGCCGTCCGGGCGCAATGCTCGGATGGTCTCGAGGTCGGAGGGTTCTTCGTATGGGAACGACGGATCGGGCTCGAGTGCATCGAGTTCGTCGTATAGGGCGGTGAAAACCGCTGCATCCGTCTCCTTGTCCGCAAACGCCCGTTCGACGCGTGGTTCCAGCGCCGCAACATCGCACCCCTCCTCGCGACGCTGCACCAGTTCCGCGCGAATCATCTGCCGTTCCAAGCTGTCCATAGATCCATCCCACCAAGCCCGAGGCGAGAAGTGTGTCGGAACTGCCGCGGGGTTGGCAACGTCGCCCCGCGGGCGCTGCCAAGGTCCAGCGCATACTCGAGCAACGAATACCGTGGTCCGTAAGGGAACCGTAAGCAATACGCGTATGCTGGATCGGAACGCCATCCAATGCGGGAGATGCCGTGGCCGACCAAGCACCCGAGCAGCACTCGGGGCGGCGGACAAACCCTCGGTCGTGGATCGCGCGGCACTGGGGAAAGGTGACCGTCGCCACGGTGGTCGTGCTCGCGATCACGTGGCTTGCGTGGCCAGAGCCCCCGGCGCCGCCACCCACCCCCACCACCGTAGCGGTGACCCGAGGCGACATCGAAAGCACCGTCGCCGCGTCCGGGGCGTTGGAAGCGGCAAGCCGGGTGGACGTGGGTGCCCAGGTTTCCGGTCAATTGAAGGCGCTGCATGTCAAGCTTGGCGACGTGGTTGCCGAGGGCGACCTGCTCGCGGAGATCGACGATTTCATCCAGAAGACCCGGGTCGCCTCGGCAGTCGCGAGTCTCCAGTCGCTGGAGGCGAACACCGCGTCGGTGAGAGCCAGTCTCGATCTTGCTCGCGGCGATCTGGCGCGCCAAGAGCGGATGATGGAGGCCCAGGCCACCACCGAAGTGGACTACGACAGCGCGGTTGTCCGTCTGACCCAGGCCGAGGCCAACCTTGAGCAGCACCTTCTCGGCATCCAACAGGCGCGCGCAAACCTCGAAGAAGCCGAGGCCCTGCTCAACTTCACCCGGATCACCGCTCCCGCGAACGGTACGATCGTCGAGATTCTGGTCCAGGAAGGCCAGACCTTGAATGCGACTCAGACCACGCCGGTAATCTTACGGATTGGCGACCTCAGCAAGATACGGGTCGTCGCCAAGATCCCGGAGGCGGATGTCGGGCGCTTGCAACCCGGGATGGCGGCGTACTTCACCTCGCTAAGCAGTCACGAGAGGCAGTGGGAAACCCACTTGCAGGAGATCTCCCCGCTGCCGACACGCAACAGCACCCAAGGCGGCATGGCCGAGTTCGACGCGCTGCTCCTAGTCGACAACAGCGACGGAGCGCTGCTGCCTGGCATGACCGTCAAGGTCTTCTTCCTGAGCAACGCGGCTCGCGACGTCTTGAAAATCCCGTTGGGTGCGTTGTCCTTCACAGCCGGTGTGGGCGCGACGAGCGCAGCCGCACAATTCGCCCAGCGTACCGCCGAAGCCCCCCAAGCCCCGAAGCACGGCCCACCGAAACGCCCGGATGCGGGACGGGACCTTCGCGATGCGACGGTGCAAGTGGTGGGTAACGACGGCGAGATCGAGGCGCGGGCGGTGCGCGTCGGCTTCGACAACGGCATCGAGGCCGCCGTGGTGTCCGGCCTCGCCGACGGCGAACTCGTGGTCGGCGGGATCGAGCAGCCGCCGATGCCCGACGGTCAATTCGGACGCAGTGTTTTCTTTGGGTTCTAGCGTGACCGCCCCGCTCATCGAACTGCGGGACATCTGCCGCCGCTACGCCACCGGCAGCGTGTCCGTGGCGGCCCTGGAGAACGTCGATCTCGTCATTCAGCCCGGGGAGTTCGTCGCGGTGATGGGTCCGTCCGGTTCCGGCAAGTCGACCCTCATGAACATCATTGGATGCCTGGACCGGCCGAGCGATGGCGAGTACTACTTCCGCGGCGAAGCCGTGCATCGCGCCGATGCCGATGAACTGGCCCGCCTGCGCCGCGAGGTATTCGGGTTCGTCTTCCAAAGCTACAACCTGCTCGGCATGGCGACGGCGCGCGAGAACGTCGAAGTTCCGGCGATCTACGCCGGTATCCCGAGGAGGGTCCGGGCATCGCGGGCGACAAACCTGCTCGAAGACCTCGGTCTGTCGCATCGTCTCGGCCACCAGCCGGGCGAACTCTCCGGTGGCGAGCAGCAGCGGGTGGCGATCGCGCGGGCGTTGATGAACGGTGGCCGCGTGGTCCTCGCGGACGAACCCACCGGTTCGCTGGATTCCGCCAGCGGTCGGGAGATCATCGCGCAGCTCGAGGCCCTGTCGAATCAAGGCCATACGATCATCCTCGTCACCCACGACCCCAATGTCGCCGCGCACGCGCACCGACGCATCGAACTGCTCGACGGCCACGTGGTCGCCGACGACGGCCTCGGGCTCCCGTCGAATCCCGTGGCCAACGTGCCGACCCAAACCGACCCGCACAACACCGTCACCCGCGCACCAGTGTCGTCATTCCGCGAGAGCGTCCGAACGGCCATGCGAGCGTTGCGGACGAACCGGCTCAGGACCTCCCTGACGCTGCTCGGGATCATCATTGGGGTCCTTTCCGTCACCGCCATGCTCGGACTGGCTGAAGGCGTGCAACGCGGGATCATGGACAGTTTCCGCCTGCTGGGCGGCGCGAGCCTGCAGATCCAGCCGAATTACGACCAAAGCGGCCCGGCCACGACGCTCACCATCTCCGATGCCGATGCCATACGCGACGAGGTGGCCAACGTTGTCTCGGTCACGCCGCAGATGTCGGGCGGCGCAAGGATCCTCGCCGGGGGTGTGACGCAGTTCGCGAGGTTCACAGCGACCACGGCGGAGTCGATGGCGAACGGTCCATGGACCCTCGCCGAAGGGGTCTATTTCACCGCAACCCAGGACCGAAACCACGAACCCGTGGTGGTTCTGGGTGGAATCCTGGCGGGCAACCTGTTCGGGGAGGAAGGCAGCGCGGTCGGCGAACACATCCTCCTCGACGGTTCGCCCTTCCTAGTGATCGGGGTTCTGAAACGCCCCAAGGACACCCTGAGCGGCTACCGGGACAACTCCCACGGATTCTTCGTTCCCTTGCGGACCGGCGCGATCCGGCTGCTCAACAAGGAAAGCCTGGACATCGTGGGGGTGCTGGTCGCCGAGACCCACCAGGTCGACGCCGCGCAACGCGCCATCGAGGCGTTGCTCGTCCGCCGGCATGGCCAACGCGACTTCGAGATCCAGAACCAGGAAGCCGCCTTGGAGGCCCAGAACAACGTCTCCAACATCCTGCGGATGTTGTTCGGGGCCATCGGCGGCATCTCGCTGGTGGTGGCCGGCATCGGCGTCATGAACATCATGCTCGCCACGGTGGCGGAACGCACTCGCGAGATTGGCCTGCGCATGGCCATCGGCGCACGGCGACGCGACATCCTGTTCCAGTTCATCTGCGAAGCAGTCGTTGTTGCCGGCCTGGGCGGGGTGGTCGGCCTCGGACTCGCGCTCGTCGTCGGCGAGGCTATCAACATGATCGGCGCGACCGTGATGGCGTTCACGGCACCGATTCTGTTGATCGGACTGTCCTGCGCGACCTTGACCGGTCTCTTTTTCGGCCTGGCGCCGGCACGGCGCGCCGCAGGAATGGATCCGGTCGTCGCGCTAGCGGCGCAATGACGAGGGCGAGCGGCCATCGGCTCACGGTGCTCGTCGGCGCTGCCGCCCTGCATGCCTGTTCCGTAGCGCCGCTTCCGGCACTCGACGAGGAAGTGCCGCCCGACTGGGCAGGGAGGTCGGTTGGCGACTGGCCGGCACAGGACTGGTGGCACGGATTCGGCAGCGACGAACTCAGCGAACTCATGGGCCAAGTCCAGGCGCGCAACCCCGGGCTCAAGAACGCCGAGCGGGCCCTGCGACAGGCCCAACTGGCGCTCATCGACGCGGGCTTCGACCTCTACCCAACGCCGATCGCAGACTTCGCGACCGGCACCACCTACTCCGGGTCGAAGCCGCCGGACGGGGATTTCACCGATGCGCGCTCCGAGTCGGCCAGCCTGTCCGTGGGCATCGGCTACGCCGACATCCTGACCAAGCCGTACCGCTTCGAGTCCGCCGAAGCCACCTTCGACTCGGCCGTCGCGCAGTTGGCCAGCACCCGCCTGAACCTTCTCGGCACCACCGCCTCCACCTACTTCAGCATTCTCTTCACCCGCGACCAGATCGAGGCCGCCAAGCTCAACCTCGAAAACGCCGAGACGATCGGGCGCATCACCCAGGCCCGGGTGGACGCCGGGGTGCTCACGCCCCTGGACGCGTTGCAGCAGCAGATCCAGGTACAACGCCAGCGCAACGCCTTGGCACAGCTCCGCCAGCAGGAGTACTCGGCGCGCGCCGCGCTGGCCTTGCTTCTCGCCGAACCGGTGCGGAACTTCGACGTTCGCGCCACCACCCTGGCGGAGTTGGCGACGCCCAAGGTCGCCCCGGGTCTGCCTTCCGAACTGCTCGTGCGCCGTCCAGACATCGTCCAAGCCGAACTGAACCTGCGCCGCGCCCGGGCCAACGTGGGCATCGCCCGGAACGCGCTGCTGCCGAGCATCTCCTTGACGGCCGCCGCGAACACGGTCAGCGCATCGCTGCGCGAACTGGCGTCAAACAGCAGCTTGTTCGTGTCGCTGAGCCCGTCCCTGGCCCAGAGCGTATTCGACTTCGGACGGCGCGGGCGGTCCAGGGAGTCTGCCCGGCTTTCCATGGAGTCGGCGCTGGCGAGCTATCGGGAGACCGTGATCCGCGCCTTCAACGACACCGACGTCGCGCTCGGCAACATCGAACTCCTCGAATCCCTCGACGTGATCCTGCTCGAGGAGCTGTCGAGAGCCGAGGAATCGCTGCGGATTGCGGAAGTCCGCTACCGCGAAGGCGTGATCGACTACCAGCGCGTACTATCGGCCCAGGAGTTCCTCTACAGCGCCCGCAACTCGGTGCTGAGCAACAAGCGCGCCTATCTCAATGCGGTCGTCGCCATCTACCAAGCGCTCGGCGGCGGCTGGCGGAGTGATCAGTAGGGTCGGGCCGGGCTGAGCCGTAGGGGGCGGGCTTGTCCCGTCCTGCGGTGCGCCAGCTACCGGGTCGAGCGATCACGAGGGTCGAGCGGGCGACCACAAGGGTCGCCCCTACGGGCGTGCCTCAGGGACAATGCGCAACGTGACCTTCTCCCCGTCGCGCAAGACGACGACGTCCACGGGCTCGCCGATCTTTATCGCGTCGAGGGCGTAGGTGTAGTCGTAGATGTTCGTGACGGTCGCCCCGGCGAACTCGACGATCACGTCGCCCCCCTGCATGCCCGCCTTGTCGGCCGGACCGCCGCCCCGAACGCCGGAAATCTTCACACCTGCCAGATCCGTGGTGTAGTCCGGGATCGTGCCGAGATACGCTCGCAGGCTGTCCCGGTTCCCGCCAGCGCTGGTCGTGACCTGCACTTCGGCGTAGTCCGGGCGCTGATCGTTCAACACGATGTCGTTGACGATGGCCGCACCGAACGCCGCGATTCGCCGCATGCCCGCGTAGTCGAGGGTGTCGGGGTCGTCGGTTGGGCGGTTGTAGTCCTCGTGGCTGCAGGTGAAGAAGCTTAGGATTGGGATGCCCTTTGGATAGAACGCCGTGCTGTCGGTGGGCAGGTAGGGATCGTCGAGCAGCGACAGATTGAAACCGGCGGGTACATTGCGTCGTTCGATGATGCCCCGCCAGACACTCGACGACCCGACGCCTTGCAGGCTCAGCTTGTTGTCGCGTAGACGTCCCACCATGTCGAAGTTCAAGTACGCGACGATGTTCTCGATCGGCAGCAGCGGCGCCTCGGCGAAGTGCGACGAACCGATCAGCCCCAGTTCCTCTCCGGACCAGAACGCGAACAGGACGTTCCGCCGGCGCTCTTCCTGCAGTGCCAAGCTGCGTGTCAACTCCAAAGCCACGGCGACTCCGGAGGCGTTGTCGTCCGCCCCGTTGTGGATCTCGCCTTCCTCGTCCTTCCCCGCCAGCGAACTCGCTCCGCCGCGTCCGATGTGGTCGTGATGCGCGCCGACTACGACAGTTTCCGCCGCGTTCTCCTCGGTGGCAGGCAACCGGGCGAGCACGTTGCGGTCCGTTGACTTGATCCGCTCCACGCCGGTACGAATCGCCACGTCGACCCCCTCTAGCGGGAACTGCCCGAGGAAATGCGGATTCTCGATGTCGAGTTGCGATTGGGTCTCTTCCAAGCTCTTGCCCACCCCCGCGAACAAGGCTTCCGCCACCGCACCGCTGACGGAAGCCGCGAGGATGCCGGAGCCGGCGAGGCTGTTGTCGAACGTCATCGGGATCAGCTTGCCTGCGTTCGGGGAGTTGGGGCCCGCAACCACCAGGATGGCTTTCGCTCCTCGGTCGCGGGCAATCATCGCCTTGTAGCGCAGCCCCGCATAGCGGTTGAGTTCCGCGCGCCGTTCAGCCGCGACTCCCTCGGGTACGTAGCGCAGCACCAGGACGATCTTGTCCGTCACATCCAGGCCGGCGTAGGAGTCGTAGCCGGTGGCACCCGGTACCGCGAGACCGTAGCCGGCGAACACGACCTCGCCCTGCACGTCGGCGTTGGCGGTGAACGAGAGCGGTCGGAAATCCGTGTCGACCTGGTAGGTTTGGAATCCGTCGCCTGTCTCGACACGAAGCGCATTGGCTTCGGGAAGGATGCGGCGGTCGGCGGTGAACTCGAAAGTCTGGAAATAGGATCCATCGTCGCCGAACGGCTCGAGGCCGGCCGATTGCAACGCTTCCGCGATGTATTCAGCCGCCAATCGAGCGCCTTCCGAACCGGTCAACCGGCCTTCCAGCTCGTCCGAAGCCAGGTATTCCACCGAGGCCCGGAGCCTGGATTCCGCATTGTCGGGCGGCGAGCCTGTCGCTCCACGGGTCGGCGAAGACGCCAACGCCGTCACTGCGGCGGCGTGGTCCCAATCGGCGAGGAACAACTGCGATCCGCCGCTGCCGGTGCGGTTCGATGTCCAGCTTAGCGACTCGCCATCCGGCGAGAACACGGGCAGGCCGTCGAATCCGTCGGTGTGGGTAACGCGAACCGGTTCGCGCTCCCCCGCTGCGTCGACCAGGAACAGTTCGAAGTTCGAGAATCCATGCTTGTTGGAGGCGAAGATCGCGTACGCGCCGGATGGATGGAAGTACGGCGCCCAGGACATCGACCCGAAGTCGGTCAGCCGGCGCACATCGGCGCCGTCCACACGCATGGTGTAGACATCGGCGTTCATCCCGTCCTCGCCGAACCGCCGCCAGATGATACGTTCGCCGTCGGCTGAGAAGAACGGGCCGCCGTCGTATCCCGGGGTTTCGGTTAGACGGGTCTGATTGCCGCCGTCGGCATCCATGATGTAGATCTCGCCGAAGTACGCGGGATCGTTTTCGAGCCGCTTGCGGTCCTCCGCAGTGAGATCCTCCGGGGGATAGGCGTTGCGCAGCGACGTGAAGACGATCTTGTCGCCGTCGGGCGAATAGGAAGCCTCGGCGTCGTAGCCGGGGGCGTCGGTCAACCGCTTGAGGCCGGATCCGTCCCGATCAGCCGAAAAGACGTCCATGTGCACGTCGTAGTCCCAGTCGTAGCGGCGCTGCTCGCCCGACGCCCGGAACGCGATCTCCTCGCGCTGACGGGATTCGGCTTGGGGATCGAGGTGCGTGGACGAGAAAAGCACGCGGTTCGTTCCGGGGCGGAAGAACGCGCAGGTGGTTTTGCCGACGCCCGGCGAGACCCGGTGGGTGTCCCCGGTGGTGAGATCCAGGTGGTATATCTGGAAGAACGGGTTGCCGGGTTCGCGCTCGCTCTGGAAGATGAGCGCATTGCCGTCCGGCGCGAAGTACCCTTCGCCAGCTCGACGGCCCTCGAAGGTGAGTTGCCGCGTATTGCTGAGGAGTTGCGCCTCGGCATCGACTGCGGCTGTCGGCACGGCATTGAGCACCATTGCGGCGAGAACGAGGGCGGTCGGCGGTTTCACAGCCAATGGTCACCGAGGGCGAAGGGCGCGCCAAGTATAGGGCCTTGCAGAAGCGCTCGGACTAGGGCCAAGGTGTAGGAGATTTGCCACAGACACGCGCTTGGAGAAGCGCTAGCGTGACGTTCCTGGCCGCGCGCGGGATGCCATAGACCCCGAGCCCGCCGCTCAATAGAATTGGCGACACGAGGACACCCGGATGGCGAGTACAAGCAGTACGATGCCCGCCTTCGACACCCACAAGGCCGTCAAGGCCCTCCGACAAGCCGGTTTCGACGACGTGCAAGCGGAAGCCGTCGTCGACCAGATCAACGGCGCAGTCACAGAGAACCTCGTCTTCAAGCCGGATCTCGCCGTGACAGAACGGAACTTGGCCGCGAGGATCGACGCCTGCGCCTCCAAGGAGGATCTGGCCGAGACAGAACGGAAACTGGCCGCGAGGATCGACGCCTGCGCCTCCAAGG
>VXYL01000014.1:0-10314 GCA_009846005.1 Gammaproteobacteria bacterium | reverse complement strand
CTGGCCGAGACAGAACGGAAACTGGCCGCGAGGATCGACGCCTGCGCCTCCAAGGAGGATCTGCGCAACTACGCCACGAAAGAGGAGCTTGCACAACTCGAGCTTCGCATGACCGTGAAGATGGAAGCGCTCACAGGCAAGATGCTGAGGTACATGGGTGGCGGTCTGGCGTTGGTTGTGGCGTTGATCAAGGGGCTTGATCTCCTCGTCGGCTAGGCACGGCTGTCAGTTCGTCGAAACGCGCCCAAAGGCCGGTCAGGTCGACAACTTGCCCTGATCTCCTCGATTCATCGATCTTCATGGCCGTGAGGCCAGCCTCCAGTGCATCGATCACGGACACCGGGAGCGGGGCGCCATGCTCCAAGTGGCGGGTGATGTCCGCCGCCATCTTTCCTTCGGCCCCGTAGTGTTGCGAGACGTCGTCGCCCTGGTACGTCGTGTCGAAGACGCATTCGCCGGAGACCGCCCGGTGGGCCTTGAGATAGGCGCGCACGAAGTCCCCCTCGGCCATGCCTTCCGTTCCGATCACGCAGAACCGCCGGAACGCATCCGGCGTGTGCACGTTGGTGTGGAAACAGAGTCGGGTCCCGTTTCCGTATTCGACGAGAGCCACCTGGTGGTCGACGATGTCGGCGTCCCCGGAGAACGAGCTGTCGGCGCTCCGCCAGTACGACGGCCAGCGGTGATAGACCCGCTCGCCATCCAGATCCTGGTGCTGTTCCGTGAAGAACGAGCAGCCGCCGAAGCTGACCACCCGCCGGGGGCGTGATCGCACAAGGCCCGCGTAGAGGTCGATGTCGTGGCAGCACTTCTCCAGCATGAACCCGCCGCTCAAGTCGGTCTTGCGCCGCCAGTCGCGGAAGAAGAACGCGCCGTGGGCCGGGGGAATGTGCTCCGATGCCTCGATGCTGACGAGGCTGCCCAGCGCCCCGCCGTCGACCAGTCGCGCGAGATCCTCGTACAGCGGCGCATAGCGCAGCACCAGTCCCACCATGACCTTCTCGCTGCCGTGGTTTTTCAGTTCGCGCAGCAAGCGGAACGTCTGCTCTTCGGACACGACCACCGGCTTTTCGCAGAAGGTCCTGATCCCCGCTTCCAACAGGGTGCACAGCTGGTCGCAATGGAAGACATTCGGAGAACCGATCATGACCAGATCGAGGGTTTCGGCATCCAGCATCCGTTCGAGGTCGGCGTAGCCGCGCAATCGTCGAAAGCGATCCTCGTCCATGCGCCTGACGCCCGCGGGTGCCGGATCGGCGTACGCAACCGGCTCGAACTCGGGAATCGCGCGTCGAAAGACCTCGGTCAAGTAACCCAGCCGGTCGCCCAGCCCACACAAGCCAACCTTCATCGGTACTTCCTCCTGCGACCGGGGCGTAAATACCACAACCCTTGCCCGAATGCCGTTCATCGCCGCGCCAATCGGCTACGCTACGGTTCCCCGGGGCCACACATCGGGTGACTACCATGAACGCACGTGCAACCAAGGCCCTCCGCGGCTTCCTTTGGACCGTTGGGATCCTCTCGATACCGACACCTTTCACGGCAACCGCCGCAACGACATCTGCCACTCTCAACGGCTACGTCCGCACTGCCGCTGGCGAACCCATCGCCGCGGCCCACATCGACATCGTGCACAGGCCATCGGGCACCGCCGCCACCGCCACCGCTGCTGAGAACGGCGCTTTCTACCAGTCCGGGCTGCGGGTCGGCGGCCCCTACGAGATACGCATTTCCGCCAGTGGGTACCGCGAGGGCAAGCTGGAATCGGTCACGCTGAAGCCAGGCGCCCAGCCGCCTCTCGCAGTCATGTTGACTCCCCTCGACGTCGAGGAGGTTGTGGTGACCGCGAGCCCCTTGGTCTCGGAACGCGACCTCAACAACGGCGTCGGGTCCGCCTATTCCGCCGACGACATCGCCAACCAGCCAAGCGTGACCCGCGACGTCATCCGCACGCTGCTGCGCGACCCTCTCGCCCAGTCCAGGGGCGAGGGCAATCTCTCGGTCGCCGGCGTCAACCCGCGCTTCAACGGCCTCGCCATCGACGGCTCGCTGCAACAGGACGACTTCGGCCTCGGCACCAGCACCTACGCGACCCGCCGCTCCCCCATCAACCTCGATGCCGTGGAGTCCGCCACCCTCGTTGCATCCGACTATGCCGTCACCGCTTCCGGCTTCACCGGGGGACTCGTGAACATCACCACGAAATCGGGCACCAACGAGTGGGACGGGGCGGCGTTCTACTACTTCCATGGCAACGACCAGGTCGGCGACACCTACGATGGCGACCGGACGTTCATGCCGGCCGCGTTCGAGGAGAAGGAATACGGCTTGTCGGTCGGCGGGCCGCTTCTCGCCGACCGGCTCTTCGTGTTCTTCTCCTACGACGAGTTCGAGGCCGTGGAACCCGTGGATTTCGGCGCTTTCGACACGAACAACGGCATTCAGCCGGGGTTCTTCGAGGCGTTGCGCGGGGTAGTCATGGACGTCTACGGCTACGACCCCGGCGGACGCCCGGCGTCCGCGTCCCTGCCGGAAGGTTCCGAGCGCACGCTCGTCAAGCTGGACTGGAATTTAAGCGACGCGCATCGGGCGTCGTTCACCTACCAGAGCAGCCAGGAATACGGGACCTCGGCCAGCGCCAGCCGTCTCGCCTCGGCGTGGATCGACGTTCCCGTGGACCTCACCGCCGTCACCGTCCAGCTATTCTCCGACTGGACCGACCGTGCCTCCACGACACTGCGGGTGAACCGCAAGGAATTCGTCCGCGGCCAGAACTGTCGTGCCCAAGGTGTGGGTGCCCTGGAGTTCGACAACCTCGACGCAGACGGCGTCGCCGGCTCGCCGCTCGAGGGGCTGCTCACCGGCACCGTTGATCTCATCGCCGGATGCGACCGCTTTCGTCACGCCAACGCCTACGACGACGAACGCTTGCAGGTATACGGCGGCTTCGACTACCTCGTCGGCGACCACATCGTGCGCGTCGGCATGGAGCACGAGACCTTCGATCTGTTCAACCTGTTCGTGCCGAGTTCGAACGGCCGGTTCGTGTTCCGCGACTTCGCGGCCATCACCGACCGCACGGCGCGGGTCGACTACGTCAACGCGCCGTCGAACGACGCGGACGACGCAGCTGCCGCCTGGGGCTACAGCAGGACGACGTTCTTCGTGCAGGACACCTGGCAGGCGCGGCCGCATCTCGAACTCACGGCGGGGCTGCGCTACGAGCGCTACGCCCAGGACGACCCGCCCGCGTTCAGCCAGCCGATCCAGAACACCTACGGGATTCGCACGGACACGGGTCTGGACGGTCTGGCCTTGATCATGCCTCGCTTCAGTTTCCGCTGGACCGGCCTCGACCGCACCGTGGTGAGCGGGGGCATCGGCCGGTTCTCCGGCGGCGATCCCAAGGTCTGGACTTCCAACACGTTCCAAGTGCCGACGGTCTTCTCGCGCGTCACGACGAGCGGCGTCTCGCCGACGTCGGTGCCCGCCGAATTGCGCGCGGCCGTCGCGGCGGGGAATCCGGTGGCCATCGACGCCATCGCGCCGGGCTTCGACGTGCCTTCGGAGTGGAAGGCGTCGCTGCGCATTGAACGGGATCTCGATCTCGTCGTGGGCAGCCTCAACCTGGGTCAAGGCTACACGCTCACCGCGCAGGCCCTGACGACGTGGACGGGCGACGGTTTCCTGTGGACCAACTACGCCCAGACCCGGCTCGCCGCGGCTCAGCCCACCGGCATCGCACCGGACGGTCGCACGATCTACGCAGACCTCGACGACCTGCGCATCCTCAACCTGGTCGCGCTCGGCAACCACGGCGACGGCAGCAGCCGAATCCTCACGGCGGCGCTCGGCAAGCGCTTTGAGAACGGCGTCGACTTCCAGGTGAGCTACGCCTGGCAGGATGTCGAGGCGGTCACCGAAGGATTCTCCTCGCGCGGCATCTCCAACTGGCGGAATATCCAGGACGCCGACCGCAACCGCCCGTCACCCCGCACGTCGCCGCACCAGGTCACCCACTCCGTGAAGCTCAACCTCGGCTACGAGCGCGCCTTCGGCCCCGGTTTCCGTGCCCGCGCGGATCTGTTCGCCCGCGCCTGGTCCGGCGATCGCTTCACGTACACGTTCGACATCGACCGCGGCAACGCGCTCTTCGGCCGTGCCGGGGCCGGAGAGAGCCCGTACGACAACAATCCGCTCTATGTCCCCAGCGACCGCAACGACCCCGCCGTCGTGTACGCCTCCTCGTTCGACCAAGACGCCTTCTTCGCCTACGTCGCCGACAACGACATCGGCGCAGGCATTCACGCGCCCTATTCCAAGGATCCCGGGACGAACCAGGTCTGGGACGTCCGCCTTCGTCTCGAGTTGCCGAGCCTGGGCCTCCTCGACCGATGGGTGGGCGAGAACCACTTAAGCCTCGTGCTGGACATCGAGAACGTACTCAACCTGCTGAACGACGAGTGGGGTACCTACGAGGCAGGGCCCCGCTTCAACCAAGCGGCCATAGTCCGAGCGGATCTCATCGACGCCGACGATGTCGCCTCATTGGGCGTCGATGGCGCGGCGGCACTGACCGGCGATGCGCCCCGGACGACCTGTCGGCAACAGAGCGACTGCCTCTACCGGTTCAACAGCTTCCGCAGCGTCGCCTCTGCGTATCCCTCGGCATCGCAGTCCGTGTACCGGATACGGCTCGGTATCCGCATCGACTTGTAGACCGAAACGCAGAACCGGTGTTCCGTTGCTTTGACAAAGAACTAGGACGAGGGGCAACGATTACGCTTGCCGGACAACGAGCCGAGCCGGAGCGAAAGGGACGCGGGCCCATCTGGAGTCTGGACGCCCAACACTATGTCGTAACGACGGTTAGGGCTAGGCGGGACTTCGTTCGGCGGCCGCGACCTGAAAGTACTGTTGCGCCTCGGCTGCCGACCAATTTCCGCGCTTTAGGTTGAGTCTCGGCTCCGCGATTGCGATGGCCACTGCCTCGATTGTGTTCAGACCGACGCTGTGCTCGATTGGTGGTGCTGCGGCTCCTCGTGCCAACCGGTTGGAGGCCAGCACGCGTTTGGTTCCGAACCAGGAGAAGCGATCCCATCTGTCAGCGAGGTGATCCGATAGATGACCCCTTAGTCGGACGAGTAGCCCCGCGTTTCCGCCGGTCTGGCCGACATAGACGAGGTCGAAATCGGAGTACAGGGCGTAAATGCCATGTTGTAGTCGGAAGTCTACTGCATCAGCGCTGTTACGACGGTCACGTGTTCCCATCAGCGAGCCCGCGTTGCCCGGACCTCTCATGCCCCAGTCCACGTAGTTCGCATGCCAGAACAATCCGAAAGTACGGATCACGATGTGACCACCCGCAGAATACCAGCAACTCAAGTCAGGCTAACATGGCCACGTCTAGAAAGACGGGTACGTCCACTGAGAGCGAACCTCGGTCGCTCGGGGGATTCCAGGTGGCGCATTCGGTGAGGAACGTTGCTCTCCTGGTCAGCGGCCAGTCAGCCTTCAGGCACACGGCCGGAAAATAGCATCATCGACCAAGGCGTTAGCAAGGAGTTGAGCTCAGCCTAGCGCGTAGACAACCCCATTCGAACATTCGAACATCCCTACTTCTACGCCACGTCCCCCGGGTCCATCGCGGGCCCGAAGGTCACCGTTGAGATTTCCTGAACGACTGAAGTCATAGGCCCGTGCTGGCCCCACGGCCCGGTTCAGCCGGTCGAAGTCGCCGTCGCTCGACGGCACGCCCACGAAGTCGCCGAGGAGCGCCCCACGTGCCGGTACGCGCACGTCGGCGCGAAGGGAACACGACCTCTAGAAGCAACCCTTGGGGCATTCCTCCCGGTTCCCCCATCGACGTCGCAGAATCCGGCTCTCCATCACGTGCGCCTGCGCATCTCAAATCCTTCATCCCGACCCAAAATGTGGCTCGTCCGCGCTATCCCGTCTGTGTCGCTGCCCTATCTGCCTCACGCTTCACCAATCGATCAAGCCGACCATCCGTGAGCGCGTCCAACAGAACCACCCCTCCTTGACGATTGAGACCCTTCATCCACTCGCGGAACGTTTCGCGTACAAAGAGAGTCCGTTCCTTCGTTTCGAAGTCCTTTTTCATTACAAGATAGACCGACTTGAGCACCCGGTAGTTTCGAGACACCGATGGCCTTTCGATCAACGCCGATCGCGGATCTTGGCGGAACAACAACACGTCCAAAAACCGCTCCGGTTGGCCTGGATCAACGCAATGCGCAATGTGTCCTAGCCACCAAAGTCGGGAGATACCATTGTCTCTGATTAGTCCGCGATTGCCATGTACAAAGAAGTGGTTGTATATGTCCCGAGCAACGTTCTCATTGGAGCCAGATCTTCCGCGAAGCCATCTTGAAGCAACGTACGTTGAACATTCGTTGTGGCACAAATACGTCCACAGTCGAATGTCGGAAGCTTGATGTGGCGTGAGATTGGCAAGTGCCCTATAGACAACTAACGCGTTCGACGGATCATGGCGCTCCGGTTTTCGCCCTTTCGTCTTCAGTACATTGGCCAGCTGTCCAGACGGTATCTCCGTATCTCGAACCGGGTTGCGGGACTGCAATGAACTATAGGCGGTATTCGGTGCCAGATACCAGGTCTTTTGGTCAACAATCTGTCCCAACAATTCCCCAACAGCTTCTTCCGTATAGTAGCGCACTACATTCATGACGTATCCTCGCGGTCCGCCAGAAATGGCATTCGTCCGAATGGTGCATTCAGAATTTTCTGAGCATCAACTCCACGCCTCAAGTCTCCCGCACTACCGATTGGGCTGCAACCTGCACGGGCCAGTGCGTCCGAAAGAGCAGAAAACCACCGCAAGTGCGAATAGCCGTCTGCATCCCTATCAACCTCTGACAACACGCACACGAGGGCCGGCAAATAGACACCATTCATGATGTACTCAGCGGTGCCATCCGCTACCGCCCTTGATCGAGCGCGTTTGAATCGATGGTAGTCCTCCGGATTGAACCTCAGGATGACGTAATCACCGTTGAGATCACAAGTCCATTCGTTCGGACTCTGCTTGTCATCCTCTTCTGTCTTAAACACCGTCCTAGCTGGACTCTCGTCGCCTGTCTGAATCCAATAGCCATAAGGAGCCTCCATCGCCAATACCGCACCGGCGGCAAGCGAGAACGTCATCCCCTCGTAGTCCTCATGCCAGTTGTCCGAAACGAAATCGACTACCTCCTTTGTTGTCACTACGAAGGGTGTGACCTCAACTCGATCGGCCAGCACGCCATTTCCCAAAGGCCAAACGATGCGCGGGTCGTAGCTGTTTCGATGGTCACGGTAGTGAGTCGACGAGCAGCTTATGAGCAACGAGTAGCACGCTTTACGTTTGGCGACCTCGTCGAGGATTGCTCTATCGCTCAGCGCAAAGTCCGCCTCAAACGTTACACCCGTAGAGCCTTCCACCATTCTCGGTGTGATTTCGACCTGGAACTCGCAACGGCCATAGTCGTCGCTATCATGACGCAGCACCGGCCACGGCCACGTCTTGGTACTAACGTATTTCACTCTTCGGCCTCAATTGAGGATGCCCTGATTTGCCAAGCTGCATCCAGGTCGTTTTCTCCCTCAATAAACAGCTCGTACCTTACTCCTTTGTTCACTGCAAGCCGTTGCACGGGAGTTTTAGTTCCGTCGCTCATCCGAGAAATGACCACATCCTCGCGAGAGATAGACGACGAATCGCCTACCTCCTCCACGCTGAGCGAGGCCATACCGGTTTCCAAGGCCGTAAAACAAATCCTACCCCGACACCTGTCCGCCGGATCCAAAAGGATTCTGACATCACGCAGATTGAAAGGTCTTTTCCCCCGACTGCCACTCCGATGACCTGTGCCGCCTTCACCTCCACCTTCCCCGGTGCCGCCACCGTTTCCTTGGCCGCCTCCATTGCCAGTGCCCGCGCCCCCTAAGGTCCCGGTTTCAGCGCCATCTCCGTCTGCGGCCTCGTTGTCCTCCTCGTCCAGCGCCGGTTTAGTACTCAACCGCTGTCGTGGGGGTCTCCTCTCATCTACTCTGCGCGCAACTCCGAACTCCGGCTCCGTTTTCGATTGGCCGACCTCGAATGGTCCTGGTTTGTCGTCGTAAAGATACTCGACAAGCTCATCGACTTCGTCGCTTACGTCGCTAGGTTTGGGTGACGCGTGAGCTACCAGCTGTTCGCGGAGCCAATTTCTGAGCCGCTCAAGCGCTTTTCGTCCTCGGTCTTTCTCGGCATCGTCGTCAAGACGTGAGTACTCGAATTGATTGTGAGCAGGGTTTTCCATGCGCCGTAAGAATTCATTGCCACGGTCATCGTCAAAAACACAAACTGCGACGTAGTCGCGCAAACCTCTAAACCGCTGACGAGCTTGCTCGTCCGTAATCAACATTCCTGTTTGACGTATAAGCGCAACGCGGCTCGGTAGATCAATCTCGTCATCCGGGAATTCGTCCGCAGTCCCAATCCACAGTTTCACGCTCCCGAAATCCCGATCCGACCAGACCTCCGTCGGATCCCTCCTGCTAACCCTCCAGTACAGCTTCGCGCGTTGAATTTCCTCGTCGTTTTCGTCGTTCGAGAGCGACTGAAACAGGTGATCGAGAGACTTGGCGTCAATCTGCCAACTATAATCATCCGTGGCATCTTCATCGGGCTCCAATAAGACCTCAAGATCCCCTCGCGCTATCGCATAGAAGAAATTGGAAACTACACTTCTAGCGATCGCATGTTGCCATCGCTCGCCCTCCTGCTCTGGGTTGAATCCAATGATCCATATCGCCGTGCCTTGCTCGTTCTCACCTTTGTTGGGCCGAAATGTCTCCGGGACGTCGGGACCATCGAGCGCCTCACATCCTTGAACCCTTCCATAGAACCCTGTGGCTTGAGTCATCTCCTCCCCATGTCCTGACTCAAAGTGATGCGATAGCAGGACCGCTTTGCCTTGGAATCTCTCTACGAGGCCGGAACCTTCGCGGAACAACGACCAGTAGCAGACCGTTCTCAGTGGCGACAGTGTGAACGGTGCCGCTTTGCCAACGCCAAAGGATCCACCAGCACTCTCGGAAAGCTTGAAGCTCGCTCCGGTCACCTTTACAAGCCCTCGCCAAGACGTTCCAGCAAGTCCCTTCGTGTTCGTGTCAATGATCCCTAGCATCGGTAGCGTCGAGTCGGCGAGGAGGTTTCGGGCTTTGTCCAACACGCGTCTCGCCTTCGTATCTGACTTCCACTCGTCGGCGCATGCCACAACATGCTCTGACAGACTCGGCCCGCCGAATTCAGATACTGCTATCTCGCGGATCTCAAACGTAACACCAACCGGCCGATCTCGGTCGTCCCTGGCGTCAACAGAATTCTGAAGAGCCTCGCGAGCCAAATTCGCCAAAGGTGCCCCGTCGAACGTAACGATGCCCGCATCGTTCACCCCGGCCTCAATCCCGCCACCTGTTGGCGGAAAGCACCAATCAATCTTCTCCATGAGAGTCATCCATTGCCCGAATACACTGGTTCGCCACAATTTCGACTAGGGCCGGACACGCCGCATTCCCAATCAGTCGGTAACGTTCATGTTGAGGCATATTTGCCGGAAAGAGATCGGTGCCTACGAATCCCTGAAGCGAAGCTACTTCGCTGACACGAAGTCGTCTAATGCCCCACGCGTCTCTGACAAAAGGGATGTTGTGGCCGCCTATTCCCATATTCGCCGTAAGCGTGGGGCACAGGCCGTTCCGCTTCTCGCGAACGTAGCTGCGGCGAAGTTGATAGAGGTTCTCCTGAGACTCCCCAGCAGCCATCGCCTCCTCGATCATTAGCCGGTATTGGTTGTCCTGCGGGAGGTAGTCTTCCTCGGCGGACGGAGAGGAGCGGTCAACGATATCAGTGATCGTTCGAGTTGCATTCCCACCCGAAGGCTCTTCGGGAGGGACAAATGGATTGTAGGAAAAGTGTTTCCTCGATGCTGCCACTAGAAACAGCCGTTCGCGATCCTGAGGAATGCTCGTGTAGTCCTTTACGTTGGCAACCCAACATGAACTTTCTCTAAACCAATAGCCAGCCAATCTCAGCGATCGACGAACCTGTTCGAACCACGTTCCTCCGCCACCGTACATTAAGTGAGGGACATTCTCCAAGATGAGCATCCTCGGGCGGTCCTCCAACCCCCACTCTAGAATCAGTCGAGAAATCTCGAAAAAGAGCTGGCCACGAGGATCCGAGAATCCTGAGGTGGTCCCACTTTTTTGGACAGGTCGCTAAGGTGTACTCCGGTGTCGAGA
>VXYL01000051.1 GCA_009846005.1 Gammaproteobacteria bacterium | reverse complement strand
TCGGAGTACACCTTAGTTCCGCCCTCGGACTGTCCAACGAACCGGGACCACCTCAAATCGATTGACTGGAGCTTGTTGAGCCGTGTCTTCCACACCTTCGGATGCGTCGCCACCAAGTCAGCCCCCGCCGTCCCTATGGCTTGAAGTGCAACACCGTGGGCGTGGATAAAGTTCTGTCGCAGGTCGCTTGATGCCACTTTGCGCTGCTTGGCGAGGTTCCAGTCGGGCATATTGGACACTACAGTGGTCCAGAACGCAGCAGCGAATGTCCTTTCCTCTTGTGAGATCTCGTCCCTTCTGCCCTTGCGAAGTAGGGCCCTGTTGGCGTGTTTGATGCCGCTCAGAGTGAAGAGCTTGGTGCTTCGGTTGGAGATGCTTGACTTCTCCATCTCGGTCATACCATGGAAACCTTCCACGGTCATCACTACATAGCGGGCTAGCTCTGAGCTTGGGTCGCGTTGGTCATACAGTGTGCTGAGGGAGTCACTCGGGCGGATAGCGTGCTTGTTCAGGTCAGCGAACATCTGCTGGCTTCGTTTCAGACCACGGTCGACGAAGAACAGAACCGGTACGTGGTCATCGCGAAGCTCAGGACACTCCTTGATTGCCTCTTCCACGGCCGCACGTCGGTGCTGGCCGTCGTTGATCAGCAGCCGGGCATCCATCGGTATCTCAAGCGTACCAAGCGTGTTCGTGTCGATGTCCTTGGTGGTGGGTCGAAAGCGAACGGACGCGTCTACAGAAGCGGTCAATGCCGACACTACGTAGTTGCGTCGGTTGTCTATCAGATACCTAGCGATCTCTGGAACACGCCTATTGTTCAAGGTCCGCTGTGCTCGCAGCTCAGGCGGGACTTCGTCGTCGTCGAAGATGAAAATCTTGGGTAGGAATTTCATCGGGCACATGGCCACGTAGAACTCTGCACCTGCTTGGACTCCCTTGAGTGCAGGGAACGTGTGTTTGTACACCGACCAGACTCCGCATGCGGTTGGAAGTCAAACTCGATGAGTATTTAACTTCCTGCCGCACCGCTTGTCAACCGTTGCAGATGGGTCCCGAAGTGAATCGTTGGCCCAAGAGACTCCCTTACCGCATGGCGCAGCATCACACCACCCAGTCCGACCACTACCCCTAATCCGTCCATCGGCACGGCCAGATGAGTCGGGCCCTGTATTCCATGTATCATCGCCCGTCCTGCGTACAGTAAGCGACGAGCGACATCAAGACTGGCGTCCACTTCCATGCCTCGGCTCACGACCCGAAAAACTAGCCTCATTGACCACAGTGAGGCGTGGCAGGAGTCCCGTCAGACGATGTTGATCAGAAGACGCCCGATGAGGAATGTCCGGATTGCACCGTGTTGAAGGTCGTCGACGAATATGAACTAAGCCGAATGCCGCCATCACCTGGTGTCTACGCGTTCCATCTTCGAGCCATCAGAAGGGCGACGGTTGGACTAGCGGGGCCTGGGCCCCATACCGAAGAGAACCTCGCCAATGCACGGCAAAAATGCGAGATGATCATCAACCGAATAGTTCGGATGCAGTCGCGTAGAGAATACAGGGGAACGATTCACCAACCCAAGTTCTATGAAGAGCAAGGTATTAACATACACGTCGGCGGACAGGTAGGCCACACAGACTACCTGTGCAATGTGGTAAAGCGGATAGGAATAGAGGACGTCCTTGATTTTGTCATTGGCATCGAGGCGATTTCACCCATCGTCCCGCCAATTTATGTAGGTCAAACATCCAAACAAACGCTATTGGAAAGATACAGACGACACAAATCGGATTACTCCGCAAGAATAGACGGGACATTTGGTCGACGACTTGCTGACAGCGGGTTCTCTTGGAACGACGTCATCTTTTCGTGTTCCCAAGAACCGCTTAAGTCGACGACGATTAGTACGCTAGAGAAGTACGTCCAGTTCTTTGCTCGACCCACCCTGGGCGAGAAATAGTCTACGAGGAATAAACATCATGTCAGATACTGAAAACCGAAGAAGGATTCGAGAGACACCCTGGAATTTCGTTAAAGAGGGTTCCTATGGATCGTTCGCGACGTCTGGATCACTTCCTCTGGAGTTCATCCAGACGACATTTACCGCGCGAGAGCTCTCTAAGCTAACGTTCGCGAGGGATGTGTCTCCGGACGAGCTAGACTTCGAGATGCTCATGCAACGAGAGATTGATGAGGACAGAGCTAGAAAGAGCCTAGGGCATTACCTCAACCCGTTGTCGGATCCAGATGTGAGCAAATCATGGCGCGCTGTTTTCTTTCCGCTGCTGCTCATCGCGTGCGTCCCCGCTAAGTCTAAGGTCATTCGCGAGTACTATGACGAGGAAACGTGGAGTGAGGAAGCGAACAGTCGGTTGATTCGTCGGTGGGGAAGGCTCTTTCAGATGGAGTTCTACACCACGGATTCCGTTGGAGCGTTGTATGAACTGGAATCGCCGAGTTCAGACAATAGCGCGCAGGTAGATCTGAATGGAGTCCGCGTCCGGTTTAACTTGAGCGATTCACTAGAGGAGGGCGTCAAGCTAATTGCCATAGACGGACAGCACAGGCTGCTAGCTCTCAGGCGACTGGCAGAAGAGGACCTGGATGCCGTGTCGTCGCTTGTCGTACCGGTTTGTATTCTCTTCAGCACCTCTGCAACTGAGAAGGCACGTGAATACAGGGGCAACGACGATCCAGCAGGCTTGCCTGGCGTTCCGCAGACCTTTCGCCGGGTGTTCGTGGACGTGAACTCGACTGTGGAAGCGGTAGGGGCTCATACGACTATATTGCTAAACGACTCGAATGTTGGGAGTCTCATCGTCCGGGAGTTTTGCAGAGTAGTGAACGAACGAGAACGTAAGGAAGGGCTGAGCTGCGTCGAGTGGAATGTCAAAGGCGTTAAGGACTCCACGAAGCTGACGCGAAGATACTCGCTCACGTCGATCGGAATCATAGAGCTCGGTTTGAGGGAGTTCGCCCGGGGTCGCGGATCGCTTCCTCTGATGCGGCGACTGTTGGACATTGATGATGTCCAGATTGACGAAAGGCTTAGGAAACTAGCAGATGATCCGGATAAACCCGAAATAACTTGGGACAATTTCTCGCTTGCTCAGCGTTCCGTCCTCGTAGATCAAGTACGCCCGGGGATCGTGGAGCTACTTTATAGAATCTTTTTCGAGTTTGGACCGTACAAGGAGGCATACGGAAATTACACGAAATCGCTTGACCATTGGAAGAGAAAATCAAGGGAGAACTCGGATACCGCCGCAGACTATAAGGAAGCTTACGAGACGGTCACCAATTTTCGAGAGCCCCGTTTGGCGGATCGGTGGTACCGCATTGTACGGAACTTTGGCCGTGATCAGGAGGATTGGCGGAAGGAACACATTTCCCCCGTCATGCACTTGGCACTGTTCCAAAGGTCAATGTTTGTGAGCTTGCGAGAGTTGATGGTAGCACTGCCGGATGTTGGCATCGAGACGGCGGGAAAGGGTCTTTTGTATCTCCTAGATTGGGCGATGGATTCCGACCGAGGACTGTTCGCGCTAACCAGAGACTATACGCGTATGACGATATGGAGCGACACGGGGTACATCATAACCAAAGAAAATACCCGACGGCAGTTGTCCCGATTGACATTGGGTGCGTTAGGAGCACGGGAGGAGGCCATTGGAATGGCGAACGCAATGGAAGTCATGGATGTGGAAAAGGAACGTGTTGTTCGTCGACTGGTGGAGATTGGAGAAGAGCATATTGAAGCCTATTGGAGTGACTATACGAAGGATAGGGATAGGCACTTCAGAAAGGCATTCGAGACCGACGGTTCCTTGGACGAAGAGGAGCGTGACGCGTTGCGCAAAGCCCGTGCGGCGCAGATGATCGAGGATGAAGAGCGTAAGGCGGGCAGGCTGAGCGACGGGGACGCTGATCGGCCATTTGACTTGTTGGTGAGGAATCACTTGTTGGACGAGTTTGACAGCTCGGAGAGGCACTTGCGGAGTGTGTTGCGCTTGGAACATAGGATAGTGGGGTCAGAGTTTGGTGATGCGGACGAAGAGGAGGGCGATGAGTAGTTGCCGTCTTGCGGTCTTTCAATTTGATCTGAACGCGTTGGAGCAGTCGGGGGCGGTTGATGATGCCGTGGAGTTAGCCGTTCTTGCGAGTGAGGACATGTCGTATGACGAAGTCCTAATCTCAGTGGCGGGCTTGAAGATTGACGAAGGAACAATTGATCGGATGGTCAGCGGCTTCGGAGTCGGAAGGTCAGCATGTGTGAGAAGCCACAAGTCGTTCGGTCTATTGGAAGGTACGGTCTTGGCGGTGAATCTAGTTGCGTGCTTGAAGGAAGTTGAGGGAGCAGTCGTATTCGATGGCAACAGGAGTGAGGTCTCAGAGGTGCTTCACTTTGGTCCCGGACATCGGAACTCTGCGCTGTGGACGGCGCTTCGGGAATTGGATGCCGCCCATGAGGGCCGGCATTTGGGGGGGTGTGTGAGAGCCCTCAAGAGTGCAGTAGAGCGTCTCGAGGGCATTGAGGGGGACGTGGCGAGCGAGGTTAGGACCTCCTTACGGCACTTGATCCGATTGCTCGGATCTCATTACGAATTACTTCTTGGAGCTGGGCGCCAGTGGGATCCTCGAATGGGTACCGGGATATTTGCGATTAGATCGTTTCAACTCGGAGCACGACTAGAGGTGATGAGTCGCGCCTTGAAGGGGCTTGATGGCGGGGTATGCGCTGTGGATGTTGTTCGAGGTGGCGTGTCCTTCTTTGGGTTGGGCGCGACGTGCATCGGCGGCCTAGGTAGTACCTATCGACCGTCACGATTGACGATTCGCCGGGCGTTGGTATGGTATTGCGTCTATTTATTTGCGGCGGCGAAGGAGGAGTCAAATGAAGGCAGGAGCAACCTCGCTTTACTCTTGTCTTTTAGAGCGCTAGAGGTCTTCATGCTTGCGTATCTTATGGATGTGAGGCGCGTGGACGTTGGAAGGTCGGGCGTGCCCATATTGAATGGTCGTAGTGGACCACGGTTTGTCGATGTCTGGAAGGAATTTTGTGATTGCGCTCCGAACGACTTTGTAGAGGGAATCGAGCCGCACGTTAATGCGTTTTCGAACAGACGGAACGAAAACGTCTTGACGCATGGGTTTAGAGACGCGGATGGCAAGGTTGTTGAGGCTGTACGGTCATGTGTTAGAAGAGTAATGGCTCACTGGGATGAACAATATGTCCAAGGGGCCGGCTTGGCGAAGGGTCCGCTAGCAGAGTTCTCGCGGGGGGAGAAGTGGTCGGGTGACCTTGGCAAAACGGTTGCCGTGGGGCTGTTGGATAAATTGGCCATATGAGGGATAGTCTGTTGTGGGCTTGCTTGGTACGACGACGACCAGTCGGTCATCGAACGTCAGTCTACGTGTGTCGTTGCTTGGCGACCTAACTCGACCAACGTAAGGCCGCAGTTGGCCGTAGCGACAAGGGTGATCGATGCATTGTCCGGCCGAAACACAATCAACTCCTGAGCCTCCGTCGCCGCCCCCACCACCACATTGATCGCAATGAAGTGACAGAACACCACCACATCCGTCTCAAACCCCAACACGCAGTCGATCAACTCCTGCCGCCACCGAAACAACTCCAGCGGGAAATCCGTCCACTCCCCCGCCATCACCCCCTGCAACCACCGAGCCCGCTCCCGTAGATCCTCCGTCGGCGACGGAATCTCGGCCACCCGAGGCTCCAGGATCACCTCGCTCCCCCACCGCCGAGCCAACGGTGCCGCCGTCTCCTGCGCCCGCTTGAGCGGACTCGAATAGATCGGCATGGGGACCTCGAACCGCGCCGCCAGTTCGCCGCCCGCGGCTTCCGCCTGGGCCCGTCCCACATCGTCCAGACCGGGGTCCCGGTGGCTCCCGAAACCCGCTGCGGCTTGGCCGTGGCGCACTAGTAGGATCGTTGGCATGGGTCATGTTCCCGGATTTGATGCCCGGTCGCGATCTGCGGCTCACATTGGCCTTCCGATGCGCTGGGCCCGTTACTTTGGCGCGCGTGATCCCGCGGATCCCGTTCTCGCCACGTTGTTTGGCGCTATACGCTTCAGAATCAGGACTATACTTCGGGACGAGCGAACGGACGTAGATGATCCGAGCTTCTCGCCGGATTAGCCAATCCATGATTCCGGATTGCCCAACACAGGCACGTCAAGCCACAAACTCCGGAGCATCAGTCTTCGTCGTCAGCCGTGAGTTGGCCGACGACAGTTGTCATTGAGACAATCCGATCCCATTGAGCCGAGGCAAACACGTGGCGGATCAATCGAAATTGTTTCAGTGCATCTTCAATGGCCGTGGGTTCATCAATCGCCCCCAGTTTCTTCAACTTTCGTTGTTGCTGACGACTCTCCGTCCGCAATTCTTGATCACTCATAGTCGCGAATCGATCTGCGACCATCTGTACGAGCGATTCTATCGCGTCGAAAACCTTCTGACCATGATCCGACATCAAGGCCGATGGGACTCCGCCCATGATCAGCGCGATGTGGCGAAATGCTTCGAAATCTGAAACCGAATCGGCGTAGAACCGAGTCGATGTCGCCAATTCCTTGAATTGATCGGGGTCGCCAATGACTTCATTGAAGAGGCGAGGTGAAGAAACAGTTCGCGCGATGCGAACAATGTATTGATTTAGGCTGGATAACACAGATGCGACGATCGGGAGTTGCTCGCGGTATTTGGATGGTTGGCATTCGATCACTGCGATTAATTCCTCACAGCGCCTCAGCGCTGATGATTGCTGTAGGCCGGCGTGAATGGCCTGCGCAATGAAGTCGTGGTGTATTGAGTCGCAGATGTACTCGTTGAGCTCGCTCTTCGCTGGCGTGGAAGCAAACAGCTGACGGATTTCCCGGGAAATGTTCAGGCTCACCTCATTGAAGAGAGGCTCAGCGAGCAGATTGTCTAGTTCGTGCACCGCATGCCGCAAGTCCACAAGTGACAAACGGAACGCTGCAAAGGTGCGCTGGTCTTCCGTTCGACGGTAGATCCAAATGGCAACTAAGACCGACACGCCCGTGAAAAGTGAACCAAGAAACGAAAACAGCGCAGCCACCAGTCTCTGATCCCTCGTTGGTAGAATCCGAAGTTTACACCAAGCGGTGGCCGTGCGGTGGCCGTATTGCACCAGTCCCTTGGGAGCGCCGCCGACCTCCGTAGGCGACGGTATCTCCGCCACCCGAGGCTCTAGGATCACCTCGCTCCCCCACCTCCTCGCCAACGGCGCCGCCGTCTCTTGCGCCCGCTTCAACGGGCTCGAGTAGATCGGCACCGGCTCCTCGAACCGCGCTGCCAGTTCCTCCGCCACGGCCTCCGCCTGGGCCCGTCCCACGTCGTCCAATCCAGGATCCCGGTGGCTCCCGAACCCCGCCGCGGCTTGGCCGTGGCGGACTAGCAGTATCGTTGGCATGGGGTCATGTTCCTTGATTAAATACGCGGTCGCGATCTGTAGCTCACACTGATCTGTCCGATGCTGGGCCGGTTACCTAGGCAGTAGGCCCAGAACCCCCTAGCCTCCGACCAAGAGGACCGAGAATGAACGTCCATGACTCGTCGCTTTCGCCCGACATGCTGCCGGACACCACCGTCAGTGTGCGGGAGAACTTCGGGCTCGATCAAGACATGCAGGTGCCGGCGTTCAGCGTGCGCACGGACCTGGTGCCCGATGTCGACGACGACTACCGGTTCGATCCCGAGACGACCATGGCGATCCTTGCCGGGTTCGCGCACAACAAGCGGGTGATGATCCAGGGCTACCACGGTACGGGGAAGTCGACGCACATCGAGCAGGTGGCGGCGCGGCTCAACTGGCCGTGCATCCGGGTGAACCTGGACAGCCACATCAGCCGGATCGACCTGGTGGGCAAGGACGCCATCGTCATCGAGGACGGCATGCAGATCACGTCGTTCAAGGAAGGCATCCTGCCGTGGGCGCTGCAGCACCCGACGGCGCTGGTGTTCGACGAGTACGACGCCGGCCGGCCGGACGTGATGTTCGTTATCCAGCGGGTGCTGGAGGTTGAGGGGCGGCTGACGCTGCTCGACCAGAACCGGATCGTCCGGCCGCACGATGCGTTCCGCCTGTTCTCCACCACGAACACGGTGGGCCTTGGCGATACGACCGGGCTGTACCACGGCACCCAGCAGATCAACCAGGGCCAGATGGACCGCTGGAACATCGTGACGACGTTGAACTACCTGCCCCACGACATGGAGGTGGACATCGTCTACGGCAAGGCCAAGGCGTGGCAGGACAACGAGGAAGGCCGGCGCACGATCTCCAACATGGTGGCGGTGGCGGACCTCACCCGGAAGGGCTTCGTCAACGGCGACGTCTCCGTGGTCATGTCGCCGCGAACGGTGCTGCACTGGGCGGAGAACGCGGACATCTTCCACGACGTGGGCTTCGGTTTCCGCGTGTCGTTCCTGAACAAGTGCGACGAGCTTGAACGGCCGATCGTCGCCGAGTACTACCAGCGCTGCATGGGCGAGGATCTGGGCGACGCGACGCGGGGGATTACCCTCAAGGTCTGACGGTGGAACGCCGACAGACATAGACGGGGGCAGTGCCCGGGAGGCGGCCTCGCGCGCCAGATGTCAGGCTGGCGATCGGAACCGCCCGAGATTTTCCTTCGCGAATCTCAGTGATCGCTGACACGAATTGCGGACATCGCTCACAGTGCCCGACCAGGCGTCTCGGCGATCATCCAACCGCTACAACCGCAGGGTGCGGATATGGCGGACGCCGTCAGCCACGACCAGAACTTCAAGAACCTCTTCGTCGAGTACCCGCGCGAGGCGCTCGAGTTCTGCGCGCCCGGCGAGGCGCCGCAACCAGACGACGAGGCGACCTTCTTCCCGGTGCGCCAGGAGCAGTTGAAGGCGCGTCTCGGCGACCGCTTCCGGGAGCTCGACGTGCCCCTCCGGGTGACGTGGGCCGACGGCCGCCGCGAGGCGGTGGTGTTCGCGCTGGAGGAGGAGTCCGACCCGAGCCGGTTCTCGCCGCACCGGCTGGCGCACTACTGCCTCGACCTCGCCGACATGCTGAAGACCGACCGCGTGGTGCCGGTCGTCGTCTTCCTGCGCCGCGCCGGACGGGTGCCCGCGTCGCTGGCCCTAGGCACCGAGCGCCGCGCCTACCTGACCTTCGAGTACGTCGCGTGCAAGCTCGCGGAGATGCCCGGCGAGGACTGGATGGACAGCCGAAACCTCGTGGCGCGGGTCAACCTGCCGAATATGGGCGGCTACCAGGCGCGCCGGATTCCAACGTACGCGGCGTCGGTGCGCGGCCTGTTCGAGCTGGAGTCCGACCCCGGCAGGCGGGAGAAGTACCTAGACTTCATCGACACCTACGCCGATCTCGACGACAATGAGCGTCGGCGCTACCGGGAGCTGTACCCACAGGAGGCCACGACCATGGCAGGAATGTTCCAGACGGCACGCGAGGAAAGCATGCAGCAGGGCCTGAACCGGGGCCGCACGGAGGGGGAGCGGACGTTGCTTCAGCGACAGCTGCGGCGGCGCTTCGGCCGCCTGCCGCCCGAAGCGGCCGCGCGCGTGGCCCGGGCGTCGTCGCCCGATCTCGAGTCCTGGGCCGAGAACCTGCTCGACGCGGGCACCCTCGACGAGGTGTTCGCCCCGAACCGCCGGCGCGGCTCTGCCGGAGACCGATGAGTCCGGTAGGGTCGCCATTCGCACCGGGGGACGGCAATGAAGAACCGCATGGTCGTATGGCGAATCATCTGCAGGACCGGCGGCGAGGACGGATTCGAGTTGCGGCGGCGGCTCTGGCTGCGAGGAATCCTCCAGAAGGCCCGCGACGAGGGTGGTCGCGAGATGCTGCGGGATCTCCTGCTGCTGTTGCTCCGGGAGCGTTTCGGTCCCCTGCCGCCCGAAACGGACGAACGCGTGGATCGGGCATCGGCGCCCGATTTCGAATCCTGGACCGAGAACCTGATGGTCGCAGGCACCCTTGACGAGGTGTTCGCCCCGAACCGGCAGTGCCTCGCCGCCGGGTGACGATGGCGGAACCGCGCGAAGAGCGGCGGTGGAACGGTTTCGATCGTGGCGGAAACAGCGGCGTCCGGCGGGAATGACGACCGAGGAGACTCTTGAGCTGATTCGCGAAGGCCGCCGCTGGTGAGCTTCGTGCCCGACGCGTCCGTCGTGGTGGCGTGGCTCCTCGACGACGAAGACGACCCGCGTGCCGATGCCGCGTTGGCGGCTCGAGACTGAATGAGGTGTAGCCCCGCCAAGGGTTTGTCGTACACCCCGCTAACCGCTATGGTTCGCGCGCTGCATGGGGCGAGCACTTGGGCCGCGCCACCCGGTAGCACGCATCAAGGTCTGAGAGTCGTATGACTGAACCCGACGAAACGCTCGAGGTCTACAAGCGGGCGACCAGCGCGACGCTGCGCGCACTTGCCGAGAACGACGAGCTCGACGTCACGTTCGGCAAGGGTGCGGCGGGCGTGCGCGGCAACAACATCCACGTGCCGTTGCCGAATCTCGGGTGCAGTGAAGAAGAACTGAATGCGCTGCGCGGCGTCGGCGACGAGTTCGCGCTCAAGTTTCGTTATCACGACGAGTCCGTGCACCGCCGCAGCCTGCCCCGCGCCGGGCCGGCGCAGGAGATGTTCGAGTGGGTGGAGGATGCGCGGGTCGCGTCCATCGGCTCGCTGCGCATGGAAGGCGTCGCCAAGAACCTCGAAGCGTCGCTCGAAGCCATCTGCAAGCAGGCGGCGTTCGACACGGTCACCGCGGAGACGGAGGCGCCGTTGTCGGTCGCCGTCGGCCTCATCGTCCGCCAGCGCCTGACCGGACGCGAGCTGCCGCCCTCGGCGGAGAACGTCGTGCGCTTTTGGCGGGACTTCGTCGAGGAGCGCGCCGGGGAGCACATCGAGGCGCTTGCGGACTTCGTGCTTGACCAGAAGGAGTTCGCTGGCCGGGCCCGTTCGATTCTCGCGGACCTCGGTTTCGCGGCGGACCTCGACGATCAGCCCGAGTACAACGATACGGATCAGGAAACGGAGTCCATGGAGGACGCCGGGGAACCGGAGGCGGAGTACGCACCGGAGGATGTCGCCCTCGACGAGGACTCGCTTGGCGACGAGGACGGCGACGGCGAGGCGACCATGGTCGAGATGGACGCCGACATGGACCTCTCGGAACTCGGTGCCGAGGCCGAGCCGGAAGACGCGCCAAACTTCAGCCCCGACGAGTTGGGCCGTATCCGCGTGGACAAGGACTACACGGCCTATACCGACGAATTCGACGAGGTGATCAAGGCCGAGGATCTTTGCGAATCGGACGAACTCGTCCGTCTGCGCCAGCTTCTCGATCAGCAGCTCGTGTCGCTGCAGCATGCCACCTCGAAACTTGCCAACCGCCTGCAGCGTCGACTGCTTGCGAAGCAGAACCGGTCTTGGGAGTTCGACCTCGACGAAGGCATCCTGGATACGTCGCGGCTCCCGCAGGTCGTGATCGACCCGATGAGCCCGCTCGCCTTCAAGCAGGAGAAACAGACCGAGTTCCGCGACACCGTGGTGACCATGCTGATCGACAGTTCGGGTTCGATGCGTGGTCGGTCCATCACCATCGCGGCGGTGTGCGGGGACATCTTGGGGCGCACGCTGGAACGCTGCTCGGTGCGGGTCGAGATTCTCGGCTTCACGACGCGCGCGTGGCGTGGCGGCCAGTCCCGGGAGGAGTGGATCAACGCCGGCAAGCCCGCGAACCCGGGGCGCTTGAACGACTTGAGGCACATCATCTACAAGTCCGCCGACGATCCGTGGCGGCACGCCCGGCGCAACCTCGGGCTGATGATGCGCGAGGAGCTCTTAAAGGAGAACATCGACGGCGAGGCGCTCATCTGGGCGCACAACCGCCTAGTGGTCCGGCACGAGCAGCGCAAGGTGCTGATGGTGATCTCAGACGGCCTGCCGGTTGACAACTCGACGCTCCTGGTCAACCCGAGCAGCTACCTCGAAGCGCATCTGAAGTACGCTATAGAGACGATCGAGAACCAATCGCCGGTGGAACTGATCGCCATCGGCATCGGCCACGATGTGACCCACCACTATCGACGTGCAGTGACGATCACCGACGCGGAGCAGTTGGGGGGTGCGATGACGGAGCAACTGGCGGCGTTGTTCGAGACCGAAGCGCCGAAGGTGAGGGTATGAATCGAGTGGGAAACACACGAATGGGCCGCGTTGTGGCGGCCTGCGCCAGGGCATTGGGGAGAGGCCAAACGGCGGGCGACCACAAGGGTCGCCCCTACGAAGACCGGACGACCACGCGTCGTAGGGGCCGCCCTTGTGGCGGCCCGCATTGGTGGACCGTAGGCGGCCCCGCGACGGGTGACCACAACGCGCCCGCAAGGGCGCGCCGTCGCCCCCACGTGGTCGTCTTCGTTCTGTTTGCGTTGCTGGCGGGCACGGCGGTGGCGGAGGAACGAACCGGCACGAGGCCCAACGTCCTTTGGATCGACATCGACGACCAATCGCCGTGGTACTCGAGCTACGGGAACGACGTCGTCGAGACGCCCCACATCGACGCGCTGGCGCGGGAAGGCGTGCTGTTCGAGCGGGCGTATGCGCCGACGCCGATTTGCAGCCCGACCCGGTCGTCGTTCATTACGGGCAGCTACGCCATCCGGATCGGCGTACACGACCATCGCTCGGGGCGGGTTCCGGGAAACCAGATCCACCTGCCGGAAGGCGTGGTGACGGTTCCCGAGCTGTTCCGGGCGGCAGGCTACGAGACGTACAACGCCAGCAAGGACGACTACAACTTCACCTACGACCGCTCGAAGCTCTACACGGTCGGCCCCACGCCGACGGAGATTCCGTCCTACAAGGGCCCGCAGGGCGGCGGGCACTGGCGCGATGTGTCGAGACCCTTCTTCGGACAGAGGAAGGTGGCGGGCGGCAAGGGGGTCGCGAACATCGACGCCGAGGTCACGGCCCTCGGATTGACACCGGTTCGTCCGGAGGAGGTTCGGGTACCCGCGCAGTATCCCGACATCCCCCAGGTGCGGCGGCACGTCGCGAACCACTACAACTCGATACTGCGAACCGACCACCAGGTCGGCAAGGTGGTGGCGGAACTGAAGGCGGATGGGCTCTGGGAGAGCACGGTTGTCTTTCTCTACTCCGACCACGGTTCCGATCTGCCGCGCAGCAAGGAGTTCAACTACGACGAAGGCTTGCGGATTCCCTTCATCGTCGTGGCGCCCGGGATGACCGACGTGGTGAAACCGGGCACGCGGCGTGACGATCTCGTCAGCCTGATGGACATCGCCGCGACGTCGCTGGCGCTCGCCGGCCTCGACGTGCCCGCGTTCATGGACGCGAAGAACGTCTTCGATCCCGACTACCACCGCGACTACGTGTTCACCTCGACCGACCGTTCGGCGAACATGATCGACCGCGTGCGCTCGGTGGTGGGACCGCGCTTCCACTACATCAGGAACTTCCTGCTCGACCGGCCGCTCATCAACTGGGGCCACCGGGAGATGGTCGCCCTGGCACGGAAACAGGAAGACAACAGCTTCCTCACCATCCGGCGACTGGCTGAAGCAGGAAAGCTCACGCCGGCCCAGGCCGCGCCGTACGGACCACGGGTCGCGGAGGAGCTCTACGATCTTGAGAACGATCCCGACGAGGTGGTGAACTTGGCGGGCGATCCCGAGTACGCCGCCGTGCTGGATGAGATGCGCGAGGCGCTCGCCAGCTGGATCGAGGACACCGGCGACAAGGGCCAGTACCCGAGATCGCAGGCGGCGATGGACGAGATCCGGGAGCTGTATCCTGCGGACTGGTTGCGCAGTCCCGAGTTTCGCGGAGCAGACTGACGCCGCGGGGGACGGGCTTGTCCCGTCTCGCACGTGCGCCTGAAACTGGATCTGCCATGTCCGATCCCGCCGTCGATCCCGCCGTCAAAGAAGCCTTGGATCTGATCGATCGCGCCTGGCGTGCCCGCTATCGCGCGTTCCAACAGCGGCCTGACTCGGAGGCGGACCTGCAACGCGTCATTGCAAGCGTGCATGCGGACCTCGAGAAGGCGGTGGCAATCTGCCGTGACGTGGGCGCCAAGCGCGAATTGTCCATGGCCCTCGGCAAGCTGGGTCACGTTCTCGAGGATGCCGAAGCCAAGCTCGCCTGCTACGTGGAGGCGGTGGCCGTGGCGCGGGAATGCGGCGATGCCATGCAGCTCACTAGGGGAACGTGAAAAAACCGACACCGAATGTTGGGTGAAAAACGCTGCGCACATGCGACGTGCGCGTGAAAGCTGCTGGAAACCTCAAACGCCCGTTGTGCCTGGTCAAACGGGCAGAAATCGGGCCTATCCGGGCTGAAACGGGCTGACGTGGGCTGGAATCGTGGTGCGCCGCGCGGTTGACGCTGCGAATCGGGTGGGTTATTAGTGGCCGCCGGTCGGCGTCGCGCGTCCGCTGACCACGGTTCAAGGTGGAGCCGGAGGGAATCGAACCCTCTGCGCACAGTTTTGGAGACTCGGCCCGGCACCAGCCGGCGGCCCCGCCACGAACCAGGGAGCCCGGATTCTAGCGCGAGCGTCCGGGCTCCCGCCGACCACACTGAGAGGGGGGAATGAAATGAAAGCGTTTGCAGGTGTGTTGATGCTTCTGGCCGTCGGGGTGGGCTTTGTCGTGTCGGCGACGGTTCTCACGGCCGCGACGGCAGTGACCCACGAGCTGTACGGCTTGGGGCTGTTTCTATGTTGGGCGATCGGCGGGTACGTGGTGGCCCGTGCCTTGGAGAACTTCTCACAAAGCAAATGATCGCGATCTTGGCTCGTGCTGGCGGTCGTTAGCTGCGGCCACGGCGGAAGTAGGGTTGCAACCTTGCCGCCAGCCAGCGCCACTCCGGCTCTTAGGGTAGGACGAGCCGCCAAGGGGTCGTGTATTCGACCCGGTACTTGAAGCGGAAGGGCCAAATCTCCGGCACCCACGTGCGACGAGTAACCGTCGCGGTCGCCGCCCATACTGGTTCCCTACGTCGCACAGCGCGTCAGGTAGCCGTTTCGGGGTCGTCGGTGAGCGCGGGCGGGTAGACGGCGTCGCGGTCGATGGAGTCCATGCCGACGACCTCGTCGAAGATGCGCCTGGCGGGCGTGCCGTCGCGGAGCGCGACGCTGGTAAGCGCCTCCTCCTCCCACTTCTCGGCCTGGTTTCCGAGCCCCAGCGCCCGGTTGGCAGCTTCGGGATCGCCGCCGTGCTGCTCGAGGATGCGCTCGTCGGCTTCGCGCCACGCCGTCGCCTTGGCCTTCATCTCGGCCAGGAGCTCGTCGTCTGAACGAATGTCGGTCATTCGACCTCCCGCAGGTAGACGGTGTACCGCCCGCCGCCGTGCTGCTCGACCTGGAGAACCCGGAACCGGGTGCCCGCCGCGAACAGCACCTCGCGCTCGCCGGGAAACGCGGACCATGACTGGATGCGCTTCCCGTGCAGGGATTCTATCACGAACTCCACGGGGCCTCCGAAGGCGGCCTGGCCGACCGACGAGCTCGTGAAGCCCTCCTCCGTCACGACGTCCCCCACGCGGTACACCGCGAGCTCGTTGGCGGCGAGGCGCGTGCGCCGCCTGACGGTGTCGCGGTGGTCGGGGAGCTTGGCGAGCGCGGCGTTGAGCGTGTCGCGGTAGTCGGCGAAGGCGGCAACCTTGTGCGGATCCCGCGAGCGCAGGGCGGCGTTGAACTTCCGGTACCCCCACGTGCCGTCCGACGTGGTGTAGGCGTACCTGGCGGCGATCTCGGCGTCGCTCAGCCCGTACCGCTGGCCGTAGCCGGTGGCCGTGATCTTCGCGAGAGCGCGGTCCAGGAACGACCGGTACCGGGAGCCGAGCCGGCGCACGAACCCCGCCTCGTGGGCGGGAAGGCCGTCGCCGGCGCGCAGCGCGGCCTTGACCCTCGGCACGATGTCGGAGTCCAGCAGCCGCGCTCGGTCGCGCAGCAGCCGCAGGATCGCGGCGCGGTCCTCGTCGGCGATGCCGCGCACCACGGGCACCAGGTCGGCGAAGCCGTCGGTGCGCCGTCCGAGCTCGCGGATCGCGGCGATCTGCCGCAGGGCGCGGCGCCCGAGCCCGTCCGGGTCGACGCCGGCGGCCTGGAAGATCCGGGCGTAGGCGGGGTTTCGCGAGGAATTGGCGAATCCGTCCCACTCGCTCAAGGTGCGCAGCCGGTCGAGCGGCTTGCGGCCGGCGCGCGCCCGGAACAGCAGCGAGCCGCCCTGGTCGATGCGCGCGATCTTGTGCCGGCGGGGGTTGACGACGACCACGTTGTCGAGGTCCAGGCCGAGGGCGTCCCAGTTCGCGAGCCAGACGTCGGCGGAGAAGCCCTTGAGCACCTCGTCGGCGCGCCGCTGCCGGATCGGCAGCCTGCCGAGGGTGGTCTGGTGCTCGACCAGGTCGCTGGCGACGCCGCGGATCGAGCCGTCGGCGGCGCGGACGATCGCGGAGCGCGGCGCGTCGAGGCCGAGCTCGCGGTAGGCGCGGTTGGCGACGGCCTCGGAGTACGCCTGGGCGGGGTCGTCGTAGAACTTGACGTAGCGCCGCTGCCCGTCGAGGCCGCGGTACATGCCGCCGGGATTGGAGCCGGTGGCGTCGGCGATCTTCGCGTGCAGCGCGGTGGCCTCGTCGAGCTCCGGAATGCTGTTCGGGTCCGCCAAATCGAACCCGCGGCCGACGCGGCCGGCGTTGTGCTGGAACCCGGGGTCGATGCCGCGGGGCACCTGCGCGGTCTGCCCGGTGCGCGCGTTGAACCAGCTCCGGGTCTGCAGGGCCGGGTCCGGCGACACCTCGAAGCCGTAGCGCTGCAGGTCGCGCTCCGAGAGCTGGACCACGGTGCAGCGGCAGTGCCAGCCGTTCGGCGGGTAGTGCGTGTGCCAGAAGGGGTGGTCGACGGGCAGCACGGTGCCGTGCCAGGCGGCGTGTTCGGGGCGCGTGCGCGCGTCCAGCACGGAGACGTAGCGGAGGTAGGGCATGGCCTGCTTGAGGCGCTGCGTGCGCTCCCAGCGCCCGTACGCGCCCGACATGCGCAGGTTCGTGTCGAAGATCGTCCGCAGCCGGCGCGGGCTGCCGAGCTGCACCAGGCGCTTCTCGCCGGTCAGCGGGTCGACCATCTCCTGCCGGCCCCACCAGCCCTTGCTGCGCAGCACGGGCTCGAGGCGCTCCTGGAACTGCCGGAAGGTCAGCCCCTCGGCGATCGCGGCGTCGACGGCCTCGCGCAGGTCCTCGAGGATGTCCTGCCGCATGGCCTTGGCGGCGGTGAAGGCGCGGGCGTGCGTGGCGGCGTCGACGTCGCGCCAGTCGAAGCCGACGACGTAGCCCTTCGCGCGGAAGTGCTCGACCGCCTCGACGGGCGGTACCGAGAGGAACTCAGGAGCCGCCATCGTCCGGGATCTCCAGCCCGGACAGCGCTCCCGAGAATCCGAGGCGGTGCAGAAGCCGGGCGACGGCCTCGTCGTCCATGGCGTCGAACAGCGCCGGCAGCCGGGTCCTGAACGCGCGCAGCGTGCCGCCCGCGGCGGCGTGGTCCCGGGCGGCCGCCAGGATGGGCGCCACGGCACCCGTCTCGCGGACAGCGTGTATGCGGGCCACATCGTCTACGCAACAAACGCAGAGCAGGACCCGGCGATCCCGCGGCGCGGGTCTGGAACGGCAAGACCCGCATCCGCTTCAACCGTGTGTCGAAGAACCACTACAACATGACGCTTGGGGACGGGTCATCCTTCGGCAACGCGAACGTAAAGGTCGAGGATTTTTTCAAGAAGTCCTTGCATTCCATCAACTTGAACACAGGTGGGTCACACACGAATCAGGTGGCGCTGACCGGCCACACCGGCATAGTCGTGCCGTACGTGCCGGAAAGCCAGCTTGTCGCCGAGGTGAGCTTCAGCGTCGAGACGGAGGACAAGGGCTCATGACCATGAAAGACATCCCGCCCGACGATTGGAACGAGTTCCAGGACCCGCTTCCGCGCTTCGCGATCGCGGAGATCTACCGCGAGCAGGGCTGGGAGCCGACGATCGTTTCCGAGCAGTGCGAGCGGACAAGCGCCTGGGTGGTGCTGATCCGCCGTGCGATGGCGAAGCGACTGACCGCCTACGATGCCGATCTCCGCGTCGCAATAGACGAGGTGGGGTGGATCGGGCACTACCTCGCCGGACCGAACCCGCCGCACGTGCTCGGATACTGGCGCACGTTCGATCTCTCGCGGTGCGACATCCAGCGGGTTGTCGAGGCCATCGAGGACACGCCGGACGCGACGCTCGAAGCCGGCTACTCGGGCAAGCGGAGCCAAGAGCAGCGGGACGCGAGGAAGGCATGGCTGGAGTCCATCGCGGCCGTCGCGACGGAGCGCGTCACCTTCGAGGCGCTGGATTCCTCCCGCTTCTACTCCATTGCGGTGGGCGAGGAGACCCGGCTTTTCTTCATCGACGCCGAGGACGCTTCGCTCGCCACCTTCGGCGCCACCGAGTGCTCCATCGCCGAGGACGGGGTGACGCTCAAGGGCGCGGGCACCGGCAGCACGACCGAGCTGGTCGAGGTCGCCAACGGGCTGACCGGCCGCATCGTCAAGCTGCTGCGCGACCCGGACGGCACCAAGCCCGTGGGCGCGAAGCTGACGACCACGGTGACGCTCAACCCCGGCGATGCGTTCAAGCTGAACGCGAACGACCTGCTGGCCGACTACACCGTGTCGGTCGAAGACGTGCCGGACAAGGAGACGACCGATGCTTCGTAGACGCTTTTTCGCAATGGCGGCGGTTGCCGCGCTCGGGCTCGAGGTCCATGCGGACGGCCTGCCGACGGTCACGGTCACCGGAAGCGCCGACCCCGGCGGGGATTTCGGAGTCTTCGTGGTGGAGGTCGATCCCCCGCAGGAGTTGACCGTCGACGTGTATTTCTCCGGAAGCGACGCGCGGTGGCGCACTTCCGCGAACGGGATATACCGCCACCAGGTCAACGCCTCCGAAACCGAGGCCCGGGAGTATTTCGTCCGCATCGAACCGGGCGACGGCTACGAGATCGGCGACCCCCATCACGCAACCATTTTTCTCGAACAGCTTTGCGCCGAGGGTCACCACCGCCACGGGTCGCTGTCCTGCCA
>VXYL01000010.1 GCA_009846005.1 Gammaproteobacteria bacterium | reverse complement strand
TTGAAACGGGCGATGTTCCCCCGGACGGCGCCGTCGCGACCGGCTGCCCCATTCGGAAAGCGCACCGGAGGCGGCGCGTTTTCCACGCTTCGTCCACGGTGCCGGTCCCCGAGTCAACCGAGGCGCGGTGGGCGAAGGGTGGAAAACGCAACTCGGCCCGGTATTGAAATGGGCGATGTTGCGCTTGGCCTGCCTCTTGGCCCTCCGCGGGTCGGCTAGCACTTCAACCCAATCTGAAACGGACGCCCGCACGGTTGACCGAAACAATCCAAGCCTCTACGGTGCCATCGTCCAAAGGACCGAAACGGTCGCGTGTTCGGCCCTTTTACCTGGAGCGCTTGCCGCAATGGAATCGACGACGATCAAGGAGCCGTTCGCTTCGGATTTCAAGATCGACTGGTATCGGACTCCCGTTGACCGGGACACGCTCGCAGCACTCATGAAACGCAACGACGTACGCGGTTGGATACAAACCGTGTGCCACCTGGGACTCTTCTTCGTGACGGGCGGGCTCGCGTATCTCGCGTATCTGAACATCGACGGCGCAAACTGGCCGTGGTCGGTTCCGCTGCTTCTTGCAGCGCTCTTCGTCCACGGGACCATCGGCCCGTTCATGGGGCTGATCGCCGTCCATGAACTGCAGCACCGAACGGTCTTCCGATCGAAGGCATTGAACGCGTTCTTCGAGAAGGTCTACGCGTTCATCAGTTGGTCGGACTACATCTGGTACCAGGAGAGCCATGCCATCCATCACCAGGCCACATGCCACGGCGACTACGACGGGGAGGTGCCCCTGCCCATACGGTTCAGCCTGCGGCGGTGGCGGTTCTGGGTCGGCATCCTCGCCTGGGATCCTCAAGCGACCTGGCAGAGACTGAAACTCGTCTGGCGCCACGCCAAGGGCGAAATCCGGGGCGACTGGTACAACCACGTGCTGCCCGAATCGAACGCGACGCTGCGTCGTCGGCACCGCAACTGGGCCCGAACTTTGCTAGTCGGCCACGCCTTGCTGGCGCTGCTGTTCATCCTTTCAGGACACGCGTTCCTGATCGTCGTATTCACCTTCGGAACCTTCTACTGCGCTTGGCTCGGGTTGCTATGCGGGCGCCCGCAGCACTACGGCCTGAACCCCGACATAGCGGATTTTCGCCAGAACACACGCACGTTCACCTGCTCGTGGCTGCCCGCGTTCTACTACTGGAACATGCAGTACCACTTGGAACATCACATGTATCCCGCGGTGCCCTTCTACAACCTGCCGAAGCTGCGCCGTGCGATCGAACACGACCTGCCGCCGGCCTCGCACGGGCTCGTTGCGACTTGGCGGGAACTCCTCGAACTGCGCAGGAAGTGCATCGCCGATCCGACCTACCGGTTCGTCCCCGAGTGTCCCCCGCCGCGACGGGAGGCTGCCCAGTCGAACCCCGAACCGTCAACTGCCTAGATCATGAACCGGCTCGCCCGGGAGACGAGTCCCTACCTTCGGCAACACGCGGACAATCCCGTGGACTGGTACCCGTGGGGCGAGGAAGCCATCGATCGCGCCCGCGCCGAGAATCTGCCGATTCTGCTCTCCATCGGCTATTCGTCCTGCCATTGGTGTCACGTCATGGCCCACGAGTCGTTCGAGGATGAGGCCACCGCCCGTGTGATGAACGCACGATTCGTGAACATCAAGGTCGACCGCGAGGAACGCCCGGACTTGGACCGCATCTACCAGTTGAGCCACCAACTATTGACCCGACAGGGCGGCGGCTGGCCGTTGACGGTGTTCATCGACCCCCCGACGCTACTGCCGTTCTTCACCGGCACGTACTTTCCCCGGCAGCCTCGCCACGGCCTACCGGGGTTCACCGATCTCCTGATGCGTATCAGCGAACGCTATGCTGCCAAGCGGGACGAGGTGGCAAGCCACGGCGAGCAACTTGCGGCGGTTTTCGCAAACCTGGAACAACTCGAGCACGGATTCGAAGACGACGACGAGACGTTGCTGGCGAGCGCTCGGGAGCAACTCGCGGCCATGTACGACGCGTCCGAAGGTGGCTTCGGTTCGGCGCCGAAGTTCCCGATGCCGACGGCCATCGAACGCCTGCTGCGGCATTGGGCGCGAGTTCACGCCGACCTCTCGCGGAACCCAGACCGGGAAGCGCTGAACATGGTCATGACCACGCTGACCAAGATGGCGCGGGGCGGCATCTACGATCACCTGGGCGGGGGCTTCTGCCGCTACTCCACCGACCGCCACTGGATGATTCCGCACTTCGAGAAGATGCTCTACGACAACGGCGCACTGCTGGCACTCTATTCGGACGCTCTGGGACTCGGCTCGGATGTGCTGTTCGCCGACGCGGTGCGGGAAACGGCCGGTTGGATGATGCGCGAGATGCAGCATTGCGAAGGGGGGTACTTCGCCGCCCAGGACGCCGACAGCGAAGGCGTGGAAGGCAAGTTCTACGTTTGGCGGCGGGACGCCGTCAAGCGGGCCTTGACCGAGGACGAATATCTCGTCGTCGAGACGCTCTACGGTCTCGACAAGCCGCCCAACTTCGAGGGCAAGTGGAACCTCCACCGGCGCGATGCGTGGCGGTCCGTCGTGGAACGGCTCTATCTCGAGGAGGACCAAGCCGCACCGCTGCTCGCGAGCGCCAAGACGAAGCTCTTCGCGGAGCGCGCCAAGCGGCCGCCCCCCGGCAGGGACGAGAAGGTGCTTGCCGCTTGGAACGGGCTCGCGATCCACGGCATGGCGAAGGCCGGTACGCGGCTTGGCGAACCGTCCTGGGTCGACTCGGCTGCCCGGGCCGCCGACTTTGTACGAACACGAATGGTCCAAGACGGCCGGCTGTTCGCAACTTGGAACGAGGGACAGGCCAAGTACCCCGCGTACCTTGACGACTACGCAAACATGCTTCAGGGGATCTTGTCGCTGCTGTCGGCACAATGGCGCGACGAAGACCTGGACTTTGCCACCTACCTCGGCGACGAATTGCTTGAGCGGTTCCAAGATCCCGAAACCGGTGCGTTTTTCTTCACCGCCCATGACCACGAAAAGCTCATTCATCGTCCCAAACCCACCGCCGACGACGCCATGCCCCCCGGCAACGGGGTCGCCGCGCGGGCGTTGCTCGGACTCGGGCACCTCCTCGGCGAGCCACGCTATATGGATGCCGCCGAGCGAACCGTCGATTGGGCCCGGGGGTTCATCGCCCAGCATGCGGCCAGCCACTGCACGCTGCTCACGGCCCTGGAGGAGTACCGGTACCCGGCGGAACTGGTGATCGTTCGTGGACCGCGACCGGCGATCGGCGATTGGCTCGCCGCGGCGCGGGCCGGTTACCGACCTTCGCGTCTCGTCTACGGAATCCCGGACGACGCCGAACGGCTGCCGGCGTACCTTCCCCGGCCGAATCCGTTGCGCCTGGTTTCGGCGGAAGCCGCGTCACCGGTCTCGGCGTACCTGTGCAACGGCTTGCAGTGTTCGGCACCGATCACCGACTTTGCGGAATTCAAGAATGCGATCGCCTAACCCCGGAACCGAGGACCCGCGTATCGGGCTGAATCGCGCAAACTGGAACGAGCGCACGCGGATACACGCGGTGTCCGACTTCTACGACGTGGCCGGCTTCAAGGCCGGCCGGATCACACTGAACCGGTTCGAGCGCGCCGGCGTCGGCGACGTGCGCCGCAAGTCCCTTCTCCACCTCCAGTGCCACTTCGGCCTCGACACGCTGTCCTGGGCGCGGCTCGGCGCGCAGGCAACCGGCATCGACATCTCCGACGATGCCATCCGGCTCGCCCGGGACCTGAACGACCAGGTCGGTCTCGACGCCAAGTTCATCCGTTCGGACATCTACGACCTACCCCGGGTTCTCGACGGCGAGTTCGACATCGTGTACACGGCCATGGGCGTGCTCGCCTGGCTTCCCGACCTCGGCGGCTGGGCCGACGTGGTATCGCGATACCTCAAGCCCGGCGGGCTCTTCTATCTCCTGGACATCCATCCGGCGAGCCAGGTATTCGATGACGAAACGACGATCAGTTCACGCCAGGATCTCAGGGTTCGCTACGGCTACTTCCCGGATCCGGAGGGCATGTCCTTCCCCGGCGGCGTGCCGTCCTACGCCGGTGACGAACCCATCGAGACCGCCTGCCACGAGTGGCAACACAGCATCGGCGAGATTCTTACTGGGTTGCTCGACGCCGGCCTACGTCTTACGTCGTTCGCCGAGCACCCGGCAACGCTCTACAAACAGTTCCCGGGAATGACCCAGGGGGACGACGGCCTTTGGCGGTTGCCGTTCGGCGGGGACTCTCTGCCGCTTGTCTTCGAGTTGACGGCCACGAAGTAGGACCCAGCGCACGCACTGTCGACGTGCAAGGAGCAGCGGGCCGTGGGGGACCGGCTTGTCCCGTCCCGTTGGCGGGTTGACCCGTGAGTCCGGCGCGGGCGACCGCGCGCCCTGGCGGGCGCGATAGGGTCGCCCCTACGACCCAGATCTATGATGAATAGGTTAGGTCGAGTTCCCGGGCCGCCTTGACGTCGTCCAAGCGGCTCACCGGCAGGGTGTGCGGAGCCGTCTGCACCCGTTCCGGGTCCGTCTCGGCTTCCGCCCGGATGCGCACCATGGCGTCGACGAACGCGTCGAGTTCCTCCTTGGTTTCGGTCTCCGTGGGTTCGATGAGGAAACACTCCGCAACGAGCAGCGGGAAATAGGTGGTCGGCGCGTGGAACCCGTAGTCGAGCAGGCGCTTGGCGAAATCCATCGCGGTGACACCGAGGGTCTTGGCTTCGTTCCTGAACGTGATGATGAACTCGTGGCTCGCGCGGCGTTCGGGGTAGGCCAGTTCGAAACCGGCGTCGGCCAGTCGCACCATGAGATAGTTGGCGTTGAGCGTCGCGAATTCGCCCACCCGGCGCATGCCTTCGCGGCCGAGCATCCGGGCGTAGGCGAGGGCCCGTAACAGGATGCCGGCGTTGCCCATGAACGCCGACAGGCGGCCGATCGATCCCGGGATCTCGTCCCGATCAACCCAGCGGTACCGATCACCGTCCAGGGTGACAACGGGCGTCGGGATGTGCGGCATGAGCCGTGTGCCGACGCCAACCGGACCGGCACCGGGTCCGCCGCCGCCGTGGGGGGTCGCGAAGGTCTTGTGGAGATTCATATGCAAGACGTCGAATCCCATGTCCCCGGGGCGCACATTGCCGAGGATCGCGTTGAGGTTGGCGCCGTCGTAGTAGAGCAAACCGCCTGCGGCATGCACGGCATCGGCGATCTCGCGGATACGGCGCTCGAAGACCCCGCAGGTGGACGGATTGGTGAGCATGATCCCGGCGGTGGTCTCGCCGAGCGCCGCCTTGAGTGCCGCCATGTCCATGTCGCCATCGGCAGCCACCGCCACTTCGCGAACCCGGTAGCCGCACATCACGGCCGTCGCCGGGTTCGTTCCGTGCGCGGCGGTGGGCACGAGTATCTCCTCGCGGCGGTCATCGCCCCGGGCATCGTGCCAAGCACGAATCATCGCCACCCCGGCGAACTCGCCTTGGGCTCCGGCCATCGGCGTCAGCGATACCGCGGCCATGCCGGTGACGTGCTTAAGGGTTTCCTGCAGGTCGTAGAGGCACGCCAGAAACCCCTGGCTCGCCGATTCAGGTGCAAGCGGGTGTCGGTTCAGGAACCCCGGCAGGCTGGCCGCCCGATGCGCCCCGCGCGGGTTGTACTTCATCGTGCAGGAGCCGAGCGGGTAGAACTGGTTGTCGATCGAGAAGTTCCGGGCAGACAGGTTCGTGTAGTGGCGCACCGCCTGCAATTCGGAGACTTCCGGCAGTCGCGGCGGATCGGTGCGCAGACAGGTTCCGGGCAAATCCCCTACATCCCCGGCGCCCGGGGCCTGGGCACTCGCCCGGCGTCCCCGGGCGCCGATGTCGAAGATCGTCTCGTGTCGTTTCATCCGTGGAGCACCTGTTGCAGGGTATCGCCAAAACGGGCGATGTCGGCGTCGGTCCGCTTCTCGGTTGCACACACCAACAGGCAGTTCTCGAGGTCGGGAAAGTAGCTGCCAAGAGGCAGTCCGCCGATGATCCCGCGTTCCGCGACGGCATCGGCGACGCCCTGTGCCGGTTGCCCCACGTCGACTACGTGCTCGTGGAAAAACCCCCCGGTGAAACGCGAGCGGACACCGTCGACCGCCGTCAGTGTTCGAACCGCCTCCCGCGTCCGCTCGTGGCACCGGGACGCCACCCGCGAAAGGCCGGTCGCGCCTACGATCGCGAGGTAGATCGTGGCCGCCGTCACCAACAGCCCCTGGTTCGTGCAGATGTTCGACCTGGCCTTGCCGCGGCGGATGTGCTGCTCCCGCGCCTGCAGGGTCAGCGTGAAGCCAGGCTGGTGATGCCGATCCACGGTGCGTCCCACCAAACGCCCGGGAAGCTGGCGGACGAGGCGTTGGCGCGTGCAAAGGAAACCGAACGAAGGGCCTCCCGAGGCCATCGGGATGCCGAGCGGCTGACCGTCACCACAGGCGATATCGGCACCGTTCTCCCCCCACTCGCCGGGCGGCTTCAGAAGCCCGAGCGAAGTCGGATTCACGACGGCGATGACCAAGGCGCCATTGGCTGCGGCCCAGTCCGCAACCTCGTCCGCCGGTTCAATCAGGCCGAGGAAGTTCGGCTGCTGGACGATCACCGCCACCGGTAGCCGTTCGCCGGTCATGCCCGCCAAGGCATCGAGGTCGACGCGACCGTCTTTCGTCCCCGTGGACACCAAGTCGATGCCCTGGTTGCGGGTGATGTTCGCTGCGGCGTCGACATAGTGCGGGTGGCAGGTGCCCGCAACGGCGACGCGACGCAGTCGGCCGGTCTTGTTCGAGGGATGGGCGCGGTTGGCCCGCACCGCCATGAGCACCGCCTCCCCCAATGCGGATCCGCCGTCGTAGACCGAGGCGTTCGAGACGTCCATCGCGGTCAAAGCCGTGATCATCGTCTGGTACTCGTAGATAAGCTGCAACGTGCCCTGGCTTGCCTCGGCCTGGTAGGGCGTGTACGCCGTCATGAACTCGCCGCGCGCGGCAATGTCCCAAACCGCCGCCGGGATGTGATGGTCGTAGCAGCCCGCCCCCGTGAAGCACGGTCCCGTCTCGTCGCGGCGGGCGCGTTCGGCCATCTCCGCGACCATGGTCATCTCGTCGACGCCTTCGTCGATGCCGTCGAAGTGCGCGGTCTTAAGGGCGGGCTCGATCTCGTCGAAGAGCGCGTCGATGGACGGCGCACCGATGTGCTTCAGCATCGCGCGAACGTCGTCGTCGGTATGGGGTATGAACGGCACGGATCAAACGGCTTAGGGCCGGTGCCTACTCAATCTTCGTCGTCCTCGGACTCGCAGTGCTGTTCATAGCCGTCAGCGTCCAGCAACTCGTCGAGTTCCTCGATATCCGTCGGCTCGACCTTGAAGAACCAGCCGTCGCCGTAGGGATCCTGGTTGACCATCTCCGGTGCCTCCTCGAGCATTTCGTTGACGGCCACCACCGTCCCGGAAACCGGGGCGTAGACGTCCGCCGCCGCCTTCACGGACTCCACGACGCACGCCTCCGTCCCCGCGCCAACCTCATCGCCCACCTGCGGCAGCTCGACGTAGACCACGTCGCCTAGCGACTGTTGGGCGAAATCAGAGATTCCGACGGTGACCAGGTCGTCGTCGATGCGAGCCCACTCGTGGCTCGGCGCATATCGAACATCGTCGGGCATTTCCGTCGGCGTGTCGGATGTGACGTCGTTCATTTGAATACCTGCCTTCCATGCCGAACGAACGGCGGTCTGACAATTCGACCGGGGATGCGCGCACCGCGAATCTCGATCAGACAATCCCCGGTTGCCCCGTGGGGAACCCGTGCGAAGCCGATACTGTACCCCAAGGTAGGTGAGAAAATACCGCTGGTAACGGTCCCGTCACCCGCATTCGTGTCCACGCGCTGACCGTGGCGAATGACGCCCCTGGCGGCCAACACGACGCCCCTCAATACCCGTTGTGGCCCTTGTGATCGTTGACGTGCGAGCAACTCCCGGCCGACGAAGCCACGCTCCGGGGGATTCCATGCCACGGTCCAACCCAGATTCGATTCAAGCGGCGACGTGGTCTCATCCATGTCCTGGCCGTAGAGCAGGAGTCCCGCTTCCAGGCGGAGCGTGTCCCGGGCCGCGAGACCGGCCGGTGTCGCCCCCGCATCCGCTAGCTGCCGCCACAGCGCCGGGGCCTGATCGCCCGGCAGTGCGACCTCGACGCCGTCCTCGCCGGTATAGCCGGTACGCGCCACCATCCAACCGTTTCGCTCGCGCACGGCGAAGGTTCCGAGATCATCGACGTCCATCGACGTCGCGGCGCTGAACGTCCGCAACGCAGTGGGTCCTTGCACCGCGACCAGGGCGAGGTCTCGACGCTCATGCACGCCAACGCCGAAGTCGGCGGCGTGAACGCGCAGCCAATCGAGCACCTTGTCGCGCGTCGCGGCATTGGACACCACGCGGTATCCCGAGCCCCGCCCGTAGAGGAGGATGTCGTCGATGATGCCACCGGACTCGTTCAGCATGACCCCGTAGACCGCCCTGCCCGGTGCCGCCTTGCCAACATCGTTGGCGAACACCCGGGCGAGCAGCCCTCGCGCGCCCTCGCCCGACAAGTCGGTGATTGTCATGTGGGAAACATCGAACATGCCTGTGGATCCGCGAACCTCGCGGTGTTCGGCGATCTGCGAACCGTAGTTGAGCGGCATCGCGTAGTTGGCGAAGGGCACCATGCGCGCCTTCCCAGCGACGTGTTCCTCGTAGAGCGCTGTCCTTCGTTCAGCCATGTCCACCACTCGGACGCGGACCGCAACCCATACAATGCCAGCCCCGGCATCGCCTTTGACCCGTCGCGCCTTGCACGAGTTTCATGTCAAACCGCGCCCAGTTTCAGATCGCGGCGGGGCGACTCCGCCGCGCATGCCTCGACTGAAGGCCATGGGTCCGAGCCCCATCGCTTCGCGAACCAACTGCGCCTTGACGCCCGCCGCGGCGTCGATGAACCGCACCGCCGCATTACGCGTCAGACGCATCCAGGGGTTGCCAGCGTGGGGACCGCAGTACGCCGCGAGCAATGCCCGCATCGACGCCATCATGAGCTTGGATCGAGTTCGCCGTTCGCGGGCGAACCCGCGCCACCGACCGGGTGCGCCAAGGTCGGCACGGGTGGCGTTGCCAACGAGGGCACGTACGTCCTCGATGCCCAGATTGACCCCCTGGCCAGCCAAGGGGTGCAGCGTTCGAGCCGCGTCGCCGATGACGAGTGTCCTCGGGTTCGGATTGAAGTCCGCAGCCAGGGCTTGGTGCACCGGAAACGAAAGCCTCTGGTCCACGGCCAGGAAGTCGCCCAGCACCCCCTCCGTCTCCTTGCAAAGCGCGGTGCGGAACGCCTCGTCGCCCAAGCGTTGCACGTGTTGGGCGTCCGCCTCCGACGTACTCCATATCACCGAAACAGTGTCGTGCGAATGATTGCGAAGCGGCAGGAGTGCCACTGGACCGCTGCGGCCGAAACGTTGAAAGGCGACGTCGTCATGCGGCTTCGCGGCACGCGCGACCGTCGCGACGGCACGTTGCCCTCCGCCGCGGTAGGAGGGCTCGACCCGCTGGGACGCATGGGCGAGCTTGCGGACGATGCTGTCGGCGCCGTCCGCACCGATCACCAATCGGGCGCATATGTCGGGCCCCGCGACGAACACGCCATCGGGTGTCTCGGCGAGTCCCGTAACCGAAATCCGCGGCACGGTGTCCAGGCAATCCGCCGCAACTTCCCAAAGACGGGTCGTCAATGCGCTGTTCTCGGCCACAAAGGCAATCGCACCGTCACCCGTGAACCGCAGCGACGCGCTGCCGTCGTATTCCCAGACGTGCATGGCTTCGATGGGCGCGAGGTCCGCATCGTCAATGCCGCCCAAGGCGCGCAGGAAGTCCACCGAACCAGGCGCGAGCGCAACGGAGCGAAGGTCGAAACCCAAGGCGCCCCGGTGTCGTTCCGGCGGCGATCGCTCGACGAGGGCGATCCGATACCCGTCCCGGGCCAGGGCAACCGCCGCCGCGAGACCTACGATCCCCGCACCGATCACGGCGGCATCGTAGATCGGTTCTCGAGTAGCCACGTTGGGCGAGTCTCGCAGCATCGCCGGATGGCGCGCAACAGCCGTGGCCACGCGCCGCGAAACGGCGCGACCATGCGGGGTCGGTGAGGCCGGGCCGGCTTTGGGACGCTTCCGTGCTTCACAAGAGAGCTCGATGGGGACAAACTAGCACCATGCTGACGGACGATCTCGACACCCTCGAAGCCAAAGTCGATGAACTAATAGGGCTTTGCGAATCACTTGCCAATGAAAATCGGGCACTTCGCGAGCGGAACCGGGTTTGGGCCGCGGAGAAGTCCGATCTTGTCGAACGCAATGAACTCGCACGAAACAAGATCGACGCCCTTCTCGATCGGCTGAAATCGATGGATGTGGCGTAATGGGGAAAGATGATGAGCGACGCGACCACGACCATTGGCATCCGAATACTCGACAACGAGTATCAAGTGAGCTGCCCCGAGTCGGAGGCGGACGAACTCGCGGCCGCCGCCCGCGACCTCGACCAACGCATGACCCGGATACGGCAAACCGGCAAGGTATTCGGCGTGGAGCGCATCGCCGTCATGGCGGCACTCAACGCCATCCATGACAACCGCCGCCTGCAACGGTCTGCCGGGACCATGGACCCGCCCACGCCCGACAAGGTGACCGAACTCACGAGGCGCGTGGAGGAGGCCATCGTAGTCAACAAGAAGTCGCGCAGCCCGCCTTGATCGATTCCCGCCGCATCTCGCCCCATGTCGCCCCCAAGTTAGTTCCATCCACCGTCGCTTTTGTGTCTATACTTGGGGTGTCTCCTGGGGTGCCGGCCAGCTTCCGTCATCCTTGAGCCGTTATAGAAACCTAAGGAGATCTGGCGTCGGCGCCGGTGTGCAGACCCATCCGATGACCCGCGAGCTTTGGCTGAGCGGGAGTTCGCGGGAAGCCTTAAGAGCCGCCTAGATCCCCGCCTTGAACCGGAACGGTTCAGGGTAACCAAGCAGCCGCATCACCGGGAGACAAGCCGCGCTGGTGGCGGTCGAACGAGGCTCGCCAGGCGCGGATCGGCAACGCTCTCCCGCCTGCCCCGAAGGTCTCGGATGCCGCCAAGCGAAAAACAACCGCTACGCAGGTTCTATCGCACGGCACGTCGCTCGCTCTCGCCGGATGCCCAACGTGAGCATTCGCTCGGCATAGCCGCCGAGGTCATGCGCCATCTCGACGACGTGACCGCGGTCGCGGCGTACCTTGCCCGGGACGGCGAGGTTGATCTCGTGCACGTGTTCAAACGGTGCTGGCGGCGCCGCATCGTCATCGCCGTACCCGTCATCCGCGGGCGCGACTTGCGCTTCGCCGAGTACCGTTACGGCGAACGGTTGTCGCGTAATCGCTTCGGCATACGGGAACCCGCGCAGCCTGTATTCGTGACGCCATGCGTCGTCCTGACACCCCTAGTCGCCTTCGATGACAGCGGCCGGCGACTTGGCATGGGGGGCGGCTACTACGACCGCTACTTCGCGGCAACAGCCACGCCCGCGCGCATCGGCGTCGCGCACGAGTGTCAGCGAGCCCCCACGCTTCCAGCCACGCCTTCGGACGTGTCCTTGACTGCCGTCGTGACGGAAAACGGGTGGCAGTCGTTCTGAAATAGCGGATACTGCCGCCATGGCGGCACGCAAGATCATTCTCCGCAGAGAATACGCACGCCACGTGGTCGTGCTCCAAGGGTGGACACAAGGGTGACCCCGCGCGTCGATCAGGACGAACTCAAACGCACCGTTGCACTGGCAGCCGTCGATCTTGTGGCGGCGTCGCTTGACGCCGGCCAGATCGTGGGCGTCGGTACAGGCAGCACGACCAACCATTTCATCGACGCCTTGGCAAAGCTGAAGGACCGTTTCGGCGGCGCCGTGTCCAGCAGCGTCGCCAGCGCGCAGCGCCTCGCCGCGCACGGCGTTCGTGTCGTCGATCTGAACGAAGTCGACGCGATCGCCGTGTACGTGGACGGTGCCGACGAGGTCGAACCGGGAAGCGCCCTCGTCAAGGGCGGCGGCGGCGCACATACGCGCGAGAAGATCGTCGCCGCGGCCGCGGATCGGTTCATCTGCATCGTCGACGAAAGCAAGGTGGTCGATGAGCTCGGTGCGTTCGGCGTGCCGGTGGAGGTGGTCCCCATGGCGCGTAGGTCGGTAGCCGCACGGCTTCGGGCCCTAGGTGGGGACGTCCGCGAGCGACGGGGTTTCGTCACGGACAACGGCAACGCCGTCCTCGATCTCCACGGTCTTGCCGTCACCGACCCGGACGGCCTCGAAGCGCGGATCAATAACCTCGCCGGTGTCGTGGAGAACGGCATCTTCGCGGTCAATCGGCCGGACCTTGTGCTAGTCGGCTCGCCGGATGGTGTTCGGGAAATCGCGCCGTAGGGGTCGCCCTACGGCAGTAGCTTCCCAGGATTCATCACGCCCTTCGGATCGAGTGCCGTCTTCACCGCGCGCATGATCTCGATCTCCGCGGAACTACGCGAGAACCCGAGGAAGTCCCGCTTGAGCATGCCCACGCCATGCTCGGCGGAGATGCTCCCGCCGCGGGCTGCGACCAGTTCGAACAACCCGGGGCTCATGGCATCGCAACGTTCGTAGAAAGCCGCCAGGGTGAGTCCCGGCGGTCTGAGGATATTGAGGTGCACGTTGCCGTCGCCGATGTGGCCGAACCAGCAGATTTCCAGCTCGGGATAGATGCGGCCCACCGCACGGTCCACGTCGTCGAGAAAACCCGGTACGTCGGAGACCCGGACAGCGAGGTCGTTCTTGTAGGGAGTCTCCGGCGCAATGCTCTCGGTGATTCCCTCACGCAGCGCCCACAGCGCACGCGCTTGCGCATCTGACTGGCTCATGACGCCGTCGCTTACCCAACCGGACGCCAACGACTCTTCGAAGGCCGCCAGCGCCGCCGACTCGGCGTTCGCGTCGAACTCCAGGAGCGCATAGAAGGCCGACGACGATGCCAGCGGGCGCGCAAGCGATCGGTGTCGAGTCACCCTGTCAACGGCAAGTTCGGAAAAGAACTCGAACGCCGACAACGCCACATCGGCCTGGAACCGGGTCAGCACGCTCAAGATGTCCTGCATCCGGTCGACGCCCAGCACCATGACCCGGCTCGGTTCGGGGGGCTCGGCAAGCCGTAGGTCGGCTTCGACCACAAACCCCAGAGTTCCTTCCGAACCAATGAAGAGGTGCCGCAGATCGTATCCGGTGGCGTTCTTGACCAGGCCGCGGTTGAGTTCCAGCACCTCGCCGGCGCCGGTCACCACCTTGATGCCGGCGATCCAATCGCGCGTCATCCCGTAGCGGATCACCTTGATGCCGCCGGCGTTGGTCGCGACGTTGCCGCCAATCTGGCTCGAGCCGGACGACGCGAAATCGACCGGGTAGAACAAGCCCCTATCCAGGGCGAACGCATGCACATTGGCGGTGACTACGCCCGCCTCGCAGCGCACGATCCGGTCGGCCTCATTGAAGTCGAGGATGCGGTTCATACGGTCGAAGGAGACCACCACCTCGCCGTGGCTCGCGACGGCGCCGGCCGATAAACCGGTGCGCCCACCGGATGGCACCAAGGCGAAACCCTCGGCGTTGGCGAGGCGCGTGATGGCCGTGACCTCCTCGACCGTCTCCGGAAAAACCACTGCCGAGGGCGCGACGACGAAATTCCGGGTCCAATCGCGACCCCAGTTGTCGAGATCGTGCTTGGCCGTGGTTACCCGACGCGGCGGGAGCAGCTCCTTGAGTTTCTCGATCATCTGCGATGCGGCCCAACGGTGCGCCCCTCGAGTGCGGCTACGGCCGGGAGCGTCTCGCCAGCCAAGTATTCGAGAAACGCGCCACCGCCAGTGGACTGGTAGGAGATTCCCTCGTCCACGCGGTACTTCGCGATGGCGGCCAAGGTGTCGCCGCCACCCGCGACCGAATACGCATCGGCTGCGGCAATCGCCTCCGCGAGGACCCGGGTGCCCTCTCCGAACTGATCCCATTCGAAGACCCCAAGTGGTCCATTCCACAGGACCGTTCCCGCCTCGGCCACGATGTCGGACAGCCGCCGTGCCGTTTCTGGCCCGACATCCAGGACCATTTCGTTGCTGCCGACTTCATCCCTAAGCCGTAGCCGGGCCGGTAGCCTCGGGTCCATGGCCGTCGCGGTCATGAGGTCCACCGGCATCGGCACATCGACCCGGGACATGATGCGTCGCGCGACGTCAACCTGGTCCGGCTCGGCCAACGAGGATCCGATCCGCATCTCGCTGGCCAGCAGGAAGGTGTTCGCGATGCCGCCACCGACGACGATCGAGTCCGCGACACCGGCAAGAGCCTCGAGCACGGCAAGCTTCGTCGAGACCTTCGCTCCTCCGACGACCGCAACCAGCGGCCGCGCCGGGTCGTCGAGGACGCGTCCCAGGGCACTCAATTCGGCGGCGAGCAGCGGGCCCGCACACGCCGCCGAGGCCGTCTGGGCAACGCCCACAGTCGATGCGTGGGCACGATGCGCGGTACCGAACGCATCCATGACGAACACATCGCAAAGGGCCGCAAGTCGTTGTGCAAGCACCGGATCGTTCGCCGTCTCGCCAGCCTCGAACCGGATATTCTCGAGCAGAACCACATCGGCCTCTGCAACGGCGACGCCGTCCTTCCAGTCGTCAACCAACGGGACGGCACACCCGAGGGCATCGCCGAGCGCCTTGGCGACCGGTGCCAGCGACAGGGCCGGATCCCGTTCGCCCGGGCGCGGTCGGCCAAGGTGAGATACCACTACCACGCGAGCGCCGGCGGCCATGCAGTGGCGGACGGTCGGGAGCGCCGCGTCGATTCGGGCACGGTTGGCCACCCGACCGTCCTCCAGGGGCACGTTGAGATCCTCCCGGACGAGGACGCTTTTCCCCCGGATATCGAAGTCTCGGAGCAACGGAATCGCCATCGGATTGAGCCTACCAGACTGTCGGCGGACCAACGGCTATGGGGCGCAGCCAACACGGTACAATGCGCCCCCTTTGGCCCATGCGCAGCGGTTCTCCAATGTCTGACTACTCGGTTTTCACTTCCGAGTCGGTATCCGAAGGCCATCCGGACAAGATGGCCGACCAGATCTCCGACGCCGTTCTCGATGCCATGATCGCGGCGGATGCCGAGTCGAGAGTGGCCTGCGAGGTGCTTCTGAAGGACGACCTCGTCGTGGTCGCCGGCGAATACCGGTCCCGCGCGGACGTGGATATCGATGCCCTGGCAAGGGGAGTGATCGACGACATCGGGTACGGCGATCCGGCGAGCGGCTACGACCTGGCTGCGGCCCGGGTGATGAACATGCTTGGACAGCAGTCGTCCGAAATCGCCCAGGGGGTCGACGAGAGGCCGAACCACGAGCAGGGCGCGGGGGACCAAGGTCTGATGTTCGGGTACGCGACCGCGGAGACCGATGTGCTGATGCCCGCCCCCATCACCTACGCCCATCGACTCATGCGCCGCCATGCCGACGTACGACGGGCCGGGCTCGACTTCCTGCGCCCCGACGCCAAGAGCCAGCTTTCTTTCCGCTACGACGCCAATGGCGTTCCCGTTGCCGTCGACGCGATCGTCGTCTCGACGCAGCACTCGCCTTCGGTGGACAACCCGACGCTGCACGAAGCGGTCATGGAGGAGATCATCAAACCCGTCGTGCCCGGAAACTGGATCACCGCCGATACCAAGACCTTCATCAACCCGGCCGGAAGGTTCGAGACCGGTGGCCCGATCGCCGACTGCGGCCTGACCGGGCGCAAGATCATCGTCGATACCTACGGCGGCATGGCACGGCATGGCGGCGGTGCCTTCTCGGGCAAGGATCCCTCCAAGGTGGACCGTTCCGCCGCGTACGCGGGCCGCTACGTCGCCAAGAACATCGTTGCGGCCGGGCTCGCCAAGCGTTGCGAAATCCAGGTCAGCTATGCCATCGGTACCGCAGAGCCAACCTCGGTCAGCGTCAACACCTTGGGCACGGGCACCATTTCCGAGGAACGGATCGTTCAACTGATCCGTGCATGTTTCGACTTGAAGCCCCGGGGCCTCGTCGACATGCTGGATCTCAAACGACCGATCTATCGGCGCACGGCCGCCTACGGGCACTTCGGTCGCGAGGAAGACACCTTTACCTGGGAGAGAACGGACAAGGCCGAGGAACTGCGGGCAGCCGCCAACGGCGCCTAGGGGACGCCCTAGTGGCGTCCCGTTAGGTCGGGTCGGGATCCGACGGGCGACCGCGCGCCCTCGCCGGTGCGATGGGGTCGCCACTACGGTGGTTCGCGGAGCCGGTGTGCCGTCGACTCGTCATGCCACAGATCAGCTTCGAGTTCTTTCCTCCGCAGACTCCCCGGGGAAGGGTCAACCTGGTTCGCACGGCCAAGGTGCTTGAGCGTTTTCAACCGGCCTTCTACTCGGTCACCTATGGTGCTGGGGGATCGACCCGTGAACGAACGTTCGCTGCGGTCGCGTCCCTACGCGAATCCGGGGTCAACGCCATTCCGCACCTGTCCTGGAGCGGAGACAGGGAGGATGCCATCGTCGCCTTGCTCGACGACTATCTAGAGCTCGGCGTAGATCGCGTCGTCGCCTTGCGCGGCGACCTGCCCTCGGGCGCGGGCACTTCCCGACAACTCCGCCATGCCGACTCGCTGGTACGCCTGATCCGATCGCGGATCGACGCACCGCTAGGCATCGAGGTCGCCGCCTATCCGGAGGTGCACCCCGACGCGCCCTCCGCGAGCACGGACATCGATTTCCTGAAGGGCAAGATCGAGGCGGGGGCGACCGGCTGCATCACGCAGTACTTCTATAACGCGGAAGCCTATTTCCACTTCCGCGACCGCTGTGCGGCGGCCGGCATCGACGTCCCGATCGTGCCGGGCGTCATGCCGATCAGCAACTACGAGACGCTGGTCCGGTTCTCGGCCAAGGCGGGTGTCGACATCCCGCGATGGATCCAACGGCACCTCGACGAAATCCAGGGTGACCGCGATGCCCTGCTCGCGTTCGGAACCGAGGTCGTGTCGAGGTTGTGTCGACGTCTGCTCGACGATGGCGCGCCGGGTCTGCACTTCTATACGTTGAACAAGGCGCCGCCGACCAGAGCCATCGCCGAGAGGATCGGACTCCCGTTCCCGACCGGGTGAGCTCAACCGCCGACGCTGTTCGCGTAGATCGCCAGTATCCGGTTCAGTCGTTCGATGGTCTCGACACTACCTTGCAGGGCGATGCGCAGTCGCCGTAGTTCGGGATTTGCATTCGCGTTGGCAAGCGAATGAACTGACTCAAGCTGTGCACGCAGGTGATCGCCGACGGCTGTCAAAGCGTCGACGAGGATGGGCAACTCGCTCGGAGGCGGCCCGCTGTCTTGTGCATCTGCCTCGAACGAACCCGGCCTCACGGGGACGCCGTCGTGACGCACCGTCAGCAGCGGCGGTTGCCCTGACACCGGTTCCCTCGCCGGCCGGTCGTCGCCGAATTCCAGATCGGACAGTCCCGACGCGGCCGCGTCGAGCCGTTCCAGCACCACGTCGACCGCGCCTTCGTCCACGGTTCGGCTCGGATTGCGAATTCGACCTACTGCATCGGCGAATGCCGCGACAACGGCCGCATTCGGTTCCACGCTTCCTTCGCCGACGCGGTCGATCAGGTTCGACGCCGCGCGGACGAGTTCGCCGATGCCCTCCACGCCCGATTGAACCGCGCTGGCATGGGCCGCGAGCAATGCGGCCCGAACGCCGGCCAGAGCGCGGCGATCCCCCGGGTCGTCACGCCACGCGGCGACGACCGCGTCGACGGCATCTCCAGTCGGGTCGCTGCCTGCCGTTTGCACCACGCGCGCCTCTTCTCAAGCGAAGGCCCGGTACCTTCGCCGCTGGCCACCTAGTTTCCCGTCGCGTATGTTCCCCGCAAATCCGCAGGTACAGCAAGGACTAGCGGTGGCACTCGCGCAGAACGAGTGATGGCGACAATGCGGCATCGAAATTCGGCTCGAGTGGGAGCGGACTACCGCGGAGAGGAGAAGTAGTGCACATCGCGTTCATCATCGACCCGATCGCGACGCTGAACGTCACCAAGGACTCCACGCTCGCGATGATTCGCGCCGCCCAGCGTCGCGGTTGGCGCGTCTCCGTGCTCGGACCGGGCGATCTCGCCCTGCAGCATGAGCGTGTCGTCGGCTGGATGAGGGACTTGGCGCTTACCCCCGAAGCGCTCGCGGATCTCGATGCCGCGGACCCCAACGACTACTACCGGCTCGGGCCCGAGGGCCGCACCGCCCTTGACGACGTCGATGTCGTGATGATGCGCAAGGATCCGCCGTTCGACATGGAGTACGTCTACGCCACCTACCTGCTCGAACGCGCCCGCGATGCGGGGGCGGTGGTCGTCAACGATCCGGGAAGCCTTCGCGACTGCAACGAGAAGTTCTACGCCACGGCCTTTCGGGATTGCACGCCGCCCCTCGTCGTGGCGACGCGCGCTGACATCCTGCTCGACTTTCACGCCGAACACGGCGATGTGGTGTTCAAGAAGCTCGACGGCATGGGCGGCACAAGCATCTTCCGGGTCCGCGCCGACGATCCCAATCTACGGGTGGTGGTCGAGACGCTTACCGGCAACGGTACGACACCGGTCATGGCGCAACGATTCATCCCGGCAATCAGCGACGGCGACAAGCGCATCCTGCTGATCGACGGGACACCCGTACCCTATGCACTCGCCCGCATTCCGATGCCCGGCGAGACTCGCGGCAACTTGGCGGCTGGCGGTGCCGGCGTCGGCCAACCCTTGAGCGAGCGGGACGCCCTCATCGCAGCACGAGTGGCGCCCGATCTGCGCAAGCGCGGGTTGCGATTCGTCGGGATCGACGTGATCGGCGACTTCCTCACCGAGATCAATGTCACCTGTCCAACCTGCATTCGCGAGCTTGACCGGCAATTCGGACTCGACATCGCCGGCGATCTGATGGACCGGCTTGTGGGAGAGCCTTCAGCCGGGGAGCGCGAGGGGCCCGCCCCTCGCACGAAAGAGCCTTCA
>VXYL01000099.1 GCA_009846005.1 Gammaproteobacteria bacterium | reverse complement strand
AGCCAGTGCCGCGAGTCGGTCTCGGTCCACACGTCAAGCGCTCCTGCGCGCAGGGCTTCGCGGGCGACCGTCGCGTCCATGTAACGTTCGTAGCGAATGGTATCGAAGTTGAATTTCCCACGATTCACCGGAAGATTCCTACCCCAGTAATCCGGCACCCGCTCGTATATGACGTAGCGACCCTGAGACACACCTGTTAGTCGGTATGGGCCACTCTGCAGCGGCGGCGCCATTGTCGGTTCGCTCACATCCCGTTCAAGCCAGTAATGCGCGGGCACGATGGGTATGTAGCTGAGAAGGAAGAGTTGTTTGCCGGCGTCCGAGTCGGCACGAATCTCGACAGTCAGAGGATCCAGGATGTTAACGTCAGTAACCCAGGTGAGCGCCCCTGCCCACCCGTGCCCCAGGATGTCGGCGCCACGAAACGTGTCGAAAGAGAATTTGACATCAGCCGCGGTAATTGTCCGGCCGTCGTGCCAGCGAGCCTCCGGGCGCAATCGGAAGACGATTCGCCGGCGGTCGGCGCTTAGGGCGATGGACTCGGCGAGACTGCCGTAATAGCCCGAGGGTTCGTCACCTGCGCGCTCGATTAGGTGATCGTAGGACCGGAGGAATCCCGGCGGCCGGTACATCGGCGACACGGTATTTAAAGGCCTGAGCCAGGGCAGGACCAGCGTACCGCCCTTCGGGGCGTCCACATTGAGATAGTCGAAGTGCGGGAAGTCGACGGGATATTTCAGTTCGTAGTTGGGTATCTGCGAGACGCCGTAACGGAACTCGAGCGCCTGTGTATCGGCGACCGTGGGCGCCAAAGAGTAGATCAACAGAGTGAACAGCAACGGGAGGGTTGCTTGGGGCGCGCGGTTTTTCCAGGCGGTTACAGTTCTACGTGGCATTCTCATACGGGCATATCTTACGCCAGTCGGTGTCAGTGCTCCCTTACTGCGTCTTCGAGAATTGTCACCAACCTCCTGTCGCCGTCGACCATGATCCCCTGTCCATGTTCAACGAATCGTGCGCCATTGCCCGTCCCCAGTACCGCGGGGCATTGAGTGTATTTGGCGAACGTGGGGCAACCGGCAAAGCCTGGAGACTGCCTTTGCTGGTCAGGTTTGGGACGGAACCAAGCGTGTATGTCGAACTGAGCGACATTGCTACAAACCTGTGGTTCGTCGTGTAACAATCGCTTGCAATGGCTCCACGTGGCTGATTCGACATGACCGATATCTCCCGACGTACCGTGATCGTCATGTCCGGCAGGATGTTGCTGTCGCTTGCCGCCTCCGGGCCCATTGCCCGTGCCGCCCTGGCCGGGGAGTCGGAGGCCGTGAGTTGGGAACGGTTTCTCGAGTTGTGCCACGAGCTATCGAAATCGCAGTTTGGCCCGAACTGGAATCAAGACACCTACACGAGGGAAGTCGAACGGCTTGTGCGACGGTTGAAGCTGGATGACCGCAGGATCGTCGAATACATGGACCGCTACCAGAACATGAACCAGGACTTCCCCGAAATCCGCAGGATGTACTACGAGCGTCAGTTCCAGGTCTCGCTGCTGGACTTCGAGCCAGGCGAAGAGATTCCGCTGCACGATCATCCGGACATGACCGGCGTGGTTTATTGCACGACGGGTCGGATCGTTGTCGATCACTACGACAAGCTGCAAGAGACCGCCGGGAACGGCAATCCCCTGCTGAGATTCGAGCGTCATCTCGAGATGACCGCCGGGGACACCGCCACGCTCACCGCAACAAGGGGCAACATCCATATGCTAGGTGCGTTGCAGTACACCCGCATGATCGACGTGTTCACCCCGCCCTACGACCGCGACCGGGTGAGACGATCGAGGTACTACGACATGGACTCGACCCCGTACCTCGGTCGCGATGGAGTATTCGAAGCCGAGGCGTCCGTCAGCCCCGTCTAGCGCTCTTTACGCGGCGAAAGGCACAGAGCCATCGCGCCCGTGGCGTTGTTCCCATGGCGTCGGTTCGAACGGCGCGGGACGGGACAAGCCCGTCCCCTACGGACCGCACCCGACGCCGGTCCGTATCGTAGGTACGATCCCTGTGGCCGGACGTCGCGGCGTGGCAGAGGCGTTGACGACACAGGGCGGGTGAAGTAAACAGGTGTCGATGACCTATTGCCTGGCGATACGCGTCGACGAAGGCCTCGTGTTCGCTTCGGATTCGCGTACCAACGCCGGGGCGGACCACATCAGCACCCACAGCAAGATGCACCGCTTCGGGGGCGACGGCGAACGGACCTTGACGTTGCTGTCGTCCGGCAACCTGGCCACCAGCCAGGGCGTGGTGACGCGAATCCGGCGTGATATACGCTCCGCCGCCCGAACCAACCTCACGAACGTGGAGGACCTGCAGGCCGCGGCCGAGTACGTGGGCGGGATCAGCACCGAGGAACAGGAGAAGCACCGCGGCGTGCGGCCGGGTGCCAGCACCGAGGAGTTCGTGCCGGAGGCATCTTTCATCCTCGGCGGCCAGATCCGCAGCGGCCGTCCCGGCATCGAGCAGATCTATCCGGAGGGCAACTTCGTTCGCGCGTCGTTCTCGACGCCGTACCTGCAGATCGGCGAGGTCAAGTACGGCAAGCCAATCCTCGATCGCATCATCGACCGGCGCACGACGCTCGACGCCGCCCTGAAATGCGCGCTGGTGTCCATGGACTCGACGATGCGCAGCAACGCGACGGTTGGGCCGCCGGTGGAATACCACGTCTACCGCACCGACACGTTCTCACCCGGCACCCATCACCTGCTCGAGGAGGACGACGAGTACCTGCTCAGCCTGCGCCGCATGTGGGCGGAGAACATCCGTACCGCTTTCGAGAACCTGCCGAGCGCACCCGTCGCTCCACAAGACGCCACGACCGTCCAGATTCCGCGACGCCGCCGTTGACGATGAGCGTAGATGGCAAGAGTTTCGCGATAGCGAAACGCTCAACGCGCCCACAGGGCGCGCACGCACCTTGACGTAACCGTCCAATCCGACAGACTCTCTCGACCGAGCGACGCTTACGGAAGTAAGGAAGGGAAGGGAAGGAAAATGATCAAGGCATTTGCGAGCCGCCTGGTGCGCAACGTCATGGCACGTATCGGTGCCGCCACCCCGCTGCCGTTCCGGGCGGTGTTTCCGAACGGGATGGAGATCACCGGGGGGCGTGGCGAACCCGAGGTGACCATCCACATCAAGTCCACCCGCGCGGCCCTTCGCACCGTCGTCTTCGGTCACATCGGCGTCCTAGAGTCCTACTTCGACGGCGAGATCGACATCGAAGGGGATCTGCGCAAGATCATGGCGATCGGTTTTTCGTCCGGCTTCGACGCCTCGGCCGGGCTGCTCGTGAAGATTCGGAACCGCTGGCACGGGTTGAGGTACAACAACCGCACCAATGCGACGCCCAAGGAGAACGCCCGATTCCACTACGGGCTCGGGGCCGAGTTCTATTCCAAGATGTTGGACGACCCCTACCTCATGTACACCTGCGCCTACTACCAGCATCCGGGTCAGGGCATCCTCGAGGCCCAGATCGCGAAGATGGAACACGTCGCGCGCAAGGTGCGGCTCGAGCCCGGCGAGCGGGTCATCGACATGGGCTGCGGTTTCGGGGGCTTCATGTTCTATGCCGCCGAGGAGCGCGGCGTCCACGTCACCGGCGTCAACACCACCACCGAACAGGCGAACTGGGTCAAGGCGAAGATCGCGGCGAAGGGCCTCGAGGATCGACTCACGATGCACGAGGCGGACGTTCGCCAGAAGTTCGGCGTCTACGACAAGGTGGTCTCCATCGGCGTTCTCGAGCACGCAGGGCGTCATCAACTGCGGGATGTGATCCGGGCTCACGCCAATGCGTTGAAGCCGGGGGGACTGGGGCTTATCCACTTCATCGGCCATGTCGGCGACCGGGACACCGACTTCTTCATCCGCAAGTACATCTTCCCAGGAGGCTGGATCCCGAGCCTGTCGAAAGCCCTCGATGCCATGGAAGCCGAGGGCCTTGAGATCCTCGATGTCGAGAACCTGCGCCGCCACTACGCGTTGACGCTGGATGCCTGGACCGCGAAGTTCGAGGCAAACTGGCAGACCATCCGTGCGATGGATCCCGACCACTTCGACGAACGGTTCCTGCGCATCTGGCGCACGTACCTGATCGGCTGCGCGGAGATGTTCCGGTCCCAGACGACGCAGACCAACCTCTTCCAGGTTCTGTTCAGCAAAGGCAATGTGGACACCGAGTCGTACCCTATGACGCTGGAACACCTGTATGCGGGTCCACGCCGCTCGGCCGCCGAACCTTCGCCGCCGCGGGCGGCAGGATGATGGCTGCCGACGCTAGCGAATCGTTCGTAGCTGCAGATCACAACCGTCGAGCCCGGGCGTTTGCGGACGCCCTGGCAAGGGCTTGCAAGCGGGACGGCACGGAACGGACGCTCGACAAGCCGCTGTCCAACCTGTTCCGAGACCGCACAGTCAAGCAGCAGGGGCTGCCCGCCGGCGAATTGGTCCATGTGCTGGAGGTGGATGCCAGGGCGGGGTGGGTCGATGTGGAGGGCATGATCCCGTACGACGCCCTCGTGGACGCGACATTGCCTCACGGTGTCATGCCCCGGGTGGTACCGCAGCTCAAGTCCATTACCGTGGGCGGTGCGGTGGCGGGCATCGGCATCGAGGCGACGTCGTTCCGCCACGGGCTCGTCCACGAAACCGTTCTCGAAATGGACGTCGCGCTTGCCGATGGGCGGATTGTCACCGCGGCACCCGACAACGAGCATGCTGATCTCTTCGCCGGCATGCCGAACAGCTACGGAACCCTGGGCTACGCCACGCGACTGCGTGTCCAGACGATGCCGGTGAAGGACTACGTGGAGGTCCGTCATCGGCGATTCACCGACCGCCACGAGTTCTTCGCCGCTCTCGATGGGGCTTGCGAGGACGCCGACGTCGACTTCCTCGACGGTGTGGCATTTGCCGCCGACGATCTCGTGCTGACCACCGGGCGGTTCGCCGACACGACCGCGCGAACAAGCGACTACACCTTCGAGGATATCTACTATCAGTCGCTGCGAGCGCGCGAGTCCGACTGCCTCGCGGTTCGGGACTACATCTGGCGCTGGGACACCGATTGGTTCTGGTGCTCCAAGAACCTCGGTGCCCAGCATCCCCTTGTCCGCCGGTTGCTCGGCCGCGAACGCTTGGGATCTCGGTTCTACCAGCGCGTCATGCGCTGGAACAGCCGTTGGCGGCTCCTGGAGACTGCGGAACGATTGGGCGGCTACCGCCGGGAATCGGTCATCCAGGACGTCGATCTACCCTTGGGGACGGCACCGGATTTCCTCGACCTTTTCATGCGCGAGATCGGCATCCTGCCGGTCTGGATCTGCCCGGTCCGCAACCGGTCGGACATTTCGTCGCCCTTGTTTCCGGCGCCGGCCGACCGCTACGTGAACTTCGGGTTCTGGGACACGCTGCGTTTCCGCATCGGCTATCCCGAAGGACATTTCAACCGCATCGTGGAGCAGGCCGTGACCGATTTGGGGGGCATCAAGTCGCTTTATTCGTCATCGTTCTACGAGGAAGCCGAATTCCATCGCCTCTACGGCGGCGATGCCTACGGAACCCTGAAACGCCGCTACGATCCCGAGGGGGCACTAGGCGAGCTTTACGCGAAGTGCGTTCGAGGGCGCTGACTCGGCAGGCTGTGGCGTGACAATGGCGCCCTAGCATGCCGTCAACTTCGCGGCTGACGCCGCCAAGTCGGCGGGCTGCTAGAATCCACGGAGTCGCTTTCCCGCCCAGGTCTTCCATGGACAACCCGTCGATATTCGAAGTCGAGCTGCCGAGGTTTCAGGAGGACGTCGTCGAACGGTCCAGGCAGATGCCGGTGGTGGTTCTGTTCTGGACGGACCAGGTCGCACCCGCCGCGGAAACCAAGGCGGCGCTGGAACGATTGGCGCATCAGTACCAAGGCAAGTTCGCGCTAGCGCTCTCGGACATCGCGAAGGACCAGACCCTGGCCCAGCAACTGCGTGTGCAGGGCATCCCCAGCATTCGCGTTGTCAAGGACGGTCAGCTTGCCGAGCAGATGGAAGGTCCCCAGGGCGAGAACGTGCTTCGACAACTCATCGACCGCCTCACCCAGTCGCCTGCCGACGCGCTCAAATCGCAGCTTGGCCACTATCTGGAGATCGAGGACTACGACGGCGCCCTCGGCGTTCTTAAGGAGGCGATCGCCGCCGAGCCCAACAACGCGGGATTCAAAGTGGAGTGGGCCGACGTGCTGCTGTTGAAAGGCGATGTCGATGGCGGTCGCACCGTGCTCGGCACCATCCCGGAGGATGCGGACGAACGCGAGCGTCCGGCGACCCGGTTGGAGATTCTCGAGGAGGCGGCTGGGATGGGAAGTCTCCGGGATGCGCTTGCTGACACGGCGGCGGACCGCAACGACCTGGACGCGCGCTACCGGGCCGCGGTGCTGCTTGCGTCGGAGCGGCGCTACGAGGACGCGTTGGAGGAGGCAATGGGCATACTCCGACAGGACCGGACGTACCGCGAGGACGCCGGGCGGGTGACGATGATTCGAATCATGACGCTCATGGGAAAAGGCTCCGATGTCGCCAAACGGTACCGCCGCCGGATGTTCAATTTCCTTCATTGAACCAAAACAATTGGGCTGCGTTGTTAGCGCCCACTAACATCGTAGTCGGGTCGTTATGCACATGCCCACGACGAGCAAGGAGATGGCAGCTTCGCTACGACCGGCCTTGGGGTTGACGGCGAATTGACAGTCAAATTGTTGAAAATAAAGGATTATTTCTCGTCGTTTAGAAGAAGCGGTCGAGCGTTGGCACTCCCTGACGGTGCTGGCGGCGACCGATGGGAGAAGCTATCCCAAAAGTTATCCACAGGGTGGCTGTGAATAATGGATGCGAACGAGCACCCTGAAATCGACGCGAAGATTGCGGAGTACGAATCCCGCGGCGGGCGTCAGGCGATGCTCGGTTTGGCGGACATCGACGGGGTTCTGCGCGGCAAGTACGTGGGCTTCGACAAGCTCCGGAGCCTGATGGTCAAGGGCGGCGGGTTCTGCGACTGCGTATTCGGCTGGGATGTGGACGATCAGCTCTACGACGGCGGGGCGGTCACGGGCTGGCACACCGGGTTCCCGGACGCTCGCTACCGATTGCTTGTGGCGAGTGAACGCTCGCTGCCGGAGTCGGGCGCGCCCTATTTCGTCGGCGAGTTCGCGGCGGCGGACGGCGGTGAACACCCGGTATGTCCCCGCACACTGCTGCGTCGTGTCTTGAACAGAGCTAGCCAGGCCGGATTGGTCTCGAAGGCCGGTTTCGAGTACGAACTGTTCGTGTTCGACGAGGATCCCGATAGCGTCCGCGCCAAGGGCTTTCGCGACCTGCAACCCCTGACGCCGGGCAACTTCGGCTATTCGGTGCTGCGCGCTTCGAGCAACTCGGAGATGTTCCAGGGGCTGATGGACTACTGCGCGGATTTCCGCATGCCGCTCGAGGGATTGCATTGCGAAACAGGGCCGGGTGTTTGGGAGGCCGCGCTCGCCGTGTCAGAGGGCATGGAGGCGGCCGACCGGGCAACGCTGTTCAAGACCTTCTCGAAGGCCTTTTTCTCGAAGCGAGGGGCCATGGCGACGTTCATGGCGAAGTGGTCCATGGACTATCCGGGGCAGAGCGGGCACTACCACTTCTCGCTGCTCACCGAGGGTGGTGCCAACGCGTTCGCGGCCGACGCCACCTCCACGGACGTTCCGGATCGCGCCCGTTGGGCGCTCGGTGGCCTGATTCGCTACGTGCCCGAGTTCCTGCCGATGCTGGCGCCGACCGTCAACAGCTTCACGCGCCTCGTCAAGGGCGCATGGGCACCGACCGCCGCGACATGGGGCATCGACAACCGGACGGCGGCGTTCCGGTTCATTCCGGGCGACGACAAGAGCCAGCACATCGAGTGTCGCGTAGGGGGTGCCGACGGCAATCCCTACCTGGTCTCGGCGGCGACCATCGGGGCGGCGCTCCTTGGCATCGAACAACGGATCGAGCCCCCCGAGGGCGTGTCGGGTAACGCCTACGACGTGGAAGACCGCCTCCCCGCGGAATGGCGTTTCGCCCCGACGCTTCGGGACGCGGCGACTCGTCTTGGCCAGTCGCGCGCGGCGCGGGAACTGTTCGGCGAGGTGTTCGTCGATCACTTTGCGGAAACAAGACTCTGGGAGTCCCGGGAGTACGAACGCCACGTCAACGACTGGCAGCTTGGCCGCTACTTCGAGATCATCTAGGCGTCCCTCGCGGTTGGTCGGGAGGTCGCGTTGCGTCTAGGAATCCTGCAGGCCGATCACGTCGATCCCGAGTGCCGCGGCCGCTTCGGCGACTACGCGGACATGTTCACCATCGCTCTCGGCGGCGCGTTGGATTCCCGCACCTCGTTCGAGTTCTTCGATGTTCGCCGCGGACTGTACCCAGACCGCGTCGGTGCCTGCGACGGCTACCTGGTCACCGGCAGCCGGGCCAGTGTCTACGACGACGAGCCGTGGATCGTGCGGCTCAAGGACTTCGTTCGCGAGTTGCACGTCGCCCGCGCCAAGACGGTGGGCATCTGCTTTGGACACCAGTTGATCGCCGCGTCCTTGGGCGGCGTAGTCGAACGGGCGGACGCGGGCTGGGGCGTCGGCGTGCATACTTGGGAGGTCGTCCATGACGAACCGTGGATGCGCCCCCGGCTAGTTGAGTTCCGTCTTCTGGCGAGCCACCAGGATCAGGTTGAGACCCTGCCTGAAGGCGCACGGTTGCTTGCCGCAAGCGAATTCTGCCCGCATGCCGCTTTTTCCGTCGGGAGTCACCTGTTCGCCGTGCAGGGACATCCCGAGTTCACCCTGGACTACGCCAGGTTCCTGATGCGCAGACGGCGCAACCAGTTGGGGAGTGCCTTCGGGCCCGCAATGCAGTCTTTGGACACCCCGACGGACGAAGCGGTCGTCGCTAGCTGGATCGCCGGGTTTTTGCTCTCGTAGGGGCGACCCTATCGCGCCCGAAGCGCGTGGTCGCCCGTAGGGCGCGTGGTCGCTCGAACGGATGGCCCTAAGATCCATCGGGACGGGACAAGCCCGTCCCCTACGACCCCTCTGTCGCCCTAAGCGGTGTAGTCGACCTCGTTCTGTGCGGGAAGCAGGATCCAGGCCACGACGTAGGCGGCGATCACGATCTTGGGGGACAGGACGGCGAGAATGACGAGGCCGGCGCGCAGGAACTTCGGATCAATGTTGAGCGTACGCCCGAATCCCGCGCAGACGCCTCCGAGCCAACCGTTTTGCGTGTCCCGCGCCATCCGGTTTCGGATTCGATTAAAGCTGGTCATCGTTGTTGGCCTTGAGTCGACGATCGATAGCCACGAGCGGAGCGGGTGTCCGCGTCCAACAGTGATGGGTCGTCTCCTGCGCGGCCGGCTCGCCGCGTTGGTTCGCCACGTGCCCGTTGCGGGCCTCGCTGTCGTCGGCGAACATGCCGAAACCCGCCATGACGATGACGATCAGAGCGACCGCGGCAAGCGTCGCCCTCGGGGTACTGATGCGCGATATTCTGGTCACGGTGTTCTCAACTGCTCTCAATAGATGAGGGTTCTCTACGGGTTTTCAAGAGACGTGCCAAGATTGAGTTCCTTATTGGCGCCCGCAACAGCTTGATTTGAAAGGCATCCGTAAAGGAAGTTCAATCGTTGGGGCAACACCTCTTAGTCGTTTTGGCCACGCCTGCTGGCGAATTTCGCCGCACCTACTCGGTATTGTTAGACTCCGCCGCCACACGTACTGAACCACCTGCGAGGATCTGATCCCATGGCCATGCAACACACGCCGCTCGTGATGTCGCGACTCATCGACCGGGGTGCCACGGTGGCGCCGGATGTCGAGGTCGTCACGGCGGCCGAGAGCGGCCCACGGCGCCAGTCCCTGGGCCGAACCCGGGACCGGGCACACCAGTTGGCGCACGCACTCTACGACTACGGCATCCGGCCCGGTGATCGGATCGGCACCTTCATGTGGAACGGCTCGCGCCACTTAGAGGCCTACCACGCCGCGGCGGGGATGGGTGCGGTCCTGCACACCATCAACCTACGCCTGTCGCCGGATGACCTCGCCTACATCATCGGCCATGCCCAGGACCGGCTGATCATTGCCGACGCCGACACGTTGCCGATCCTCGAGTCCCTCAAGGGCCGTCTACCGTCCGTGGAGCACATCGTGGTCGCCGTGGAGGAAGGGTTCGAGGACTGGACCACCGACGTTGCGCCCGCCGTCGACTACGAGGAGTTCATCGCCGGCAAACCCAAGCGCTACGAGTGGCCGGACCTCGACGAGAACGCGCCCCTCGGTCTCTGTTACACCAGCGGAACCACCGGCCATCCCAAGGGCGTCGAGTACGAACATCGCTCGCAGTATCTGCACACCATGGCGCAGTGCATGACCGATTCCATGGGCCTCTCGGCCACGGACACGGTGTGCGGCGTGGTGCCGATGTTCCATGCCATGGGCTGGGGAGTTCCCTGGTCGGCGCTGATGCTCGGCTGCAAGCAGGTGCTGCCGCACCGTTTCATGGATCCCGCGCGACTTACCGAACTCATGGCAACCGAAAAGGTGACCCTATCGGCCGGCGTGCCCACCATCTGGCAGGGCGTGAAGGCGGTCATCGAAGCGAATCCCGACGCCTACGACCTGTCGTCCCTGTCCAGGCTCACCTGCGGTGGTTCCGCGCCGCCGAAGTCCCTGATCCGCTGGTACCACGATGCCCTGGGCGTGGAGATGATCCAGGGTTGGGGACTGACCGAGACGAGTCCGCTCGCGACGTTGTCCCGCCGGCTCATGAAGCACAAGCACCCGTCGATGTCCCTGGACGAGCAGTTGGAGAACGTCGGCAAGGCGGGCCAACTCATGCCGGGACTCGAAGTCGGCATCTTCGACGAGAACTTCAACCGCCTGCCCCACGACGGCGAGTCCGTGGGCGAGATTCTCATCCGAGGCCCATGGATCTGTTCCGCGTACTACCAGGATCCGCGCCCCGAGCGCTTCCACGGCGACTGGCTGATCACCGGCGACGTCGGCACGGTCGATCCGGAGGAGTACCTCATCATCGCCGATCGCTCGAAGGATCTCGTAAAAAGCGGTGGCGAGTGGATCTCGTCGGTGGACCTCGAGAACCACATCGTCGCCCTCGACGGCATTGCCCAGGCCTGCGTCGTCGCGCAGCCGCATCCCAAGTGGGACGAACGCCCGGTGGCGCTCATCGTCCTCGCCGACGGGGCCGACGTATCGCCCGCTGTGATTCTTGAGCATTGCACCGGCCGCTTCGCCAAGTGGCAGTTGCCGGACGAGGTGCTATTCGTGGAGAGCATTCCCCTGACGTCCACGGGCAAGATGGACAAGAAGGTGGTGCGCGCCGACCTCGCGGAGAGGGGCTACGTGTTGCCGGACCTGCGCTAGGCGCCCGGCCGATTGTCGTTCTCGATGTAGTCGTCAACGAAGCTGAATAGAATCCGGTCCCCGCCCAGTCGGACAAGCATTCATACGTAAACGCATATTGAACAACAGCAAATGCCGCGTCGAACGGCCAAGATTGCCCTGCCCGTACGGCGGGGCGCGTCGCCGTCAGGAACGCGCGTATTCGAGCGACTTGCCCATCGGCACGTCCTGCAACGCACCGTCGGCGAACGCCAGGTTCCCGTTCACGAAGGTGTGCGTGATCCGGGAACGGAAGGTGAATCCCCGGAACGGGGTCCAGCCGCACTTGGCATGCACGGGTTCGTCGTCGACCACGGTGTGTGCGTCGGGATCTATGACGACGAGGTCCGCCCAGTACCCCTCCCGGACGTAGCCGCGCTCGGCGACCTCGAACAAAGTGGCCGGAGCATGGGCGGTTTTCTGAACCACCTGTTCGATGGTGAACTCACCGGCCTTGACGTGCTCGACGAGACTCAGCAGCGCATGCTGGACCAACGGCAGGCCCGCAGGCGCATCCACATACGGCAGGTCCTTCTCCTCCCGGGTGTGGGGGGCGTGGTCGGTGGCGATGACATCGATCCGATCCTCCACGACGGCGTGGCGCAGCGCGAGTTGGTCGGCCCGGGTCTTCACCGCCGGATTGCACTTCAGGTCGTTGCCCAAGGGCGCATACCAGCTGTCGTTGAAGAACAGATGATGGACGCAGGCTTCGGCGGTGATCCGCTTTTCCGAGATCGGGCCCGGCTCGAAGAGATCCATCTCCCGAGCCGTCGTCAGGTGGAGAACATGCAGGCGACTGCCGTGGCGTTTCGCGAGTCCGACGGCGAACGAGGACGACTTGTAGCATGCCTCCTCGGATCGGATTTCCGGATGTTTCTCGATGGGAACGGCATCGCCGAACTCGGTGCGGGCCGCTGCCTCGTTGGCGAGGATCGTGGGGGTGTCCTCGCAATGCGTGGCGATGAGGAGCGGGCAGGAGGCGAAGATGCCTTCCAGCGTATCCGGATCGTCGACCAGCATATTGCCCGTCGAGGCGCCCATGAAGACCTTGACCCCGCAGGCCTTGGTGACGTCCACCGCCTTGATGGCGTCCAGGTTGTCGTTGGTGGCGCCGAAGTAGAAGCCGAAATTCGCCAGCGATCGACCGGCCGCCCGGGTGTGCTTGTCGAGCAGCGCTTCCGGAGTCACCGTCTGCGGTACGCAGTTCGGCATCTCCAGGTAGCTGGTCGTGCCGCCGGCGACAGCGGCTCGCGACTCCGTCGCGATGTTCGCCTTGTGCTCGAATCCCGGTTCGCGAAAATGCACCTGGTCGTCGATCATCCCCGGCAGCAGCCAGGCACCGCCGAGATCTATGTCTCGGGCGCCGGGCTTCGCGGTGCCGCTGCCAATACGTTCAATTCGACCGTCGTGGATCGCGACGTCGGCCTCGATCATGCGGCCCTCGTTGACGACCACGGCGTTGCGCAATATCCAGGATGTCAACGGCCACTCCCACCTAAGGCGTGAGCGATGATTATAGGGGTCGTCGGACCCGTTGAGGCTATTCGGTATGCGCGGATAATGTAACGGCATGGATCTACGCTACGTCGCCGTCTTCGTCTGGGTCTTCAGTTGGCTGGGCATGTTCCTGGCCTACGCGGCCTCGGCTGCCGGCGGCCATCTGGATGTCTGCATACCGCATCTGTCGGGTTGCGCAAGCATCAGCGCCAGCGGCCGCTACGGCTGGGGTTACTTCATCTTCAAGGCCTTGATGATCCCTGCAGGCGTGTTCTTCGCCGTCTACTGGATGTTCTGCGAACGCTGGCTCCATGCCTGCGGAGACGGGCGGGTCGGTTGGCGCCGCGCGCTGCTTGTGGTGGGTGTTATCGGTTCGGCATCGTTCGTGCTGTATGCGACCTTCCTGGGCCACGAAGGCGACCTGTACCGTGCGCTGCGCCGCTACGGCACGATCGTGTTCTTCGGCTTCACCTATGTCGCCCAATTGATCCTGGTCTACCGAGCGCAGGCGTTGTTTGGCAAGACGGTGCTTGTCAGAACCAAAGTGGCTCTCTGCGTTTTCATGCTCGCCGAGGGTCTCGCGCTCGAAGCGTTCACCTATTTCATCGACAACGACGCCTGGCTCGAGAGCCTCACGGAGTGGCATGCCGCCACGGCGCTCTCGTTCTACCCGTTCGTGACCTATCTGCTGTGGCGGAAGACGGGTTTCGCGGTCGACTTCAAGCGCTTGGCTTGACGCCGTAGGGGACGGGCTTGTCCCGTCCCGAATGCCCGCCGGTGCCGGTCCCGCCGCGGGCGACGACAAGCGTCGCCCCTACGGTTCGTCCCTGCGGGGACGAGCCGGGACACCTGTAGAGGACGGGCTTGTCCCGTCCCGTTGTTCGGCCCTACACGATCCGGCTGCCCGTCTTCCCCCAGTATTCGTCCTTCAACAGCCGCTTGTAGAGCTTGCCCGTAGGCAGGCGCGGCAGTTCGTCGCGGAAGTCGACGCTCTTCGGGCACTTGTAGTGCGCGATGTGTTCGCGGGCGTAGGCGATCAGTTCGGCTTCGAGGTCGGCATCGGCTGCCACCCCTTCCACCGGCTGGACGACGGCCTTCACTTCCTCGCCCATCTCCGGGTTCGGCACGCCGATGACGGCGACGTCCATGACCTTCGGGTGCACGATCAGGGCGTCTTCGATCTCCTGGGGGTAGATGTTGACGCCACCGGAGATGATCATGAACGTGGCGCGGTCGGTGAGGTAGAGGAAGCCCTCGTCGTCGACGTAGCCGACATCGCCGAGCTTCGACCAGTTGGCATGCTCCGGATGCTGTGCCTCGCGGGTTTTCTCGGGGTCCTTCAGATACTCGAAGGGCATCGCCGGCATCTCGAAGTAGATGATCCCCGGCTCCCCGGCGGGAAGCTCCTTGCCGTCTTCGTCGCAGATGTGGATCACGCCCATCAGCGGGCGGCCCACGGTGCCGGGGTGGGCGAGCCACTCGTCCGGGGTGCAGTGCGTGAAACCGTTGAGCTCCGTGCCGGCGTAGTACTCGTAGAGGATCGGCCCCCACCAGTCCAACATCTGGCGCTTCACTTCCTGGGAAATGGGCGCGGCGGCATGGATCGCCACCTTGTGGGAACTGAGGTCGAAGCCGCTTCGGTCCGCTTCGGGCAGTTTCAGCATGCGAGTGAACATGGTGGGCACCCACTGACTGTGGGTGACCTTATGGTCCTCGATGGCCTGCAATGCATGGACGGGGTCGAACCGTGGCATCACGACCGCCGTACCGCCGAGGGTCTGTACGATCTGGCAGAAACCCAACGGGGCGGCATGGTAAAGCGGGGCGGGGGAGAGGTAGACGGCGTCCTGGTCGACTCCCCACACCATGTTGAGCAGGCCAACCGTTTCACCGGGTTCGGCGATCGACGTCTCGGGCAACGGCCGCACGATTCCCTTGGGTCGGCCCGTCGTGCCGGAACTGTAGAGCATGAATCCGCCGGCGGGTTCCTCGGCGAGGGGTTCGGCGGGGTAGGCGGCGATGGCGTCCTCGAAGTCCTCGAAACCATCGACGGCGCCGTCGACCATCAGGTAGGTCTTGCAGTTGGGTGCGTACGCGGAGACCTCGCCTGCGACATCGGCGACGCCCTGGGAGGCGACGAGAACCGACGACTCGGAGTTGTCCACGATGTAGCCGGCTTCTTCGGTGGTGAGGTAGCGGTTCACGGTGGTGAGGTAGAGGCCGGAGCGAAACGCCGCCCACACCACGTCGAAGTAGGCGAGGTGGTTCTCCATGAAGATGCTGACGTGATCGCCGCGCCGCAGCCCCCTGTCCCAGAAGAACTGCGCGAGCCGGTTCGAACGGTCGTTCAACTCGCCGAACGTACGCGCCGCTCCGGTACCCGTGTCGATTGCCGCAGCCTTGTCCGGGAAAACCGTCGCCCAATGTCCTGGATACATCGCTCCGTCCCCTCCGATCAGATTGGAAGACGAGGCTATCAGCGAGGTACAGCTGGCGGCAATTGGGACATTGCGCGTGACCGAGGGCTTGCCGCGTGACGAGCAATTCCGACAAACTCGGAACATAGGGTAAGACGGGGAATACCCATGAAGACGGTACACGACGTGATGCAGCACAAGCTGCGCGGCGGGGGCAACGGCGAGGTGTTTTCCATCGCGCCGATCGCGAGTGTCTTTGATGCCATCGAGATGATGTCCGACTGCCATGTCGGCGCGTTGCCGGTCATGATCGACGACAAGCTGGTGGGCATCGTTTCCGAACGGGACTACGCCCGCAAGGTCATCCTGAAGGACAAGTCATCCAAGCAGACCCGGGTCTCGGAGATCATGACGCGGGATGTCATCACCGTGTCGCCCCGCGACAGGGTCTCGGCGTGCGTCGACCTGATGACCAACCACCATATCCGGCACCTCGTCGTGGTGGAGGAGGGCGTGGTCACCGGCATGCTGTCGCTGCGCGACCTGTTCAACGAGATCATCGACGAGCAGTCGGAGACGATCGGTCAACTGGAAGGCTACATCCGGGGCGGCCAGTAACGCGGGTTTACCACGTATCGACGTACGGCCGCTTCTTGCCGGTCCGAGGCGGTGTCGTCGGCAGGCTCTTCATGCCCCTCGCGATGAATGACCGGGTATCCGCCGGATCGATGACGTATCTAGCGCCGGAGTTGATGGCCCGCGCCGACTCGTAGCCCTGGGCGACCCGTCGCTCGTAGGCGGCCTTGCGCTCCTCGGGATCCTCGATCGCCGCCAGTTCCCGACGCGCGGAGAGCTTCACGGCGCCGTCGATGTTCATGCCCGCGAATTCAGCCGTGGGCCAAGCCACGGTGAGGAACGGAACCGACGAAGCGCCGCCGATCATCGCCTGTACGCCGAGACCGTAGGCCTTGCGCACCATGATCCCGAACATCGGGGTGGTGCAGTTCGCGCCGATGTTGAACAGCCGCACCGAGTGCCGAACGAGCGCAGTACGCTCGTGGTCGGGTCCCACCATGATTCCCGGACAGTCCATGAACACGACGACGGGAATGTCGAAGGCGTCGCAAAGCTGGAAGAACCTCGCACCCTTGTCCGCGCCGGGACTGTCCACCGCGCCGGCCAAGTGCGCGGGATTGTTGGCGACCACCCCCATGGGCTGGCCCTCGACGCGGATCAAGGCGGTGATGACGCCGATGCCGAATTCCTTGCGGATCTCAAGCACCGAACCCTCGTCGGCGAGCGTTTCGATGATGTCGCGCATCTCGTAGGCCCGGACGCGGTTCTCCGGGATGATGTGCCGCATCCGGCGCTGGTCCGGGGACTCCCATTCGGAGACCGGCCCCTGGAAATAGGACAGGTATTGCTTGACCGCCCGGACGGCGGCCACATCGTCCACGACGAGGATGTCGACGTTGCCGTTCCCCACCTGGAACGCCATCGAGCCCAGGTCCGCCGCGGTATGGGAACCCATGCCACTTGCTTCGACCACGGCTGGCCCGTTGAAGCCGATGGTCGAGTTCTCGGTGGCGATGATGACGTCGCAGCAGGACAGGAGTGCCGCGTTGCCCGCGAAGCAGTCCCCGGTATTGACGCCGATCAGCGGCACCCGCCCGGAGAGCTTGGCGAAGTCGGTGAAGACGCTGGCGTCCATGCCGACGCCGCCGACATTGCCGTAGGGTTGCCCCTCGCCCTCCGAGAACAGCACCAGGGGCACCCGCCAGTCGTGCACCAGTTCGTGGACCTGTTCCTGGCGATAGTGGCCGTGGGTATAGGAGGCTACGGGATAGTTGCTGTGCACGACGGCCACCCGGGCGCGTTCCTCGCCGACCAGGTCGGCGTTGACGCCCCCGAATCCCATGATCGTGCCGCCGTCCACCGACCCGGCCGCCGGGGGGCCGAACTCCCGGAACGACCCGTCGTCCAGCAGATCGTCAAGGTTCTCCCGGGCCGTGCGTCGGCCTTCCCCGTGCAGCGCGTCCACCGTGTCTGCTCGCGACGCGTCGAGTGTTCTCTCGATCCAGTCGTTGACTTCCGCCAGGTCGCTGCGGATTAGATCGAGGTCCATTCCGGCGTCGCCGCCGATGGCGCCGCCTTCGACATCCGTCTCGTGGATGAACACGATCGGGTAACCCTCGCGTACGACATCGCCCTGCGCCATCGACACGGCGCAGACGACGCCGTTGCGGTCCGCGCGGATGTTGTGCTGCAGTTTCATGGCCTCGACCACGGCGACGGCCTGGCCAACGCGGACCTCGTCGCCGACGGCTACGTCGATCCCGACGATGGTTCCCTGCATCGGCGCGACCAGGCCCACGGATCCCTCGGGGCCAACAGCCTGTTCCGCCTGTGTTGCGATGACCGCCTGTGGTTCGTATCCGGCGGGCGTTACGAATCGGCGCGGGTCGTGGTCGGCGACGAGGTCCGCCATGTGTTCGTCGACGAAGCGGGTGTGGACGTTGCCGGCAGCGAAGTCGGGATGGCCCAGGATGGCCTGCAGGAAGGCGATGTTGGTCTCGACGCCCTCGATGCGGAACTCGCTGAGCGCCCGCGACGTCCGGCCGACGGCGTCCTCGAAGTCGTCCGACGGCGAGTGCCCCACCACCTTGGCGAGCAGCGAGTCGAACGCCAGGCTGGTCTCGTAGCCGGCGTAGCCGAAGCCGTCGGTGCGCACGCCCGGCCCGCTCGGCGCCTCGTAGGCGAGGAGCGTGCCGGCGGCGGGCAGGATGGCGCCGTCCTCGCGCACGGTCTCCATGCAAACCCGGGCCTGCACCGCGTAGCCCCGCGGCGCGACGGTCTTGTCGAGTCCGAGTTCGGCGATCGTCGCGCCCCCGGCGAGCTTCAGCTGCGCCTGGACGATGTCCACCCCGGTGACCTCTTCGGTCACGGTGTGCTCGACCTGCAGCCGCGCGTTGGTCTCGATGAACGCGAACGACCCGTTGTCCGCCTCGCCGGAGACGTCGACTAGGAACTCGAAGGTCCCGGCGTTGCAGTACCCGACGCGGCCGGCGAGACGCACCGCGGCGTCGACGATCCGTTCGCGCAGGTCGTCCGCGAGCCGGGGCGCCGGCGCCACCTCGACGATCTTCTGGAAGTGCCGCTGCACGCTGCACTCGCGCTCGCCGAGATGGGCGATGCCGCCCTCGGCGTCGCCGAGGATCTGCACCTCGACGTGCCGCGCCCGCCCGATGAACTCCTCCACGTACACCTCGCCGTTGCCGAACGCGGCGAGCGCCTCCGTCCGGCAGCGCTCGTAGGTCGCCGCCACCTCGCCGGCGTGGGCGACCCGGCGCGAGCCGCGGCCCCCGCCGCCGCCCACCGCCTTGATCATCATGCCGCGGCCCTCGCCCAGGGCCTCGAGAAACGCTGTCGCCTCCTCGACGGACACGGGATGGTCGATGCCGCGGATCACCGGCACGCCGGCCTCGGCCGCCGCCGCACGGGCGCGCGCCTTGTCGCCGAACAGCTCGAGGGTCTCGACGCGCGGACCCACGAACGTCACCCCCGCCGCGGCGCAGCGCCGGGCGAGTTCGGCGTTCTCCGCCAGGAAGCCGTATCCCGGATGCAGCGCGTCGCATTCGGAGTCCAGGGCGGCGGCGACGATCCGTTCGATGTCGAGGTACGCCGCGGCGCCGGCGCCGGCGAGGGTCACCGCCTCGTCCGCCTTGCCTGTGTGCAGCGAGCCGGCGTCGTCCGCCGGCGCCACCGCCACCGTCGGCACGCCGAGTTCCGCCGCCGCGCGCATGATGCGGATCGCGA
>VXYL01000076.1 GCA_009846005.1 Gammaproteobacteria bacterium | reverse complement strand
CGCCCACCCAGTCCCACATGGCGAATCGATTGCGGCACGCAATGCCGAACTCGGCGGCGGCCGCCTGATTGGCCGTGACGGCCAGGAAGTGCTCCTCGACGATGCGGGGTTCACAAGTGCGCTCGAGGAACCAACTGCGGGTGGTCTCGGCGTTGACGCGGGCTTCGAGGGTCGTGAAGCTCTTCGACACGACGACGACCAGCGTGGTGGCGGGATCCAGACCGGCAAGTGTTGTAACGGCCGCGTCGCCGTCGATGTTTGACAGGAACCGCACATTGGGTGCGTGGGGCGGTCGCAGCGCATCGACGACCAGTTCCGGACCCAGTTGCGATCCCCCAATGCCGATGGCGACCACGGTTTCGAACGGCTTCCCGGTGTAGCCCCGGCGTTCACCGCGACGCACCGCATCGGCCAAGGCGAGGAAGCGTTTGCGTTCCGTCGCGACCTCCTTCGGACACGCTTCCGGCGGCGCTCTCAGGAGCGTGTGCTGAACCGGCCGGTCTTCGGTCGAGTTGATCGGGGCGCCGGAGAACATCGCGTCGATGGCAGCAGACAGATTGCTTTCGCTGGCCAGTGCGGCGAGGGCATCGACGACATCGTCGTCGAGTGCCTGCTTGGAATAGTCGACGAAAATCGGGCCAAGACGGCGAGAACGAGCGGTGGCCGGCCCGACGACAGGCATCCCTTTGCGCGGCTTGGCAAGCCCGGCGAGCCGCTGCCAGGCGCCAAGCTCCTGCGGCGGGCTACAGTTCGACGCCGACATTGTCGATCAGACGGGCCCGCCCGAGGCGGGCGGCGGCGAGGATTCGCAGCGTGTTGGCGTCGGCATCCGGTGGCACGAGTCGATTGGCGTCGCGAACCGCCACGTAGTCGACTTCGAAGCCGGCGGCGGCCAGTACCCGGCGACCGCGTGCCTCGGCATCCGCGTAGGCCCGATCGCCGCGTTCGATCGCGGCCTTGATCTGCATCAGGATCTGGTTGATCAACGCGGCGCGCTCGCGCTCTTCGTGGGACAGGTAGTTGTTGCGGCTCGACATGGCGAGCCCGCTCGGCTCCCTCACGGTGGGCACACCGGTCACCGTGAGCGGCATGTCGAGTTGCCGCGCCATGGTGCGGATGAGCGTCAACTGCTGCCAGTCCTTTTCGCCGAAGAAGGCTTCATCCGGGGCGACGATGTTGAACAGCTTGGCGACCACCGTGGCGACGCCGTCGAAGTGCCCGGGGCGCGCTTCGCCGCACAGCGTTTGGGCCAGCGACGGCACACGGACACGGACGTGACCCTCCTGGCCGTCGGGGTACATGGTGTCGACCGTAGGATTGAACACGAGGTCCGTTCCCTCGGCCTCGAGCAGCCGCAGGTCGTCGTCAAGCGTGCGCGGATAGTTCGCGAAGTCCTCGCTCGGGCCGAATTGCGTGGGATTGACGAAAATCGACACCACGCAGATGTCGCACGCCCCTCGGCAGGCCCGGACCAGGGCCAGGTGCCCGGCGTGCAGGTTGCCCATGGTCGGGACAAGGCCGGTCCTTCGGTGGCGTTGACCGTTCTGCGCGGCGCGCAGCGTCGCGATGTCATGAACGACGTCCACGGGGGACTCAGGTGAAGGAGTGTTCCGGACCGGGGAAAGCGCCGCTACGGACGGCCTCCGCGTAGGCGCGGAACGCGCCGGGAATTCCGTCGTCGCTTTCGGGGAGGAAGTTCTTGACGAACTTCGGCACCCGGATGCTCGATGGCGTGAGTCCGAGCATGTCGTGCATGACCATGATCTGCCCGTCGGTGTGAGGGCCCGCGCCGATGCCGATCACGGGGACGTCGAGACGCTCGGTGATCTCCGCGCCGAGATCCACGGGTACGCATTCCAGCAGGATGATGGAAGCGCCCGAGTCTTGCAGGATCAACGCCTCGCTGATCATCGACTCCGCCTGGTTCGGATCGCGCCCCTGCACCCGGTAACCGCCGATGCGGTTGATGGACTGTGGCGTCAGACCCATGTGCGCACAGACCGGAATGCCGCGCTCGGTCAACAGCCGCGTCGACTCGGCGAGCCAGGCGCCGCCCTCCAGCTTCACGACGTGCGCACCGGCGCGCATGAGCACTGCGGCGCTCTCCAGCGACTGGGACTCCGATGCATAGCTCATGAACGGCAGGTCGGCCATGATCAACGCGCCCTGGTTGCCCCGGCGGACGCAGTTCATGTGGTAGACCATGTCGTCGAGGGTGACGGGCAAGGTGCTGTCGTGGCCATGCAGAACCATGCCCAGGGAGTCCCCCACCAGTAGCACGTCGACGCCCGAGGTCGAGATCAGTTCGGCGAACAGCGCGTCGTAGGCGGTGAGTGACGCGAAGCGCTCGCCGCGACGCTTTTTGCTGCGTAGGGAATTCAGCGAAACTGGCGACTTGCGGGCCTGGCTGCTCATGTGCGGGCTATAGAAGACTGGGACTCGGGTTGAAGTAGTGGCGCACGCCGCTCATGTTTCTGATCTCTTCCACGAGCGCCCGATAGTGCGCCTCGTTGTCGGCAAAGTCGATTTCCGCCGCGTTGATGATAAGCAGCGGGGCGTCCTCGTAGGCGTGGAAGAACTCGGTATAGGCATCGCTGAGCAACGTGACGTACTCCGAATCGATGCGTTGTTCGTAGGCGATGCCGCGATGGCGAATGCGGTCGAGTAGAACGGCGACGGGCGCCTGCAGGTAGATCACCAAATCAGGTTTCGGCGGTCGAACGTCCAGGGTTCGGTGTATCTGTTCGTAGAGTTCGAGTTCGTTCTCGTCGAGATTCGCCTCGGCGAACAGCCGGTCCTTCTCCATCATGAAGTCGGTCACCAGGATCGGCCCAAGCAGGTCGTCCCGTGCGAATCCGGCGACTTGGTTGGCGCGGTGCAGGAGAAAGAACAACTGCGCGGGCAGCGCGTGGCGCCGTCCCTCGCGATAGAACCGGTCGAGAAACGGGTTCTCGATGGCCGGCTCGAGCACCAGGGGACGGTGGAAGGTGTCCGCTAGACGACGTGCCAAGGTCGTCTTGCCGACGCCGATGGGCCCCTCGACCGCGATGTAGTGTGGTGCCGGATCCGCTTCTGCGACCGGGGTGTCTGGAATCGCTACCGCCATGTCGTCCGTGGACCGGTCATGGCTGTACGACCTCCCGGGGTCCGCTCGGGCCGCCGTTCGCCGTGTTCAGATTGCCTGGAGCGGCCCGGTTGCGGCGATTGCCGCCGCGGCGGCGACGCCGTCGACGGGGTCGACCGGATGGCAGTTCGCGCAGAAGCGCATCGGTGTTCTGGGTCTGGGCGTTCGTCCACCATTCGCCGAGTTCCTCGGGCGCATCGCCGGTCGCGCATCGAATCATCAGGAAGTCGTAGGCAGCACGGAACCGCCGGTGCGCGAGCACCCGTGCGACGTTGCGCGATGTACGCCGAGCGAGAAGCGGCTGCAGGTGCCAGACGTCGCGAGCGAACCAACCATGGCGGCGCGGTATCGCGATGGTGGACCGCTGCGCGGCGATCGCGGTGTTTGCAGGGTCGTCCCCGTGATCGGTGGCCGTGGTCGCAGCGGGCTCGAGGCAATCGAGATATTCCTGCCAGAGGAACGCTGCAATGAGAAAGCCCGGTGTAACCGGCTTGTTCTCCTTCAAGCGCTGATCGGTACTGGCAAGCGCGAGCTTGGCGAGCGACTCGCCGTGCGGCGGCAATGGAAAGAGGATTTCCACGAGATCGTGGTCGCACAGCAACTCGAAGGCTCGTTCGCCGTGGCCGGTAAGGAACAGCTTGATGAACTCGTCGAACAGTCGCGCCGCCGGTATGGCGTTGAGCATTTCGCACATCGGAGCGATGGCGGCCTCGGTATCGGGATGCAGCTTGAGATCCAGCTTGGCGGCGAATCGGATGGCACGAAGGATGCGCACGGGGTCTTCCTGGAAGCGGATCTTGGGTTCGCCAATGAGGCGCAAGGTGCCCGATGCGATGTCCTTCATTCCGTCGCAATAGTCGAGCACGACATGCGCATTCGGATCGTAGTAGAGCGCGTTGACGGTGAAGTCTCGCCGGAACGCATCCTGGTCGATGGTGCCGTAGAGGTTGTCGCGCAGGATCATGCCGTCGTCGGAGAGGTGCGGCTCTTGGTCCGCCTCGCTGACCGCGCGCCGAAACGTCGACACCTCGATGATCTCGCGACCCATGCGGACATGTACGATTCGAAACCGCCGCCCCACAAGCCGCACGCGCGGAAAGACTTTCCTCACGTGCTCCGGGGTGGCGTCGGTCGCGACGTCGAAATCCTTCGGACTCTTGCCGAGGAGCAGATCCCGAACGCAGCCGCCGACGAGATAGGCATCGAACCCCGCGGCGCGCAGTTTTTCGATCACGGCGACTGCTTTCTCGGACACGCGAGTGCGGTCGATGTCGTGTTCGGTAATCCGCTTCGGCAAGGAGAAGGATGGCGTTTCGAAAGGTGCGGCGATTGTATAGTCAGGCGCACCCACCCGCCAGCGACGGTGATGCGGGCGTGTACGACAATTCTCGATCCGTTGGGGCGACCCTTGTGCTCGCCCGCCGGACCCATGTGGTCGCCCGCGCCGACCTACCACGCGGTCGCCTCAGCGGCGGGGGCCGCGCGTGCGGGTCCGCCGTCGGGGGATGTTGAGACGTTGGCGGCGTTCCCAAAGGCTCTTGCGGCTGATGCCTAGCGCCTTGGCCAGTTCCGTCTCGGTGAGACGATCCTCGTTGCCGAGAACGAAGCGCAGGAAGTAGCCCTCCAAGCTGCTCGACGACTCCCGTTGCGCGTCGGCGTGGGCCGTGTGCGTTGTGTCGGCGTGGATAGGCAGCAAATCGGCATCGATGGTTGTCGACTGGCATAGGATCACGGCGCGCTCCAGGGCGTTCTCGAGTTCGCGCACATTCCCGGGCCACCGGTACCGCCGCATCGCTTCCATTGCCGCGGCCGACAGGGCGAGTCCGCGCTTGTTGAACTTGCCGGCGAGGCGCTCGAGCGTGGTTTGCGCAATGGCGACCACGTCGTCTCCGCGTTCCCGCAGTGGCGGCACGTGCAGGGAGACCGAGTTGAGCCGAGCGAACAGATCCTCCCGGAACTGTCCGCTCTTGGTCAGTTGCCGAAGGTCTCGATGGGTGGCGGCGATGACACGGACGTCGACGCGGTGGGCCTGTGAGCTGCCGAGTCGACGGAAGGTCCCTTCCTCCAGGTACCGGGCGAGGCGCGCTTGCGCACTCGCGGGGAGGTCGCCGATTTCGTCGAGGAACAGGGTGCCGCCGTGAGCTGCTTCGAGCAATCCGCGTCGGGTTGTGGGGTCCTGCGTCGAGGGCGGACCCGCCGAGGTGCTGCCGAAGAGTTCGACCTCGATCAATGTTTCGGGAATCCCGGTGCAGTTGAAGGCTATCACCTGGGCGTGGCGCCGCCGGCTTGCCGAGTGTAGCGCCCGGGCGATCAGTTCCTTCCCCGTGCCCGACTCCCCGAGAATCAGTATCGACGACTCGGTCAGGGCCATGGAAGTGACCTGGTCGAGTAGCTCCCGCATTTCGTCGCAATGGCCGATGATGGGCGAAAATGCCGAACGGTCCGCGGGCATGCTGGCCGAGGCGACGGCCCGTTCGACCGCCGCGATCAGGGCGTTCGCTTCAAATGGTCTCGGCAGGTAGTCGGCGACTCCGCATCGCATGCACTCGACGGCTTCGGGGATGCTCGGCGAGTCGGCCAAAAGCACCACCGGCGCCGGAGCGGCCATTGAAGCGATGTGCGACGACGCGGCGGCCAAGGACGCATTGGCGACGACGATATCCGATTGCGCGCTGCCGATCGTCACCCGGTCCGCACGGGATGCTTCGACGACACCGAACCCGTTGCGTTCGAACTCCTCTCGCAGTTGTCGGCGGCTCGAGTCGTCCTGTTCGATCACGAGCACCCGGGTCATCCCATCAATACTATCAGGACAATCGCGCCTCCCTCGGGCGTTTGTTTTCGTGAAAGAATCCGGCGTACGGGAAATGGCGCTGATGTACGGCGGCGAGGCAATCACATGAACGAACTGTCGATGGGCACGCTGCTGCTCGTCATCGTCGTGCTTACCGTCATGTCCGCATACTTCGCGGGATCCGAGACGGCGATGATGGCTCTGAACCGCTATCGCCTTCGGCATCTCGCCAACGAGGGCCACCGGGGGGCGCGCAAGGCGAACCGCCTGCTGCAACGGCCCGATCGGCTGCTCGGCGTCATCCTCGTGTGGAACAACATCGTCATCATCCTGGCCGCGTCGTTCGCGGCGGAGGTCTCCCGCAGGCTGCTCGGCGATGCAGTGGGACCGATTGTCGGTGCAGTGCCGTTTACGTTCTACATGCTGATCTTCGCCGAAGTGACTCCGAAGACCGTTGCGGCGGCAAGGCCGGAAACGTTCGGCTTTCCGTCGGCGTACATCCTGCAGCCGCTGCTGCAGATCTCCCGACCGTTGGTGCTCTTCGTGAACTGGATCAGCAACCTGATGGCCACACCGTTGATTGCACGGGCCGGGGAGAAGTCCGAAACGCTTTCGGTCGCCGAGCTCAAGACCGTTCTGAACGAACACACGACACTCCCGCGCGACCACCAGGACATGATCGTCGGCATTCTGGACCTGGAGAACGCCACGGTGGAGGACATCATGGTGCCGCGCGCGGAGATCGCCGGTATCGACATCAACGACGACACCGCGACCATCCTCGAGGTGATCGAGAGCTCGCAGCACACGCGCCTGCCCGTGTACCGCGAGAACATTGACGACGTGGTCGGCATCCTGCACTTGCGGAGGGCGTCCCGTTTCACGAGCCGCGAGACCTTCAGCAAGGCCGCCCTCGTGCGCGAGACGGAAGAGCCGTATTTCGTCCCGATGAGTACGTCGCTCCACACCCAGCTTTTCAATTTCCGGCGGCACAAGCGGCGCATAGCGCTGGTGGTCGACGAGTACGGCGAGATCCAGGGCATGGCGACGATGGAGGACATCCTCGAGGAGATCGTCGGCGAGTTCACGACCGACTTCACCTCGGACTTGGGCGAGATTCACCGGCAGACCGATGGATCCTACGTCATCAACGGCAGTGTTCTCGTCCGCGACGTTAACCGCGCGCTCGGCTGGGACTTCCCGACATCGGGTCCACGGACGATGAACGGACTCGTCCTTGAGCACCTAGAGGCGTTCCCGGACGGTCAGGTCGGCGTGCGGATTGGACGCTACGCGATCGAGACGGCCCGGATCACCGACAATGTCATTCGCACGGTCAAGGTGATTCCTCTGCCGAGCGGCACACCATGACTTCAATGGTCGATAGCGAAGAATCCAGCGAGTGCCGCGCCCTTGGGCACCCGGGCGATGTCCCATTCGCCGACAGCCCAGGCGAGCATGGCCTCGGCCCGGTCGAGCGGCGGGTCGAAGCCGAGCAGCGATAGTACGGCGGCTAGGTTGTGTGACACCCATCGATCGTCGATGGCGGTTGCGCGGTTGTGTTTGGACAGCTTGACACCGGATCCTTCGACCACGACCGGGAGATGCGCGTAGTTGGGTTCCTCGATGCCCAGCCAGCGCATGACAAGAAGCTGCTCGGCGGTGTTGTCCAGGAGATCGGCACCCCGGACGACGTTGTTCACGCCCATCGCGAGGTCGTCGACGACCACCGCAAGTGGATATGAGGCGAAGCCATCGCGCCGTTGCACGATGAAATCGCCGACGATGCGTTCGGTCGTGGCCACGTGGCCTTGCACGCGATCCATGAACGAGGGGGCGGCCGCTTCGGCGCGAACCCGCAGCGCGTTGCCGTCCCGCGGCAAGCCTCGATCGCGGCATGTTCCGGGATACCGGTCTAGCGCGCGCAGTTCACGACGCGTGCAAGCGCAGGCGAAGCATCTATCCGCGAGTTGCCGAAGCGCGCTTTGGTGGCGTTCTAGGTGGTCGCTTTGCCGGTGGACGGGCCCGTCCCATCGAAGACCATGCGATTCCAGCGTGCCAAGAATGGCGGGCTCGGCCGCGGGGTCGACGCGGGGCGTGTCCAGGTCGTCGATTCGAAGCAGCCAGGTGCCCCGCCGGGCACGGGCGTCAAGCCAGGAGGCGACGGCGGTTAGGAGCGATCCTAGGTGAAGGGGACCCGACGGGGTCGGTGCGAACCGGCCAACGTATTCCGACGTCAAGATTGCGTGTCTAGCCCTCGTGCCGCTCGGTCCGCGCCCAGCGCTTGCGCATCAGCCGCGGAGCTGCTTCTCGCGAAGTTCGTCCAGGGCTTTGCAATCCACGCACTGGGTCGCCGTGGGACGAGCTTCTAAGCGCCGCAGGCCGATTTCGACGCCGCAGGTGTCGCAGTAGCCGTAGTCCTTGCGGTCGATTCGATCCAGCGTCTCGTTGATCTTGCGGATCAAACGACGCTCGCGGTCGCGGGTGCGCAATTCGATCCCGAGCTCCTCCTCCCGGGTGGCGCGGTCGAGCTCGTCGGGGAAGTTGGAGGCTTCGTCCTGAAGCTGGTTGACGGTGCGGTCCACTTGCTCCATGAGGTCGCGGCGCCACTCGTTGAGGATTTGGCGGAAATGGGCGACCTGATCCGGGTTCATGTACTCCTCGTCCGACCCGGGGCTGTACGGGACGAAATTACGGAACGGGGAGTCGCCGCCGGAGGCGGGTGGATTTCCCAGCAGGGAATCGCCCTTCGTCCCGATGGATGCTTCGCTGGTTGCTTCGTTGGTCATGGTGTTACCGGCAATCCTCTTGATCCAGTATCCTTGGCCGCCGCCAAGTGTTTCTCTCGATAGGGCCGTCTTCGAGAGGGCGCGTAACCTACCAAAAGGACTTCGCAATAACCACATTGAATGCGTTACGGGAAGTTACCGACCCGTGAAGTTCAATCCGCCCCTTCAACGCGCCACCCTGATCCGCCGCTACAAGCGTTTTCTCGCCGATGTCGAGACCGCTGCAGGGGCAACGCTAACCCTGCATTGCCCCAATACGGGCGCCATGACAGGCTGTGCCGATCCCGGCAGCCCGGCGTGGTATTCCACCTCCACCAACGCGCGCCGCAAGTACCCCCACACGCTGGAGATCGTGGGCGACCGCGACGGCCATCTCATCGGAATCAACTCCGCCCGTGCCAACACCTTGGTCGTTGAAGCGCTGGCGGACGGTGTTCTCCCCGGCTTCCCGGCGGGTGCACGCGTAAGGCGCGAAGTGGCGATTCCGGGGCAGCGCGGACGCCTCGACCTGTTGGTGGACGATGTGTACGTCGAGGTGAAGTCCGTCACCCTCAAACTGTCCGACTCGGGGGCGTTTCCTGACGCGGTGAGCGTGCGCGCGACGCGTCACCTGGACACGCTGGCTCGGCTGATGCGCGCGGGACAACGCACGGCGCTGGTGTTCTGCGTCCAGCACACGGGCATCGACAAGGTGCGCAGCGCCGACGAGATCGATCCCGACTACGGCGACGCACTGCGGCGCGCGGTGGCGGCCGGTGTGCATGTGTTGGCGGTGCGCTGTCGCGTGACGCCGTCGGAAATCGCCCCGGTGGGTGTTGTGCCGGTGTATGTGCGCTCAGCGGGCGAGGACCGTTCGTAGGGTACGGGCTCGTCCCGTTGCCAAGACAATCGCGGGGATATGCCGCACGGGCGATGACAAGCATCGCCCCTACGGGGTCCGGTAGCTCGCCTTGATTTGTGCGTAATCCACAACATTGTCGAGGCGGGCACCGTGCCTCGCCACCAACTCGGCGGCAGCGAAGTTCGCGAACCGGGCAGCCGCGCTCGGTTCGGCGCCGTTTATGCGGGCGTGGAGGACCGCGCCCGCGTAGATGTCGCCAGCACCGGTGGTGTCCACGGCTTGGCTGGGAAAGCCGGGAGCGAACCGGCTGTTGCCTTTGTCAACGGCGAGGCTGCCGCGGGCGCCGAGGGTGATGTTGACGAACGGGGCGATGTCGCTGAGTTCGGTGGCGGCGATGTCCAAGCGGTCCGTGCCGGTCCAAGTCAACGCTTCCTCCTCGTTGCAGAACAATTGTTGGATACCGTTGCCGAGCATGTCGATGAGCCCGTCGCGGAAGTTGACGACCATGGATGGGTCGGCGAGCGAGAGGCTCGTCCGCACACGGCCGAGTTCGGCGACCTGCCGCGCTTGGACGGCGGCCTCGCGGCCGGACTCCGACGACGCTAGATATCCCTCGACGTAGAAGTACGCGGACCGTGCGATGCCGGCCTCGTCCAGGTCCTGCGGCCCTAGAGCGGCCGATGCACCGAGGAACGTCGCCATCGTTCGTTCGGCGTCCGCGGTGACGAGGGTCAGGCATCGACCGGACTTGCCATCCCCATCCCGCGTTCCCGCCGTGGCGACACCGGCGTTGCCGAACTCCTCAAGGAAGAAACGGCCGAGATCGTCGTCCGCCACGTGGCAGGAATACGCGCCGCGGCCGCCCAAGGCGTGTACCGCGAACACGGTATTCGCAGCGGACCCGCCGGCGCGACGCTTCGGTTCGTGGTCGTGAAGCCGCTCGGCAAGCGCGTCGATGCGGGTTTCATCGACCAGCGTCATGTGGCCCTTGTCGAGGTCCATGTCGCGCAGATAGCTGTCGTCGACCGTGTACTCCAAGTCAACCAGGGCGTTGCCGAGCCCGTAGACGTCGTAGTGCGCCGGACGCGATTCCATATGCCTAGGGCGTCACTCGAGCCCGGCGAAAACCCGATCGGCTGCCTCGAGGGTACGAACGACCTCGGTGTCGCCATGGGCACCCGAAACGAACGCCGTCTCGAAGGCGGACGGTGCGAAGTAGACACCCTGGTCCAGCATGCCGTGGAAGAACTGTCGGTAGCGGTCGACGTCGGCGCGCGCGACATCGTCGTAGTTTTCGACCCCGCCGTCCTTGAAGAACAGGCTGAACATGCCGCAGGCCCGGTTCACGGCGAGCGGGACGCGGTGCGCCTCGGCCACCTCCGTCATGCCGTCGGCGAGGCGGTCGGTCATCGACGCGAGGGATTCGTAGAACGCCGCATCGAGTGATTCGAGCATGGCGAGTCCGGCGGTCATCGCCAGCGGATTGCCGGACAGCGTGCCGGCCTGGTACACCGGGCCGAGGGGTGCGAGCCGGTCCATGATGTCGGCCTTGCCGCCGATGGCGCCGACAGGCAGACCGCCGCCGATCACCTTTCCGAGCGTGGTCAGGTCCGGCAGCACGCCGTAGCACCCCTGTGCGCCTGCGGAATCGATGCGGAAGCCGGTGATGACCTCGTCGAAAATCAGCACCGTGCCGGTTTCCGCGGTCAGCTGCCGCAGGGCCTCGAGGAACGCGTCCCGGGGGGGCACGCAACCCATGTTGCCCGCGACGGGTTCGACGATGACGGCAGCGATGTCCTCGCCGTAGCGCTCAAAGGCTGCGGCGACGGCGGTCGCATCGTTGAACGGCAGCGTCAGGGTGTGTTTCGCGGTGTCCTCGGGGACGCCCGGCGAGTTCGGGAGTCCGAGAGTCAGCAGGCCCGATCCCGCTTCCGCGAGGAGTGCATCGGCATGACCGTGGTAGCAGCCCTGGAACTTGACGATCATGTCGCGACCGGTATGACCTCGTGACAATCGGATGGCGGTCATGGTCGCTTCGGTGCCGGAGTTGACCATGCGCACCTTCTCGATGGCGGGGAACCGCTCGACGACGGCTTCCGCCAACTCCACCTCGATCTCGCTCGGCGCGCCGAACCCGAGCCCGCGCTCGGCACGGGCGCGAACCGCCTCGATCACGGGGGGAAACGCGTGGCCTTGCAGCATGGGCCCCCAGGAACCGACGAAGTCGATGTAGCGGTTGCCGTCCACGTCGGTGAGCCAGGCGCCTTGGCCGCTCGCAAAGAAGACCGGCGTACCACCGACGCCCTTGAAAGCGCGCACGGGCGAATTGACACCGCCCGGGATGGTGCGTTCCGCCCTGGCGATCAGGTTGGCCGACTTGTCATGATCCATGCATTCACCACCAAGCTTGTCGTTCGATGTCCTCCCGCGTCAGCACGCCGACCACGGTCATCGGTTCATCCTCCGGGGGCTTCCTCGACGTCGCGCGAGTGACGCACAAGGCGTCGCTGCCAGCACGATTGAGTTCCGTCAGCGCTTCCTGCAGCGTGGCCCGGACATCGACGGTGCCAACGCTACGCGAGGGCATTGCCGTCAGATCGGGCGGGTCGGCTGCGACGTCATCCCCATGGTAGGCGACGACGTCCTCCGCGTTAAGAGCCAAAGGCAAGGCACCGGGAATGTCGACCACGATCCACGCGGGCTTCGTCGACAAGGCCGAGTCCAGAGCCGCCGGTTCCGGGTGTCTCGACAGTTGAACGACATCCCGGGACATCAGGCTGGCGACTCCGACGCGCATCAGGTGTTGCGCTGCGGGGTGGGGCGGATAGCGAACGCCAAGCGTCGCCAACGTGGTCAGCAGCACGGACCGTTGTTTCAGCAACTGACTGACCGTCAGCGTCGCCACGGCGATGATGAGCATCGCCGGCAGGATGACATTGGGGTTGGCCGTCAATTCCAGGACGGCAACCAGCGCCGCCAGCGGCGCTTGCAGGACCGCCGCCATCATCGCCGCCATGCCGAGCATGACGTAGAGGGCGGTGTCGGATGCGAGGTCGGGAACGAGCGTGTTGCCGGCGGCACCCAACAGGCCGCCCAGCACCGCGCCCATGACCAGCGTCGGTCCGATGATGCCCACTGGCAGCCCGACACCCACACAGGCGGCGGACGCGACGGTCTTCGCGATCAGGATCGCCAGGAGGCTCGTCCAGACGAAGTTGTCGAGCAAAGCCTGGTTGACGGTGTCGTAGCCGACGCCGAGTACCTGTGGGGCGACGATCGCCGCAACCCCCGTGATCGCACCTGCTGCGGTCGCCCGCGCCCAGAACGGCCAGGAGCGGAACTCCGCGAAGGTCTTGACGAGGAAGATGAACAAACCGCCGACGAGCCCCACGGCGATTCCGCACACCATGATGTAGGGGACTTCCAGAAGCGAGCGGAGATCGGTCTCTAGCCCCGAGAATTCGATCACGTCACCGAGATACCAGCGGCTCAGCACGGTGGCCGTCACCGTGGCAATGATGATGGGGATGAAGCTCACGATCGCGTACTCCATCATCACCACCTCCATGGCGAAGATGACGCCCGCCATCGGCGTGTTGAAGGATGCGCCGATTGCGGCCGCCGTCCCGCAAGCCACCAGGGTTCGGACACAGTTGTCGGGTAGCCGGAACGCTTCCCCGAGCAGGCTGGATGCGGCGGCGCCAAGATGAATGGCCGGACCCTCGCGGCCACCGGACAATCCCATGGAGAGTCCGAAGACGGCGCCGACGAACTGGTTGACGGCGCCCCGAAGGGGTAGCCGCCCACGATGGCGGGCTAGGCGTTCCATGACGTGAACGACGCCGAAACGACGGGAGTCCGGCGGCAGTCGATTGAGCAGGATGCCAAGGCCGAGTGCGCCCAGGATGGGCAGGCTCACCCGCCATTCGAGGCCCAATGCCTCGTGACCGTCGGTGGTCTGGCCATGGAGCAGCCACGCGACCCCTTCGATGGCGCCGCGGAACAGCAGCACGACGATGCCTGTCACCAAGCCGACTGCCACCGCCAGAACCGATAGCTGCCCCAATGCCGCGCTCTCGGAAAGCTGGCGGCGAAGGAACTCCATCGCGCCCGTCACGGACGATCGGCGAGTAGACGACAGAACGGGTCCCCTTGCCTGTGGGAAGGACTGAAGCGGCTACTATAAACCGCGACGTGGCGCGGTGCCGTGGCCTCCCATGGCAGCCGCGGGCGCGCTGGTCGCTCGGGGTGACCTACACGGACCCAGCGCTGCAAGGATACGGGCGAGGACAAACCTCGCCCCTACGGTCGCGTTTGTCACACAAGTTTTGTCGTACCACCACGGCGGCCGGACGCCGCTCGGGTCGTAGATGATCTGTGGGTATAATCGAGGCGATGGACGCGAACATACAGTTCTCCTCCCGTGCTGCGGGCAAGGTGCGTGAGTTGATCGAGGACGAGGGCAACGTCGCCCTCAAGCTGCGCGTGTTCATCACCGGCGGCGGTTGCAGCGGCTTTTCCTACGGGTTCACGTTCGACGACAGCATCGCCTCGGACGACTCGATCGTTGAGCGAGACGGGGTAACGGCGGTCGTGGACCCCATGAGCTACCAGTATCTCGTCGGGGCCGAGATCGACTACAGGGAAGATCTCTCCGGTGCCCAGTTCGTGGTCACCAATCCCAACGCGTCCGCAACCTGCGGTTGCGGGAACTCCTTCGCGATCTAACGTCCTACCCTCCCGGGTAGATGGCGCCGAGCACCCGTGCGCCCCTGGCACCCGTGACAGCGGGTACGTTGCTCGGTTGCCCGCTTAGGGTGCGATACGCAAACCAGGCGAAGGCGGCTGCCTCCAAACCGTCGCCGTCGACGTTGAGATCATCGGAGCGAAAGATCTCGTAGCCGGGGAGATTCGCTGCCAGACGTTTCATCAGGGCGTGGTTGTGGCGACCGCCGCCGCAGACGACGACATCGGCGTTGCCGGGTCCCCAGCGCTCGGCGGCGGTGGCGATACTCCAGGCGGTGAACTCGAGCAACGTGGCCTGGACATCTTCAGGCGGATAGTCGAACGGTGTGGACATCCGGATGACGTAGTCGAGGTTGTAGCGTTCCTTGCCGGTGCTCTTCGGTGGTTCTCGCGACACGAACCCATCGTGTGAAAGGGCTTCCATGAGCTTCGGCGCCACGTTTCCTTGCGATGCCCAATCCCCCCCGCGGTCGTAGGGTTCACCTGTGCATTGCCTGGACCAGGCGTCAAGCAGCGCATTGCCGGGACCCGTGTCGAAACCGAGGATCGCGTCGGACGCCGCGGGCAACATCGTTGCGTTGGCGATGCCTCCGACGTTGACGACGATCCGGTGGCGTTGGGCATCTCGGAACAGGGCATCGTGAAACAACGGCGCGAGCGGCGCGCCTTGTCCACCAGCGGCCACGTCACGTCGGCGCAGGTCGGCGACCGTATCGATTCCGGTGGTCTCCGCGATTCGGTTTGGATCGCCGATCTGTACGGTAAACGGAGGTACCAGGTCGGGGTGGTGGCGGATTGTCTGGCCGTGGCAGCCGATGGCGCGGATGTCGCGGGGCGCGGTGCTCCAGGACTCGAGGCATCCGAGTACGGTTTGGCCTATGAAGTCGCCCAGCGCGGCATCGCAAGTTCCGGCTCGGGCGATTTCGTCGTAACCGGGGCTCGTCAAGGCGACGAGGGCGGACCTCAAATCGGGCGGCAGGGCCACGGTCGTGCACTTGGTGATGCGGGGCATCCCGGCGGACATGTCCACGAGGGCCACGTCCAAGCCATCGACGCTGGTACCCGACATGACGCCTATGTATCGCATGGTCTTGGCGATGGTCGGTGGCCGCCAAGGCCCGGACCGACGCCGTTGGAACCTAGTCTTCGCCTGACGGCAGCAGCGGGCTCAGGTAGGCCAGTTGGCGGTCCTTCTTGTGACTCGCAAGCGATCCGAGAAGCGCGGATGTAGATGCGTCGAAACGCTCGCGCTCGGCCGCATCGATTGGTTCGGCCGGGGGCAAGGCGACCCGACTCGGATTGGTATGCACGCCGTCGACGAGGAACTCGTAGTGCAGGTGCGGTCCCGTGGCCCATCCGGTGGCGCCGACGTAGCCGATTACCCGGCCCTGGTCGACCCGTGTGCCAAGTGCGATACCGGGCGCGAACCGGGACAAGTGCAGATACTTGGTCTGGTACCTTTCGCCGTGCTTGATCACGATGTAGTTGCCCTTCGACGACGATTTGGAGCGGGCGGTGACCACGCCCGCGCCGGCAGCCTTGACCGGGGTTCCCGACGGCGCAGCGTAGTCGATGCCGAGGTGCGGCATCATTCGCTTCCACAGCGGATGCAGACGGTTGCGGCTGAAGGTGGAACTGATTCGCGAGAATTCCAGCGGTGCGCGCAGAAACACCTTGCGGAGATTCTCGCCCGTCGGGCTGTAGTAGCTCGCGTTGCCCGCGCTGTCGATGTAGCGCACGGCCTTGTAGCTGCGGTCCTGGTTGACGAACTCGGCGGCCAGGATGGCGCCGAAGCCCATGAATTCGCCGTCGAGTTGCTGTTCTTCGTACAGGACATGGAACTCGTCGCCTTTGCGGATATCCAGGAACATGTCGATATCCCACTTGAAGACACCCTCGAGGCGCTGCGCGAAGGCGTCTCCGAGTCCGGCACGTTGGCATGCCCGGAACAGCGAGTGGTCGATCGTGGCATGGGCGTAGTTCCGTACGGCGTCGGGTTCATTGACTTTGCTTGAGCCCTCGAACTCGTCCCCGACCCGTTGGAACTTCACCGTTTCCCAAGGCCCCGGCCGGTACTCGAGATGGACTAGGTTGCGCTCGGCGTCCCGACCGAACTCGATTTCGTACCCCGGATAGAGTTTCGCCAGCCGCTTCCCTAGTTGGCCGCTTTCGACAAGGAGGTGCAGATCACGGGCGGCCAGGCCGTGACGGTGGAAGATGGTAGACAGGTTGTCGCCGGGCCGTACCTCGGCCGTGAACGTTTCGAGATTCGGTGGCGGCGGCGGCGAGGGAACGACAGCGTGTTGCGACGGCTTGGGAGGCGCGGGGGTGACGATTAGCTCGCTCGCCGCGTTGGCATGCTGCGGGGTGACGCCGCTCGCAATCCACACGAGCCCGGTAAGGAAGACGGAACCGGCCACCCAAATCAAGCGCGTGTAGGATCTCCGTGACACGGTCCTTCTGGCCTGCTCTACTTCCCCCTGGCGGGTTACGCCAATCCCAGCCCGATAAGGCCGCGAGTCTTGGAAGTATATGTGAATTGGCGGTGATGGGAACCCCCCGTGGCGTCCGTGGATGTCATTGCTCGGCGACCGTGGCGGTGTTCGGGAGCGCGTGCGAACGCAGCGCGGGCTCTGTTATGGTGCGCTCCGATTTGCCGGCCCCGTTGTGCGATGTCCCTGCCCCTGCTAGCCACCCTGGACCGTCGCCGCCTGATCGCTCAGGTGTCTGACCGAGCGGGCTTGGACGCGCACTTCTCGGGCGGCTCGCAAGCCGTCTACGCGGGCTTCGATCCGACCGCACCGAGCCTGCAGGTGGGCAATTTGGTGCCGCTCTTGATGCTGCGGCGTTTCCAGTTGGCCGGCCACCGGCCGGTTGCCGTCTTGGGCGGCGCGACCGGCGCGATCGGGGATCCGTCCGATCGCACCGAGGAGCGTTCGCTCAACGACGCCGCGACAATCGAGAGCTGGCTCGAAGGAATCGGTCGCCAGGTGGCGCGTTTCATCGACACACAAGGCGAACGCGGCGGACTCATCCTGAACAACCTCGACTGGACGCGGGACGTAGACGTCATCGCGTTCCTGCGCGATGTTGGCAAGCACTTCTCCGTCAACGCGATGATCGGGCGGGATTTCGTGCGGTCCCGGCTTGATCGCGAGGGCGCCGGCATCTCCTATACGGAGTTCAGTTACGTGCTTCTTCAAGCTCACGACTTCCTCCATCTGGCGCGCCGTCACGACTGCCGGGTACAGATCGGTGGCGCTGATCAGTGGGGCAACCTCGTCTCCGGCATCGACCTCGTGCGCCGCGTCCTGCGCAAGCCCGCCTACGCGTTGTCGATGCCGCTGATGGCCAAGAGCGACGGGACGAAGTTCGGAAAGAGCGCCAGCGGTTCGGTGTGGCTGGACCCCAGCCGAACGTCGCCGTACGCCTTCTACCAGTTCTGGGTGAATGCCGCGGACAGTGAGGTGGTGAACTACCTACGCGTCTTCACCCTCCTTGGGGCGGACGAAATCGACGCGGCGGCGACCGCCGTCGAAGAACGCGCCCAGCAACGGGACGCGCAACGTTTGCTCGCCCGCGAGGTCACGCGGTTGGTGCACGGCGACGACGCTTTGGCGTCCGCGCAACGGATCACCGAGGCCCTGTTCAATGGCGATGTCCGTGCCTTGGACCATGACGACCTGATGCAGCTTGAGCAGGACGGCATGGACGCGACGCGCCTCGTTCCGGGTACGGGGTTGCTCGCGGCGCTGACGGCTGCGGGCTTGGCCAAATCGAATGCCGCTGCCCGTCGGCTCGTCGAGGCCAACGGGGTCCGGCTCAATGGCGAAGCCGTGACCGATTCGGGCTTGACTCTCGACACCAGCCGCGCGTTGTTCGGCCGCTACCACGTCGTTCGACGAGGCCGCAAGAACTGGCATCTCATCGTCCTAGAGACCTGATCTCGGGGGTCTCGGACCCCGTTACAAACCCGTTGACATGGACCGTTCCGGGCGTATGATACGCAGCCCTTGGCCCGGGGCCTCAAGCCCTCGTGCCTGCTCTTTAAGAACGTGAAGACAAGCCATTCGTGTGGGCGCTCGTTTTGAGCTTCGAGCAAACCCTTTTGGCTGTGCGGCAGCGGGCGCGAGCCCGTGGTGGTACAGCCTAAGTAAATGAACTGAAGAGTATGATCATGGCTCAGATTGAACGTTGGCGGCAGGCCTCATACATGCAAGTCGAACGCGAAAGGCCCTTCGGGGCTGAGTAGAGTGGCGAACGGGTGAGTAACGCGTAGGAATCTACCCGGCAGTGGGGGACAACTCGGGGAAACTCGAGCTAATACCGCATGTGATCTCCGGCATTCGTGCCGGAGATGAAAGCGGGGGATCTCCCCGCCGCGACTTCGGTTGCGGCGGAAGGACCTCGCGCTGTCGGAGGAGCCTGCGTTGGATTAGCTTGTTGGTGGGGTAATGGCCTACCAAGGCGACGATCCATAGCTGGTCTGAGAGGACGATCAGCCACACTGGGACTGAGACACGGCCCAGACGGCTACGGTCGGCAGCAGTAGGGAATATTGCACAATGGGCGAAAGCCTGATGCAGCCATGCCGCGTGTGTGAAGAAGGCCTTAGGGTTGTAAAGCACTTTCAGTGGTGAAGAAATCCCGCGCACTAATACTGCGCGGTCTTGACGTTAACCACAGAAGAAGCACCGGCTAACTCCGTGCCAGCAGCCGCGGTAATACGGAGGGTGCGAACGTTAATCGGAATTACTGGGCGTAAAGCGCGCGTAGGCGGTTTGTTAAGTGAGATGTGAAATCCCCGGGCTCAACCTGGGAACTGCGTTTCAAACTGACAAACTAGAGTTCAGTAGAGGGAGGTGGAATTTCCTGTGTAGCGGTGGAATGCGTAGATATAGGAAGGAACACCAGTGGCGAAGGCGGCCTCCTGGACTGAAACTGACGCTCATGTGCGAAAGCGTGGGGAGCAAACAGGATTAGATACCCTGGTAGTCCACGCCGTAA
>VXYL01000007.1 GCA_009846005.1 Gammaproteobacteria bacterium | reverse complement strand
ACGGCAACGTCGAGGCGTACGCGGTGTCCGAGTACACCCGTTGGGACCTGAGGGCCAGGTGGCAGTCGCCCGATTCCTCGTTGAGGGTTACTGGCTATGTGCAGAATGCGCTTGACCAAGCGGCGCTGCACATGTGGTCGCCCCGGGAAGGCATCGCCAGCCCCTTCGGGACCATTGTTGAACCGCGAGAATTCGGCATCCAGATCAGCTGGCAAAACAAAAACGACTAGATCGCTCAAAAAGCGAACTCAACAGCGCACCGCGGGCTACGGCCCCCGGTGCGTTTTTTTGCTGTAGGCTCGTTGCTTGCCGCTCAACAAAGGCGAACGATGCGTTCCTTCCTTGCTCTAGTTTTGGCACTCCTCGCCGGCACCACTGCTGCGGAGCCTTACTCTGGGCCGGTAAAGCATGACTACCCCGACCAGGTCTACTGGGGCGATACCCACCTGCACACCCACCTGTCGGCCGACGCCTTCTCGATGGGTGCTTTGGTTACGCCCGACCAGGCCTACCGGTTCGCCAAGGGCGAGACCATTCGCGCCACGGGCGGCGACGAGGTGCGGCTGCGTCGCCCGCTCGACTTCCTCATGGTGTCCGATCACGCCGAGAACATGGGCGTTCTGCCAAGGTTGGCGGCTGGCGACCCGGGATTCCTGGAATCCGAGGACGGTCAGAGGATGTTCAAGTTGTTGGCCAGCGCACCCGCGCTATCCGATGTCCTCAAGTCGAAGAGCCTTGAGGAGTTCAAAGTCGGCGACACTGCGCTGATGAACGCCAAGGGCGCGAAGGGCGGCGACTTCGGCGTCGACGAGGACTTCATACGGAATGTTTGGGAGCACGTTGTCGCCATCGCCGAGAAGCATAACGATCCCGGCAGATTCACGACCTTCGTCGGGTACGAATACAGCAGTGGCTCACCCATGCTGCACCGCAACGTGATGTTCGCCGGCGGTCCCGCACATACGTTGCAGGCCAGACCCTTCTCCTCTTGGGACAGTCGCAACCCGGAGGACCTTTGGGCCTACCTCGAGAGCTACCGGGAGAAAACCGGCAGCGACGTCATCTCCATTCCCCACAACAGCAACTTGAGCCGCGGCAACATGTTCAGCACCGTCACCTACGAGGGCGAGCCGCTTAGCCGCGAGTACGCCAGGGTCCGGTCATCCATCGAACCCATCATCGAAGTGACGCAAATCAAGGGCGACAGCGAAACGCTTCCTTCCATTTCGCCCAACGACGAGTTCGCCGAGCACGAGACCTGGGGAAATCTGGCCAAGCCGCAAGCCCAGGCCGAGGCAAGGCAGTCCTACGCCCGCAGCGCACTGCAGACGGGTCTCGCCCTAGGAGCCGAACTCGGCGTGAATCCGTACAAGTTCGGGATGATCGGCTCCACCGACTCCCACACCGGCCTCGCCACCGCCGACGAGGACAACTTCTGGGGCAAGATGGGCGGCAACCAACCGAGCCCCTATCGCGCCCGTACCCAGGCGCAGTATTCCTCCTCCGGCTACGCCGCAGTCTGGGCGACGGAGAACACCCGCGAGGCCATCTTTGCCGCCTTGAAGCGGCGCGAGGTCTACGCGACGACGGGACCACGCATCTCGTTGCGGTTCTTCGGCGGGTGGGGCTACACCGACGCGGATGCCGTGAGCCCGAACGTTGCCGAGACCGGGTACCGCAAGGGCGTTCCAATGGGGGGCGATCTGGCCCACCAAACGCCGGGCGAGGCACCGAGGTTCCTGGTGAGCGCCGTCAAGGATCCGGACGGGGCGAACCTCGATCGCGTACAGGTCATCAAGGGATGGCGCGACGCGACGGGTGCATTGCACGAGAAGATCCACGACGTCGCCTGGGCGGGTGACCGAGTGATCGGCGAGGACGGCAAGCTTCCCGCTGTCGGGTCCACGGTCAACCTTGAGACAGCAAGCTACGTCAATTCCATCGGCAGCGCTTCGCTTGCGACGACATGGACTGATCCGGCTTTCAATCCTCACGAAGCCGCGTTCTACTACGTCCGGGTGATTCAGATCCCCACACCGCGGTGGACCACGTATGACGCGAAGTTCTACAACCTTGGAGACAGCCCACGGAACGTCATCCAAGAGCGCGCCTATTCCTCACCGATCTGGTACACCCCGTAGGGGACGGACTCGTCCCCTCCTGTCGGGCGACCACAAGGGTCGCCCCTACGATTTGACATGCACGCGCAAGAAAACGCACCGTAGCGGACGGGCTTGTCCCGTCCCATTCGCGGGCCTGTTGCTGCTGGCCCTGTGGACACCGGCAGCGGCCCCGGCGGAAGTCGATCTCGATGATCTCGAGTTCCGTCACGGTATTTCGCAATTCCCCGACTACGACCTGAAATACCCCCCGGGGTTCGCCCACTTCGACTACGTCAATCCCAACGCGCCCAAGGGAGGCACGCTGGTGCTGCCCATCACGTACGCCATGGACAGCGTCTCGCCACCGCACAAGCCGCCGGGATATTTCCGTTCATACGATCATCTGCTGGAGCGCGCCGGCGACGAACTCTCCGGCTACTACGGCAGTCTCGCCGAGTCGGTGGCATTGAGCGCCGATCGGCGCACCTTGGTGTTTCGACTACGTCCCGAGGCGCGGTGGCACGACGGCACGCCGCTCACCGCTACCGACGTCAAGTTCTCGCTGGACACGTTCTGCGACGACTACCTGTCCTCCGGATGGGCAGACGTCCTCGAGTGGATTACGCGGGTCGATGCGCCGAGTTCCCATACGGTTGTGGTTCACGCCAACTCCGACGCGGCCAAGCAAGTGCACATCCTGGGACTCATTCCCATCGTACCGGCGCACTACTGGGCCGAGCGCGACGTCACCAAACCGGCGCGGGAGCCACCGCCGCAGAGCGGTCCGTATCGTCTGACCGAAGTATCCCAGGGACGCATCCTCACCTACACCCGGGTTCCGGACTACTGGGGGCGCGATCTGCCGATCAATCGCGGCAAGTTCAACTTCGATACGATCCGCTACGAACGCCATCTCGACGCCACGGTCGCCCGCGAAGCCCTGCGCGCCGGCCTGATCGATGTGTGGACCGAGAACGACTCCCGCCACTGGCTGTCCTCCTTCAACGTGCCGGCCCGCGAGCGGGGTTGGCTTCGGAAGGGCGCTATTGGTTCCGGAACCCAACGGGGATCCCGGTTTCGACTGGTGATCAATACGCGCCGCGAACCGTTTGACGATCCCCGCGTACGGGAAGCCCTTGCGTATGCGTTCGACTTCGAGTGGCAGAACCGCGCGCTCCACGGCGGCGAACGGCGACGCGCGCACAGTTTCTTTGCGAACTCGATGTTCGCCTCGTCGGGACTGCCGGACGCCGCGGAGTTGGCGCTGCTGGAGCCCTATCGCACAACGCTGCCCGAGGAGGTGTTCAACCGGGCTTTTTCCTTCGCTCACTCCGACGCGGTGGGCATCGACCGCAAGGGTCTGTCAAAGGCCCGGAAACTGCTTGCAGGCGCCGGCTATCGGATGGAAGGCAGCGAATTGCTGGATTCGAACGGCGAGCCACTCGCGATCGAGTTTCTGTCCGCAGCACCGGACAATCAGCGCATTCTGCTGCCGTACGTGCGTGCGCTAGACGTCCTGGGTGTAGAAGCGTCCATTCGGATGATCGACAGCGTCGGCCATACCAATCGCCGGGACGCGGGCGACTTCGACGCGCTTCTCCTTCGAGGCTTTTTCGCCATGCCGCCTACCTGGCAGCTACGACCGTACTTCCACTCCGCTTCGACGCCTTACTGGAACGTCTCCGGGATCGACCATCCCGCCGTCGATGCGCTAGTCGATGCCGCTCTGGAGGCGACGGATATCCACGGGTTCGTCAGGGCCTTGCGCGCGCTCGACCGCGTGTTGCTCTGGGGCTACTACCAGTTCCCGATCGACGCCCTCGAGGACACACGCATCGTTTACTGGGACAAATTTGGACGTCCCGAACAGCCGGAAGAGATGTACGGCGAGCCCTTTCCGGATGGCTGGTGGTTCGACGAGGAGAAGGCGGCGCGGATTGGCGCGTCCCCGTGACCGACTGTCGTGCCGCATAGAAGGCCCGTTCGGGGGCACCAAGACGACCTCTCCTCGGTGAGCAACGACCGAGAAGGACAGCCTCATGGCCTTGTCCCACCATCCGGTGGTACGCTACGGGCAGTTGCACTCACTGGAAGTAAGAGGGCATGAAACGGCAGTCCAAGAAGCTGGCCACCGTCCGCAGGAACAAGGATCTCCCGATCCCGAACATCATGCCGGAAGAGCCGGCAGAGGCAACGTTCAGTGGCAGCGCGAAGCCGCAACCCGAGCCGCACGCAGCACCATGAGGAACAGGGCGCCGTTACCATCGATCTCAGCCAACGGGGAGAGCATACGTAGATTCGGCAATGCGGCACCGGCACTCGCCCCGCTGCCCCAGGGACTCGACCTCTCGCCAGAGACACTCGTGCGAGATCACATGGTAGCCGAGGCATCGAGGCGGCTTCGGGAATGGCACGACGCCGTTTACGAAGCCGCCATTGCCCCTATGCGAGCCCTCGCCCAAGAGGTCAGGGTCAAACTGGATGCCGAGAGTAAAGACGACACTCTCGAGGAACCGTTCGATCCCGATGGGGTCGGAGCCGCCTCGCTCGAAGCCGCTGAGGATCACTTCCGCACTCAATTGTCCAAGCTCCGACCGATGCGCAACGATATCGCTCACTACCCGCAAGTTGTCGCGGAGTTCGACCGCTTGTTGGAGTTGTATGCCTCAGTCATATCCAACATGCAGGACCTACGCTGGTCTGTGCTCATCGCCGATGGCATTCCCTCCCCGTCCGACATGTCCGAACGTCGGTTCGCCAACGGTGCCGAGCTAATAGCGGCTCTAGAAGAGGACGCCGACAAGCCATCGTCCTAGAACAAAGAAAATGCCTGCCGTCCCCCCGATCAAGGAGTTTCGGGAACCTACACCACGCTTCCGAAAAAGCTACCGCAAGCTGGATCCGGAAATCCGCGACGAGTTCGAAAAGGTTGTCGACGAGCTAATCGCTGGGGAAGTTCCCCGAGGGCGGCGTTACAAGCACCTGTCCAGCTATGGTGAGCAGATCGGGGTCGTACGCCTCAACCGAAGCTACCGGTTCGCTTTCCTTAGGCACCCCGAGGACGGCACTGCTTGGCCTATTGCCATCGGCCCCCATGATGAAGTCTACGAGGCTTTGCCGCGCCGACAACGACGCAGGCTCCGGCAACGGAATTGAACGTTGGTCCCTTCCGTGTGCGCGGCACTCACACGAAGTAAGTCCCGGTGATTCCCGGTCCTCCGTCAGCTCGCCGATCTTCGTGCGAGGCTCCGGGTTGTGGTCTCGAGCTATCGCCGTATCGATCGGGGTTGCGCGAACACCCGCCGAGAGGCCCCGTTGGCGAACGTTCTGGTGCGGATCTCGGCGGGCGCGAGCCTGATGGCAGGCAAGTTCCGCCGCAACCTAACGGGGATTCCCGTCCGTGATGCGTCGCAAACTTGACATTCCTAAGACTCGTTACCACGGCGAAGGAGCACCCACCAACGGTAGATCGCTCCATCCTTCCTAGTGGGGGGGCGGTAGCACGTCAACCAGCGCCAGCGTTCCGAACGGTGGTAACACGTTGCAATCTTGTCGGCCAGTTCCTCAATCTGACCGTCCTTCAGATGGTCTAGGTACTCATCGAGTGTACTGGCCGTCATTCCGTTTCGCTTCCATACGAGAACCAACTGCTGGTACCGTTGACCGTCGGAACGTCAATGTAAACATACCTGCGACGCGGCTGTTCAATTGCCGGTTTGGGCGATACCGCCAAGCCACCGTTGGTCCGATCCACAGCGTAGGCCGACAACCAGAAACGGTAGCCTCCTTGCTGCCACCGAAGAATGTTGCCGTAACGCTTCGTGACTCTAGGTGCTGCGGAGCTACTGTCCTTGCTGTGCTGCTCGGCTAACGTCAGAATCAGGAAGACCCTAGCGTCCCACACCCACGAATCCCGTTCCTCGTCGCATTTCTCATAGAACGCTATATCGCACGCTGAGGGTTCCCATCCTTTTTCGTGCTTGACTTCCGCAAGGCTTTTATACGGATGCGTGTGGAAGTCGCCAATCAGTGATGGGTTGGGCCACCGATCCTCGATAATTCGTCGTTTGACGACGGTGCTATGTTTGCAAAGGGCTACGCTGTCGGTCTGTCTATTGGCTGCGGTGTCCACCGAGATGTGTTCGACGGTGACGTGATCCATTCCGCCGACACCATCCTTAATGAAGCCCCACAGCAAGCCGCCGGTCTCCAAGGGCAGCTTGCGGTTTGCATCGGAACCGCGACGTACCCTCATCTTGTATGCTTCCAGTCCGGCCAGAAGCAGGAGCATGAGCGACGAATCCGAAACGTGGATCGCAATGTCCCTGTCCGGTGCTCTCATGCCTGCCTCAATTGTCACTGGGTAGGGCCTTGTTCTACCAAATCAGGTGCCCGAGTTGCGTATCGGGCGAGTCTCAAGTGCACGACCTAACCGCTTCTACCGTACAAACCGGGTGGAGAAGACTGATGCATCGGTACAAGATCATCCTCTACGGGAGCAACGATGGCCAAGCGTTCATCGCGGAGGCGCCCGGCACTGCCCGGCCGCATGGCACGCGGACGATCAGGAAGAGGCGGAAGAGAATCCAAGACGCGACGCAGTTCTGGATCGACACCGCCGGAGAACTGGGACGATCGGTGCCGCAACCTAAGGGCACGCGCCTGATGTATGCCTGACGGCGGGCGACCGCCAAGTGCTTGCGATCAGTTGAAGTGACGGAGTCGCGGGGACGTCCTACGGTTCGGCTTCGTCGCGCCCGGAGGGCAGCACCCTGCCCTCCGGATAGTCGGCACCCTCGGCGCTCCGGTCGACGGACTCGTTCCAGGCTTCAAGTTCGGCTTTCATGCGGGCCGTGATTTCCGGTCGCCGCTCGACGAGGTTGTGCTCCTCGGTAGGGTCATCCACCAAGTTATACAACTCCCACTCCTGGGTCAGTGAATCGAACACTTCCTTGTCCCACACGCCGTCGACCATCGCCTTGTCGTAGTCGCGGTAGTAGATGAGCTTGTAGTCGTTGTCGAGCCAGCCTAGCTGGCCCTGAACCCGGAAGCCGATGGGCTGATTTCGCCTCGGCGGTTCAGCGTCGAAAACGGGCACGAGGGACATGCCGTCGTGCACGTCATTGATGTCGTCGGGGGCGAGGCCGGCCACTTCGATGAGAGTCGGGAACATGTCCAGCGTGCTGGCCGGGAAGTTCGAAATTCTCGGTTCGAGATGGCCGGGCCATTCGATGATGCCGGGTACGCGAATGCCGCCTTCGTAGAATGAATTCTTGAACCCGCGCAGATGCCCGGTGGAATCCGGCAGGACACCCGGCAACACCTCCCCGGTTGAAGCCCGGGTCACGTCGAATGTCGGGAGTCCGCCGTTGTCGCTGGTGAACCAAACCAGCGTGGTCTCGGCAATTCCCAAGTCCTGCAAACCCTGACGGAGCATGCCGATGGAACGGTCCATGGCGACGATTTCGCCGTGGTGGACGCGGGAGGCTTCCGGCAACCCCTCGAAGGCTGCCATGTCCTCGTCGAGTGCCTCGAACGGTCGGTGCGGAGAGGCGTACCAGATCAGCACGAAGGCAGGTCTGCGTTGCTTGTGCGCCTGCTCGATGAAAGCGAGGGCCTCATCGACCAGGATTTCGGAGGACTCGCCTTCGATGCGTTCGGTCGTTCCGTTGCGACTGAACAACGGATCGAGGTTGAACTGGTTGGTTTCGCCCAGCCAGTAGTCGAAGCCGAGTTCGCCTGGGTTGTGCGGGTCAGACAACGGCATCGGGTGGTCCGGTGTGTTCACCGTGTTGAGGTGCCATTTGCCGAAGTGTGCGGTCGTATAGCCGGCGTTGCGAAAGGCCGTCGACAGGGTCTTTTCCTGCTTGTTGATGGAACTACCTACCGTGGCGACGCCCGTGCGATCGTTGGTCCTGCCGGTCAGCACGGTGGCGCGAGCCGTGGAGCACTGGGGAGCAGCCGAGTAGAACCGGTCCATACGCAAGCCGTTGGCGGCCATGGCATCCAGATTCGGTGTTTCGAGGACCGGATGGTCGTAGTAGCCCGTCTGCGCCCAGCCCATGTCGTCGGCCATCACCAGAATCACGTTGGGAGTGGCCAGCACGCGAAAGGCCAACAGGCAGGCGAGAATGCCGATTGTTCGTCGCGGCATCGACATCGTTAATAGGGACTGACCGGATCCGGGAAGTTCCACCGCACCCAATTCCACTGGAACATGTCATTGGTCGCATCGTTCCAGCCGACGAGGCGTGCCTTCATCTCGCGCTGAACATCGGCATAGTCCGGGTCATCGATGAGATTGTTCATCTCGGCTGGATCGGCATTCAGATCGTAGAGTTCATCGAGATCATGGGGAAAATAGACGTACTTCCAACGCTCGGTCCGCACCATCCGCTGGGTAGAGTATCCCCACACTTCGCCGTGGCTTTCGCAGTAGACGCTGTCCGGCCAGTCGGCAGGCGTCTCGCCCTCGACGAGGGGTACCAGGCTCCTTGCGTCCAAATCGTCCGGCAGATCGCCTCCTCCCCATTCGATGAAACTCGGCATTAGATCCATCAGGCGAACAAACTCGGATACTTGCCGAGGCGCGACACCCGGAACCCTCGCCAACAAAGGAATGCGGAAGATCTCGTCATACATCGTGCCGGACTTCTCGAAATGCTTGTGACTTCCCGTGGCGTCCCCGTGGTCCGTGGAAAACAGGAAGATCGTATTGTCCTCGATTCCGCATTCCGTGATCGCTTCCCGCACCCGACCGACGCAGTCGTCGATCAGGGTGACATCACCGTAGTACTTCGCGACGACCTTCTGCCACCAGGACCAGTCCTTGTCCTCGAGATGCCACTCGCGGTGCTTGCGCAGGTGCGCGGCAGGCTTCCCCTCGAAGGTCTCATCGAAGTTCGGCCACGGCGGAATGGACTCCGGGTCGTACATGGAGGCGTAGGGTTCCGGGACGATATTGGGGAAATGGGGTGCGACTCCGTCTATGCGCAGGAAGAACGGCTGATCGCCGTCGGCTCTCTCGCGCAGCATTGCGAGGCCCACATCGGTCAGTTGCCAGGTCTTGCCGTCTTCCTTGGGATGGGGATTCGTACCAGCGACCGCGAATTTTCCCCCGGGGAATTCGATGACCGTTTCATCGCCGGGAACGGACCCCCTAGCGGCACGTCCATGTCTGTGGCGGTCGAAACCGAATTCCGTCGGGCCCAGGTCCTGGTGCACATGCCACTTGCCGGCGTAGTCCAGTACGTATCCCGCCGCCTTCAATCGGCTGGAGAACGTGGGCGTGTCGAGCGCAAGTCCCCGGCACCAGGCGGGTGCGATATGGGTGTTGATCATCACGCCGTGGTTGTGCGGATAGAGGCCCGACATCAGGGAGGCCCGGGACGGCGAGCACACCGGGCTCACCGTATAGGCCTGGTCGAATCGCGTTCCCTCGGCGGCGAGACGATCCAGGTTCGGTGTCTGGCAGATCTCGTTCCCGTAGCAGCCCAACGCATCACGCCTTAGCTGGTCGGTCATGAAGAGAACGATATTGGGGGGCATATCACCACCACGTCGGCGTGCGCAGGTTGGATCACGGCAGTAGGATACCGTGAAGTAAGTATGCAGGGCGTCGGTTGTGGCCAGGTTGATCGTCGCATTCATCATTGGGCTCGGTTTTGGGGCGGGCGTCGTGGTATTGGTCACGAATCTCACGGTAGAACCCGAATCCATCCCCCCCGCGTCCCCGATCGTCGAGACATCACCGAACGCTGCGTCGCCGACTCGACCCCAAACGCCTAGGTCGCAGGCCAAGTCATTGGCCAACATCCAATCCCTGCCAAGCGAGTTCGAACGAAGCGCTGCACTGTACGCTCGACTGCTATCGGCCGATGTCGGCACGTTGGAGGCCCTGCTCGAAGAGGCCAGCGATTTGACCGAACCGGGGCGCGTCAAGCAGGTCATCTACTCCCGATATGTTCAGCTTGACCCTCGCGCGGCCTTAGATCGTCTTCCCGACGAAGAACGCGACCAACAGACTCTAGTCCGGACCACCGTGTCGATGGTCGCGAGCGTCGATCTCGACGCGGCCCTGGCCTTCCTCGACACATTCGACAAGCCGCTGCCATCGGTCAGGGATATTCTCGACTTGGACGGTATGAGTGATGCTCGCAAGGAGGAAGTCGCTAAGCGATTCGGGCTCGAACCCTACTTGCGACAACTCCAAGCGATCAGTCAAGCCAAGAGTGACCCTACCGGGGCTTGGCAAACGGCGTTGGCGCTCGAGGAAGGCGGCGACAAGCTCGAAATGCTCTACAGCGTTGCCAATACTTGGTTCGAAACCGACCCTTCCGCTGCACTGTCAGCCGTCGCATCCATGGTCGGGCCGCAGAAGGATCCCTGGCAAAACGAGCTGCTGAATCGTTGGGTACGTCAAGACCCGGATGCCGCACTGCAATGGGCGATCGCTCAGCCATCGTCAGGCCAAGACGATCCGCTCAGGCTAGTCGCTGGAATGGTCGCAAGCCACTCGCCGCGGCAAATGTTCGAACTCGCCGAGACGCTCGAACCCGGTCGCCGAGACATGGTCGCAGAGGGTGTACTTCACACTTGGGGACGAACCGACCCCGTGGCAGCCCTCGACGCACTCGCGGGGATGGACAACGTAGCCCGCCTGATGGGAAGAGTCGGGGTCTCGCTCATCGGCTCCTGGGCGGGGAACGACCCCAGAGCCGCATTCGAATGGGTTCGAGCCCAAGAGCCCTCCCGTGTGCGTACCGCGATGCTGTCCACAGCGTTGGCCGACCTAGGGCAAACGGACCCTTTGCGTGCCCTGACCTTTACCAACGAACTCGACGGTACTGACCGTTCAACAACAATCGAGAGCGTTCTCGGAGTCTGGGGGCAGAAGCACCCACGGGCCGCAGCAGCATGGTTGGACGCGTCCGAAGACAAGACGCCCGCCACCGTCGCCGTCGTGGCTCAACGCTATGCCGAAGCGGACCCCGAGGAAGCCTTTGAGTGGTTGCAGGACCAGTCCGAGGAAGCCCAACGCCGCGCGGTCTCCATGGTCGTCCGACGGCTAGCCGCACAGTCCCCGGAGTCCGCCTTGCGAACGATCAACCGCATACGGGATTCCGGCGTCCGACAAGCCGCCGGATCACAGTTGATCTCGACTTGGACGACCTCCGACCCTCTGGCCGCAATCCGTGCGATTCCCCGCATGGACGCACCCATGAGCCAGAATCTGTACCGGACCGCGTTCCACGCCTGGTCGCGATCCGCTCCCGAGGCCGCAACGGCCCTTCTCGACCAAGTTCCTTCGTCCGACCGCGACGGTGCGATTGAAGGCGTCCTGCAGCAAACGGTGTTTAGGGACCTCGACCTCGCCGAGCGACTCTACGACCGTTTAGCCAGCGACGGGGCACGTCGTCGGGCGGCAGCCACCTTGTACATGCGCCTTAGGCGGGTCGATCCGAAACGCGCCGAGCCGTACGGCGAATTGTTGGGAACGGAGCCCCAATCCATCCACATCTATCGCTGAAGCCGAAACGCGTCCCCGTTCTCCCGACCGCGCGTGTCGGCGCCATGGCAACGGACCCCGGACTGGCATCAGGCAGCGTATAGGGCCACACTCAAAGGACGCGGGGATCGGGGCTTCTATGCACAATGTCGACCGGCGTGTAGCGCCGCTAATCACTCGTGTCTGCTTCGCCGCGGTCGTCGGCGCGGCACTGTCGACCGTCGCCGCCGACGGAACTGCAGGTGGCGAATGGCGCCACCACGGCGGCGACCACGCTTCAACGAAGTACTCGCCCCTGACCCAGATCGATGCCGGGAACTTCTCGACGCTCCAAGTCGCCTGGCGGTGGAAATCGGCCGACCAGGACATCCCTTACGGCGATGGCGGCCGCTACTACACAGGCGACTACCGTGCCACGCCGCTCATGGTCGGTGGGCGGGTATTTGCCGTTACCTCCCACGGCCAGGTAGCGGCCCTCGACCCCGCCACCGGGCAGCAGCTATGGCTCTACGACCCCAAGAGCTACGCCAAGGGCCAACCCAACATGCAGCCGCTGCAGACCCGCGGCATCGAGTACTGGACCGACGGCAAGGTCGAACGCATTTTCGTCGCGACACTCGGCAAGCAACTGGTCTCCATCGACATCGCGACCGGAAAACCCGACCCCAACTTCGGCGACAACGGCATCGTCGATCTCGCCATGGACCTCGGTCCCGGCGACTACGAGATCAACAACATCACCCACGGTGCGCCGCCCATCGTCGTCGCCGACACCGTGGTCGTCGGCTCGAAGATCTTCGACTACGGCATGCACAACAACAGCCCGCCGGGACATATACGCGCCTACGACGCCCGGACCGGTGAGTTCAAGTGGCGCTTCCACACGATCCCGAGGGAAGGGGAACCTTTCGTCGAGACCTGGGAGAACGATTCTTGGAAGAAGGCCGGCAATACCAACGCCTGGTCGATGCTGGCGGGCGACGACGAGTTGGGCCTGGTCTACCTGCCGACCTCGACGCCGACCAACGACTACTGGGGCGGCAGACGACCCGGCGCCAACGTCTACGCCGAGAGCATTCTCTGCCTCGACGCGGCTTCCGGCAGGCGCGTCTGGCATTTCCAGACCGTCCACCACGGGGTCTGGGACTACGACGTCGCCTCCGCTCCCAATCTGGTCGATATCGTGGTTGCGGGCAAACCGATCAAGGCCGTAGCGCAGGTGTCCAAGACCGGCTTCACCTACGTCTTCGACCGCGTGACGGGCAAACCGGTGTGGCCGATCGAGGAACGCCCGGTGCCGCAGAGCGACGTTCCCGGCGAGAAGACGTACCCGACCCAACCGCATCCGACGAAGCCGCCGCCCTTCGAACGCCTGGGTATCACCGAGGACGATCTCATCGACTTCACCCCGGAACTGAAGGCCGAAGCCATCGAGATCGCTGCTGGCTACCGGCTCGGCCCGATCTTCACGCCCCCCATCGTCAAGGGTGCCGGCGGAAAGCTCGGCACCATCGTTGTCCCGGGCGCAGCCGGCGGCGCGAACTTCCCCGGTGCGTCCGTCGACCCCGAAACCGGCATCCTCTACGTCGAGTCGCAGACGAACCCGATCGGCATGGCCGTGGTGCCGACCGAGCCCGGCACCTCCGACTGGGACTACGTCATCGCCTACCAGGGAACCCGGGGGCCGCAGGGGTTGCCCATCGTAAAGCCCCCGTATCGACGCATCACCGCAATCGATCTGAACACCGGCGAGCACGTCTGGCAGATCCCGTTCGGCAACGGCCCAACCAACCATCCCGCGATCAAGGACTTGAACCTCGGCCCGCTGGGCACCCCCTACGGTGATGTGGTGGCGGAAGGCGGTATCCTGCTCACCAAGACACTGCTCATCGGCTATCTGTCCAAACGGGGCGAACTTGGCCGGCGGGCACAGGGAACGTTCCTGCGCGCGTTCGACAAGACGACCGGCGAACTCCTAGGCGAAGTGGACGTCGATATCCGCCTCCACGGCGCCCTGATGACCTACATGCACAAGGGTCGCCAATACATCGCGGCGGCAGGCGGCGGCCGCCGCGGAGACGGTGAGCTGGTGGCGTTCGCGCTGCCCAAGGACACATCGACCGTTTCGGAGCGACCGTAGGGGACGGGCTTGTCCCGTCCCGTCCTAGGCAACCGGGAAGCGCGGGCGACCACAAGGGTCGCCCCTACGATGGCGTCGCGCCCCGCCTCACACGCACTGGGCCTCTCAGTCGCCGGATGCCAACCGTGCCCAGAAGTCGGCTTCGGTCGAACAGCCTGCGGCAGCGGCCAGCAGCGTCTCCCGGCTGGCCGTCGTCGCGGCCAAGCGCCGCTCGGCATCCTCCGACAACGCAATGCCGCGCACACGCAGGACTTCGACCGCTGTGCACACCAGAGCTTGACGGCGCCCGGCGGCCAATCCCTCGGCAAGACCCTGTTCGCGTCCGCGGGCGAAACCCGTTCGTTGGCCCACGCCGTGGGCGCGTCGCATATAACCCGCAATCTGCGTGTCGTTGATCGGGCCGGTGCCATCGAGGTCGCCCAGTCTTCGACCGACGCGCACCAGATGTCCGATTGTCTGCGGCGACGACGACGGTTCGTTCAGCGCAAGGTGCATCTCGTGCGCTTTCCATCCGGGCAGGGCCGCGCTCACAGGCTTTTTTCGGTAGTCGTCGTCCTCAAGGACATAGATCGAGAGTCCGGGGACGACGCCTCGCGGACGGCTCGGCGACGGGGCGTCCGGCGTCTCCACCCAGACCTCGGGAAGCCCCCACCGTCGATAGATACCGAGTTTCCTACGGCGCACATCCGTTGTGTGGTCGACCTCCAGAACGACGTCGGGTCGCGGATCGCGACCGATCACGGTTGCGCGACCACTCGGCGTCCAGACGTCGGGACGCAGGTAGACGGATTGGTCCGGGTGCATGGCCTCGCTTGGCCGTCCGGCGCCGTCGACGACCACCATGCGCAGCGCGCCCCAGCAGCGGATCGGCGAACCGCGCTCCAACGCGACCCGCGTCAGCAATGCCGGCAGGTGGCCGCCGGGGTTCTCGTGGTCGGGTCCGCCCTCGCGCAGAACCCAGGCCATGGCTTGCTCGCGGCTCCAGTACTCGACGCCGCCGTCGTAGTCCTGGAACTGCTCGGCGGTCATGGGAATCGGGACGCAGCCGGGGAAGTCGGGATCCTCGGGACCGTCGTAGCGAATGGCATACTCCAACACGGCGTCCCTCTCGAACGGGCCGGAGTAGATCGCATGGCCAGGGCGCTCCGACCCCGGCGACAGTTGAACCTCGGCCACGTCTACCTCCCGTTGCCGTTGCTCTGCCAAGATAAAAAAGTGTAACACATACAAAGGGTTAGGGTATTCGCACAAGCGTGTGCGTTTGCCCGAGCCTGGCTATCGTACGGGTGTGCACGGACGTAGGGGACTGGTATGTTCCTAGGCTCGTCCAGTCGCGGTGCCAAGGGGATGCGGCACATCCGGCACGGGCGACCACAAGGGTCGCCCCTACGACGCTGCGTCTCGCGGACGAACCGTAGGGGACGGGCTTGTCCCGTCCCGCAATCCGGGCGCGTTCGCGAAAGCCCATCGACGACCCCGGCCGTTACGACGGCAGTTCCACGAAGCGCCGGTACGCCCCGTCCTCGCGTTGCATCAACTCGTCGTGGCTGCCGATCTCGAGGAGCACGCCGTCGTCAAGGAAGGCGATCTTGTCCGCTCGGCGGATTGTCGAGAGTCGGTGCGCGATGACCACGAGCAGCCTGTCCTCGGCAATCCGGTCGAGCGAGTCGAATAACTCCTGCTCCGTTTCGGGATCCAACGCCGAGGTTGGCTCGTCGAGAATGAGGACCTTGGCATCCCGCACCAAGCCCCGGGCGATGCACAGGCGTTGCTGCTGGCCCACCGACAGCGTGTTGCCGGACAAGCCCAGCGCGGTGTCGATGCCCTCCGACATCTCGCGCACGAAGGACATGCACCCGGCGAGTTCCAATGCGCGCAGCATGTCCTCCTCGGTAGCGGCGGCGTTGGCCAACTGAAGGTTCTCGCGGATGCTCTCGGCAAGCAGGAGGTGCTCCTGGAAGACGTAGGCGACATGGCTGCGCACGCTGTCGATGTCGAGCGAGGCCAGGTCTCGTCCATCGATCAGCACGCGCCCCCGCGTCGGGTTGAGGAAACCGGGAATCAGGGAGCCGAGGGTCGTTTTCCCCGCACCCGACGGGCCGACGATGGCGACGATCTCGCCCACGCGCATCTCCAGCGAAACACCCGAAAGGGCGGGTCGACCATCCGGGTGCACATAGTCCACTTGATCGATCTCGACGCGCTGGGCGATGGTCGTTATGCGGCGACCTCCGGTTCGGTCGTCGTCGGACGCGTAGTCGATGAAGAAGAAGATGCGCCGCGCCGGTGCCAGCTTGGTCTGCAGATTGAGCCAGAACGAGCCGATCTCGATGGGCACGAAGACGATCCCGAAGAACATGCCGAACAGGACGCCGAAGTCACCCGGCGACATGCTCCCCTCGATGATGCCGTCGGTGACGATGATCACCACCCAAAGCGCAATGCCGGTTACGGCAACCGCTGCACCGATGAAGAGCACGAGGCCGAGGACCAGCGCAACCCGTTCCCTGAAGTACGACTCGAGGCTTCGCGTCGCGAACTTCTGCGCTTCGGCGCGCATGCCACCGAGACTCTGCACCGCGTCGATGCTGCCCACCGTCTCCTCCATGGCGTTGGTGGTGGCCGAACCCGCCGAACGCTTGGTCTGGTTGATGCGGCGCATCAGCTTTGACGCCGGGAACGTCACCGCGAACACCAGCGGCAACGTCGCCCAAGCGAGCCAGACGAGCTGAGGCGCGGTGGCCTCGTACGAGTACTGGATGAGGTACATGTTCACCAGGCCGGTGAGGATGGTGGTTCCAAGGGTCAGGGTCGGATCCAGAGCGCCCCAGGGAATGCTCGCGGTGTCGTAGAGCACGCGGTAGAGCGAGTCACCCGTACGTTTCTCGGCGAGCACCGCCATCGGCAGCCGGGTGAGACGCCGGAACAGTCGGGTCCTCAAGTGGTTGGCAAGGCGCTGGTTCAGCCGCACGCCGATCGCGTACTCCGCGAGCCCCCACGCCCCGCCCGATTCGCTGTACGAGCCGCTGATCTTGTTCTCGGCGCTGGCCGTCTCGTCCTGGCCGGTCAACGAGCTGCCGAACAGACTCACCTCGATTCCATCCCCGGCTCGCATCCCGACGAGAATGAGGCCCGCCAGGTAGCCCATGGCAACGGCGAACATGATCTCGAGCGGCGTCATTCCATCGAGGAAGGCCACGATCGGCTGTATGAACGGCGGGTACGGCACGTCCGTTCCGCCGATGGGCTCCTGAAGGATCACGTTGTCGATCACGATCTTCGCGATCCACGGCGTGAACAGCTGGAAGAACAAGGTGCCCGTCTGAAGCGCGAACTTCGCGGCGAACAGTGCTTTCGCCTCGCCGAGCAATCCAAGACACCGCCAAAGCAGCTTCAATGCCTCTGCGGAGGTTATCTCCGTATCGACGTCGATGCGGTCATCGTGGTGGTGCTCGCCGACAAACCGGTCAACGACGTTGCCGGTCTCGGTCGGCGCGGCTGCTTCAGACACCGAGCGGCTCTCCCGCCGCCGCGTCGGCGAACAGCCGGTAGCGACCGTCCGCCCGGACTAGCGAATCGTGATCCCCGACTTCGACGGGCCGCCCTTGTTCGAGGAACACTACCTGATCCGCATCGCGGATCGTGGCCATGCGATGGGTGATCAGGAACACCACCTTGTCCTTCCCCCACTGCCGGAGGTTGCGCATCACCGCGAGCTCCGTCTCCGCATCGAGTGCGGCCGTCGGCTCGTCGAGGATGAGGATCGGCGTGTTCCTGACGATGGCCCGGGCGAGCGACAGGCGCTGACGCTGGCCGGACGAGAGCTTTCCACCCCGTTCGCCCAGTTCAGTGTCGTAGCCGTTCGCGAGTTCCCGGATGAAACCGTCGGCGCACGCCACCCGGGCGGCGGCCTCGATGTCGGCGCGCTTCGGACTCCGCGCCGCGTAGCCGATGTTGTCGGCAACGGTGCCGGCGAAAAGCACGTTGCGCTGCAAGGCGATGGCCGCACTCTCGCGGATTTCATCGACGCGGAACGTTCTCAAGTCCGTGCCGTTGACCAGGACGTGTCCCCGATCCGGGTCGTAGAGTCGCAGCAGCAGCGACACCAGCGTGGATTTGCCCGCTCCGCTCGCACCCACGATCGCCGTGATCGTTCCCGACCGGGCCACGAGGTCGACGCCCTGCAGCACGGGAAGCGCCGGATCGTAGGCGAAGTGGATGTCCTTCCAGGTCACCGACTCGACCGGCGTCGGGAAGCGCACCGGCTCGTCCGGGTCGACAATATCGGCTTCGAGTTCCAGCAGGTAGAACGCTCTTTCGAGCCCGATGAAGAGGTCTTGGAGGCGGGCCCACGTGCCAACCAATCCAGTGCCGCCGAACAACGCGCCACCGAGTCGCTCGCGGGCGTCCTCGAACGCACCGAGATTCCACACGGCGAAGCCGATCACCGTCACCGCGGCGGCACCGAGGAACGTCTCCCGTTCGCCGAGCACCCAGTAGACGATCACGAATTCGGCGCCGATCATCACGAGGGCGGCGATCGAGGTCACCAGAACCTGCAGCACCGCAATGGTCATGCGCAGCGTGAACGCCGCATCCAGGGCACGATGGGAATCCTGATCGAAACGCTCAAGAGCCCGCTCTTCGCCCTTGTTCGCCTTGACGATGCGGAGCGCGACCATGATTTCCTGCACTCTTGAGGTGAGCTTGCTGAAGGCGACACGGTTCGCAAGCGCGCGTTCGCGCAGGAGCCGCGTGGCACAAGCCGTCAGTAGGATCATCGGCACCAACGCCAGAACCGCAGCCACCGCGATCCACGGGTCGAAGAAGCACAGGAAAGCCAACGCCACGACGATGCCGTAGAGCGCCGCCGCCGGGCCGACGAAGGCCTCCTGAATGAGGCTCGTTATCGTCGCGCTGTCTTGGTAGATGCGGAAGATGGCATCGCCGACCCGGGACTGGCTGTGGTACTTCAACGACAGGTGCTCCGCCTTGGCGATCATCGCCACGCGCAGGTTCTGGTTGATCATCTGCCAGATCCAGATGTTGTAGTACAGGAGGATTCCGATGCTCGGAGCGAACACCACGAGCAGACCCGCTCCCCAGATCATGACGCGTGTCCTGACGGTCTTGCGCTGGGATTCGGTCAGAGGGTCGCGCTCGTTGACGTTGTCGGCGATGTCCTCGAGCACGAACGACTCGTCCACGAACAACAGTTGCGCCTGCAGCGGCTGGAGCTTGTCCCCGACGAGGATCTTGTTGTTGAACAGATCCGTGCCGAGCAGGAAGACGGCAAACAAGACCAGGGAAACAAGCACCGCACTAGCGATGAGGATCAACAGATGCTTGATCAACGGCCGGATGAACGGCCAGCACTTGAAGGCTAGCTGCAGAATCCGACGTGCGCGGATCGGCGGCAGATCGGTGAGGGTTTCGGTGCCTACCATGACTACCGGACTGAGTAGTGAATGACGACCGTGCCGGATTCCGGTGAGTCCAGGGCCAGTACGCGGGTCACCCCCGACTCGATCGCAAGCTTTGGCATCGGCGTAAGTCTGACAGACGCGTCGCCCGAGTGGCTACCGAACGGCCCGTTTAGGTCGGGACGGGCGACCGCGCGCCCTGGCGGGCGCGTTAGGGTCGCCCCTACGGCATCGTCACCGTCGTGGAATCCATCGTGCGCGAGTCTTTGCATCAATAGGGGCCGGGATGCACACTCCGCATCCGGAGGTGCCGGAATGATCCGAAGCGTACGCGGTGTCCCGAGCAGGGGTGTCGCCCCTACCGCCTACACAAGACGCACCATGCTGCGTGGTTCCGTAGCCACGATTTCCGCGGCGCTGTGTCCGTTAGCCGCCGGCCAGGTACCCCTGCCGGCCATTCCCGGCAAACCCGGCCTCAAGGTTCTAAGCGAGCGCCCAATCAACGCCGAAACACCGGCACACCTCTTGGACGACGCCGTGACGCCGGCCGAACGGATGTTCGTGCGGAACAACGGCATACCGCCAGATACCCGGGACATCGATCCTCTCGATTGGACCCTCGAACTGGCCGGAGAGGCCTGCGAAACCCCGTTGCAACTCACGCTGCGCGAAATCAAGGAGCGCTTCGAGCACGTCACGCTACAGCTTCAGGTCGAATGCGGCGGCAACGGTCGGTCCGAGTTCCATCCCCCGGCCCGCGGAAACCAATGGACGACGGGCGCGGTGGCATGCCCAAGATGGACCGGCGTGCGTCTCAAGGATTTGCTCGACTACTGCGGCATTACCGACGAGGCCGTCTACGTGGCCTACGAAGCCGCCGACACGCACCTGTCCGGGGATCCGACGAAACAGCCCATCTCGCGGGGCGTGCCGATGCACAAGGCCTTGGAGGCCGAAACGCTGATCGCCTGGGCGATGAACGGCGAGCCGCTGCCACCGTTGCACGGCTATCCGTTGCGGCTGGTTGCCGGCGGCTGGCCCGGTTCCGTGAGCGGCAAGTGGCTGAAGCGTGTCCTAGTACGAGACCGCGTCCACGACGGACCCAAGATGGGTGGCCAGTCGTACCGTGTGCCCTGCGATCCCGTGGCTCCCGGGGCGACGGTTGCGGACGAGGACATGTGCATTATCGAGTCGATGCCCGTGAAGTCGCTCATTACCCATCCGCGTTCAGGCAGCCGTCACGAACGGGCCAAACCGATTGCCGTTCGCGGCCATGCCTGGGCCGGCGACCTTCGCGTGGCCAGCGTGTTTACTTCCGTCGACTTCGGCGCTACGTGGCAACCCACCGATCTCGAAGAGCCGGCCAATCGCCTCGCGTGGCAGCACTTCTCCACGGCCATTGCCATCCCAACGCCCGGGTATTTCGAGATCTGGGCTCGAGCGGTCGACGAGAACGGGCGTTCCCAACCCGTCGTATTGCCGGGCTGGAACCCGCGCGGCTACCTGAACAATGCCTGCCACCGAATCGCGTTGGCCGTGGCATGACCTCTCCCGCTCCGGATCGTTGCAGACGGCGGTGGACCATCCGCTTGTTCGTCGTCGGCATCCTCCCTGCTTTCGCGCTAGCCGCCGACATCGACACCGACACCGGTCTTGTCACGACAACCGGTTGGGAGGATGTCCGCGCCCACTGCGGCGGGTGCCACGCCTACAACGTCGTGACGAACCAACGTGCCAACCGCGACGCCTGGCTCGACATGATCCGCTGGATGCAGCGCACCCAGAATCTCTGGCAGATTCCGGACGAAGCCGAAACCCGTATCCTCGACTACCTTGCCGAAAACTACGGACCCGACGAGGCGGCGCGGCAGCGACGGGCGCCGATTGCCGAGGCGTTGATGCCAGCGCGCGACGGTTGACGGGGAGTGGCGCGAAGCCAATGGACCTCGAGATGAGAATACCCGTCCGCTCGTCCGCGTTACGGAGGGTCGCCGGCACCGTCTGCGTCATCGCCATGGGATCGGCCCTCGGCGCAGAAATCTACTCCAAGCCCGCCACGCAGGACTTCCCCACCAGCGTCTACTGGGGCGACACGCACCTGCACACCAACATGTCCGTCGACGCGAACGGCATGGGCAACCAGCTGCTTTCGCCGGACGACGCCTACCGGTTCGCCAAGGGCGAGACGGTGCGGGCGCACAATGGCCAGCAGGTGCGCCTCGCCCGTCCGCTGGACTTCCTCGTCGTCTCCGACCATGCGGTGAACCTGGGCGTGATGCCGCGTATGCAGGCGCGGGACCCGATCCTGCTCGCGACCGAAGTGGGACGGAAATGGCGCGAAATCTGGGACGAGGCCGAGTGGTCGCCGGATGCAGCGCTCAATGCGGATTCCCTGGAGGAGTGGCGTTCGGCCTCGCGGGCGTTCGGGGTGCGCTCCGGTGGGCAGCAGTCGTTCTTCTGGGCCGCCTGGTCGAGTGACTACGTCGCCGACGAGACCTTCCGGCGCTCCGTGTGGGACGAGGTATGCGGCAACGCGGAACGCCACTACGAGCCCGGCACGTTCTCCTCGTTCATCGGCTACGAGTGGACGCCCGCCAGGCGCGACCCGAAGTCACCGAACTTCCACCGCAACATCATCTTCGAAGGCGGACCGAGCGCGGCCTGCCGGTTGCTGCCGTTCTCGGTCCAGGACAGCAAAAACGTCGAGGACCTCTGGGCGCACCTCGACCGCTACGAGCGCGAAACCGGCGGCAAGGTGCTCGCCATCCCGCACAACGGCAACCTCTCGAACGGCAGGATGTTCCTGCCGGTGGACTTCGACGGCAACCCCATCGATGTCGAATACGCGCGCACCCGCGAGCGGTGGGAGCCGATCTTCGAGATGACGCAGATCAAGGGCGACGGCGAGACACACCCGGTACTTTCGCCCGACGACGAGTTCGCGGATTTCGAGACCTGGCCGCTCGGCGAGCAACCCCACAACCTGCCCATCGAGGAGCGGCCGGCGGATTTCGCCGAAAAGAAGCGCTACGAATACGCGCGCTCAGCGCTGATGGTGGGACTGGATCTGCAGGCACGCCTTGGCGTCAATCCCTTCAAGTTCGGCATGATCGGCGCCACCGACGCCCACACCGGCTTGGCAACCGCCGATGAAGACAACTGGTGGGGCAAGCACACCATGGTCGAGGCCAATCCCTATCGGGCCTTGACGACTTGGCACTACGCCGCGGGCGGTTACGCCGCCGTGTGGGCGCGGCAGAACACCCGCGAGTCCATCTTCGCGGCAATGCGCCGCCGGGAGGTCTATGCCACCACCGGCCCACGCATGATCGTCCGGTTCTTCGGTGGTTTCGACTTCAACGCGGCGGACGCGGACCGGGCCGACCTAGCCGCGACGGGCTACGCCAAGGGCGTGCCAATGGGCGGCGACCTGACAGCGGCGCCGACGCGGCAGTCGCTCCGCTTTCTGATCCGCGCGATCAAGGACCCCGACGGGGCCAACCTGGACCGTATCCAGATCGTCAAGGGTTGGCGCCATAGGGACGGGCAGACCCACGAACGCGTCTACGACGTCGCCCTATCGGACGGTCGCAAGCCCACCCTGCGCGGCAACGCGGATCCCGTGGGCAATACCGTGAACGGCGCCACGTACGACAACTCGATCGGCGACCCCGAGCTTGCGGTGGTCTGGTCCGACCCGGATTTCGATCCCGAAGCACTCGCGTTCTACTACGTGCGTGTACTCCAGATTCCCACGCCACGCTGGACGGCCTACGACGCGGCCTTCTACGGACTTGACGAGGTGCCCGAACACGCGCCGATGGCGATCCAGGAACGCGCCTACACGTCACCCATCTGGTACACGCCCCACTGAGAACGCACAACGGCGCGATCCGCCTCGACAACCCCGGCAACAGGAGCAAGAGTATGGAGAAGCTAACGACAGGGGACGATTTCCCGAACCTAACCCTGAACCTGGCAGACGGTGGCACCCTGGAACTGCCCGGGGATATCGACACCAAATTCGCGATCGTGCTGTTCTATCGAGGCCACTGGTGACCCTACTGCATCCGCCTTCTGGCTGGATACGGAGAGCGCCGTGTCGCGTTCGCAGAACAGGGGTTAAGCATATTTGCCGCTGCCGTCGATGGCAGGGAACATGCTCAGAGAGTTGCCGGGCCACTTGGGTTCCCCGTCGCATACGGCGTGACCCGCGAACAAGCAGATTTGCTTGGCGCCTGGTGGGACGAAAAGCGCGAGTTCATACAACCGAGTGAATTCCTCTTGACTCGGAATGGCAAGGTTCAGATGTCCACCTACAGCAATTCGCCCATTGGCAGGATGGACCCGGCGGAGATGCTCACCCTGATAACCATGGTGAATTCCCGTAACAAGAGCTGACGGGCTCCGTCCATCGTCGCAACGGTGGAAAGCGGGTCACCGAGGTTCGTAGGGGACGGGCTTGTCCCGTCCCGTGTTGGCGAACCCGACGGTGCGGGGGACAGCGCGCTGCCGGGCGACCACAAGGGTCGCCCCTACGACGGATCGCGTTGGGCGCGTCCGTAGGGGACGGGCTTGTCCCGTCCCGCCATCAGTCGGCGTCGGACGATTCGTCCTCGAGCGCCAATGCCGCCCGCTCCTGCGCCCGGGCACCGCGCAGGGTGTTGAACATCGAGTAGTTGCCCTCGTGGCAGGCGTATTCGTACATCTTCGACTCGGTCCTCGGCCAGGGCATCTCGCCGGTGTAGGGCGCGGTGCGATTCGGGTCGTGCACGGTGAACCGGTACAGCAAGCTGTCCTTGGTCAAGGGTGAGAACCGCTCAACGACCCTCCTCCCCTGATCCGGTACACCTGGCGATGAGAAGAAATTCGTGGTCTCGACCACCAGGGTGTCGCCCTCCCACCAGCCGATGGAGTCCCCCGCCAGCGAACGCATGTCGTCCGGCAGGTGTTCCGCGTTCAGTCGTGCCACACGGGCCCAGTGCATCCATTCGATGAGGATCATGACGTGGTCGTCGGTCTGTACGATGGTCTTGATGTTGTTGTAGACGACCGGCAGCGCGGGTACCGAGACGTGCCCGAGATACAGGCAACGATCCTGCAAGCTCAAGTTCTCGGGGTTGTCGTACCGCCCGCGGTTTTCGTCCCGGCTCTCTTGCCGAGCCCGCCACCGGGCAATCGCCTCCTCGGACGGTGGGGGAATCTGCCCGTTCGGCGGGTCGACGATGATCGATGTGGGAATCCTGCCACCGATCTCGAACATCTTGAGCCCCTGGTCGAACCAGACCGGGTCGTAGCTGCGGGCGTCAACGTTACCCCCTTTCGGCGGCGGGCCGCGGTTCGGATCCCGGTCCCGCATGCTGTTTTCGTATCGGCGGACCGCGCCATTTTCCCACTGGGCAGCGGCTTCGGTATCGATGTACTGCGGAGCTTCCGCCCCGCCTCGACGGGTATACGGGGTTAGCGTCGCAATGTCGTAGCGACCGGAGAAATCCGGCTTGCCCGAGGCCGTGCGCGGGAACTCGTCGGGCCCGGCCAAAGCTGGCAATGCCATGACACCAACCAGACCAAGAAGCAGACTCTTCATGATTCCCCCTTGTCCATCGAGCCCGTTGAACACTGTCCAGTCGACTCCATCAATACCCTTTGAAGTCCGTTTCCCTGCGGTCGGCGAAGGCCCGCATTCCCTCGATCGAGTCCTTCGAGAGCCCAACGACCGGTATCGCGGACTCCGACCACTGCATCGCGGTGTCGAAGTCCATGTGCGCGGTGCGCAAGGCGAGCATCTTGCCGAGTTTCTGGGCAATCGGCGGCCCGGCTTCCACCTCGAGCGCGAGTTCCATGGTCTTGGCCTCGAGTTCATCAGGTTCGACCAGGTAGTTCGTGAGACCGGACTCGTGGGCCTCCTCGGCACTCATGAAACGCCCGGTCATCATCAACTCCATCGCCTTGCGCCAGCCGAGGATCTTCGGCAGGGACCAGAATCCGCCGAGGTCCGCAAAGACCCCCCGCTTGACGTAGGCCACCTGGTAGCGAGCCGCCGTCGAACCGACGGCAAGGTCGCAGTGGCTTGCGAGATCGAAACCGGCACCGACGCAGGGGCCGTTAATCATGGCGATCACCGGTACTTCGAGACGCCGGAACGCGATGTAGGTTTCCGTCTCGTTGCGGAAGTTCAGCCGGTAGCCTTCCGGATCCGGCCCGGCGTCGGGCGGCGGCGGTTCGCGATCCGGGTTGGCCGCGCCGCCCATGTCCATGCCAGCGCAGAAGCCGCGTCCGGCACCGGTGATGACGACACACCGCACGGTGCGATCGAAACGCGCATCGACAAAAATCTCCCACAACTGGCGGAGCAGCGGGAACGTCAAGGCATTGAGCTTGTTGGGACGGTTGAGCGTCACCCAAAGGATGCCGTCCTTCTCACCGCGACGTTCGGTCAAGACAAGGTTCTCGTCGGACATGGTTCCCCCTCAAATCAACGGCCCAAGTCTAACCTCTTGCGCCGCCCGGCGAATCACGTGAGCCCGAGTACCGCGTAGTCGCCGTCAATGATCAGTCGAACGGCGACGTAGATGCCCAGGAGCGGGATCAACACCCAAGGTGAGTCCGGCACGACGATGTGACTGAAGACCTGGCCTCGACGTATATGCCGGTGACGCTTCGCGACGAAGAAGCTCACCACGTAGACAGTGGATACGTACACCCACTGCCAGAACAGCATGGCTGCAACGATGCCGGCCACGACGGCGGGCAGGAACGGGACGGTGAACGTCGCGTACAGCACCAGCGTGGGTAGCGGCGTGAAGTAGCCGTTCGCGATGTCGCAGTTGAAGCCGAAGGTGCGTCGATCCACATAGGATCCGTCGACCACCGAATAGACCGCCCAGGCATCGGCCCACAGGGTCGGCGAAAACGGCCGTGCCAGCGACACCTTGGCCAAGAGAAACTCTATGACCGGCGATTTGCCGGACGACTCGAGTCGTTCACGCCAATACGCTCCGCGTTCCTCGATGTAGTCCCGCTGGTGGAACAGGCAGATTTCCCAATAGCTGATCAACAGGTTGGTCGAGAAGAAAACCGCGAACAGAACATACAGCGCGTCGAGTTCAGCGTGTAGATTCAAGCGCGTCACCACCCCGATCGAGGTGAGCGCACCAATGACGAGAACCGAGAATAGCCAAACAGGCATCGGAATTACGCCGATGCCGATGTCAGCCGCGGGTCGGGGTCCGGGTAGAACTGCGTGCAGTAGCGTCGGAACTTGAGTATGTCGCCGTCGGCCTCGTTGAGCAGCGGATACTCGCGATACATTTTGTTCTCCCAGATCATGAAGTCGTTTTCGATGTTCTTCTTGAACTCGTACATCACGAGCGGCAGCATGATTCTCTCGCGCAATCGCCTCGGCAACCGGTTCAGTCCCTTGATCCCGCCGGCGTTCAACGCCTGCACCTTGGCGGACACCAAGATGTCGACACGTTCGCCGTCGACTGGCGTCGCAAGAAACCAATTCCTGGTGCGCGCACCGAGGGACTTCGACACGGTATCCACGAACAGAAACCCGAGGCCCCAGATCTGAACCTCGGCCTCCAGCTCGTTTCCGATGCGGGCGAGCAGCGGAAAGTTGTAGCTCCCGTCAAATCGGAAGTCCGTCTTGAAACACGGGCCATCGACCTCGACGTTGCCGCTATGCGCAACGCCTTCGAAGCCATGCAGGAACGAGAGGTGGCTCAAGTCGATCACGTTCTCGCTGGTCTCCTGCGGATGTGTCCTGACGGAGTAGACGTGGGTCAGGGTCTCGGTCCACTCCGCCTCGTCCATGACCGGCAATCGCCACACGGGCTCGGTTCCCCGTTCGTCGAAATACCCGAACACAAAACCGTTGATCTCCTCGGACGGGAAAACACGCAGCCGGCACGCCGGGTTGGGTTCGACGAACGGTGTCGAGACGCACTCCCCGGTGGTGTCGTACGTGAAACCGTGAAACGGACAGACCAGATTGCCATTCTTGACCGTACCGCCCGACTCCGGAGCCAACTTGGCGCCGAGGTGCGGACAATACGCATTCGCGATGCAGACGTTGCCGTCCTCGCCCCGCCAGGCAATCGCCGGCTGGCCAAGCCACTGCCGCGACATCAGTCTGCCAACGGGCAAGTTTTTTGAGAGTTCGAAGAAGAACCAGCCACGTGGGAAGGGCGTGAATGGGAACCTACCCTCGGCCCCGTTCGTGGCGCCGTTGTTCACTTACCTTGTCGACCCAACTAGCAACAGGCAATCGATGCTAGTCCCGGCACTGTGCGACGGCAATCCGCCGCTGGCGTGTATTAATTTGAAAATCGTCCCTCCGAAGGCCCCAGGTCCGCGCCTCCCAGAATCGGCCGGACGTCCGTCCAGGACACCAGCTTGAAGTTCTGGTTGCCGCCCGGGTTAACGCCATCCTGGACGACGAGCAAGCCGTCCGGAAAGCCGGGCAGCGGAGTCGATGTCACCGCAATGCCGTCGGTCTCGGACGTCTGGTCGATCTCCGGGTGATCGCCGACTCGAAACGAACCAAGATGGATAGCGGATTCGGTGTCGTAAACGGCATAGCTGTTGTCGCCCTGGCTCGATACGACCAGGTAGTGCGCACCCTCCGTCCGGTACAGGGCCAAACCCTCGACGTCCGCGGTCAACACGCCGTCGTCAATCGCGGCGAAGGAGACCAATTGCGCCGGTTGTCGGGGATCGGCATCCAACCGCCAGACGCCGTAGCCTTCTTCACCGATGTACAGCGTTCCACTCTCGTCGTCCCCGACGCATCCTTCCGGCTGCGTGTCGGTTCGCCAGCGCCGGGCCTCGGCGAGGGAATAGTCCTCCCGCAGTTCGAACTGCACGAAGAGCCCGTCCTTGCCGTTCAACACCACCCACGGCCGGTGGCGATCGTCGAGGTACATGCAGATGCCGTACGGTTCATCAACGACGGGCTCGCCGCGGCCGACAACCCGCAAACGACCGGTGTCGTGGTCCAACTCGAGGATGGTGATCTCATTCGGCTCTCGGGCACTGGCGACCGCGACGGTCAGATCGTCCCGCCCCCACGCGCCGGTGCGAAGATCGACGTTGTTGAGGTTGCCTACCGGGAGGTACTGGACCTGCTTCCCGGCCAGATCGTAGACCACGAGCCCGGAACGCTTGTCCGTCGCGACCAGGAGGCTCCGGGCCGGCGCTTCGGGATGAATCCAGATCGCCGGGTCGTCCGCGGCATCGCCACGACTCGGCACCGGCTCGGTTTCGACGCGAGGGGGTACCCAAGGGAGGTCATCCTGACCATTGCAACCTCCAAGGCCAGACAGCAAAGCAACGCAACAACAAGCCCCGAGAGCCCTCGGCCAAGGGTCAAACCTCGCAGCGTCTACGAGTACATCGTAGGGGCGACCCTTGCGCGAGGCGTCGGCCGGTTGCCACGAGAATGCGCGAGCATTCTCGAAACGCGCCCGAAGGGCGCGCCGGGACGGGACAAGCCCGTCCCCTACGTTGCTCCCGGACACCGATACGCGCCGGTCTAGTGCTGATAACGAACGCCGATCGCGACAGTCCGGCCGTAGATCTCGTATTGCGCGTTGTAGCGCCGATCACCAAAGTACGCGTAGTAGGGCTCGTCCGTTAAGTTGTTGGCGTCGAGCGTCAATTCCCACTTGCCGTTGACGTAGTACTTCATGCCCAAGTCCACCTGGGTGTGGGCATCCTGGAACACGTCGAAGGCCGGGTCGTCGAGTTCCTCCAAGCCGAGCAGGCGCTCGCTCTTGTGGGAGAACGCAAGCCGCGAACTGAACCGGTCGGTCTCGTAGCCCAAGGCGAAGTTCAGCACCCGGTCGGCTTGCCGCGGCATGGCGATCTTCTCGTCGCGGAAGGGCAACGTCGCCTCGCCGTCGGTGAACGTCGCGTTGGCGCTGACCAGCAGGTTGCTGAACAGGCCCGGCAGGCTCGACAGATGCTGCACCCAGGCGAGTTCGACGCCGAGCACCTTGGCATCGTCGCCGTTGACGGGCTGGATGACCTCGGCTTTGTCGACCCGGCTCCCGCCCACGAACTGGGTGAAATCGGTGATCGTCGCCGTGTCCGCGAGTACGACGAAGTCCTCCAGGGTCTTGTAGTAGAAACTCGCGGAGAGCAGCCCGACGTCTTGGCGGTAGTATTCGATGCTGAGGTCGAAGTTCCGGGCCTGCAAGGGGTCGAGATGGGGGTTGCCGATCTCGGCCTTGAGGATGTTCTCGCCGTCATCCTCTTCGAACTCCACCTCGCCGCCCGGTGCCAGGTCGCCGAACTTGGGTCGCGCCATGGTCTGGTAGAAGGCTGCCCGGATCAGCAGGTTGTCATTCACGGCGTAGCGCAGGTTCGCGCTCGGCAGGACGCTCGCATAGTTGTCCGAGAACGACACCGGGGTCGGCGCCGGATCGCCGTCGGCACCCACATCGTCGTAGATCACCCTCAGGCCTGCGGCGTCGAATGCCGTTCGCTCGTAGCGCAGGCCGTAGACAACGCGCAGCTTGTCGAAGTCCAGCCTGTTTTTGACGAACAGCGCGTCGACGTTCTCGTCCATCTCGTAGTCGCCACCCGTGGACGCCGCCAAGGTGTCCTTGTCGTTCAGTTCGAACCCGCTGAGGTTGGCGGCGATGTAGCGATCGATGGCGTCCTCCGACACGCCGAGCCCGAAGGCACCTTGGACGTAGTCGACGCCGTCGAGTGAGAAGTCGGCGAGCGTCGGATCCCCCGGGAAGGCGTCGAACACGCGAATGCCGATGTCGTTGGTCTTCTCGCGCCGACGAAACTTGGCACCCACTTCCAGGTAGCCATGCAGCTTCTCGGCGTCGAAGTCGCGTCGCAGGTCGATCTTGAAGCTTCGCTCGACATCCTCCGTTGCGTTGTCCTCGATGACGATTTCGCTCAACTCGTAGCCATCCGCGTCGAGTGTTGCCGGGTCGGCGAACAACCCCGGCCGTTCGCCGTGGTTCGAATAGCCGATCCGCACCTTCTTGATCTTGAACTCCGTGTCGCGGCGGTTGGGCTCGGATTCGTCGGCCTTGGAGTAGCCCGCGCGGTAGTTCAGCGTCCAGGCGTCGAACGCCTGCGTGCCGCCGGCCGAGATCGACAGGATCTCCTGCGCCTCGTAGCGGTCCTTCAGTTCCTTCTCCAGCGTGGCGCCGCTCCAGGTCGCGAAGCCGTCGCCGCCTTCCACGGCATCGCCCTTGTCGAACTTGAACTCGTTGCGCGTTCGGTATTCCTGGTCCGAAAAGGAACTGAACAGGGTTCGCACATACCAACTTCCGTTGCCGTTGGGCCGGTAGTCGAAGTTCGCCGCCAGACCGAGACGTTCCCGGTTGATCACGTAGTCGCGCTGCTCGATCTCTTCCGCACCCTTGAACTCGACATCGTCGGTACGTTCGAGGTCGCCGAACCAGCCACCGTCCGTCTCGATGTTCTCTGAACCGAAGTTGCGGTCGAACCACGATACTGCGGCCGCAACCCCAAGGCTGTCCGGGTGGTCGCCCAAGTCGAATGTGTCCGAGAAGATCAGCGAAGCCCTAGGACTCGATTCGTCCTGCAAGTCGTTGAAGCTCGTTTGCGCGGCCACCGTGAGGTTTCGCCCCGGCGAGTCGAACGCCGAGGCGCTCTTGATGTTCACCGCGCCACCGATGCCGTCCGCATCCATGTCGGGGGTGATGGACTTGCTCACCTCGAGTGCCGACAGCAGCTCCGACGGGATGACGTCCAGCGCAACGGAACGCCGGTCGTTCTCCGGGGCCGGGACATTGACGCCGTTGATCGTCGTCACGATCAGGTTCGGGTCGATGCCGCGGATGCCGACGAACCGGCCCTCCCCCTGGTCGCGCTCGAGAAACACGCCGGAGACCCGCTGCAGGGCCTCGGAGACGTTCTGGTCCGGGAACTGGCCGATGTCGGTGGCCGAGACAACGGACACGATCCCGTCGGCGGCCCGTTGCTGGTTGAGCGCGGACGCGGTGCTCGCGGTCTGTTCGCCGTAGACGACGACCTCCTCGATCAGATCCGAGAAGGCGAACTCCTGCCGGGTCGTCTCGCCGTCGCGAACATCGATCCGCGCACTGCGAGGGGGATAGCCGATGTAGCTGACCGTCACCTCGTAGCTGCCCGCCGGGATGCCCCCGATGGTGTAGCCGCCATCTGCGGAGGTCACGGCCTCCAGCTTGAGTTCTGGCAGGCGAACGAGAGCCCCCTCGAGGTAGCCGCCGTCGTCCCCCGCGACCCGTCCCTCGACCCGGCCATCGGCCCACGCGGACAGTCCCCACAACAACCCGATAACAACGAAAGGCGAAACACGGCCCACTTGCATCTCCATTGCTCGTCTGAAAACCGGAGCGTAGTCCCGGAACATGACATCCGTGTGACGGGAACACCGATCTGTGATCGGTCGACGGGCCCGTCCGTATGCGCGGACCTCCGCCGGAGGCGCCCCTCAAGGGCATCCGCGCTTCCCGGTTAGGGCAGCAGCTTGGTGAGCGTGACGATCACCCCCGCGAAGCCCACGAACATCAACCACAGGTTCCGGTAGAGCGTCTTGAACTCGCCGTGCATCTCGGAACGAAGCCCGGCAACCGACGAGTCCGTATGGCCGCGCAGCGAAGCCTCCAGTTCCTTCATATCGCCGCGCAACGCGGCACTCAGTTCTTTCATCTCGCCGCGTAGCGCAGCACTCATTTCGTTCATCTCGCCACGCATCGCCGCACTCAGTTCGTTCATCTCGCCACGCAACCTCCCCTCGACAAGGTGCAGGCTCTCCCGGACGAGGCGCAGGTCCACCTTCGTGGCGAGATTCGCGGTTGTGTGTTCGTGGATTGCGATGGCGATTCCCTCGGACGCCCGCTGGTCCATCCCGAAATCATGCTCGAGCCGACGGGCGGTCGTGAGCGTGTCGGGAGATTCGGTCATGTTCATCAGTCCTCATGCTCCGATACTGCGGGACAGAGCCTGACCGCATGCCGGTCTTGTACCCCGGAATCCGCACGGTGTCAAAAACGAGCTCAACGAGCGTCGTCATTCCGTCGATGGACTGTAAGCCTGTACCTTGCAGCCTGAACAGCGACAATCGCCCGAGGTCGTGTAAGAAATATCGGAAATTCGCGTCAGGAATAAGCTACTAGCGGGCGCAGCCAAGCGTCGTTGGAACAGGCACCGCCACTCGCTATGCTTGTTCGGCAATGTTCCACGCGAGACTACTGAATGGCATCCGTCGACTTCTGGCCACCCGCCGACCTGCGCCGCGCAGACATCGGCTTCAGCTTCCGCGGCAACGACTACCTCGGCCACCTGGTCGCGCCGCCCGCGTCGGTTGGCCCACGCCCCTTGGTCCTGGTCATCCACAACTACCAAGGCCTCAAGTTCTTCGACGTCGATGTCGCCGAGTACCTTGCCCGCGTCGGCTACGTCGGGCTCGCCATCGACGTCTACGGCAACATCGTGCCAGCGGACGAACGTGTCTTCCCCACCGATCCGGGCAAGGTTCAGGCGTTCCAGAAGAAGTGCTTCGAGGGACTCGTCGCCATGGACCACGACCACGAACTGTTCCGTTCGTTGCTCGGCGAGTGGCTTGACCGGGGCTTTGCCCACGACACGGTGGATGCTTCGTTTCCGGCCGGTGCGATTGGCTACTGCTTCGGCGGGATGGCCGTCATCGAGTGCGTGCGCGGTGGCCTGAACGTCGGCGGCGTGGTGTCCTTCCACGGCCTGCTGCAGACCGGCGAGGATCCCAACGCCGCCCGCAACGGCGTCGAGCGTCCGCCCGTCAAGCGTTGCGAGAACAACTACAACACCGATGCCGTGATCCTCATCGAGAACGGCGCCGACGATGCCCTCGTGCCCGACTCGAGCAAGCAGCGCTTCTTCGACGAAATGGATGCCGCGGGCGTCCCCTGGGTTTTCCACCACCACGCCAAGACGCCCCACGGCTTCGCGCTGCCGCCCACGCTCGGTCCACCGGGAAGACTGCACGAGGCGACGGACCGCCGCTCGACGATGAGCATGCTCAACCTGTTTCGGGAGATCTTCCCGGGAGTGCCTCAGAACGCCGTTGCGCGCAACGCCGCAGGCACGTCGATACCGCACTGACTACAGATTGCACGGTGTCCGCCCAGGATGGGTGAGGTGCCCGTCGTAGCATTGTTGATCGGTCGATAAAGCGTTCCCTATGATGGCGCGTCCTCTTTCGAATCGAGCGATCCATGTTCATCACGGCCCTTGACGCGACTACTCGGGAAACTGGCGCCGACGACGGCCTCGAAATCGTCGGTGGGAAAGGCAGATCGCTCGCAATATTGGCAAAGGCGGGTTTCAACGTTCCCGGCGGGTTCGTCGTCACGGCGGCGGCCTACCGGTCTTTCGTTACGACGAACCAGCTACAAGAAAAGATCGTCTCGCTCGCCAGACCCGCCGTGGCGGACGGCCGGATGTCCTTCGAGCAGGCTTCCAACGCCATACAGGCGCTGTTTGCCGAACACGATCCGTCCGCGGCGATCACCGCGGAGATTGGCCAAGCCTACGGCGCGCTGGGGGCCGCGCCCGTCGCCGTACGCTCCTCCGCCAATGCCGAAGATCTGCCCGGCCTGTCCTTCGCAGGCCAGCAGGAGACCTATCTGAACGTCAGGGGGTCGGACGAGGTCGTCGCGGCGGTGCGCAACTGCTGGGCTTCTCTATGGACGCCCCAAGCCATGAGCTACCGGCATCAGAACGGCATCGACCAGGGCTCGGTGGCTATGGCAGTGGTCGTGCAGGCCATGGTGCCCTCCCAGGTTTCCGGCATCCTGTTCACCGCCAACCCCGCCACCGGAGAGCGCTCGGAGATCATCGTCAACTCAAGCTTCGGCCTCGGCGAAGCCGTGGTCAGCGGGCAGGTGACGCCGGACACCTACATCGTCGACAAGGAGACACTCCGCGCCAAGGAAACCGTCATCGGCCCGAAGGCGCAGCAAGTCGTCGCGGACGGCAGTCAAGGCACCCGGCTCGCCGATGTCGCCAAAGAGCGCCGAGGGCAGTCCTCGCTGAAAGGCGACATGCTGCGGCAGTTGTCGACGATCGCCATCGACATCGAGAAGCTCTACGACGGCGTCCCGCAGGATATCGAGTGGGCGGTCGTCGATGACGAGCTCTACCTCCTTCAATCGCGCCCCATTACCAACCTGCCGGTGCAGCCCATCGAGGTGGTCTGGGAACCGCCGCCCCCGGCAAGGATCCTCTACCGGCGACAGATCGTCGAGAACATGCCGGACCCCATCTGCCCGCTGTTCGAGGAGCTCTACCTGACGGAGGGTCTCGAGACACCGCGCAAAGGCAAGCCCGACAACACCGTCGGTGGCGGCGCACACTTCGTCACCTGCAACGGCTACGCCTACAACCGGGCCGATCATCCCGGCAACCACATCGACCCGAACAGTTCCGAGGAGGAGCTGAACGCGGCTTTCAAGCGGATGATCGACGCGATCTGGGAAAGTCGCGGTGATCAGTCCGACAAAGAAAGATACGACATGGCGCTGTTCCGTTCGGAGCTCACGACACAAGAGCAAGCCGAGTTCGATGCCGTCGCCGCGGCGTACGTAGGCGACAATCTAGCCCACGACCTGACCTTGCCGCCTTCGGACAACCCGACCTACGTCGCGAACAACAAGACCGAGGACAACGACGCCCGGTGGCTGACCTGGCAGGAAAAAGCCCTGCCCCGCCTGGTCGGTACCGCCGAGAAGTGGCGCAAGGTGGACCCCCAAAACGCCACCGACGACGAACTCTTAGCCGGGATCCGGGAAATGGCGATCGAGGAAGGTGTCTACTGGTCCGGCAATACCAGCCACACCTTCGGAATCGCCAAGTCCACCGACGACCAGCTGCAGTGCTTCCTGCACGAGAACCTGCCGGACGATCACTACATCAGCGGCCAGTTCCTCACCGGCTTCCAGTCCAAGACCCTTGAGGCCAATGCGATCCTGTTCGAGATCGCGAAGCTCGTGCGCGCCAGCGAAGCGCTCTCGTATCTCGTGGTCGTGACGCCCGCACAGTTTCTGTCGAGCGCGTTGCACGAACACCCCGAGGGCGGGCCGATCATCAAGGCGCTCGACGACTATTTCGACATCTACGGGCACCAGGGGTACAGCCTCGATTTCATCGAGCCCACACAAGCGGAAGACCCGTCGGCGACGTTCGCGACGCTGAAGTCCATGGTGCAGAACGCAAACTACGATCCGAAGGATCAGGAGGTCCGGGCCACGGCGGTTCGCGAACAGAAGTTCGCGGAGGTCTCGGATAAGCTCGCGGGACTCACGTACTGGCAGTTCCGCTACCGTCTTTGGTTCGGGCGCCGCTACAACCACATCCGCGAAGAGACCGCCTTCTATTTCGGCTACACCTGGTGCGTGCTGCGGCCGATGGCCTTCGAGCTGGGTCGGCGTCTGGTCGACGCGGGGACGTTTCTCGACCCGGAAGACACGTTCTTCATGGTGACCGACGAGCTCACGCGAGCCATCGAGGCGCGCAAAACCGGCACCGGTATTCCCGAACTGGGCGAACTCGCGGCGGAACGGCGAGAACTCCGGGAAGCCCGCAAGCTCCTGCATCCGCCTGGGACGATTCCCGAGGAGGCGAGCAACATCCCGTCCGTTCGGTTCAAGGAGACCCAGATCCGAAACGACCCGTCCGGCGACGCGCTGAACGGCTTCGCGGTCAGTTCCGGAACGGTGACCGCCCCGGCGAGCGTCATCCTGTCGCAGAACGACTTCGACAAGATGGAACCCGGCTCGATCCTGGTCGCTCCGAACACCACGCCGGCCTGGACGCAGCTCTTCGCCCACGCCGTGGGGCTGGTCACCGACATGGGCAGCATCCTGGCGCACGGGTCCATCGTGGCACGCGAATACGGGATCCCCGCCGTGCTCGGTGTTGGCAACGGCACCGTGCGCATCAAGCACGGCCAGTCCATCACCATCGACGGCGATGCGGGATCGGTGACGCTACACGAGGAGGGTGCGACCACAAGTCCTTGACCGGTGGCCACGCCGGAGGTCGCTAGTCGACATGGGCCAGGGCTTCGCCGGGCGGCGATTCGTCGAATTCCGTACCCGCGCGTTCGGCGGCCAAACGGCGCTCATTCCAAGCTCGCCACTCTTCCATGACCTGCGTCCTTCCTTCCCTTCGACCCTCCGCCTTGTGGGCTTCGATCACGGGTATGACCAGTCGATTGACCATCGCTTGATACAACGACATCACTATCTCTCCTGTTGCGTTCGCCAAGGGGGCCAGCAGCATCGAGAGGATTCCAATCGCTATCCCCACGTTGCCGAAGTCCGTCAGCACCGCGAGTACACAATCGCCGATGCTTCGCGCCCCGACCGGTCGCGTCGGGGAGTCTGCCGCCGACTTATAGACGATGAAGGCGAATGCGACAACCCATAGCGTTCCAGCGATGCAGAAGAAGGTCCTTGCATCCCGCGCAGTAACGCTCCAGATCGACACAGGGTCCGGACGGGGCGTCGCCGATGGCAGCAGCTTGGCCAACCACCTCACATTCTTGTCCTCTTGTTGGGGCATGCAGGAAGTCTGACTTCCCGACGGCCGGCGAACAGTGGGCCAAATCTGCAACTCGCGTAGGAGATCTCCCCGATCTTCCGTCAGCCAAGGCCCATGCGCTCCCCGCCGCCGTCTGTTGCATCACTGTCGACCCGGGTCTCTACACGTGCCTTGCGTCGGCATGTGACGCCTCGAGCTCGTCGAGGGTCACATCCAAATGAACGGCGCCATCGGCAAGGAACGCCCGAAACCGCTCCTCGACCGCGCTGTCGCCACCCAGGTTCTCCTTGGCGATGCCGTCGGGAAGCCGCTGGAAAAGCTCCCACAGCGTGACGCTCGAAAGGCTTCGACCAAGCGCCCACGTCTTGTTCTCCGTCGCTCGCAACCAACGCCCGTCACGAAGAACATCGGAGATGCGGGCGCGTTCGGTGCGCGTCATCGGTACCGCGCCAAGGATTTCGGCATCGGTGACGGTGGCGCCCCTAAGATGCGCCCGATGCAGCAATCCCAACACCCGCGCGCACTTGACGACGGCCGGCACCCCGTCCGGTTCGTCCTCCCAGGGGATCAACGAAAGGGTACGCACGCAGATCGCACCGACGAGGATCAGGACCCAAACCAGGTAGAGGCCCATCACGAACAGCGGTAGGGCCGCCAAGGCGCCATACACCAGTTCGCTTTGGAGCAACGGCACCACCCAGGCGAAGACTTCCTTGGCGAGGGTGAACAGCGCGGTGGCGACAATGCCGCCGAACAGCGCATGGACGAACTGCACCCGGCAACTCGGCACCGCGTAGTAGAGCATCGTGAAGGTCAGAGCCGTTGCCACCGGAGGGATCGCCGAGCGAACACCTTGCATGAACGTGAACGACTGAAGGTCCGCAACAATGGCCACGCCGTAGTCGTACCCGACCGCCGAGACGGCAACGCCGATCATCGGCACGCCCAGCGAGACGATCCCCCAATACCAGAGGAACCGCGTCATCCCCGTCCGGGTATTGGCCACATGCCAAATGCGGTTGAACGAGGCTTCCATGCGCATGAGCATGAGCATCGTGGTCACGAAGACGACGCCCACGCCAACGAGCGTCAATTCGTTGGCCCGGTCCGAGAACTCGCGCACCTTCTCGAGCACCACGTCGCTCGAGCCCGGCAGGAACGTCTCGAAGATGAACCCGGTCAGTATGTCCCCCGCGTCAGAGAACTCGGGCAGCAGCGATAGCACCCGGTACACGATGGCGACAAACGGCACGACCGCGATCATGGTGGTGAACGTCAACGCCGCCGCCGCGGCGGTGCATCCGTCGTCGCGGAACTGAGTCGCAATCTGGCGTAGGAACCACCGGCAGTAGCGCCACGCCTTCAACGGAACCGTCGCCACCGCCTCGTTCGGCACGACCGGGTCAAGCCAAGAGTTTGTTGAGGGTGACGATCAACCCCGCGAAGCCCAGCAACAGCAGCCACAGGTGCCGGTAGAGGTTCTTGAATTCCCCGTGCATCTCGGCGCGAAGTTCCGCCAACTTGGCGTCCGTGTAACCCCGCGACCCTTCAATCTGTCCTCGAAGTGACGTGCCGAGCTCCTGCATATCGCCGCGAAGTGTGGCACCCAACTCGTTCATCTCGCCGCGAAGTGTGGCACCCCACCCGTTCATTTCGCCGCGAAGCGTGGCGCCGAGCTCCTTTATCTCGCCGCGCAGCTTTTCCTCGACCTGCCGCAGATCCGCCTTCGCGGCGAGCTCGTCGCGCAGCGTATCCTCGAGCTGCCGCAGGTCCGCCTTCGCGGCGAGCTCGCCGCGCAATGTCTCCTCGAGCTGCCGCAGGTCCGCCTTCGCGGCGAGCTCGCCGCGCAGTGTCTCCTCGACCTGCCGCAGGTCCGCCTTCGTGGCGAGGTTGGCGGTCGTGTGTTCGTAAATGGCAATGGCGACACCCTCGGAGGCCTGCCGATCCATCCCGAAGTCGTGCTCGAGGCGACGCGCGGTCGAAAGCGTGTCCGGGGATACATCGGTCATGTCCATCATTCCTCGGGCTCCGGTAACAGCACAACGGAGCGTCTGACGGCATGTGTCGTGCCGGTCTTGTACCACCCGAATCCGCGCAGTGTCAAAGAAACGGGCTCAATGGGCGCGTATTTGTCCGCCGACTGTAGCCCCCTCTCGACAGGGCGAATAGTCGGTTTTCTCTCGAATTTGCGTAGGAAATCTCGGAAATCCGCGTCAGCGATCACACCCAATCCGTTTACACCGGACGATCATTGCAACGCAGTCCGCGCGGAGAATCCCGTTACTCGCCAATCGGGACGGGACAAGCCCGTCCCCTACGATACAATCGCATGCTGTGCCGTTCGCGATGGACCCATGAGCGACGACCGCGTCTACTGCGCCGACCTTTGTCTGGCATCCGGCGAGCCGATGCTAGGCACCGCGGTCGAGGTCGACGTCTGGTTGCTGCTCGAGTACACGCCCGCGTGGAAACCCAAGGCGCTCGAGGACAACGACCTTGCGGCTCGGACCCGCGATTGGCTGGACCACACACTGGCTGCCGTCGCCGAAAGTGGACGCAAAGTCCGAGCACAGTTCATTCGGCGGCCCGAACTCGACACCGACGAGACGACCCTGTTCATCGCCGAGGAAGGCACGTTGAAGCGCTTCCGCAGCCGCGGCTACGAAGATGTCCAGGGTCTCAGCCTCGACTCGCCCGATTTCGAAGAGGTTCCCAAACCGCACTACTTTGTGTGCACCAACGGCCAGCGCGACCTATGCTGTGCGCGCTACGGACTTCCGGCCTACGCACAATTGCGCGCGCTAGCAGGAAACCGCGCTTGGCAAACGACGCACTTGGGTGGACACCGTTTCGCGCCCAACGTCCTCGTCTTGCCCCAGGGTGCAATCTACGGTCGAGTCTTTCCCGACGAGGTCGCAGATTTCGTCGAGACCATCGAAACGGGCGCGTTGTCGAGGAATCATCTCCGCGGCCGCTCGGCCTACTTGCCCGAGGCGCAGGTCGCCGAGGCGCTCCTCGATGGCGCCCGGCGACTCCGCTCCGTTGACGGCGGCACGGTCACCTTCGAGACTGAGGCCGGGATCGCCGCCGTGGACATTCAGCCAGCGGCGACGCCCCTCGAGGTCATCGCGAGCTGCGGTAGAACGGAACCAGAAGCGGTATTCCCGCTGCAGCCGGTGGGGCGTCCACGCCGGGAAACCGCCTGAGACCCTGGCGCATGCCGTAGACCACGAAACGGCGCAGCGTCTTGGCGAGTTCCGCCGGATCGCCGCTTGGCTCGAACGATTCGCCGACATCGATCCGGTATCTGCCGCCGCGTTTGTTGATGATCTCGCGGAACAAGGTCATGTCCTTGATCTCGCGATTGACGAACCAGGCAAGGTAGTAGAGCAACGAGTTGTGCCCGTCGACATGCATCGGCACGATCGGAACGCCGCGTTTGATGGCCAGTGCGAACGCCGTCGCCTGCCAAGGGCGCTCCCAGAGGCCCAACGGCGTCGGACGGGCCAGACGTCCCGACGGAAAGATCACCACCAGCCGTTGCTGATCAAAGGCGCGCTGCGCCTCCCGTAGCGTCTCACGGGTCTTGGCCATCGTCCGCGCCTCGTCCCGCCACTCCACCGGCACAATCATCTCCGCAAATCCGGGACAGATCCGGATAGCGTCGCGGTTGGCCAGGAAGGTGATGTCCATCCGCACCCGCTTCAGGGCCTCGTGGACGGCAATGCCGTCGGCGATGCCTGCAGGATGGTTCGGCGTCACGACCGCGCTACCCGTTCGCGGAATGTTCTCGAGTCCGGTCGCTGCGACCTCCATGTCAAGGGTCGCGCGGAGGTATTCCATCGCGTCATCCCCGGACATCGGCGCGATGATGTCCGCCATCGACCTGGCCGTGTCGTAGAGAAGCAGCGGGTCGAGCCCGCGCCGAAGGAACGACCACAACGCGGGGTGGCGCATCAGCCGAGTCGCACGCTCTTCGATCAACGTGTCGATGATGTGGGCCATCGATGGGTCCGCCTCACAACGCCTGGGCAAGGGCCGCGCAGAACTCCGTGGTCGTCGCTGTGCCGCCCTGATCCGGCGTCAGCGCTGAGCCGTCGGCGTAGACCCGGGCCAGCGCGTCCTCGATCCGGGCCGCCGCAGTCTCGAGACCGAGATAGTCGAGCATCATCGTGGCCGACAGTATAGTCGCCGTCGGATTGATGATATTACTGCCGGCGATGTCGGGCGCGGTGCCGTGGGCCGGTTCGAAGTAGGCGTAATCCGAGCCAAAACAGCCGCTTGCCGCGAGGCCGAGGCTACCGAGCAGACCGCCGGCCGCGTCGGACAGGATGTCGCCGTACTGGTTCGGCATCACCACCACGTCGAACCGCTCGGGCTCGCGGATCATCCGGCAGGCGAAGTCGTCGACGATGAACGACTCGAATTCGATGTCCGGATAGTCGGCCGCGATCTCGCGCGCCACGTTTAGGAAAAGGCCATCGGTTCCGCGCAACATGTTGTGCTTGGTCGCACAGGTCAGTTTGCGTTTGCCGTCGCGCTTGGCCGCCAGATCGAAGGCGAAGGAGACGACCCGTTCCGTGCCTTCCCGGGTGATCGCCTTGATGGCGTAGCGACCGTCGCCGAGTTCGTGCACCGGCTTGCGGATCGTGCGGCCAACGAGGTTCAACGCGGCCAAGTCCGCGAGCGGTCCCTCGGCGCCGACGTAGAGATCCTCGAGGTTCTCGCGCACGATCACGAAGTCGATGCCTTCCGGATGCCGCAACGGGCTCGCACACCCCGGCAGGTATCGGCAGGGACGTACGTTGGCGAAGGTCTCCTTGCCCCAGCGGAGATAGCCGAGTGCAGCGCCGGATTTCCCGCTCGTCGAGCCGAATAGCGTCGTGTCGGCAGCGTCGATGACGGCCCGGGCCGAGTCGGGAAACGTCGAACCGGCCGCGTCCGAAGGACGCGCCGCCTCGGCGGCCTCGCCCACCTCCGGATAGACCCATGTCAAACCCAGTTGAAGCGAGTCCAACAACCCGACCACCGGACGCACCGCCTCCGGCGCAGCGTCGTCGCCCTCGATTACGGCGATGGTCTTGCTCAAACCGTGTCCCTAGGTCGCTGCGTGGTTCAAGGAGTCTGTCGATTTGGCGCTTGAGCGGCAAGTGGTGTACGGGTCATCGGTGCTATGAACGCCACCCAACGCGAAGGTGTCGTAGGGGATATGCCGTTGCCCCATCCCGTGTCGGAGCTCCCGTGGCAACGGGACGGGACAAGCCCGTCCCCTACGGGTTGAATCGATCCGCGATTCGTTTGCTCTCGGACTCGCCTAGCCCCGCTTCGTCGGCGAACCGGGGCCAGCCGTCGAGGGCGGTCAGAACCTCTTCAGCGCATGCATGTATTCTCGGTTTGCTCAAGCCGAAAACCTTGCCGATTCGCGGTACTTCGCTGGGCCGGGGTGGCCGGGGATCGTAGCCGAAAGCCGCGGCGTGGTACTCGCCGACGGCCAGGCTCGGTACCAAGTCGTACGCCGGCGACAGGCGATAGCCGTCGCCCCGGTGGATCAGGCTGAAGTTCCGGGCATGGTCGTCGGTGTTGTTTATGACCCGGTTGAAGAGCGCCAGCCTTACCAGTTGCTCGAGATCCGTCTTGATGGCAACCGAATACCGCGACAACGACTCGGCGACATCGTCGTAGCGGAAGGGCAACCCGGAGTCGCGTTGGCTAGATTTTTCCTTGAGGAGTGCATTGACGGTCACCAAGTGATGGCGATGCCCGTCGGCGGCAATGTCGAAACGCTCGAGCAGCAGAACCTCGCGACCGTTGACGCCCTCGACGACCCTGCCCTGCGCCACGTCAAGACCAGCCGCCCGTGCCATTTCCAGGCAGGCGATTTCCACACGCGCGTTGTTGTAAGGGTCGCCTGACAGTCGGTTGAACTTCGCCAGGTAGTGGGTCTCCCCGTCCGTAACCAATGATTTGGGCCTGGCACCTCCGACGCTGCTTGCCGCCGCCGCGAGGTGGGTGAGTCCGACCTCGTTGGGTTCTACCGACTCCCAATCCAATGCATCCACTTGGACCGCTGCCCGCTCCGCTTCCGCCAGCGCCGAGATCGGCACGCCGGGCTCGAAGCGGGCGGCGTCGCCGACGGGCGTGAAGCACAGTGCGCCGATGCGACTGCCAGGCGGAATCAGGGCGAGAAGGTCGATCGCACTGTTGAGGTTGAGTCGCTTTCCATGGCGATGCCAGGCCAGCGCGGTAAGGACCTTGCGACCCCAGGCATCCGGCAAGTAGTCGTCGACGAATCCCGGGAGGCCGCCCGCGCAGGCAAACCGAGTCTCACCGTGGCCAAGGGTCAGACGCTTCGGGTCCAAGGGGAATGCGCTTGGATTCTCGACGTAGCCGGGCGTGTACCGAAAGTCCACTCGGCGGACCAAGCCCTCTTCTTCCTCGATCACGCACTCGGCCGCCTGCAAAACCTCCGTGACGGTACTGTCCAGGTGGATGTCAAAGCGGGCGCGGGTCATCGAACAGGCTCTCCTCTTGGCGCAGGAGGGCGCCGAACGTTTCGGCGAGGCCAAGGATCTCCGCCGCCCGGTAGTACCTTCCCATCGCGACGGTGAGGTCGCCCTTCTCCATCTTCTGCAAGGTCGACCGGCTTACGCCGATGCGCAAGGCGAAGGCCGCCAGATCATCGTTGGAAAAACGCCGCTTCCGAGCCCGGCGCAGATTGTCACCTAGCTCTCCCAAGTAGTCAGTCATAGAATGAAATACCGTCAAAACGGTATAGAGTTGCCAAACAGAGTCGTACTACCAGAAAAATGGTATCAGAACCACATGTCCATCCAACACGCCGTGGTGCAGACGGTGGCTATTCCGTACGAACCTGCCCCGTTGCCCGTAGGTGTGCCCGGTTGGCCCGGCGTTCCTCGCCCGCCCGGCGCAAGGCGTCGATGTTCGCCTCGCTCACCTGGAAGTAGCCGTCCCGCCACGACTCGTCGTCGCTCCATCGGTAGGGCAGGTTGACGACGGTGCCTGGTTCGGAGGCCGTCTCGAAGAGATCGACGGCAGCGGTCGCGATGGCCGCCTGCATGTCGCGGTCGTACGGTTTGCCGCTGGGATTGCCCAGGGGAAAGTCGACGAACGCGAACCGAGGCACCCCGCAGTGCGTCACGATGTCGCGGGCGGCCCCGAGGATCACCGTCGGGATGCCGTTGGACTCCAAGTGCCTGGCTACCAGACTCACGGTCTGGTGGCACACCGGTCAGATCGGCACCAGCAAGGCGATGTCGGCGCCATCCTCGCGGCAGCGTTTGAGGATCTCGGGCGCATCGGTCCGCCGGGTCCGGCGTTGGCTGTACTCCGTCGGTGCGCAATGGAACCGTTCCGCTAACGCGCCGATGCGTCTCCGGCGCACGAGTTCATGGAGCATGTTGATCGGGAAGTACGATTCGCGGTCATTGAGGTGGGTGGCGGTCCGGTCCCAGGACAGGTCGTCACCGTATAGCCGGGCCGGCGGCTCGAGGGTCGAACAGGACGCCACGTGGCGCACATCCGACGCACCGCGGTCGTAGAGCGCCATGGTCGTGATGAGGACCAATGTCGATTCCGAGGCGGGTCGCCGTAGCGGCGTGAACGGTATGTCGTCGAAATTGGCCCAGGCGTACGCCTTCTCGAAGCCCTGGGCCTCGTAGTAGCGCCGGGTGCGCTCCATGTAGCCGATGGGTTCCGCCATCGCGCCCGTCGCCACCTCCCCAAGCACCTCGAGATCAATACCCCTCGAGTTCGCCGTAGCGGTTGCGGTGGAAGTTCACGTCCCCGAACGTCTGCTCGGTCACCGCGGCGCGCTTGATGAAGAAGCCGATATCGAACTCGTCGGTCATGCCGATGCCGCCGTGCATCTGGATGCCCTCCCGGGAGACGGTGTGGAAGGTCTCCCCGACCTTGGCCTTGGTGAGGCTCGCGAGCTTGGCGATCTCCGTAGCATCTCGCTCCTCGTCGAGGGCCGTCAGCGCCTCGAGCACACACGACTTCGACAGTTCGATCTCGCAGAACATGTTCGCCGCCCGGTGTTTCAGGGCCTGGAAGGAACCGATCGGCACACCGAACTGCTCGCGGTCCTTCAGGTACTGGACGGTGCGGTCGAAACACTCCTGGGTGGCGCCGAGCATTTCGGCGCAGATGCCGATGCGGGCGATGTCCAGAGCCGGGTCGAGCACGTCCGCGCCCTGCCCTTCGTCGCCGACGAGGGCGTCTGCACTCACGGCAACGTCGGCCAGCTCGATGTTCGCCGCATTGCGGCTGTCGACCATCCGGGTGCGCGTCACGGACACGCCGTCGGCGTTGCGATCGACCAGGAACAGCGAGATGCCATGGCGGTCGCCCGCCGATCCCGATGTGCGTGCCGCGACGATCAGCTTGTCGGCGACATGGCCGTCGAGGACAAACTTCTTCGAGCCCGTGATCGCGTAGCCGTCGTCGGTCTTCGTGGCCGTGGCCGCGATCCCGTAGGGGTTGTGCTTATGGGATTCCTCCAACGCCAGGGCCAGCAGCAGTTCCCCCGCCGCGACCTTGGGCAGGAGTTCGGCCTTCTGGGCATCGCTGCCGCCGATGTTTAACACCGTGCCGCCTAGCCAGACCGTCGCGTAGAGGGGGCTCGCGGTCAACGTTCGCCCGGTCTCTTCGGTGACGACGCCAAGACCCTTGTAGCCGAACGCCAAACCGCCGTGTTCCTCCGGGAACGGAATGCCGGCCCAGCCGAGTTCCACCATCTGCGACCAGGTGTCGCGATCGAAGCCGTCGGCGTTGTCGTCGTCGCGCAGCTTGCGCAGCGCCTCGATCGGCGCGCTGTTGGAGCAGAAGTCCTTCGCGCTGTCCTTCAGCATGTTCTGCTCTTCGTTGAGAATCATCGGCATCGGCGGTTCCCCCTCAAGACGAACCGGCGATGATATGTCAGGCGCGCGGGCGGTAGAAAGCCCTCGGATACCGCCGGCTGAGACGAAACGCTGATGCAGCGTTCTTGAATGGGCGTCCGATTCGCTTCAGTATCGGTTGGATTTGTAAGGAGCGGTGGAGCGTCTGATGTTCCTGTCGACACCCAGGTGGAACCAACTGGTGCGAACGGTTTTCCTAGGAACGATCCTGGGCCCAATGGCGGTGGCTGCCGAAGATTCCGTAGACGAATACGAGGGGCAAATCGAACTGGTGATCGTCACTGCGGAGAAGCGCGAACAACCGTTGCAGGACGTGCCGCTGGCCGTTTCATCGTTCGCAACGGAAGACCTGCAGCGCCTGGTCGTCAACGAGACCGTCGACATTGGCAAGTACGTACCGGGGATGGTGTTCTACAACACGACGGGCGGCAACAATCGGGGCGTTTCGTTCATCCGCGGGATCGGTCAGTGGGACTCCCATCCGGCCAACTCGGGTCGGGTAGCGATGTATATCGACGGCATCTACCTCGGCAACCAGACCGGCATGGCCGGCACCCTGTACGACATCGAACGTGTAGAGGTACTTCGCGGACCGCAGGGGACGCTCTATGGACGCAACACGATCGGCGGCGCCATCAACGTGATCAGCAAGAAACCCAGCGGCGAACCGGGATCATCCCTCGAGGTTCGCGGCGGCGAGCAGGGCTATTTCGAAGCCCGCGGTCACCTCAACGGACCGATTGCCGGCGAGGCGCTGGCCGGACGGCTGGTCTTCCAGCACGCGATCCGTGACGGTCTGGTCGAAAACGAGCTGGCGGCGGGCGACGACGCGGAGGATCTGGACCGATGGTCGATGCGCGCGGCGCTGCGTTGGCTGCCGCCCGACTCGGGACTGGTGGCGGACTATGTCTTCGAGCGCAGCGAATTCGACGAGGGCGACTCGGCGGACCGTCTCGGTGCGGTAGTCGACAGGGGCTGGGTGCGTCTCGGACGCCTGCCGCGGACGGTCGAACTCGGGCCGAGCCGACCGGGCGATCCATTCTTCAACAGCGACCGTGCGCCGGATGGCAGCCGCTTCGGCGCCGACATGACGCTCGACTTCCACGCGCTAAGCGTCGGCTGGGGCGTCACACCGGACCTCGAATTGAAATCGATAACCGGCTGGCGCGACATGGAACTGCGCAACATGAACGATGTCGACGGCACCGACGTGCTTGCTTTTTCGGCAGGCAGCGTGGTGACACACGAGCAGATCTACCAGGAGCTCCAGGCCGTCGGAACGGCAATCGGCGGGGCCGTGGACTACGCGGCAGGAGCCAGTTTTTTCAACGAAAAGTTCGAAACCGCGCAGAACAATTTCTTTTTCGGCAGACCGGTCAACCTCGGTCGCCAAGTCGACGGGGACAACGATGCCTCGGGCGTCTACGGACAGGCGAGCATTCATGTGTCGGCCAAGCTTGCGCTGACCGTCGGCGCACGCTACACCGAAGAGACCAAAAAGCAGTTTGTGGAACTGTTCACCAACAGAGACTCGGCCGACTTCACGGCGGACTTCGACAATTTCTCGCCCATGTTCCGTGTCAACTGGGACTGGAGAGAAAGCGCAATGGCCTACGTGAGCTGGTCCAAGGGCTACCAGGCCGGCGGCTTTCCGGCCCGGCCGCCCGCAACCAGCCGGGCTTTCCTAGTGCCCTACGATGAGGAGATTCTGAGTGCGTGGGATGCCGGCATCAAGGCGCAGTTCCTCCAACGCCGCGTGCAACTCAACGTTGCCGGCTACTACTACGACTACAAGGATCAGCAGATCAGCAACTACATCGCGGAGGCCAACGGCTTCACGATCGACAACGCGGGAAAATCCCGCATACGCGGCATCGAATTCGAACTGCGCGCGACGCCCACCGACAGACTGGACTTGATACTCAACGCTGCCTGGAACAACGGCAAGTTCCTGGAGTACACCCAGACCGACCCGGCGACCGGCCGGGATGTCGATGTCTCGGAGGAGCGTGTGCACCTCCGCTCGCCGCGACATATGGTTTCCGGCAGCGTGCGCTACAGTTTCCCCTTGGCCACTGCGGGTGAACTCTGGGCGACGTTGAACTCTCGCTACGTCGGTGCCCAATACAGCAACGTCAATCCGAACGCGCCGGCCATCCGCTCGTATTCGCCGAACTCCCATACGGTGTGGGATCTCCGCGTACAGCTCGATGATGCCTTTGGCCGCGAAGGCACGTGGTTCGCGTTCGTGGGTCAGAACATCACCGACAAGAAGTACATCGATTTCGGTATTGACCTCACGACCCTGGGCTGGACCACGGCGCGTTGGGGTCTGCCCAGGCTGTTGTGGGCCGAGTTCGGCATGCGTTTCGGGCATGCACGCTGAATCCGGCCATTGCCCAGAACACACCCTTGTCTATACTTGATTGATGACGGCCTGACCGGAGGGTAGCAGTTGGCCATGCCGAGCTTGCGTGTCCTTAAAGGAGCTATTCGCAGATGTCGGAGTCGGATCTGTCTGGTGATGGGGGACAGCAGCCGCGATGGCGCGGGATCCTGCAGTTGGCGATCATCGTCGCGGCGATCGCGGCAGCGATCTTATTCGCTCGCGCACCTAGCCGCGAATTCCTTGAAATCGACCCTGAACTCGCCGAGGCCCGCGTCGTGCCTACCGCGGCAGTCATCGCGCCGGTTGCCACCCGGGCTTCGCACAAGGTGGTGCTCACCGGCACGGTAACCACGCTCGGCAATGTGACGGTGGTGCCGGAGGTTTCCGGCGAAGTGGTCTGGGTGTCGAAAAACTACCGCAGCGGTACGGAATTCCGGGCCGACGAGACGCTCGCCAGGGTCGATGCGCGTGAATTCGAGCTATTTTTGGCCAACGCACGGCTCGCCCTGGTTGCCGCCCAGGAGAACCTCAGACAGAAACAGGACGAGGCAGCGCGGGCGGCGGAGTTCATGGAGAAGTACCCGACCCGCGACGTGCAGTCCTTCCTCGGCACGGAGGGGTTCCTCGGTACGGAGGGAACCGTCGAGAAGGCCGAAGCACTGGTGGAGGTCGCCCGCAACAAGATCGCACTGGCAGAGATCACGCTGGCTGAGACGCGGATCCGGATGCCCTTCGACGGCTACGTGCGGACTACCAAGCTGTCCCCGGGGCAGGTGGTCGAGCGGTGGGTCACCCGTGTCGGCGAGGTCTATGCGAAGCACCAGTTGCGGGTGCGCGCCCGGATCTCCGCCTACGACCTGGATTCGCTGCAACCGGTCATCGGCCGCAGGGCCGTCGCCGTCGCCGACGGCCGGACCTACGAGACGGTGGTCGAACGGGTCTCCAAGGAAGTCGATATCGAAACGCGGCTGGCGAGCCTGTACCTCGAGGTGCTCGACCAGGAAACCGCACCGATGCTGCCGCCGCCCGGCACATTCGCGGACGTGACAGTGGAAGGGCCAATGCAGGACGGCCTGTTCGTGCTGCCCGAATCGGCGCTGCAGATCAGCGGCAGCGTTTGGCTGGTCGATGACGGCAGGCTCACCGCCCATACGCCGGTTTCGGTGGGCTACAGCGACGACGGCTGGCTGGTCCGGGCATTCGATTCCCGGGACGGCATCGTGGTGGGCCGCGTCCCGGGAGCGCGCGAAGGCCTGGGCGTGAACGCCGTGGCCGCCGGCACGGCGCAGTAAGCACCCGCGTAGCCGCCATACCGCGCCGGCAGGGAATCCGCCATGGCCGAAACTGCACCCATCGAGGTACCGGATGCGGGCACCCAACGCGGCGTCATCCCCTACTTCGCCCGGAATCCCGTTGCCGCCAACGTGCTCCTGTTCCTGCTCTTCGTGGGCGGACTGATCGCCTCCGACCTGATTACGCTCGAGACATTTCCCGAATACGACCCGCGCATCATCCGGGTCGAAGTGCCCCGGCCGCGACTCCCGCAGAGGTCGAGGAAGACGTCGTCAAGCGCATCGAGGAGAGCCTAGTGGGCACCATTGGCGTTGCCCGCACGATATCCAGTTCCAGGGAGGAACTGGCCGTCGTCGACGTGGAGATGGAGCCCTTCGCCGACGACATTGACACGCTGAATTTCGTGCGCACGGCCATCGATCGCATCGAGGACTTTCCGCCCGACAACGCCGATGAACCGGAAGTCACCAAGGTGGAGGTCAGCCGTAACGTGATGACCGTGGCGGTGAGTTCCGGCGCGCTTGATTCCTACGCACTGCGCGGCGCTGCGGAGTCGCTGCGCGACCGTCTGCTCCTACTGCCAAACATATCGATCATCGAGCTGTTCGGAACGAAGGATCAGGAGATCCAGGTGGAACTCAGCGAGGAGACGCTGCGCCAATACGGCATCACCCTGGAAGACGTGGTGAGCGTCATCCGGCGCACCTCGGTGAATGTCACCGGCGGCGAACTGCGCACCGGGTCCGGGGACATCATCATGAGCACCTTGGCCAAGCGCGACTACGCCGAGCAGTTCGCCGATGTGGTTGTCATTGCGCGCCCTGACGGATCGCTGGTCCGTTTAGGCGACATCGCCCAACTCAAGGACAGCCTGTTGGAGCACGACGCCGTTACCACCGTCAACGGCGTTCCCACCGTTTTTCTGCAGGTCAAGGTCTCCTCGGACACGTCCCCCCAGGAAGCGAGCGTCCAGGTGCGCGAGTACCTGGCAGGCTTTGAGGCTCCCGAAACCGTCGCGGTCGTGGTCTGGGAAGACGAGACCTGGGCCGTCGAGGACCGCATGTACCTGATCATCAAGAACGGGATATTCGGCCTGATCCTCGTGTTCGCCGCTCTCATGTTTCTCTTCGACCTGCGCATTGCCATCTGGGTGGCGCTCGGCGTTCCGGTGGTGTTCGTGGCCTCCCTGATCGTCTTTCCTTTCCTGGGCCTCACACTGAACGTCATTACGCTGTTCGCATTCTTCATTCTGATCGGCATCGTCGTGGACGACTCGATCGTGGTCGGCGAGAACATAGCCACACACAGGGTCCGCGTCGAACCGGGCCCCGAAACGGCCATCGCCGGCACTCGGGAAGTCATCGCCCCCATCGCGGTCGGTGCCTTGACGACCATGGCGGCGTTTGCCGCGCTGCTGCCGCTCGACGGCGTGATCGGCCAGATGTTCGCCGTTATACCGATAGTGGTCGCCGTCGTACTGCTGTTGTCCCTGTTCGAAGCGGCCATGGTTCTGCCCGGCCATCTGGCGAAAGGGGGTTCCTGGAGCGCCTGGCCCCTGTCCGCGGTACAGCAGCGGTGCCACGCCGCCGTCCAGGAAATGATCGAAACCAGGATCGTGCCCCTGATCTCCTGGTCGGTCAGGCGCCTGCAATGGCCGCCGGTCATCGTCGCGGGCAGCGTGCTCGTCGCCGCCTGCCTACTGGTATTCGGCGTCGTCCGTTTCGACCCGAGCTTGCGGGTGGTGGACGAAAAAAACGTTCAGGTCGACCTGGTTCTCCCGCAGGACGCGCAGCTCGACGACCTGCAGGCCGCCGCAGACCACGTGGTAGCGGCCGCGGAGCGCTTGAACGCAGAACTCGGCGACCGGGCGATCGATGCGACGGCTGTGGCAATCGGCCATCACTTCCCGCTGGAGTCCTATCGCGGGGCGGATGCGCACCCCTATCGTGGGAATCTGGCCTCGGTGCAGCTACGGCTTAATCCGCCCGATATGCGTGGCGTGACCATCGAAGAACTGCAGTACCGGTGGCGACGGAGCTTGGCCGATACGCCCGGCGTCGAGTCGTTGAGCTTTCCGTCCCGCCAGACGCAGACATCGAATAGCCTGTCCTACGCGCTCATTCATCCTGATCCTCAAGTTGTCGCCGATGCCGCCGGGGAACTGCGCGAGGCACTCGGCCACCTAGACGGTATCGCCCGTGTCAACGACTCGATCGAGCGGGGCAAGCGGCGTTTCGACGTGCGCCTGAACGCCGCCGGTCACGCCGCCGGCCTGACTGCAGCATCGGTCGCCACGCAGCTGCGCAACGGCTTCTACGGCGCCGAGGCGCAGCGCATCCAGCGGGGCCGGGAAGAGGTGCTGGTAATGGTCAGGTACCCCGAGAACCGGCGCACCAGCTACACGGAGTTGCTGAACGAGCGCATCAACCTGCCTGCCAGCCGGCAGCAGGTTCCGCTATACACGGTGGCCGAGATTGCCGAGACCCGCAGTATCTCGAACCGCCTACGCATAGACGGCCGCAGCGCTGCGGTGGTCACCGCCGACTACGACACGGCCCGCCTCTTCGCAGGCGTTCTTGCCGATAGCGTCGAGGAGCGAATCCTTCCGGATCTGGAGAGCCGCTATCCGGAGATCCAGATCCGCAAGCACGGGGTGAATCGGGACATGGCGCGTATCGCCGCCATCCTGACGCTGTCGGTACCCGTTGTGCTGCTCGTCGTGTATTGCCTGATCGCCTCTTTCCTGCGCAGTTTCGTGCAGCCGCTCTTGGCCTTGGCAGGCATTCCCATGGCGTTCGTGGGCGCGGTCGTGGGTCACTTGGCGCTGGGCTACGAGTTCAGCATCACATCGACCTTCGGCCTGATCGCAGTCTCCGGCGTCGTCGTCAACGACACGATTCTACTGATGTACCGGTACAACCAGATGGTTCGAGTATCGGACATACCCGAGATCGCGGCCATTTCCGCAGCCACTCGGCAACGCGCGCGGGCGATCTTGCTTACCAGCGTGACCACCGTCCTCGGCCTTCTGCCGATCCTGTTCAGCGGCGACGAGGCCATCCGGTTCCTGATTCCGCTGGTGGTGAGCATCGCCTTCGGCCTGGTATTCGCGGGCATCGGGCTCGTGTTCTTTTTGCCATCGGTCATCATGATCGTCGAGCTGGCCAAGGGGCGGGCCAGACGCCAGCGCCGGTGATCCGAGCGTGTGCGACCGGCGCTCCTGCTACCGACTCCGGGTCACAGCTCACCGGCCACCCACCCATAGGTAGTCGACGGCCGGCGCAAGCCGCGACTTCAGCCGTTCGGCCAGCACGACGATCGCCGGCAATACCACCAGCAGTCCGACGCCGGCGAATGCAAGGCCGCCGATCAGGCTAACGACCAGGGACAGGAAGGGTTCCACGGACTCGGCACGGTTGTAGAGCAGCGGCAGCAGACCGACGACGGTCGTGATCGTTGTGAGGAGAATCGGCCTTGCGCGCAGCCGCGCCGCCTGCAGGACGGCGCTGCCCCCGCTCGCGTCGGGATTGGCTCGGCAGATGCGGTTGTACATGTCGAGCAGCACCAGCGCATCGTTTACGACCACGCCGGTCGCTGCCACCACTCCCCAAAGCGAAACGAGACCGAAGTCATAACCCAGAATGACGTGCAGGTACACCGCGCCGGCGACCGCGAGGGGAACCGATGCCAGCACAAAAAAGGTCTGCAGAACACTACGCAACTGAATCGTCACGATCACGAACATCACCAAGAGCGCTACGGGAAACGTGATGGACAGTATCCCGAGGGCCTTTGCGGTATCCCGCGAAGTACCGTGCGGGAGATAGCCTAGCCCCGGATACTCGCGGACAAGCGCGGGGAGCCACTCGCCCCGAACCAGGCCGCCGAGTTCACCGGAACTGGTCTGCTCCACGTTGTAGTAGGCGGTCAGGGTCGCAGCCGGCAAGCCGTTGATGCGCTGGCGTTGTGCGTAGTCGTGAGATTCCTCGATTTCGACGACGCTCGACAGCGCGGTCACCCTGCCGTTCGGCAAGTCGAGGAACTCGTCCTGCAGGTCGCGGAGGCTCGCGCGCTTCGCCAACGGATAGCGGGTCATCACCTGCAGTTCCTCCTGATTCCGCACGACGCGTTGCACTTCGGCCCCGAAGAACCGGTGACGCAATTGCGCGGCAACATAGGCCGGCGTCAAGCCGGACGCTCGTCCTGCGGGGGTGAGATGGATCTCGTAGCGGCGGCTGCCCAGCTCGAGCGTGTCGTCGACTTCGTAGATCGCCGGGTGCGACATCATGAGATCCTTCAACCGGGCGGCCGCCGCCGTTACGGCGGCGTCGTCGGCATGCAGAAGAACGAGGCCCACGCCGGCGGACGCGTACTGGGTAGTCGTCGGAAAGCTGAGCTTTTCGGCCCCCCGAACTTCGCCGATGGCATCGATCCAGGCCTGTTTCAACTCGGCGACGGATACCTCCCGTTGAGGCGGCGTGTTCAACCTGAGCTGCACGCTGGCATGATTCGGCGCGGGGACTTCCGGTTCGGCGCCCATCGTGGTCTCGACCGTCCGGTGCCGCCCGACCATGGTGTTGACCGCACGCAACGCCGTACCCCCCGTTCTCAGGTTGGCTGCATGCGCCGCCGCCACGATCTGCTCGGACGCCCTCACGCTGTCCGCGAACGTCGAACCCGCCGCCAGAGTCAGGTCGAGCTGCAACTGCTGTTCGTCCAGCCGGTTGCCGGTGGCGTTGAAGCTCAGGACACCGCTGGTGAACAGGCCGTAGGCCACCGCCACCAGACCGGTGACAACCACGATGGCTACGAGCGGCCTCCGCACCGAAAGTCCGATCAACGGCACGATGCGTTGGTCGATGATGCGTTGAAAGCTCCTCTTGGCTCTGCTCTGCATCAGGCCGAGCGGCCAACGGCTGACCAAGCCGCCGCCGGAAAGATGGGACGGCAGGAGAAAGAACGCATCGAGCAAAGAGAACAGCAGTACGACGATGACGATGCCGGCCATGCTGGCGAATATCTGACCGAGGACGCCGTCGAGCGGGAGCAGCGCCGCGAATGCCGCCATCGTGGTCAGAACGCCGACCGTCACAGGCGCCACGACCTCTCGGGCGCCCCTCTTGGAGGCTTCGAGAGCCGGCAGGCCGCTTTCCCGGTGACGCGCTATGTTCTCCCCCACGATGATCGCATCGTCGACCACGATCCCGGTCGCGATGACGAAACCGATCACCGCCATGATGCTCATGGTGACGTCCAGCGCGTAGAGCACGATGAATGAGCCGACGATGGCGGTTGGAATGCCGACTGCGATCCACACCCCGACACGCAGGTCGAACAACAGAATCAGTAGCCCAAACACCAGGGCCACGCCGACCAACCCGCTGTTCGCCACGGACACCAAGGGTTTCTGAACAGAGTAGATCCGGTCCACCCACAAGTCGATTTCGAGCCCCGGCGGCGGTTTGTAGGTCGACAGGAATTCGTGAACCTGCTCGACTACATCCTGGGGGTTGGCGGTCGTGGGCGCGCTGACTTCGATGAACACCGCGGGGGAGTTGTTGACGGTGTTGATCAGTGGATCGTCCACGAAACTGTCGCGCACGACGGCGATATCCTGCAGCCGGACAATGGAGCCGTCCGGACGCGCCAAAACGACCAATTCGTTGAATTGATCACCGTAGAGGCGTTTCTCCAATGTGCTGAGGACAACCGTTCCAGACTCCGTGGCAATGGGCCCGCCGGTCAGGTTGATCGAAGACCCTCGAATTCGCCCGACCACCTCTTCGATGGTCAACTGGTGCCGGCGCAGCTGTGTTTCGTCGAGGTCGATCTGTATCTCCCGGTTCCGGGCACCCAACAGGTCGACAACGCTGACATTGGGCAGCAACAGCAGTCTCTCGCGCAATGCCTCGGCGCCGCTCCTGAGCTCGTCCTCGCCAGCGGTCGAAGAGGTGATCACCAGCGACACCACGCTACGCAGGACTTCGTGCAAAACGATCTCGGGTTCATCGGCGTTTTCGGGCGGAAAAGCCTCGATCCCGTCGATGGCGGTACGCACGAGTTCGAGTTTCTCGACCATGTCCACCCACTGATCGAACTCGACGAGAACTTCACCCCTACCTTCAAAGGCATTCGAAGTGATGCGGTCCACACTGTCGATTTCGGTCAGGCTTTCCTCGATGCGGCGATTGATGTCCTCTTCGACCTCGCGCGGGGTGGCGCCGTCATAGGGAACGCCAATCGAAACGGTGCGTAGGTCGATGGCGGGATACCGCTCCACGCTAACGTGCAGGAGCCCGACGATCCCGAGTGCCAGCAGTGCAACGGTGGCCAACATGACGGCGATGCGGTTGCCCGCCATGTATTCAAACGCGGTCCACATTCCGGATGCCGGTAGGTGCGCGGCGTCGGGTTTACTCATCGGTTATGCCGCGCCGCACCTTAAGGCCTGAACGCCGATTGTGACCCAAATGAAGCGGGGCACGCAAAACTCGGCGCACGCGCCGGATCACTCGTCGTCTCCGCCACGGGTGACGGCGCGTCCCTTGGGCGAGGAGCGTCGCCGTACGATCTCCTACGGCGTCCCCAAGAGGAACTTCAATGGGATGTGCAGCCGCTCGCGCCAGGCTCTCGGCGAGTGGTCGGCACCCTCGAAACGAAGCGTGATCCAGTCCTCGCCGGGTGTGTAGCCGCGGCGACGCATCACCTCGTCCATTTGCTGTTGAAACGGCCCATAGTGGGCATCGTAGGTCTCGGTGCCGTGATCGAAATAGATCCTGTGCGTTCCGGCCGAGGGCAAGTTGCGCCCAAGCCATCGAACAACGGCACCATCTCCGTGCCTCCAGTCGGTCGACAGGCAGGCCGCGCCGCCGAAGACACCGGGGTACTCTGCGACCGCGTAGGCGGAGATCAGTCCACCCATGCTGGATCCCATCACAAGGGTGTTGCCGCGGTCCGATTCCGTGCGGTAGGTCGCGTCGATGAATGGTTTGAGTTCATGGACGATGAACTTCAGATAGTTGTCCGCGGACAACTTCTGTCCTCCTTCCTCTACGGCAAATCCCAATTCCTGCTCCCTCAGCAACTGCCAGACCTCGTCGGTCACGACCTTCTGGGGCATGTATTCGGCGCCTCGCGCGCCTTTTGCCCAGCTTGCCATCCAGACCGCAACGACAATGGGGGGGCGGATCTCGCCATTGCGGACGAGCTTCGTGATCGCCTTGTCTACATCCCAGAACACGTCCATTCCGGCATATGGCGAGGTGTCATGGTCAAACATCATCTGGCCATCGTGCATGTAGATCACCGGATATCGGTCGCTCGATGCCGGGTCATAGCCCTCGGGCAACCAGACGTTCACCGGGCGAACCCGTATGAGTTCGGACGGAAACTCCTCGTAGTGGACGATGGTGCCTTCGATTGGCGATCGGTTGGCTCTTCTTACGACCACCTTTTCGTATTCCTTCTTGGCCATTTCCTTTTCCTTCTTGGGAAGCGTCTGGGACACTTGCGGATCTGCGGGAGGAATTCCTTGTCTTGTGTCGTATTGAGAGCTGCAGCCAACGACTCCCACCGACAAGGCGAAGCCCAAACAAAATCCTCGGAATCTCACTAACCTCTCCATCGTTAGACTGGATCGCCCAGGGCGACCAGGTCGTCCCGAATGCGCTCACCGTCGCTTGCTTCCAGTTCGAGGGCGCCCGCGCCCGCATTCTGGATGCCCTGCTCAACAGTTCGAATACCGCAGAGCACGTGGGTTGCGCCGTGTTGGGCCGCCGTCCACGCGATTGTTAGTTGCGCGATCGTACAGTCGTACTTCTCGGTCAGGTCGGACCAGCCGGCAAACATGTCGAGCAGGCGTTGCCGGTTCTCGAGCTTGAACCAAGGGAGCCATTCGCCCGCATTGTTGCGGAAGTCGTCCTCGCGGAACACACGGTCCAAGCCCACCTTGCCCGTGAGCAGACCTTGCTCGAGTGACAAGTAGGTTAGCGTCGCGATGTCGTGCGCCGCGCAGTAGGGCAGGATGTCTGCTTCGCGATCACGAGAGATCATGCTGTAGCGAAACTGATCGCTGGCGAGATCGCCGGCCTTGCGGTACGCGTCGAGTTGCTCGAGCGAGACGTTGGACACGCCGATGGCGCGGATCTTCCCCTGGTCCTTCAGATCCATGAGGCAGCCCATGGTCTCGGGAATGGGCGTCTCCTCGGGTGGGATGGCGGGTTTGTGGCATTGCAGAAGATCGATGGTGTCCACGCCGAGCCGCCTGAGGCTGTTTTCGACCTCAATCGTGATCGTGTCGGGACGTAGGCTGACATGGTTTACCTTGCCGTCTTTGACACCGTTGTACGAGCCTCGCTCGTCCTCCCACCACACGCCACACTTGGTGGCTAGGACCACCTGATCGCGCCGGCCTTCGATGGCCCTGCCGACCACCGCCTCGCTGTGGCCCCAACCGTAGGAGGGCGCGGTGTCGATGAGCGTGACACCATGGTCGATGGCTGCGCGTATGGCCTTGACGAACTCATCGTCGGCGGCGGCGCCTGCCCTGATTGCCGCCGTACCGAGTCCGATGACGGAGGCGTCGATTCCCGATGTTCCCAAAGGCCTATAGCGCATCGCCTTCTCGTTGGCTCAACTGCCACACGCAAGCATACAATCGTGTTGGAAGGCGGTGCAGGAAACAGTGTGAAGGAAACTTGGCTCGTTCTTGTCCTGACTGCCGTGACGCTCAGTGCGTTCGCTCAAGAGTCGTATTCCCCCCACGTCGATCCTTCCCATACGACCAACGTCTATTGGGGTGATACCCACGTGCATACCGCCCTGTCGTCCGACGCCTTCATTTTCGGCACCCGGCTCATGCCCGACGATGCCTATCGATTCGCCAAGGGCGAGAGGGTCCGCGCCGCGAGTGGCGAGGACGTTCGTCTGCGCCGACCGTTGGATTTCCTCATGGTGTCGGACCATGCCGAGAACATGGGCGTCATCGCCCGGATCGCCGCCGGAGACGAAGCGCTGTTGGCGACCGAGGCCGGCAAGCGGACCGCCGAAGCGCTCAACTATCCCGTTTCCTTGGTGGAAGCCCTCAATGCGGACACCGACGATCTGCTGAACGCTTTCAACGCCGCTACGCTGATGGCTATCAAGGCGGACCAAGGTCCGGCCAAGGGTCTGGGTCATGCCGACTACGGGACCGACGCGCGGTTCATCCGGTCGGTCTGGGAGGAGGTCATCCGCAACGCCGAAAGGCACAACGACCCGGGCACGTTTACCACGTTCTCCGGCTATGAGTGGACCGTGGCTGCCGGCGGCCACCGAAACGTCGTTTTTGCCGACGGGCCCGAACGGACCAGCCAGGTCGTGCCATTCTCCGCCTTCGACAGCAGCGACCCGGAGGACCTGTGGGCATACCTCAACGACTATGAGAAACGCTCGGGGGGAGATGCGTTGGCGATTCCTCACAATGGCAATCTAAGCGGCAACCGCATGTTCGCGCTCACTACCCGCCAAGGCGAGCCGCTTACGGAAACGTACGCGAGGAACCGTTCGCGCTGGGAGCCGCTCTACGAGGTCACGCAGATCAAGGGACACGGCGAAACGCATCCGTTGATCTCGCCGAACGACGAGTTTGCCGGTGACGAGATCTTCAAGTGGGGGATCACGAAAAGCCAACCCGACTCGAAGAAGCAAGGCAAGGGTCCGGCAGATGAGACAAAACGAGCCGAGGGTCCGGTCGGACCGCGGCCGAGGCCCGTCAATTCCTATGCCCGTTCCGCCCTGATGCTGGGCCTGGGCCAAAAGGCCGAACTGGGTGTCAATCCCTTCAAGTTCGGCATGATCGGGAGCACCGACTCCCACACCGCCCTCGCGACCGCCGACCAGAGCAACTTCTGGGGCAAGATGCCGGGCAATGAACCGGGCCGGAACCGTGTAACGACCGGATGGAACTACAACGCGTCCGGCTATGCGGCAGTGTGGGCGATGGAAAACACGCGGGAAGCGCTCTTCGCCGCTATGCGGCGCAAGGAGGTCTACGCTTCCACCGGCCCGCGGATGACCGTCCGATTTTTCGGCGGCTGGAGCTACTCCGATGCCGACGCCGCAAGGCCAGACCTGGCCCGAGTGGGTTACGCCAAAGGCGTGCCCATGGGCGGCGATCTCACGGAGGCACCAATGGGCAAAGCGCCGCGTTTTCTCATCCGGGCCGTAAAGGATCCCGATGGCGCCAATCTGGACCGCGTGCAGGTGGTAAAGGGCTGGCGTGACGAAGACGGCGAATTGCACGAGCGGATCTACAACGTTGCCTTGTCCGACGGCCGCACGGAGAACCCCGAGGGCGAGGTTCGCGCGGTGGGCAGTACGGTGGACGTTCGCAATGCTTCCTACACCAATGACATCGGCGACCCGGAGATCGCCGTGGTGTGGCCCGACCCAGATTTCAACCGCGCCGAACTCGCCTTCTACTACCTACGCGTACTGGAGATTCCGACGCCTCGCTGGACGGCCTACGACGCGAAGTTCCATGGTTTGAACGATCTGCCGGATGAGATACCCATGGTCACGCAAGAGCGGGCCTATACGTCGCCCATCTGGTACACGCCAAGTTCGAACTGACGGCAACCTCCCCGACGGGGACGGGCTGGTCCCGTCCCGTTCCCGCGGCAAACGACAATGGCCGGCGCGGGCGGGGACAAGCCCGCCCCTACGAGGTTCCGCCGCGTGCGGGGCGTGCCGTAGGGGACGGGCTTGTCCCGTCCCCCGTTTGGCGAAACCGGCTAGAAGCGCACGCGCATTCCCGCTTCGATCGTCCGTCCCGGCTGGGGTGCCAAGTCCTTGACGACGGACGTGTGCAGCCGCTGCTCGTCGTCGGTGAGGTTGCGCCCGGCCACATACAGGTCGACCGCCATGCCACCCGGGCGAATACGCCACGCGACGCGCGCGCGCAGGTCGTCGTATGCGTCGGACGGCAACTCGAACTCGGCGACGTCGTCCTGCTCCGAAGCCCGTACGTAGTCCACGGTGGCCCGCAGGCGGTCGCTCGTGAAGGCGAAGGACACCCCGACCCGGTTGGGCGGGATCAGGGGCAGGTTGTCGTTCCCGGAGACGTCGAGTTCCGGCGATACCGTGTCGAAGAAAGCCCCGATTTCGAGACGTCCCCCACCCCACTCGGCGACCCTCGCGCGGCCCTCCACCTCGAAGCCGGCAAAGGTCGCGTCGGCCTGCGCGTATCGGCGCACGTCGAAGCCGTCCATTTCCTCACCCGTCGCAGCCTGGTAGATGAAGTCGGCGAAGTTCGTGTAGTAGAAGGTTCCCCGCGTGGACCAGCCGTCGCCACCGCCGGTGAGGGTTGCCGACAGGTTGCGCGCCTGCTCATGGTCGAGTCCGGGATCCCCGATCTCGAAGACCCCCGTGCCGGGATGCGGGCTGTCCGAGAAGAGTTCCTCGCCCACCGGCGCACGGGACGAGTAGTCGGCGAGCAACGTGCCTTCCCAGTCCTCGCCGAGCGGAACGATGAGGCCAAGCGATGCGCTGCCGCCGCTGAAGTCGCGGCTCGTGCCGTCCCGAGGTGCGTGCTCGACCCGGTCGTAGCGCACACCCGCCTCGACCCCGAGCTCACCGAGAGAGCGCTCACCGACCCAGAACAGGCCGAACGACGACGTGTCGACGGGGGGCGTGAAGGCTTCCTCGCCGGCCACGGAGAATCCGCGGTCGCCGAGCTGAATGCCGAGGGCACCGCGCCAACCGGCGAACGGCGCGTGCGTCAACTCCGCGCGTGCTTCCCAGGCCTCGTTCGTGAAGACCGTTCCCGCTTCACCGGCTTCGTTCTCCACGTGTTCGTAGTCGTTGATGCCGAGCCGGAGGTTTAGGCCTTCAAAGCCGTCAAGAGGATCGGCTAGGCCAGCCTCCAAGTCGACACGCGTCTGCTCGAGAACGACAACGGGGGTGCCCTCGACTTCATCGGCGTGGTCGTCGTGCTCCTCGTGGTCGTCGTGCTCCTCGTGGTCGTCGTGCTCCTCGTGGTCGTCGTGCCCGTGTTCGTGGTGAGCATGGCTGTGACCGGGGATGCCGTACTCGGAGTCGAGACTGCTGACGGAGAGGCCGGCGAATCCGCGGTCTCCGACGAAGGAGAAACCGACTGAGCCGCCGCGGACGTCGATGCCGCTGCCGGGCAGGTGGCCGTGGACCTCCTCCTCGTCCTCGTGCCCTTCCTCCTCATCGTGGTGGTCTTCCTCGTGGTCGTGGTCCCCGTGCTCGTCCTCGTCGTGGTGCTCTTCCTCTTCCTCGAGGGCGTGCAGGGCCGCGGACTCGGCGTACCCGGGGATGTCGTAGTCGTCCGCCTTGCGGGCGAAGGCGTCGACGTGCCACGCCACGTTGCCGCCACCGCCGTCGAGCCGGAGGGTCCCGTTGCTGCCGTTGCCGTTGTCGGTGGCGCGCAGGTCGAGGGTGCCGCGGATGCGCTCCGGCACTTCGTCGGGAATGCGTCCCGTGTGGACATCGACCACCCCGCCGATTGCGCCGGAGCCGTAGAGCAGGGTCGCTGACCCCTTCAGGACTTCCACGCGCTCCGCGACGAAGGGGTCGACCGTGACGGCGTGGTCGCCGCTGCTGACGGAGACGTCAAGCGTGTCGATCTGTTCCTCCATGACGCGCACACGCGCGCCGCCGAGGCCATGGATGACGGGACGCCCCGCGCCAACGCCGTAGGCGCTGTTGTGGATCCCCGGCTCGCTGCCCACGGTCGCGCCGATGTTGTCCACCGCCTTGCGTTCGAGCTCGTCGACGTCGAGCACGTCGCTGGCCTGTGCGAGCCCTTCGCCCGCGAGCGGGTGTGCCAAGACGATGACCTCCTCGATGCCCGGGTCTTCCTCCTCGGGACCTTGTGCGGCGAAGGCGGCTGCCGCCAGCCACGTTGCCACGGCCAGCAGAGATAGTTGCTTGCGTTTCATAGCCATTGGGGTTGGGGAACCTAAGCGCAGGACACCGTTGTGGCATCCAGAAGAGTACGTTATAACATATCTTTTCAGCGACAGGAAACTGCACATGACCCCGGAATCGAAATCGCCGGTCCAATCGCTTGTCCATGACGGCGAACGGCGACAGGCCCGTCGCAGGACCCAACACGGCATTCGATCGCCTTTGCGTGGAGCGCGACGGCCACAGGCTGACTCCCATGAACCGGCTTAACGCAAGCGGCGTCCGGTGGAGTCCTGCGGGGCGCTTGGATCTGTACGCGATCGGACTCTCGACGCTGTGCCTGCTCCACTGTGTCGCCCTGCCACTACTCGTCGCGCTGTTGCCGGCGGTCGCCCAGGCCGCCGAGAACGAGCTTGTGCATAAGGTCCTGGTGGTCGCCGCGGTTCCCGTGAGTCTCCGGGTGATCTGGAAGACACGGCCGGTGAACGCCAACAGGCTGTTCGTCGGCGCGGCATTGACTGGCCTGGGGCTGCTACTGCTGGCCGCGTTCATCGACGCGGTATCGCCGTACGAGGAGCCGATTACCGTTGCCGGCGCGGTGCTGCTGGGCTCGGCGCATCTTTGGCACTGGGTGCGAAAATGTGGTAGTGGTGGCGTCCACGCCTCCCGGTCGAGCCCGATGGATCTTGATCGTCGGTAGCGGGAGTGACTGCGAACCAAGGGAGCTTCGAATTGGCTAAACGGTCGGCAACAACGGCACCGCTCGCGGCGAAATGGCGAAAACTCGCCGAAGGGCGCTGCGCGGAGAAGGGCGAACGGCTGACCCCGGCGCGATTGGCGGTCTACGCGGAAATGCAGGCTCGCGGTCGACCGCTTTCCGCCTACGAACTCATTGCGCTTCTGGAGCAGCGGCAGGAACGCAAGATTGCACCGTTGACCGTCTACCGACACCTCGACTTTCTCATGCGAACCGGCCTCGTCCACCGGCTGCAATCCGCCCAGACCTACTTCCCGTGCGACCATCCCGACCACGCACACGAGAGCCAGTTCCTGCTCTGTTCCTCGTGTGGCCACGTGGACGAGGTGGAGTCGAGCGGGCTTGAGACGCTCTTGGCCCAGATCGCGGACGAGCACGGATTCCGGCCGGACAACGCGGTTGTGGAGGTCAAGGGATTGTGCGGGGAATGCGCCGTCGGCGTGCAAGACTGAAGCGCTACGCATCGGCGTAGAGCGGTCATGGCCGCGCACCGCTGCGGCGCCACCTTGGCGTGGGCGCTTTGAGGTGCGCCTACCGTAACGAGGCCGACGCCTACGACCGTACCCGATAGGTCCAAACCTGGTGCTCGACTTCCGGTTCGCCCTTGGGCATCGGGCGGTAGCGTCCCGAGCGCTCGACCAAGCTCCATCTGCCGGCGGTTTCCAAGTCATCGAGGTACCGACCAAACCCCTGCGCATGGAGTTCGGTCTTCAGCGAAAAGAGGATGAAACCGTCGTTTCTCGTGATGCGGACCAGCTCGTCGAAGGCGCGCGCCGGGGCATGACCGGTGGTGAACACCCCGACGCTGATCACCGCATCGAAGGTGTCGTCGGCAAAATCCAAGGGCTCGCCCAGGGTCATCTGGCGCAACTCGCGATAGATGGACTTGCGCCGGGCCGCATCAAGCATCCCCACCGACAGATCGATCCCGTGGAGGTCCTGGTAGCCAGCCTCGATCAGACACTCGCCGACGAGGCCGGTGCCAACGCCCGCATCGAGTATCCTGGCGTCTGGCGCGACGTACTTGGCGAACAGCTCTACGGTTACCCGCGGCGCGACCCACTCGAATTCCTCGCGAAGATCCCGATCGTACTCGCCCGCCCACTCGTCGTAGCGTTCCTCGAGTTCGCGGTTGCTCTTCGCCGCGTACACCCATTGCACGCGATCTCGACGCTGTTGCATGGTGGTCTCCTACGCCAGGCACAGCCTGGCCAAGGTTATTGGAATCCAAGGAGATGACAAATGGAGTTGAGCGTCGAGTTCCACTTCGACTTCGGCAGCCCGAATGCCTACCTCGCGCATCTGGCGATTCCCGGCGTGGTGCGCCGCACCGGCATCGAGTTCACGTACGTGCCGGTTCTCCTCGGCGGCGTGTTCAAGGCCACGAACAACGTCTCGCCTGCGGTTTCGCTCCGAGGCATCCGCAACAAGCCCGAGTATCAGCGCCTCGAGACCGAACGGTTCCTCAGGCAATACGACGTACCGCCCTACGTGCCCAATCCCCATTTTCCCGTCAACACGTTGACCATCATGCGCGGCGCCATCGTCGCCGAGCGGGAGGGATTCTTCGAGCGCTACGTCGACGAGGTCTACCAGCACATGTGGGCGAAGCAAAGGAAGATGGATGATCCCTCGGTCATGGCCGAAGCGCTCACCGAGTCCGGTCTGCCCGTGAAGACGTTGCTCGACGGCGTCAAGGATCCCGCCGTCAAGCAGCAACTGATCGCCAACACCGAATCCGCCGTCGAACGCGGGGTGTTCGGTTCGCCGAGTTTCTTCGTCGGCGACGAGCTCTACTTCGGCAAGGACAAGCTGCGGGACGTGGAAGAGGAGATCGACCGGCGACGAACCTGACGACCAGGGATCCGCTCAGCGGGAAGCCCGCTGCGACAAGTGCGCGACGGCGCCACGAGTCGTCAGGGATGGCGCGGCGCGAGATCGATCTCGAGCGGGTCGCCGTCCCATCGGATTTGGACGGTTTCGTAGCCCCGGCGCGAACACGTCAGGCCGGCATCGATCAACGTAGTCGGGAGTCCGTCTCCCAGATCGTACACGGGACTGTCCGCCCACACGCCGTCTTGAACCACGCACGACACGTCATTGAGAGCTTCCTTCGAATTGGCATCGACCACTCGAACCTCCCGTACCTCGCTGATCGTGGGCTGGATGTCGACGTTCTGAACCGATGGCGCATCGACAACCACGTTGCGGACGCCGCCGATATAGGGGGAGGCGAAAGACACTCGGTACGTGCCCTTCTCCAAGCCGTCGAAACGATACACGCCACGGCTGTCGGTGAAGCCGCGGAAGATCACCGGTTCGCCGCTTGCAGAAACTAACCTGGCCTGCACTACCCAGTTGGCCAACCGGAACGGCTGACCAGCTTCCAAGGTGACCGCGCCCGATAGCGCGAATGGGCCGAGGTGGATGTCGACAATGGCATCGGATACGACGTCGACGTCAAAGGACCGATGGGTTCCGCGCAGGCCAAGCTGGACGCGAAACTCGTACTCGCCGATGTCGAGACCCGGGATCTCGTATCGGCCGTCAATGTCCGACATGTCGACTGCGGACAGCATGCGGGGGTCTTTGGGAACGGCGCGCACCATGATCGCGTGCACAGGGCGGGTGCCTGCAAGAACCCTCCCGGCGATTCGAGACCGACCCGAGAAGTCGAAGTCGATGGTCGCTTCGCGCCCCACCATCATGACTTTCCTCGTGATCGAGCGGGAATGCCGCTGCACGTTTGCGGTGGCTTGCACAACGAGTTCACCGTCAGGAATGCCATTCACGACGAAGCGGCCGTTGCCGAACCTCGCCGGGTTCGGACCAAGGCGACTGTCCCATTCGTCGCGAATGAAGACCGACGCCCACTCGGACTCGGCCAAGCCGGAAATCCGCCCGGACAAGCGACCGAGTGGTTCGGCTATGAGCTCGACCGACGCGATTTCGTCTTTCGCGAGGGCAATGTCGCGACTTTCGACGACCCCGGCGGCAGATCGTGCGGACAGATAGTACGAACCGGCCGCCAGACCTTCGAACTGGAACCGACCCTCCGGGTCGACGTGCCGCTCCAACGCGCGCCAGCCGTTTCTATCCACCCAGTGGTTGTCGGATTGAGGTCGGAGCATCACCGTACCGTCGGCGGGCGTGCCATCGCCGAACAACAGCGACCCCTTGAGCGTTGCACCTCCGCCAAGGGCGATGTCGAGTTGGTTCCGGTCGGCCGGCAGTTCGACTAGGTGGGTCATGTGTCCAGCCGCAGATACCTCGAGATGGACACGCCCCCGGGGAAGGCGACGCAACGCGAATTCGCCGTTCGCGTCCGTTGTGACCCACCAGCCGACGGGGTAGTCGTCTCCTGCGGGCATGTTCAGCGTTTGCGCGAGACTGGCAGCGTACCTGATGCCTACACCCGGAACCGGCAATCCGGTTCGGGCATCCTTGACCCGTCCGCCGACGACGCGTTCGCGGCCGAGGCGGACCGTCCCGATGTCGTGGTTGCCCGACGAGTTGAACGCCACGACGTCGAACCAAGTTGCATGGCCGGGGGCATCGAGCGCGATCCCCATCCCTCCGGTTCCCAGGTTGACCTCGAGACGGCCGGAGGTGCCATCGAACGCATGGACTTCCGGCTTTCGGCCCCGGCCATAGACGGTCAGCGTAAAGGCCTCGAGGGGCGAGCCGTTCGCGTCAACAACCTCGCCGCTGATAGCGACCGCCGGGACGTTGCCGGCCGCACGGGCGATTTCCGTGCAAACCAGTAACAGCAGACATACCCAACTCGAGACGCGCCAATCAGCTCGCCGCATCGGGTTTCCCAAGGCCAACCGCCCTGCTAACAAAATAGCAATCGCGAAATCGCCGCACAAGCTCCCTTAGCCGTCTCCAATCAAAGTAGATTGGGGCCGCCCAAGAGCGGAGCAAAACCAATGAGCGACGTTATCGCCACCGATCTTACGAACATCGACTGGCAGGACCTAGTCAATCAACTCAACCGTTATCTGCGCCTGCGCACTACGGCCATCGGCATGAAGCTCTTCAAGACCGTCGAGGAAATGGAAGCGGTGCCACGCATCCGGCGACCCAAGAACATACACACCACGGATCAAATCGTCGGCCAGGCGAGCCGCAACGGCTGGACCGTGGGCATCACGGCGGAAGACCTCGTGGGTGATCAATGCCGTACCGTGGTTGGGCTCGCACCCCGAAGCGAAGATTGGCTCGCGGGCAAGAACATGGCAGGCGTTTGGTACGAGAACGACGTCGAAGCCACCAAGCACCAGCAGGCGATGGATCTCGCACCCTTTGGCGCACATGTCGCCCTAGCCGTGAGTCCGCTGGCGAGCGGCTGGCTCAATCCGCCCGATATCGCGCTCATCTACGCCACGCCCGCGCAGATGATCCTGTTCATCAACGGCCTGCAGTGGACGGGCTACAAGAAACTCGAATGGGGCTGCGTGGGAGAGTCCGCGTGTGCCGACTCCTGGGGCCGGGCGTTGGCGACCGGCGAGCCGAGCCTGTCGATCCCCTGCTTCGCCGAACGCCGCTACGGTGGCGTGATGGAGGACGAACTCCTGATGGCGATTCCGCCCGCCTTTCTCCCCAAGATCATCGAAGGGCTCGATCGCCTGTCGCGCAACGGCTTGCGCTATCCCATTCCGCAGTACGGAATCAACAACGACGTGCGGGCCGGGATGAGCGTGAGCTATGGTTGACCGCTCCAAGGTACGCTGCTCGAACCACCGTCATCTTCACGGGTGGCTGGTAGCAGCGTCGATCGCCAGTGCCGTCGCTGTCCTTGCCGAGCCGAATGACGACGAAGACAACGCCGACCAACTCGTGGAAGTGGTCGTCAGTGTCGGCACCCGGGTCCGCACCCGTACCGCTGCCGACACGGCCGTACCCGTGGACGTGTTCAACCGCGAGCAGGTGGAGAGCATCAACTCTTCCGACCTGGTCGAAGTGCTGAACGCCATCGTGCCCTCGTTCAGCGTCCGCCGGGAGCCCATCTCGGACGGTGCGTCGTTCATACGGCCAACCCACCTGCGCGGATTGGACACCCACCACACGCTGGTGCTGGTGGACGGCAAGCGCTGGCATCGGGCAGCGCTGATGCGACTCGGCGGGTTCGGTGCCCACGGCCCGGACGTGGGCAGCATACCGGTGATCGCCATCGACAGCGTGGAGGTTCTGCGCGACGGCGCCGCAGCGCAATACGGTTCCGACGCCATCGCGGGCGTGATCAACTTCAAGCTGAAGACCGACGCCTCGGGCTTGCACGTCCGAACCCGCCTCGGCGGCTATGCCGAGGGCGACGGCGAAGAGGCCACCGTCGAGGTGGGGATCGGCCTCCCGCTGGGTGACGCGGGCTACCTGAACGTTGGTGCCCAGGCCTCTGATTCCACCCCGACGAGCCGCTCCGAGCCCTACGACATCGCCATCGGCGCCTCCGGCATCACGCCGCTCAATGCGACCGCTAGCCAAGCGACGGTGAACGGTGTCACCTACTACGGCCCCGATGCGTTCACGTTCACCTACTCGCCAAGCGGCGGAATCGTCCAAGTGCTGCCGGGCAGCGACGGCATTCCGGACGACCTCGACACGCGCTTCGCCGACAACTTCCGCCGTGTCGGCGGCGACCGGGATTTGGCGAGTCCTGCCCAGATCTGGGGACAACCGGACCGGCGCCAAGCCAATCTGGTCGTCAACGCCGCGTTGCCGCTGGCGGCGGTCGAACTCTACGGCTTCGCCACCTTCGCGATGAAGGACCAGACCGGCGGGTTCTTCTACCGGCGTCCCGGCGTCAGCCAGCTGCTGCCGGTAAGGCTCGCCGACGGTTCCATCTACGATCCCCGGACGAGCCTGTACCCGTCGGGCTTCACACCGCAGTTCTCGGGAGATGTCGTCGACCAAGCGATCCGCAGCGGCATCCGGGCGGAACGCGCGAACGGCTTCATGTTCGACTTCTCCGCAAGCCGAGGCGCCGACGAGATCCGCTACAGCATCGCGAACACCATGAATCCGTCGATGGGGCCCGAGACGCCAACACGATTCCGCCCCGGCAACCTGGTGAACAGCGAAACGGCGGTGAACGCCGACTTCGCCTGGCCCTGGGAGTTCGGACTGTCGAGCCCCGTCAACATCGCCTTCGGAATGGAGTACCGCGACGAGACCTACCGCATAGAAGCCGGCGACCGACCATCCTACGAAGTGGGCCCGTTCGGGCGACCCGACCCGTTCAACTTCGAGATAACCCAAGCGGAAGTCGATGCCGATCCCGACGACGACATCGCGGTCATCGAGTGCCGGATTCCCGGTTTCGAGTCTGTAGGTTCACTCTGCCCCGAGGGCGACCCGATCAACAACACGCTCCCCATCGGCTCGAACGGTTTCCCCGGCTATCCGCCCGCCTTCAGTTCCGAACTCCACCGGCACAGCCAAGCGGTCTACGTCGATCTTGAAGGCGACCTCACGCTGCGCTGGCTGGCCAACGTCGCCGTCCGCTACGAGAAGTTCTCCGACTTCGGCGATGTCGGCATCTGGAAGCTGGCGACCCGCTATAAGGCGACCGACAACATCAACCTGCGCGCCTCCCTCGGCACCGGGTTCCGTGCCCCGACGCCCGGTCAACTCGCCACCACGAACGTCTCCACCCGCATCGACCCCAACGGCTTCCCAAGGGCGGAGGGCGTGTTTCCGTCAACGCACCCGGCGGCGGCGCTCTTCGGCGGGCAGCCGCTGGACCCCGAGCGGTCGCGGTCCTGGACTCTGGGATTCGCGACCACGCCCTTTGAACGGTTCACGCTGACCGCTGACCTGTATCGGATACGGCTCGACGACCGCATCGTGCTGTCGTCGCAGTTCGCCGTCGGGCCGGACGAAGCCGCAGAACTCATGCGCCTAGGCGTGCCGGGTGCCAACGACATCGCCCAGGTCCGCTTCTTCACCAACGACGTGCAGACCGCGACCAGCGGTGTCGACCTCGTCGCCAGTTGGACGTTCGACTCGTCCCTCGGCAGCACGACACTGAACGCCGCGTTCAACGTCAACCGCACCCGCATCCTCGACCGCGGTCGGTTCGTGGACGCCGAAGCCGAGCACGATGTCGAGAAGGGCGTCCCCGTAACCCGCGGCGTGGTCACGGCGGTCCATGGGGTCTCTCGCTTCGACCTGCTGCTGCGCGCCCGCTACTACGGCGAGTACAAGAACACCCTCAACGCATCGCTCGAGACAATCCAGACGTTCGGTCGGGAAGTCATGGTGGATGTCGAACTGACCCGAACCTGGCGTGAGAAGTTCGCCCTCAAAGCGGGCGTGCAGAACGTCTTCGACAACTACCCGGACCGAGGGGAATTCGAGGTCTGCTGCGGGCGAATCTACCGCAGCGACTCCGTCACCCCGTGGCAGGGCGCGTTGGTCTATTTGCAGGCGAGTTGGTCCTCTGGCTGACGGCCGGCTCTCAAGCCCCTATGGATGTCCGCCCTCATCTCGGTCGCGCAGGTAGCCGTGGAGCCGTGGATCGCGATTACGCTGCTGGCGGCTGGCCTGCAGAATGCGCGTTCGGCCTTGCAGAAGAAACTCACCGAACAGCTCGACGCCACCGAGGCCAGCTACGTGCGCTTCTGCTTCGCGCTGCCTTTCGCCCTGGCGTACGTTCTGATCCTCGTTGCGGCCGGCGTGGAGCTGCCGCCGCTGAACGGTCGTTTTCTCGCGTTCGCCGTGGCCGGCGGCATGGCGCAGATTGCCGGGACGGTGGCGCTGATCCGATCGTTCGGCTACCGCAACTTCGCGGTCGGCACGGCCTATTCCAAGACCGAGGCCGTGCAGACGGTGCCGTTCAGTCTTCTCCTAATCGGAGAAGGCGTGAGCTGGGGAGTCGTTGCCGGCATCGGCATCAGCCTGGCGGGCGTGCTTCTCCTTTCGCCCCGGACGCCACGCGCTGCTGCAGCGGCGCAACGTTCGTTATGGATCGGTGCCGGCGGCTGGTTCGGCATGGGTGCGGGCGCAGGCTTCGCCTTTTCAGCCGTGTGCTATCGCGCCGCGTCATTGTCGCTCGACGGCAACTACATCCTCACCGCGGCCCTCACGCTACTGGCCGCGACAGCGGCACAAACCGTCGTCATGGGAGGATGGATCGGCCGACGGTCGGGAGCGCTCCGCCGCATCGCGACAACGTGGCGCACGAGCATCTGGGTCGGCCTCACCGGAATGACCGCCTCGGCAGGATGGTTCACGGCCATGACGCTGCAAAGCGCTCCCCTGGTACGCGCCCTTGGCCAGGTGGAGTTGCTGTTCGCTTTGGTCGTCTCGCTGCTGGTGTTCCGGGAACACGTGCGCATCGCCGAGGTCGCCGGTTCCACCCTGATCGTCGTGGGAATCGTGCTTGTGCTTCTGCTTCGATAGGGCTGCCTAGTACGAGGAATACGACTGCCCCGCGCGATCGATCAATCGATGATCGCTTGCCGCACGGCGTTCTCGAAATCGTAGATCGCCAGCCCGTAGGGTTGCTGCAACATGATGACCGCAGCGATTTCCTCGACCGGGTCGGACCAGGATATGGTGCCGAACGCACCGCCCGAGCCGAATGCCCCGGCACTGCGCCGGCTGTCCGCGGCAATCGGATCGGTAACGATCCCGACGGCATAGCCGGCGCCCCTCCCGGGTCCCCCTTTCCTCCCGGCGACGGGTACATTGGCCACGTGGTTGCTTGTCATCAGCGCCACGGTACGGGGGCTCAGCAGACGACGACCGAAGAGTTCGCCGCCGTTGGTGAGCATCTGCTGAAAGTGGAGATAGTCCTTCGCTGTACTCGAGAGGCCAAAGGAGCCCGAGAAATAGGTGGTCACGCCTCCTGCGCCCGACATGTCGCGACCGTGGATGACGACCCGTCGCGCTGCCTTCGAGGGCGGCACGTTGTAGTGGGTGTCGTTCATTTCCAGGGGATCCAAAATCCGCGTCTGGACGAACTCGTTGAACGGCATGCCGGAGACGATCTCGATGATCCTGGCGACGACATCTAGCCCGGTGGTGCCGCTGTAGGCCCTGCGAGACCCGGGCTGGAAGTCCAAGGGCACCTCGGCAAGCGTCGGAATGTAGCTGGCCAGCGTCCCGCGCTCTTCCTTGCCCCGACCGGAAACGACCGCTCCCAACCCGCCGCTCATGAGCCCGGACGTGTGGGTCAACAGGTGGTGGATCGTGATCGGCGTCTTGGCGGGAACCAACCGATGTGCGGGCGGGTTCTTGCCCTTGACTTGCAGCGGGCCGATGTCCACATCTGCGGGCTCCTTCAGCGCCGCCACCTGCATGTCGGCCAATTCGGGAATGTAATTGCCCACGGGATCGCTCGGACGAATGAGTCCCTCCTCGATCATCATCATCGCCGCAACGCCGAGAACCGCCTTTGTCGACGACATCATGATGAAGATCGCGTCCTTGGCCATCGGGCGTTCGGCCTCGACGTCCATCAACCCGTGCGCCTCGAAGTGGACCACCTTGCCCCTGCGAGCCACGGCGGTCACCGCGCCTTGAATCTTGCCGGCGTCGATATGCCGTTGCATCGCCACGTCGATTCGCTGGAGCCGCTCCGTGAACATGCCCACTGATTCGGCCTCGGCAACCGGAAGCTCACCGCCGCAGACCGAGATTGCCGAGACGGCCCCGAGGACCGCCGATGCGCCAAGGCGCATCAAGGTGTCGCGCCTACTCGGATGGTCGTTCGCCTTCGCACATGACCCGGTGCCACCGGAACGCCGAGATCCGTACGCCGGCATGCCCTGTCAGCAGTTCGGCATGGACGTCGTCTTCGGCGATGTTTGCGGCAACGGCGGCCACGCTACGCCTCCGACGTCGGAGGCGATGCAGCCGGAGGCAACTCACTGAGCGCCCCTTCGATCAGCGTCGTGGATTCCTCGAGCGTCGCGCCGCGGCTGAGAATCGTGCCATCGACGTCGACAACCATGTACGTCGGATACCTGCGGATCTGCCAGCTCCTGCCGAGTTCGCTACCGACGCCGATGTGCCAATGCGCCCAGGGCATGGGCTCTTCTTCCAAGAACTCGACAACCGTCTCGACCTCTTCGTCGACGCTGATCGCGAGGATCTCGAAGTGATCGGTGGGATACGCTGCCGCCAACTCGCGGAGTTGCGGGAGGGCGCCTATGCACGGTCCGCACCAAGTCGCCCAGAAATCCAACAGCACGACCTTGCCGGCGTAGGCGGAGAGCTTCTCTTCGCTGCCGTCCAAACGCCGCCCAATCTCGTCCGCCAACGTTCCGCCCGTCGTTGCATGTCGGATGCCGTGAACGAGCATCGCCTCCGTCTCGGCAAGCGTCTTGGTCACCGATTCGCCACCTACGGTGAGCTCCCTGACGAACGACTCCTCCTCGACCCCGTGGCTCAACCCAATTGCATGCCCCAATGCCCGTCGACGCAGGTCATCGCGCTTATCCGGCGTAACGGAACCCCTGCCCAAGTTGTCCATCAAGGCCGCCGCCGCGAAATAGCGTGCGGTGGCGCGATCAACCGGGTCGCTTGCGTTCGCCGCCATCTCGGCGATGAACTCGTAGACACCGCCGGTTGTGTCCCACGGGCGCACGCCGTCCAGCCAAGAGAAAACGTGCGTCCAGTTGTCGTAGTCCGGCAAGTGATCCAACGCGGCCTTCGCCGCCATCAGCGCAGTCTCCGGGGACGGTGGCCCCGCCCCCGGTTTGATCAGGAACTCCGCAGCTTCTGCCCCATGCTCGTGCTCGGCGCCGAGTTCCACGATCGCAAGCGCCGCGGCAACGGCAGCCGTATCTTCGGGAACGTCTCCCAACTCATCCCTGCGCGCCCGCTTTTCCTCGTCGGGGAGGTCGGCGTCATTGATCTCGTTGTACCGCAGCAGCCATTCGTCTTGATCGTTCCTTAGCCTTTCCACCCGTGACCAATCGGGCCCGACCAGCGACTTGAGCGCCACGATGCCGAATTCGATGTCCTGATCCTCCGTGGAAGACAGGTTGCGCGGGTGCTCCACCAGGAACTTGGCGGCATCGAGCACGCGGTCGCCCCCCGCGTCGACAATGGCCCTAGCGGCGGTGACCGCCAGCATGATGTCGGGATGCTCCCCGCGTTCCTCCATGAGCCGACGCTCCCTCTCTTCATCCGGATAGTCCGCCCGGAATATCTCGTCGGTCTTTGCATGCCACGCCGTGTCCGTATCGATGTAGGCCTGGACAATCTTCCAATGGTCGTCGGCGGAGGTCGCTTGCGCGTTCTCGGAATCTCTGGACGCGTCACATCCGAACATCGCCAGCACGGTAGCCGCCACAGGCAGGCTGAACAGGCGGCGATCCAACCGTTTCCAGGTGCGTGAATCGCGATTCATCGTCGATCCCCGTAAATGCCGATCCTTTCGATACTACGCCGCGACGGGACTCGTGTCGTGCACGCCGCTACGAAAGAACCATGAGCCGCCGGTTCTGTGCGCGCTGCGCCTGATTCCAATATCATCGGTCGCCAATCTGCGGTCGGCGGGGGAGAGATGGCCGAATCATCCCGGGTGCTGGAGGAACTCGAAACGCTCGAGGTCTACGGCGACACGACCGTCGGCTGGGACGCACACACGCCCGTAAACGAGACGGTTGACGAAGAGGGCAATCCCGCTTCCGACCGCCGGCCCGGATTCGGAGTCCCCGATCTACGCGCACCTAGCCAGCGCGTCTACGACCACCCTGACGTAGAGAGACTCCGCGACCATCTGAGGCGCAACAACGGCATCCAGGGAATCGAAATCTGCAATCCCGACGAAGTGGAACGTGCCGCCCGGATCTTCCGCCGCGACGGTTTCGTGGTGGTTCGCGACCTGCTCGACGAAGAGCACCTGGCGACGTTTCGGCGGGGCAGCGCCAAGGCCCTGCGCCAGATCCTCGAAGTACCGGGTCTCGGCAAGCGCAAGTACGTGACCGAAAGCGGCCGCCTCCCCCACCGCTACAGCTACGGCACCGCGTCCGCCTCACGGCAGATGCTCCACGAAGCGGAGTGGGCGGCCATGGTGGACCTGCCCACCACGACGCCGATCCTCGCCGAGATTTTCGGTTCGATGGACTACATGGTGCTCGGGGCCGGTGGCGACCTGTGCCTGCCCGGCGCGGTGGAGTACCAGCACCTGCACGTCGACGTCCAGGAGGCCAACCAGATCTCCGAACGCCGACTTGAGACGGCGAAGAACATCGGCATCGAGATCCGCACCGAGGAAGGCTCGGACGAACCCGATCTCGCCACCCGGCGCCGGATCATCGACTTCTGCCCGGCCGTGGTGACCATCAACTTCGCGATGTGCGATCTCACCTGGGAGAACGGACCGATCCGCCAGATACTCGGCTCCCACACCTGGCAGATGCGCCCACCCCCACCCGAGGACGAACCCGATTGGATGCGGCTGTCGACGCTCGTCGGTGCGCCTGCCGGCGCCGGCGTCATCCGGGACAACCGTGCGTGGCATGGCGCGACACCGAACCTAAGTCGCGAAATCCGCTCGCTTCCGAACGTCGAATACGGTGCACCGTGGCTCGGTTCGCAGCACAAGAAAACGATGCCCCACGCGATATGGGAGACGCTCACGCCCCACGGCAAGCATCTGTGCCGGCACATCAAGGCGGAACCCGGTGTCTGGCCACCGGGCGCCGGCGTCATGCATCCACTGGGTGCCGAGCGCCGGGCGGCCGCCAAGCGAATGGGCGGCAGCGGCGAACGGCGGCACGGCAGTCCCGGCGGCTAGAGCGTCCAACCCCCACAGCATGGGTTTGCTTGACCAAAGCGAAATCGGGAGTTTTGAGCGCGACGGCTTCCTGATCCTTCGGGGTTTCTTCGACGTCACCGAAGTCACCGAGCTCCGGGACGCGACCTCCCGGATCCTTCGTAGTGCGAAGCGCGGCATGCGCGGCGTCGGTTTCGATCCGTGGACCACGGCGGCCGGCGACGCGCTGAACCCCAAGCGGGTCTACTACTACAACGACATCTTCCTTCGGCACCCCCGTCTCGACGCCCACATGCGCAACCCGCGGCTCGCAACGGTTTTCTGCGAGCTGTACGACAACGACATCGACGCGTTCCAGTCGGCGACGGTCGTGAAGCCCGCGATGATGAACTTCGACTTCCAGGGCTGGCACCAGGACGCGCCCGACTACATCCCGCTGTCGAACTACAAGCTGTCGTCCGCGCTGACCTACCTCGGCGACATGGGCCCCGACACGGGCGGTACGTCGCTGGTCCCGGGCAGTCACCGCGACGGGTTGTTCGAGCGCGGCTACGTCGAGATGCCCGGCTGGCCCGTCAGGAAACGCATCATTGTGGGCTTCGAGAAGTACGAACCGCGTATCGTGACCCCGCAGTTCCATCCGGGCGATTTGCTGATCTTCCATCCGTGCGTGATGCACCGGGCGAACTCCAACTACACCGAAACGAGCAAGATCGGCCTGATCAATGCCTATCGCTCGGTGGACTGCATCGACATCGAACAGCGCAGTACCTTTAAGGCGGACAACATTCCGATCACACGCGATCGAGAGGTGGTGCCACCGTAGGGGACGGGCTTGTCCCGTCCCGTCAAACGGCTTCGCGCATGCGGGCGGGCGACCAAAGGGGGTAGCCTCTACGGCACCTCACCAAGCCAACCGCGGGAGACCACAAGGGTCTCCCCTACAAGTGCGCCCGCAAATACCGACCCGTGTGCGACTCGGGGCATGCCGCGATGGCCTCCGGCGTGCCCACGGCAACGACCTCGCCGCCACCGCGCCCGCCCTCCGGTCCCAAGTCGATGACGTGGTCCGCAGTCTTGATCACGTCCAGGTGGTGTTCGATCACGAGCACCGTGTGGCCGGCATCCACCAACCGGTGCAGGCAGTCGAGGAGCTTCGAGATATCGGCTAGATGGAGTCCGGTTGTCGGCTCGTCCAGGATGTAGAGGACATGGCCGCGACGCTGGAGTTTCGATAGCTCCGTCGCCAGCTTGATCCGCTGGGCCTCGCCACCCGAGAGCGTCGTCGCCGACTGCCCGAGGGTCAGGTACCCGAGGCCGAGATCGTCCAGCACCTTGACCTTGCGGCCGATCCCCGGGCGATCCTCGAAGAAGCCGACGCCTTCCTCGATCGACATGTCGAGCACGTCGGCGATGGTTTTGCCGTTGTGGGTGACCTCCAGGGTCTCGGGATTGAAGCGCTGACCCTTGCATGCGCCGCAGACCACCTCCACATCGGGCATGAAATAGAGCTTCGTCGCGATCACGCCCTCCCCCTGGCACTCCTCGCAGCGGCCGCCCTTGACGTTGAAGCTGAAACGTCCCGGCTTGTAACCGCGCTCTTTCGCAATCGGCGTATTGGCGAATAGGTTGCGGATCTGGTCGTAGAAGCCGACATACGTGGAAGGGTTCGAACGGCTGTTGCGACCGATGGGCGATTGGTCGATGTTGAACACCCGGGTCAGGTGGTCGACCCCTTCCAGCGCGTCGTGGGCACCTGAAAGCGAACGCGAGTCCACCAGCCGCTTCCACAGTTCCTTGTAGAGGATCTCGTTGATCAGCGTGGACTTGCCGGATCCCGACGCGCCGCTGACGCAGATGAACTGGCCCAGCGGAATCTCCACGTCGACGCGCTTGAGGTTGTTCTGGCGGGCACCCCGGATGAGCAACGACTTGCCGTTGACCTCTCGCCGCTCCGACGGTGTCTCGATCCGTCGCTCGCCCGACAGGTACTGGCCCGTGGGGGACTCCGGAGACCGGAGAATCTCGTCGAGCGTGCCCGCGACCACGACTTCGCCACCGTGGATTCCGGGTCCGGGCCCGAGTTCCAGCACGTGGTCGGCGGCGCGGATGGTGTCCTCGTCGTGCTCGACGACGATCACCGTGTTGCCGAGATCCCTAAGCGAACGCAGCGTGTCGATCATCTTGACGTTGTCCTTCGGGTGCAGCCCGATGGAGGGCTCGTCGAGCACGTAGAGCATCCCCATCAACCCGGAGCCGATCTGGGTCGACAGCCGGATGCGCTGGGCTTCGCCACCGGAGAGCGTTCCCGAAGCGCGGTTGAAGTTCAGGTAGTCGAGGCCGATGCCGAGCAGCAGGTCGATGCGCCGCGCGATCTCGCGGACGATCTGCCGACCCGCCTCCGCCCGTGGCCCGGTGGGTTCGATGGTGTCCAGAAAGGGCCGCAGTTCGTCGAAGTTCATCCCGCCCAACTCGTCGATGTTGCGCCCGGCGATCTGGAACAAAAGTCTCGTGGCGCGCAGACGGGAACCGTGGCAGTCCGGACAGACATGCTCGACCATCACGCGGTCGAGCCAAGCCTCCATGCCGGAGTTCGCGACGTCGCGCTGCCGGTACCATCGGTAGTTGCGCTCGATGCCCCCGGCGATGCCCGGGAACGGCCAGGGGCGACGCAGCCAGCCCTCCTTGCGCGTCTTGGCATCCGGCGGTATCTGAAGCTGCAGGGGCTCGCCGCGGGTGCCGTAGAGAATGATGTCCCTAGCCTCCTCGCCCAAGTCCTGCCACGGGGTGTCGAGATCGAACCCGTACTTCTCGCCCAAGGAGTAGATCGTGTAGCCGCGGTGGTTGTCCGGCCGGTAGTTGAAGGCGTCGCGCAGGAAGCAGCCGTCGCGGATGCTGCGTTCGGGATTCGTAATGAGTAGCTCCGGGTGGGTGCGTTTGTCCGTGCCGATGCCACCGCACGTGCGACAGGCGCTCTCCGGATTGTTGAACATGAAGAAGTCCGGGATGACGTCGCCGTAGACGAGGGCATGGGTAGGACTGCCGAACATCTTCGCGAACTCGCGCGCCACCGTCTTCTTCGTTCCCCCGACGACCGCCGCAGTCATCAGGCTGTCCCCCACGCGCAAGGCGTGTTCGATGGCGGCCTTCAGTTGTTTTTCGACGCCCGGCACCAAGACCAGGCGGTCGACCACGGCGGTCAACTGCGGGTCGCCAGGCAACGCCTCGGGGACGGTCTCCGTGAGATCGATGCGTTCGTCGTCGACCTCCACGTAGCGGCAGCCTAGCTTTCGCACCTCGTTGAAGATGAATTCGGGATCCTCGCCGTACACCTGGAAGATCGGTGCCCGCAACTCGACTTCGGCGTTCTCCGGCAACGCCAGAATCGACTCGAGGATCTGCGAAGCCGTCTTCACCGGGGTCGGTTCGCCGGTGTACGGGCAGTGTGCCTCGCCGATGGTGGCAAACAGCAGGTTCAGGTAGCTCGATACGTCGGTAAGCGTCCCAACGGTCGAGCGCGGGTTGCGGGCAATGGTCTTCTGCTCGATGGACACCACCGGCGACAGGCCGTAGACGAAGTCGACGTCCGGCTTTTCGACCTGGGCGATAAAGCGCTTGGCGTACGTCGAGAGCGACTCCATGTAGCGCCGTTGGCCTTCGGCGTAGATGGTGTCGAAAGCCAGCGAGGACTTGCCGGAGCCGGACAGGCCGGTGACCACGGTGAGTTGATCCCGGGGCAGTTCAACCGAGATGTTCTTCAGGTTGTGGACTCGTGCGCCCTGCACGTCGATGGTCGTGCGGATGGCCGGACGCTTCGGCGTGCGCAATACGACTGTCGGTTTCGCGGCAGCGCGACGGGCTTGTTTCGGCTCGGGCATGGTCTCTGGTCGGTCGCTGCTTCACGCGGAGTCGGGTTCATCGTAAGCAATTGGTCGGGTCTCTTCCACGAACAACGTCCTTGTAGCTTGGCGACGACGCCTCGACGCCGGAGGGTTCGCGTACTTCACCCGAAAGAACTCGACGCGCTCGCCCGGCAACCGCCAGTAGGACTTGCAATCGCGACACCGGTGCACTACGTTGCAGTGCATGAACAAGACCGAAGTCTATAGCTGGCGCCTTCGACCGGATCTCAAGTACGCGCTCGAAGTGGCAGCGTTGGCGCACAATGCAAGTATGGCGGGACTGCTCGACCAGATCGTGACCGACTGGCTACGCGACAACACCCGGACCGATTTCGACTCGGCGCGCCAAGACGCCCTGCGCACTGCGGCGCTCGAGTGCGCGGGCAGCATACGCGGCGGCGACCGGCATCGGGCTGAACAAGCAAGAACACGCGTACGTGAAGTGCTCGAGGGCAAGCGACGTTCGGCACAACACGCGCGTTGAGCACCTCATCGGACCAGCCGACCGCCTACGGGCTTGCGGATACCGGGGCACTACTCGCCATGCTGGATCGCGACGACCGCTGGCATGACCAATGCGTTGCGGCGTTCGGAAAACTGCGTCTACCGCTGGCAACGACGGCTGCTGTTCTCACCGAACTGTTTCATCTGCTGGACCATCCGGCCGAGGTAGTCGAAGCATGGCGGCTAGTTCGCACGGGTGCCCTCACGGTGCGTCCCATCACCGACGAGGATTTGCCGGATCTCGAGAGGCTGATGGGCCGGTACGCGGACCGACCGATGGATTTCGCGGATGCGACCCTCGTCCACGTCGCCGAGAAGGACCAATTGTCGACGGTGTTCACCATCGACCACGACGACTTCGAAACCTACCGGATCGGCCATCGCGGTCGTTTCCGAATCGAACCTGCACGTGGCTAAAGCAACAGTCCATCGAGCGAAGCCACGACCCCGGTCGGGCATCGGCTTGCCGAGGTGTACCCCATCGTGGCTATCGTCGGAAACACGAGGCCGAACTAGCGGACGGCCTAAAGCCGTATCACCACTTCACGCGGAAGAACGCCAATTCCTCCACGTCGATCTGGCTGCGGGTGGTCAGCTTGACGGGTGTGGACGCCTTCTCGATGACGCCGATGTCGGACAGCCACTCGCAGGCGATGATGATGTGCTCCATGTCGTAGTTGCGCCGGAAGTAGTGCGCGATGTCCCGTGCGGCGCGCGGGTCGCCGCCCGCCTCGTCCAAATACTCGAGCACGGGCGCGAACAGGTCTTCGGCGCGGGGCTCGAGATAGGCGTCGATGGCGTCGAGCGCCAAGGTGAGTGCTTCCCGGCTGACTTCGCGTTCCAACAGATCGGAGTAGATCAACTTGAACAGGCCGGGGTTCAATCGAAGCGCGTCGACTAGGGCCTCGCGATCCACGATTTCGCCGTGGAGACCCACCTCGACTTCGGCTAGCGACCGTGCCGTCGTCAGGATCCACAACGCGGTGTAGGCGTCGTCGTCCTTGATCTCGTACCACTTGCGCGCCTTGTAGAGCGAAGCTAGGGCGTGCTGGGCGGCGTGCATGGCTTGGACCTGGCTGTCCCGGGCACCCACCTTGCCGAGCTCGGCGAAGATCGCGTCGATGGACGGGTCGCGGCTGTAGATGAGCCGGGCCTTGGCGAACACCGAATGGCCGAACAGGTTGCGCACCGACGACTCCAGACGCTGACGGAACTCGGCCCGTGGTTGCACCGTGGTATGGATGTTGATGTCGTCCGCAACGAGCGCGACGTCGTGGGTCTTGGTCTTCTTGTCATCGGTGCAGACCAGCACCAGGTCGATGTCCGACTTGTCCCAGACCTCGTCGTGGGAAAGGCTGCCGCACAGGATTGCGGCCAGGATGTGATTGTCTTCCCGGATCTCCTCGACGAGGGAATCGAGGGCGGCCTCGAAGCGCTGGCGGGCGACGGACGGCATGGTCAGGCTGCCTCCCGTTCTCGGGCGAGGCGAGCGCGGAACCGACCGAGGAATATGCGCCGCGACGGGTCGAACAGGTAGTCGATGGGCCCGTCGACGTACTCGGCGTTGGCATCCGCGTCGCGCCCCTCCAATGCCTCTTCGCAGCCCTTGCCGAACTTCAGCCGGTAGCGCGACTCGCCCGACGGTTTCGACAGGATGAGCGCGATCATGTGGCGTGGGCGGTCGGAAGGATTCGGAACACCCCGGTGCCAGACGCGCACGTCGCGGAGCAGGACATCGCCGGGTTCCGTATGAGGGTTGACCGGCACCCGAACGGCGCGGCGCTGCTCTTCCATGCGCGACGGTACGCCATTGTGGTTTTCGTAGACGCCGACTCGATGGCTTCCGGGCCAAAGCTCGATGGCCCCGTTGCTCTCGTCCGCCGGACCCGGTGGAACGTTGACGACCATGCCCGTGGTCGGGGCCACCGGTTCATCCGGTTTCGTCGAATGGCGCCCGTCCATATGCAGGTGCTGGCGCACGCTGCCCGGACAGTTGGTGTTGCCGTTGTAGAACGTCAGCCGGGGACGTTCGCCGTAGACGGCGCGCGCCACCGCATTCACGGCCGGGTTCATGGCGACTTCCGGAAACACGTAGTCGGCGAACGGCGGCGGCCCCTGCTGAAGGTGGCCGGCCTGGCGGGGATTGCCGCCGATGGTCTCGCAGAATCGCAGCAGGTCGTGGGTATCCCGGTCCATGCGACGGCGCAGGGCGGCCAACGGTTGGGTCGGGATCGCACCTTTCAGGATGACGCAGCCATCTTCCTCGATCGCCAGGACAGCGCGTTCCGTTTCATCCGGCAAGACGCGAACAACGCCGTCAGCCAAAGTTCACGCTCCGGTTTTCGCCGTCCGCCACGTAGGCGGCCTCCATGAGCTCTGTGAGCTGGATGGCGTCCTCCAAGCCGAACTCGATGGGCGTGCCGTGGACGCAGCCCGCGATCCACTGGTCGATGGGCTTGGCGCGGGCTTCGGGTAGCTTCTCGGGTTGCCGCCAGCCGCTACCGCCGAGATGTTTGGACCGGATCTGCACGCCCTCGCCGGGCGAGAGCATGCGGTAGCCGCCTTCCGTGCCGTCGATCTCCAGGGAATAGCAGCCGCCGAATCCGGTGAACGAGGTTTCGTTGACCGCAATAGCCCCGTTTTCGAACTCGATCACCGACACGGTGTTGTCGTCCACGGCCCGACCCGTGACGGTATTGAACACCGAAACGATCCGTTTCGGCGGACCCAGCAGCCAGCGGCTCAGATACATGCCGTGGGCGCCCAAGTCCATCATCGCGCCGCCGCCGCAGGCTTGCGCGTCGTAGAAGTGGGCCGGCAGCCAGTCGCGCACCGCGCCGTCGTGGGCGATGCGGATCCGGAGCGCTGTCACTTGGCCGAACAATCCTTCGTCCATCGCCTGCTTGGCATAGAGGATCTGGGGGATCGTCCGGCGCGGAAACGAGATGCAGAACGTGACGCCGCTGGCCCGGACGGCGTCTGCGATGGCTTCGCAGTCGGCCACCGTCGTCGCCAGCACCTTCTCGGTGAAGATGTGCTTGCCCGCGTTGGCGGCACGGACCATCACGTCGCGATGCAGATTCGTGGGGGTTACGACACAGACCGCGTCGATGTCGCTTGCAAGCAACACGCCGAGGTCCGCCGCAAACGGAACGCCCAGCTCTTCCGCCCAGGCTGCCCCGCGTTGCCCGTCCTCGTCCCAGACCGCGACCACCTCGGCATCCGGATTAGCGCGGGTCTCGCCGGCGTACTGGTTGGCGTGGACGTGCCAGCGACTCAGCATGGCGACGCGCAACATGGAATCTCCCCCGTGGACTGTGGATAGTATGTCAAACCGCGCCTACCGCCCGTCGAACACGGCTTGGGCAGGGCGCAGTTCGTCGCCGGCGGAAGCGCCCGGCAATCCTTGTCTCGGGTCGAAAGGATCACCCACCTGCCCCTCCGAGCCCCAGACCTCCACCGCGCCCTGCAGCGAAGTGATGGCCGCGTAGCCCGCCCGCACCGCCGCGAGATCGGTGCCTTCTTCCGGCACGTACCCGGTTCGCTGCAACTCGAAGTGGAGCCGATCCTCCTCGGCATTCGCGAGCGCGGCACGGACGGAACCGAAGGTGGCTAGGCGAGTCCAGCGGATGCCGCGGACCTGCTCGCGCGGCACCCCCGGGACATTCAGGCCGAGCGCGAGCCTCGACGGGCCTTCGAGCACATGCGGGAGCAACGTCACGGCAATCTCGGCGGCGGTTTCCCAATGCCAACGGTCCGTCTCCCGGTCCTTGTCGAGGCTGACGGCCATGGATCGATAGCCGAAGTTCTGACCGGCCAGCGCGCCGCCCACGGTGCCGCTGTGCAAGGCCGACCGGCCCGTGTTGAGCCCTGCATTGATGCCCGACACGACCGCGTCCGGCGGAGGGCCGAACGCTTTAAGGTTCCCCGCCATTACGCACAATGCCGGCGGACCGGACAAGGCGTACCCCTCGCCTCTTAACCCATCGATGCGCCTCTTCGAGACCAGCACCGGATTGCCCGGACTTAGGCCGCCCAATGAAGCGCCCGTCCCGGAGGCATTGTGGTCAGGTGCCACCACCACGACCTCATGACCGGCGTCTTCGATCTGTCGAGCGAGTTCTTGAATCCCGGGGGCATCGATCCCGTCGTCGTTGGTAACCAGAATGCGCACGTGCGGCCTCGTCGTCGACACAAGCGAACCAGTATAGGACGAGAGTGGCATCGTGCATCGTTCGATACAGCAACGGCGCGCCCTGTCGGGCGCGTGACCGTGCCTTACGGGACGTGCACCACCCGAACCGGACAGCGGCCTCTGGCAATGAACCACATTTTCGCGCAACCTTACCGACCGGCCAATGGGGTGACGGGGAAAACAGATGAGTCTGGCCAGCTACGAAGCGTATCCGAACGTCGACAATCTCATGGCCGAGATCGACAAGTACGATCTGCACGAGCATGTCGTCGAACTCGAAGCCTACGGGATGACCGTGGTGCCGACGGAGAAGATGCAATCCAAGGAAGGCTTCGTCGACCGGCTGCGCACCGCCATCATCCGCACCTGCGAGAAGCGCAACGGCATCGAGATCGGCGACTACCGCACGGCGTCGGTGGAGGCGCGCCAGACCAGCAAGGGCTGGCACCTGCTCGAGGAGGACGAGGTCTTCGTCGAGGCGGCGATCAACCCGGTGGTACTCGCGCTGGTGCGGTGGTTGCTCGGCCAAAGCGCGGTGTTCTCCGGTCAGACGTGGATCATCAAGGGCGAAGGCGCGACCGGCCTCAGCCTGCACAGCGACTCCCACGGGATTCCGCCCGGCGCGGGTCAGATCGCCCACATGTGCAACGCGTCGTGGTTGTGCACGGACTACGGCAGCCAGGACGACGGCCCCACCCTGTTCGTGCCCGGCAGCCATCACTACGGTCGGGCCACGTTGCCCCACGAAGCGAATCTCAAGGACACGCCTTTCAAGTTCGTCCCGTTGATCGCCAAGGCGGGGTCACTTGCGATCTGGAACGGCGCGACGTGGCACGCGTCGGCTGGTAGAAAGAACCCGGGGCTACGCGTGACGTTGGTGCAGAACTACATGCGCGCCTACATGCGCGTCCAGCACAACTACGAGACCACCTCGCCGCAATTGCTGCAGAAATACCCGGAACTCGAGCGCGTTGTCGGCAAAGCGTTGTATCCCTACGAGAATCCGCACCAACCCGACTACAGCCGCGTCGGTCAGATGATGCGGGCCGGAACGGACCCTTTCGCTTGATCGCACCGCCCCGGGGCCGGGTCGCGAACGTGCGAGGAACAACGGGACCGTAGGGGACGGGCTTGTCCCGTCCCGTGGTTCGGGACGCCACAAGGGCGTCCCCTACTGGTCGAACAGACGGGCGAGCCGGCCCGGTCGGCCTGTGGCCCGAATCAGTTTCGAGACGATGCCGTCAAGCAGACGAAAGGTGCGACGGTCATCCGCTTCGGCCGAGTTTGACGCCACGACGTAGGCATGGCCGATTCTCGGAGCGATCCACAGCAGCGCGAACCAGGAAGTGTTGGATCCGCCGTGCGTGATTGCCTCGCCTTTCGCCCAGAACCGCGTCGCGACGCGCCAGCCAGCTGCATAGCGCCCGGACACCGGCGCAATCAACCGGTCCAGCACTTCGCGGTCAAGGATGGCCGGCGGTCCCTCGGCCAGCCACAGGGACATGAACTTCGCCCAGTCGTCGATCGCGACATGCACGGTACCCGCCGGGCCGAGCACGGCTGGATTGTCGAGCTGATTGGGTACCCAGTCCTGACATTGCGGATCGCGTTGGTGCCCCCAGGGCTGGTCGACCTCACCCGGCGTGCCCGGAGGCCCGAAGCCGGCGCTTGCCATGCCGAGCGGCTCGAAGAGCCGGTCCTGCATCAACGTTTCCCAGGTCTTGCCGGTGACCCTCTCCGCGATTGCGCCTGCAACGACATAGGCCAGGTTCGAATAGACGTAGTCGCCGGCCGGTGCGGCAGGCGGATCAGCGAGGTTGTCGCGCAGGATCCTGTAGCGACTCTTGAGTGGGTCGGCGTCTCCATGTGCATGCCAATCGGCCGCGTCGCACTTGACGCCGCCGGTCATGGTGACAAGCTGCCATAGCGTCACCTCGCGGTACTCCGGGAGGATGTCCTCGCGAGCCTCCGGGAAGACGTCGGCGATGGCCGTGTTCCAGCCGTCCGCAAACACCCCGTCGCGGACCAGGACGGCCAACAGGGTTGCCGTCATGGCCTTGGTGTTCGAACCGATATGTACTGAGTCCGTGGTCAGGAGCGGCTGCGAATGTCCCGCCTTGCGCACGCCTGCCGCAGCGATCGCCCGAACACCCCGGCGGTCGACGATCGCCGCGATCAACCCGGGCGATGCGCCGCTCCGTATGGGCTTGGCGAGAAAGTGCCCCGTGGACGTTGGCCTTGTCATGGATGAGGACCAGTATGGCATCCCGCTTCCGAGGCAACGACACAACGGCGCTATAATCGACCCCTGCCTCAACCCTTCGAGAGCTAAAGCGAGAGCCCAATGCGATAGGCCGAGCAGCCCGAGCGTTTCACGCCCCCTGCAAAACGAGGCCTATTGCCCATGTCCACCATCATTTGCCGGAGACTGACCTTCGGCTATCCCGGCTCCGAAGGGAACATCTTCGAAGACTTCGACCTCGTCATCGATACCCGCTGGCGGTGTGCCCTGGCGGGCCGCAATGGTCGGGGCAAAACCACGCTTCTCCGCCTCCTTCACGGTGAACTCGTCCCGGACAAGGGCGGTATCGAGCGCGCGAGCCCCACCGCCTACTTCCCGCCTCGGGTGGCGGATTCCGAGCAGCGGGTTCGTGATGTCGTCAAGGACGCGGCCGGCCCGTTCCGTCAATGGGAATCGGCAATGGCCGATGCGCTCGCCGACGGCGGCGAGGACGCACTTGCACGCTACGGTCAGACTCTCCACGAGTACGAGGAGGCGGGTGGCTACACCGTCGATGCGGGTATCGAAGCCGAACTTTCGGCCCTTTGCATCGACGAGAGATCCTGGGACAGACCGTTTTCGAGTCTCTCAGGCGGTGAGCAGACCCGATGCCTTCTGGCCAGCCTCTTCGTATCGGACGGGTCTTCAACCGCCGGATCGACGGGCATGAACCGGCCCTTCGTTCTGATCGACGAGCCAACCAATCACCTGGATGCGAACGGTCGGCAGCGCGTTGCGGAATACCTGCGCTCCAAACCCGGCTTTCTGCTGGTGTCCCACGACCGGGCGTTTCTGGATACCTGTTGCGACCACGTCGTGGCGCTGAACCGCGACACCGTCGAAGTCGAGCGAGCTTCGTTCTCGGACTGGCGCCGGCGTTTCCGGGGGCGTCTTGAGCGGCAGCGGGCCAAGAACGTGGCCTTGAAACAGGACATCGTACGACTCGGGCGAGTCGCCGCGGACCGGCGAGCCGGCGCATTGAAGCGCGAGAGCGAAAAAGCCGCGCACACGGACAAGGGTTTCATCTCGAGACGCGCCAAGCGCCAGATGAAACGGGCGCTGGTCGCCGAACGCCGGGCCGACCATGCTGCCGATGAACGGCGGCGGACGCTCGTCGACGTGGAGAAGGAACGGCACTTGAAACTGCCCGACTCGCCTCGAGGCGCCGGATCGCTCGTGGTCGCCAACGACCTCAGTGTTTGGCGCGGCGACAAGGGGGTGTTCGCCAAGCTGTCGTTCACCATCGCACGGGGCGATCGAGTCGCCGTCGTCGGGCCCAACGGCAGCGGCAAAACAACCCTGCTCGACATGATCGGCGGGGCATCCTTTCGCCACGCAGGCACGCTCTCGCGACCGGGCTATGTCAGCGTAGCGAGGACATTTCAGCATCCCGAGTGGACATCGGGTCTATTGCGCGATCGGCTGCGCGATGCGGGGATCGACGAGTCTCGCCTCCGCCAGATCATGGCCTCTCTGGGCGTACGCGGCCGCGTACTCGACGGGCGGATCGAGGACTTCAGTCACGGCCAACAGAAGAAGGTCGATCTTGCCCGCACGTTTCTCACCGAAGCAGACCTACTGCTCTGGGACGAACCCCTGAACTTCATCGACATCGACGCCCGTGAACAGATCGAGGACGTGTTGCTCCGGGACAAGCCCACGGTGGTCTTCGTCGAACACGACGCCGCGTTCATGGAACGGGTCGCGACGCAGGTGATCCGGGTGTCGACCTAGATTGCTCCCGACCCCGGTCAGGGGTGCGCCACGAGCACCGCGTCCCAAACCACTTCCGAGGCGACGACCCCCAGACCGGTCGTGGACCATTGGGGCACCTCGACTTCGCCTGTCGATACCATCCACAGTGCATCGCCGTCATCCCGGGTATGGAACGGCTGGATCGCCCGCGCCATCGAGCTATGGACCTGGCGTCCCAACTGAATCAAGTCGTGGCCGCGGACGGTCTGGTTGACGACTACCACAGTGATCGTCGTGTTGCCAGGCTGCGGCGCCTGCGCCGCACGTGCGGCGGCGGCCTGACGCTCGATCTCCGCCATGTATGTCATCCGTGCGCCGCTTTCGGGATCCACATGGCCACGCACGATGTTGCCATTGCGGTCGAACACCGCACCGATTGCATTCAGCACCACGCAGGCAAAGAACTTGACACCACCGATCTCGCGGTACGCGGCACCCTGACCGGCCGGCTCGCCACGGTCGAAACTGAACCCATTGCCGACCGTTACCGAGATTCCCGCGCCGCGAGCACCGAGCGGAAACCGATTCGGCAGCGCGTTCTTCAACGCCGCCCGACCGAGGCGCTTGTCCGGGTAGATGCGGTTGTTTCGAGTACCGAAGTCGAAGACGATGCCGCCGCTGACCAACGGGATGGAGCTCCATTCGGCCTTGTCGCCGCCCCTCGCAAGGAGTTCCGCCGCCACACCGCTCGCGGCTTCGAGTCCAGGCAAAGACCCACCGGCGAGGCTGATCGCGTGGACGTAGCCGTAGTCCCCCACCACGCCCGGCGAACCGCCCCGTACGTCCAACGCCATGCCGGCGCCGTTCGGGAAATGCAGGACGGTCACGCCGGTCGGACCATCCGGATACTCCGCAATGCCGACGTGGAATGCCGGGAAATCGTAGGCAAGGACACGCCGTCCGGGGTCAGTGCTGATGACAAGATCGGGATCGTCGTTGGTCTTCACGGGCGTCTGTGCCTGGATGCTGCTGGCGAGCACGACCGCCAAGACGGCGCGCGCGATGTCACGGTGCGTCAAGCACGTTCTCCTCAAGTTCGACGCCCGACCATAGCAAACTTCACTTTGCGGTTGCGGAATGGCCCGGACCGGCCTGCAGACGTGCAGGGAACAACGGATCGCAGGGGGCGGGCTTGTCCCGCCTCGTTGTCACAACCGTCGCCCTACGTCGTCTCAATCGAGGTCATCGTCTACCAAGGTACCGGGGTTTCCCGCTACGCGGACTGTGGGTTTACACTGCACGCTCTTCTCCGAGCGCTTAAGGAGCTCACATGTCCGAACATCCCGCCGAGTTGCTCGAGCAGCTTGCCACCATCGATACGCCGACCGTATGCAACGCGCTGGAGGTCGTCGCATCGCACCGGCGTGGCTTCGGCTATACCGTCGAACCGTTGGTCTGCACGCGTCCCGAACTCGGGGTCATGGTCGGCTATGCGCGCACCGCCACGATTCGCGCGCGGCATCCGGCCGATCGTCGGAATACGCCCGGCGACTACTACGCCTACATCGACAACGGCGGGCCGAAGCCGGCCATATCCGTGATCCAGGATCTGGACGGTGATTCGCGCGGCTACGGCTCGTTCTGGGGCGAGGTGAACAGCAACATCCACAAAGGGCTGGGGTGCCTCGGCGTCATCACCGACGGCAGTGTCCGGGACCTGCCCGACGTGGCGGACGGGTTCCAGATGCTCGCCGACCGGGTGGGGCCGTCCCATGCCTTCGTGCACGTGGTTTCCTTCGCCGCCCAGATCAACGTCTGCGGCATGACCGTCATGGACGGCGACCTCGTGCACGCCGACCAGCACGGCGCCGTGGTGATTCCCCACGACGTCGCCGACAAGGTGATGGATGCGGCCGCCGGCATCGCTCGGCGCGAAGGCGTCATCATCAACGCGGCGAAGCAGCCGGGCTTCAACATCGAGAAGCTGCGCGAGGCGCAAGGCAAGTCCGCCGAGATCCACTGACCGACGCGCTCGTCATGGCAAATGTTCTGCCTCCCTTCTCGCTCGCCGACATGGCGGGCGAGGACCGGGCGTTTCCAACCGGTTCGCCGTCGCTGGTGTGCTTCGTCAAGGAGGACTGTCCCACCTGCAACCTGGTCATGCCGCTTCTGCAGGCGGCCCACGATGTCGGCGACGTGCCGGTTCTCGCGGCGGGCCAGACCGCGGAGGGCAACCGCACGTTGATCGACCGACATGGGCTGTCGATGCCCCTTCTGGACGACTCGACGCTCAAGGTGTCGTTCGCCTACGACGTCGAGACCGTGCCCCTCGTGCTCGCCGCGAACGCGGATGGCGAAGAGGTCGACCGGCTGGTCGGCTTCGACCGCGCGGAATGGCGGGCATTCTTCGAGAGCCATCTGCCGAACGCGGACGTGGACTGGGAGTCGCTTCCCAAGTGGCGACCCGGCTGCGGTTCGCTGACCCAGGACCCGGTGATCGCCGAGCGGCTGCGGGCCGAGTCGGAGAACAACCCGTTGCGCGCCCGCAAGATCGAGATCGCACCGGCGGACGACATCCACGAGTTCCTGTTCGACCAGGGTTTCACCGATGGGCTGCCGGTCGTGCCCCCGACACCCGAGCGGGTGTTGAGGATGCTCGGCGGCACCGCTCGGGACAGCCAGGAGGTGGTCGCGGAGATTCCTCCGAACTACGCGCCCGCTACGGTCGAGAAGATCGCCATCAACGCCGTGCTGGCGGGCTGCAAAGCCGAGTACCTGCCGGTGGTAGTCGCCACGATCGAGGCGATCTGCAACAAGACCTTCAACATTCACGGCGTGAACGCGACGACCATGGGGGCGTCGCCGGTGATGATCGTCAACGGCCCCATTCGCGAGCGGATCGGGATGAACATGGGTCTCGGTGTGCTTGGACAAGGCAGCCGGGCGAACGCCGCCATCGGGCGCGCCGTCCGTTTGGCGGTGCGCAACATCGGCGGCGCCAAGCCGGGGGGAACCGAGCGCTCCACGTTGGGCAATCCCATGAAGTTCACGATGTGCTTCCCCGAGTGGGAGGAGCGCAGTCCCTGGGAGCCGCTGCACGTCGAACGGGGCTTCGCGCCGGAGGATTCCGTGGTCACGGTGTTCGCGATGACCAGCGGACCTGCCTTGTGCGTCGATCAATCGTCGCGCACCGCAAAGCAGCTAGCGGGTAGTTTCGGCCTGTCCATGGAAGCCGCGCACCATGTTCGCGCCCACAATGCAGGAGACGTCTTGCTGGTGATTTCCCCCGAGCATGTCGACACCTTGCAGCGCGACGGCTTCACCAAGGACGACATCCGCGAACAGATCCAGAAAGTGACCGCCCGACCGCTTGCCGACCTGGCGTCGACCGAGGACGCGGGCGGCGGATTGTCGCCGGAGCGCCTCGCGGACTTGCCGGAAGAGCGCCGCAACCGACCGACGCCGAAGTTCGCCTCCAAGGGCAACATCCACATCGTCGTGGCGGGTGCCGAGGCCGGCAAGTTCTCGGGGGTCTTCCACGGCTGGGCGGGCGGCGAGATCGGCTCGATGCCGGTATCAGCGAAAATCGAAGATTGAATTTCGGACTCACACGCGAGAGATTAGACGGAGGAAAGAAGGAGGAACCATGACCACCATCCTTGACCCCACGGACGAGCGGGTGCCGGTGGCGCGTACCGTGACGCCGCGCACGGGCGCCGTCCACGGCAACGTTGCCCTGCTCGACATCTCCAAGCCGCGCGGCAACATCCTGCTCGACCGGCTCGAGACGCAGCTTGCCGAGCGCTTGCCCGATGTCACCGTCAACCGCTATGCGAAGCCGACGTTCACCAAGCCGGCGCCGGACGCGCTGCGGCGCGACATCCGCGACGCCAACGACTTCGTGATCGAGGCGCTAGCCGACTGAGGCTCCTGTACCACGTGCAGTTTGCATGACACGGTATGGTTCGAGATCCAGGGAGTTCCCTCGGTCAGCATCGCTTCTTCGGAGTTCGTCGACGCGGCCACGGCCCAGGCCGAGGCGCTCGGCATGAACGACGCGCGCCGCGTGTTCGTCGCGCATCCCATCCAAGACGCGACGGACGACGAAATGCGCGCCAAGGCGGACGAGTGCGTTGACGCGGTAGTGGCAGCGTTGACCGCGTAGGGGCCGGGCTTGTCCCGGCCCGCATTGGCAACAACGGGGCCTTTCGCACGGGACGGGGCAAGCCCGTCCCCTACGAGGTCAGGCTTCTAGTACACCGCGCCGCTGGCGCGTAGTTCCTCGATCTCGTCCGGCGCAAAGCCGAATTCGATCAGCACGCGGTCACTGTCTGCCCCCGGGTCCGGCGCGGCGTGGTCGAAGGATTCCGGGTGGGCGAAGCGCGACAGATTGATCGGCGAGCGGATGAGATTCACTTCGCCGAGTTCGGCGTGCGGGGCGGACTTCGCCATTCCAAGATGTTTGGCCTGTGGATTTTCGAACCCGCCTCGAACGTCGCCGATGGCGCCGCAAGGGACGCCCGCAGCGTTCAGCTTCTCAACGACCTCCTCCACGGGACAGTCGGCGATGGCTTTTTCGATCTCCATGTTCAACGCGGCTTTCGCCGCGCGGCGCTTGCGCACCGAGTCGTAACGCTCGTCGGCAAGCAGCGAATCAGCGCCGACGGCTTCGCAGAAGCTCTTCCACATCCGATCCGACGGCGCGGCGATGTTGACGTGGCCGTCCTTGCAGCGGAACGCGCCCATGGGCGTCGCGGTGGGATGGTCGTTGCCCTGCTGGCCGGGAACGTCGCCCAGCATCGTGTAGCGAGCGCCTTGGAAGTCGAGCTTGTTCAGCATCGCTTCGAGAAGCGACGTGTGCACCCACTGCCCTTCCCCGGTCTTCTCCCGGTGCAAAAGCGCCAGCAGGATGCCCTGGCCCAGGAACATGCCGGCAGCGGTGTCGCTGATCGCGATACCGACCCGCATCGGCCCCCGGCCTGGTTCGCCGGTGATGGACATCAAACCGCTCATGCCCTGGACAATCTGGTCGACACCGGGGCGTTTGCTGTACGGACCGTCCTGGCCGAAACCGGAGATGCTCGCGTAGACGATCGACTCGTTCACGGCCTTGACCGACTCGTAGTCGACCTTGAGCCGATGCTTCACCTCTGCCCGGAAGTTCTCGACGATGACATCCGCCTTCGCCGCCAGCGTCATGAACAGCGCGTGACCCGCAGGGTCCTTCAGGTTGACGCACAGGCTGCGCTTGTTGCGGTGAAGGTTTTGCTCGTCCGGTCCCCGCCGCGCACCGGTCATCGCGCCGCCCACCGCCGGTGGCGCTTCGATCTTGATCACGTCGGCACCCCAATCCGCAAGAAGCCGCACGGCGGTCGGGCCGGCGCGGGCGATGGTGAGATCCAGGACGGTGTACCCGGCAAGGGGGCCGTTCATGGTGCGGCTTCGCAGTTGCTCAGAGGAAGCGTTAGCCTAACAGCATGTTCGACAGGCCAACCTGCTTGAGCTTTCGGCGGCCGCATTTTCGCCATCGCCACCCGACTATGTAGATGCGGCCCGGCGAAGGGAGGAGCGGACCCGTTCGGGCAGACTGATCACGACGAAGGCATCGGCTGGGAACAAGTAGTCCTCGCCGCTCTCGTCGACGACACGGACGTCTCCGGAAGCCGCCGCGTCCGTGTCGGGCAGCGTCCGGTATATCTTGTGCAGTTCCAGCGAAACCGGGTACGCGGCATTGTCGACGCAGACGACGTATTCGTTCCATTGTGCGCGTGTCGATGTGGTCATTCGTCAATCCAGGTAGCGCTTCCGTTTCATCTCCCGGCGACCGAGGCCATGCGCTTCATACCAGTGCACTTCGGCTAGGCGAACATCGCCGTCGTCCAGTTGTATGCGGGCCGTCCCCTTTTCGCTTCCGCCAGTTGCCGGGACCATAGGTCCGCCGTAGCCTCGGAAGCTCACGGATGCCGGCACCCTGCGCGATGGTCTCAACGTGCGAAATCCGCCCGAGGATGCGGAAGTTCACTGTGGCGTCGTCTACTGCCTCGACTCAGACGGGAGAGTTGCAGAAGGCACTGGGGGCGTCAAGACCGCTCGATGGGCGACTTCCGTCTGCGGGAGTGTGCGCTAACAGCGCTTCCTCCAACGATTCCAGCGGTAGAGCAGGGCGGCGAAGGCGTTGTACGCGAGACGAGCGACTTGCCGGACCACTGGAAGCCGAACCAGGCGGGCGGCCCAGTGCCGTCGAGGCGTTGCCACCATCAACTCGGTGATCGCGTCGGCACCCACGTGCAGCTTGCCCTGGGCATCGACGACGTGGAGCCGCTCGCGGACGAATTCCAAATCCGCGCCGATCTCGGCAACCGCGTGGTTCTCCGTATGGACGTCGATCCACTCCACCGACGCATCGCCGGCGTCGAGTTTGACGCGCTGGCACCGGATTCCGGCGTCACAGACGGGACAGGCGCTGTTGTAGTAGACCTTGGTGACCATCAGGACAGCGCCCTAGCGAGGGCGGCATCGATCTCGGGGAATCGGAACTCGAAACCGTTGTCGAGCGCCTTGGCCGGAACGGCCCGCTGGCTCGCCAACATGAGTTCTCGTGCCATGTCGCCCAGCGCACCCACTAGCAGGACTCGAGGCAGCACGAACCATGCCGGCCGACGTAGGGCCCGGGCCAGCGCCTTGGTGAACACCCTGTTGGCGACCGCGTGGGGCGCGACGGCGTTCACGGGGCCTCGGAGCGCTTCATGGGTCGAGGCGAAGACGATCAGCCGAACGAGGTCGTCCCGTTCGATCCAGGACATCCACTGCCTGCCCGAGCCGAGCCTTGCGCCAAGCCCCAAGTCGAAAGGGGTCAGCAGCTTGGCCAGGAGCCCGTCCTCGCGCCCGAGGACCAGTCCGATCCGCAACATGACGACGCGGACGCCGAGGCGTTCGGCTTCGGCTGCCGCGGCTTCCGCTGCCTCGCAACTGCGATGCGCAAAGCAGTCCTGGTAGTCGGCGCCCTCGTTGAGCACCGCTTCGCCACAGTCGCCGTACCAGCCAACCGCAGACGCGCCGATCAAGACCTCCGGCTTGGTTTTGAGGCGGCGAATGAGTTCGATCAACCGCTTCGCCATTTCCGGGCGGGAACGCTCGATGCGCTCGCGTCTCGCCGGGGTCCAAGGTCCTCCCGCCACGGGTTCCCCGGCCAAGTGAACGACGATGTCGATGTGTTCGCTGGAATCGATCTGGTCGAGACTCGTCACCACGCGAAACGGGGCGCTGAGATTCCGAGCGCGTTGGGTGTCCCGGGTGAGAACCGTGACCTCGTGCCCATCGCCCGCCAGTGCCTCGGTCAATCGTCGGCCCACGAACCCGGTGCCACCGGTCACGAGCCAGCGTTGGCGGTCCGGCAAGTCCAAGGGCAGCGGTCTGGTTCGGAATCGGTCCACGCGTCGGGATGCGGCGAAGTCTCGGAACGCCATGCCCAGCAAGCCTGCCCCGGCTGCCGTCGCCAGCCACGACCACACGCCGCGCACGACGAACTCGACGGAAGCCGGCTCACGCAGCCATTGCCAGACGATGGGCGCCAACAGTGCCAGCAGCACGCCGAAGTTGATCGCCAACAGGCCGTGGAGAGCCCGTTCCGATGCCGGCAGCGGTCGCGAAGAGTCCTCGACGATCCAGTCGATGAAGGTGATGGTGGCTTCGGCCAGGAGAAGTGCCACCAGGATCCAGGCGGTCCAACCGAGCGGCATGATCCAGGCGAGCGTCAGGAATATCACCGCGTAGACGAGGTTGCGCGCGCCGTGCAGGCGGAGTTCCGGCGCGGCGCCAGACCGCCAGGGCAGCCGCGCGATCAGTTCGTGGTGCACGGCGACATCGGCGAAGCCGAGCACGACCTGGAGGGAGACCACCAACCAGACTTCCAGCGGAATCATGACGGGTCCTCGAATACGGCTTCCTGGCGAAGCATCACGCCGAAACGGGGGTGGCTCAGGGTGAGGCAGAACCGGAAGCAGGGTGCCGCGAGTTCGGTACTACGAACCAGCAATCTGCCGGGCGTCAGCCAGCTCGGCAGCGGAATCCGCACCTTCCCGAGCGCCCAGGAGTAGCCCGCGCTCTCGAACAGGAGGGAGGCGTTTTCCGCACGCACCCGCAACGCCATGCAGAGCCCGAAGCCGAGATACTCTTCGAGTCCCGTGGGACCATCGAACCGCTTCACCGAGCGGATCGCCTGGGCGCGGCCGTTCCGGCGATAGACCCGCGTCCATGACGAACTTCCCCGACCGGTCGCCATGACCACGACGGTGGCGGGACCGATGGTGTCGTCGAACGGCAGCGGGCTGCCGACAAGGCGCGCGAGTTGCCGAAACACCCGGCCAAGCCGCGTGCATTCGGAAACGACGACGCGTCCGTGGTAGCAGACCATCTCGCGCTCGACGCCGAAGCGCACCCGTGTGCGCATGGGCAACTCGCCCCAGGACGAACCCAACAACGATGCGTAGCTCGGCGAAGTCATCGGGACGGAACGCCCAGCGACCGGGAGGAGACTCGCCCAGGACATGTCGATCACCCCTTCGACCGGCCGAGGATGCGGATCACCCTGGCACCCATGCGAATCAACGCGAGTAAGGTGGCATTGGACAACGCGAGCATCTCGTCGTACCAGGTGTCCAACGCTTCCACGAAGGCGGCCATGTCGGCGAGCCGCTGACGTGCGACGCCACTGACCGTGGGATCGTCTTGGGCTGCTGATGCACACGCCTGCAGCGCGACCAGGGCAGGATCGACCTCCCGGGCCTTGCGGCCCTCGGCGATGCGTCTGGCGATCTCCCAGGGATCCGTCTCCGCCTCGTAGTGGTCTCGCCGGTCGCCGCGTACCGGCACTCGTCGGACGAGCTTCCACGCCAGGAGTTCCTTCAGCGAGTTGCTGACGTTGGAGCGGGCAATCCCCAGCTCGGCGGCGATCGCCTCGGCGGTCATGGGACGATCCGCCAAGTACAACAGCGCATGCATCTGGGCAATCGATCGATTGACGCCCCAGTGATTGCCGAGATCGCCCCAGTGCAGGATGAAGTCCTCGACAACGGCCGGATGTGCGTGTTCTTGTATTTCTGTCATGACAGAAATAATAGACCATACAGAATCTGCGTCAAGTGTTCTTGTCCGGATCGACGCCGTCGCCGCCGGCCAATGCGCGATGCTGGGAATCGTCCGTAGGGGACGGGCTTGTCCCGTCCCGTGCCCACGGCAACGGCAACGTCCCGGCGCGGGCGGGGACAAGCCCCGCCCCTACGGGGTCGTCTTACTCGTTTCGATTCGCTGCCAACCGGTGACCGTTTCGTTCCCCTCCCGGGGATGGCGCGGTACGTTCTGAGCCATCGCCAGCGACAGCAGCGCGAAGCCCGCGCCGATGAGGAACACCAGCGCGCGGGATTCCAGCCAGACGAGGCCGAGCAGCGCCGGGATCACCACGGCGGCGATGTGGTTTATCGTGAATGAGACGCCCGCCGTGGAGGCGATGTCCGCCGGATCGGCGATCTTCTGGAAGTACGTCTTGATGGCGATGGCCAGCGCGAAGAACATGTGGTCGAGGATGTAGAGCCCGGCGGCCATGTAGGCGTTCTCGACGAAGGCGTAGGCGGTAAACACCAGGATCAGGCCGCAGTACTCGAGGGTCAGCGCGTGGCGTTCGCCGATGCGGCCGATCCAGGCGCCGATCCGCTCAGCGAAGAGCCAGTTGAATAGGTGGTTGGCAAGCATCAGCGCGACGATGTTGTCCGCCGAATAGCCGAACTTCTCGACCATCAGGAAACCGGCGAAGACGACGAAGATCTGCCGTCGCGCCCCGGAAAGAAACGTCAGGCCGTAGTACAGCCAGTAGCGGCCACGAAGCACGATTTCCTTGCGTTGGGGCGTCGCGCCTTCGAAGTGGGGGTAGCCCATGAGGAGGATGGCGATCAGGAACGCACCCCCGCCCGCCGCCAGGTAGATCCAGCGATACTCCAACTCGAACACCTTGAGCGCGATGAACATCGCCCCGAAGGCGACCAGCGAAGTCGCCGAGCCGACGCCGATGAGGCGGCCGAGGATGCGCGGCGCTTCGTCCTTCGAGAGCCACTGCAGCGACAGCGACTGGCGGATGGTCTCGAAGTAGTGGAAGCCGATGGACATCAGGACCGCGGTGAAGTAGAGGCCGTACTCGCTCGGGAAGTAACCGGTCAGTGCGACGCCTATGCCGAAAACCGCCACGGAGACCACGGCGAAGGTCTGTTCGCGCAGCACGAGGATCACGAACACGGCGGTGAAAGCGAGGAAGCCGGGGATTTCCCGAAGGCTCTGGAGGATGCCGATTTCCCGCCCGGTGAACGCGGCTTCCTCGATGGCGAAGTTGTCGAGAAGCGCCCGCCACGCGGCGAACCCTAGCGGCATCGCGATGCTCGCAAGCACCAGGAAGGCGACGGGCGTACGCCAACGTTCGGGAATCACAGCGACGTCAGCCGTCGTAGAAGCCGGGCGGATGCAGCCCCAGCAGACGTCGCTCGCGCTTCGAACGGATCCGCTCCAACGCGGCGAGATCGACGTGGTTGACGGTGGCGGTGCGCTTGATGCGCTGGGCGATGTCCCGTCTCGCGTAGTGCACCTGCAGGAAGAACCGGCCCTTGTCGCCCTCGCGAGCCGGTAGCCGCCGGTGCCAGACGTCGGAGGCGAACAACGCGACATCCCCGGCCGCCGCCGTCAACGGTACGGCACCGCGCCCCTGGCAGGTTAGCGTTTCGTCCATGCGCCGGTCGAAGGGCGGTGGCTGTCCCGTAGTATGGCTGCCCGGTATGACCGCGGTCGGACCGCATTCGATGGGGCAGTCCTCGAGGAAGATGTGCGTGCCGATGGCGAACACGGGATAGGGAACCTCGGCGGGCCATGGCGTACCCGGAGGGCGCGGAATATGGGGTCCCGCGTCGATATGCCAGCCGCCCCCGCCGTGACGGTGCTCGGTGCCGGCCGGGTTGCGCCAGCAGGTATTGGCGATGATGTGGCAGTCCTCGCCCAGGAGCGGCTCGATCACGTCTAGGATTTCCCGCCGGCCCGCGAGCTTCTGGGCGCGCGGACTCTTGTTGAACATCTCGTAGCGGAAGTCCTCGTCCTGGATGCCGGCCCGACCGTCCCGGGGCCGGTTGGCGTAGATGCCGGCAATCTCGTTGCGGATCGGCCCAAGTTGCCTCGGGGATAGCACTCCCCGCAGCACCGCGTAGCCTTCCCGCTCCAACTGCCGGCTGGCTTCCGGCGCTTCGTCTTCGCGCGGCAGGAGGTAGCCGCCGACACGCCTAAGCATGGGCGGCCCCGCGAGGAAGTTGGTCGATGGCCGACAGAATGGTGCCACCGCCGACTATCGTCGCGACCATTGGTGCAGTTTTCACGACTTGCTTCGTCCGGAATGCAAGCCGACGATTCTGCCATAACACCATCCCGACGCTCGGAGCGGCCGTAGGGGACGGGCTTGTCCCGTCCCGCGTCGAACAGCCGTAACCAGCTGCGGGCGACCACAACGCGCCCGAAGGGCGCGCGGTCGCCCCTACGGGTTTGCCGCCTCCCGTTCGATGGCCCACGAGTTCTCGCCGTCCCCGGCCACCGTGGTCCGCCGCATGACCCTCGGCTGCTCGAAGGCCCACGGGTGTCCCCGGTGCAGCACGCAGCGGTTGTCCCAGGCGACGATATCGCCGGCGTGCCATTGGTGGCGGAAGATCCGCGGCGGCTGGCAGGCGGCCTCGGTGAGTTCGGCCAACAGTGCCCTGCCCTCTTCTTCTTCCATTCCTATGATGTGTGAGGCGTGACGTCCGACGTAGAGGCTCTTCCGGCCCGTCGCCGGGTGGGTGCGAACGAGCGGATGCCGCACGGGCGGCAGTGCGTCCCGCTCCTTCTCGGTGAGCAGCGCGATGCCGCCGACCTTGCCCTGGGAATAGGCGTAGGAGTGCACCGCCACCCATCCTTCGAGGCGCGCCTGGGTTACCTCGTCCAGCGCATCCCACGCGGCCCGCATGTCCGCCCACTCCGTGTCACCGCCGGTCTCCGGGACCTCCAACGCGCGCAGCAGGGAAGCCTTGGCGGCGACCCTCTTGAACGAGGAGTCCGTATGCCAGTAACGGTTGCCCTTGAGGAAGAGACCCAAGGCGTCGTCCCGTTTGGCGATGCGGCCGTCCTTGGCGACGTTCGAGAGCGGCGAAATCTCCTGGCGTTCCGTGCGCCTCGAGAGGGTCCGTTCCAGCGGCCCGAAGCGACGGCTGAAGGCGATGTGCTCCTCCTCGGTCAGATCCGCCTTGGGGAAGACGAGCACCGCGTATTGGTGGAAGGCATCCTCGATGGCCCGCCACTCGTCGTCGGAGAGCGCAGCCAAGCCGACTTCCGTAACCGTCGCTCCCAGCGTGACGTCGCTTGGCGTGACCCTCACTGCGAGGCGGCGTCCCGCTTGAGGCTGGTGTACACCCGGTCGACAAAACCGAGAGAGTTCATTTCCGGGCCATAGGTCGCATCGAAATCGGTGGTCGGCCGGGCCGAAACGATCTCAAGCAGGCTCTTGCCTTCCTCCATCATCGCCAATACGCGTCCCCGAACGGTCTTCAACATATCGATGTAGGCTTTCAAGGCAGCGGCGTCCGTGACCGGGCCATGCCCCGGAATCACGATGCCGTCGTCGCCAATCTCGGCGAGAATCGTCTCGCAGAAGCGGATCATGCCGTTCACGCCGCCACCGCTGTCGACGTCGATGAAGGGGTAGCCGGCGTTGTTGAACACGTCCCCGAAGTGAACGGCATTGTGCTCGCGGAATATCACCGCGGTGTCGCCGGCCGTGTGCGCCGGGCCGGCGTGGATCAGGTCGATCGGGGCACCATTGAAATGGAACCGCATGCGGTCCTCGTACGTGATCACGGGCCGGGCGTCGGGCGGGTAGGCCTGCTGCCGGTACGTGGTGATGACGAGGTTGATGGGGTTGGACGACGCCATCATCTGCGCCGACTGCTCGTGCGCGACGATCCACGTGCCGGCCGGACCCACCGCCAAGTTGCCCTCGGCGTGATCGAAGTGCCAGTGCGTGTTGACGGCGAAGTCGATGCCGTCGCCGCCCACCGCTTTGATCGCCGCTTGCACCTTGGGAATCATCTCCGGAAACATGTTGTCGACGATGAGCACCCCCTGCTCGCCCACCGACGCGGCGATGTTGCCGCCAACGCCGAACAGCACGTATAGGCCGTCGCCGACCTCTTCCGTGATGATCTCCGTGGCATCGAAGTCCCAGTTGAAGCGGGCCAGGAGTTCGCTGAGCGTCAGTTCTTCCGCTTCTTCCGCGCCCACCGACGCGGTGGTCAAGACCGCAAGAGCAAGGAGATTTTTCATGTCCCCCCTCCGTTTTCCGCCTGTTCCGATCAGTCAGGCAACCCCAGAATCCGTTTCGCGATGATGTTCAACTGGACCTCCGACGTCCCGCCCTCGATGGAATTGGCGAGCGAGCGCAACCACTCCCGGGTCGCGGACAGTTCGCGGCCGTCGAAGCCGTCGCCCTCCCAGCCGAGCATCTGGCTGCCCATCATGTCGAGCATCAGGTCGTAGCGGGCCTTGTTCTGCTCGGTGCCGTAGAGCTTGAACATGGACGACAGGAACGTCGGCGCGCCGCCAGAGCGCAGTTCCTCGCCGTTGCGGCGGACCGTCAGTCCGAATGCCCGGTCGGTGATGCGGTGCGCGATCAGCCGCTTGCGCAACTCCGGATCGGCGACCTGGCCGCCATTCTGGCCGACGTAGCGCCTGGCGAGGTCGGCATGGGGTTTCCGCCCCCGCCGCCCCCGCCACCGCCGATGGACGTGCGTTCGTACTGCAGCAGGCGC
>VXYL01000001.1 GCA_009846005.1 Gammaproteobacteria bacterium | reverse complement strand
CGACGTGCCCGCCCTCCACCCCTAGCCACAGCCCCCGTATCGTCGGCGCCTGCCACCAGGGGTTCGGTGCATCCGGCGAGGATCGGCAACGGGAAGTGGGTGTAGCTGCAACCCGGGGTGTTGCCCTTGGGTATGTCCGCCGCCAGCTTGCCGCTGCCATCGAGAACGGGAAGTTCGCAGTAGTCGATCGTGCTGCCGTCCCCGGCGAGCGTCGCCGGATCGGTGGTGAGCGGCGGTCTGGGTGAGAAGAAGATCCCCCAGAATGCAACCAGGAAGCAGACCGCCAGGACGATCAAGGACCGCAGAAGGATCTTCTTGATCATTGTTCGATCATCGGCTTGAACCGAGAAGTGCCTCCATCATCCGGTGTGCCGTCTCGGCACCGGAGTTCTGGTTCTGGCCGGTCACCAGTTGGCCATCGACGACCACGTGGCTCGCGAATAGGTCGCGGAACCGGCTCTCGCCCTCGAATTGGGCACCGGCCGCGCGCAGGTCGCGCTCGGGATGCATCGGCGTGAAGGTGATGCCGAGTTCCTCGATCTGCTTGTCGGTGACCGCGGCGATGCGTCGACCCCGGACCAGGGGTTCCCCGGTCGGGGTCTTCGCTTGAAGCAATCCGAGCGGGCCGTGGCACACCCCGCCGACGATGGCGCTGTTGGCGTACGCCTCGCTGACCATCCCGCCGAGCGTCACGGACTGGCCGAGGTCGTAGGCCGCGCCCCAGCCACCGGCGAGGAATACGATGTCGTACGAACTCGCGTCGACGTCTTCGATGGCGAGCGACCGCTCGACCTTGGATCTCGCAGCCGCATCCCGGAGGAAGCGCCTATCCGCCGGGCTCGCGACCGGCCAGCGTAAAGACTGGGGCTCGATGGGGATGGTGCCCCCTTGAATGCTGGCGATGTCGACCTCCATCCCGGCGTCGGCAAACGCGTAGTACGGAAAGGTCATCTCCGAAGCCCAGACTCCAGTCGGTTTCCCGGTGTCGCCGAGTGTCGCGTGGCTGGTCGTAATGACCAGGGCATGGCGACCGCCCAGGTCCATTGCCGGAATCTCGTAGTGGGGGTGCAGCCCAATGCCGACCAGCAATCTAGGCAGTCCAAGCCAGACGCCGATCGCCGCGACGACGACAGCGACGCCGTATCCCACCAGTCGCTTGCCTCTCATGCCGCCGACCCCCCTCCACCGGTACGAACGAAGTTGGAGACGATCCGCGCAAGAATCTCCCCGCGCGCTTCCTGGAGGAAGTGGCCGCCTCCCTCGATTCTCTGGTGAGGTTGTCCCTCGGCGCCCGGCACGCGATGCCGGAACAACGCATCGCCGCCGCCGGTGACGGGGTCGTTGTCGGTGAACGCGCACAGGAACGGCTTGTCCCACTCGCGAAACACCTTCCAGGCGGCAATCTGCTCGGCGACGCAGGGCGCATCGGGGAGCAAAGGCACCTGCGTCGGCATGGCGCGAGGGCCCATCTTGTAGGAGGGATCCGGGAACGGCGCGTCGTATGCCGCGACTTCCTCCGGGGTGAGCGTGGTGCCGCCGCCCCCAGCAACGCTAAAGGCGACGATCATGCCGACGGGCAGTTCCTCGGTCTCCCAGGTCCACTTCTGCCAGTAGGCGAACTTGAAAGCGCGAGTTTCGGGGTCGATGGACGTGAGGGCAGCCGTCATTTCCTGCATCGTCGGCGTCGGTGTGGTGGGGCCGAGGAACTCCTTGATCGCCCGAAGTTGGTCTTCCGGCATGTCGAGAGCCAGCGGCAGGGCGGTGTTGGCCGCCACGATCCGATCGAAGCGATCCGGGTTCTCGGCGGCCATGCGCAGCCCGATCAGCCCGCCCCAGTCCTGTCCGACGAGGGTGGCACCGCGCACGTCGTTGTCCACGAGCCAGGCGTTGAGCCATCCGACCTGGCGGTTGTAGCTGTAGTCCTCGCGTCGCGCCGGCTTGTCGGAGCGGCCGAAGCCGACCAGGTCGGGTGCCAGCACGCGCAGGCCGTCGGCGACGAGCACGGGGATCATCTTGCGGTAGAGATAGCTCCAGGTAGGTTGCCCGTGCATGCACAGCACGACTGGCCCGTTGCTCGGCCCCTCGTCGACGTGGTGGATTCGCAGGGTACCGCCCTCGCCGTCGGCAACGTCCGTGTAGTGGGGCTCGTAGGGGAAGCCTGGCAGGTTGGCGAAGTGTTCATCGGGCGTGCGTAGGGTCTCCATGGACTACTCCTGGCGTAAGTGTGTTGGGGGAGGTAGGGGTCGCCGTCGCCGGATGAGCCAGACGGCAATACCGAACAGCATCACGACAAGGCCGGCACCGGTGATCACCAAGTGCAAGTTCGCCTTCGCCCGGTCGTGGAGGTAGTTGATCAGCAACTGCCGCGTCGGCGAGTAGGATGCTGGTACTTCGAGCACGCCCACGCGTGCCGCGTAGGCTTCGTAGTCGGCGAGCATCTCGGCGAGGCGTTGGGGTTCTTCGACTGCCAGGTCGCGGGTCTCGCCCGGATCCTCGGCGAGGTCGAACAAGCGCCATTGGCGGTCGCCGTCGGGCGCACCGACGCGCACGAGCTTGTGGTCCCTTGAACACGCCGGCGTGACCGGCGGTTTCGAAGCCGATGGCCGCGTCCGGCAGGTGGATGTCGACACCGAGGTTGCGTAGCGCCGGTGCGAGGCTGCGACCGCTGATGGGATGCTTGCCGGACGGTGTGGCGTCACTCGTGCCGGTGAGTTCGAGGAGCGTCGGCGCGATGTCCGTCGCGTAGGTAAACGCCGGGGATACTCCCCTCGCCTCAACGCCGGGTCCCGCAATGATCAGCGGTACGCGAATGCCCCCTTCGCCCCCGTGGAACTTGTAATACGCCAGCGGCGACGCCGCAGCCCGCGCGAAGTGCGGCCCGATGATGGCGTAGCTTCCCCGTTCGCCAAGGGTCGCCAGGTCGCGGCGGTAGCCGACATCTTCGGCCCACGAGTGGAACCCGGTGCTTGCCGCGGGGTCGCCGGCCTCGGGTCCGTTGTCGGACAGCACGACGACGACCGTGTTGGCGAGGAGGCCCGCGCCGTCGAGATAGTCGACGAACCGGCCGAGGTGGTGGTCCATCGCCTCGAGCATCGCCGCGTTGACGGCCATGTTCTTGGCGGCGAACGCCTTCTCGTCGGGTGCCAGCGCGCCCCAGTCCGCTTGCGTGGGAGTATCCGAAGGCGCAGCCGTGGGCGGAAAGACGCCGGCTTCGACGGCACCGAGATGGCGCGCTCTTCGCAGGGCATCCCAGCCCTCGTCGTAGACGCCTTCGTAGCGCTCGATGAACTCGCGTGGCGCTTGAACCGGCAGATGCACCGCCTGAAACGCGAGGTAGGCGAAGAAGGGACGCGGGTCGGGCCCCGCGGCCCGGTCGGCCTCGATGAACTCGACGAGTTTGTCCACCAGGTGCTTGGATGAGTAGAAGTCGTCCGGCAGATCGGTGGGCTCGCCATCGGCGAACCAGGGCGGCTCGCCGTAGATGGGCAGGTAGGGCTTCTTCTCGAAGTTGTCGGCGCCGGTGGAATCGAGTGCGAACGTTCGGTCGAAACCCCGGGCGCTAGGCAGGGAGGTCGGCGTGTGACCGAGGTTCCACTTGCCGCTTAGGTAGGTGCGGTAGCCGGCATCGCGCAGGCGGCTCGCGATGGTGACCACGTCGGTGCGCAACTCGCCTTCGTAGCCGGGCCGTCCGCGGTGACGAAGCGGGGTCGCGACGTAGAGGCTCGCCACGCCGGCGAGGTGGGCGTCGACGCCTGTCAGCAGCATGGCGCGCGACGGCGAGCACATGGGCGAGGCGTGGAAGTTGCTGAACACAACCCCGCGCGAGGCGATCGCATCGATGTGCGGCGTGCGGATCTCGCCGCCGTACGCGCCCAAGTCCGAGAATCCGACATCGTCCGCTACGACCACCACAACGTTCGGGCGTGACGCAACCGGAGTCGCGCCTTCGGCGCCCATCGACGTCGGGGCGAACAGAGTCGTGACGGTCGCCAAGGCAGCGGCCAGCGCAATGAGCTCCGCCGCCCGACGGGACGAAGCTGCGCGAGCTCTTTGGTTCATCACAGGAGTTTTGCGTACCGCGGAATTAATGTCTATCATTAAACCATCGAAAGTGATGGATGTCATTAGGGACCCTCGTGGGTAGGGGTACGACGGTTTCGATTAGCGCCTCGGCAAGGACGGCGACGTCGTCGGCGGGCGAGTCCACGCGCGGCGCCCTGCTTCGCGCCGCCGAGCGACTGTTCGCCGAACTCGGCATCGGCCCGACGTCCACGCGTGCGATCCTTCGCGAAGCGGGACAGCGCAACGAGTCGGCGCTGCACTACCACTTCGGCGGTCGCGAGGGCCTGATCGACGCCCTCTACAGCGAGCGCGGCGCCCAGATTGCCCTCGAGCGCGAGCGCATGCTGCGGGAACTTGACGCATCCGGCGAAGCGCAGGACGTTCGCCGGCTGTGTGCGGTGGCGGTCCTGCCGCCGGTCCGTATCGTGCGGCGGGATCCGGAATTCGCGCTTTTCCTGAAGGTGGTTGGCCAGTTGGCGTTCCTGCCCAGCGATGCGCTCCAGGACCGGGCGAGGCGCTACACGGGCGCATCCGTGCAGGAGGTCTCGGCGCGCATTCGCGCGCAGCTTCCGATTTCCGAGGTGCTCGCCGACCGTCGCATCGAACTGATGCACCGCATGGCCGTTTTGGCGCTTTCTCAGCGAGCGCTCTCCGGCGGCAGTTTCGAGGGGCACGACGCGGACCTCTTCTTCGACACGCTGCTCGATGCGATGGCGGCTGTTCTCGAAGGGCCCGTCTCGCCGGCTACCGAACGAGAACTCGCGAACTCGCGAGGAGGTCGAAGGTGAGTCGGCGCACGGGCGTCCTGATCGGTCTCGCGCTGGCCGTTGTGGTGGCTGCCGGCATCGCCTGGGTCTACCGTCTGGAAATCGTGCTGGAGATCGTCGAGATTCGACTGCACGACGACGTCGCACCGAACCGAAGGATCGAGTGGGACTCGGGGGCCGATCCGGCGGGCCGATCGGAGGCAGAAAGGCCGCCCAACATCGTCGTGATCCTCGCGGACGATCTCGGCTGGAACGACCCCTCCTGGCTCGGCGGCGGCGTCGCCGGCGGCACCGTGCCCACGCCGAACATCGATTCGTTGGCCCGGGACGGCGTCCACTTCGCGAACGGCTATGCAGCCAACGGCACCTGTGCGCCTTCCCGAGCGGCGCTGATGACCGGCCGCTACGGCACTCGCTTCGGCTTCGAGTTCACCCCGACACCTGCCGGCTTCAGCACCATCGTGCCGCTGCTTGGGAACAGGAGGCCGGAAACCCTTCGCACGACCGTCATCAACGACGCGGAACCCTCGATCGCCTACGCCGACATGGGCGTGCCCCCGTCCGAGATCACCCTCGCCGAGTTGCTTACCGACGCGGGCTACCACAGCGTGCACATCGGTAAGTGGCACCTGGGCTTGAGCGGCGGCATGGCGCCCCACGACCAGGGCTTCGACGAGAGCCTGCTCATGGCGAGCGGTCTCTACCTCCCCGAGGACCACCCGGATGTCGTCAACTCGAAACAGGATTTCGACGGCATCGACCGTTTCCTGTGGCGTGCCATGCAGTTCTCCGCCTCGTTCAACGGCGGCCCGCCGTTCGAGCCGGGGGGCTACCTGACGGACTACTACACCGACCAAGCGGTCGAAGTCATCGAGGCCAACCGGGACCGGCCCTTCTTCCTCTACCTCGCACATTGGGCCGTGCACACGCCGCTGCAGGCACTGAAGGCCGACTACGATGCCCTGTCGCACATCGAGGAGCACCGCCTGCGCGTCTATGCCGCGATGGTCCGTTCCCTCGACCGCAGCGTCGGCCGGGTCCTTGCCGCGCTGCGCGAGAACGGCCTCGAGGACAACACCCTCGTGTTCTTCACGTCGGACAACGGCGCACCGGCCTACATCGGCCTGCCGCGCGTCAACGAGCCGTTCCGCGGCTGGAAGATCAGCTTCTTCGAGGGCGGCATCCACGTGCCCTTCTTCCTCAAGTGGCCGGCGCGCTTGGCCGGCGGGCAGACCTTCGAGGCCCCGGTACACGGTTTCGACATCTTCTCCACCGCCGCGGCGGCGGCCGGAGTCGAGCTGCCCCGCGACCGGACGATCGACGGCGTCGATCTCGTGCCTTTGTCGAAGGCGTTGCGGGGGGCGTGCCCCATGACCGCCTGTTCTGGCGCACGGGCGGCTACCAAGTCGTCCTCGCCGACGGCTACAAGCTCCAGGTCAGTGATCCGCCCGGCAAGACGTGGCTGTTCCACCTCGCGAGCGATCCCACCGAGCAGCGCAATCTCGCCGATGCGGCACCCGAACGGGTGGCGGCACTCAAGGAGCTCCAGGCCGAGCACAACGCCGAACAGGCACCGCCGCTCTGGCCGTCAGCCGTCATTTCGCCGATCAACATCGACAAGACGCTGCTCGATCCCGACGCGCCCGACGACGAGTTCATCTACTGGTTCAATTGACCCAGCCCTTCGCACGATCCGCGACCCTCCGGCGCATCGGTTCGCGCCAGGTAGAGGGTCTTCCCAGTTCCCTCAGCATAGGCGATTTTCATTGCAAGTCGTGGCGACGCGGTAATGTTTGGGCCTGACATGTGTGGTTCGAAACTATCGAACGCAACAGCTTCTCCTTTGGCCATGTCGACGAACCGCATGGACTCTGCCATTCGATCTGCAATTTGATCTGGAATCGAAATCGGGAATCCGCCCGCCGGCGCGCCCTGCTCATGTTCCAGGACTGATCCGGTATTGAATGATGTCATTTCACTGACGCCGATCTGGTTTTCGCGCGACAGCATCAGACCGCCTCTTTCCTTCGACATATCCTCCAGAACAATCCACACCGAGAAAATCGTTGGTGACGCCTCTTTTCTGACCCAATAGGGCCGACCTGGTGGATCGCCGTTCCCGCCGCGCCGGCACCCTTTATCAATAGACTAGCGTGATCGATGACGGGGACATCAAAAGCCGTAACGTTGGAGATCTCCGGCCAAATCTGCAGATGGAATAGCCTCAACAAGCCGAAGTTGTCGTCCTCCGCGTACTCTCCAACAAAGAAATCCTTACCGTCCCAATTCACCGTCTCTTTGTGGTCAGATGACGAGACGATGGCATCTGCCCGCGCAAGCAGAGCATCAACATGCTCGTGCGCAACTCGCGACGTTAACTTGCACCACACGATGGTCCCCAGATAAGGGATGGATCAGAAGCCGTTTTCGAGTCAATCGACAATGGCATCCCTGACCAATTCCGCGATTTTCCAGGGCAGGTCCGTCGGTCCCTGAACCATGTACACGACCGTCAGGTCCTCTTCCGGTGCCGTCCAGGACACGGTACCTGTAACCCCCATCCAGCCGAATGCACCAGCCGTACGACCATCGTCGGTTTGCTCGGGATCCATCGTGATCGCGACCGTATAGCCGAACCCACGTCCAGTGCCGCCCTTCTCCGTTTCGTTGAACAGATTCCCCACTTGGTTGGTCGACATCATGGCCACCGATTCCGGCTTGAGGAGCCGATGGCCAAACAACGTTCCCTCGTTGACCAGCATCTGTTCAAAATGCATGTAGTCCCGAGCGGTGCTGACCAGGCCGATGGACCCCGAGTAGTAGTCGGGGGACTTGATCCAGGATCCTTTGTCGTTGCTGAAGGCCGGCATCCTCTCCTGCTTGTCTTCCGGCACGTTCCAGTGCGTATCCTTCATGTCCAACGGATCGAAGATGCGGGTTTGAACGAACTCGTTGAACGGCGTACCCGATGCGATCTCGACTATCCGCGCCACCACATCGAGACCAACGGTACCGCTGTAGGCCCAACGCGTTCCCGGCTGGAAATCCAGTGGACCAGCGGCAACCTTGGGGATCCAGGAAGCCAGGGTATCTGACGCTCCGGGTCTGTCCAGTTTCGAGGCCATTCCGCCGATCCCGCCTGCATGGAGCCCGGCTGTGTGGGTCAACAGATCGTGAACGGTCAGGGGCCGGTCCGCATCCACGAGCTGATAGTCGGGGACTTTCTGTTTCGCGAAGTCCTCCTTGGACTTGGATTTGTTGATGTCCTTCTTGCCAGATTCCTTGGCAATGGCCACCCTAATGCCCTCGAACTCGGGAATGTATTTTTCCACCGGGTCGTCCGGACTGATCAGACCTTCCTCGATCATCATCATTGCCGCCACACCGAGCACCGGCTTGGTCGAGGAGGCCATGTGGAACATCGCGTCCTTGGTCATGGGCCTCTGCGTTGTGTCGTCAAGGGCACCGTGTGCCTCCATGTAGACCACGTTGTTGCGTCGAGTCACGCCAACCACGGCGCCATGAATGCGACCGGCATCGATGTACTCCTGGACAACGTCATCGATCTTTCTCAGTCCTTCAGCGGACATACCGACCGCTTCCGGACTTCCGTGAGCTAACTCGCGAGTTGTGGTCATCGCCGGATCCAAAGTGCTCTGTTGGTGTTGAGGTTCGACTGGGGGCTGTTTCGTAACAGTCTCGCCACAGGCAGCGGCAAGAAGGCAAACGGCAATGACGGTCAATAGTCTTGGCATGGCGATTCTTGTGTAGGAGGACGGCGGATACACTACTGGACAACTCCCGTGGTAACAATGAAGGCGGGTTCGCACTGAAAGCCCGTGAACTTGCCTGTCGCGGATAGGGGTTGATCGATCTCCTCGGCCTAGGCGACGCGATCGAGGCCGTCTGGTGGGCCGTCTCGGCGGCGACAACGACCGGACGGCATTGGAGGACATCCAGGGCGTCGGCGCCTCGGCAGGCGGAGCCCGGGCGAAGGCGGTACTCGCCTGGAACCCGGAAACCGGCGAATTCCGGTCCGGCCAAGTGGATACGGGGGCGGGTTTCGAGCACTGGATCCTGAAGTTCGACGGTGTCGCGAACAACCGCGACCGCGTACTTGCCGATCCGCTCGGCTTCGGTCGCATCGAGTACGCCTACTCGCGGATGGCGCGCGCGGCGGGCGTCGAGATGGCGCGGTGCCGTCTGCACCACGAGGGTGGCCGCAGCCACTTCATGACGCGCCGTTTCGACCGCGACGCGCAGGGTCGCAAGCTGCACATGCAGTCACTCGGCGCGCTGCGGCATTTCGACTACAACGTCGTGGGCGCCTATGCGTACGAACAGGGCTGTCGAAACGATCCGGCTTCTCGGTCTCGGCATGGGCGAAGTGGAAGAACAGGTGCGTCGTGCCGTGTTCAACGTGGTCGCCCGGAACCAGGACGACCACGTGAAGAACATAGCCTTCCTCATGGACCGGCGCGGTCGGTGGTGGCTGTCGCCGGCCTACGACGTCGCCTACGCATACAACGCCGACGGCCCCTGGACGCGCGAGCACCGGATGAGCCTCGCTGGCAAGCGCAGCGGGTTCGAACGCGACGACCTGCTTCGTTTCGCCACCGCGACCGGCCTCAAGCGGCCGACGGCCCGCCGCGTTGTGGATCAGGTAGTGGATGCGGTGGCCGACTGGCCGCGCTTCGCCGCTGATGCCGGTGTGCCGCCCGAGGACATCCGGCGCATTGCCCGCATGCACCGGATTGGGCTGGGTGTCGTGCGGACGCGAACGGCTGTCGAGGCGCCATAGCGGGTCGGGATCGACGCTCGGATTCGATCTGGTTGATGATGGTGCTCACCGGACCGCGGACTGACCGGGTTTCCGACAAGAGTTCGAGTCCTAGGCGACACGACGGTTGCCGCGCGGTTCAAGCAATCGGCGGCGATTCCTGGTGCCTGGGGAGAGACTCGAACTCTCACATGGTTTCCCATACCAGATTTTGAGTCTGGCGCGTCTACCGGTTTCGCCACCCAGGCAGGATCGAGGACAGCGGGAGCGGACCGAGGGGTCGGAGGCATTTTGCGTCAATCGAAGCGCTAGTCAAGCTTGCAACCGAGGTGTGTTGGCCTAACACTGCCTGCTCCTTGCGATCCGAGGCTGAATGTGGGCCGACTCCGAATCCCCCTGGCGTTGCTCGCGCTGATCCTTACCGGGTGCTATACCGGCGAAGGCTCCGGTCGTGTGGTCGTCGAACGCTTCGAGGTGGGCGAGTTCACCGAAGTGGTCTTGAGCGGCGACGGGAAGGTCATCATTGCCCCGGGGGAGCACGCCGTGTCGGCGTCCGCCGAAGACGACGTAGTGCCCTCTCTCATCGTCGCCGCCGACGGCATGACGCTGGTCCTGCAACGCGAGGTGGACTGGATCGATGGTGTGCGACCAACGGTGCCGATCGAGTTCCGCGTCACGATGCCCGTGCTGGAGGGCGTTCGGGTATCGGGTAGTGCGGTGGCAACCATCCGGGGCGTGCCGTTCGGTGACGAGGCGACGCTCGCGACCTCGGGCGCGGCCTCCATCGACGCGGCCCCGGTGGACTGCGCACGTTTGGTCGCCGAGGTCGATGGCGCCGGCGAGATCTTGGTCAGCGGAATCGCCGCCGAGACGTTTCGGGGTATCGTCGGCGGGTTGGGTCGCATCACCGCGATGGGGTCGGCAGACGAGGTGGAGGTCGACGTCGGCGGTTCGGGTCTCTACCGCGGCAGCGACCTGCGCGCATCGTCGACCCGGGTCGAAGTGAGCGGCGTGGGCCAGGCTTTCGTATGGGCGGATGGCCGCTTGGATGCAGACGTCAGCGGCGAGGGCCGGGTCGTCTACCGGGGTGATCCGTCGATCGAGGGGCGTTTTGGCGAGCATGACCGGATCGTGCCGATGGAGTCCGAGACAACCGGGCGCGGTGGCTGAGTGCGTCGCTCAGACTTTCGTTTCGGCTTGCCCCAATCGCTGATCGCCCAGCGTCCGCTCGATTCTCGTTCCGCCAGTCGCCTGCTGGTACTCGCCGGCGATTCGATACGTCACTGCCAGTTCGGCGACCTGCCGGACCTGCTCGGCGCGGACGATCTCCTGGTCGTCAACGACAGCCGGGTCATCAAAGCCCGGCTGCTGGCACAGAAGGACTCCGGCGGCCGGGCGGAAGTGCTCCTCGAGCGGATCCTGGACACGAACCGGGCGCTTTGCCAGGTGCGCGTCAGCAAGCCACTGAAGGGCAACCGGTGTCTGTACCAGGATGGGCACCGCATCGACGTGGTGGATCGGGACGGCGAGTTCTATCTGCTTGACTTCAACGCGCCGGTTGCCGAGTACCTGGATGCTCACGGCGACGTGCCGTTGCCGCCGTACATCGAACGCTCTCCGGATGCCACGGACGAGGCGCGCTACCAGACCGTCTACGCGAGCGTGCCCGGGGCCGTGGCGGCGCCGACGGCGGGGCTGCACTTCGACGATGATGTTCTGGATCGCCTTCGCGCCAAGGGTATGGATATCGCGTCAGTCACCCTGCATGTCGGTGCCGGTACCTTTCAGCCCGTTCGGGAGGACGACCTGAGCCGCCACCGGATGCATTCCGAGAGCTACGCCATACCCAAGGCGACACGCCGGGCCATCGACGAATGCGAAGGACGGGTGGTCGCCGTGGGCACCACGGTTGTGCGGACCCTCGAGTCCGCAGCGGCGACCGGCGAAGATCGCGGCGAGACCCGCCTGTTCATCACGCCCGGTTATCGCTTCCGGGTCGTGGATGCCTTGATAACGAACTTCCACCTGCCGGAATCCACCCTGCTCATGCTGGTGTCGGCGTTTGCCGGCGCTGAGCCCGTGCGGCGGGCCTACGAAGTGGCGGTACAACAACGCTACCGGTTCTTCAGCTACGGCGACGCCATGTTGTGCGAACGGAGGGAGGCGGGCAGTGTTTGAGCTCCTCGCGACGGATGGCGCCGCGCGGCGGGGACGGCTGACGACTCGGCACGGCGTCGTCGAGACCCCGGTGTTCATGCCCTGCGGCACCTACGGCACGGTAAAGGGCATGACGCCCGAAGCGTTGCGGGATTCGGGGACCACGATCCTCCTGGGCAACACCTTTCATCTCATGTTGCGGCCCGGCGACCAGGTCATTCGCGACCTCGGGGGGTTGCATGCGTTCATGCGGTGGGACGGACCGATACTCACCGACTCGGGCGGCTACCAGGTGTTCAGCCTCGGAAAGGAACGCGGCGGCGCGCCCAAGGTCCCCAGAGTCAAGGTCGACGAGACGGGCGCGACGTTCCGCTCGCCCATCAACGGCGACCTGGTGGAGCTCACGCCGGAGCGTTCCATCGAGGTGCAGCACAACCTCGGTGCGGACATCGTCATGTCCTTCGACGAGTGTACGGACTATCCGGCGACCGAGGCCGAGGCGTCGTCGTCGATGCGCCTGTCCATGCGCTGGGCCCGGCGTGGTCGGAGGAGCCACCTGGCCCTGCAGGAAAGGGACAGCCACCCGGCAGGGCACACCCATCGCTCCATCCCGAGCCTGCAGTTCGGCATCGTCCAGGGCGGGATGTACCCGCACCTCAGAACGGAGAGCCTGGCGGAACTCACCGACATCGGCTTCGACGGCTACGCGATCGGCGGCCTGTCGGTCGGTGAACCCAAGGAGGAAATGAACGCCATCGTGGACCAGGTGGCGCCGTCGATGCCGGTGGACAAACCGCGCTACCTGATGGGAGTAGGGACGCCCGACGATCTGGTTCGAGGCGTCTGCGCCGGCGTCGACCTGTTCGATTGCGTGCTGCCGACCCGGAATGCCCGCAACGGCCATTTGTTCACGTCGAGCGGCGTCGTCAGGATCCGCAACGCGAGGTATCGAACGGATTCCGGCCCCCTCGACGAGCGTTGCGCCTGCTACACCTGCGAGAACTTCTCGCGCGCGTATCTGCATCACCTGGACCGGTGCGGAGAGATCCTAGGCGCCGTGCTGATGACGATCCACAACTTGAGCTTCTACCAGGCGCTGATGGCGCAATTGCGCGGTGCTATCGAAGCCGGTACATTGGCGGGCCTTGCCGAACGTAAGCTCGCCCGGTAGAGGGAACCCAATCGATGACCGACATACCTGAATTCGCGTACGCCGCTGCCCCCGCTGGCGGCGGTTCGTGGTCGCTGTTCCTCCTGCTTGGCGGCATGTTCGTCATCATGTACTTCCTGATGATCCGGCCGCAGAGCAAGCGCCGCAAGGAACACCAGGCGTTGGTCTCGAGCCTCTCCAAGGGGGACGAGGTCGTGACCATCGGCGGCATAACGGGACATGTCACCAAGGTTGAAGAGGGTTTCGTCAAGATCAAGGTGGCGAACAACGTCGAACTCAGAATGCAGAAGAGCTCGGTGAACGCCTCCCTGCCAAAGGGGACGCTCAAGTCCTTGGAGGAGGACTAGCGAGCACGAGTCCGCGGCCGGCGGCAGGTCCCGGGGGTTGAATTGTCGACACCGGGACACCAGTAACGGCATATCGTGTTCAACCCGCGCAACCAGTCCAGCGGCCTAGGAATGCCGGGCTTCGGCCTTCCGGGCGGCCCGCGCAGAGGCGGCGCAACCGGGCGGATCGCCCCGTGGCGCTACCTGGTATTCGCCCTCGTGGTCTCGCTTGGCGGCCTGTACGCCGCGCCGAACCTGTTCCCCCCGGATTTCGCGCTTCAGATCAGCGTCGACAACAGCGACCGGCCTGTCAACCACGAGCTTCTCGCCGAGTTGGCGGACCGGCTGGAATTCGAGGGCATAGCGACAATTGGAACGGAGCTTGCCGAGGCGGGCGGACTGATCCGGGTGTCGAACGCCAACGACCAGCTCCACGCCGGTGCCATTCTACAGGAGCACCTGAATCCACTTGGCGAAGATCGCCAGTTCGTTGTGGCCTTCAACCTCGCATCGACCACCCCCGACTGGCTGCGGGCCATTGGTGCCGAGCCCATGACCCTCGGTCTCGACCTGAAGGGCGGGGCGCACTTCCTCCTCCAGGTGGACATGGAGGAGGCGCTGGCGAAACGCCTGACCGACGAGGTCGAGAAGATCAAGGACATGCTGCGCGAGGAGCGCATCCGCTATCGCAGCACCGACGACGCCGTGCAGGGCAATACGTTGTCCGTGACCTTCGCCACGCCGCAGTTGCGCGATCGGGCCATCGAGGTCATCGAGGACGAGTTCCGGCAGCCGGACTACCTGCTCGAAACGACGGAGCCCGGGGGACGGGCCGGCTTCGTGATCACGGTCCAGGACGCCAAGCTCCGGGAGATTGAGAGCAGTGCCATCGAGCAGAACCTGACGGGCTTGAGAAACCGCATCAACCAACTCGGCGTCGCCGAACCGCTGGTGCAGCGCCTCGGTCGGGCGCGCATCGCCATCGACCTGCCGGGTGTGCAGGACAGTGCCGAGGCGAAGCGCAAGATCGACAAGTTCGCGAACCTCGAGTTCCGCCTTGAAGCGGTTGCGAACGACCGGGCGTCGGAGATCGAGCAGTGGCCGTACGAAGGCCGCATCGTCGATCTCAACAAGCGCATCATTCTCACCGGCGACCACGTCGTCCACGCCGCCCAGGGGCGCGATCCGGAAAACGGCATGCCGCAGGTCGACATCAAGCTCGACAGCCGGGGCGGCGAGATGTTCCACGAGGCCACCGCGCCGAACATCGGGCGCCGCATGGCGGTGATCTTCATCGAGCACAAGTCCATCGTCACCACCGAGATCGTCGACGGCGAACGCGTCGAGAAACTCACCAGCCGGGCCGACAAACGGGTGATCAGCCTCGCCACGATCCGTGCGGCGCTCGGCTACAACTTCCGGATCACCGGGCTCTCGGTTCGGGAAGCCCAGGAACTCGCATTCCTGCTCCGGGCGGGCGCATTGGCCGCGCCGATGTACATCGTCGAAGAGCGAACGGTGGGGGCGTCGCTGGGCGAGGAGAACATCGAGCGCGGCATGATCGCCGTGGGGATCGGCTTTGGATTGGTGCTGGCGTTCATGCTGGTCTACTACAAGGTGTTCGGCCTGATCGCCAACATCGCTCTCACCTTGAATCTGGTGATTCTGGTCGCGGTGATGTCGGTGCTGGAGGCGACGCTCACCCTGCCCGGGATAGCGGGCATCGTGCTCACCGTGGGCATGGCCGTGGACGCCAACGTGCTCATATTCTCCCGGATCCGGGAAGAGCTGAAATCCAATCCGCCTGCGCAGGCGATTCCCGCTGGCTACGACCGCGCCTTTCTCACCATCCTCGATGCCAATATCACAACGCTGTTCGTGGCGCTGATCCTGTTGACCATCGGCAGCGGCCCGATCGCCGGATTCGCGGTGACGCTGTCCATCGGCATCATAACCTCGATGTTCACCGCCATCTTCGGCTCTCGCCTGCTGGTTCATCTGATCTACGGCCGCGCGCGCACTGAGAAGGTCTGGATATGACGACGTTCGACTTCATGGGCAAACGCAAGGTCGCCGCGGTGGTATCCATCGCGTTGGTGGTCGTCTCGATCGGCTCGGTGATCTTCCTCGGCGTCAACCGGGGTCTCGACTTCACGGGCGGGGTCCGCGTCGAGATGGGCTTCGAATCGGCCGTGACGGCCGAGGAAGTGCGTGGGCTCCTGAGCAACGCCGGATTCACCGAGGGCGTGGTGCAGAACTACGGGTCGGAGACGGAGGTGCTCGTCCGGATGCCACCTGTCGAAGGCGTGGACCAGTCCGACTTGGGCGACCGTGTCGTCGCTGCGGTGCGCGCCGAGTTCAGCGACGTGGCCCTGCGGGACCTGCAGTTCGTGGGCCCCGCGGTCGGCGAGGAACTGGCCGAGAACGGCGGTCTCGCGCTGCTTGTCGCGCTGGGCGTGGTGATGTTCTACATCATGTGGCGGTTCACGGGTAAGTTCGCCGTGGGCGCGGTTGCCGCGCTGGTCCACGACGTGATCATCACCGTCGGGGCGTTCTCACTGTTCCAATGGACCTTCAACCTGCCTGAGCTTGCGGCTCTCTTGGCGGTGATCGGCTACTCGCTGAACGACACCATCGTGGTTTCGGACCGGATCCGCGAGAACTTCCGGGCCGTGCGGCGGGGCACCCCTATGGAGATCATCAACCAGTCGCTGAACCAGACCCTGGGACGGACGTTGGTGACGTCCTTGACGACGTTGCTGGTACTCGTGGTCCTGCTCATTGTCGCCGGGGAGCAGATCGCGGGTTTCGCGACGGCACTCACGATCGGCGTGGTCGTGGGTACCTACTCGTCCATCTACGTTGCGGCAAACGTGCTGCTCACCATGGGCATCACCAAGCAGGATCTGGCCCTGCCGGAGCGGGAGGGGGTCGACGAGACGCCCTGAACATCGGCGAATCGTGTTCAACCCGCGCAACCCGTCCAGCGGTCTAGGAATGCCGGGCTTCGGCCTTCCGGGCCGTCCGCGCGGGAGCGCCCCCACCGGGCGCGCCGCGCCCTGGCGCTTCCTCGTGTTCGCTCTGGTCGTTACCTTGGGCGGCCTCTATGCGGCCCCCAACCTGTTTCCGCCCGATTTCGCGGTGCAGATCAGCGTCGACAACAGCGACCGCGCGGTCAGCAATCAGTTCCTCGGCGAACTGGCCGAGGGGCTCGAGGTCAACGGCATTCCCGTTGTCGGAACCGAGCTTGCCGACCAAGGCGGCTTGATCCGCGTGGCCGATGCCAACGACCAACTGCGTGCGGGCGCAATCCTCCAGGAGCGCTTGAACCCGCCCGGCGATGAGCGCCAGTTCGTGGTCGCTTTCAACCTGGCGTCAACCACGCCCGACTGGCTGAGGGGCATTGGTGCGCAGCCCATGACCCTCGGCCTCGACCTGAAGGGGGGTGCCCACTTCGTGCTCCAGGTCGACATGGACGAGGCGGTCGCAAAGCGGCTTGCCGACGAACTCGAAAAGATCAAGAACATTCTGCGCGAGGAGCGCATCCGGTACCACAGCACCGACGATGCTGTTCAGGGCAATACGCTTTTCGTCAGCTTTGCCACGCCGCAATTGCGGGACCGTGCCGTTGCGGTCATAGAGGACGAGTTCCGGGAGCCGGACTACGTGCTCGAGACCGTCGAGGTCGGGGGACGGCCGGGTTTCTTGATCACGGTCCAGGACGCCAAGCTGCGCGAGATCGAAGACAGCGCCATCGAGCAGAACCTAACGGGACTCCGGAACCGCATCAACCAGCTCGGCGTCGCCGAACCGCTGGTGCAGCGCCTTGGCCGGGCGCGCATCGGAATTGACCTGCCGGGCGTGCAGGACAGCGCGGAAGCCAAGAGAAAGATCGACAAGATCGCGAATCTCGAGTTCCGGCTCGAGGCGGCCGCCAACGACCGGCCGTCGGAGATCGAGCAATGGCCCTACGAGGGCCGGGTCGTGGATCTCAACAAGGGCATCATCCTCACCGGCGACCATGTCATTCATGCCGCCCAGGGACGCGACTCGGAGACCGGCTTGCCGGTGGTCCTCATCAAGCTCGACAGTCAGGGCGGCGAGATGATGCACGAGGCGACCGCGCCCAACATCGGTCGTCGCATGGCGGTCATCTTCATCGAGCACAAGCCCATCGTGACCACCGAGATCGTCGACGGCGAACGCGTGGACAAGCACAGCAGTCGGGCGGAGGAGCGGGTCATCAGCTTGGCGACGATTCTGGAGCCGCTTCCCTACAGCTTCCAGATTAGCGGCCTGACGGTCGACGAGGCCAGGGAACTGGCGTTCCTGCTCCGCGCCGGAGCCTTGGCCGCGCCCATGTACATCGTGGAGGAACGCACGGTGGGCGCATCGCTGGGCGAAGAGAACATCGAGCGCGGGATGATCGCCGTTGCGGTCGGCTTCGGCCTGGTGCTGGCGTTCATGTTGGTCTACTACAAGGTGTTCGGCCTGATCGCCAATGTGGCGCTTACCTTGAACCTGGTGATCCTCGTGGCGGTGATGTCGGTGCTCGAGGCGACGCTCACACTGCCTGGAATCGCCGGCATCGTGCTCACGGTGGGCATGGCCGTGGACGCCAACGTGCTCATATTCTCGCGGATCCGGGAGGAGTTGAAGTCGAATCCCCCGGCGCAGGCGATCGCGGCCGGCTACGACCGCGCCTTTCTCACGATCCTGGATGCCAACGTCACGACCCTGTTCGTGGCCCTCATCCTGTTGACCATCGGCAGCGGACCCATCGCCGGATTCGCGGTGACGCTGTCGATCGGCATCCTAACGTCGATGTTCACCGCCATCTTCGGGTCGCGCCTGCTCGTGCATTTGCTCTACGGACTGAAACGGGCGGAGAAGGTCTGGATCTGACGTTCAACTTTTGCCAAGCAGTTCCCGCCTTGCCCTGTCACCACCCCACCTTTGGGCTCGCGCTGAAGAGACCCGACAGCTGCTAGTCGGCTGCTTCCTCGGCGCGACATCGGGTTCGCGTGAGAGCGTGACGCTTGCCGGTGTTCAGATGCTTGAGTTCGCACCGTCCGCCGTCGAGAATCAACCGGAACCGGTGTGGCGCTTCATCGGCGACGCCAGCGGACAGCGTACCTTCGAGCCGCTTGTGGCGTCGGCGTTCGATCACAAGCAGGCTCGATTCCGTGAACGCGTCCTTCGCCAACAGAATGCGGTGGCCCGGTAGGGCGTCTTCGACCACATCGCGGATTTCGGCCGTGCTCGCGGGTGTTGACTCGACCAAGAGCGCCGCGACATCCGCCGGTTCATCGGACCCGACGCCCTGGCAGGCAGCGGCGACCAAGAAGGCGGAGATGGCGGCGCGCATCAGGTTCAGCCGGACGGTGCGACGACGTCCTGTGGGATGGTCAGACCGTGCATCCTGGACTTGAGCGGACCGCCTAGGCTGTCGACGGTCGCCAGGACGGTCTTGCCGGCTGTGGTCGGCGGCTCCGGGCAGGCCATTCCGGTCCGGTAGCCCAGCGCGGCATTCAAGCGCGCTTCCCGGGGGTCGCCGAACGCGTGGTCGAAGTCGTCCGCCACGAGGCACCCGGTCACCGGCACACCGTCGGCGCTGGGGACATTGTCGGGGGTGAAGCCGCCCGCGTAGTCGCCGAAGCCCGAGCCGTTTACGATCTCGAACTGCGCGGTGAAATAGGTGGTGCCGCAATTGTCCTCCGGGTAGAAGCCATGGGGCTTGCCGCAGGTGGTCTCGCCGATGAGGATCACCTCGATGTCGATCCCGCGCAGACCGTTGATGATGGCCTCGCTCGCCGAACAGGTGCCCGGGCCGGTCAGCACGAACACCCGGTCGAGATCGAGTGTGGGCAGCGGTTCGCCCTGCGTCACGGAGAGGCCGGCGCCGGTCGTCCGGAACAGGCTGGGCGTCAAGACCGCGCCGGTTATCGGGTTGAACACGGTGTGCTTGTCGTTGAATCGTAGTTCGCTGAACACATGGCCCTGCGCAGCCGATGGGCCGGCGATCATGTAGGCGAGTTGATTGGCGATGATGGTGTAGCCGCCGCCGTTGTAGCGAATGTCGAGCACGAGGTCCTCGATCTCGGCGTCGGCGAGTTCGGCGACGGAGTCGACTAGGCGTTTCTCGGCCGTGGCAATGTGGTCGAGGAACAGGAGGTAGCCCACTGGGCCCGTGTCGGTATCGACTACGCGCGTATGCTGCACGGGATCCGCAGTGATGCGCGCCGAGCGCAACGTCACGGTTCGCCGAACGCCGGATCCCGGATCCTGGACCGTGAACTGATGGTCCTCACCGAGGTCGGAAGGGAACAAGCCGGCGTTCAGGACATCGACCTCTGCTCGGCTTGGGCCGTGGATCGCATCGACACCGTCGATCGCGAGGATCTTCGTGCCGCGCACGAAGGCCACATCCGGATGTGTGGCGGGGGAGTTCGGCTGCGTGTAGGCGACGCGGATGTCCCGGGGTGGTCTAGGGGCGAGGACGGCGAACCGTGCGCCGTACCCTGCCGAGACGCCGGATTGGGACAGCGCATCCCACTCCTCGGTATCCATCGAGAAGTGGAAGCGGTCCTTCTCGGTCCCCGACGGCGTGGTCTCCGTGGTCTTCATGAGCTCGAAATAGGTCGGCGTGTCGCAGCAGTCCGGATCGGTATCGACGATCTCGTCGTACCAGAGGTAGGTGTGATCGCTCCACGAGCGTAGCCAGTTGTTTTCGTCCAAGGTCGTGCCTTGGCGGTCGGTGTGGGCGAGGCCGGAATCCGGATCGATTCCCGTGCGCGGTACGGCGCAGGCGTGTTGGAACACCGATGCGTCCTCGAACACGCCGCGTATCCAGCCCGACTCGGAGGCGACGGTGACGTCGAAGGTCGCGGCGTCGGAGGCGGCGTTGGTGCTGCCGCTGCTGTCGGTCGCGGTCACCGTCACCGTTGCCACGCCGGAGTCGGTGCCGGTGATGGTGAGTTCCATGCCGTCCACGGAGACAGTCACCGCTGCGTCGTTGCTCACCGTGGTGCTCAAGGTGTGTGTATCGGACGTGTCGGCGTCGTTGACGGATATCGTCAATTCTGCGGATTCGCCGATGCTCAAGGCCAGGTCCGCGATGGCCTGGACACGCGGCTTGGCGTTGGCCGGCGTGGTGGGTGGCTCGGGCCCGCCGCCGCCCCCGCC
>VXYL01000089.1 GCA_009846005.1 Gammaproteobacteria bacterium | reverse complement strand
CCACCCCGTTGCGCGGTAGCGCTGCGTCGATCACGATGCCCGCCGGATCGTCCGTCCGGTGGCCCTGCGCCACGGCCCATCGGCAGATTGCCGAGATGCGCTGCTTCACCCTCCGCGCCGTCTCGCGCTTTTCGTTCCAGATCGGTTCGAGTACGGCCATCACATGGCCCGGCGTGATCTCCGACACCGGCAGCTTGCCCATCGTCGGATAGGCGTAGGTCTCGAGGCTCGCCCGCCACTGGGGCCCCGACTTCGGGCTCCGCCAAGTGGGCTCGTGCATGGCGATAACGGACTCGGCCGCCTCTGCGAACGACGGCCCAACATCCGCCCGTCCGTCCGCCTTGCGCGGGTCGCCGCCCGCTTTGGCGACTTTCCAGCGCTCGAAGGCCGCCGCGCGCGCGTCCGCCAAACCCATGGAGGGATAGTGACCGATTGCGTTGTCGGTCCGTAGCCCTTGGATGTTCAGGCGCTGGATCCACGACTTCGCGCCTCTCGGCGATACCCGCAGGTACAATCCGTGCTCGTCAGTCAGCTTCGCGGGACCCTTGGCCGTCTCGATTCTTCGCACCGTCAGCTTTGCCAACGTCGTCGTACCCCAACTCGTACCTATATCGGCACCAGTTTGGGCGAAATTGCGTGACAGGTCAAGCGCAGTCGTGAGACTGATAAACATAAATTTATCAATGTGTTAATGGAACTTGAGAGGACGTAGAGATGCTCGCTGAGGAACCGTAGTGACGGACTGCCTCTCCGCCAGATCAGATGGCCCCGTCGCCCCCGGAGAGTTCGAAGGCTAAGCCTCTGGTGTGCCCCGGGCGCCCGGCGCCCCGGCGTGCGCACCGACAAGGGACCGGACCAGCCGCACGAGGTCCGCCTGCCGGGTGAGGCCTTGTTTGGCGAACATGTGCTTGACATGGGAGCGTACGGTGCTGTCGCCGCGGCCCGTCGCCGCAGCGACCTCGCGCACGGTCATGCCGCGGGCGAGCAGCACGGCCACCTGGCTCTCGGCTCGGGTGAAGTGCAAGGTGTCCGCGACGGCGCCGACGTCTAGGTCGGCGGCTTGCGCGGCATCGGGCACGAGGACCAGCGCGGCGACCGGCCAGGCCCCGGGTTCCGTCTCGCCCCCGCCCACCGGGATCACGTGCAGCACGAGGGGCGGCGGGCCGGACGGACGGCGTGCGATCATCGTACCGCCCGCAGCGGGGATTCCGAAGGGGGGCAGGGCGCGGCCCAGCAGGTCCTGCAGTTCGGCGTTGGCGGTTGGCACGTGGGCGAACAGGCAACCGCCGGTGTCGTAGAGAACATCCCCAGCGCGCAGAAGGCCGCGTGCGCGGTCGTTCGCCGCCACGATTCGCGCGCGCCGGTCGAGCTGGATGACGCCGACGCCCGTGGCCTCGAGGAGGCTCTCCAGCGTCATGCCGAGGGTGCCCGCCCTGCCGAGCGCGACCTGGACCCTTACGGTCAGGCGGAGATGCGGCAGGAGGCGGCGAATCGCGTCGAGCTGCGCGGACGACCAGGCGTCATCGCGGATGGGATCGTGCACCATCCACATGATGCGCGACCCGCGGGGCCCGTCCAGGCGCACGTTCATCGCGTTCCCGCAGTTGAACCGCCTGAACGCATCCTGCGCCGGCGAGGTCTTCAGCTCCTGCTCGGTGAAGACCTCGGTGTTGTGGAACAGCCGCCCGTCGGGCGCATGCCGCAGACGGGGGACCCGTTCGTCCAAGGCATAGTAGGTGCCGTGGTAGAGATGCTCCAGATCCCGGCGCCGCTCGCCGTGGGTGCAGATCCAGAAGAAGGCGATCCGGGCGTCGTCGCTTGACTCCCCGTCGCCGAACATGAGGCTGCCGCCCTGGACGCCGAGGGCTTCGTCGACGACCGCGGAGAAGCCGGGCCAGCGCGCGGGGTCGAGCGCGGTCTCGTGCAGCGACGCTAGGATTAGTCCAAAGGTCGCCTCGTCCATCATGGCGTAGCGGCCGTGCGGGGGCGCACGGTCGGCCCCGACGCAGAATCCGGCACCGCTGGATGTTCCCTTTCGAGGCGACAGAGGCCTGGAGGCGCACTGGCCGCGACGCGTGTCGGGGGGCCGATCAAATCCGCGATGGCGGTGTGAATCGATTGCGCGACTTCGAAGACCATCATATCCGTCAGTCCGTCTTTCCACAGGCGGCACCGGTCCGTCGGTCCGTGCCCGGCCGGTAGCGCAGCGACGCGCCGAGGGCAAGCGGATCGCCGCTAACCCATGTTGGGGAGCATAGGTGCGGCTGTCCCGCATCGCATCCCCAATTTTGGGGAAAAAATCGTCTGTGACCGGGACGCCGGCGGTGCGGCGAGGTCGGAAGAGTCCCCAATGTTGGGGACGCGGATCGGGCCGGTCGTTCCTATAGTGCCGAGTGTACGCGTACCGCAGCCGTTGTCGGCGCCGTGCGCCAATTGGCGTCTGGGGATGGGGGGACGTCCATGGGTGGGCGATCGGCAACCAGTGGAGGCGTTCGGCAAGGACCTCGGCGTCGGCACGCACGTGCGGGATTCCATGGGTACCGCATGGCGGCTGGGCGGTGTCGTCAGGATCTCGTGGTACTTCACCGGCGGCGGAACCGGTCCTTGTCGCGGGCCGCCTTGACCTTGTCGCTTGGAACGCTCCTCTGCTCCGCCGCTGCCTTTGCGAACGCCACGTCCACCGACGCGACTCTGAGCGCGCTGTCGCTAGAGGACAGGGACGGGGCGACGGTTGCCTACTCCCCAGGCTTCGATCCCGCGAAGACCTCCTACGCCGCGAACGTGCCTGCCCGGGTGGACCGGATCACACTCGAGGCAACGAAGAACGACGATGGCGCCACGGTGGCCCACCTGGACGGCGACGACCAGCCGCTCACCGACGCCGACACCGTGGCGGACCACTTACAGGTGGACCTCGAAGCCGGGGCGAACACGATCAAGGTGAAGGTGACGGCCGAGGATACCGCCAGTATCACGATCTACACGCTGGTGGTGACGCGGGCGGTGTCGGTGGCGTCGGCCGATGCGATGCTCAGCAACCTGGACGAAGGCAATGATGCAGGCCTCGTTGTAGGCACGCCGGCCGATTCCCCGAACGTCCATTTCACCCAGGCGATTCGATTCCAGACCGGCGGCAGCGAGCGTGGCTACAACCTCACGTCGGTCAAGGCCGTTCTCGCCAACGCTGCGGCTGCGGACGGTGTCCGCGTGCGGGTATTCGGCGCGAGAAGCATCGGAACGCCGTACATCAGCTTCTACACGCTGACCAACCCGGTCATCGCCGACGGAACCCTGACCTTCGCCGCCCCGGCGAGCGCCACGCTGCGGAAGAACGCCGGGTATTTCGTGGTGTTCGACTCGACGGCCTCGGACCCCGGCAACGACTACGAAATCCGGGGGACGGAGTCGGAATCCCTCAACAGGCAGGCGGACGGCTCGAGCCTGAGTGAGGACCGGCATGCCAGGAACGAGGATTCGGCGTCTTGGACAACCCACAGTGCGGTCCCGCTGATCGAGATCAACGGCGATGCCGTCGTACAAGCCACGGACGCGA
>VXYL01000074.1 GCA_009846005.1 Gammaproteobacteria bacterium | reverse complement strand
TGCCGTAGTAGACGAGAGCCGGGACGCCCTCCCGCGTGATGAGCGCGCAACCCGAGAAGATGCCTTCCTCCGGGACGTCGCCGCCGGGCTTGAGTGCGGGCGGATGGAACCGCCAATTGACGAGGTCGGGACTCGATGCGTGGCCCCAGGAGTGGCCACGGCGTGGAAGACGGGGATCCTGGAAGATGTAGAAGAGGTGATAGCGGCCACGCCGGAACAGCGCTCCGTTCGGATCGAAGGGCGCACAGGGACCCTCCGGCGCCACGAAGTGGTACCGCGGTACGTGGCGCTCTTCGGCTGTGGCCATGGTCGTTCCCCGTGGATATTGTCGTTCTTTCGCGATGGCGGGGGCTAGTGTCGCGTTCGGAACCGGCATGAATCGTCGCCGCGTTTGGGTTATTTTGGCTGCGCGAGGGGGATACCAACAGAAGTGACGACTGAAGGGGCGTTAGCCGGCCTCAAGGTTCTCGACGTGGCCGGCACGATTGCCAGCGCCTATTGCGGCAAGCTGTTCGCGGATCACGGTGCCGAAGTGATCAACGTGGAGCCGCCCAACGGCGGCTTCGAAACGCGGCGGGAACCCCCGTTCATTCCCGGCGCCGATGGGCCGGAGTCGAGCGCCTTGCACGCCTACCTCAGCACCAACAAGGCGAGCGTCGCCTTGAGCATCGATGCTGAATCGGAACAACTGATGCGCCTGGCTGAGGGCTGCGCCGTGGTCCTCGACGATGGTCGTTTCGATTGCACGGCCTTCACCGAGGTTGCGCCCGAGGTCATCGTGTCCACCATCACCTGGTTCGGTCGACATGGCCCCTACGCCGACTTCAAAGGCAACGGTGCCGTCTGCTGGTCGCTAGGCGGCATGGTACGCAACGTGGGTCCCGAACAGGGGCCGCCGTGGGTGCCGACGGGTTGCGGGGCGGAAATAGTCGGCGGTTTGGCGGCGTATATCGGCACCTTGGGACAGGTGATCGCCCGCGCCATGGGCAATGCCACGGGGACGGTGCGCCTCGATACGAGCATCCACGAGGCCAACCTCTGCTTTACCGAGGTGGGCGGCGTCGGGGGCTACCGCAGCGGGCGGCGGGGCAAGCGCCTGGGGGTGAACCGTTTCGCCCCGACCTATCCGCTGGGCGTATACGCCTGTGCGGATGGCTGGCTTGGCGTGACGGCCTTGACCCCAAGGCAGTGGAAGAACTTCTGCTCGCTGCTCGCGATGGATCAGTATGCGGACGAACCCGACTACCAGACTGCCATCGGCCGGCTGCTGGAGTACGACACGCTGGAGCCGATCATCCGGGCGCGGGTGCGGAAGCGCTCTGCCGCCGAACTGGTCACCCGGGGCCAGGCGCTGCGTATCCCGCTCGCGCCGGTACCGACCATGGAGGAACTGTTCTCGGTGGACCAGTACGCCCACCGGAACGCGTTTACGCGCATCTCCAGCAACGGGATCGATTTCCGAGTGCCCGCGACGCCGTTCCGGTTGTTCCGTACCCCTGCGGTGGCGGGCGGCACCGTGGCTCGGCTAGGCGAGTCCAACGGAGAGTACGTCGCGTGAGCCGACCGGGAATTCTCGCGGGCTTGCGGGTCGTGGACCTGTCCATGGGCTGGGCGGGACCGCTTGCCGCCCGCCATTTGGCGGACATGGGTGCCGATGTCATCAAGGTCGAGGGTTGCGTGCGCTTCGACTGGTGGCGGGGCTGGGAAGCCACCCTGGGATGGATCGACAGCCACGGCGCGGAGAAGAACCCGGCGTTCAACATGGTCAACCGCAACAAGCGCGATCTGACACTCGATTTGTCCACGGCCGTGGGCAGCGACCTGCTGAAGCGCCTGGTGGCCATTTCCGACGTCGTCGTCGAGAACTACTCGGCGGGTGTGCTGCCGAAACTCGGCCTCGACTACCCGGTTCTTTCCGAAATCAATCCGGCGCTCGTCATGATTTCGATGCCGGCGTTCGGCACGGACGGTCCGTGGTCCAGCTACCGGGCCTACGGTTCCACCGTGGAACAGGCGTCGGGATTGCCCCACCTGTCCGGCGAATCCGACTATCCGCCGACCATGGTGCATGTCGCGCTCGGGGATTCCGTGGGCGGCTTGAACGGCGCCGCCGGGTTGCTCACCGCGCTCTACGCGAGGCAGCGTACCGGCGAAGGCCAACACCTCGATCTCTCCCAGTCGGAATGTCTATTCCCGCTCGGCGTGCAGGGGATTCTGACCCAGTCGGTCACGGGCGAACCGCCGCCGCGCTTCGGCAACCGCTCGCCACGCTATGCGCCCCACGGCGTCTACCGGTGCGTCGGCGAAGACGAGTGGATCGCCATCGCCGTGCAGTCGGAAGACGAATGGCAGGCTTTTTCGGCGTTCTCGGGCATCGACGGGTTCGGCGATGCGGCGGACCGACTAGGCAGGGCCGATGACCTCGATGCGGCGGTCGCGAGTTTCACCGAAGGCCAGGTGGCGGAAGTGCTCATGCTGGAACTCCAGGCCGTGGGCGTGCGGGCTGGCTACCTGGCGAGCGGCTTGGAACTTGCGACGGACCCCCATCTCGCCGCGCGTGGCTTCTGGAAGCTGATGGAGCGGGACCACGTCGGCGTGCTGCCGCATCCCGCCGCGCCGTACCGGGTGGGCGAGGAACCCTTCGACATCGACCGGCCAGCACCCACCTTGGGCGAGCACAGCCGGGAGTTGCTGGGTGATCTGCTTGGCTTGAGCGAGGCCGAGATGGACGGCTTGGAACGTGAGGGCATCATCGGCACCAAGCCGCGACTTCCATGAAGCCGCCACTCGACGGCATCCGCGTCATCGACGCCACGACGCGCTGGGGCGAACTCGCCGGAAGGGTGCTGGCCGAACTCGGTGCCGAGGTCGTAAAGATCGAGCCGCCCCAGGGTTGCGAGTCGCGCCGCCTGGGTCCATTCGATGGCGACGAGTCGCTGTACTGGGCGTGCGTGGGCGCGGGCAAGAAGAGTGTCGTCGCCGACGAGGTAACGCCGTTCCTGGCTGACGCGGATGTGTTCATCGAATCCGGGCGGTGCCGGGACCTCTCTTGGGAATGTCCGGGGCTCATCCACGCATCCGTCACCCCCTTCGGCACCACCGGACCGCTTGCCGACGCGCCGGCCGCGGAAATGACCGTCGAAGCGGCGGGCGGGCTTGTGGGGCTGCAGGGCGACCCCGATCGTCCGCCTGTACCCATGGGCGCGATGCCGCAGGCCGCGTTCCACGCCGGTGTGCAAGCCGCCGCCGATATCGTTGTCGCACTCTACGAGCGCGAGCAGTCGGGGCTCGGCCAGCACCTGGATGTCTCGGCCCAGGCGTGCGTCGTCTGGACCCTGATGAATGCCACCGGCTATCCGCCGAACACCGGCCGCAATCCGCCGGGGACCAGCGAGTTCCGGGGACAACCACTGCCGTCGGCGACTCGGCAGCGACTCCGCCTGCCCGGCAATGTCCCCTGCCGAGACGGGTTGATCCAGGTTCGATTCCAGATGCGCCATATCGGTGAGCGCACCTTCGATGCGCTGCTTCGCTGGGTGGAGTCGTCCGACATGTATGTGCCGGACAACGTGCGTGGGATGGACCTCAGGTCGTGGCTCGCCGTGCTGCGTGCCGGGGAATTGGACCTTGAGGCCGCCCAGACGGCGGCAGACCTGATCGAAGCGCTGCTTGCCACCAAGACCCTGCAGGAGATCCAGCTCTACTCGGCGCAGCACGGCCTGACCCTGGCCGCGATCCACACGATTCCCGATCTCTTGTGCGATCCGCAACTCGCGGATCGCGAGTTCTGGTTGACGGCGGAGGGCCGCAAAGCGACGGACGGCGCCGCACGACGAGTTCATGCCGGTCCCTTCGCCCGGCTGTCCCGAACGCCGCTGTCGCTTAGCCGGACTGCACCCGCGTTGGGTTCCTCGCCGCCGCCATCGAGACGTCCGCCGAAGGTGGAAGTACGATCCGTTGAAGCGCCGTTTGCGGGGCTGAAGGTCGCGGACTTCAGTTGGGTGGGCGTTGGACCCATGATCGGCAAAGCGTTGGCCGACCACGGTGCCACCGTGGTCCGCATCGAGTCGGCGAACCGGGTTGACCTGTTGCGCACGGCACCGCCGTTCAAGGACGACGAACCGGGTCAGGATCGGTCGCAGTTCATGGCGAATTTCAACACCTCGAAGCTCGGCATGACCATCGATCTCAAGAATCCGGAAGGACCGAAACTCGCCCGTCGGATGGCCGACTGGGCGGACGTGGTCTTGGAGAGCTACTCGCCGGGGACCATGGCTCGGTTCGGCCTCGATTGGGAGACGCTCGCCGCCGGCCGCGACGACCTCGTGATGCTGTCCACGTCCATGCGTGGCCAGACCGGGCGCGAGCGCGGGTATTCCGGTTTCGGCGGCCAGGGTGCGTGCATCGCCGGCCTGTTCAACTTGGTTGGCTGGCCGGACCGGCAGCCGTCGGGTCCCTGGGGCGCGTACACGGACTTCATTTCACCGCGCTTCGGCATCAGTGTGCTGGTTGCTGCGCTCATGCATCGACGTCGTACGGGACTCGGCCAGTACATCGACCTCGCGCAGATCGAGTGCGGCATCCGGTTCATCGAACCGTTGATCCTCGACTACGCTGCCACCGGTCGGGTTGCCCAACGTCTCGGTCAGGCCTCGCCGAGCCTCGATCCGCACGGCGTCTTCGGTTGCGCGGGCGCGCAGCGCTACGTCGCCGTGGGCGTCGAAACGGCGGTCGAGCGTCAATCCCTTGCGGGCCTGCTTGACGGTCGCGAACTGGCTGATTGGTGTGCAGGACGCGATGCGTTCGATGCGGCGGCCGAGCTGCGCCGGGTCGGCGTACCGGCCTACGTGGTGATGAGGCCAAGCGACCTGTACGAGGATCCGCAGCTAATCCACCGGGGGTTCTTCGAAACGCTTGACCATCCCGTCATGGGACCGACGCCCTACGATGGCCCTGCCACGATCTACTCCCGAACCCGGCAGCGGCTGCGCTCGCCTGCGCCGTGTCTCGGCCAGCACAACGACGAGGTATTGCGCGATTGCCTAGGAATGGGTGCCGACGAGATCGGGCGTTTGCGTGGAATCGGCGTCCTGCGCTGACCCTCGGAGCTAGGTCGCGACGGGATTGCCGGGGTCGGTGATCCACTCGCTCCAGGAACCCGGGTAGAGCGCGGGTTCCGGCAAGCCGGCGTGGACCATGGCGAGCACGTTGTGGGCCGCCGTCACGCCGGAACCGCAGTAGCAGACCACCGGCCTGCCGCCTTCCTCAGCGAGCAGGTCACTGAAACGGCGTCGCAACTCGACCGGTTCGAGGAACCGGCCGTCATCGCGTAGGTTGCCTTGGAACGGCGCATTCAGCGCGCCGGGAATGTGGCCCGCTACCGGGTCGATGGTTTCGTTCTCACCGTGGAACCGGTCGCTGCTTCGGGCGTCGACGAGCGTCCACGTGCCGGCGTGCTCGCGAACCTGGTGCATCGACACTGGAGAAGGAGCAGGAGGGGGGTGGACAGCATCGCTTGCCGTATGCGTTCCCTCGCGTTCAAGCCACGCCTGGTAGCCACCGTCTAGTACGGCGACGGCGGCGTGTCCGGTCCAACGGACCATCCACCACAGCCGGGCGGCGAACATGCCGCCCGTGTCATCGTAGGCGACGACCTGCGTCTCGGGCATTGCACCGTGTCGGGTCAACAAGGCCTCAATGGCTGCTCGTGCCGGGAGGGGGTGACGTCCGGTTCTACCGGGGTCTACAGGCCCGGACAAGTCGATATTCAAGTGCAGGTAAGCAGCCCCGGGGATGTGGCCCTCCGTGTAGCGCTGTCCACCGGCATCCGCATCCGCGAGATCGAACCGGCAATCGAACACGCGGACTTCGGAAGGGGACAGTGCCGCGAGATCCTCGGCACCGATCAACGTGGTGTAGATGGGCCTCTCCCGGTGCTGGAACTTAGGAACCCAACACGGTACCGACCACGTCGTCCCGGTACAACGCGTCGACCTCCGACGCGTCGAGGCCGACCTCGGTGAGTACCTCGCGGGTGTGCTCCCCCAAACGCGGCGGTGGCCGTTCGGCAGCCAGTTCGGCGTGGGCGAACGCCCAGGGGAACCCGCCGTATCGAAGCGGTCCCAAGTCCGGGTGGCGCTGTTCGGGAAACCACTCTCGCTCGGCGAACTCGGGGTAGTCGAGTATCTCGAGTACATCGAGTACGGGTGCTGCCGGAACACCTGCGGCGACCGCTTCGGCCACCGCCGTCGCGCGGGGTCGGCATCGGGTCCAGTCGGCGATCCCTGCGTCGATGTCATCCTCGGCGGCACGTCGTGCCGAAAGCGAGTTCCATGCCTCGGCGTCCATGCCGACCAGGCCCGCGAGCTTCTGCCAGTCCTCGTCGTCCCGGCATGCCAGCGCGATCCATTGGTCGTCTCCTGCGACCGGATAGACCCCGTGCGGCACCATCCCCGGGTGCCGGTTGCCCCAACGCCTATTGCTTCCGCTGAGGCTTGCCCGCATCACTTCCTCGCCGATGTAGGGTATGGCGGACGCGATCATCGACCCCACCACCTCCTGGCCCTCGCCGGTCAGGTCGCGGTGCACCAGCGCGAGGAGCGTGCAGGCAGCCATCTTGAGGCCTGTGATGGCGTCCATCTGGTAGAACCCCATCACCATCGGGTCGCCGTCGGCGTAGCCGAACAGGGCATCCCAACCGGCCATCGCCTCGATGGTTGCGCCGTTGGCCTTGTAGTCGGCGTACGGGCCCGTTTCGCCGTAGCCTGACCAGGCCACCGTGATGATGCCGGGGTTGATCGAGGCGAGGGAGGCGTGGTCGAGTCCGAACTTGTGCATCACGCCGGGTGTGAAATTGCTGGTCACAACGTCGGCAGTGCGGATCAATTCCCGGGCCACCCGCCGGCCCCGTTCCTGGTTCAGGTCGATGGCGATGCCGCGCTTGTTGCGATTGGTGCTTGCGAAGTTGGCGCTGACATTGAGCGGGTGTGCGCCCGGGTGCGTTCCCGGCTTGGTCATCGAGTGACGCCAGATGTCCGGCCGGCGGTGGCTCTCGACCTTGATCACGTCTGCGCCGAGGTCGGCCAGCATCGTCGTGGCGAACGGTCCGATCCAGGCTTGGGTGAAGTCGATGATCCGCACGCCCTCCAAGGGACGGCGGCGGCTTCGGTGACACCCCGACATGAGGTCTGCGGCTTGCCATCCCTCCCCGGAATCCCGCATTGGCTCGAGCGGCGGGGGGTCGATCCGGCTCATGGCGGCCGGCATGCCGGGGTAGGGGGTCGGCCCGTGCTCCGGGTCGTCGAGTGTCCGGAAGTACCCGGTGGCGCACATGTGTTCGTTGGAGAGCAGCGCGGCCGGCTCTTGGAACAACCCGATCCGTGGCGCACCGAGGTTCATCATCGCCTTGAAGAACGCCTCCGCGCTCCTGCCTTCGCTGTTCGAACGAAGAAACTCGCCCAACGCCGTCGGATCGCCCCGGCGCCCGGCGAGCGTGTCGAGATCGCCCGGTACCGAGGCGCGGTCGATGCCGAGAACACCCAGGGCCATTGTGAACATCGACTCGTCGGCGAGGTTCAGCGACACCTTGCCGGTGCCGACCGGAAACAGCCGAACGCCGGTGGCGGGCCCGCCGTGGCGCTTGTCCGCGCGACCGGCTAACTGGCTGCGGAGAAACGGCGTCATCGAAGCGATGACGTCCAATCCGCTGGTGACCACTCGCTCGACTTCCCCCGTCGCGAGCCGTTTGTGTACCGCCGCCAGCGTCGCGCCGAACGCGCTTGCGCCGACGATGTAGGCCACCAGGTTGGCCGGTGCCCGCAGGGGTTCCCGATCCGGGCTGCCGTTGATGCCAAGGTAGCCGGATGCCGCCTCCAGCAGGAGGGGAACCGACGGCGTGCCGCCGAGAACGCCGTCCTCGGCGTAGGGCACGATGCGGGACACCAGGGCGTCGCCGGTTTCGACGCCGAGGCCGGCAAGCGCCGCCGAGGACAGAGCGGTGATCAAGACGTCTGCGCCCTCGGCGTCGCCGGCGCGGGTGATCAGGCGCTTGTTGGCGGAGAGGAAGCGTTTCGTAGTCTCATCTTCTCCGGCTTCGCCGGGTATTTGGAACAAGGCGACATCCGACCCCCACAGGGCGAACTGGAGGCCGCAGTAGGCGACGGATAGGTCGGAGCCGACTTGGAGTACGCGGAGGGGAATCACCGCAGACTGCGCCGGGGTTGTCGAATCATCGCCGACAAAAGTACCCTTCGGAGGTCCCCGACGGCAAGGAACCGCACATGGGCGATTCGTCCTCGTTGCCTTTCGTAGATGCCACCGGAAGTTTCGCGAACGACCGCTACCGCGGTGTTCGCATGCCGCCCCCCGAGTGGGTGCCGGACGCCGACGAACGTAGCAGCATGTACCAGCGCAAGCCCATCCGGGTTTACAACGCGCGGCTGCTGGATCCGCCGCCGTCGCTCGACAGGAACGGTTTCACGCTGGCAGATGCCGAAACCGCCGTCGCCGACCTGCATGATCAGGATGTGGTGACAAGCCGGTTCTACGACGAGTGCTCACGGTTGGTTCACCGGTTGACGGGATGCACCGGAACCCGGGTGATCCAGCACCAGTACCGCAACGGCTACAACGGATTGCCGGCCGGGCATCCGCGCGGCCACCGGCCCACCGCCAACGGCAGCCCGGGCGGCTACGGCGGCACCCATGCGGACATCAGTCCCTATGCCGAAAGCCGCTGGGACGAGTTCGTCGACGGACGGCACTGCGCCATGTTCAATGTCTGGCGCAGCACCGACTTCGAACACGACATCGAGGTCATGCCGCTCTCGGTGTGCGATATGCAGACGGTCGCGTTCGAGGACATGGTCGCGGCAGACGCCTGGGGAGGGGTCGTCCCGCGCCGCAAGCTGGTCAGCTACCGGCTCGCGTACAACCCCACCCAGCGGTGGTACTACTTCCCGCACATGACGCCTAAGGAGACGCTGGTCTTCAAGCAGTACGACACCCGCCAGGAGGTTCCGAGCCTCCGCACCACCTATCACGGCGCCATCGCCGATCCGAACACCCCCGACGACGCGCCGTTGCGTGAGACCATCGAGGTGCGGGTACTGGCCCTGTTCGACAAGGACACCGACCGGGAGGCGAGGAGGGCGAGATTCCAGGCCCAGGTGCCGAAGGCGTTGCCGAACGGCGTGGTTTCCAGCTGGGCTGCGCGGTAAACACAGTACACGAGAAATTTACGCACTGGACGGGTGCGTGCACGGAAAGTGCACACTGTTAGCGTATGGTCGGTCGTCCAAGGGGGGACGCTGGCCATTCAAGACCGCATCGATGAAATCGTGGCGTTGCTGCGCGAGGCGGAACTCGACGAGACCAAGTGGCCAGCCGCCTCGGCGCTCATCGACGACACATGCAACCTTCGGGGCAACGACCTGCTTCTGGCGGGCGCACACCCGCTCGGTGGGCTCGACATCAAGCTGCGTTGGCTGCTGCTGCGCGGCGAGCCGCGACCCGAGTTGAAACGCGACTACGCCGAGAACTACGCGGCGATCGACGAGCGTGCCGCCGCGATTCTCCGGGAGCCGTTCGGCAAACTCGTGCACACGACCTCGCTGCTGTCGGACGAGGTGCGCCGGCAATCCGTGACATACAACGAATACCTACTGCCCAACGCCGGCGAGAACTGCCTGAACGTCCGGATGCCCGCGACGCACGACCTGCAGGTCGCCTGGTCGCTGGTGGGGCCGGGAGGCGGGCACCCGAGCGATTGGAGTACCGACCAGATCGACGCGATCCGGCAGCTGCTGCCGCATGTGCGCCAGTTCGTTCGCGTCCGACATGCACTCGCCGAGGCCCGCGCCGACGGCATGAAAACGACGGCACTGCTCGACACGCGGCGCATAGAAATGCTCCTCCTGGACCGCCATGGCTGGGTCGTCGAGGCCAACGACCGCGCCCGTACCCTGCTCGCTCGGGGTGAAGGTCTGTCGGTTCGCCGAGGTCGCCTCGTCGGTGCCCCGCCGGCGGACGCGGACGGCGTTGCGGTACTACTCGACTCGGCCTGCCGGGAACGCCGCAGCGGATCGATGCCGATCATCCGCCACCGACACACGCCGCTGGTGCTGTACGCCACGCCCGCGGCTCCGACCGAATTACCGCCCCCGGCGGACCGGGCCGTCGCCCGCATCCTGCTTGCGGAACCCTTTGCCGCGCCCGCGGTCAACCCCCAGCGCGTGGCGGCGGCCCTGGGACTCACGCCGGCACAGGCCCGCGTGGCCGCAGCGCTTGCCGCAGGCGGCTCCGTGGCTTCCATCGCCGCGGCGACACATCGCACCCCGGCGGCAGTGCGTTGGCATATCCGCGAGGCGCTGACCCGGCTCGGTCTTTCCCGCCAGTTGGATCTCGTCCGGGTCGTGTTGTCAACGCCGGGGGTCTTTGACGGGCGTCATTGACGGCTGGCGTTCAACCGGCGAGCCGGCCGCAGGAACCCCGGCCCTTGCCGCGACGGCCCGTCCAAAACTATCAGTTCTGATAGGGACACTGGGCTTCGCCCCTTGTTGTACTTCCATGTCGTTACGGGACCACGGCTTGACAGGTCGCTCCCATGGGCGGCTGGGGGCGAACAAAGATGAACGGGTTGACCGCCGCATCGGCGACTACGGGGTTTCGATGGGGACGTGTCGTTGTGGCGGGCTGTCTGTTCGTGTTCGTTGCCCTCGGCCTCCATTGGTTCGTTTCGTCCCGTCTGGCGGAACCTGAATCGCCTGCACAAGGCACGCCCACTGCGGAATCGCAGCGGCGGGAAGTCCTCGAAGAACTGGTGGCCGTGATCGACGCGCAGAGTCGCAACGGTCGAACGCCCCCGACGGTCCAGGCACCGCCGCCGAGGGATTCTTCTCCGATCTGGGCTGACGCGCGAACTGGCACAGCCGAACGGCCTTCTGCTCCCGAGGGCTTCGCCTACGCCACGTTCGAGCGAGCCGGGCCGCCGACACGGACGGAGGTCACCGGCGACGAGGAGGCGCGTTCGCAGGCTCCCGCGTGGTTCTCGTCGCCGGATTCTCTGGCGGCGGTTGCGGCCAACGCCGAGGCGGCGGACCGGGACTGGTCGTTCGGCTGGGTTCGGCTCGGCCCCGATGCGCGCCTCGAGGACGCCGAGGCGGAACTGGCCGCGCTGGGCGTCGTCGTCGAAGGCCAGGCGGGTGACCTGCTCCGGGCCAGACTGCCGGGCGATCCCGACCGGCTGCAGGCGGTCGCGGCCCTTCCCACCGTGGACGGGCTGGCGGCGCAGCCGTCGTCCGCCAAGCTCTCGGCCGCGTTCGCCGAGGAGGCGCGTCACAAACCCGCCCACGAGATCGTGCCGGTATTCGTTACGCTCGCCGCGACGGGCGACAACGACGGCCGGTGGCGGATGGCCCTCGAACGCCTCGGTGCCGTGGTAGGCGCCTACGACGCCCACACCCGGTCCTACACGGCCAACGTCGAGTACGGCAGCCTGGAAGCCTTCGCTGCGGCGGACTTCGTGGTGTTCATCGAACCCGTGGGCATCGTCGAGGCGGCGAACGACACGGCGGCGCCCGCGATGGGGGCCGACGCCTACCGGACGTACACGGACACTGAAGGCTGGGCCGGCACCGCCGGGCAGGGCGTCGCCGTCGGCGTCATGGACTCGGGACTCAACATCAACCATCTGGACATCGAATCGGGCCGGCTGAGCGTCTGCGGCGCGAACTTCATCCCCTCGCTCGCAGAGGAGCAGGATCTTTGGGTGGATGCCAATTTTCACGGCACCCACGTCACGGCCACCCTCGCAGGCAACGGCACCGCCGAGCGGCGCTATGCCGGAATGGCCCCACTGGCACCCCACATCCGGTTCGCCAAGGTCCTAGACAGGAACGGTTTCGGTCCTAACACCTCCATCTTCGGGGGTATGGATTTTCTGGCGCGGCCCTCTTCGTGCGAAGCGGCCGGGTGGACGGACGATGCGCTCGCGCCCCCCATCGTCAACATGAGCCTGGCGGGCGCTAGGCGGACCTGGGAAGGACGTGACGCGTCGGCGCGCAAGCTGGATGCCGTCGTCTGGGACACAGGCCAGCTCTACGCAGTCGCGAATGCGAACGCAGATGTCCACGCGTTCTCGAACTACGGCGCCGCGAAGAACTCGCTGGCGGTGGGCTCGGCGTGGGACAGCGGCGAACTGGCCGGCTCGAGTAGTCGCGGCCCCACGGCCGACGGTCGGCTCGTGCCGCTGGTCGTCGGCACCGGCGTAGACGTCCGTTCCGCGCGGGGAGGCGGCAGCCGCGGAGAGTACATAGCATATAGCGGCACGAGCATGTCGTCTCCGGCCGTGGCAGGGGTTGCGGCGCTCGCCATGGACGTCCAACCCGCGTTGGCGTGGAACCCGGCGCTGGCCAGGGCCCATCTGATGTCAAGCGCCGTGAAGCCCGATGTCTGGTTCGACGCCCCGGAAGCCTTCCCGTCGGTCAACACGGACGGACCGGGGACCCTCCACGCCCGCTTCGGTCTTGGCAAGGTCTCCGCCTCGACCAGCGTGTTCGACCGGCCCGCAGCCGACGGCTGGGAGTCGGGTGGCTGGCACGGCATTAGCCTGAGTGCAGGGGAGACCAGCGAGCACGTGATCGACGTGCCGGCGGACGCGAGCCGCCTCGACCTCGTGCTGACATGGGACGAGCCGCCCGCGGACGTGATCGCCAACACGGTCCTGAACGATCTGGACCTCTGGCTTGAGCAGCCCTTTCCGCGTCTCGACGCCGACCTCAGTTCGCGGTCGCGGCGCGACAACGTGGAATGGATCTCCGTGGACAATCCGCAGACGGGGCGGTGGCGACCCCGCGTCGTGGCCGAGCGCGTCTACGGCGACAAGCCCCGCGCGGCGCTGGCGTACACGATCATCCGCGGCCCCTCGACCCCACAGCTTTCCATCACCGCCAACCGCGACACGTTGGGTCCGAGGGGAGACGTGGAGCTCACCGTGTCCACCGATGGCTACGTGGCCGCAGGCGCGCGCCTGATGCTCGAATGCCGCACGGAGGACGACGAGCCGTGCCACCCGCAGGTGACCTACGAAGACGTCCCCGCATCGGGTCTGCGGACGGTTGAGATTGACGACTTCGTCGGCCTCGGCGAGATTCGGGCGGGCGAACCCCGGACGGTGCGAGTCCGCGATCTGCATTTGCTCGGCAATCCCCGGCTGCACTTCACCGTGACGGGCTGGAATGCGCGGGGGGACACGGCGGTCGTATTCGCGGAGAACGCAGACAACGTGGATCCGGCCGCGCCAACCAACGACGACTTCGCGAGTGCGGCGGACTTGGATGGACGGGTCGAAGGCGAGGTGCAGGGCGACCTGCTGACGGCGACGACCGAGCCCGGGGAACCGGCTTTCGAGGACGGGCGGGTTCGACCTGCGGCGTCGGTGTGGTACCAGTGGACTGCGAAGGACGCGGGTCCCGTCCACTTCTCGCTCACGCCGGCCGAGGGGTTCCGCTATACCCCGGCGCACCGTTCCTACCACGCGTTCGAAATGCGGGTCGATGTGTATGAGGGTGGGAGCATCGCCGGCGCCCGAGAGGTCGCATCCGCCCCATGGGGAGCGTCCTTCCTGGCCGAGCAGGGCAGCGACTATCTGGTGCGCGTCGCCAGTCGCGTCCGCACCGCGCCGTTCACCCTGACTTGGCGACAGGGGGGTGCGCCAGACAACGATGCGTTCGCGGCCGCCGTCGCCCTGGAAGACGAAGAGGGGCACATCATGGGCACCAACGCCGGCGCGACGCTGGAGCCAGGCGAGCAGTTCGGATCGCTGGCGGCCACGGTTTGGTATCAGTGGACGGCGCCTGACGACGGCTGGTACGAATTCGGCTTGAATGCTCTGCACTTGAAACTGCTCGTGTTCGAGGACGCGCCCGCATTCGGCGGTCTCCGCCTCGTCTCGGGCTTCCCCGAGTGGGTTCGGCGCTTCCCCTCGAAAGGAGGTGCAACCTATCGACTCGCCGTCGCGGCCCGGGACGCGGAGGCGGCGGGTACGGCATTCGAGTTGTCTTGGTCGGCATTGGGGCCCCAGGGGTCGTTTGGCGACAACGATCTGGTCGAAAACGCGCTTCGGCTTCCGGATGCGGAGTCGAGCAGTGCTACGCTCACGATGACGAACACGGTGACCGTCGAACCAGGCGAGCCCGCCGAAACCGGGATCCGTACGGGATGGTGGATCTGGACGCCACCCTCGACGGGCGAATACACGTGGCGACTAGACCCGGGCCTGCTCCGGCTGAGCGCGTTCAAGGGAGATGCGCTCGCGGATCTCGATTTCGTCGGCTCGAACGACGGGCCGACAGGTGCGTTCACGTTCACAGCCGACCAAGCCATGCCGTACGCTTTTGCCGCCGCCGCGGCTGCCGGGAATGCGTATACAAGGGCGTATCAAAACGCCAGATTGGTGTGGGGTCCGACGCCCTCGAACGACAAATGGTCGCTGGCGGTCGTTCTCGACACGGCGGCGGGGATGCTACGGGGCTCGAACCGCTTTGCAACCATCGAGGCAGGCGAGGCTATCCACGGGGTCGGCCACTCGTCTCTGTGGTGGGCGTTCGAGGCGCCCGAGGCCGGCTGGTACCGGTTCTGGATCGACGAAACATCGTTGCCGTTCACGCTCTCGGTTTACCGCGACGCTCCCGGCGAGCCGCCCGGCAGGCTGGAGATGGTCGACTCCAGCGAGCGGAGCGTCGGCGTCGAGGCGTTCCTGCACGCAAGCGCTGGCGAGCGCTTTGCGGTCCGCGTCGGCACGCGCGGCGACGCCGAGGGACGTGATTTCACGTTGCGCTGGGAAGCGACGGACCCGCCCGTTTGGCTGCGCTATGCGGGAGACACTGAGGAGCGCTACGAATACGACGGTGCCGATGGTGGGCAGGAGGAAGCTACGCGGTTTCGGTCACTGGCATTTGAAGGGTCCGGTCGCGCACTCTACGCGGACACGGACAAGGGCATCGCCGTGTTCGAACGCAGCGCAAGCGACGGTGCCCTAACGTTCCAAGACGTGGTCGAAGGAAGCGCCGGGCAGGTGCTGTTCTGGGACGAACCGCGGAACCGGCTCTTGGGCCTGCACGGGTGCGACGTGCGTTCCTATGCGCCCGTCGACGGCAACATCGGAGTCCTTGAAGACGAAGGCGCCGTCTCGGTCAGCGGCGACCCCGGGTGCGCCTACGGCGATCGACGTGTATTCGGCCACCCAAGCGGGACGTTCCTCTACCTGCTCGAGGAGCGTTCGAATCTCCAGGTATTCTCGTTTGCCGAGGACGGTGCCTTGGTCCACGTCCAGGAAGTTGTCGACTGGGACATGAAAGGTGCGACCGTCGCGAATGCAGGCGACCATGTTTACGTAGTGGGCGTCGACGGCATCCTGCGCGTCTTCGAGAGTGCCGAGAGCGGCGAACTGACGGAAGTCGCGTCGTTGCCGCTTGCCTACGGGCACGAGTCCGTCGCCGTGACCGACGACGACAGCCGGGTGTTCGCCTGGGGCAACGGCGGATCGTCCGTCGTCGACGTGGACGACCCGACGCGACCGTCGTTGCTGGGCGCGGTCGCGCTTGCGCGAGAGCATCCGTTGAACACACCCGATTGCCCGGCCGCCACCGCGCGCGAGGATCGCACTGCCGCCGACGCTTTCTGCAAGAACGGCGACGGCTACGCACTGGAGTGGCGCGACGGCGAACTTGCGGTCACCGACCTTGTGGCGGACTGGGTACCGAGCCGGCACAACGACTACGTTCCCGACTTCGGTTTGTGGACGCCCTACTATGGGTTCGCGGCGAGCCCAGACGGCCGGCACGCCTATTGGACCACTGCGCGCAACGGAATCGCGGTCTTCGAGCGGGTCAACAACGACGCTGCCGACGAGATCGTGCCAGTCACCGTGACGATCGCTGCGGATGCGTCCTCGGTCGGCGAGGGGGCGTCCGCCGACTTCACGCTCACGAGATCCGGTGCGGCGGGGGCGCTCACGGTGAACGTCGACGTGGCTGAGTCAGGGGCGATGATTGCCGGATCGGCGCCAACGACGGTGGCGTTCGCAGACCGGCAAGCCACCGCCGTGTTGGGTATCGCGACCGAGGATGACGCGGTCGAGGAGCCGGACAGCATCGTTACGGCGACCGTGACGGCGGGCATGAGGTATGCGCCGGGCACACCCGACTCGGCCACGGTTACGGTAACCGACGACGACACCGGGCTCGCCCCGATCAGCTTCGCTGGGGAGCGGTCCATCACGACCGCCGCGGACGGTGCGCGCGCCGTGCACGCGGCGGATCTTGATGGCGACGGCGATCCGGACGTCGTGACGGCCGCGTTCAACGACGACACGGTCGCTTGGCACGAGAACCTGGGCAGCGGCGCGTTCGCCGCCGCGCGAGTCCTGACGACCGATGCCGACGGCGCCGTTTCGGTACACGCGGCGGACCTGGACGGCGATGGCGACGCGGACGTGCTCTCCGCATCCCGAAACGACGACAAGATCGCCTGGCACGAGAATCTTGGCAACGGCACATTCTCGGTCCAGCGGGTTCTGACGACCGACGCCGACGGCGCCCATTCGGTGCACGCGGCGGACCTGGACGGCGATGGCGACGCGGACGTGCTCTCCGCGTCGCGCAACGACGACAAGATCGCCTGGCACGAGAACCTCGGCAGGGGTTCGTTCTCTGCGCAGCGCGTCATCTCGACGGATGCCGACAGGCCGTGGTCCGTGCACGCCGCGGACCTGGACGGCGACGGCGATGCGGACGTGCTGTCCGCCTCGGAGAACGACGACACGATCGCCTGGCACGAGAACCTCGGCGATGGCGCGTTCTCGGCGCAGCGTGTCCTAACGACCGCCGCCGCCGGCGCGGTCTCGGTACACGCGGCGGATCTCGACGGCGACGGCGATGCAGACGTGCTCTCCGCGTCCCGCGACGACGACAAGATCGCGTGGCACGAGAACCTCGGTGGCCGAGGTTTCTCGTCGCAACGCGTCCTCACGACGGACGCCGACGACGCGCGGTCCGTGTACACGGCCGATCTTGACGGTGACGGCGACGTCGACGTGCTGTCCGCCTCCTATCGGGACGACAAGATCGCTTGGTACGAGAACCTGGGCGGGGGGAGGTTCTCTGTGGCAAGCGTCCTTTCGACCTCGGCGGACGGCGTCCAGACCGTGCGTGCTGCGGACCTGGACGGCGATGGCGACCCGGACGTGCTGTCCGCCTCCTACAGCGACGACCGGGTCGCATGGTATGAGAACCTGTCCAATCGCGGCGACGATCACGGTGACGTGCCGCAGAACGCGACGCTCGCGACCGCCCTGCCGGCGTTCCTGCACGGCGTGCTCGAGTCAGCCGGCGACACGGACGTGTACCGGTTCGCCACGGGCCGCGGGACGCTGCGCGTGTATTCGAATGGCCCGACGGACACGTTCGGAACGTTGCTCGAAGCCGATGCCGACCAACTGGTGAGCGACCACAACCGAGGCGTTGGGCTCAACTTCCGGATCGAGACTAGCGTCGCGGAGGGCGTGCACTATGTGGAAGTGACCGGCAACGAGGGGGTGACAGGACCCTACACATTATCCATCGAGTTCGTGGCCGTGGACGACCACGCCGACACCCCGGACGAGGCCACGCCCGTGGCCACCCTGCCGTGGTCCGACGACGCCGAACTCGAACGGAAGGGCGACCGCGACGTGTTCCGCATCGATGTCGTCGGCCCGGGCACGCTCATCGCCTACACGACTGGGGCTACGGACACGTACGGCAAGCTGACGGACGCCGACGGCGCTGTGCTGGACGAGGACGACGACTCGCGCGGTGCGCCGAACTTCGAGATCGAGGCGGTCGTGGCGGCGGGCACGCATTACGTCGAGGTGTCCGGCGCTGGTGGTGGGGAGGCTACCGGTCCCTACACGTTGTCCATCGAGTTCGTCCCGGACGATGGGGACGTGTCGTTTTCGGAACAGCGCGTCATCACAAGCGATGCGGACGGTGCCTTTGACGTCCATGCCGTCGACCTTGACGGCGATGGCGACGCCGACGTGCTCTCCGCCTCAGTCGACGACGACAAGATCGCGTGGTACGAGAACGAGGGCGGCGGCCAGTTTTCGGCGCAGCGTCCTATTACCACAGACGCCGATCGCGCCGACTCCGTGCACGCGGCTGACTTTGACGGCGACGGCGACGCAGAGGTCCTTTGGGCATCGCGTAGCGAGATTGCTTGGCACGAGAACTTCGGTGGCGGGACGTTCTCGGGACAACGTGTGATCGACGCCGTAGGCGCTAGCGGAATACATGCTGCGGACCTGGACGGGGACGGCGATGCCGACGTGCTCTCCGCGTGGGCGGGATCCGACCGTATTGCGTGGCACGAGAACTTGGGCGACGGCAACTTCGCGAGCCCACGCGTGATCACCACCGATGCCGATGGTGCCCTATCGGTCTACGCGGTCGACCTGGACGGGGATGGCGACGCGGACGTGGTCTCGGGCTCGAACGCTGATGACGAGATCGCTTGGCACGAGAACCTAGGTGGGGGTACGTTCTCCGCAGAGCGCGTCATCGTCGCGTCCGCCGCGAACACGTTCTTGGAGAGCGTGGCGGTTGGCGCGGCCGACGTGGATCGCGACGGCGACGCGGACGTGCTCGCGACCGTCTCCGACCGGATCGTGTGGGCAGAGAACCTGGGTGGCGGCGCGTTCTCCGCACAGCGCGTCATCGACGCCATTCCCAGCAACGAAATATATGCGGCAGACGTGGACGGCGACGGCGACCCGGAGGTTCTTTCGGCCTACGGGCGCAACGTCGCGTGGTACGAAAACCTGGGCGACGGATCCTTCTCGGCTCGGCGGACGATCACGGCTACCGCCGACTACGCATTGGCGGTGCATGCGGCCGACTTGGACGGCGACGGCGATGCGGACGTGCTGTCCGCCTCCCGCGATGACGACACGATAGCCTGGTACGAGAACCAGTCCGACCACGGCGACGACCACGGGGACGCGCCTGCCGACGCGACGCTCGCCACGGCGTTCCCGGCGTTCCTGCACGGGGTCCTGGAGTCCGGGGGCGACCGCGACGTGTTCCGGTTTATCACGGCAAGCGGCACGCTACGCCTGTACTCCCACGGACCTACCGATACGTACGGGACGCTGCTCGATGCCGACGGCGTGCAACTGGCGGCGAACGACGACCTCGGCTCGGGAACCAACTTCTCGATCAGTACGGAGGTCTCGGCGGGCGTCCACTACATCGAAGTGCGCGGCTACTCGGCCGCAGCCACCGGACCCTACACGCTGTCCATCGAGTTCGTGGCGACGGACGACCATGCCGACTCCCCGGACGGGGCCACGCTGGTTGCGTCTCTGCCGTGGTCCGGCGGTGGGCACCTCGAACGGGCGGGCGACCGCGACGTGTTCCGCGTCGAGGTCGATGGGCCGGGCGCGCTTGAGATCCACACTACTGGTGCGTCGGATACCTACGGCAAGCTGACAGATGCCAACAGCAACGTGCTGGCCGAGGATGACGACTCCGGCGATGTGCCGAACTTCGAGATCGAAGTCGCCGTGGAGTCCGGCACCTACTACGTCGAAGTATCGGGCGCCGGTGGCACGGCGACGGGACCGTACACGTTGTCCATCGAGTTCATGGCGACGCCGGCAGTTTCCTTCGCCGCAGGGCGGGCCATCACGACGGACGGTGCCTCCCGGTTCTACGCGATGGATTTGGACGACGATGCAGATCCAGACCTGCTCGCGGTGTTGAGCGGCGGCAACGCCACATGGTACGAAAACCAAGGCGGAGGCAGGTTCTCTGCTGGGTCCGAGATTGGAGTTGTTGGACCCATCCACCCGGTGGACGTCGATGGCGACGGCGACTTGGATTTGCTCTCCGGTGCAGGTCCAGGGGGAGTGGACTTCAGATGGTTCGAGAATTCTGGCAATGGCGTGTTCAACGAGCGGCTTGTTGACTACCGGCCCTCTGGCAACCTCTATGCCGCAGATCTCGATGGCGACGGTGATGCCGACGTGCTCTCGGCCCACGCCGGTAACAGCGTTGTTGCTTGGTTCGAGAATCTTGGCAAGCCAGAGTTTGTCTCCCAGCTCGATATCAGCACGTCTATCATCACGCCGTTAGCAGTCACTGCCGCAGACTTCGACGGCGACGGCGACGCCGACGTGGCCTCGGCCTCAAGCTCAAACGACAGTGTCGCTTGGTTCGAGAACCTGGGAGGCACCTTCTCGGCCGAGCGGGTGATTACGACAAGCGCCGACTACGTCGATTTCCTTCAGACCGCCGACTTGGACGAGGACGGAGATGCAGACCTCATCTCCGTCTCGTTCAACGACGACAAGGTTGCGTGGTACGAGAACCTGGGCGGCACGTTCTCGACGCAGCGCGTAATCGGAACCAGCAACGGCGCGGAGTCGGCCTACGCGGCGGACCTGGACGGTGACGGGGACAACGACGTTCTGTCCGCGGCTCGTTGGGAAGACGAGATAGCGTGGTTCGAGAATCTGGGCGGGGGCACCTTCTCGCCGGAAAACGTGATAACGAACGACGTCCGCCGCGCCGCATGGGTGCATGCTGCGGATCTGGACGGCGATGGAGATCCGGACGTGCTGGCGGGATCGTTCGACGACAACAAGGTCGCCTGGTACGAGAACCTCTCCGACCACGGCGACGACCACGGGGACGCGCCGGCCGCTGCCACCCTCGCGATGGCGCTGCCGGCATTCCTGCACGGGACGTTGGAGTCCGGCGGCGACCGCGACGTGTTCCGGTTCGCCACGGGCAGCGGCACGCTCCGCGTCAATTCGAGCGGCCCCACCGACACCTACGGGACGCTGTTTGGCGCCGACGGCGGGCAACTAGCGGCCAACGACGGTGGGGGGTCGGGGAGCAACTTCGAGATCGAGGCGGAGGTCTCGGCGGGCGTCCACTACATCGAAGTGCGCGGCTACTCGGCTTCGACCACCGGACCCTCCACGC
>VXYL01000066.1:109550-111364 GCA_009846005.1 Gammaproteobacteria bacterium | reverse complement strand
GCCTGCGTCTCGTCACCGCGTCCGGGTCGGGTATCCACCACGTGGTCCACGACGCAGAAGACGTGCTCGGGGCGCCGCACGGGCCGTCCCCGGCGCAACAGCGTGTCCAGGGCAACGCTGCCCGTGCGCTCGTGCATGACCACCCGGTCCATGTACAGCAGGCTCACCCCGTCATCGTCGGTCTCGATGCAATGGCTTTCCCACAGCTTGTCGAACAGGGTCGCGGGCACGGCGATCTCTTTAGATACAATGATCGGTCATTATGTCTAATTTTCTGCATGCGGCGAACCCCCGGGGCGGTGAGGGGTTTCGCTTCCGTGCCGACAACCGGCAGGAAGTTTCCGCCGTGGCGGAGCGTCTCCGCGGAGCGCAGGTGGAATGGGCCGCCCTTCCCCCCGGGGAACGCATGGCCGCCCTCGAAAGATGGTGCGGCGCTTTGCGCGACCGCCGCGCGGAGATCGTCGCGGCCCTGGCGAACGACACGGGCCGCCGGCTCCTGTCGGAGGCCGAGATCGACGGCGCCCTGCGCCGCATCGACCATTGGGGCAGGAAGGCCCCGGAGCTTCTTGCGGAGCGCTCGGCGGGCGTGTCCGAATCCGTGCCGAGCGTGCGGTTCGAGCATCGTGCGGTTCCACTCGGGCTCGTTGGCGTCATCTCCCCCTGGAACTTCCCGCTGCTGCTGATGCTGATCGACGCGGTGCCAGCCCTGGCGGCAGGTTGCGCCGTGCTCTGCAAGCCCAGCGAGCACACGCCCCGATTCGTCGAGCCCCTCATGGACGCGGTGCGGACAGTGCCTGAAGTCGCGGCCGTGTTCGACTGCGTGCGCGGCGGGCCCGATACCGGCAGCGCCGTGGTGGACGCGGTGGACGCCGTCTGCTTCACCGGAAGCGTCGCCACCGGGCGCTTGGTCGGCGCCCGCGCCGGGGAGCGGTTGGTGCCGGCGTTCCTTGAGCTAGGCGGCAAGGACCCGCTCGTGGTGCTGGCCGATGCCGACATCGAAACGGCTGCTGCGACGGCCCTTCGCGGGTCGGTGGTCGCCACGGGACAGGCCTGCCAGTCGATCGAGCGTGTCTACGTGCATGAGGCCATATGCGAGGCGTTCGTCGAGCGACTGGTCGCGGCGGCATCGGCGGCCACCCTCAACATGGAGCGGATCGACCGCGGACATCTCGGGCCCTTCATCGATCCGCGCCAGGCCGACCGCGTCGAGGCGCAGCTTGCCGACGCCGTCGCCAGGGGCGCGACGCTACACTGCGGCGGGCCACGGCGGCGCAACGGCGCCGTCTGGTGCGCGCCCGTCGTACTCACCGACGTGCACCACGGGATGCTGCTCTATCGCGAGGAGACGTTCGGTCCCATCGTCCCCGTGATCGCGTTCGCCAACGACGATGAGGCGGTGCGTCTCGCCAACGACTCGGATTTCGGGCTTTCCGCCGCGGTGCTCGGCAAAGCGGAACACGCCGTGCGCGTCGCGGGCCGTCTGCGCGCCGGCGCCGTCAGCATCAACGACGCCGGACTCACCGCGCAGGTCGGCGACGTGGAGAAGGACTCGTTCGGGGTGTCGGGCGTCGGACGTTCACGCATGGGAGCGAGCGGCCTGCTCCGCTTCCTGCGCCGCCAGGCGCTGCTGGTCCAGACGGCGCCGGCGGCGCCGCTGGACGCGTTTCGGGAAGTGCCGCAGTAAATCCCTCCCGCTGCCCTTGCGGACGAACGGTCCTCGAACGGATCAAGGCCGTCAACGACCGTTGCAGGGCTTTGCGTTCAGCAGTTCACACTTCGACCACGTCGCTACGAGCAGTACGTTCCGTCCGCTT
>VXYL01000066.1:19716-109450 GCA_009846005.1 Gammaproteobacteria bacterium | reverse complement strand
GTTCAGCAGTTCACACTTCGACCACGTCGCTACGAGCAGTACGTTCCGTCCGCTTCCACTCAGCCTGGTGCGGACAAACGCCCTTCGCTCACTAGCGACGGCAGCCGTCCGATCTCGTCGCCGTGATCGCGTTCCGCGCGCCTCAACTCGCAGAGCCTCTGCAGGTTGAGCCAGAACTCGCCCGATGTCCCGAAGAACCGGCCCAGACGCAGCGTGGTGTCCCCCATCACGGCGCGCTGTCCGTTGAGGATCTGGGTGATGCGGTTCACCGGTACTTCAATTCGCCGCGCCAACTCTGCCGCGCTCACGCCGAGCGCCTCGACGTCCTTCCTCAGGGTCTCGCCCGGATGTATGGGTTCGCGCGCCATCTCCTGTTTCCCCCTCTCAGTTGTGGGCAATGCGAACGACTGTCTTGCCGAAGGTCTGGCCCGCCATCAGCCGGCAGAAGGCGTCGGGCGCTTGTACGAGCCCCTCGAAAACCTCTTCGCGGAACGCCAGCGCGCCTTGCCGCACGCGCCCGCCGATATCCTCCTCCATAGCCGGCCGCAGGTCCTCGTGGTCGTACACGACGAGTCCCTTCACGGTCGCACGGGCCCGGATGATCAGGCCGGGGTTCGGACCGGGCGGCGCGGCCTCCTGGTTGTACTGTTCCATAAGTCCGCACAATGCCACCCGCGCGTTCGGCGCCAGCCGCTCCATGACGGCATGGAGGACCGCCCCGCCAACGTTGTCGAAATACATGTCGACGCCGTCCGGACAGAGCGCGCCCAGTCCGTCGCGAACGGATCCGTGGCGGTCGATACAGCCGTCGAAACCCGCCTCGTCGACCAACCACGCGCGCTTCTCCGCGCTGCCCGCTATGCCGATGACCCTGGCACCGGCGGCTTTGCAAAGCTGTCCCACCGTCGCCCCGACGGGGCCCGCGGCGGCTGACACCACGGCGGTCTCCCCCGGCACCGGGTGCAGGATGCGCTGCACGCCCGCGTAGGCCGTAAGCCCCGGCATGCCGACCACGCCGAGCGCCAGCGACGGCGGGTCGAGGTCGGCCGCAACGGGTACCAGGGCCGCATCGGGCAGATGCACGCGCTCCTGCCAGGGGCCGAACGCCCGTGCCACGGTGCCCGCCGGGCCCACCACCGAGTCCTGCGTGGTTCGCACGACCAGTTCACTGTCCATGGGATCTCCAGGGGCGATCGGGCCGCTGACGTGCCTGCCGCTCAGGCGGCCCCGCAGATAGGGATCGACAGACACGTAAAGCACGTCCGCCGATACCCCGGCACCCGGCGGCGGCGCCGGGCGCAGTTCGAAGTCCTCCACGGTGGGCACGCCCCTAGGCCGCCGCGCGACGACCACGCACCTGTTGCCAAGAGAATCCTTCACGCTTCCTCCACGAGTTCGAACAGCGTCCCGTCGGGTCCGGACAGGGTGACGCTCCTGCGGCCCGCGTACACCGCTCCGTCATGGAACGTCGGCGACTTGACGCGGCCGTGCGCCGCCGCGTCGAGGTCCGGAACCGACAAGGTCGTCATGGCGATCCCGGGAGGCAGCATGCCCGGGCGCGCGGGACGCCGCCTAGCCCCGGGGGGCATCTGGTCCACCTGCAGGAAAACCTCGGAGCCAAGGGTCACGGTCGAGATGGTGAACCGCGTGTGCAGGGGCACGCCGAACGCCCGCGCGAGCAAAGTGTAGACCATCTCCATCCGCTCCACCCCGACCGCGCATCCGAGATGGCGCACGATCCACCGCTGCGTCGCTGCCAGGTCGCTGGCGCCGAGCACGTGCATGAACAGGCGATCAACGAAACAGCGCGCGCGCGGCAGCGAGAACCCCGGCGGGTCATCGTCTATCTGCGTGAAGTAGAGGATTTCGCCGTCCGCGCCCCGCGCCTGCATCGCGCAGAGGGCGTCCATGCCGTCCAGCCGGCGGGGCGGGCCGACGATCTCGAACGGCGAGTCGGCGAGACGCGCCGCCACGGCCGCCACGTCCCATACGCAGAACTCGAGGGCCGTCCAGCCGTGGCTCACGACCGGCTCGAACCCTTCCACCGGAGAGGTCTCGACAAGGCGCAGCCAGGTCTCGGCGCCGGAGGACGGCTGGAGCAAGGCGTACGCGGCGCCGACGGCCTCGGGCGCATGCCAGGACTCGGCCAGCGATCCCGAAACCGTTCCGGTCTCGACCGTGCGGTACGCGATCGTGTCCTCGTACGCCTCGCGGCTGCGGGCCAGATCGGCGACGCAGACCGTGCCGGCGCGTAGCGGCGTCGCGTCGCTCATTCCTTGCCCAGCCGCGCGCCCGCCTCTTCCGAGGTGGGCTCGTCGCCGCGGTCGAGCGCCTCGGATTCCTGCTGGACAATCCGCAGGATCCGCGCGAGGTACTCCTGGTACCACCGGCCACGCCGCTCGGCGTGAGCCGGGTCCGGCTCGAATGCCTCGATGTCCGCCCGCGTCACGGCGCCGCGCGTCTCCAGCAGCTCCTCGATCGTGTCGAGGCGCTGGCGCAGGACGGCGAGTTCACCGGCCACCGCCATGGTGATGGCGAGCACGCGTTCCACGTCCGGGTCGTCGAAGAAGTAGGGTCGTTTGCCGCGCGCCTTCGCGCCGGTAAGTCGCAGGACATCGAGGGGCTCCAGTGCCTCCGATGTGCGGTCCTCGCTCATCCGCGTCGCCCCGCGCGTCAGGCGGGCACCTGCGCACCGCTGATGCGCCACGCCGGTTTGCGGCCGTAGTCCTCGACATCCTCGCTCTCGGCGTCCGGGAAGCCGCCGTTGTCCGCGATCGCGTAGACACCGGCATGGATGAGGCACTCCCGGTCGAACCCGGCGGCAACGAGCAGTCCGTCGAGGTCTATCTCGTGCAGCTTCGTCCAGAACGGCTCGTTGTTGTACAAGGCGTCCCAGTCCCGCATCGCCTGCTCGAAGAAGGGCATCGCCACGCCGTAGCGCGGCTGCTCGACGTGCGTGACGAGCCCTCCCGGAGCGACCAGGCGACGGCTCTCCCCCATGATGCGCCTCAGGGCGGCAAGCGAGGTCTCGTGCAGGAACATGATGCTCTGCACCCAGTCGAAGCTGGCGTCCTCGAACTGACCGAGGTCCGTCGCATCGGCCTGGACGAACTCCACGTTGCCGACGCCCAGGCTCGCCGCCCGTGCGGCCCCATAGCGCAGCATGGGCGCCGCCACGTCCACCGCAGTGACGCGCGCGTCCGGAAAGGCGGCGGCGACCGGCAGGACGTTGTGTCCCAGCCCGCAGCCGAGGTCGAGAATGCGCCGCGGGGCGAATCCGGGACGGAGCTTCCGGACGAAAGCCACCATGCCATGTCCGCCGCCGTCCGCGAACCGGCCGAGCAGGCCTCCCGTGGTCACGAACAGCCCGGAGTCGTAGTTCGCCGCGCCGGATACGTCCCGCGCGACCCGCTCGGCGTAGTAGCTCCCGGGCATGCAGTGGTGATCCACTGCCGTGAGATAGCGCGGCGTCCGCACCGCGTCGTTCAGCTGCAGCTTCCCGGCGGGTACCGTGCGCCGCGCCCTTTCGACGAGCGCCGGCAACTGCGGCAACACCACCGAAAGTCCCGCCTGTTGACGCATCTCCATGGTGTTGCGGCGCAACGCGCTCCACGTCCGGTACAGGGAATGACCCTCGAGGGCGCGCCGTGCCTCGTGGCGATCGGCGGGCTCCCGTCCACGTCGCGCCTGGAATCGCGGCGCGACCTCGTTGCGGTAGGCCCGTTCAACGCCAGGCAGCACGCGCGCCGCGAGATGCCGGTTCAGGTGCGACAGGAAATTATAGCGTTCCGCCTGATCGTGGGTCGTTTCGGGCAACATCGCGTGCCGACCCACCGACCTGTAGTCTGGCGGGCCGTCGTATACGGCCTGTTTCGCTACTTCCACCGTTCCCGGTCCTGTCTCCACCTGCCGCACCGCCGAAGCATGATCCCGGTACGGAGCGTACCACCCGGGGACCGTCAGATATTGCCGACAGCCGCAAAAGACGTATTATCATATCAATATGTGTAATGGAACCGCAGGCTTGAAGGAGCGACCGTTTGTCCGTTGAGCCGGGCCGCAGCGCTCCACGCGACTTCACGTGGCCCAACGGTGCGCGTCTCGCGCTATCGATCGTGGTGAACGTCGAGGAAGGTGCCGAGATGAACGTCCTGGACGGGGACCCGCGCCCCGAACCGGTCGACGAACTCGGCGCCGTCCCGCGGCGGCAGGTGCGCGTGCACGGCAACGAATCGAACTACCGCTACGGCATAGGGTCCGGTGCGCACAGGGTCTTCCGGCTGCTCGACGAACGCGGTCTCCCAGTGACGGCGACGGCTGCGGCCCTGGCGCTCGAACGCGCCCCCGACGTGGCTGCCCGGCTCGTTGCCGGCGGGCACGAGACCGCCGCCCACGGCTACCGGTGGGTGTACCAGTACCGCATGGAAGAGGCGGAGGAGCGCAACTTCATCCGCCGCGCGCGCGACAGCATCGCGGCGACTGTCGGCGTCGCCCCCGTCGGGTGGCTCTCGCGGCTCCTGCACACGGACGACACGAGGCGGCTGCTGGCGGAGGAGGGCTTCACCTACCACATGGACGACTACTCGGGAGACCTGCCCTTCTGGGAGCGCGTCGAGTGTGCCGACGGAGAAAGCCGGCCGATGCTCGTCCTGCCATACGCGCTCGACTCGAACGATATGAAGATGTGGACCGCGCCATCCCTCACCCCGGCCAACTGGGCGCGCTACGCCATCGATACTTTCGACTGGCTCCTCGAGGAGGCCGACCGCGAGGGCGCCCGGATGATGTCCCTGGGACTGCACCTGCGCATCGTGGGACGTCCCGGACGCGCCGGCGCGCTGCGCCGCGTACTCGACCACGTGAACGGACGCGACGACGTCTGGGTGGCCACGCGGAGGGACATCGCGGCCGCCTGGGCCGCGGCAGTACCGCCCTTGGGGGCGTAGCCGGCCCGCGGCACCCGCGCGCAGGCGCGAGACGAGGACAGCCCCGATGACACAGCACTTCAAGCAGGTCGGACCCCAGCGCTACCGGGAATCCTTCGGCCGCTACCTCGACGACTTCGAGGTCGGCGACGTGTACGAGCACCGGCCCGGCAAGACCGTGACCGAATACGACAACCACATGTTCACGCTGCTCACCCTCAACACCCATCCCGTGCACTTCGACCGCGAGTACGGCAAGGCGACGGAGTTCGGCCGCAATCTCGTCGTGAGCCCCTACACGCTCGCACTCCTGATCGGCATGAGCGTCACCGACGTGAGCCAGAAGGCGATCGCCAACCTCGGCATGGACGAGGTGAAGTTCACGGCGCCCGTCTTCGCCGGGGACACGCTCTACGCGCACTCCGAAGTGCTGGGCAAGCGGGCGTCGCGGTCCCGCCCGGGCCAGGGCATCGTCACGGTGCGCACGGTGGGCGTGAACCAGGACGGGGGCGAGGTCGCGAGCTTCCTGCGCAATGTTCTCGTCCCCGCCCGGGGCCATGCCACCGAGGACCGCATCGACCACTACTGAGGACTGATCCATGGCCCCTGACACGACCCCGGCGGCCCGGGACCGCGGCGACGCCGACTACACCGCGACGGACGAGTGCGCGATTCTCGACGTCATCTCGCGCTGGCTCAAGCGCGAGGTAGCGCCGCGGGTCATGCAGATGGAGCACGACGACGTCTATCCCCACGAGCTGGTCGAGCAGATGAAGGAGTTCGGCCTGTTCGGCGCGACCGTGTCGCAACGCTACGGCGGGCTCGGCCTGCGGGCGAGCACCTACGCCCGCATCGTCGCTCTGATCTCGGAACAGTGGATGTCGCTCACCGGCATCTTCAACTCGCACCTGATGATGGCGGCAATCGTCGAGAAGCACGGTACCGAAGAGCAGCGCGAGTACTGGCTGCCCAGGTTCGTGACCGGGGAGATCCGCGGCGGGCTCGCGCTTACGGAACCCGATGCGGGAACGGACCTGCAGGGCATTCGCACGCGCGCGACCGCCGACGGCGACTCCTACCGGATCGACGGTACCAAGACCTGGATCAGCAACGGCATCGAAGGCGCCGCCGTGGCGCTCCTGGTCAAGACGGATCCCGACGCGACCCCACCCCGGCGCGGCATGTCGATGTTCATCGCCCCGAAAGTCGACCCGGATACCGGCCGCCGGCACCCCGGCTTCCGGACCGGGCGCCGACTCGAGAAGCTCGGCTACCATGGCATCGACTCCGCCGAACTGATCTTCGAGGACTACCTTCTGGACGCCCGGCGCCACCTCGTCGGCGGCGAGCCGGGACGGGGTTTCTACATGGCGGTCGGTGGCCTCGAACTCGGGCGCATCAACGTGGCCGCCCGTTCCGTCGGCATCGCGCGCCGCGCCCTCGACGAAGCGACTGCCTACGCGCAGACGCGCAAGACGTTCGGCAAGCCCATCGCCGAGCACCAGGCCATCCAGCTGAAGCTCGGCGAGATGGCCACCCGCACGCGGGCCGCGGAACTCCTGACCGAAGACGCCGCGCGCGCCTACGACGCCGGCGAGCGCTGCGACATGGAGGCCGGCATGGCCAAGTACTTCGCGTCGGAAAGCGCCGTGGCCAACGCCATGGAAGCGATGCGCGTCCATGGCGGTTACGGCTACTCGCGGGAGTACCCGGTCGAACGCCTCTACCGCGAGGCGCCGCTCATGTGCATCGGCGAAGGCACGAACGAGATGCAGCGTATCGTGATCGCCCGTCAGCTCATCGAGCGGAACCCGGTCTGATGGAGCCGCTGAGCGGCGTCCGCGTCCTGGCCGTCGAGCACTACGGCGCCGGGCCCTACGGCACGCAGTTGCTGGCGGATCTCGGCGCGGACGTGATCAAGGTCGAGAATCCGGCCGGCGGAGGCGACATCTCCCGTTCGGTCGGCCCGTACCACCTCGGCGACGGCGACAGCCTCTTCTACCAGACCTTCAATCGCGGCAAGCGCAGCATCCTGCTCGACCTCACCGCACCGGACGGGCGGGGGCGCTTCGAGCGGCTGGTCGCGGACGCCGACGCCGTGGCCAACAACCTCCGGGGCGACCAGCCGGAGAAACTGCGCATCCGCTACGAGGACCTTGCGCCCGTGAATCCGTCCATCGTCTGCGCGCACCTGTCCGCCTACGGCCGCGGCAACTCCCGCGAGCGCTGGCCCGGCTACGACTACCTGATGCAGGCGGAGTGCGGCTTCCTGGACCTCACGGGCGAGCCGGACGCGCCGCCGGCCCGCTTCGGGCTCTCGATGGTGGACTACATGACCGGGGCGCTGCTCGCCTGCGGCCTGCTGGCGGCGGTCCTGCGCGCACGGCAGACGGGCGAGGGCTGCGACGTCGACACCGCGCTCTACGACACGGCGCTGCATCAGCTTTCCTACCCGGCGGTCTGGTACCTGAACGAGGGCCACGAGACGCGCCGCATGTCGCGCTCGTCGCACCCGAGCATCGTGCCGAGCCAGCTCTTCCGGACCTCCGACGGCTGGCTGTTCCTCATGTGCCAGACGCCCCGATTCTGGGACGCGTTCTGCGCGGCCGTCGGCCGGGAGGATCTCCTTGGGGATCCCCGCTTCCTGAACGCCCCCGCGCGGCTGGCCCACCGGGGCGCCCTCCAGGACGAGATCGACGGGATCCTGCGCACGGAAACGACGGAGCACTGGCTGGCCGTCCTGGCGGGCGCGGTGCCGGTCGCCCCCGTCCACGACATCGCCGACGCCCTCTCCAACCCGTTCGCGCGCGAGGTGGGGATGCTGAACGAGGTCGAGCATCCCGCGGCCGACGCGGGGCTGACCATGCTGTCGAGCCCCCTCCGCGTGAACGGCCGCAGGGGACCGAACCGGCGCGCGCCCCTCCTTGGAGAGCACGATGAAGAACTTCCCTGACGCCTCCCATGCCGGAAGCGGGTCCCGGCCGAGCGGCGCAAGGCCGGCTACATGAAACTCGAGGGGGTGCGCGTCCTGGACCTGTCGGCGTTCCTGCCCGGTCCGCACCTGACGATGACGCTTTCCGACCACGGCGCCGACGTCATCATGGTCGAACCAGCCAATGGCGTCGGCGAGCCCACCCGGGCCGTGGGCTACCGCGACTCGGACGATGTCTCCGTCTGGTTCCGCAACATCGCGCGCGGCAAGCGGAGCCTCAGGATCGACCTCAAGGATGCGGAGGGGCGGCGTTTCTTCCACCGCCTGGCCGAGAGCGCGGATGTCGTCGTCGAGTCCTTCCGGCCCGGCGTGGCCGCGCGCCTCGGCGTCGACTACGAGACACTCGCCGCCACGAACCCGCGTCTCGTGTACTGCTCGATCTCGGCGTTCGGCCAGGACGGGCCATTGCGCGACAAGCCCGCCCATGACCTGACGGTACAGGCCCTCGCGGGGGTCGCGGCCCTGAACCGGGGCCTCGAGGACGGCAAGCCCGCCGCCCCGAACATCCCGGCCGCCGACGCGATTGCCTCGCTCACGGCCCTGTCCGCGATCCTCATGGCGCTGTTGCGCCGGGAGCGCACCGGCCGGGGCGAGTACATCGACATCGCCATGTACGACGCCCTGCTCGCCTGGACGCCGAACGTCACCGGCCCGGTATTCGCGGAGGATGCGCACCCGGAGCCGGCCAACATGCGATCGTTCGGCGGCTCGGCCATGTACCGCATCTACGAGACGTTGGACGGAGAGTTCCTCGTGCTCGGCGGCTCGGAAGTCAAGTTCGCGCGCAACCTGCTCGCCGCGTTCGACCGTCTGGACCTGCTGCCGTTCGCCGAGCTGGAACCCGGCGCGGGGCAGGAGCCGCTACGCGCGTTCTTCCGCGAGCGCTTTCGGGCCCGGCCGCGCGCCCACTGGGAGCGTTTCCTCGAGCCCGTGGACTGCTGCTGGACGTTCGTGCGCTCGCTGAAGGACGCCTTCGACGATCCACACACCCTGCAGCGCCAGATGCTGTTGCGCGATGCGCGAGGGCACCGCCACATCGGCGTTCCGATCAAGTTCTCGAAGGAACCGGCCCAACCGCGGCTGGAGATTCCCGCCTACGGCCAGCACTCGGCCGAACTCGGGCAGTCCGTCGGCCTCGCTCCAGCCGACCTCGCGGCGTTGCGCGCTCGGGGGACCATCTGATGCGCGCCCGAAGCAGCGGCGCCTAGCGGGCTTACCAGCGCATGGCGGGCGACCTCCTCGAACGGCTCGCGGCCCTCTCTGTCGAGACCGCCTATGCCGACCTGCCCGCGCCGGCGGTGCGCGCGACCCAGACCTTCCTGCTCGACACGCTCGCGGTCGGAGTTGCCGGATGCACCGGTCCCTGGCGCGACGAGACCCTGCGCTCCGCGCTCTCCTGGGGCGCCGGCGGCGCCTGCCGCATTCTCGGCGACGGCATCGCCGCACCGCCAGCGACGGCCGCCTTCGTCAACGCGTACCAGATGCACTGCCTCGAGTTCGACTGCGTCCACGAAGGGGCCGTGGCCCACGTCATGACTGCCGTGGCGGCCGCCGCCATGGCCGAGTCCGAGCGGGCCCTCGGGGAACGGGGCTCCAATCAGCGGGGCCCCGTCGACGGGCGGCGCCTCCTGCTGGCGCTCGCGCTCGGGGTCGAAGTCGCGGCCGCCCTCGGCATCGCGGCAACCTCCCCGCTCCGCTTCTTCCGTCCCGCAACGGTCGGCGTCTTCGGTGCGGCGGTCGCGGTCGGCGTCCTCAGGAGTTTCGGCAGCGCCGCCATCCGCCGCTGCTTCGGCCACGCGCTCGGGCAGGTCGCCGGCACCATGCAGGCCCACGAGGAGGGCAAGCCCGCGCTGCCGCTACAGCTCGGAGCCGCGGCGCGGGCCGGCATCGTCGCGGCGGATCTGGCCGGAGCAGGGGTGCCCGCGCCAGACCATGCCCTCGAGGGACGCCACGGCTACTTCGCCCTTTTCGAGACACTTTCCGACACCGGCGGCATTGCACGAAAGGTCGGCGGCGCCTGGCGCGTGACCGAACTCAGCCACAAGCCCTATCCCAGCGGCCGGGCGACCCATGGCGCGATCGACGGCGTGCTGAACCTACGCAGCCGCGGCGTCCGCCCCGACAACCTGGTCGCAATGACCCTGGCGGCGCCGCCCCTGATCCACCAGCTCGTCATCCGCCCCGCGAGGACGGACATGGACGCGAACTACGCCCGGCTGTGTTTCGCCTACACGGGCGCCGCGGCCCTGGAGTGCGGTCGCGTCGGCATCGAGCATTTCACCGAAGCCGAGTTGCGGAGGCCGGGGAGGCTGGCGCTCGCGGGGCGTTTTGCGGCGAAAGTCAACGACACATCGGGTCCGGCGGCGTTCGTGCCGCAAACGCTCACGGCGCGGCTGCGCGACGGCACTGGTCGGTCCGTGCGCATCGACGCGCTTCGCGGTTCTCCCGACCGACCGCTGTCGCGGGAAGAACTCGAAGCCAAAGTGCGGTCGTGCCTGTCCCAGGTGTACGGCGACGACGACCGGACTCGCCGCCTCATCGACACCGTGCAGGCGCTGCCAGAACTGCCGGACGCCCGGGCGCTGCTCGACCCGATCACGGACACCGCCCGAGCCAGACCGTGAGCGCGTTCCACCCATACCACCGCGCCGCGGACCTGGAGCGCCTCCTGCAGGACCATCCCATCGGCGACGCCTTCGAGACCTTCGCCCGGCGGATCGGTCGGGACGAGCTGTTCGCCCGGCAGGACCGCCTGTTCCGGCGCTGCGTCGCGCGCGCCTGGGAGACGGGCTTCTACCGGCGGCTGTGGGGCGCGGCCGGTATCGAGCCCGGCGACATCCGGGGGCTCGAGGACTTGACGCGGCTGCCCGTCTTCGACAAGTCGGACCTGATGCACAGTATCGAGGCACACCCGCCGTTCGGGGACTTCGGCGGCTTCGAACGCGACGATCCCACGCGGCCGCCCGTCGTTTTTCACACCACGAGCGGGACCACCGGACGCCCGCAGGCACTGCTTTTCGGACCCAAGTCCCGGGAGGTCCAGAGCCTGCTGCTCGCGCGCGTCTATCGCTGGCAGGGGATGCGCGCGGACGATGTCGTGCATTCGTGCTACGGGCACGGAACGGTCAACGGCGGCCACTACGTTCGCGAGGCCGTACTGCACTGGACCAACGCCCTCTTCGTGTCGGCCGGAACCGGCCTGGAGACCCCCTCGGTCCGCCAGGTCGGGCTCATGCGCGAGTTCGGGGCCACGGTTCTCGTCGGCTTCGCCGACTACCTGAGGCGGCTCGCCGAGGTGGCCGCCGAAGAAGGCATCGCCATCGGCGAGGACATCCGCATTCGCATGATCAGCGGGCACATGGGGGCCGAGGACAAGGCCGCCCTCGCACGCCTGTGGGGCGAGCCCGCCTGCTACGACTGGTACGGCGTCGGCGACACCGGCATCGTCGCCGCCGAGGGCCCCGACCAGGACGGCCTGTACCTCATGGAAGACGCCCACGTCCTCGAACTCCTCGACGTCGACAGCGGCGCCCCCGTGCAACCCGGCGAGCCGGGCGACATGGTCTGTACGTGTCTCTTCAAGGACGACATCTACCCGATCCTGCGATTCAATACGCACGACGTGAGCCGCGAGCGTACCGACGCCTCAGGCCCCGGGTACGGTCTACGGCGTATCGCGGGGTTCCTCGGGCGCAGCGACAACATGGTCAAGATCAAGGGCATCAACGTGTTCCCGCACGCGATTGGCCCGCTCCTGTCCGAGGTGCCCGAGTTTCTGGGCGAGTTCGTCTGTCGCGTGACGCGGGACGGCGCTATGACCGTCATCGCGGAGGCACGGCCCGGCGACGCCACGCTCGGGAACCGCATGCAGGGCCTGCTCAAGGCCGCTCTCGGCATCGAGGTGAGCGTCGAGCTCGCCACGGCCGGCGCGACCGCGAAGGTGACGCAGGTCGAACGTCGGCAGAAGCCGATCCGCCTCATCGATGAACGCCTCCCGGCGCTTGCGCCCTAAGCGTGGCCACGGATCGGGGCATCACCCAGTACCCGGACGCCAGCGAACTGGCCGCCGGCTTCGCCTCGGGGACCACGGATCCACGTACCGTCATGGAGGCCATGCTCGCGCGGATCAAGCGGCTGGAGCCCCTGGTCGGCGCCTGCAACGATCTCGTCGCGCCGGTGTCGCTCCTGGCCGCTGCCGAAGCGGCAGCCGCGCGCTGGCGCGCCGGCACCCCGCGATCGCCGCTGGACGGCATCCCGTTCGGCGTCAAGGCGAACATCGCTGTGGAGGGCCTGCCATGGCACGCGGGAGTCGCCGCGTTCCGCGACCGGACCGCCAGCAAGGACGCAACCTGCGTCGCTCACCTGCGCGCGGCCGGACTGATCCCGATGGCAACGCTCAACATGCACGAGGCCGCCCTGGGAGTGACTTCCGACAATCAGGCCTTCGCCACGACCAGAAACCCATGGGCACCACAGCGGATACCAGGCGGATCGTCCGGCGGCTCCGCGGCCGCCGTCGCGAGCGGCATGGTGCCCCTGGCCCTCGGGACCGACAGTCTCGGCTCCGTCCGGCTGCCGTCCGCGCTTTGCGGCGTCGTCGGCTTCAAGCCGGCACGCGGCGAGATTCCCACGGACGGCGTCGTCCCCCTGTCGCTGCCTTTCGATCACGTGGGCATCCATGCGCGCAGCGTCCGTGACGTCGCCTGTGTCCTGCCCATCCTCCGTGGCGAGCGCGAGAGACCGACGCCCTCCCACGATCATCCACCCCTCGCCCATTGGCTGCTGAGGGCGTCGCGGACAGTCGATGCTCCGGTGGTGGAAACTCTGCGCGAGGCGGTGGCGTCGGCCGAACGCGCGGCAGCCCCGGTCGACTGGTCCGACGTCGATCTCGCGGCCGTGCGCCGGGCGGGACTCCTGATCTGCGAGCGTGACGCGGCGCGCCACTTCGCGACGGCGCTGCGCGAGCGACCCGAGGGCTTCAGTGCCGAGTTCCGTCGGCTTGTGGCGTGGGGTGCCGCACAGGGGCCTGCCCGCGTCCGCGCAGCCACGGCTCGGCTGGATCAGGCGCGGTACGCGTTATGCGAGGCGCTACGCGACCGGCTCCTTCTCGGCCCGACCACCCCGCATCTGGCACCGCGGCGCCACTCTCCGATTCCAACATCGCTAGCCGACTTCACCGTACCGCCGGCGATTGCCGGCGTCCCCGCCATCTCCTTTCCGGCGCAGCGGAGAAACGACGGTCCCCCCATCGGCCTGCAAGTGACGGGCGCGCATTCCGGCCATGTCCTGGCGGCAGCCGCCTCCCTCTGCTCCGAAATCGCGCCTGTCGCAGAACCGTCTGCCAGCGGCGCTTCGCCCAACCAACGCTCCGAAGTCAGAGAAACGAGATGAACGTAGACGATCTACCCCACATTCCGTCCCGAGAGTTTATGGGTGGTGCCGTGCAGGCGGTCGAGGACGACGGCTCCTTGGCTAGCGTTCGCTTCCGGCCCCCGGACGGTATGTCAAACCCGCACGGGACCGTGCAGGGCGGATTCGTCGCAGCGATGATCGACGACACGGTGAGCCTCGCAACGTGGTTCGCCGGCGGTGAGCGGACGTTCGTTACCGGCACACTGAACTGCTACTACCTCCGACCCGTTCCCGCCGGCGTGGCACTGCTCGTTACCTGCAAGGCGGTACGGGTCGGACAGCGCCAAGCTGTGTTCGAGGCGGCAGTGCAGGTCGACGGTGACGGCACCCCCTTGGTTACGGCCGTGCAGATCCAGCAGTTCCTCTGAATGAAGTTCGGATTAAGGCTGTAGACTCGGGAAGGCCAGCGTGACCGAGCGCGTCGTCACCACCGGCTTTCAGGATCTACCTCCGTCCCGACAATTACATCTCTCCCCGACACCTTGCGGCGTTTCCATCGGCCATGGCAAACCCATGGCCATGGCAAGATGATGGCCGGTACAGGTGCCCTCGGATGCTTGGTCGATACCTCTGTCGACGATGTATCTTCAGCGATAATCACGTCCTCGCCACTTCCACCGCGGCCAGCATCGGCGGCCGCGTACTCCAGCCCAGCCTCCGACGAGTCAGCGTCGAACATTCCCACGCTGATCGCCACGCTGACCGATTTCGAACCCCTGAAGTTCGGCAACGCCGTCAATCACATCGACGCGGCAATCGGGCTTTTGGATGACACCGACTCGGCCATGCCCGACATCATGACCATAGGTCCACCCGCCAACCCGCCCGTCGCCCCTTTCTTGGCCAGACCGTCCTGAAGCTCGGCCGAACAACCGGCCTCACGTTCGGCACCGTCGTCGACGTCAGTTTGACGGAATCGTCGGCTAAGATGCGGTGTCGCCTATTTCGAGGACCAGATTGTCGTCGCCGGCGACGCCGAACCGTTCTCCGAGCGTGGCGACTCGGGATCCCTCATCCTCGACAGTCCGGATGCTGACCCCGTTGGCTTGCTGTTCGCCGGCGAAGGCTCTCAAACGATCGCCAATCCGATACAGTCAGTCCTCAGTCGTGCGGTCTCACGGTCGCCGTCACATGACAGACACTCGGCAAGCCAAACGCTCCCTCGGTCGTGAACTCCGAACCGTTGACGGCTTCGTGGGGGTCGGCATCGGCGGGGACGGCATCCGGCTCTGGGATGGCGGATTGGTCGGGGCTAATCCGGAGAACTGGTTTCGCCGGATCGGCCTCTTGAGGAGGGCGACCCCCCTTGGGGGGCCGGGCTCTCGTGCTACGCACCGAGCCTCGCTCCGAGTCTCGGCCCTGGCGGGCTTCGATCCCTGTCGCGGATGACCGCCAGAGCCCGCTCCATACGCTCTACCGGTTCGACCGACCGCTTTCGAACAAGACGTCGTCGGAGCATGCCAAGACGCGAAACTGATACATCGCGTTCTAGGAGAGGGAGAGCGCGAGAGCCGGAGGGCGGAGACAGCCGCCTGCTGCAACGCGCGCTGGTGGCAGTCGCTGTTCCGGACGGCCCGCCGCAAGCAGCTCGCGGCGGTCGAGGAAGCAAGGGAGGCCCGCCGGGCAGGTCGACCTCGCGCACTGGTGCGAGGCGTGGCTCGAACGGATCGCCGCGGTGTATCGCTTGAACGAGGCGCGGCTCGACTGCCACGACCCCGGCATGGAGCGCCAGGGCGCCGCGTTCGACGCGGCGCAGGATGCGCTGGAGGCGGCGCTTGGCGACATGTTCGCGCGCGCCGGGCGGGAACTCGCCGGACTGCCGGACGATGCCCGCGAAGCGAAGGCGCTGCGCTCGCTGGCGAACCACCGCGAGGGCCTGACCGTGTTCGTCGAACGCCCGCGCACGCCGATGGACAACAACCTCGCCGAGCGGCTGCTCCGGGGCCCGGTCGTCGGGCGGCGCCTGTCGTTCGGCTCCGACTCCGAGGCCGGCGCGAAGCTCGCGGCGCTCATGTACTCGACGGTAGCCACCCCGAAACTGAACCGCATCGACGTGCCGCGCTGACTCGATGCGTGGCTGGCGGCGTGCGCGGAGAACGGCGGCCGGTCGCCGCACGACCTCGCGCCCTGGCTGCCGTGGTCGATGGGGCCGGCGCGCCGCCGCGAACTGACGGCGCCGGGATGACAGGCGCGGTCGAGTGCCGCTACCACGGCCGCGACTTCACCGTCGCCGAGATGGCGCTGCTGCGGGAGCTGATCGCCGGCCCGCCGGCGCTCAGCCGCCATGCCCTGTCGAAGGAGTTCTGCCGCCGCATCGGCTGACACAAGGCCGACGGCGGGCTCAAGGACATGATGGCCCGCGTGGCGATGCTGGCCATGCACCGGGACGGGCGCATCGAACTGCCGCCGCCGAAGTGGGCCCAGAACCGGCCCGGGCCGATCGTGTTCGGGCCGGACACCGAGCTGCCGTCGCCCACGGCGCTGGACGAGGTCCGTCCGGTCGAACTGCGCATGCAGGTGCGCAACTCGCGCGAAGGCAAGCTCTGGAACGAGTACGTGGCGCGCTACCACTACCTCGGCTACAAGACCCTGGTCGGCGCGCAGATGCGCTACACCGTGCACGCCCGCGACGGCACGCCGCTGGCCATGCTCGGCTTCTCCACCGCCGCCTGGCGGCTCGCGCCGCGCGACAGCTTAATCGGCTGGACACCGGAACTGCGCGAGAAGAACCCGCCGCGCGTGGTCGACAACCCGCGCTTCCTGATCCTGCCCTGGATCCACATCCCCACCTCGGCTCGCACATCCTCGCCATCGAGCGCCGCCAGTTGCCGCTAGACTGGACGGCGCGCTACAACACGACCCCCGTGCTGATGGAGACCTTCGTCGAGACGCCGCGCTACACCGGCGCCGTCTACCGGGCGTCCGGCTGGACCCTTGTCGGCGCCACTCAGGGCCGCGGGCGCTACAACACGAGAACCGCTACGACAAGTCGAAGAAGGACATCTGGCTGCGACCCCTGCGCAAGGACTGGAAGCGCGTCCTGAACCGATAGAAACTACCCGCAAAGTACCGGCACGACCGAACGGTTACTCGTATTGCGGAGAGCGGAGAGCCCTCGAAGTCGCCCATCCGGCCAGCCCCGCGTGAAAGGTGAAGGGATGTGTGAACGAGCGATCCAAAACACACATTTTACTTGTTATTTCAATTTGTTATGGGATGCCACTCGGTTACATGGAACAAACGCGAAGGCTTCCTGACGGCAGTCCCGGCCGCCCACCCGCGGTACACGAACGATTACTGGCAACTCGATGCCGGGTTCAGCTTCAACATTACCGACAACATCACGTTGCTGGTTGAGGGCATCAACCTCACGGACGAAAGCGTCGACTACTACAACATCGTCGGCCTGGCCTCGACGAAAAAGCACCTCTCCTTCATCAGCAACAGCGGACGACGCCTGCAGGCGGGCGTTCGCGCTCGGTTTTAGGGCCGGCTTGGGTTCCGCCGTTTAGGCGGAACGAGCAATTTATCCGGGGCGGCCTAGGTCGCCTCGGATTTCGTTGTGACCAAAAAAGCGGAACGAAATCAATAAGCTAAACGGCTCTGGGAAGCTGTTTTTCTGCCGGCCTTCTTGTTCGACCGGTGTTCCTGCTGGCGCTTGCCATCGGCTTATCGGCCTCTGAACTGCACATCCGCCTCGCTCTGGGCATCCGCCGCGAATGGCTCGACCGCAAGTACCAGCGACGACCCGCTCGGGGTCGCCCGCGACGAAAGCCAGCGCCTCCAGAGGCAGCTCGAGGACACCCAGCGACAACTGGTCGCCGTCAAGGGCCAGCGTGCCGGGACTACCTGCGGCGTGTCCTGCCCTTCGACGCCGGCGGCTGATCGTCATCCCCAGAAGCCGACCACTCGCTCGATCATCCAGAAACTCGCCACCGTCCCGATCACGTAGCTCGCCGGGGCGGCCAGCCGCATCCGATCGGGCTCGCGAGCACCTGCCCACCGCCACCGGGCCAGAACGCGCAGCAGGGCGTAGCCGGCGAACAACGCCAGGACGAACAAGATCTGGCCGATCTCGACCCCGACGTTGAAGAACAGCAGCGCGATGGGCAGTTCGGTGGACGGCAGGCCGACTTCACGCAGCACGGTCGCGAAGCCGAACCCGTGCAGGAGCCCGAAAGCCACCGAGACGACCACGGGCAAGCGCTGGGTCAGCGAGTCGGGCTTGTCGCGGGCGATCTCCCAAGCCAAGAAGACCACGCTCAAGGCGATGGTCGCCTCCACGGGCGGCGTCGGCACGCGTACGACGTCGAGCGCCGATAAGGCCAGGGTGATCGAATGCGCCACGGTGAACCCGGTGATCGTCAGCAACAGCCGTCGCGGCGTGCGGGCGATGAACATCAGGCAGGCGACGAACAGCAGGTGGTCGATGCCGATCCAGATATGCACCACGCCGTGCCACGTGTACTCGAGCGCGACCGCGAACGGCTCGGGTGTTGCCGGAATCACCCACTCGCCGTCGTCAGGACCCAGTATGCGAATGTGCTCCGCCCCGTTGCCGAGCGCGACGGTGTAGATCGTGCGCAGGGACGGATTGATGCCGGGATAGGCGATGCCGACGGTTCGGCCGGCCAGGCCGTTGGCGCATCGATACGTTTGCTGGCCGAGGTAAGCGCCCCCGGTCGCACGCCATGTCGGTGCTTGTCCCGAGGCACAGTCCTCCGGCAGCGTCGGGTACGGCAACGAGTCCACCGGCAGGCTTGCCGGGACCTTCCACGCCACGCTGTAGACCCCCTGGGCGGTCTCCACGATCCGCACCGTGTTCGGACGGACGTCGTGGGCCTGCACGCCACAGGCACCGACAAGCGCGACCAGACTCGCCATGCGCGCCAAGCTCATTCGTTTGGATCCGGCGGATTGCGGACCACTTGGCGGCGGACGTCATAGGTGTCAATGAGGGCCTCGATGGCCGCGTCGCGGCGTTTCTCCGCCACTTCGCGCTCGGCGTCGGCCCGAAGGCGTGCCTCCACCTCGGCGAGCTCAGGGTCGCGTCCGACGGTCCTGCCGGTCAACAGCACCAGGTGCTGACCGTAGCGGGATTCCAACGGTCCGACCCAATTTGCGTCATCGGCGACGAGCGCGAAAACCGCACCCGCCATCTCGTCGCCGAAATGGCTGGCGACGAGATCCTCGGTGCGCTCCACGTAGTTGACGAGGTACAGGAAGCGGTCGCCGTGTCCGGGCGCGTCGGTGAACGGGACGCGGTCCCGGTTGAGTTCGGCGAGTTTCTCATCCGCCAGCTTCCGGGTTTCCTCGACGCCGTGCCGCTCGCTGTTGAAGAACACATGGGTGAAGGTGACGGTCGGTTCGATCCGGTAGCGTTCTCGGTTCGCCTGGAAATAGGCCTCAAGTTCGTCGTCGGACACCTCGGTTGTGCGCAACGCCAGGTCGTCCGTGATGAACTCGATGGACTGCACCAGCCGGTGCTTGATGACGTGGTCGGTCTGGTCCATCCCGAGGCTGAGCGCTTCCCGGTAGAGTGCCTCCTCCCGCACGAACGAGTCGATAAGTCTGTCGAGTTCGCTGTCGGGCATGCCATCGAGATGGGCAGCCGCGGCATCCGGCGAGAAGGCCCGCGCGTGGTATTGGATGTGGGAGAGAAGCGCCGCGCGATCCACCTCGATGACTCGGTCGTCGTTCGATGCTTCGTCCCTGGTCACCCAGGCAAAGAGTGCGAACAGGGCGAGCCCCAGCACCAGGAAGTGTCCGAGAGGGTCTTTCAGCGCCTTTGGCATGGTCGGTCCGCAGGATTGCGCAGATGCCTAGTTTGCCACCACACCATTGCCCGAATTGGGTTAACTCCGTCGCCGAACGTTCCCCCGCCCGAGTGGCCCAGACGCTACAGTGTCCATATCGCCTCAGCCAACCAACGCCATGCCGAGAGAGAATCCCTCGCGAACGCCCCGGCGCGTGACGACGTCTCGCAGGGCCTTGCAGGCCGTGGCGGTCGCCGGCAGCCTTGCTGCCAGCGCTACGGTCGACGCCGAAGACACCTATGCGCCCACCATCCGCGACACCTATCCCGACACCGTGTACTGGGGCGACACCCACGTGCACACGTACCTGTCCGCCGATGCCTTCGGGCTGGGTACGCGAGCCACGCCCGAAGAGGCCTACCGGTTCGCGAAGGGCGAGGAAGTCGTCTCGACGGGGGGCAAGCGCGCCAAGCTACGCCGACCATTGGACTTCCTGATGATCTCCGACCACGCCGAGAACGTCGGCATCCTTCCCCGGCTCGTGGGCGGCGACGAGGGTTTGCTGGCAACGGAAGACGGCCGGAGGTGGGCCGAGTTCTTCGCGGAATCTCCGCCGGCAGCCGAGGTCGTGAACGCCGAGGATGCCGACGCCTTCGATGTACTCTCCGCGACGATGATGTCGGGGAAGCCGGCATGGAGCGGCGACTACGGCATCGACGACGCCTTCAGGCGCGAGGTCTGGCATGCCGTCGTCGAGGCCGCCGAACACCACAACGATCCCGGAACGTTCACCACCTTCGTCGGATACGAATACACCGCCCCGGTGCTGCATCGCAACGTCTTGTTCGCCGGGGATCCCGAGCAAACCCGGCAGGTGCTGCCCTTCTCCGGATATGACAGCCCCAACCCCGAGGACCTGTGGGCCTACCTCGCCGACTACGAGGCCCGCACCGGCAGCGGCGTCATCGCGATTCCGCACAACAGCAACTTGAGCCGCGGCGGGACGTTCAGCGACGTGACTTTCAACGGTGCGGCCATGACGGCGGCCTACGCCACCCTGCGCGCCGACCGGGAACCGGTCGTGGAGATGACGCAGATCAAGGGCGACAGCGAGACCCATCCGCTGGCGTCGCCCGACGACCCGTTCGCGGACTTCGAGACCTTCGAGCGTCCCGGCATCACGGACGACCCCTCCGAGCCCCGGGTCGCCGGTTCATATGTCCGCCCGGCCCTCAAACGAGGCCTGGATGTTGCCGCCAATGTCGGGGTCAATCCGTTCAAGTTCGGCCTGATCGGCAGCAGCGACTCCCACAACGGCCTCGCCACCGCCGACGACGGCAACTACTGGGGCAAGTTCGCCGGCTACGAACCGAGTCCATACCGGGCGTTGGCTCAACCGAACTACGCGGCTTCCGGCTACGCCGCCGTCTGGGCCGAGTCCAATACCCGCGAAGCCCTGTTCGCGGCATTCAAGCGCCGCGAGGTCTACGCGACCACCGGACCGCGCATCGCGCTGCGCTTCTTCGGCGGCTGGGACTACACGGAGACCGACGCCGGCCGGCCGGACTTCGCCGCCATCGGATACCGCAGGGGCGTGCCCATGGGCGGCGACCTGACGCGTCCCGAAGCGGGCCGGGCCCCGCGTTTCCTGATCCAAGCCGTCAAGGATCCCGATGGTGCGAACCTGGACCGCGTGCAGGTGATCAAGTGTTGGCGCGACGGCGAAGGCGCTTTGCACGAGCAAGTCTACGACGTCGCGTGGTCCGGCAACCGCACCGTGCGGGATGGTGTGCTGGAAGACGTGGAATCCACTGTCGACGTCGACGAGGCGACGTACCTGAATACCGTGGGTGCCGCCGAACTGGCCGTCGTGTGGAGCGATCCGGATTTCGTCGCCGACGATAGAGCGGTCTACTACGTCCGCGTACTGGAGATACCGACGCCCCGATGGACCGCCTACGACGCGGCGTTCTTCGGGATCGAGGACTTGCCGGACACCGTGGCCCTGGTGACCCGCGAGCGGGCCTACTCGTCACCGATCTGGTACACGCCTTGATCTCCCCGTCGAGGCCGTCGAGCGTTACAGTGTCCAAGTCACAGCAGCCAACCGCCGCCATGCCGAGAGAGAATCGCCCCGCACAGAGTTTGGTCTGCGCTACAGCCCTCGCACTTGCAGCCGCCCCGACCAACGCCGACGACGCCTATTCGCCGGCCCTCCGCGACGCCTATCCCGATACGGTCTACTGGGGCGATACACACGTGCACACGTACCTGTCCGGCGATGCGTTCGGCATGGGAAACCGCACCACGCCCGATACCGCCTACCGATTCGCGAAAGGCGAGGAAGTCGTCTCGGCGGGGGGCAAACCCGCCCGGCTGCGCCGCCCGCTGGACTTCCTGATGATCTCCGACCATGCCGAGAACGTCGGCATCCTGCCGCGTCTGGTGGACGGCGACGAACGCCTGCTCACCGAAGACGGCCACACGTGGCGGCGGTTCTTCTCGGAGATCACGCCGCTCGCCGACGTGTTGAATGCCGAGGATCCGGACGCCTTCGACGCCCTTTCGGCGACGCTGATGTCCGGCAAGCAGGCGTGGAACGGCGACTACGCCATCGACGCGCCGTTCCGCCAAGAGGTCTGGAACGCCGTCATCGACGCCGCCGAGCGCCACAACGCCCCAGGCACGTTCACGACCTTCGTCGGGTTCGAATACAGCAGCAATCCGCCGATGCTGCATCGCAACGTGCTGTTCGCTGGCGACCCCGAGCAAACCCGGCAGGCGCAACCGTTCTCCAAGTACGACAGCGCCAACCCGGAGGACCTGTGGGCACACCTCGCCGATTACGAAGCCCGCACCGGCAGCGGCGTCATCGCGATCCCGCACAACAGCAACCTAAGCCGGGGGGCGATGTTCACCGAACAAACCTACGGCGGCGCGGCCATCACCGCCGACTACGCGAACCTGCGCGCCGCCCGGGAACCCGTCGTGGAGGTCACGCAGATCAAGGGCGACAGCGAGACCCATCCGCTGGCCTCCCCCGACGATCCGTTCGCGGATTTCGAAACCTGGGGCGGCGCAAATTTTGACAAGAACGACACGTCCGAGGCCTGGGTCGCCCGGTCGTACGTCCGCCCCGCACTGGCCCGGGGACTCGGCATCGAAGCCGCCACCGGGGCCAACCCGTTCAAGTTCGGTCTGATCGGCAGCAGCGACTCGCACAACGGCCTCGCCACCGCCGACGACGACAACTTCTGGGGCAAATTCGCCAGCAACGAACCAAACCCCTACCGGGCATCCAGCCAGTGGACCTACGTGGCGTCCGGCTATGCCGGCGTCTGGGCCGACGCCAATACCCGCCAAGCCCTGTTCGCGGCATTCAAGCGCCGCGAAGTCTACGCGACCACCGGCCCGCGCATCGTGCTGCGCTTCTTCGGCGGCTGGGACTACACCGAGGCGGACGCGGCCCGGCCCGATCTTGCCGCCGTCGGCTATCGCCGGGGCGTGTCCATGGGCGGCGACTTGACTCGTCCAGACGACGGCGATGCGCCGCGTTTCCTGATCCGTGCCGTCAAGGACCCCGATGGCGCCAACCTGGACCGGGTGCAGGTCGTTAAGGGTTGGCGGAGCAACGACGGCGAACTCTTCGAACGCGTCTACGACGTGGTCTGGTCCGGGAATCGGTCAATCGCGGATGGCGTACTGGAGGGCGTCGAGTCGACGGTCGATCTCGAGACGGCGGAGTACCTGAACAGCGTCGGCGCCCCAGAACTGGCCGTTACCTGGACCGACCCCGACTTCGATGCCGACGAGGCGGCGTTCTACTACGTTCGCGTCCTGGAGATCCCGACGCCCCGCTGGACGGCGTACGACGCCGCGTTCTACGGGATTCCGGCATTGCCCGACACGTGCCGGTGATGACCCGGGAGCGGGCCTACTCCTCGCCGATCTGGTACACCCCGTAACGCGACCGCTTCGCGGTCGCCCCGAGAATTCGCTGCGCGAATTCTCCGAACGCGGTCGAGGCAGGTGCACAACACGGCAACTGCCGCGCAACTATCGACGGAATTGCGTTCAGCGCATGCACCGTCCGTAGGGGACGGGCTTGCCCCGTCCCGCAAAGGCGCTCGCTACCGTCCCGGGCGACCGCAAGGGTCGCCCCTACGGCATCTTGGCCAACTGAGCCACGTCTGGGGAACCAACCGTAGGGGACGGGCCCAAGAGTCACGCCAACCGGACTTCGCTGAAACGCCGACGACAATCCAGTTCTGCGACATGCGCCTGTCCCCGCTTCCATAGCGAATACGCATTCGAATCCAACAGATTCTTCACTTCCACTTCTTCACTTCCACATGGCCTCGTCGATTCGCGAGAAGTCCTCTAGTGCGCGGTCGATCGCGTCCGCCTCGTCAACAGTCCAGGTTCCCATCAAGTGATCCAGCGAAGCACCGATCACATCCGCATCGGAATCGTCCAGGTCGGCACCCCGTCGAACCAGTCGCATGACCGCGCGATTCAAGGAAATCCCCTCGCGGCGTGCCAGGCGCCGGATGTAGTCCGCCAGCTCGTCGTCGAAGCCACGAATAGTCAACTGCTTCATCGAAGCGCCCCAAACCGGCGGGGCGCGCCTCTCGGCGCGATAGCCCCATCCTACGTCCAGAACCGCTCGGAGCGCAGCCACGTCCTAATCGGGAACAGTTCGCCGGTCATGCCGTCGGATGCCGACGAGGCCAGGAATAGCGCGAGGTCCGCAACGTTCTCCGGAGTGGGCGTACGGTGAAGTCTCGGCACCACGTTCCCCGCCTTGTCGACGGCGGGCGGAATAATGCCGAGATCCTTGAGTTCCTCGGTGGCAATCAGGCCCGGCAGGATGCAGTTGACGTTGATGTTGTGCCTCGCCCATTTCATCGCGAGGTTGTTGCTCAAGCTGATGACGCCGGCCTTGGCCGCCGAATAGTGCAGTTGGCCGGGGTTCCCCTTCGAGCCCGCCGTTGACGAGATGTTGATGATCTTGCCACCGCCCTGCTCGATCATCTGCCGACCGGCGGCCAGGCACGGGATGAACATCCCGGTCAGGTTCTGTTCCACCACGATGCGCCACTCCTCCAGGGGGGTGTCTTCCGGCTCATGACCCCGTCCCCAGCGGCCCGCGTTGTTGACCATGACGTCGAGGGAACCAAAAGCGTCCACCGTCTCGGCGATCAACGCGTCCACCGAATCCGCATCCGTGATGTCGACGGCGATGGCGATCGCGCTCTGCCCCTTGTCGATGATTCCGTCGGCGACCCGCTTGATGTTGCCGCGGTTTCGGCTCGCGACGACGACGTTTGCCCCCGCCGCCGCGTACGCCTCGACCATCGGCCGACCGAGTCCACCTGCGCCACCCGTCACGATGGCCGTTTTGCCGTCGAGCCTGAAATCGCCCATGTCCATTCCTCGTTAGTCGTCCAAGTCGAGATTCTACTGTGTGGCGTGAACACGACGCGGTGGTATGGTTTCCGTTCGGGGAGGCAACATCCATGGCCGAAGCCGCGTTGACGCACCACAACGAATTGACCGACGTGCAGGTCGAGTTCTACCGCCAACACGGCTACCTGCATCTGCCCGGCGTGTTCTCGGGGGACGAAATCACCCGTATGTCGGACGAACTCGACTGGCAGATCGACAACTGGGCCGCCAAGAGCCCGGGTTGGAGCGGACCCTGGCGCCGGGTCTACATGCCCGCCGAGGTCGAACGACGCTCCAAGCTGATTGCGCTGCACGACCTGCACCGCTACTCGAAGTCCTGGTGCGACGCCGTCACCCATCCACGGCTCACCGGCGCCATGGCCGACCTCATCGGCCCAAACGTCGAACTGCACCACACGACGCTGCACGCCAAGCCGCCGGAGACCGGCCACCCGTTCCCGATGCACCAGGACTGGGCGTTCTACCAGCACGCGGATGGCCGGTACGTCGACTGCCTCATCCATTTGGACGACACGGACGATGCGAACGGCTGTATTCGCTTTCTGGACGGATCCCATCACAGCGGCGCCCGCGAACACGTGACTAAAAATCCCGACGGGTCTCCTTGCACTCCCCACCTGCCGACCGACGACTGGGACATCGAAGACACGGTGCCCGTGCCGGCGAAACGAGGCGACGTGGTGGCGTTCAGCATCCACATGATCCACGGCTCGCGCATCAACCGAACGGACACCGTCCGGCGCATCGTCCGGGTGGGCTATCGGGATCCGGAAAACGCCCAGACCGCCGGACAGTCCCACGGCAGGCCGGGGCTCATTGTCTGGGGCCGGCGCCTGCGGCCGGCTGGCCAGCCCATGCTGGGAACCAACGTCTAGATCGATCGAACGAAACCAGGGAACACCCGATGAAAGTAACCGGCGTCGAGACCATACTGCTGAACAACAACCCGCCGTTCGTGGGCGGCAGGCTTTGGCTCTTCATCAAGCTCTACACCGACGAAGGCATCGTCGGCCTCGGCGAACGTCCCACCGGGCACACGCCGGATCTCACGTCGCAGATCGCGCTCCTGCACGACCTCGTAGACCGGTTCGTGGTGGGCCACAGTCCGTTCGAGATCGAGAACACCTGGCAGCGCGTCTACGCCTCCAACCACGACTACCGGCACCCCAGCCTGTACGGCACACCCGCGCTTTCCGCCATCGAAATGGCGCTCTGGGATATCGTCGGCAAGGCAGCCGGCCAGCCGATCTACAACCTCCTAGGCGGGCGCTGCCACGAGCAGCTGCGCGCGTATGCGTACATGCCCACCACCGGGGTCTGGGAAGATCCCACGAAGGCCGGCGCCATCGCCGAGCAGCTCGTCAAGGAGGGCAACACGGCCTGCAAGATCGACCCGTTCATGCCCTACTTCCCGCTACCCAGGGACTTCCCCCTGAAGACGATCAAACACGCCGCGAAGATCTTCAAGGCCATCCGCGACGCCGTGGGCGACGAGTTGGAGATCGGCATCGGCACCCACGGCCAGTTCAGCACCGCCGGCGCCATCCGCGTCGCGAAGGTGTTCGAGGAGTACCAGCCGTACTGGTTCGAAGAGCCCGTGCCACCGGAAAACGTCGAGGAGATGGCCCGGGTCGCGGCCCATACCAGCATTCCCATCGCTACCGGCGAACGGCTGGTCACCAAGTACGAGTTCGCAAATCTCCTGGAGAAGCAGGCGGCGCAGATCATCCAACTCGATGTCGGCCAGTGCGGCGGCATACTGGAGTCGAAGAAGATCGCGAGCCTGGCGGAAAGCCACTACGCCATGATCGCCCCGCATATGTACGTTGGCCCGATCGCCGCCGCCGCGGCCGTACAGGTCGACACCTGCTCGCCGAACTTCCTAATCCAGGAGTACAACGGCGCGAGTTTGCACAACGAGATCTTCGTCGAGCCCGTGAAGTTCGAAAACGGGTTTATCGATCCCCCAACGACACCGGGCCTCGGGCTCGAACTCAACGAGGTGGTCGTCGAGCGGCAACTCGTGGCGCGCCGCGGACCGGAGGCGTAGACCATGCGGCGGCGTGCTGGTCCCGGACATGGCGTTTCGCAGACGCCGAATCCCGGTCGTAGGGGCGGGGCTTGTCCCCGCCCGCACCGAAGCCGGGTGCGTTGGACCATCGCGGGCGACCACAAGGGTCGCCCCTACGCGGTTCTTCAGCGCCACCTGCTTGTCGCAACGCTGGCAGCCGCGCCAGTCGCGGCCGAATCCCCCGTCATGGAAGCCCTCAAGACCGAATTGGCACGGTCCATGGCCATGCTCGGCGAACAACCGGTCCCACCGTACTTTCTGAGCTACGAAGTCACCGAGCGGGAGACCGCGTCCGCGACCGCGGCATTCGGGGCCTTGACGGGGAGCAGCCGAGGCCGGAGCCGCTACCTCGATATCGATCTCCGCGTCGGCGACTATGGTCTCGACAATACGCGGCCGATCCAAGGTGCGCGCAACCGGCGCACGACGGTGCGGATTCCGTTCGACGACGACATCGACGCCATCAGGAGCGTCGTGTGGAACGCCACGGACGAACGCTACAAGCAAGCTATCGAAGCACTGACAAAGGTCGAGACCGACATACAGGTCAAGGTCGAAGCGGAGGACAAGTCCGCCGACTTCTCGCACGAGAAACCGACCAAGGCGGTCGACGACGCGGCAAGGCTCGAAGCCGAGCTGCCGGATTGGGAACGCAAGGCCAAGCTCTACTCTGCACCGTTTGCCGGGCATGATCAGGTCTACGCTGCCTTCGCGACGGTCTCCGGTGCCGCCGAGACGCGTTGGTTCGTCAATAGCGAGGGCAGCGAAGTCCAAACCGGGGAGTCGAGCTACCGGGTCTTCGTGTCAGCGCGAACGAAAGCCGACGACGGGATGGCGCTGCCCCGGTACGAGTCCTACTTCGCGTTTACGCCGGGGGGTCTGCCGGACGACGACACCGTTCTCGGCGCCGCGAACAGAATGGTCGCCGACCTGGCAGCACTGCGCGACGCGCCGTTGGTCGACCCGTACACCGGCCCCGCCATCCTGTCCGGGCGGGCAAGCGGCGTGTTCTTCCACGAGATCCTTGGCCACCGCATAGAGGGCCATCGGCAGAAGCGCGCCGACGACGGCCAGACCTTCAAGAAGAAGGTCAACGAGCGCATCCTGCCACCCGGCTTTACCGTCTCGTTCGACCCGACGCGCCGGCAGGCCGCAGGCCGGGATCTGGTCGGGGCGTACCGCTACGACAACCAGGGCGTTCCCGGCCGCGCCGTCGTAGTGGTCGACGACGGCGTGCTCGTGGACTTCCTCATGTCGCGCACCCCCATCGAAGGCTTCCCCGGATCCAACGGACACGGCCGCAAACAGTACGGCTACAGACCGGTGTCCCGCCAATCCAACCTCATCGTGGAGGTGCGCGATGCCGTGAGCCGCGACGCCTTGAAGGCGCAACTGCTGGCGATGATCCGTGATAGCGGGCGACCGTTTGGGCTCTTCATCGACGACATTCAGGGTGGGATAACGACCACGGGCCGGTTCATGCCGAACGCGTTCAACGTTCAGCCGAACATGGTCTACCGCGTCTACCCGGACGGTCGGGAGGAGCTGGTGCGCGGCGTCGACCTCATCGGGACACCGCTTACGACGTTGAGTCGTGTCGTCGCGGCGGACGATCAACTGGCGGTGTTCAACGGCTTCTGCGGGGCCGAATCGGGGAGCGTGCCCGTCTCGGCAGCGGCGCCCGGGATTCTCATCTCCCAGGTCGAAGTCCAGAAAAAGGGCAAGTCGCAGGAACGACTGCCCATCCTTCCCGCGCCCTCGGCAGAGAACGCTGCCGGGCGAACGATATTTGCGGAGCCGCCGTGGGAGCATTGAGAACAATTCCGCGAGTGCATGGCCGTGCCCACGTCGACCGGCCGCGGCGAGCGCGCGGCCGGCCGCGCCGGCCATTTGGCCCACGAGCCGCCATGACGCTGGTGCGCACGGCGGCGACCGCCAGCCTAACCCTAGCCCTTGGGGTCTCGGCGACCGATGACGGTGTCAACGACATCCTGCTAAAGGCGATGCGCGACGAACTCAAGCGATCCACTGAGAACCTGTCCATGGAGGACATGGGGAAGCCCTATTTCCTGGCCTATCGGGTCGACGAAGTGGAAGGCTTTCGCGTCTCGGCGCGTTTCGGGGCCTTGGACCAGAGCTCTGCATCAAAGCGACGGTCGCTGTCGGTGGAACTGCGCGTCGGCAACCCCATGTTCGACAACAGCAACTTCCTCGCGGGCTATTCGGGCACGGGTGGATCCACGACCCTGCCCCTCGATGACGACTACGACGGACTACGTCGGCAGCTTTGGCTCGCCACCGACTCGGCCTACAAGAACGCGCAGAGACGGCTCGCCGGGAAACGCGCAGCACTCCAGAACCGCACCCGCGACGCGATTCCCGATTTCGCCTGGGTCGACCCCGTCGAAGCGTTCACCCTTGCCGACTCGGCGGCCTGGCCCATCGAGGACGCCGAGTCCTTGGCTCGGATGCTGTCGGCGCTCTTCAAGGAGACTCCGAGCATCTACGAGTCGCGCCTTCAGGCCGAGAAGGAGAACCGCCGCACCTACTACGTGAATAGCGAAGGCACGACCTACGTCCAGGTCACGCCATGGGCGCAGCTGCGCGCCTGGGCAAAAACCCAAGCCGACGATGGCACCATCCTCACCGACTCGGAAGTGTTCAACGCCCGCTCGGAACCGCTACCTGATCGGAAGATCCTTCGCGCCAAGGTGCGGGGAATGGCCAAGGCGTTGAGCGAGCGCCGCGACGCCGAGCCCCTAAACCGGTACAGCGGACCGGTGCTGTTCGAGGGTCAGGCTGCCGCGGAACTCTTCGCCTCGGTCTTCGCGTCTCGGCTTGTCGCGGTCCGGGTGCCGGACGCTGACGGTTCACGCTATGAACGGATGGCACTGGCGGCGCGCAATCCGTTCGCGGACAAGATCGGCGCCCGGGTCCTGCCGCGGTTCCTCGAGGTTCGCGACGACCCCTCCCTCGCGGCGTACGGCGGACATCGGTTGCACGGCAGCTACCAGTTCGACGACGAAGGCGTGCCAGCGGGTTCCACGACGCTCGTGCAACGCGGCAGGTTGCGCACCTTGCTCACGACTCGAACACCGATCGAGGGCTTTGTGTCGAGCACGGGCAATCGGCGGGGTGTCGGGCCGGTGCCGAGCAACCTGATCGTGAGCACCGAGGACGGCCTTCCGCCAGACGAACTGCGTGCCGAATTCGTTGCGCTGATCCACGAGCGTGGCAACGAGTTCGGTGTCGTGGTGCGCCGGCTGCGCGGCTCGTCCGCGGTCGTCCAAGCCGCGATGGTCTACCCGGACGGTCGCGAGGTGCCCATCCGCAAGGCGGAGCTGTCAGGATTCTCGGCGTCGACGTTCAAGGACATCGTCGCGGTGTCCAAGGCATCCCACGTGCACACGCTGCGCTTTCCGACGTCGCGCACGTCGATCCTGTGGCAGACGTCGGCTGTGTTCGGCTCGCCTCGCTACGACGCCGTTGGCTCGATTGTCCTGCCCGATCTGTTGATCGAGGAAGCGACGCTGCGCAAACCGCTCGGCAATTCGCCCCGGCCACCGGTCGTGGCCCATCCGTTCTTCGAGTAAGCGACCGTAGCGCCCCAGGGCCGCCCCGACGCTTCGCTCCGCTGTGCGTCGGGTCGCCTCGGGCCCAGCCCCTACGCGGCGAACTCCCGCAGCGTAACCAGCACTTGCTCTGCCATGTCGCGCGACACGGGCGCCCCGCCATCGTCGCGAACCTCGACAACGATCCCCTCGGCGCGCTCATGCAGGGAAATGGTTACCTGAGTCCCGTCGCTCCCGCCGTTCCGGGACAGAACCCGGGCGAAGAAACCGGGTCTACGCGGCGCCAGCACGACGGCCCGAAACGTCGCGCTGTCCCGATCGGTCGCGACAACGTTCATCTCGGAACGCTCGAGGGCCCCGTCGACGGTGGCCCAGGCCCGGTCGAAACCGATATTGAGGACCAGCATCGGATTGCCTCTTTCGTCCGCCACGATTCGGGCCTTGTTCTCGGACGCGATTTCCCGGGCGACCATCGAAACCGAAGCGGTGGCCGGGCCCTGCGCGAAATACGCGGCGATCTTGGCAATCAGTTCGGCCTCGACCTCCGGCACCGCCGACGTCTTGATGTCCCCTGCACTCTCGGAACGCGTCCGGTAGTGGACTACATGCACTTCTGAAGAGCCCGGGCGGATCGCGCGTTCTATCCGCACCTGCACCCGATCAAGCCACGCACCTCCCTCGGTCTGCTCCTCCTCTGCCAAGCCCGCTCGGATCCCCTCGCGCAGGATGTCCCCCGCGCCGGCGCCCAGTGCGAACCAAGCCGTTTCGACCACACCCGCAGGCGGATCTTCCCGCTCCACGCCCACGCCGCTGTCCGCCACCAACTGGGTGACGAGGGGCCAGACCTGTTCGGGTGCGTCCGCAAGCACAATCCAGGACTTGGTCCCGAGCTTCTGGATCTTGATTGCATCCACGTTGGCACTGGCCAGGAACCTGGGGCGCGGCACTTCGCCGGCGTAGGTCTTCGCCGTGGGCTGGTCGACGACTTCCGGGATCGGCCAGGTGTCCCCGACACTGGATTCCATGCCCTCCGGAACGGCAAGCGGTGGGCCAACCGTTGCGGTCACATAGTCATCCCGCGGATCGACGAACACGCCGGCGTCGTCGCTGAGCAAACGACAGCCGGTCGAGGCGAGCATCGTCAGCAAGAGCGCAGCCGCGGTCTTAGCCGTTGTCGGCCCACGTTTCAGCAAGAGTTCGTCCCCACTAGACGGCTAGAGCGTCTCGCGAGTACGCGAGCGCGGCTCGTAGAGTACACGAGCGGTCGAGGACCAGATTCGAGTGCATGCCCATTTGCAACCTGCGTGTAAGCATCAAGGGGCGCTCGAGGAATCTAGAGCGCGGCCCCCGTCAACGCCTCCAGGCGTTTGCGAACTTCGACCTGTGCCGGTGCGGTGAGTTCCACCAAGGGCAGACGAATGCCGTCTTCGATTCTGCCCATGGCGTTGAGCGCCCATTTGGATGGGATCGGGCTCGTCTCGACGAACAGAATCTCGTGGATCGGCTGCAGTCTCGCGTCGATCTCGCGGGCCTTGGCGTGGTCGCCCGCAAGAAACGCCTCGCAGAACGCCACCATCAACGCCGGCAACACGTTCGCCGTGACGGAAATCGCGCCGACGGCGCCATAGCCCACCATGGTGAGCGTCTGGGCGTCTTCCCCGGAGAGCAGTACGAAGTCATCGGGAACGAGCGCCTTGATCTCCGCCACCCGTTCGGCGTCGCCGCAGGCTTCCTTGATGCCCACGATGCTGTCGACCCCCGCAAGGCGCGCCACGGTTTCCGCCTTCATGTCGCACGCCGTGCGCGGCGGCACGTTGTAGAGCACCATCGGCAGGTCAACCGCCTCGGCGATGGCGCAGTAGTGCCGGTAGAGTCCTTCCTGGGTGGGCTTGTTGTAGTACGGCGTCACAGAAAGGCAGTAGTCGGCGCCATCGCCTTGCGCCGACTCGGTGAGTTCGATGGCCTCCGCCGTAGCGTTGGCGCCGGCACCCGCGACAACGGGCACGCGTCCGTCCACCCGACCGATCACGGCCTTGATGACCCGCTTGTGCTCGTCGTGGTTGAGGGTCGCGGACTCGCCCGTCGTGCCGACGGGAACGATGCCGTGAGTGCCGGATTCCAGATGCCAGTCCACCAGGGCGTCGAGTGCCGCCCAATCGACTGCACCGCTATTCTTCATGGGCGTTACCAGGGCAACGAGGCTGCCCTGCAAGCGCTTGTTATGGCCGGTCATGGACCCTCGCAGCCAAGGAGGCATCAGCGCTCATCGTACTGAACGGCGGTCATTGATCACAAGCACCGGGGACCGGCGTTCCCAGCTATCCGCCGCTAACCGGCTCTCGGGAAACCGGGCGGCAGAGCGCCGCCCGACCCGTTCATTCCCTACCCCGCGTGACGCAGCACGCGACCGGCCCGGGCTCCGGTATGCTCGCCGTCGACCAAAGTCACCTCGCCGTTGACGATCGTCGTCTTGTAGCCCAACGACTTCTGGATATAGCGCGGCGCGCCACCCGGGAAATCGTGCACGAGCACGGGCTGGCGCTCGGCGACCTTGCCCGGGTCGAGGACGTTGATGTCGGCGCGCAGACCTGGCTTGAGCGCGCCGCGATCCTTGAGGCCGAGGACCCGTGCCGGACCGGAGGTCATGCGCCGGATGCCTTCGCTCAGGCTGTACACGCCCGCCTCGCGAATCCAGTACGAAAGAATGAAGCTCGACCAGCCGGCATCCATGATCTGCGAGACGTGCGCGCCCGCGTCGCCCAGGCTCGGGAAGATGTGCTCGCTCTTGAAGAGGTCGCCCAACTCCTTGAGGCTCTGGTTGAACATGCGCAGGTTGAAGAGCGCCCGACCGTCGGTCTCGTCCGACAGGCGCAGGAAGGTCTCCACCCAGTGCTCGTTGTTGGCTTTGGCCACGGCCTCGAGGTTCTGATCCGGCGGGGTGGTGTAGTCCGGGGATTCGCCGTCGCCCAGGTAGAAGACGTTGGTCATCGGGAAGCGGCGCTTCATGGCGAGGCCCTCGTCGACGAGTTTCTCCCGGGTCTCCGGATCCCGGATCGCGGCGAGTCGCTCCTCCAGGTTCTGCTTGCGCAGCTTGTCCCAGGTCTCGCCCTGCACCGGCAGGTTGGACTGCAGGCCGAACATGAAGCCAGAACCCCGGACCTGGGTGATGGCCGTCAGGTCACCGTACTTCGAAAGCTGCTCCAGTCCTTCCGCGCTCTTGGCACCCATGCCTTCCTGCGGACCCGTGCCGTAGCTGAACAGAATGCGGCCCTTGGTGGTCTCCGCCATGGCCCTCAGCACTTCGAAGTTGGCACCCACCGCCTGCATCAAGGCGTTGCGCGGCCCCACGGCCTTGGCGATCTCGACCAGTTCGCCCACCTCCGCGAACGTCCCGGGAATCGACCGTCCGTCCGGCAGCTTGTGGGGCGGATAGCGGTTGGTGGAGAACCCGACCGCCCCGCGGTCGATGGAGTGCGCGACCACATCCGCCATCTGCTTGCGTTCGTCATCGGAAGCCTGCTCTTCCACGGCGCGCTCGCCCATGACGTAGAAGCGCACCGCGCAGTGCCCGACCATGCCCGCAACGTTGATGGCGGGCTCGAGCCGCTCGATGGCATCGAGGTAGCCGCCGTAGTCCTCCCAGTCCCACGGCAGTCCCGTGAGAATGGCGTTCTTCGGAATATCCTCGACGGTTTCCATCATCCCCGCGAGTAGCTCGACGTCATCGGGCTTGCAGGGCGCGAAGGTGACCCCGCAGTTGCCGAGCAGCGCCGTGGTGACACCGTGCCAGCTAACCGGCGTCAGCGACGGATCCCAGCCAATCTGGGCATCCAAGTGGGTGTGCAGATCCACGAAACCCGGGGTCACCGCAAGACCCTTGGCGTCGATCTCCTGTTTGCCCTTGCCGTCGACCTTGCCGACAGCGGTGATCAGTCCGTCGTCGACGGCTAGGTCGCCGGCTACCGGATCTGCGCCGGTTCCGTCGACGAGTTCGCCGCCACGAATCACGATGTCATGTGCCATTGGGTTCTCCGCGTTCTCCTCTCAAGCCGCCCCCTCGACGGCTTTTCCCAAAGGACGTCAACGAGTCCTTAACCCTCCGTTTTAGTCGATACGGAGGGTGCCAGTCAAATTGGGCTTCGAGGATCAGCTCTCGGCGCGCGCTTGCCGCAGCAACGCCGCCAACTCCGCGACGCGACGCAGCGCTTGCTCGCGTTCGCGCTTGGATGTCGCAAGCTCGCGGTCGGCCTCGGCAAGTTGGCGGTCGGCCTCGGCACGTTCATGATCGGCTTGCGATAGCTTCCGCTCGGCGACGTCGAGCATCCTGACCGTTTCCACGTGATCCGGGATGACCTTTGCGTCGCGAGGATCCCGGCACCGCAACTCGCCGTCCATGACAAGCAGGTCCAACGCCAGAACACGGCTCCTCAAACCGCCCTCGGGCAGCTCTGCAATCTCCCGGTACCTGCCGCGGACCAGCTCGAACCCGGCCAAGCGGGGATTCAACGGATCGAACAGCCAGAACTCCGCGATGCCCAACGCCTCGTATAACGGCGGCTTGACGTTGACGTCCTTGCGCCAGGTGCTCCTCGAGACCACTTCGATGACGAGGTCGGGCACCTTGCCCTCTTTCCAGGTCTTGTAGGAATCCCTGGGCTCGTTCCCCACGCCCATAACGACCATCAGATCGGGCGCCAGGGTGGCTTTCCGGTTGCCTTCCTCGAAGAGCAGCATCAGGTCGTGCGCGATTAAGTCGTCCCCCCGGTCGCGGAACACGGCGCGTAGCGAGTTGAAGGTATACGCCGACGTATGCGCGTGCTGGGTGCTCTCGGGCACGTTGCCGTCGGGACCGGGATAGCCTTCGTCGTCATACTCGACCGGCGGCACCGGTCGGTAGAGCGCTTCGGCATGGATGACGGACAGCGGCAGTTCGGTCGCCGCTTGCACGGGCTTGGCCCCCGCCACGACGACCGCTTCGCCGGTCCTCGATCTCGGCTTCATCATTGGAAAGTACCACGATTCATCTCTCGGACGGGGCGGGCACGGAGGCAGAGGGAACGCGAAGGTCGAAGCTACGGTTGATTGGTCGGCGCTCCATGCGTCGTCGCCCCAGGCGTGGTCGGCTTCCGGAACTTCGAACTCGCCGGGTTGCGCCGGATCGCGACGGTATCCCGCGACGTGCCGTTCTTCGAGTTCCTTCTCGTCGAGACGTCTCAAGGCATTTCTGAGAGCCTGCCTCGTGAACGCCGACCGCGTGGTTCCAAGGCGTTTCACACGTGCGTCGACACGCTCGACCAGCTCGTTCTCCATGGTCATTCGTATGATCCTCATTGCGCGATCCTTCACGATTCTGATCGTTGTATCTATAGCCATAGGCTCAATGGGACGGGACAAGCCCGTCCCCTACGGCATGTTTGACGCACCAGCGTATTATGTGTATTAATTCGACTAGTACACTTCGATGAACTGAACGCCCACGGATGTTCTCGCTCAACCCCTCGTCGGGCATACCGATCTACCGCCAGATCGTCCAGCAAGCCCGGTTCGCGATCGCCACCGGGCGTGTCAGACCCGGTGACCGGTTGCCGTCGGTGCGCACGATCGCGACGCAACTCGGCGTGAATCCGATGACCGTCTCCAAGGCCTACTCGACATTGGAACAGGCAGGGGTGGTGGTGCGGCATCCCGGCATCGGCATGGTGGTTTCCGAAGCCGGCGCGGACCCGGTCGGCGTAATCGACATGGATGCGCAAGCGCTTGTCCAGACCGCGAAGCAACTGGGCCTGTCGCGGAAGCAACTCGTCGAACGAATCAACAAGCAATGGGAGGAAGAATGGACCGGCCAACCGATCCCGCTGCGCCGCTCGCGCTGAGCGGCGTCTCGGCCGGATACGACGCGCAGCACAAGAACCGCGTACTCGACGAGGTCGATCTTGAGCTCGCGCCGGGAACCATCACCGGGCTCTTGGGACGCAACGGTAGCGGCAAGACCACGCTGATTCGGGTCGCTCTCGGGCTGCTGCGCGCACGCCGGGGCACCTCAAGGCTGTTCGCGGCGGACTCTTGGCAATCGCCTCCCGATGTTCGCAAGAGGATCGGTTACGTGCCCCAGCAGTTCGCACACTTCGGTTGGATGAAGGTCGACGCCTGCCTGGCGATGGTCGGTAGCCACTATGGCGATTGGGACCATGCCCTGATCGAAGAACTCATGGAGAAGTGGCAGTTGGAGAACCGAAGGATCGCCAAGCTCTCGCCTGGCGATCAGCAGAAGGTCGCCATCCTGCTCGCCGTCGGCCACCGGCCCGACTTGCTGCTCCTCGACGAACCGGCGGCCAGTCTCGACCCGGCTGCGCGCCGGGACTTGCTCAAGGCGTTGGTGGAGCTCAACGCCGACCGCGGCCAAACGGTCCTCTTATCAAGCCACATAACGAGCGACATCGAGCGCGTCGCCTCGCACATCGCGATCCTCCACCGGGGGCGCATCGTCTGCCACGAGGCCCTCGACGAGATCAAGGATCGCGTGGGTATGGTGACCCTTTCTGAGCCTCCTTGGCCCCCGGCCGACAACGTCCTCGCATCCCATCGCGACAGGCACTGGATCTGGAACCCCGATACGTGTGGGTTGGCGGCGGATGTGCGCGTCGAGCCCGTCGTGCTTGAGGACCTGTTCGTTGGGGTCACTTCCCCATGAGAGCCGCACTCCTCTTGCGTTCGTTCCTCCGCGGTTGGTGGTGGGCCCTCTCGGCGGTGGCCGCGTTCGTCGCGACCCTGGTGGTCATTCCACGCTGGGACGGCACACCGGCTTTGGCCGGCAACGGCACGTCGGTATGGGTGCTCGCAATCTGCGGATGGCTCGTCGGTGCCGGCGCGACGGCACTCGCGAGTTGGCCGAACCGAAACCTGACGCCCAGCTACGTCAACTCGCTGTTCACCATGGTTACCGCGTTCCTGTGCATCGTCGCCGTGGGTTGCGCAACGCTGTCCATGTTGGCGGGCAACCCGACGCCCGCAGTGGGACCGGCTTTGCTCGCGGGGTCCACTTTCACGTATGCGTTTCTGCTCGGCGTCGGTCGCCCCCCAATTGCCGTGGTCGGGCTCGTCGTTTTGGCCTGCAGCACCTTTATATTGTTCGCGACCTTCTTTGGCCTGCACGACTCGTTCTTCAGGTTGCTCTCAGAGCCCTGGGTGCAGGTCCTGACGCTGGTCTTGTCGGGTTTCGTCCTGGGACTCATCAAACGAAGCCTCAACTCCCCGCACTTCCGGCCAGCACCGGTCTCTGAACCGTTTGCAGTCCGGAGTCTTCAACAGCCCCGGGGCTCGCTGGTACCTTACGCCTCGTACGGCAGACCAGTAGTCAAGGAACTCGCGTACAGCACCATCCTAGTCGGCGTTGCGCTAGTTCTGCTCAACGTCGACTTGGGCTTCATCGAGACGCTCATGTTCGTGATCGCGTGCGTGTCCGTTGCCGCCCCGCGTACCCTATTTCTCTGCGACAACCTTCACCGGGTCGTTCATCTTTACTGGCTAGTGGGTGCGGCGGAGTCCCGTTCGGATCTTGGGCGTTGGTGCGCCAATATGGTCCTGTTACGAACGCTAGGGTGGCTGCCGGCGGGATTGGTCAGCGCCTGTGTCTTGGCACCCGGTTCAAAGCCTAGCGCGCTCGCCAACATGCTGTTGTTGGTTCAGGCCGCCATCTTCCTGCAGGTCCTGGTCATGTTTGCACGGATCAGGCTGGTGCCAGTGGGGTCAGCCCGGTACGTGTTGTCGATGGCGCTACCGGTTTTCCTTGTCGTGTGGTCGGCATTGATGACATTGTTCATCGAATGGCCCGTGCCAGTCACTGCGGGGCTGGTTCTTGGCGTCGTCGGAACCGGTGTGCTGACGGCCGTGTGCATCCGTCGGACGGTGGCGGTCGCTGGCATAGTGGTTTGACCGCCTCAACGGCCGCTGAACGGCGGCGAAAACGGTCGGGCCAACGCGTCAGTCGAGGCTGCCGACGAGATCCATCGCTCGAGACAAGGTGTCAAGCCGCGACCTCACGTCCCGTCCCGCCGGTGCCAGCCGCACCGTCGTGACACCCGCGTCCCGGTAGACTCGCAGGCGGTCGCGAACCTCCGCGTCGCTGCCGAGCAGGTTCGCCTGCAGCACCATCTCCGTGGGGATGACCGCTGTTGCCTGGTCGCGTTTGCCGGCCACCCAGAGCGACTGGGACTCCCGGGCCACGGCGTCCCAGCCGCCGCGTTTGAAGGCGTCGTTGTAGAAGTTGGTCCGTGCCGAACCCATGGCGCCCAAGGTGAATGCGAGGCCGGCCTTCATGGGCTCGGCCAGCGCCTCGGCATCGCCGAAGGCCACGGTGCCGCCAACCTGGATGTCGATGTCGGACAATCTGCGGCCTGCAGCTTCCGCCCCCGCACGAATGGGGTCGAGGTGGGCGTCGGCGTGCTCCGGCGTGAACGACGTGCCAAGCCAGCCGTCCGCCGCCTCGCCCGTGTAGCGAAGCGCGTTCGGACCAAGGGTCGCCAGATAGATGGGGATGCGATCGTTGCCGGGTTGGGCGAGGCGCAGGGCCTTGCCTTCGCCGCCTGGCAGCGGCAGTTGGTGGTAGCGGCCCTGGTAGGCGATGCGTTCGCCGGCGAAGGCCAGCTTGACGATGTCGACGGTCTCGCGCATGCGCGTCAACGGCGCTTTGAACGGTCTGCCCTGCAGGCCCTCGACCACCTGCGGACCGCTGGCACCGAGGCCGAGGATGAACCTCTCGCCCGAGATCGACGCCATGGTGAGCGCCGTCATCGCCGTCATGCTGGGTGTGCGGGCGCTGATCTGCATGATGCCGGTACCGAGACGGATGCGTTCGGTGCGGGCCGCTAGGTAGGCGAGCGGCGCGATGGCGTCTTGTCCCCACGCTTCGGCGGACCAGACGGTGTCGACGCCGAGTTTCTCCGCCTCGACGACGAACTCGACGTTGTCCTGGAAGTCGTCGCGGCGGCCACCCGAAGCGGCGCCGCCGATGCCGATGCTTACCTTCATGATGTGCTCCTGTTCGTATTCCGCTCAACGTTCCGCGGCAATCAAGTGCGCGCCGTCGAGTCCAGCGAGGGGATCCGCGACGAGGTAAATTGGGATTTCCTTCAGATAGTCGGCTGCCCACGCCGCGTCCTCGAAACGCCGCCTGAACAGCGCCCCCCGGAGAAACTCGGCGACTGCCACCGGAATCGACCCGCCCAGGTAGACGCCTCCGAACGATAACGATGTCACCGCAAGGCCACCTGCCGCCGTGGCGAGCATGCCGGCCCAGGTCTCCACCGTGGTGTGGCAGACGGGATCCTCCACCGCGAGTCCCCGGCGCGTGATTCTCTCCGCATCGAACCACTCCGGTTTGGCACCCCAAACGGCACAGACGGCCCGGTAAAGGGCCTCGACACCGCGACCCGAAAGGTAGTGCTCCCAAGCGAGGACGCCGCCATGGAGCTCGACTTCCGATTCCGAGAAGCTGATCAACTCCCGCTCGAAGGCTCCCACCGGGGCAATGCGCGCATGACCTCCCTCGGATGGAAGGCACTTGCCGTCCGCCACGACGACCATGCCGAGCCCCGTGCCCGCCGCAAGTACGCACTTCACACCATCCCGGGGCTCCCCGCTCAGCAACTCGAACCGGTCGTCGGGCAACCCGCTGACCGCGCTTCCCAGCGCGACCATGTCGTTGACCAGGGCGACCGCCGATGCGCCCGTTGCCGCTTCGATGCCGGTCCGGGAGAACGCGATGTCGATGTTGGTCAGCTTCGCTTCGTCACCGAAAACCGGTCCCGCCACCGCGAGACAGCAGGCGTCGATGGTGCGCGGAGGCAGTTCGGCCAACGCGGCGGCGAGCAGTTCCTCGCCGTTTGGGAAGGCCTCGGCGTCGAGTTCGGCGACGCCGACCCGTTCTCCGTCGGCGTAGCAGCCGAAACGGGCGTTGGTGCCGCCGATGTCGCCGGCGAGGATCACTGTTCGGGGACCGGGGACCGTGGGCAATGTCTTGACGGGACCGCTTAACGGACGGCGATTGTAGCAGCGACCCCTTGGGCGGACCGGTCGTGTCGATGTGCCATACTCGTTCAGCAGGGGGATCCCATGATCGAAGTAATGGCCTACGGCATCGCGGCCGCCCTGACCGGGACCTGCGTGGTCATCCACTACGCGGCCATGCGCCGGCTGTACCGGTCCCCGCGCCTCGACGGTCGACCCGTGGGCGTGTTGTCCTTCGTCGTGGCGATGCTCGTCGTCCATGTCGCAGAGATCTGGATTTTCGGCATGGCCTACTACCTCATGTCCGGAACCATGTTCGGCGCCGTGTCCGACCCGTCGGTTTCCGGTTGCATCTACTTCTCCGCCTCGGCCTACACCACGCTTGGTCTCGGCGACGAGTTCCCGTCGGGACCACTGCGGGCGATCACCGGGACCGAGGGCCTGGCCGGGCTGGTCCTCATCGCCTGGACCGCCTCGTTCACCTTCCTGCACATGCAGCGCGCCTGGGATCACGACGACGACCCAGACTGAAATCGTCCACCCCGTGAGTCGATTCATTCAGGGAATTCAAATGGTTGCAGGCTTACTGCATGCGATGCCCGTCGTCTGCGTCACGTTGCTCGCTGCCTCGGCCCATGCCGCGGAACTGCACATCGGCAACGGCGGCGAGCCGCTGACCCTGGATCCGCACCGCTACAACCTGAATCTCGAGGAAAAGATCCTCGCGGACCTCTTCGAGGGGCTGACAGCCCACGATGCCGACGGCCGCGTCGTTCCGGGGGCGGCCAAGAGTTGGCGCGTGTCCGAAGACGGCCTGACATGGACTTTCCAACTGCGCGAGGACGCACGCTGGTCCGATGGCGTACCCGTAACGGCTGCCGACTTCGTATTCTCCTTCCGACGCCTGTTCGACCCGGCCACGGCCGCGAGCCTCGCCTACTTTCTCTACGCCATCAACGGCGCGGCATCGGTCAACGCCGGCAAGGCATCCCTCGACGAACTCGCCGTCCGGGCACTCGGTACGCACCTGCTCGAGATCCGGCTCGCCAAGCCGTTCCCGTTCTTCGCGGAACGGCTGATCTATCCCACCGGCTACCCGGTGCCGAAACACGTCGTCGAGGAACTCGGCGACGATTGGGTCAAACCCGGCAACATGGTCACCAATGGGGCTTTCGTACTCGACGAATGGCAACCCCAAGGCTTCGTTCGTGCCGAGAAGAACCCGCACTTCCGCGATGCCGCGAACGTCCGGCTAAAGGCGGTTACCTACTATCCCACGGCCGACCGCAACGCCGCCTACAACCGCTACCGCAACGACGAACTGGACATCGTCGGCGACTTTCCGCCCGGCGAAATCGGCTGGCTGAAACAGGAGATGGCAGACCACATCCACCTCTTCCCGCTGCTGTCGATCATGTACCTGGTGTTCAACGTCACCGAACCACCCTTCGACGACGCGCGGTTACGCCGCGCCCTCGCGCTGGCGATCGACCGCAAGATCCTGACCGGCCGGGTACTCGAAAGCGGCGAGGTGCCCAGCGCGTCGTTCGTTCCGCCCATGGTTGAGAACTACTCAAGCGCCGTCGCGCCGCGCGCCGTGGACCAGGACGCGGCCCGCCAACTACTCGCCGAAGCCGGCTACAACAGCGACAACCCGCTGCAGGTGACCCTGCGCTACATCGCCGGTGCCGACAGCAAGAATGTCCAGGTCGCCATCGCCGCGATGTGGAAGGCGATCGGCGTCGAAACCGCCTTGCACCATGCCGAGTTGAACGCCCATTTCGCGGAACTTCGCCAGGGCAACTTCCAAGTCGCCCAGGCCGGCTGGTTCGGCGAGAACAATCCGGAGCACTACCTGGAGCTCCTCATGTCCTCGACTGGCGACGTGAACTACGGGCGTTTCGCCAACGCCGAGGTCGACGCCCTGATGGAACGCGCAAAACGTACCGCGCGACTCGAGGCGCGGCTTGGCCTGCTCCGCCAGGCGGAAGTCGCAGCGCTGGACCACGACCCGGTGGTGCCGCTCTACGCCGTCACCATCCGCAGCCTGGTGAGTCCCCGAATAACTGGGTGGCGGACCAACGCCCGCAACGTGCACCCGGCGAGGTACCTCGGGATTCGCGAGCACGACTGACCCATGAGGTACTACCTGCTCCGGAGGCTGGCCTTTGCGGTCGTAACCCTCTGGGCGGTGGTGACGGTGACGTTCTTTCTGGTCCGCCTCGCCCCGGGCGGGCCGTTCGACGGGGAACGCCGACTGCCGGCGGAGGTGGAAGCCAACCTGCGCGCCGCCTACGACCTCGACCAACCGTTGCTCCTCCAGTACGGCCGCTACGTGGTCAACTTGTTGAGCGGCGACCTCGGACCATCGTTCAGGCAGAAGGACTTCTCGGTCAACGAGTTGATCGGCATGGGGCTGCCGATCAGCGTCGGTGTCGGCCTGGCGGCGCTGTCATTGGCGCTGGCAATGGGTGTCGCGGGAGGCACGTTCGCGGCACTCAGCCGGGACGGGCCACGGGACCGACTGCTGGTCCTCGGCGCCACGCTCGGCCTCGCCCTGCCGCCCATCGTCGTCGCACCCGTGCTGGTCCTCCTGTTCGCGGTTTCGCTCGGCTGGTTCCCGGCCGGCGGCTATGCCACTTGGAAGCACTTCGTGCTGCCAGCGATCACCCTGGCGTTGCCATATGCGGCCGCGTTCATGCGACTGACCCGGGGCAGCGTCCTGGAAGTGCTCAGCCGCCCCCACGTCGTGACGGCCCGGGCCAAGGGTCTTGGCCGCTTCCGCCTCGTCACGCGCCATGTGCTACCAAGCGCACTGCTGCCCGTGGTGTCGTTTCTCGGTCCCGCGGCCGCTGGCCTGCTCGCCGGTTCCATGGTGATCGAGGAGGTGTTCTCGTTGCCGGGTCTCGGCCGTTACTTCGTGCAGGGCGCCCTGAACCGCGACTACACGCTGGTCACCGGCGCCGTCGTCGTCTACGCCGCCCTGGTGCTCGGCTTCAACCTGCTGGTCGATCTCTGCTACGCGAGACTCGACCCGAGGATCCGCCATGCGTGAGGCGTTGCTCGGCACGCCGCTGGCGCGGATCTGCTGCGCCGTTCTCCTGCTGGTCGTGCTGGCGGCAATCACGGGCCCGTGGTTGTCGCCCTGGGATATCGACGCCGTCGACTGGGATGCCATCGACGCGGCCCCCAGCGCCGTCCATTGGTTCGGTACCGACGGCGTCGGGCGCGACCTGCTCGTGCGCACCCTCACGGGTGCACGCCTGTCCATCGTGATCGCTCTCGCCGCGACCCTCGTCAGTTGCCTGATCGGCATTCCCTGGGGCGCGACGGCCGGCTACGTTGGCGGTGCCGCCGACATGACCATGATGCGCGTGGTGGACGGACTTTACGCGCTGCCCTTCATTCTGCTGGTGATCCTGCTGGTCGTGCTGTTCGGCCGCAACATCGTGCTGCTGTTCGCAGCTCTCGGGGCGGTGTCCTGGCTCGACCTGGCGCGGATCGTGCGCGGCCAGACCCTTGCCGCCAAGAACGAAGCCTACGTGGAAGCCGCGCGCGCCATGGGCGTCCGCACCCCCGGCATCATCAAGCGACACATCGTTCCCAACGTCATCGGACCGGCGTTGGTCTACGCGACGCTGACGGTGCCCGGCGTGATCATCGCGGAGAGTTTCTTGAGCTTCCTCGGGCTCGGCGTGCAGGAACCGCAGACGAGTTGGGGCGTCCTGATCGCCGACGGGGCGCGGGAGATGCGCTCGGCGCCTTGGCAACTCGCGTTCCCGGCGACGATGCTCGCCGTGACGCTGTTCGCGCTCAACGTTCTGGGAGACCGATTGCGGGACGCGTTGGACCGGCGGCATTCAAGTGCCACATAGCCCGTTGATCTGTACGTACACGTATCCGTGTATAGTCCTCTCAATGAAGCGTCGCGATTTGGAACGCGCTCTTCGTCGCCACGGATGGGTCTTTCTCCGTCACGGACGTCGGCATGACATCTGGACGAACGGAGAACGCGAGGAAGCGATACCGCGCCATCGAGAGATCAACGAGAAACTCGCGAATTCGATCATCAAGAGAGTCAGGAGCAGGACTGATATGCGATTGTTCGGCAACGTTTACGAGGACGGGAAGTTCTGGCTGGTGGAAGTACCGTTGCTCGATGCCATGACGCAGGGGCACACCAAACGGGAAGCCCTTGAGATGGCCAAGGATCTGGTTGAGTCGCTCGCTAACCGGCCAGGATTCAGCGCTGTCGTGCATCCCGGGGCGGAAGGCGATTTCGAGGTTAGCTCAACGGACGTTCGGGGCATGATCGGATTGGTGCTCCGACGACAACGGGAGCGGAGCGGCCTCTCTCTCGCCCAAGCGGCCCAACGCCTCGGCGTGAAATCCCGCAACGCCTACGCACGCTACGAACGCGGAACTTCCGTGCCTAGTGTCGAGAAGCTCGGCCAACTGATCAAGGCAGTCTCCGAGAAGGATCTGGTCCTGCACCAAAGCGTAGCCCTGTAGCAAGCGAGGTCCTACATACTTCGCGGGACCTCGGCCAATAGCTCCTTGCCGAACTCCGCGTATGCGGCATCGGAGACCATCGCATGCTGAGCGGCCACTGCGAGGTCGCGGTAGACCCGTTGCAGCACGTCGGTTTCGTGGACAGCCGAGGCACCCGCCTGCCGGAACGCGCGCCCGCCGATCGCGAGGCTCTCCTCGACGGCGTGTGCGCAGATGGCCTTCAGCTTCGTCGCCGGGCCGTCGATGGGCCGGCCTTCGTCCCTGGCCTGCCATAGTTCGGCGGCGCTCTCGCGAACACCCGCGACGCACGTCCGCCAGCGTGCCTCCAGGGCACCGAGTTCCAACTGGAACGACTCCTTGTGCCGGAGGGTCGCCGGGTCCATCAACCGTCGCTTGGATCCGGCTAGGCGAACGACTTCGTCGATGCCGCGGCGGGCACCGCCCAGTGATACGGCAGCATGTTCGATGGGCAGGCGGGGTCCCGGGTTGGCGTTGAAGAAACTGCCCCGTTTCCTCGGCGCCTGGATGGCGCGCCGCTGGGGGACGAACACGTCGGTCACCGAGTAGCTGCTGCTACCGGTCCCGCAAAGGCCCGCCACGTGCCAGTCATCCTCGACCTCGACGTCGGCAATGGGAACTGCCAGCGAGATCCCCTCGACGGGTTGCCTCGGCTCGCCGTCGTCGGTCACGAGGCAGTTGGCCACGATCCAACTGGCATGGTGGATGCCGCTCCCGAAACCCCACCTCCCGGACACTCGGTAGCCACCCGACACCGGCTCGGCACGGCCGGACGACTTCAGCGATCCGGCGGCAATCGGCAGTCGTTCTCCCGAGAAAACCTCGGTGAGGCCCTCGTCGGTCAGTCCGGCAGCCATCACGCCGGTCACCGTCGTGCCGATCATCATCGTCCAGCAAGCCGACATGTCGGCACGGGCCACCTCGACGAGCACGTCCACCTGGGTTACGAGATCCGCGTCGTAGCCGCCCACCTCCGTGGGTGCCCAAAGGCCAAACAGACCGGTCGCGTGCAACGCCGTGAGCGCTTCGGTGCACAGCGTCCGCTGGCGTTCGGATTCGCCGGCCGTGCGATCCAGAATCGGCGCGATACGCGCCACCCTCGCCAGGATCTCCTCCCGTCTCGGGATTGGCGCGGGCACGCCGGCGAGTGCCCGTTCAGTATCCGGGCGGCGCTTGGAAGCCACCGATTTCCTGTGCGAGCAGGCGCGTGAATTCGATCGTCACGCGGTCGTGGTAGGCAGCGCCGACGGCTTGCAACCCGATGGGCAGGCCGTCGCTGGACAAACCGGCCGGAAACACCGTGCTCGGAAGGTAGGGACCGGTAACGAGACCGGACCAGAACAACTGTTGAAAGTACGGTTGGGGCTTGCCGTTGACCGTGACCGTGCGGGTCTGCATCGGCGAGTGGTCGTGGGGAAACGCGGTGGTCGCCATCTGCGGGCAGACCAGGATGTCCCAATCCTCGAAGAACTCGCGCCATGCGTAGCGCAAACGTTCGCGGCGGCCGTTCGCGCCCAGCCAGCCGGCATGGCTCAAGACCATGGCGCGGGACATGATCGCCCGATCGGACCGATCCGCCGGATCCGTTTCGGCCGCGTAGCGTTGGTTCCTCTCGTATTTCTCTGGTCCCACGCCGGCGGCCATCACCGAGTGCAGGAGTTCGAGGTAGGTCTCGTAGCCGCGGCGCGCATCGATGGCGGGGCGGGCGGTATCCGAAACCCGTGCTCCGAGTCTCGACAACGTCTCACCGATGGCCGCGGCGCGTTCGGCAATCTCGCGATCCACCGGGCTGTTGTCGTCGTTCGCCCAGACCGCGACGCGGTAGTCGGCCAGACGCGTCCCGCTCGGTCGCGGCAGGTCAAGACGCCACCCGGGCGCGTCCAGGTCTGCGGGACCCGCCACGATGCCGAGGGATAGCGCCAGGTCCTCCGCCGAGCGCGCCATGGGTCCGCAGACCACGAGATCCGTGGCCGGACCCGGCGTGAGCATCGTCGAGTGCCCGGTCTGGGAGACGACGCCGAAGGTCGGCTTGTGTCCGTAGACCCCGCAGAAGTGCGCCGGATTCCGGATCGACCCGCCGATGTCCGAGCCGGCTTCCAATGGCGTCAGGCCGGCCGCCAACGCCGCCGACGAACCGCCGGACGAACCGCCCGGAATTCGTTCGAGATCCCAGGGATTGTTGGTAGTCCCGTAGACCTCGTTGTAAGTCTGGAAGTCGGCGCCGGCAAAAGCCATGTTGGTCTTGCCCAGCACGATGGCGCCCGCCGCCTTGTAGCGGACCACGCAGTCCGAGTCCCAGTCCGGCGTGTTGTCCTTGAGTTCCGGATAGCCGAAGGTCGTCGGCAGACCGGCGAGGTGGTAGCCCTCCTTGACCGTCATCGGCACGCCATGGAGCGGCCCCGCGGGTTGTGCCGCCCGGTCCGCGGCGCGGGCCGCCTCCCGGGCGCGGTCGAAGTCGCGCACTGCGACGGCGTTCACGTCGCCGTCGAGGCGCTCGATGCGCTCGATGAAGTTGTCCGTCGCCTCAACCGACCCCAGTTCGCGGCGGCGAATGCGTTCGGCGATTTCGCCGGCGGTGGCAAAGGCGAGGTCGGTCACAGCAATCGTCCATCATGGCAAACGAACGGTCATGGTACCCCGCGTCAAGCGGCAACGAACGTTACGAGTGCGCAAGGACACCGAATCGTAGGGGACGGGCTTGTCCCGTCCCGCGCGTCCAGCGGGCCCGCCGGAACACCAAGCCACATGGGCTCCGGGCGACCGCGCGCCCTTCGGGCGCGTTAGGGTCGCCCCTACGGAACGCCGCAGGCTTCGGCAGTCAGGTAGTCGTAGCTGTGCACGAAGGTCATGCCGTCGATCACGAGCCGGTCCGCGTCCGGCAGCAGGTCCCGGCGCGGCGGCGAACCATCATGGGGAACACGACGATCGCCGTCGTAGCGACGGAACAGGACGGTTCGCCCGCCATTGTCCACATACGCGACGATGACGACATCCAGCTCCGTGGCTTCCTTTTCCATCTCGACGACGCGGGTGCAGTTGAACGTCCGACTCCCGACCCGTACGGCGAATACGCCGTCCGCGAACACCGCGGGACTGTCCGGCCGCCGTTTCAAGCTCCCGTTCGGGTCTTCAACCAACCATTCGCCGACCTCGACATGCCGTGGACACGCGCCCCAGTCCAACTCGAAGCCGTCGTCGAGGAAGGTGTCGAGCTTTCGCGTTCCGTCGGGCGCCAGCCGCTCGACTCCGAGCCATTCGACCTCGGTGTCGGTCAGGCGACCCCACACCTTGGTATGGCGGTCCGTCGACATCGCGATCAACAGGCCGTCGACCGTCTCTTGCGTCTGGTCCACTTCGATTTCCACGCAGTCGCGGTCGTGAAGCACCGCAGGTCGTGCCGCCTTCATTGCCGTGGCGGCCGCAAGTCGCCAAGTCGATCCGCCCTGAACCGGCTGGTACTCGGCCCAGCGCACTTCATCGTGAAGTTCCGGGACCAGGAACCACCAAGTGAGTTCGCGCATGTCGATCGGCATCGCCGTGGCTGGCTGCCTTTCGACAACGATACCCGGCCGTATCGCGGGGAACCGGGCAACCTTGGCCTGACTGTCCCTATTCATAGCAGTTTCCCTCCCTACTGGAGCAATACCCAATTCAGCGCGAACCCAGTCGCGCCCATGCGACAGTCGTCGCTTGACGGTGCCCGGCGCGCAGCGATGCCGGGCGGCGATCTCGGCGATGCTCAACCCTTCCAGGTAGAACGACTCGAGCGCCTGGCGTTCACGCACCGGAACCGCTTCGAAGGCCTCGAAAACCTCTGCCGCCACCCGACGCTGCTCGGCATCCGTGGCGCCAAGGCGGTTGACCATAACGGCGAGCGATTCGTCGTCGACGGTGCGTTCCCGGCGCTGGGAAGAACGCAAGAAGTCGCTGCACCGGTTCCGTGCCACCTGGTAGAGCCATGCGCGCACGTTTCTCGGCGACTGGGATGCAAGTCCCCGCCATGCCTGCACGAACGTCTCCTGCAGCAGATCCTCGACCGCGTCCACCGTCCCTGCCGCGCCCAGGCGACGGCCGATCAGGGCTGCCAACGACCTCTCGTAGCGCCGGACGAGCACCAGAAACGCTTGCTGATCGCCGCGGCAGATCCGCTCGGTCAGATCCTCGTCCGGGAGGTTGTGCATCGATTCGACCATTGCAGGCTACAAGGCGCAGTCCAAGGCAAGAAGGTTCGCATCTTGGTGGCGGCTGTCCGTCCACGCAGTGTAGGGTGCTGGCCAGCCAAACATCGGACCCGTCGACAAAATGGCCGAGACAGAAGTCAGCAACACCCCCACGCACCCCCTCGACCCGCCCACCGTCGAGGAGATCGAACGTGGCACCGAATTGATCAAGGAAGCGATGGGCAAGGCTTGGACCGAACGAGCCGGATTCTGCTCCGTGGCCCTCGTCGAACCCGCCAAGACCGAACTCAAGGCATTCACGCAAGGCGACCGGGTTCCCCGCAAGCTGCGTTTCCTCGGCTACGACTATCCCGTCGAACAGCCGGACGGTGGATTCGATGCGAGTGTTGATCTCGATACCAACGACGTGTCGGTGTCGCGCATCACCAAGGGACAAGCGCCTATCGGCTTCGCCGATGTGGTCAATGCCGTCCGAATCGCCAAGCAGGATCCCCACTGGCAGGCGGCCATGCGACGGCGCGGCATCGAGGACTTCGAGAACGTCCAGATCGATCCCTGGCCGGCCAGCGGCTACCCGCATCCGAGCATCCCGGAAGGCCACCGAGCCCACCGGTGCATCAGCTTCGTACGCGAGGACAGGTCGGACAACGGCTACGCACGTCCCGTGCAAGGCCTGATCGCGCACGTGGACCTGACCGCAGGTCGCGTCGCCCACCTCGAAGACCACGGCGACATCCCGCTACCGCCCGAATCCGGCCGATACGATGCGGCGAGTCAACCGACGCTCCGCGACGCACCGAAGCCCCTCTCGATTACCCAGCCCGAGGGGCTCGGCTTCACAGTGGACGGCAATGCCATCGCCTGGCAGAACTGGGAGTTTCGGGTCGGCATGCATCCAACGAACGGGTTGGTCCTACACCAACTCGGCTACCGCGATGGCGACCACGTGCGGCCGATTCTGCACCGCGCGGCGTTGTCGGAGATGATCGTCCCCTACGGCGACACCGACCCGATGCATGTCTGGAAGCACGTGCTGGACGCCGGCGAAGCCAGCATCGGCAATTGCGCCAACTCCCTCATGCTCGGCTGCGACTGTCTCGGCGAGATTCGCTACCTCGATCACGCGGCGGTGAAACCCGATGGCACGGCGCGGCATGTTCCGAACGCCATCTGCCTCCACGAGGAAGACAACGGCATCCTGTGGAAGCACCACGACGGCCACTCCCAGACCACCGAGGTGAGGCGGTCGCGCCGGCTGGTGGTGAGTTCCTTCCACACGGTCGGCAACTACGAGTACGGGTTCTACTGGTACCTCTATCTCGACGGCAGCATCGAGATGGAGGTCAAGCTGACCGGCATCGTGGGCGTCTCGGCAGTGGTCGACGGCGAACATCGTGACGAGTTTGCGCCTCTCGTGGCACCCAACCTTGCCTCGCCCGTGCATCAACACCTGTTCTGCTTCCGCCTCGACTTCGACTTGGACGGCCAATCCAACAGCGTCTACGAACTGAATACCGAAGCGCTGACGGTCGGTCCCGACAACCCCGACGGAACCGCGTTCCGAGTCCGCTCCGACCTGCTCGCCACCGAGTCGGCGGCACGGCGGTGCATCGACCCCGCGCGATCGCGGTCCTGGAAGGTGGTCAATCCGGGGCGACGGAATCGCCTCGGCGGTCCGGTCGGCTATCGCCTGCTGCCGGGCCCGACGCCGGCGTTGCTGGCCGACCCCGGATCCCGTGTCGCGGCCCGCGCGGGCTTCGCGCGCTACAACCTCTGGGTGACCCCGTACGACGCCGAGGAGCTATCCGCCGCCGGCGACCATCCCAACCTGAACCCCGGCGGCGACGGCCTGCCCGCCTGGACCGCCAACGACCGCATCGTCGAAGACGCCGACGTGGTGCTCTGGCACACCGTGGGCTCGACCCACCTGCCGAGGCCCGAGGACTGGCCCGTGATGCCTGTCGAGAAGTGCGGGTTCGTGCTTCAGCCGGTAGGGTTCTTCGACCGCAACCCCGCGTTGGATTTGCCGCCCCCGCACTGATCGACGACCGCGAGGGGCGACGGGGTTGCACGTCGACCTGGACACGTCACGGAACGGACGGGTCGGGATTCGACCTTTTGGCGTTTGACTGGATCGAGGCGTATGATCGCGGCACTTGGCAGACATGGATGTGATGCCGATATGCCAGTAGCGAAACGAAAACCACGGAACAGGTCTGGCAGTCGCCGGTCGCGTCGAAACGGCGCCTTCTCTTTCGGTTCCTTCATCGGCGGCGCGGTCGTGGGCGGTGCGGTTGTGCTCGCCATCACCTACCAGGCCGGATCGGAGCCGACCGGCACGCCCCCTGCTACCAATCCCGTTACGGGGCCTGTCGCGTCGGATATCGACTGGGAGTTCATCAAGCGGCTGCCCAACACCGAGGTCAAGACCGGCGTGGAACCCGTCGAAAGACCCGTATTGGCCGACTCGGAACCCAGGGAATACGTTCTGCAGGCCGCGCAGTTCCTTCGCGAGGAAGATGCCCGGGTAATGCAGGCGGAATTGATGCTGGACGGATTCCCCGTCAGCATTGCGACACGTCCGCGGGACTTGGGCGGCGCTTGGCACCGGGTCCTGGTTGGACCGTACGCCGCTGAACCCGACGCGCAACAGGCGTTGGCTCAGCTACTCGACCGTGACATCCCCGCGCAGATTCTCGCGCGCCCGCTGTCGCGTTCCGGACCCACCACTTAGGTCGGGACACGACGCCAGGGCTTGGACGGTTTTTCTTACCGACGACCGTCCGCTATAGCTTGACGCCCACCGCCACGGCATAGCTCGAATCCGTCTTCCGCCGACCGGCCGAAGGAGCGGTTTCGTGTTGAAGGTCCACGCGCAAGGCGGCAAGCCAGCGGCTGTTCACATGGAACCGGATGCCGGTATCCGAATCCCACACCGAGCTGGGCTCGTTGTCGAGTATGTGCAGCAGCTGGTTGTTGTGGAAAAGCTCCAGGCGATCAACAACCAGCCATCGGTTGAACTGCAGCCCCCACCGCAATGCCGGGTTGTTGTCGGATTCCTTTGACCCCTCGGCCGCTGTCAGCAGCCCGAATCGGAACTCCTCGAATACCCGGCTGATACCGGCGTCGGTGCGAAGGGATCCACGTTCCGACTCCCAGAAAGTGTGACCGACGCCGGCACCCGTAGTGGCCCGTTGGTCGATGTCCTTGATCGGATCCCTGAAGTACTCGAAGTTCGCAACGGCATACCATGTCTCGCCGTACTTCCAGCGCAGGTTGTAGTCGACATCGAGGTGATCCTTGGTCGTGGTCGTTCCCAAGTCCGAGCGGCGGGCGTCCGCTTGTGCACGGGCTTTGTGTACCGCCACGCCGAGGACGTTGTCGAATCGCGCGCCGTGGCGCTCGACGCCGGCAACGAAGTTGAGGTCAGCGGCACGCGTATTGCCGGTCGCAACCGCCACGCCCAGATCGGCACGGGCTTGCCAGCGGCTACTCGGATCGGACGGGATCGTCGACGTAGTGCTGGTCGTCGCATCTCGGACGGCTTCATCCGGTTGGGGAGGAGCCTCGTCGACGCGTTCCACCCGCGCCCGCGGCACCGTCACCACCCCAACCTGGGGCACCTCGATGGCGACGAAATCCGCGGGGCCATCGACCAGCGTGCCCGTCAAACGGTCGCCGTTCGTGAAGTGCACAACGTCGGCAACGGCGGCGGGCGACATCGCCAGTACGGCGACCATGCCGACCGCGCGCCCTAGCGGGCGCGTGAGGACCGCGCGCCCTAGCGGGCGCGTGAGGACGGCGGCCAGAGAGAACGCTTCGCGGTGCATGGACTTCGCACCCTCCTTGTTATCGAGCGGTCGACTTTAGCCGCTCCGCCGGCCAGCGTCATGCAAAGCGCGCCTTGTCGCCCCATACGCGCCGTGGGCCGGCGGGAGGCAACAGTTGAATTTCGCCCGGGCACTCCCCACTATCCGGTTCCCGTTTACGCGAACCAAACCCCGTGGACCAGTTCAACGGAACGACCATCGTCTCCGTCCGGCGCGGCCCCGATGTCGTGCTCGGGGGCGACGGGCAGGTCTCGATGGGCAACACCATCATGAAGAGCAACGCGGTCAAGGTGCGCCGGCTGCGCGATCACCCCGTGCTCGCGGGCTTCGCGGGCGGCACAGCGGACGCATTCACGCTGTTCGAACGATTCGAGGGCGCGCTCGACAAGTACCACGGCAACCTCACCCGGGCCGCCGTCGAACTCGCCAAGGACTGGCGCTCGGATCGCGTGTTGCGCCGTCTCGAGGCGCTGTTGGCGGTCGCCGGTCGCGACAGCTCCCTCATCGTTACCGGCAACGGCGATGTCATCGAGCCCGAGGGCGGCCTGATCGCCATCGGATCGGGAGGCCCCTTTGCGCAAGCCGCCGCCCGCGCGATGCTCAACGAGACCGAGCTGTCGGCAAAGGAGATCGTCGCCAAGAGTCTTGAGATCGCGGCGGAAATCTGCATCTACACCAACCGACACACGACCATCGAGACGCTATGACCCTGATGACCCCGCGCGAGATCGTGCACGAACTCGACAAGCACATCATCGGCCAGGACCAGGCCAAGCGAGCCGTCGCCATTGCACTGCGCAACCGCTGGCGACGCATGCAGCTCGACGACGATCTGCGCGAGGAAGTCACCCCGAAGAACATCCTCATGATCGGCCCCACCGGCGTCGGCAAGACGGAGATCGCCCGGCGTCTGGCCAAGCTCGCCAACGCGCCCTTCATCAAGGTGGAAGCCACGAAGTTCACCGAGGTCGGCTACGTCGGGCGCGATGTCGAGTCCATCGTCCGCGATCTAACGGACGTCGCGGTCAAGATGCTGCGCGAACAGGCCATGGACCGTGTGCAGCCGCGAGCCGAGGACGCGGCCGAAGACCGTGTGCTCGACGCACTGCTCCCGGAGCCGCGCCGGACCCGAGGGGCCACCGGGCCAGAGGAACCGATGCGCGAACTCCTTGACGGCTTGGCGCAGCAGGCTGACCCGACCCTGGAAGGGCGCACCGAGACCGAGGCACCACGCGACAACTCGGCTGCACGTCAGGTGTTCCGGCAGCGGCTGCGCAACGGCGAACTCGACGACAAGGAGATCTCCATCGAGGTCGACAGCGCCGCAATCGGCGTGGAGATCATGGCGCCGCCGGGGATGGAGGAATTCACGGGGCACCTGCAGAGCATGTTCTCGAACATGCAACAAAAGAAACGGCAGATGCGGCTGAAGATCCGCGATGCCATGCGCCGCCTGTGCGAAGAAGAGGCGATGAAGCTCGTTAACGAGGACGAGTTGAAGACCCAGGCCATCGACGCGGTGGAACAGACCGGCATCGTCTTCCTGGACGAACTCGACAAGGTCGCCAAGCGCGGCGAAGGCGTTGGCGCCGACGTCTCCCGGGAAGGCGTGCAGCGCGACCTGCTGCCGCTGATCGAAGGCTCAACGATCAACACCAAGTACGGCATGGTGCGCACCGACCACATCCTGTTCATCGCCTCCGGAGCTTTCCATTTCGCTAAGCCGTCGGACCTGATCCCGGAACTGCAAGGCCGCCTGCCCATCCGGGTGGAACTCGCGGCACTGACGGCGGAGGACTTCCGCCGCATCCTATCCGAGCCGGACGCTTCGCTCACCGAGCAGTACAAGGCGTTGCTCGAAACGGAGGGCGTGACCATCGATTTCGAGGATGCGGCGCTGGTACGCATCGCCGAGATCGCCTGCGAGGTCAACGAGCACACCGAGAACATCGGCGCGCGCCGCCTGCATACGGTCATGGAGCGACTGCTCGACGAGGTCTCGTTCGAGGCGGGCGACGGCAGGGGGTCCACGGTCATCGATGCCACCTATGTGGACGAACACCTGGCCGACATCGCCCGCGACCAGGATCTTTCCCGCTACATCCTGTGAACCCCACCGGGATCACCTACCACAGGAACTCCAGAACCCTGGAGTTGACCTACCTGGACCGGCAATCCGCAACGTTGCCCGCCGAGTTGCTGCGCGTCTACTCGCCATCGGCGGAGGTACGCGGCCACAGCGACGCCGAACGGGTTCTGCAGACCGGAAAGAAGCATATCGGCATCGATCGCATCGAAGCCGTCGGCAACTATGCGATCCGTATCGTGTTCGACGACGGCCACGACACCGGCATCTACTCCTGGGGGTTCCTGCGCGACCTCGCCGACAACGAAGCGGACTACTGGCGACGCTATCTCGACGAACTCGAGGAGAAGAACGCGTCGAGGCTGCCCACCATCCCGGTCGGCCAGTGGACACCGCGCACGTAGGGGACGGGCGGTGAGGGCTGGGGCCGGACGGCGAGGGCGCACCCTTGCGGGCGGGGACAAGCCCCGCCCCTACGGGGTTCCGACGCGCGCCGACGCATTCCGTGGGGGACGGGCTTGTCCCGTCCCGCGATCGAAGTGCGGATCCGGTGCGGGCGGGGACAAGCCCAGCCCCGACGCCGCCTCGCCAGCATCTCGCACGCAAGCCGCCTCCCTGGGCTAGCGCTACACTCGCACCATGGACAAGACGGTCGATTTCGGGGCCGAGCGGGTAACCCCGACGGAGAAGACGCGGCGCGTCGGCGGCGTGTTCGACGCCGTCGTGGATCGCTACGACGCCATGAACGACATCATGTCCCTGGGCACCCACCGGTTGTTCAAACGCGTGGCTGTCGAGATGGCGCGCTTGCGTGCGGGGCATCGGGTACTCGACCTGGCCGGTGGCACCGGCGACATGACGGCCCTGACGGCGCCGCTCGTCGGCGAGACCGGCCGCGTCGTGCTCGCCGACATCAACGGCGCGATGCTCACGAGGGGTCGCGACCGCCTACTCGACCACGGCTTCGCGAATTTCACGGCCGTTCAAGCCCGCGCGGAGTCGCTACCGTTTCCGGATGGGTGTTTCGATGCCGTGATCGTCGCCTTCGGGGTGCGCAACTTCACCGACAAGGAAGCGGGTTTGAAGGAGATGCACCGGGTCCTGCGCACGGCCGGCACCGCGGTCGTGCTGGAGTTCTCGCGCATCCAGAACCGGCTCCTCGGGAAAGCCTACGACGCTTTCCGGGCTACCTGGCCGATCATCGGAACTGCCGTGGCCGGCGCCGCCGCACCTTATCGGTACCTCGTCGAATCCATCGACCGTCATCCCGACCAGGGCGCTTTCCGGTCGATGATGGTGGAGACGGGCTTCGTGGACGTCGAAGTGCACAATCTCGCGGCGGGCGCCGCCGCGATCCACCGGGGCGTCAAATGACGATCGCGCGACTACCGAACCCCAGCGCCGCACTTGCCGAACTTGCGCGCCTCACGCTGTCGGCGGGGATCGCCGCCAACCCGACCGCGCGGGCGTGCAGCGAACGCCTTGCCGGACGTTCACTTGCCATCGAAACGCTCGAAGCCCGCTTCGTGATTCACTTCGAAGCCGGTGCGGTTCGCGTCGATAGCGGGACGGATCCGGCCGACGCGACGGTGCGCGGCTCGCCCGGCGCCGTTGCGGCGACCCTGGCAGGCGGGGAAGACACCGCGGCAATCCTCGGCGACGCGGCCCTGTTCGAGGATTTCCGCGACTCGTTCCGACCGCGATTGGACATGCCGGGAAGGTTCGTGTTCGAAGACATCGGCGACATCGTGCGCCTCGGCGCAAAGGCTGCCGAGTCGGCTCTGGAAGGCTTGGCGAACGCCCTGAGGAACCGGAGAGACCCATGACCCGGGCTGGACGCGTTGCGAGGATCCTGCTGACGGTCGCAAGGCATCGGCTGGATCGCAACGTCGATCGTTTCGCAGGTCACCACTGGTGGTACCGGCTGTCCCCGCTTCGGCTGCTCCCCGCTCCCGGGAAGCCAGACGCCGTCCGGCTGCGCGAAGCCATGGAAAAGCTGGGCCCGGTGTTCGTCAAGTTCGGGCAGATCCTGTCGACCCGCCGCGACCTGCTTCCGGCCGACTACGCCGATGAACTGGCGAAGCTTCAGGACCAGGTACCGCCGTTTCCCGGCGACCTCGCCGTCGCCCGCATCGAGGCGGCCCTCGGGGATTCGATAACCTCGCTGTTCCAGAGCTTCGACCTCGAGCCGCTCGCCTCGGCGTCGTTGGCGCAGGTCCATGCCGCCACGATGGCGGGCGGCGACGAAGTGGCCGTGAAGGTCATCCGTCCCGACATCGAACGCGTGATCGAGAAGGACCTCGCGCTCATACACACCATGGCATCCCTGCTCGAGCGCATCTCGCGCGACGCGAGGCGCCTTAGGCTTAAGGCCGTCGTGGCGGACTACGAGCGCACGATCTTCGACGAACTCAACCTGCAGAAGGAAGCCGCCAACACCGCCACGCTACGGCGTAACTTCGCTACTTCCGAGTTGCTTTACGCTCCGAAGGTGTATTGGGAGCGTTGCGCCGAGTCCGTGCTCACCCTGGAACGCGTCCGGGCGGTCCCGATCTCCGACATCGAGGCATTGAGGGCGGCTGGCACGGACATGAAGAAACTCGCCGAACGCGGCGTCGAAACGTTCTTCACCCAGCTTTTCAAGCACAATTTCTTCCACGCCGACATGCATCCCGGCAACATCTTCATCGACATCGAGGATCCCGCCAATCCCAGCTATATCGCTATCGACTGCGCGATCATCGGCACCTTGAGCGAGGAAGACCAAAGCTACCTCGCGCGCAATGTCCTTGCCTTCTTGAACCGCGACTACGGTCGTATCGCCCGGCTGCACATCGAATCGGGCTGGATCCCGGCCGGAACGGATCCCCGCGAGTTCGAGGACGTCATCCGACAACTGTTGGAGCCCATATTCCAACGCCCCTTGAACGAGATCTCCTTCGGGCACTTCCTTGTGGCGCTATTTCAGACCGCGCGAAGGTTCAACATGGAAGTGCAACCCCAGCTCGTCCTTCTGCAGAAGACGTTGCTCAATATCGAGGGCCTCGGTCGTCAGCTCTATCCCGATCTCGACCTGTGGAACACGGCCAAGCCGTTCATGGAGTCATGGATGCGCGAGCGCTACGGAGCATTTGCCCTGCTTACCAACCTCATCGAGCACGCGCCAACCCTTGCCGTCGAACTGCCTCGCCTCCTGCCCCAGATTCCCGACATCGTCGCCACCGCGATGCACAGATTCACCGATATGGACCGGCGAGAGAACACGCACCGTCAAGCCATGGAACGACTGACGAACGCGATCGTCGGACAGAACCGCCGCGCGCGTTGGCGACGGGCTGCAGGCGGCGTACTCGTCGCCTTGGGGCTCGTGCTGCTCTGGCGCCCGTTGGCGGACGCTATCACGGCCGGCGATTCCGCAACGGTCACCGCCGGCGTCGTGGCAGCGCTCGCGGGTTCGGTCCTCGTGCTTCGGGGTTGAAGGTCGCACCGTAGCGGACGGGCTTGTCGCGTCCCGCGCGGACGAATTCCGTAGGGGACGGGCTTGTCCCGTCCCGCGCCGGTGCATTCCGTAGGGGACGGGCTTGTCCCGTCCCGCTGAAAACCCCCAATGCGCCGGCGGGGACAAGCCCCGCCCCTACGTGAACCCAAGCTTCTTGTTCATCCGGTAGGCCGCCGCCCGGCCCTGGTAGTACCCGGGCAGATACTCGCCGCGGCTGAAACCTTCGACGAGGTAGAACTGCCGTGCGCCGCTGTTGTCGGCGCGGACTTCCAAGTCGATCTCGCCGATGCCCGCGGTACGCGCGGACTTCTCGAGCCAGCGCAGCATGCGCCGGGCAAGACCGCGGCGGCGCAAGCTCGGTTCCACGGCCAGCAGCACGAGGTGGGCACGGTCGAGGCCGAACTCCATCGCACCGAAACCACCGAGCAACTCCGTGGTCGTCGCGGACGACGCGACCCGGCAACGCGCGCATAGCACCGCCACCTCCGGCGCTGTGATCAAGCGGCGGATCGCCGGAGGTCGCCAACGCCAGTCCAGTCCTCGCTCGATCTCATCCCGAGAAAGACGCGCAATCGGCGCGGCGTCCTCGGTATTGGCCAGGTCAAGTACCGTGGAAGCGAGTTCCATGGGGCGATTCTAGCCCGCATTCCTTCCCGGCCGCTTGCTGCCGGTGCGAACATATCTGTTCGGTTGAGGGCTCCGGCCGCGGCGGGTGTGCGTTCACGGGCAAGCTGGGTTATCGTCCGCTGACAGAACTGCCAGGGGGGAGCAGTTTGGAATTCAATCGAGTCATCCTCGACTTCGACGACAACGTCGCGGTACTTCAATTCAACCATCCGGAGGTCATGAACGCCGTGGGGGTGGACATGCTGGAGGGTCTTGCCGACGCAATGCGCGAAATCCAGGATCCGAACAACGGCGCCCGTTGTCTGCTCATCACCGGCCAAGGACGCGGCTTCTGCGCTGGCGCCAATCTCTCCGATACAAAGCGTCCCAAGCATGGCGCCGGCGCATCTCTGCGCAATGCGTACCATCCGCTGTTCTTCGCCCTGCGCGACCTCGACATGCCCGTCGTCACCGCCGTCAACGGGGCGGCCGCGGGCGTCGGCATGAGCTTTGCCGTGTTCGGCGACATCGTCTGTGCGTCGAAGGCGGCGTTCTTTCTGCAGGCCTTCGCGCGTATCGGCCTCGTCCCGGACGGCGGCGCCACCTTCATGCTGCCCCGCCTAATCGGGTGGGGGCGCGCCGTCGAACTGTCGTTGCTCGCCGAACGCCTGCCTGCCGAAAAGGCCCACGACTGGGGTCTCGTCAACCGGCTGTTCGACGACAACGAGGCGCTGATGGAAGGCGCGATGGCGATCGCCCGGCAGCTTGCCGACGGGCCTGCGTCACTGGCATTGATTCGGCGCGCCTACTGGGCGACGTGGCACCATGCCTACGAACAGCAACTCGACCTCGAAGCGCGTCTGCAGGCCCAAGCCGGCAGCAGCCGGGACTACGCGGAAGGGGTCCGGGCTTTTCTCGAGAAGCGCGACCCGACGTTCAGCGGGAAGTAGGCGTGGGCTCACTCAACGGACGGGTCGCGTTGGTGTCCGGCGGAGGCCGCGGGATCGGCAGGGCGATCTCTCTAGCGCTCGCAGCCGACGGGGCAGCCGTCGCCGTCAACTACCGACGTGACGAAGACGCGGCACGGGACACCGTGAAGACGATCGAGGCCGAGCACGGCACCGCCAGGGCCTACGCCGCCTCCGTTGACGACTTCGAGCAAACGGCCGAAATGGCCGCCCGCGTCGAGGAGGAACTCGGTCCGGTGGGGATCCTGGTCAACAACGCCGGCATCGCCAGCCGGGGCCTTTCCGTGGTCGACACCGACCCCGCCGAACTGCGGCGCGTCGTGGCGACCCACGCTTTCGGATCCCACTACCTGGCCAAGCTGGTCGTACCCGGCATGCGCCAGCTAGGCCGCGGCGACATCGTCATGATTTCAAGCACGGCCACCCGCGGCCTCGCGGCCAACGGGGGACCGTACAACATGGCGAAGTCGGCGATGGAGAGCCTCGCCGTGACCCTGTCCAAGGAAGAACGCGCGCACGGCATTCGCGTCAACATCGTCGCACCTGGCCTCGTCGAAACGGAGATGGGCCGTCGGCTCGTGAAGGCGACGGCAGGGATCACCAACATGCGTGCCCTCGATCAGTCGATGCCGTTCGGCAAGGTCTGCCAGCCCGAGGACGTGGCGAACGTGGTGCGCTTTCTCGTGTCCGACGAGAATTCCTACGTGACCGGCGAGAAGATCTACTGCGACGGCGGGGGCCCCTTGTAGGGAACGCCCGTGCGGCGTCCCGTCTCGAATCGGCGCACGCCATGAAACTCCCGCTCGTCTGCTTTGTCGTTTGTGCCGTACTCGTTTTCGGATTCCGGATTGCGCTGCAATACGGGCGCACCCGCGACCACGGCCTACGCCTGGGCAAGCAAGGCGCCTCCCGTCCGGGCCAAGCGGCCACTGCCATGCAAGCGGTGGCCTTGGTCGGCGTCCTCGTACTGACGGTTCTGGACACCCTCGGCCTGTTGCCGTGGCAACTCGACCTCGGTCCCATCGGCACGGCAGCGGGCGTCGCAGTGTGCGCGGTGGCGACGGCAATCACGATGATCTCGCAATACCAAATGGGCGATGCCTGGCGAATCGGGGTCGATGCCTCGGAGAAGAACGCGCTTGTGACCCAGGGCATGTTCAGCCTTTCCAGGAATCCGATCTACGCCGGAATGCTCCTACTCGGCATCGGATTCGTGATACTGGTCCCGCACATTCTTACGGCGCTCTGCGCGGTCCTAAGCTACAAGGGATTCGATCTACAGGTTCGAGAGGTCGAGGAACCGTACCTGCGCCGCGTCCACGGTGAAGCCTTCGATGCCTATTGCCGACGCGTGGGTCGCTACTTTCCGCGGCTTCACGGTTCGTAGTCGCGGTCCAGCAAGGCGCGCAGGGCGGGTTTCGCCTCGAGGCTTCGATCGAACAGCAGCGGGTGGTTGGGGCGCCGACGCACCGGGAAGTTGTTTAGCCAGGATCGTCCGTCGTGCAGACCCCAGACCAGCACCGCGCCAACGCTCGGACGGTCACGCGCGGCATCGAACACGGCGCGGTACAGATGCGCCTGCTCGGCGCGGAAACCAGAAACCGCGTCACCGGCGAGTTCCGGCAAACATCCGCTGTCGCGGGCGTAGCAGGATCCCGGATCGTTGTACGCCGAGACATCGAGTTCCGTGACGTGGCTCACGAGCCCCACGCCCGCCACCGCGTCGAGTGCCCGATGGATGCCCTCGACGGCCTGATTCGGCCCGAGATGGAACTGGTGCCCGATGCCGTCCAAGGGCACGCCGCGTTCCCTGAGATCGTCCACCACGCCCATTAGCCGACCGAGCTTGGCTTCCCGCTCGGTGCCATAGTCGTTCAAAAACAGCAGGCAGTCGGGATCGGCCGTGCGCGCAGCGCGGAAGGCCCAGTCTATGTAGTCGGGCCCGGTGGCGCGGAACCAGGCGTTGTCACGGTACGGCCCGTCGCCGTCGCTCACCGCTTCGTTGACCACGTCCCAAGCGAAGATGCGTCCCCGGTACCGGGTCACCACGTCGCGTACATAGGTCTCGAGCCGGGCACGGATCACCGCCGGATCGCCCCCCGCGAGGAACCAATCCGGCGTCGACTGGTGCCACACCAGGGCATGGCCGCGGACGCGCATGCCGTTCGCCTGGGCATACTCGACGATGGCGTCCGCGGCAGACCAATCGTATACCCCCTCCCGGGGCGCGATGACATCGGCCTTCATCTGGTATTCGGCGACGAGCACACCGAAATGGCGTTGTATCAGTTCGCGCTCGGCCGCGTTTTCGAACTGCCCCGCCTGGACCGCAACGCCCACGCCGAACGCGTCCGCATAGGTGCCCTTGAGCGTAGTCTCGCCAAAAGGTGCCGGGCCGAGGGTGAGCCATGCCGCGACGCATAGCAGCTTGGCGGCCTTCGAACGCAGCAACGGGGTAGCCATCATGAGCACGATTCCTTTCCCGCCATTGGCGGAAGTCCCGAATGGTCGGTCAAAACACTGATCGGATTCTCCAACCCCGTCAAATCCGGATTACGGCTCCGGGGTCTCGAGATAGACCCCCTTGTGATCCTTTCCGACTGCAAGGTGGCGCGACAGAGGCACGAGGTAGGGACTGTTCCGCGCCGGTTCGCCGTTGATGGTTTGCGGTGACAGGCGTTTGCGCCGACGACAGAGGACGACCAAATCGGGCAGCAGAACGTCCAGACCGGGATCGTCGGGTTCGAGGAGGATAGCGAGCCGGCGACCGTGGTTCTCGGACACCAGGGCCAGCGAGCCCTCGTAGTACCCCAGGTGATTGGCGATGCGCCGCTGCGGCAGCTCGGAAAGCCCAAGGCCCAGCCCGCAGGGCGCTGCGGGATCCAAGGCGCTGATCCAGAACGACGCGCCCGGCTTGCGCAGCCGCTCGAGCCGGCGCACCGCTTCCGGCAGGGCGAACTGGGGACCCGAGAGTTCGTCGAAGAACAAACCCGCAACGACCTCGCCCGATAGTTCCATGACGCGCAGTGCGGGAAAAACCGAGGTCCACCGGAACGCGCCGCCTTCGCGGTTGGCATGCTCGCGGGTGAGAACGCCGTAGCGGTCGAGGAGCAATCGGCAGCGTTCCTTGCTCTGTTCGAGCTTGTCGATGCCATCGTCCACGGGTGCGGGAATCTCGCACCGATACCAGGTGCCCGGCCAGCCGATGGCCAACCCCCGGGCCCGAGCGCGCGCGCCGCCCTGGCGAATGCGGGACCGCGACCCCAAGGCGAGTTCGTAGCGTCGCGTGCGGGCGGCGTCGAGGACCGCGAACCCATCAGCGCTGATCCGCCCCGCCCAAACCGCCGCCCAGAACGCCGCGTTGAAGTCTTCCGCGCCGAGTTCCGAGGCATCGAGGAGTTGCAGGAACGTGTACCGGGCGCGGGGATCCTTGAATAGACGCGTCGCGTCGGAGTCGGTGCCATCCGGTGCTGCGAGCAGGTCGAAGTCATCGCCAAAACCGATGCATACCGCCTCGGGTCCGGCACCGCGCCAAACGAGGCCGCCAGTCGTCGCCGCGGTGTCGAGACCCGCGGCGGTCGCGCCGGGCATGCGGGACGCGAAAGCGTCGTCTAGCCAGTAGTCCACAGGCGCCGCGTAGCCGCGTAACCGGTCGCTTGAGTCGAGAAAACGCTCCGGCGTCGGGTCGCCGCCGAATCCCTGCCACGCCGCCAGGAAAGGCACGAGATCCGCGACCGGGCGCGGCTCGAAACCCGGCCGCGACGCCGCACGCTGGAAGCGGATCAACGTCTCGAGGTTGTCGGCATCGCAGAAGTACTCGGCGTCGGAGCCCGCCACGAGCCGGCCGCGCACAACCTCCTCGCCATCGGTCAACTCGCGCAGGATCGTCTCCACGTCGTCGAACGGCAGCAGAGCCGCAACTTCCGCCGCCGTCCGCGGCCCGTAGAACTGCAGGATCTCGCCCGCCTGCTGGACGGGGTCGTTGCCAACCTCGATCTCCGGGTGAACGAGAAAAATCCCGCCGCTCGCGGTCCGGCGCCGCCGCAGCTTGGCCGGTACCGCGACGCCTTCGAACCACTCGGCTTCGGGAATCGCCACGCGTTCTTTCGCCCACTCCGCGAGTTCGTCCTCGCCATCGGGGACGTAGCCGGCACGGGTACGTTGGGCGCGGGACTCGAAATCGGCGATCACCGCGGGATCGATGGCGGGGCGCAACGCCTGGTCGAACACCGCCTGGCGGATCAGATCATCCGACAGCGACGAACGCCCGCCTTGCTCCGGCCTGTCGTCGGCGTACATGTAGCGGCTGACCTGGTTGAAGGCGATACCCGCCGCGAACGGGCTCGGCACTGACACGGTCGCAATCGACCAGTCGAGTTCGCCGGCGGCGAGGCGTTCCAGCGCCTCGTAGGCGGCGACGAGGTCGAACTCGTCCTTGAGGCAGGTGCGCCACGTTTCCAGCATGACCGGAAAATCGGCCAGATCCTTGGTGGCCGTCATCAGCTTCTTGGCCTGCTGCCGGGTCATCCACAGCGGCATGCGTTGGTTGAAGCGACGCTTGGTCAACAGCAGCGAGCGACCCGCGCACTCCCGGAAGCGGGCGCCGAAGAATCCCGATCCTTCCAGGGATTGCCGCAGCAGCGTCTCGAAGTTCGCCGGGGTGACGAGGCTCAAGAGCACCGCGGGATCGATTTCGTCCTTGAGGAGCACGACGATCGCGTCGTTGTCGGCGAACACGTCCGCACGGTGCGCAAAGCGCTGTTGCCAAGCGGTCTCCAACGCCAAGGCAATGGGCCGGTTGACCCTGCCACCCCAAATGGTGTGCAGGACGATCTGCTGTTCCCGGTCGGGTCCCGTGTAGCCGCCGGGGCCGCTCTTCACATGCTCGACGAGCAGGTGGTTGGCGTGGGGCAGATCGGCATGGGTGGTCTCCCGCTGGCGTTTCAGGAATCCCACGAGTTCGTCCGAGGCGATCGCATCGAATCCGAGCTCGCGCAGGTCACCATCGAGGGAGGCATCGTCGCGACGTTCGAGCGCCTCGTTGGCCGCCTCCAGGAACTCGCCGATCCGCCGCGAAAAGTAGGCACTCCGGTTGAAACCCTCGGCCCGCCAGAACGGCGGCGCGGTGGCCTTGGGTTTGCCCGGCTTGACGAGCACGTCGTTGTGGGTGATGCGCTGGATGAGCCAGTTCTGGGTGCCCAGCGTGAAGGTCTGGCCCACCGTCGACTCCCAGACGAACTCCTCGTCGAGGTCGCCGATGGCGGCGCCGTTTTCGGCGTGGCGCAGGGTGAAGTAGCCGCGGTCCGGAATCGTCCCGCCGGACGTATAGAGGGCGAACGCGGCCCCTTGCCGCGCCTTGACGGTCTCGTGCACACGGTCGAAGGCGAGCCTGGGCTTGAGGTCGCGAACCCGCGTTCCCGCATACCGTCCCGCGAGCATCTCGATCACCAGGTCGAACTGCTGGCGGGGCAACTCCGCGTAGGGTGCCGCCCGGGTGAGGACGTCGTAGAGCCTGTCGGTCTCCCACTCCTCGGTCGCCGCGCAGGAGACGAGGGTCTGCGCCAGCACATCCAATGGATTGGCAAGCGGATGCAGGGGCTCGATGTCCTTGTCCCGCACGGCCTTGGCCACCACCGCAGCCTCGAGGAAGTCCTGGGCGAAGGTCGGGAACAACGACCCCCGGCTGACCTCGCCGACGCGGTGGCCCGCCCGCCCGACACGCTGCACGGCGGAGGCGATGGAGGGCGGCGACTGGATGAGGACGACCTCGTCGAGGTCGCCGATGTCGATGCCCATTTCCAGCGAGTTGGTGGCGACGATCGCCTTCAAGTCGCCGTCCTTCAGGCGCGTCTCGACCTCGGTGCGAATTTCCCGCGACAGGGATCCGTGATGTGCGTATGCCAACGGCGTCACGACGTCGTCGTTGAGCTTCAACGTGATCTTCTCGGCCATGCGGCGGCTATTGGTGAAGAACAGCGTCGAGCGATTGGCGTCGATCACGTCCTTGAACGAATCGGATAGCGGCTCCCAGATCTTCTCGCCGTTGTCTGCGGCCACCCGGGCGGCCTCCGGGAAGCGCACCCGGAACTCGATCTCCTTGACGAGCTTCGATTCCACGATGCCCACCGGGCGCTTCGATCCCGAAACATCGCGGCCGCCCACATAGTCGGCAACGGCTTCGAGCGGGCGTACCGTCGCCGACAGCGCGACCCGCTGGACCTCGCCCGCCACCTCGACCAGGCGTTCAAGCCCCGTCATGAGTTGCACACCACGGCGGTTCTCAACGACCGAGTGGATCTCGTCGAGGATCACCGTCTGGACCGTCGACAGCGCTTGGCGTCCCCGGACGGTGGTGAGCAGGAGGGTGAGGCTTTCCGGCGTCGTGATGAGCAGTTCCGGGGGCCGGCGAAGCATGCGCTGGCGATCGCCCGGCTCGGTGTCGCCGCTGCGGGTCTGCACCCGGATGTTGGGAAACAAAAGCCCCGCCTCGGCGAACCTTTCCCGGATCTGGGCGATGGGTTCAACCAGGTTGGCGCGGATGTCGTTGTTGAGCGCCTTCAGGGGCGAGACGTAGAGGATCCGGGTCGCCTCCGGCTCGGACAAACCCGTAGCAAAGGCATCGATGGCCCACAGGAACGCGGTGAGTGTCTTGCCGCTGCCCGTGGGCGCGGTGATCAGCAGGTGCTCGCCAGCAGCGATGCGCGGCCAGCTCTGCGCCTGAACATCGGTCGGGGTGCGAAACCGGTCTATGAACCAGTCCCGGATCCGGGGATGGAAACGATCGACGGCAGGAGTCATGACCCGATCGCTAAGCCCGCGCGTTAGCCGGCATCACCTCCGTTGGGAACCTCGTCCGGCGCAGTTTTCCGGGCGACGACGCCAGTGTGTATCTCCACTGCCACCAAGCGCACGTTGAGTTCATCAACTCGTTGGTCGAGACGTCGTACGTCTGCGCGTAGCTCCGCGATGTCCTCCTTCAACTCCGTACGAAGCTCCGCGATGTCCTGCTTCAACTCCGTACGAAGATCCCCGATGTCCTGCTTCAACTCCGTACGAAGATCCGCGATGTCCTGCTTCACACTGCCCCGCAAGGTGCCGACTTCGCCCCGAACGTCGCCGACCTCGCTCCGCACATCACTGATTTCCGCACGCAACGTGGCGATTCCCGCCCGCGTGTCTGCCCATCCGGCGATCACTACGCCTAGGAGCGCCACGCCCACACCGACGACGGCTATGGTTTCGCCCTTGGTCACGCGCTTGCCCTCTCGATTCACAGCTTCCTCCTCGAATGGAACAGTGGATGCGCCGACTATGCATGCGAGGAGCGGGGCTTTTGCAGCAGATAATAGCACTGCGCGTTGTCAGCGAGAGACGCGGCGTCGCGTAGGAAAAAGCCCCAGTGGACGTGGGAACGGTAGGGACGGCCCCACCACGACTGACGCGGCGGGCTATGCGGTCCCCTCTTTCCGCACCGTCTCGGACGCGAACGCACCAAACAACGCCGCCATCAGGAAGAGGCCGCCGGCCGCCGCCCAGAGCGGCAGATCGAGGCCGCCCGCGTCGCCCATCCAACCCAGCACGATCGGACCCACGACGTAGCCGACGTCGCTCAGCATGCGGTACGAACCCATCGCCGCGGCGTTCATGCCTTCCGGTGCTGCATCCGCTGCATAGGCGGCCGGCGCCGCGCCCGACGCGGTGATCGCTCCGCCCCAAATCAGGCAGGCCACAAGGAACCATGCATAGTCCGCGGCGAAGCTGAACGCGAGCATCGACACGCCGATCAGCACCGTGGCGGGCACGATCACGGCCTTGCGGCCGAACCGGTCGGCCATGTAGCCGGCGGGGTAGGTCACGAGGAGCCCGACGATACTGCCCAAGGCGAAGCCGAACCCGATCTCCGTAGCCGACAGCGCGAGACGCTCCCGCCCTAGGATCGGCACGATGCTGAACAGGCCACCGGTGCGCGCCAACGCGCCGACCAGGCCGATGAAGCAGACCAGCCGGAATCCGACGTCGCCAAGCAAGGCCCGGACCTGGGCACGGAGCGGGACGGCGTCTCGGCTTGCCGGTGTACCGCCTTCGACGCGCGTCTCCGCGACCCCGAACCAGGCGACTGCGGTCACGGCGGCGCCCATGATCGCGTAGACCAAAAACGGCGCTTCCAAGCCGAACCGCTCGGCGAGAAAGCCGCCCGGGAAAGGACCGATGCCGACAGCGAACAGGAAGACACCTTGGTAGATCGCCAACGTACGTCCCCGCGTCGCGGGCGATGCGATGTCCGCCAGAACGATGAGTCCCGCGGTCAGCACGATTCCGGCACCCGCGCCGGCAACCAGGCGCGCCGTGAGCAGTTCGAGATACGTCGCCGCCATTGCGCACCACAGGTTGCCGAGCACGGTCACGCCGCCGCCGATCGCGAGTGCGGCGCGCCGCCCCAGTACGTCCGCGACCTTGCCGGTGGGCAGACCGAGGAACACCCGTGCCACGCCGTACACCGCGACGGTCGCGCCGATGGCGGTCTGCGACACGTCGAAGGACTTCGCATACAGCGGCAGCACCGGGATGACCGCGCCGAAGCCGAGTTGGTTGACGGCGATCAGCACGCACATCCAACTCAAGATGCGGCGCTCTAGCGCGCGACTCCCTGCCTCGATGACACCCTCGCAATCCAACAAAGCCCGCCCGCCATGATAGGGTGACTGGCACGCCACCGGACGATCCAATGCACCGACTGATCATCGACTGCGACCCCGGCCACGACGACGCCATCGCGCTGATCCTCGCGCATCGGCATGCCGACGTCGTCGGCATCACGTCAGTCAGCGGCAACGCGCCGCTTACCCGCACAACGGCCAACGCGCTCATGGTCACCGCGCTGCTCGGCGTGGACACGCCGGTGGTGAGCGGTGCCGCCAGGCCATTGGTGGGAGAACCGATCCACGCCGCGGCGGTGCACGGCGAATCGGGCCTGGGCGGCGTCGACCGCATCGCCCACCAACGCACGACCGCCGGCGACGACGCGGTCGCCTACCTGCTCGATGTCGCGGAATCCGACATCACGGTGGTAGCCGTGGGGCCGCTCACCAACCTCGCCCACGCCATCGACCGGGATCCGACCTGGGTGAAACGCATCGCCGGCATATCCATCATGGGCGGCAGCACCGACGTCGGAAACGCCACGCGGGTCGCGGAGTTCAACATCTTCGCCGATCCGGAAGCGGCGGCGAGGGTCTTCGAATCCGGGGCCGAGATCACCATGTGCGGCCTCAATCTCACCCATCAGTTCCAGACCAGCGATGCCCTCGCCGAGCGGCTGCGGGACGCCGACACGCCCAAGGCCACCTTCGCCGCGCAGATCTTCGACTACCTGCACGACCGCATGGAGACCTTCATCGGCCAGCGCGCCTCCGCCATGCACGACCCCTGCGCCGTGCTGGCGATCACCCACCCCCACCTCCTTGTGACCCAACCGCGAGCCGTCGCCGTCGAACTGGCGGGAACCCTGACCCGGGGGATGACCGTCGTCGATCAGCGCGTCGGTCGACGGCGCGATCAAGCCAATGCGAAGGTGGCCTACCGAATCGATGCCGAACGCGCGTGGGAGGTGGTCATGGAATCCCTGGACGCTGGCCCGGGTTCGTCTTGAACCGACTCGCGTTCACGACCGCCATCGGCTTGGTCGCCGCCGGTTGTTCGTTGTTGCCGACGCCGCCGCCTCCGGTGCGGGCTCCGGCGCCCCCGCCACCGCCGCCGCCCTCGGTGCAGCCCATCGTCATCGAAGCGCCGGCGCAGCCGCCGCCAGCACCACCGCCGCCCTTGATCGAACCCCCAACGGCCATCACCGAAGCCCTCGTCGCCGAGGCGACTGCTCTCGAGAACGCCGGTTCGCCAGAACAAGCGGCGGCCACCATAGAACAGGCGATCCGAATCGAGCCCCGGCGCGGCGCGCTTTGGCTGCAACTGGCCGTGATCCGACTGCGCGACGGTCAAGCCCCGATGGCCGAGCAGAGTGCCCGCAAGGCATTGCTGTTTCTGCAATCGGGCAGCCCGGAAGAACGCGACGCGTGGCTAGTGATTGCCGACGCACGCGAAGCGCAGGGCGATTTCGAGTCCGCAGAGGGCCTGCGCATCCGGTGGAACGCGCCCAACGACTGATCTGGCGCGTTACGATTGCGGGTCGTGGGAAACGACAAGCCGTCGGTTGGGTAGACCGATGAAGCTGCCGCTAGCGAACCGAACCAAAAGTGCCATGCGCATCACGCGGGCTGCGGCGCGGCAAACGCGGGGCACTCGCCATCGCCTTCACCCGGTGCTGGCATGGATTTATCTCGTCGCAGCCGCAGTTCCGACGGGTACCGAGGCCCAGGAGGCGGACATCCCCGACGAGAGTCTCCGGGCCGCCATAGAACGTGCGCTCGACAAGCAGTCCGGCGAGACGATCACCGTCGAGGAGATGGAGTCGTTGACGGAACTGCAGGCCAACTACCTCGGCATCAAGGATCTCACCGGTCTTGAGCACGCGACGGAATTGACGGAACTGATGTTGTGGTCCAACGAAATCGTCGACCTGGCGCCGCTGTCGGACTTGACCGCATTGGAGACCCTCCGCCTTTCCAGAAACCGGATTGCGGACGTGACGCCGCTGGCGGGCCTGACCTCGTTGACTCTCCTCGGGCTTCCTTTCAACAACGTCTCAGACCCCTCACCGCTAGCGGGCCTGGAGGCACTGGAATCTCTCGACCTGAGAGACAACCGCATCTCAGACCTCGCGCCGCTCTCAGGCCTTGACGCGATGGAATGGCTCCTTCTTGGCGACAACGGGGTCACAGACCTGTCCCCGCTCTCGGGCCTGACCACCCTGGACCGGCTCGGTCTGTCGAACAACGAGATCGTGGACCTGGCCCCACTCGCCAACCTGTCCGTACTGCGCATTCTCGAACTCTCCAACAACGGCATCACGGACCTGTCGCCGCTCGCGGGCCTGGTCTCGTCGTTGCGTTTTCTAGAGCTTGGGAGCAACGGGATATCGGACCTGTCCCCTCTCGCCGGACTGACCGACCTGGCTTCGCTCGACCTTTCGAACAACCGGATCACCGACGTGGCGTCATTGGAGGGAATGCAATTCTTGTGGGATCTCGACCTCGACGACAACCGGATCTCAGACTTGGCCCCCTTGGCGGGCATGACGAGGATGTCGTTTCTCTATCTCTCCGAGAACGAAATCTCTGACTTGTCGCCCCTCACCGGCATGAACGAACTGGACTACCTCCATCTCTCCAACAACGAGCTGGCGGATTTGATGCCGTTGGTCGACCTCGACACGTTGAGTGTTCTCACGCTTTCGGGCAACCGGATCTCAGACTTGACCCCACTGTCGGACCTCAAGTTGCTGGCCGTTCTTCATCTTGCGGACAACCAGATTTGGGACCTCTCGCCGCTGTCGGACCTGCCCGAGATGACCTTCCTCTTTCTCTCGGGCAACGCGATCTCGGACCTCTCGCCGCTGTCGGACCTACCCGAGTTGCTAACCCTCGATCTTTCGGACAACGACATTTCGGACGTGTCGTCGCTATCAGGCACCCCGGCGTTCCAAATCTACCTTGCGGACAACCAGATTTCCGATGTGGCACCGCTCAGGGGCGGTTACCTCCTTGAACTCGATCTTTCACGCAATGGCATGTCGGACGTTTCCTCGCTGTCGGGATTATTGGTGGGCGAGCTCGTACTTTCGGACAACGAGATAACGAACATCTCGCCTCTATCGGGCGTCCCCTTTACGGTCTTTCTCGACCTGTCCGACAACCAGATCTCGGACGTATCCGCGTTGTCGCGTTTGGAACTGTGGTCGCTCGATCTATCGAACAACCGGATGACGGATCTGTCGGCAGTTGAGGGCGTGCGGTCCCTGAGGACGTTGGATGCTGCCGTGAACGAGATCGTTGACATCGGACCGGCAGCGAACCTGCCGAGCCTTCAATCTCTGGACTTGGGCGGCAACGCCGTCGCCGATGCAATGCCGCTGGCCAGCGCGCCCGCGTCCCTCGGCAGCGTGAGTCTCTGGGCCAACCCGCTCGATGCGGATTCGCGGGACGTCCATATCCCCGCCATGCGGGAACTGGGCGTCCGCTTGGCCGGCGGCGGCTGGCGCGTGCCGTTCTTTCCCGCCCCGGGCGGCTTCCGGCAGGGCTTCGTCCGCGTCGTGTCGTCGGTCGTGGGCGAGCCGCCGTCGGGTCAAGACGCTTCCGATAGGGCGTGGATCTTTGCGTCGGGGCAGGACGGCAGTCCCTCCCGCTTCCTGCTCGGTGCGCGGAATGCCCGGCACTTCAATTCCGACGACCTCGTATCCGGCAACCCGAGCAAGGGTCTTCGTTCGACGATCGAGTCCGAGGCTGGCGACCGCCTTAGCGTCTACGCCGCCGACGACCTCGAGGTCCTGTCCTACATCCGCACCGCGGACGGATTCGTCACGTCCATGCACGACACAGCGGCGTGGCTCCCGCCGGGGAACGAACGGCTTGACGCTTTGAGAGGGCGCGCCGTCGCGGCGTCCGATCGGACAGCGGGCGGCCACTTCGTGCCCACCTTCAACCCGGCAAGCAATACGAACCAGCGCAGCAGGCTACGTCTTGTCAATCCAAGCGGGGAGGACACGGACGTAACGGTTTACGCCGTCGACGACCACGGGGTCTCAGCGGATCCCGTGCGGTTCTCCCTCGACGCGCATTCGACGAGGACACTCGACGCGACGGAACTGGAATCCGGCGCGGCAGATTTGTCCGGTTCGCTCGGCGACGGCGAAGGAAAATGGCGTCTCGTAGTGTCGGCGGACGCGGCGATTCACGTCATGAATCTCATGTCGAGCCCCACCGGCCACCTCACCAATCTGTCGACCTCGTCCGACGCCCTCGTGGTGCCGATGTTCCCCGCGGCGTCGCATCCCACGCAGCAGGGATTCGCGCGGGTGGCGAACCTCGGCGGCACGGCCGGCACGGCCCGAATACGGGGATACGACGACGCGGGCGCGTCGTACGGTCCCCTCCTGTTAGAGCTGCCCGCCGGGCGCACCGTGCATTTCAACTCGGACGACTGGGAGTTCGGCAATGCCGAGAAAGGGCTCGAAGGCGCCGCCGGCACCGGCGAAGGGCCGTGGCGGTTGGAGTTCGAGAGCACATTGGATCTCGCGGTGTCCGCCTACGTGCGCACGCGGGACGGATTCCTGACGAGCATGCACGATCATGTCGTCCGGGACACGTGCGCCGCCGAGGAGGTCGAGGGCGGAAGGGTCGCGGCACGAAGCGAGCGTACCTTCTCGTTCCGCGATTGCGGGGACGAACGACGCGTGCCGTTCTTCAATCCGGCGAGCAACACGCGCCAGGTCAGCTCGCTTCGGCTCGTCAACCGGGGCGATTCGGACGCGGCGATCACCATCTTCGGCGTCGACGACGACGGCGCGGAGCGCGGCCCGGCAATGCTGTCGCTGCCGGCGGGCACCGCGCGAACGCTTACCTCCCTAGCGCTTGAGTCGGGAGATGGCGAAAGCCTCGCCGGGGCCTTGGGCGACGGGACGGGCAAGTGGGAACTGCGCGTCTTCGTTGCGGCCGAGTCCGCCGCCGACGTCATGGTCATGAATCTGCTGGAGAGCCCCACGGGCCACTTGACCAACCTGTCCACCTGGCCGGACGAGGAGTTGCGTTTGGAATAGCGGATGAACCGACGTCGTCCATCCGTCAAGAAGGGACACCATAAAGGTGTCCCCTACGACGTTTGGCGGCAGCCTGCAGGCGCACCCGGCGTCAGCGCAGCAGTTCCATCCAGTGCACGACGGGTACGCCCACGGCGTCCGCCAAGTGCGTTTGGCAGCCGATGTTGGCGGTCGCGATCACGTCGGGGCTCGCCCGGGTGAGCGCACGGGCTTTGCGTTCCTTCAACTCGGACGCCAGGCCCGGTTGCAGAATGCTGTAGGAGCCCGCCGACCCGCAACAGAGATGCTGATCCGCGACCGGGACGAGCGCGTAGCCCGTGGAGGTCAGGATCTTCTCCACCAACCCGGTGAGCCGCTGGCCGTGCTGCAGTGTGCAGGGCGGATGCCAGGCCACGGTTTCGGCTTCCCGGCCATCCACCGGGTTCTTCTGGAAATCGAGTCCGGCGAGCACTTCCGCGACGTCCCGCACCTTGTCCGCGAACCGCGACGCCGTGTCGCCGCCAAGCACCCGGCCGTAATCCTTGAGGGTCACGCCGCAGCCGCTGGCCGTGGAGATCACCACATCGACGTCGTCCACCGGCAGGCGCTCCACGTTGCGGCGCATCACCGAGTGCGCGGCCCCGGTTCTGCCCGCGTGCAATGCCAGGCCCCCGCAGCATTGCTCAGCCGCCGAAACGAACGGCGCCATGCCGCGCGCTTCGAGCAGCCCGGCGAGGTGGGCGTTCACCTCCGGCGTTACGACGCGCTGCACGCAGCCCTGCATGAGCAGCACGCGACCACGGGCAGGCAAGGATCGATGGCGCGGCGGTGGCTTGAGCAGGCGACGTAGGCGGCGTGGGAGCAGCCATCGAAACGGCCGTGCCAAGGCGACGAGCGGCCCCAAGAGCTTCGGCCTCGGCACGATGCCAAGCAGAAGCTGGCGTAGCAGGCTCCGGCTCGGCCGTTGCTCTTCGAGAACCTCGCGACCGATTTCGGCGAGTTCGCCGTAGCTGACGCCAGAGGGACAGGTCGTCTCGCAGGCCCGGCAGGTCAGACAGCGGTCGAGGTGGGTGCGCGCCACGGCGTTGGCCGCGCCGGATTCGAGCAGGCCCTTTATGAGGTAGATGCGCCCGCGCGGGCCGTCCAACTCGTCCCCGCGCACCTGGTAGGTCGGGCAGGTCGCGTTGCACATGCCGCAGTGGACACAGGTACGCAAGATGGCGTTGGCGCGTCGTCCCCGGTCCGTGGCGAGGGTCGCTTCCGGAATCTCGGTACGCATCTAGCCCTCGACACCCGGGTTGAATACGCCGCTTGGATCGAAAGCGTCCTTCAGCCGCGCGGTCACCTTGGCTGTCGCCGCATCGGAGACCGGGCGCGTCGCCGCTTGCCGGCCCGGTGCGAACGTCGTGGCAAACGCGCCGTCCGGCGGCTCGATCGACCCGCGCGACCAAGCCTGGCATCCGCCCCACTCGATCAACGCGTCTTCGACCTCGAATCGCGACCCCCGGGGCAGCGACAACCGGGTGATCGTCCCAGCGGAGTCCGCGAAGAACGGGTGCGCGTGATCGCGCACGGCGGCCCATAATAGCGGGTCGCCGGATTCGCCGAGGCCCGACGCCGAACGCGCGCTCGCGACGCTGGCGGCGCTGCCCGACAGGCGCAGGTGCAGGGTGTCTTCGTAGTAGCACGTCGCCGTGATGGGGAGCGGTCGGCGTGCCCAGTCCCGAACCAGGCGACCGGCTTCTCCGGCATCGCACGCGACGGCAAGCGTTGCCTCGGTCTCCGGCATGGGCAGCACCCGCACGCTCGCCGAGAGAATGACGCCCAGCACGCCCCGGGCGCCGACCATGAGCCGGGACACGTCGTAGCCCGCGACGTTCTTCATCACGCTGCCGCCGAAACGCAGCCGCTGGCCGCGCCCGTTGACGATCTCGACGCCGAGCACCGCATCCCGGACACTGCCCCGCCAAGGCCGGGCCGGGCCCGACAGGCCGCTCGCCAATGCGCCGCCGAGCGTCCCCGCGCCGTCGAAGCGTGGCGGGTCGAAGGGCAGCATCTGGCGCTTCTCCGCCAGGACCTCGGTCAGCTCGGCGAGGGACGTGCCGGCCCAGGCGGTTACGACCAGCTCCTCGGGTCGGTAGTCGATGATTCCCGCAAGGCTCTGCGTGGACAGCGTGTCCGCACCCTGAAGCGGCCCCATCAACGCCTTGCTGCCGTGCCCGACGATCGCGAGGCTCGACGACAAGCGGTGGCACTCCGCGACGGCGATCTGAATGCGATCCGCTTCGTCCATCCTGCGGTCTCGAACCGTCAGAACCGTTCCAGTTCGGGGTGTGGAACCCGCCCCTGGTGAACCCGCATGCCTCCGAGTTCGGAGCACCGCGCCAGTGTCGGAATGGCCTTGCCCGGGTTCATGAGCCCGTCGGGATCGAACGCGCCTTTAAGCGCGTGGAACTGGGTGAGTTCCTCGTCGTTGAACTGGACGCACATGGTGTTCAGTTTTTCGACACCCACGCCGTGTTCGCCGGTCACGGTGCCGCCGGCATCCACGCAGAGCCTTAGGATGCGATCGCCGAGTTCCTCGGCCTGTTCCAACTGGCCCGGCACGTTCGCGTCGAACAGGATCAACGGGTGCAGGTTGCCGTCGCCGGCGTGGAACACGTTGGCGACGCGCAGGCCGAATTGCCCCGACAACTCGCCGATCCCGTTGAGCACCTCGGCGAGCTTGGCGCGGGGGATCGTCCCGTCCATGCAGTAGTAGTCCGGCGCCAGACGGCCCATCGCGGGAAACGCGGCCTTGCGCCCCTTCCAAAGGCGTTCCTGGTCCGCGGCATCCGTCGCTAGGCGGACATCGGCACCGTGGGACGTGAGCACAGCTTGGACCCGGTGCGCGTCGGCGGCCACTTCCTCGGCCGTGCCGTCGAGTTCGCAAAGCAGGATCGCCGCTGCATCCCGGGGATAGCCGGCGGCCGCGAAGTCCTCCGCGGCCCGGATCGACGGGTTGTCCATCATCTCGAGACCCGCCGGGATGATGCCCTCGGCGATGATGGCGCCCACCGCCCGGCCGGCGTCTTCCAGTACGCCGAAAGATCCAAGCAGGACGGTCTTCGCCACGGGCAACGGCAGCAGCTTCACGGTCACCTCGGTGACCACGCCGAGCATGCCCTCGGAGCCCATCATGATCGCCAGCAGGTCGAGACCCGGCGACTCCAGGGTCTTGCCGCCGAGGACGAGTTCGTCGCCTTCGAAGGTCTCCACCTTGAGCCCGATCACGTTGTGCACGGTGAGGCCGTACTTCAGGCAGTGCACGCCCCCGGAGTTCTCCGCGACGTTGCCGCCGATGCTGCAGGCAAGCTGGGAGGACGGATCCGGCGCGTAGTAGAGACCGTGGTCGCGCACCGCCTCGCTGATGGCGAGGTTCGTGACGCCGGGCTCCAACGTCGCCGTGCAGGCATCGAGATCGACCTCCTTGATGCGGTTCATCTTGGTCAAGGTCAGCAGCACGCCGTCCTTCAGCGGTCTCGCCCCGCCCGACAGACCCGTGCCCGCGCCGCGCGTGACCACCGGCACACGGTACTCGCGGCAGATGGCGAGAACGGCACGGACCTGCTCCACGGTCTCTGGCAGCACGACGACCCAGGGGGTCTCCCGGATCGCAGTCAGGCCATCGGTCTCGAACGGGCGCACGGCGTGCTCGCCGGTCAGCACGGACGCCGTCGGCAGACTGGCACGGAGTCTTGCGAGCACCTTGGGGTTCGACATGATCTCGATGGTTACCTAGCAGCGGCGTGGAGGACGTTACCCGCGTCGTCGTACCATGATGGGGTTCCGCAAGCAAATTGAACTGTGCAGCACTGGGTGTTCGGCTACGGCTCGCTGATCTGGCGGGTCGACTTTCCTCACCATGACCGGCGTCGTGCCGACGTTCGCGGTTGGGCGCGTCGTTTCTGGCAAGGCTCCCATGACCACCGCGGCACACCGGATGCGCCGGGCCGCGTGGTGACCCTCGTCGAAGATGCGGATGCCGTATGCGTCGGCGCCGCCTACCGCGTCGACGAAGCGGTGTTCGAGCACCTCGATCACCGTGAGAAGAACGGCTACGAGCGCGTACCGGTGACGATGGGGCTGTCCGCGACCAACGGCGCGGCTCCCGACGGTGACACAGTGGATGGCGTGACCTACATCGCATCACCGGGAAATGTCGCCTTTCTCGGGCCTGCGGACATGGACGACATGGTTGCGCAGATCGCTCGCTCGCGCGGTCCGAGCGGCAGCAACCGCGACTACCTGTTCCAACTTGCAGCGGCATTGGACGACCTCGGCGCAGAGGACCGCCACGTCGAGGCACTGGTCGAGCGCCTGCGACTTCCCGGCGCGCGCTAGAAACGCTCAGCGAGGCGCCGCCGCACTCCCGGCGAAGTCCGGGTCCAGCACTTCGGCACGCAGGTTCAGACCCAGGGCGCCGACCACCCTTAGGACGGTCTCGAACGTCGGGACGCGCTCTCCCGAGAGCGCTTTGTAGAGGCTCTCGCGGGACAACCCCGCATCGGACGCCACCTGCGCCATACCCCGAGCGCGGGCGATGTCGCCCAGCGCCTTGGCTACGAACGCGGCATCGCCGTCCGACTCCTCGATGGACGCCTCCAAGTACGCCGCCATCTCCTCGCGCGTGCGAAGGTGCTCGGCAACGTCGTAGGGCGCGGTAGCGGTCTCGGTCATGCCGTCCTCCTTAGAGGTTCCTCGCCAGCCGAACCCAGCGTGGCACGCGCACTAGGCACGGTTCAAAACAATCCCCTGCCATGATGGTAGATTGCGCTGGGTGTGCAGTGGCAAATTCGCGGAGACGTGGACTACATGAGTACTGGGTCTGAGGCGCCGTCCGCCGAACCGCTCACGGCCGCGCAAGTGAGGATGTTCAAGGCGTTCGGCTTTCTTCACTGCCGAGGGGCGTTCACTGGCGCCGAAATGGCGGACATCATCGAGGACGTCGAGGTAGGCCGCGCCCAAAGTCTGCACCACGGCGACGGGCGCGAGCTGATCGCCGGCAGCGAGCGGCTGACGGCGTTGCTGCTCGAGGACGACCGGTCGGGTGGCGCGGTGGCGCAGTTGATGAAGGCCATGGGTGAAAGCCGCTGGCTGCTCTCCGGCTCCAATACTCTCTGGGGCGCGGCCAAGGACCAAGGCGCGCCGAAAGGGCTGGAGGACACGCATGTCCCGGAGCATGGATGGCACAGCGACAACCCGGGCGTATTCGAATGCTGGCCCCGGATCAAGGTCATGATGTATCTGCGGGACACGACGAAGCAGGGAGCGCTGCGCCTGATTCCCGGCTCCCACCGCGCCGAGTACCAGGAGCAGCTAAAGCCGTTGATGGGTTGGCACGGAACCGCCGATGCACCCAAGACCTATACGCCCGAGTACGCCGAGTACACGTTCGGGGTCAAAGGCGTCGAGATACCCTCCGTCTCGGTCGAAGCGACGGTCGGCGACATCGTGTTCTTCCACCATTCGATGTACCACGCGGTCTTCAACCATGCACCGGACCGCCGCCTGCTGGCCTATTGGTTCGTCGGCTACCCCGACAGGGATGCCCGGCTCGCCTCGCTGTGGCGAAACGATGTCACCTTCACGGCTGGATGGCGCCGCAACGGCAAGGCGTGGCGCGGCAAGCCCTCGCCTCTGCTGAAGCACTCGAATCCGATGGTGCGCGCGTTGGCGGAGCCGCCCGAGGTTTGGGAGCGGTGGAGGGCCCAGGCCGAGGCGGCGCATCGTACGCTCCCGTTCCCTGACGCCGAGATCTCCATCTACCAGCCGGCCGCGGAGCATCGCGAGCGAACGGGGATGAAACGGTGGCGCTCGGTGGAAGGTCGATGACCGCAGAGGCGACCTAACGCACACGCAAGGCGCGCGGTCGCCCGTGACGGGGATGTAGGGGCCCACTGCAACGGGACGGGACAAGCCGTCCCCTACGGCCGTTGATCCTGGCGTCCGCGTCGCCCAGCCGCAGCTACGAACTGAAACACTTCTTCGAGCGGCTCGCCGAACACGTGGGCAATCCGGAACGCGACCTCGAGCGACGGCGAGTACTTGCCGCCCTCAATCGCGTTGACCGTCTGCCGGGTGACACCCACTTGGTCGGCGAGTTGCTGCTGCGTCATCTCGCCGTGGCGGGACCGCAGGGTCCGGATCCGATTGCGAATGCTCGCCCCTGATCGGGCCACGCTCAAATGCCCCGGCGGTAGTAGACGATCTGCAACACGTCCTTCGCAACCTCGGAACCGAACAGCGAAATGAGGAGCAGGTGGGCAACCCAGACGCTGCCGACCGACAGGATCAGCGCCATGATCGCGCCGATGGCGCCGACGCCCAGTATCCACGACGACCGGCTCTCTGCGCGATAGCCGATGAGCCGATCGCGCTCGTCGGCCTCGTCCGTCCGGCTGACGATTGCCGCGACGACGTGTCCTGCGATGTTGATGGCCACGACGAGGACGATCGCCGCGGCGAACACCGGCACGAAGGCCGGCAAGGCACTGACACCGTTCGACAGCATGAGGCCGGCGGCGATCAGGTAGCCGCCCAGGCCGACGACGAGACCGACGAGTTGAATCCAGACGCTCTTCTCCTCGAAGGACGTATCCATGGAGTCTCTCCAAACTGACGTGGCCGACACGGTGTAAAAAATACTTGACACGATCCGGTGTGTCAATAATTTTTGACATGCCGCGCCCTGGGACGTGGCTTCGACGAAGACTACGAGCCGTAGGGGACGGGCTTGTCCCGTCCCGTGCCGTACGAACCGAGATCAAGGACAACCGCCCGGGCGACGGCCCTGTGGGCGCGATGGCCTCGCCGTTGCGGGACCTTCGTCGCCCGTGCGCGTCTCGCGACGTTCCTCAGTAGTCGACGACGTCGTTCTCGAACGTGAAACCGTGTTCCGGCATTACCAACCGGTGCCGGGGCCCATCACGGTCGGCATCCCAGTCCTCGTAGCCGGCATCACCCGCCCACAGCGCGACGCGCACGCCGTCCGCGCGCTTGACCGCCCGGGTCTCGTAGAAGCGCGGATCGCGGGAATCCAACTCCTCGAGCAGCGCGCTGACCGGCTGGTACAGGGATAGGTGATGGAGCGTCACCCAGGTTGGCGGCACCAGGTCGATTTCGCCTTCGGCATGCTTCGCGAGTGCATCCGCGGGACGAATCCAGCGGTGCTCCTCGATCTCGCCGCCGTCGATGTCGATGGCCTCGTCACCGGCGCGGGCGACGAAGAACCAGGTGGCGAAGCGGACGGGGGTACTCGGCGGCGGCGTCCAATGGGCGAACCAGATGAACGCGGCGGGATCGAGCGTGACCCCGGCCTCCTCCGCGGCCTCCCGCGCGGCGGCATTGCGGGCGGCGGTGTCCTTGTCGCCGTCCGCAGGATAATCCTCCGGATCGATGCGGCCACCCGGGAAGACCCACATGCCCCCGAAGGCGATCTTCGAGTTCTTGCGCAGCATCAGCACCTCAGGACCGTCGTCCGTGTCGCGCAGCAGGACGACGGTGGCGGCCGGTGTCGCGGGGCGGGTTTCCTTGGCGGGATTATCGAGGTCGCCGTAGATGTCGTTGGCGTGCTTGGTCGGTTTGTCTTGGCCCTTGCTCACGATCAAGACCCGGGAGTGCTCGCCGCATTCGCTGGGTTCCCCTTCGTCAGCGCGGTCGGCGCCACGAGGCTCGACCCGTCGGCCGGTACGCTCTTCCCAAGAAAATGCGGCGCGGTGGCGTTGTAGAGGCCAAGTCCGGCGATGAGCGCCAGCACGAGGAACACGTACTTGCTCTGACTGCTGAGCGCGTCGAACTTGACATCCATGGCCTCGAACTTGACATCCATGGCCTCGAACTTGACATCCATGGCCTCGAACCTGGCATCCACCCCGTCAAACTTCGAGTCGAACTTCGTCTCCAACACGTCGATCCTGTTGCCGAGACCGTCGATGTCGCCCTTCAGGTCCACGACGGCATCGTTGAGATCGCCCTTCAATCCCGCGACGGCGTCGCCGAGGTCGCCCTTCAATCCCGCGACGGCGTCGTCGAGGTCGCCCTTCAATCCCGCGACGGCGTCGTCGAGGTCGCCCTTCAATCCCGCGACGGCGTCGTCGAGGTCTTTACGGGTCACCAGCCCTTCGGTGAGTTCGTCGTTCAGGGCGCGAGACATTCCCTCGGCCTGTCCAGGCGCCACACCGGCCTGCTTGAGCCGATCTGCATACCTAAGCGTGTCGATCACGGTGGCGGTCATGTCGTCCAACTACGAGTAGGAAAACTACACGATGCACGAGCGTTTTGGGCATGTCTGTAGGAAATCTCCCATGTCTTAAAGAAAAAAATGCCTCGCCCGTCCAACATCGACGACGATCTCCGTCCCTTCGGGGAAACTTCGCCGGACGCGGGGGAACGAAACGGCGCACCACACGGTAGAATGTCGCGTTCGTGCGGACACGCCCACGAGGCCTCGTCCCGGGAGAAGGCCATGAATTCCAGACTCTGCGACGAACTCGGCATCGAGTTCCCGCTGTTTGCGTTCAGCCACTGTCGCGATGTCATCGCGGCCGTGACCAATGCCGGCGGGTTCGGCGTGCTCGGTGCGGCCGGTCACTCCCCTGCCACCCTCGACATCGAACTGAACTGGATCGACGAGCAGGTCGGCGGCAAGTCCTACGGCGTCGATCTGCTGGTACCGACCAGCATGGACAGCAAGGAACACGCGCTGACCGCCCGGGAACTCGAAGACCGCATCCCCGAGCAGCACAAGCGCTACATCGCCGAACTCCTGGCCCGGCACGACATCGATACCGGCGACCTGTGGGACGACTCGGTCCACGACGGCGTCGGCGACAACATGCGCGAGGTCGGTGCCGGGAAAATCCTCGATGCCGCGTTTTCCCATCCCGTGAAACTCGTTGTGAACGCCCTCGGCGTGCCGCCGGGCTTCATGTTCGACCGTGCGCGCGCCAAGGGCATCAAGGTGGGTGCCCTGGCCGGGGCGAAGGAACATGCCATCAAGCATGCCGAGGCCGGCGTTGATGTCATCATCGTGGCTGGTACCGAAGCGGGCGGACACTGCGGCGAAGTCTCGACCATGGTGCTGCTGCCCGAGGTACTCGACGCGCTGGCATCGTACGGCAATCGCAGCCACGTCGTGGCCGCCGGCGGGATCGTCACCGGACGGCAGATGGCGGCCTGCATGGCCATGGGCGCGGCGGGCGTATGGACCGGCTCGGTGTGGCTGACCACTGCGGAGGCGGAGACCCTGCCCGTCGTGAAGGAGAAGATGCTGGCCGCCAACTCGCGCCAAACCGTGCGTTCGCGCAGCCGCACGGGCAAGTACACGCGACAGCTCAAGTCCGCCTGGACCGACGCCTGGACCGCCGAGGAGGCGCCGGCTCCGCTGCCGATGCCGCTGCAAGGCGTTCTCGCCGGTGCCGCGTTCCGCAAGATCAACAAGCTCGCCCAGTCGGACCACCCGGGCGCGCGACAACTCGTCAACTACTACGTCGGCCAAGGCGTCGGCCTAATGAACGAAACCGTCTCCGCCCGCACCGTGGTCTACAACTTCATGCAGGACTTCGCCGATGCCACCGAGCGGCTCGCGGACGCCCTCGGCGAGTAGCTTCGACTCACCATGCAGAAACCCCTGACCATCGTGCACACCTCCGACGTGCACCTGGACAGCCGCGACACCGACATGGCGACCAACGGGTTCCGCAGCCGCGCCGAACGCGCCTTCGCGGGCGTCGTCGATGCGACGCGGGAGGCGGATGCCAATCTCCTTCTGATCGCCGGCGACCTGTTCGACAACAACCGGGTCGACGACTCCAACATCGACTTCGTGTACGGCCAGTTCGCCCGTCTGCGCTGCCCGGTGGTCATGCTGCCCGGCAACCACGACGTGCACGACGAAGGCTCGGTCTGGAACCGTTTCGACTTCGACGCGGCGGGCGACCACGTGCACGGCCTGATGTCCCACGGCGGCGATTGCGTGACGCTCGACGACATCGGCGCCCGGGTATGGGGCAAGGCCATGGCCGAGCATGCGCCCGAAAACTACCCCCTGGCCGGCATACCGGCGCGCCACGACCGGCATTGGAACATCGGCATGGCGCACGGCCAGGTCGTCGAGCGCCGGGTCAGTCAGGGCTCGTCGCCGATCACCCGGGAAGAGATCCGCACGTCCGGTTTCGACTACCTCGCGCTCGGGCACATCCATGTCTGGGCCGACCACAGCGAAGGCGAAACGGCCGCGTTCTACTCGGGCTCGCCCGTCGCACACTTCGCCGGCGCCAACGGCGGACACGTGGCGGTGGTCAATCTCTGCCCCGACGACGGAGTTCGCGTCGAGAGCCGTAAAGTCTCACACTGGGAACGGACGATGGAACGGTCCAACGGCGGGTTCCCGTTCTAACTAGGAGCGTCGTATGGATTTTCGTCTCGAAGCGAGGGAATGGCTCACAGCGAACTGTCCGGACAGCCTTCGCCGGGGCCTCGGCGGCTATACCGCGGGCGGACGCAAGGCCACGTACGGCAACCCGGACACCAAGCTGTGGCTGGATCGGATGGCGGAGCGCGGTTGGACGGCGCCCACGTGGCCCAAGGAGTACGGCGGCGGCGGTCTGACCAACGCCGAGAACATGATCCTCGACGAGGAGATGCGCCGCATCAACGCGCCGGCAGCATTGGCCGGCCACGGGCTCACCATGATCGGCCCCGCCATCATCGAATTCGGCAACGACGCGCAATGCCGCGAGCATCTGCCCCCCATCGCCCGGGGCGAGATCCGCTGGTGCCAGGGCTACAGCGAACCCGGCGCGGGTTCGGATCTCGCGGGCCTCATGATGCGTGCCGACGAGGACGGCGACGACTACATCGTCAACGGCTCGAAGATCTGGACCTCCGGTGCCGTGGGCGCGGACTGGATCTTCTGCCTGGTGCGCACCGACTTCAAGGCATCCAAGCACGAAGGCATCTCGTTCCTGGTGCTCGACATGGAGACCCCCGGCGTCACCGTCACCCCCATCGAACTGATCAGCGGCGCGTCCGAGTTCTGCCAGACCTTCTTCGACGATGTGCGGGTTCCCAAGCGCAACCTGATCGGTCAGCCGGGTAACGGCTGGACCGTGGGCAAGCGCCTGCTGCAGTACGAACGGAGTTCCATCGGCGGGCGCGGCGGCACGCGGCAGAAGGCCAAGACCATCGACGAGTGGGCCAAGGAGTACGTCGGCGAGGCCGATGGGCGGATCGTCGACCCGGCGATCCGCGACTCCGTCACCGAACAGCGCATTGGCGACGACGCCTACCAACTCACCATCCGGCGATCCTTCGAGGAGGCCACCAGTTCGCAAGCCCCCAGTTTCCTGTCGTCGATGTTCAAGCTCTACGGCACCGAGCAGAACATGCGCCGCAACGACCTGCTCATGTCCATCCTCGGCACCCAGGGCTTGGGCTGGGCCGGCGATGGCTTCACCGGCGCCGAACGCGGTTCGACCCGGGGTTGGCTGCGCTCGAAGGCGAACTCCATCGAGGGCGGCACGTCCGAGATCCAGCGCAACATCATCGCCAAGCGCGTACTGGGCCTGCCGGACTGACGTAGGTCCAAGCAGTAGCACCCATGTCGGATTCAAGCGAGCCCGCGTCAGGAAAGCCCAAACGACGCTGGGCGGGCACGACGCAGGTGGTCGTGGTGATCGCATTGGTCCTCTTGGCCTTGCTCTACGCCCGGGCACCGGACAACAACGACACCGCCTTGCAGATCGGCGCCGGCGAGGATCCCAAACCGCTGGTCAACGTCTTCCATCCCGTCGCCGGCGCCAACGTGCTGACTGTCGCAGCGACCGGCTCCGTCGACGTGCGCAATCGCGTTGCGCTAACGCCCCAGGTGACGGGCCGGGTCGTATCCATCTCGCCGTCAATGCGCGTCGGGGGCGCGTTTGCCGCCGGGGAGCAGCTGCTGGTCATCGATCCCCGGGACTTCCAACTTGCCGTCGAGGCTGCCGAAGCCGATGTCGCCACGGCGGAGTCGGACCTCAGGCTCGAACAGGCGCGAAGCGATGCCGCGCGGGCCAACTACGACCTGCTGCATCCGGGGGAGAAAGTTCCCGCCCTTGTGGCCCGGGTGCCGCAAATCGCCCAGGCGGAGGCGCGGCTGGCGGCGGCCCGGGCTCGCCAGCGGGTGGCGGCGCTCGACCTGGAACGCACCGCATTCTCGCTGCCCTTCGACGGCACCGTCGCCCGGACGACGGCGGAGGTTGGGCAACTGCTGACCCGGGGCCAGTCTTTCGGGGAGGCCTTCGCCGACGACGCCATCGAAGTCGTGGCGCCCATTTCGTCTGACAACCTGAAGCGCCTCGACCCCGTCGTCGGCCGGCGCGCCCGGATACGCGATCGGTACCGCAGCTTCGATGCCGTCGTAGAGAAGGTATCCGCCGAACTCGACAGCCGCACACGGTTCGCGACGCTGTATCTCAAGGTGACCGGCGAGCCGCCGGTTCCGGGCACTTTCGTGGACGTCGAGATCGACGGTCCGGTTTTCGCCGGTACGTTCCTGCTCCCGGATGCCGCGGAACAGGGCAATGATCGCGTCTGGGTCGTTGCGAACGGCGAATTGCGTGCGGTGTCGACCCCAACCTTCGGCCGCACCGCCGACGGCTGGATCACACAGGCCTTCGACCCGGAGGACGGCATCGTACTCGGCGCGGTCCCGGGTGCCCAAGCAGGACAGGCCGTGCAGATCGCCGACCCCGGCAAGGCTGCCGCGACTCCGTGAGCGAGACCGCTCTGCCGCCACCGGCGGTTCAACCCGCCGTCCCGGACCGGGGCTTCGTCCAGTATTTCGCCAACAACCCGGTGGCGGCCAACCTCATCATGACGCTGATGCTGGTGGGCGGACTGCTTGCCGGCATGCGCCTGACCGCCCAGATCTTCCCCAGCGTCGCCCCGGGCATCGTCATGGTGACCGTGGCGTATCCGGGCGCGACCCCCACCGAGGTCGAGGAAGGAATCACCCGTCGCGTCGAGGAGGCGGTAGCCGGCATCGACGGGGTCGACCGGGTGACTTCCAAGGCCGCCGAAAACGTCGGCACCGTCACCATCGAGCTGAAGGACTTCGTCGATTCGAAGAAGGTCAGGGACGACGTGGAAGCAGCGGTCGACCGGCTGGCCGACTTTCCACCCGATGAAGCCGAGCAGGCGGAGGTGGTCGCCGCCGAGACCGTCAGCGACGTCATGACCCTCGTCGTATCCTCCGAATTGTCCGAGGCGGAACTGCGCCAAGGCGCAGAAGACCTCGAGGAAGCACTGCTGTCGCTGCCCGATGTTTCGCTGGTGTCCCTGTCCGGCGCCCGGGACTACGAGATCGCCATCGAGGTGCGGGAGCAGGATCTCAGGCGCTACGGACTGACCATCGATCAGGTGGCCGCGGCGATTCGGCGCTCGTCCCTCAACCTGTCCTCCGGGGAACTGCGCACGGATGCGGGCGACGTGCTGCTGCGCACCAACTTGAAACGCGAGCGCGGCGAGGAGTTCGAGGACATCGTCCTGCGCGCGCGTCCCGACGGCACCATCCTGCGTCTCGGCGACGTCGCGAACGTACGCGACGGCTTCGCCGACGTGGATCTCCTGAACGAATACAACGGTCGGCAGAGCGTCTTCGTCCGGGTGCAGAAGTCCGAGGCCGAGGACGTGCTTACGATCGCCGACGCCATCAAGGATCTGCTCTCAACCTACCGGCCGCCGCCGGGAATCGACGTCGCGATCTGGGAGGACCAGACGGACATCCTAGCTGCACGCCTGAACCTGCTGGTGCGAAACGGGGTGCTGGGATTCGCGCTGGTGTTCCTGTTCCTCGTCGTCATGCTCGACCTGCGTCTCGCCATGTGGGTCGCCATGGGCGTGCCCATATCCTTCCTCGGCGCGTTCCTCCTGTTCGACTTCCTCGCCGTCAACATCAACATGGTGTCCCTGTTCGCGCTCATCATGGTGCTCGGCATCGTGGTGGACGACGCCGTGGTGGTCGGCGAGAACATCGTCGCCGAGCAGGAAGCCGGCCACCTCGCGGGTCCCGCCGCCGCCATCGCGGGCGCACACGGTGTCCAGGGGCCGGTCCTGATCGGCGTCCTGACGACGATGGCCGCGTTCGCGCCGCTGATGTTCGTCACCGGCTTGTTCGGGCAGATACTCGGGGAGGTGGCGATCGTCGTGATCACGGTGCTGACCATGTCGCTCATCGAGGTGTTCTACATCCTCCCGGCGCACCTGTCCCACGGCAGCCCGTGGAGTCGCTGGCCCCTCGACGCGTTCCAGGATTGGGTCGCCCGGGGGGTGCGACGCTTCCGCGACGACACCCTTGTTCCCGCCGTGGCCGTCGCCGTGCGGCACCGTTATCTCACGCTGCTAGCCGGGGTGGCGTTCGTCGCAGTCGCCGTGGCGATTGTCGGCACGGGAGTCGTGCGGTTCAACTTCATGCCCAACCTGGAACCGGACCTCATCACCGCCGACGTGCAGTTCCCGGTCGGCACGCCGTTCGACGTCACCCGCGCCGCCGCCGACCACATCGCCGAGGCGGCCCACGCCACCAACGCCGAGGTCGACGAGTCGCCGTTCCGGGCGGTCAGCGTTACCGTCGGCGGCCGGGCCCGGGAATCCACCGGCCCCTTGGCCACGGGCGGCATGGACATCGCGAGCAACGTCGCCATGGTGCAGGTCCAGCTCAAGATCGGGCGGACTCAATCGGCCCAGGAGCTCGAACGGATCTGGCGGACCAAAGTGGGCGAGGTCGCCGGCGCCGAACGGCTGTCGTTCTCGTCGGCATTCTTCTCCGACGAGGTGTCGATCGAGTACGAACTCGCCCACCCGGACGACGAGATGCTCATCGAAGCGGTGGAAGAGATGAAGCGGGGCTACCGCGGCATTCCCGGCATGGTTGAGATCGACGACACGGCCAACGAGGGCAAGCGCCAGTACGACATCGAACTCACCGCCGCCGGGGAAGCCGCGGGCCTGACCCCTTTGGACATCGCGCGCCAACTCCGCGGTGCGTTCTGGGGCAACGAGGTGCAGCGCATCCAGCGTGGCCGCCAGGAAATCAAGGTCATGGTCAAGAACCCGGAGGATCAGCGCCGCAGCACCCGGGACCTGTACAACGTCCGCATCCGCCTGGCCGACGGCACCGAGGCACCCCTGTCGGCGGTGGCGGAGCTGGTGGAGTCGCGGGACTTCTCGTCCATCGACCGCGTCGATGGCCTGCGGGTGGTCAAGGTGCGCGGCCGCGTCGACACGAACATCATCACCACGAGCCAAGCCGACGCCATCGTCCGGGACGAGTTGATGCCGGCGCTGCGCGAAGCCTACCCGGGGCTCGCGGTCATCCAGTCGGGGTTCGGGCGGGAGCAGGCGCAGGACATGGCGGCGCTGGGCGACCTCGCGATCGTTGCGCTGCTGGTGATCTTCGTGCTGCTCGCCTCCAAGCTCCGGAGCTACACCGAGCCGCTCATCATCCTGGCCGGGGTGCCGCTCGGCGCGTCGGGCGCCGTCATCGGCCATTTCATCCTGGGCCACGACCTGTCGTTCATCTCGATGTTCGGCATGGTCGCGTTGAGCGGCGTCGTGGTGAACGATTCCCTGGTGATGATCGACCGCTACAACAAGATCCGCCTGGCGTCGGGATTGGCACCGGCCGAGGCCATCGTCGAGGCCGTCCGGCACCGCTTCCGGGCGATCTTCCTGACCACGGCGACCACCGCACTCGGCCTGACGCCGATGCTGTTCGAGACCGACACCCAGGCGCAGTTCCTCATCCCGATGGCGGTCAGCCTCGCCACCGGCATCCTCTTCGCCAGCGTGATGATCCTGTTCGTGGTGCCCGCCCTGACGATGATCGTGGCCGGGCGGGATCGCCTGGCCCCGTAGGGGCGACCCTTGTGGTCGCCCACACATCCCGCGGGACGGGACAAGCCCGTCCCCTACGCCGCCGGCGAGGCCGCCACCGTAGGGGCGACCCTCGTGGTCGCCCGCGCACCCCGCGGGACGGGACAAGCCCGTCCCCTACGCCGCCGGCGAGGCCGCGCACCGTAGGGGCGACCCTCGTGGTCGCCCGCGCACCCCGCGGGACGGGACAAGCC
>VXYL01000066.1:0-19706 GCA_009846005.1 Gammaproteobacteria bacterium | reverse complement strand
CACCGTAGGGGCGACCCTCGTGGTCGCCCGCGCACCCCGCGGGACGGGACAAGCCCGTCCCCTACGGCATCATGGCGGATGTCGTTGTCGCACCATGGGCAAACGCTCACATACAGCGACCCCACGGAAGCCACATACTCCGCGCATGCGTAGAAAGACCTACACACCGTCGCGGCTGCCGCAACGCAAGTCCCTCCGCCTGGCCGAGTTCGACTACACTGAGCCGCAGTCCTATTTCGTGACCATCGTGGCGCGCGACCGGCGTTGTGTGTTCGGCCGCGTCGAGCACGGACAGGTTGTGCTCAGCCCCGCAGGCAAAACGCTGGCCCGGGAATGGCGGGCCCTCTCGCACCGCTTTGGTGTTGAGATCGAGCCGTTCGTCGTGATGCCCAATCACGTGCACGGCCTCGTCTCCACGTGGGAAGCGGTCGATCCGCCTGCGCTTGGCCGAATCATCGGCGCGTTCAAGTCAATCACAGCACGTGAATATCGTACCGGGGCGAGCGCGGGTCGTTGGCTGGCGATGCCGGGTGGTCTGTGGCAACGCGGCTATTTCGACCACGTCGTGCGCGACGAAACCGACGCAGCCCGCATCATCGACTACATCAACGCGAACCCGGCGAACTGGGTCACCGATCCCGACAATCCTGATAGCCCAGACCGTACAAGCGATGACAATCGCCTCTGGCCGAAGAAGAGTGCAGGACGCCACAAGACCTTCCCCCGCGTCCGCCGCCGACCGTAGGGGCAACCCTGGTGGTCGCCCGCACACACCCCCCCATCCCTGGGACGGGACAAGCCCGTCCCCTACGGGACCGCACTGTCGGGGCGACCCTTGTCGTGGAGCTAGAAGTGCGAGACGCCGCCGTCGATGGCGATGGTGTCGCCGGTGTGGTAGCTGCTCTCGTCGCTGGCGAAGTACACGGCGATGCCCTTGAAATCCTCCGGCTGACCCCAGCGCCGTTGGGGAATGCGCTTGATGACCTTGGTCTGGAACGCCTCGGTCTGGAACGCCCGTTCGGTCATCGCGGTTTCGATCCAGCCCGGAATGATCGCATTGGCGCGGATGCCGTAGCGGGCCTGACCGACGGCCAGCGACTGGATCAGCGCGATCACCCCGGCCTTTGTGGCCGAGTAGTGCTCGCTGCCGGCCGCCCCGAAGCGCGCCGTCCCGCTGCTGGTCACCACCAGCGAGCCGCCGCGGCCCGACTTGCGCATGTGCTTGACGGCTTCCCGGAACGTGAACATGACGCCATCCATGTTCACCTTGAACACCCGGTGCCAGTCCTCGATGGTCATGGCGTCGAACTGCGCGCCACCGCCGCCGACGCCTGCATTGGCGAAACAGGAGTCCACGTTGCCGAAGATGGCGAGCGTCTCCGCGAACGCATCGACGACCTGGGATTCGTCGCTGACGTCGCAACGCAGCGCCGCAACGCGGCCGCCGTACTGTTCGAGGGTCTCCTTCGCCGCCGCGTTCTTGTCCTCGTTGGTACCCCAGATGCACACGCCGGCCCCGTGCTCCGCCAAACCTTCGGCGAAGCCCAAACCGATCCCGCCATTGCCGCCGGTCACGAGTGCCACTTTTCCGGTTAGGTCGAACATTGACTGCCTCCACAAGCCGTGGGTGAAGAATAACCCACCTTGACGCCATTCCCCGTAGGAAAGCGTGTCGGCGGGACGGGACAAGCCCGCCCCCTACCTCGGTCGGTCGAAGGCTACCCGGAACCCCAGGGTCGGCGAGCGGTGGTTCGGAGAGAGGTGGTTGCTGAAGTCCATGCGCGCGGTCTTGCCGATGGGCAGCAGGTAGTTGCCACCTTTGACGACCACTGCATAGCGACCGGAGGCACCCGACACGCTGCGCGTCCACTCCGAGACGTTGCCGCCCATGGCGAAAAGACCCTCCGGCGTCGCGTCGTAGTCGTCCTGGGCCAGCACGCGCAGGCCTCTGTGCACCTGGTTCGAAGGTGCCGTGTTGACCGCGGCACGCCAGTCGTTCCCCCAGGGGTAGACCCGCCGGCCCTGCGCCGACGCGGCGCTCTCCCATTCCTCGGCCGTGGGCAGCCGACCTCCCGCCCAGGACGCAAAGGCGTAGGCCGACCACCAGTCGACGTTGATCACCGGCAGATCGGGCTCAAGCATCTGGGTGTCCCAATCCGGAGGTCGATGGGTGTGGCCCCGGGGTTGATTCGCTTCCGCGTGAAGACCGAGCCCCACGAACGGATCCCGCAGGAACGCGTCGTATTCGTGGCGGGTGATCTCCCGTGCCGTGAGGTGGACTTCGAGCGTCGCGGCGCGGTCGCGCTCGGCGAACATGCGCGCGATCAGCGACAGTCGATCGCGGGGAATGTACGCCAGGAGGCTGGGCACCCGCGCGTCCTCGGGGATGCCCACCGCGTACTCCCCAACAGCGAGCACGACGGTATCCGCCCGGGTGCGCCAAGGCGTGGCACGAGGGCGCGAATCGTAGACGCAGCGGAACCCCAGGTATGGCGACCGGTAGTTCGCCGGCGCCTGACGGTGGAGTACGCCCAGGCTGTAGAGATCCCGTGGCGCGTTGTAGCCGTTCCCGCCCATGACAAGCGCGGTGCGCGAGCCCCTTCCCACGGCCCACTCGGAGACGTTGTGGCCCATTTCCTCGATGCCCAAGGGCGTTTCGGTCGCGGGATCGCCGCACGGCCGGGTCGCGTTGAGCAGCGGGTCGAGATAGGGCCACGGGTCGGACGTGAAGTCGTCGCCCCAGGGATATCGCCTCCCCTCCGGACCCACGGCCGCAGCGGTCCACTCGTCGCCCGACGGCAATCTGCCCCCGGCGGCACCGCAGTACGCCCAGGCGTCGTAATAGGTCAGTCCGTTGGCCGGTGCATCGAGTCGGCCGCTGACCACGTGGTCGCGCGTGTCCGTGCCGTGCTGCCAGCCGTCAGGCTGGCCCGGTGCCATATCCTCGAGTCCGGATTGGAACGGCAGCCATTGCAGAAACCGGTAGAAGTCGCCCTGTCGGACTTCGCAGCGGTCGAACCAAAGCGGGCGCCGAATCTCGGCCCGGCGCGACCCGGACGCCAAGACGGGGTCGAAGGATCGGATATACGCGAAATGGTCGAGATTGCGAAGCAGCGCCTCGTCGAGACGCTTTCCGGGCGACTCGGGTCGAGCGGCGGCGTCGAAGCGAACGCCCACCGTGTCGAAATCCATCACCACCGGTTGCAGCTTGACCATCGCTGCGGCGACGCAGGCCACGGCCATCGTTATCGCCGTACGGCGCAGGATCACGCCCGCCTCCACGCCACCACGACGATGCCGGCGGCGAACAGCGCGGCCACCAAGCCGTAGAACAGCATCTGCAGGAACTCGCCCCGGAACTTCACGACGGGGTAGCGCGACTCTGCGTTGATCCCGCCGATGTCGACGGCGTTCTCGTCCACCGGGAGCAGCAGTCGCCCCGAGTCGTCCAACCCCGCGTACACGAAACCGGTCACGAAGTCGTCAATGGGCGCGTTGACCAGGGTAACCACACGCCAGCGGGGCTCGGGGTCCGAAACCGTTTCGGGCAGGGGCATCAGGATCACGCCATCCTGACCCAAGGGGACGCGCAGCCCTTCGTATATCGCCGGGTGGAGGCCAAGCCGCACGGTGATCGACGTCTGCTCCTCGCCTGACCGGAGCGGCTGTTCGGGGCCGCGCAGCCACACCGCGAGATAGAGCGGCCGGTTGACGGGAACCGCCACCGCTTGACCGCGCAGGTGGGGATCCATGCGCGACACGACGGTCATGGTGCCTGGGGAATCGAGGACCGGCTGCGACAACTCGTCGGCGAGTTCCCTCAACAGTCGTTCCTCGGCGGCGCTTCGTGTTTCCCCGGCGCGCCCTATGACGTCCCGCTCGAAGTCGAAGTTGGGAAGCGGCGACGGTCGGTCGGCGTCCGCATCCGCCTGCGCGGATTTCATAAAGGCGTAAAGGCCACGCAACGCGGTCATCAGGTCGAACCTCAACTCCGACGGGCTGACCGGGCCCGGCGGACGCGCTACCCGAAAACGGGTCGTGCCGGTGCCGGATTCGACTCCCGCACCGTCGGCGGGCTCGGCGCCCGCGTCTCCCGACGGTGTTGTCGGGCGGGTCGCTCCGGTGCGCGGCAACTCCAGGTACTCGGTTGCCGGGGCACCGCCAAAGCGCCCGGCAAGCCCGAGATCGTCGAGTGGATAGCGCTCCGAAGCGTCCACGCTCCCGGCAAGCGCGACGTCCTCCGGGAGGGTCGATGCCGACGGGTTCGTTCCCGCGCCCGTCTCGCCTTCCATCAAGCCCGGGGCCGACCGATCGCGACGCAGGCGGCCCGCGAGAAAGGTCCCCGCCGCGCTCGTCGCGTCGCCGGGCGCCAAGGTCAGGAAGTGCCAATGGCGCGGCGCCGCCCCATGGGCTTTCAGGATCGACATGGCGATGTAGAACTCCCGGATGCTGTAGACGTCGATCCGCACCGCGGCAAGCTGTTCCTCGCGCAGGCTGCCGAGGTAGGCGTCCAAGGCATTGTCGTGGCGCAGAAGCTCCTCGCGCGGGAAGGTCGCGCCCGTGTAGTAGTCGCGGACGAAACCGTCGTGCAGTTCGAGGATCGGCATCAGGGCGTGCTGCGGATTGCGGTCCGGCCCCCAGGTGACGTAGTCGTGCAGTCGCGCCGGCGGACTGGTGGGTAGCGCGTTCATGACGAACGAGGTGGCCAGTTCACGGCTCAGCAGCACCGCGACATCCTCGGTCTGCTCGAGCTTCTCCTGCTCCTGCTCGTGGCTCGCCATCAGGGTGACCACGATCATGATGATGACGATGGCCGCGCTGTTGGCGAGGATGTCCGCCAGCGCCACGCCGGCAAACGGCGGGAACAGCGAACGGGTCGGTCGGGCCATCTACACGCCCCGAACGCCGTCAAGCGCTCTTGCGGGGGAAAAGCCCGCAACCGGTCGAGTCGATCGACCAAACCCGTAGGGGCGACCCTTGTGGTCGCCCGCCAAGACGGGCCCGGAAAACCCGCGGGACGGGACAAGCCCGTCCCCTACGACCGTGTTCCCGGCACCTCCCCGGCGCTTGGATCGCAGCATGGTCCGTTGTGCCTTCGGCGTCTGCGACCCGCGTCATTCGACCGCCTCCTTCACGTACGCCGGGATGTCGTTCAGGGCGACGGATTTCAAGAGTTCGTCGTTGGCGACGATCCAGCCGATGGTCAGCTCGCGCCCGGGCAGAACCGCGCGGATGCAGTTGCGGGCTTCCGCCATCGTTGGCACACCCCCATCGAGGATCGCGAACACGATCTGCTGGCGTTCGGCGCGGTAGACGCGCCGGACGTAGTCGACGAACGAGCTGTCCGGCGCGCAGATGCGCCCGCTGCCCACCGCCTCGCCGGTTTCCACGACTCGCACCTCCCCGGGAAAGGCGAGCACCACGAAGCCGGCACCGCCCGCATCCCAGCCGACCCGGTAGAGGCCCTCGTCGGACGCCGCCTCGATGCGCTCCACGAGCGCCGCCTGGGAGAGCAGGTTCATGATCAGGAACAGCACCAGGAGGAGTGCGAAGAGGCCCCCGAATATCTCCACCATCGGCGCGCTGTTCGACTCCTGGTCGCGCGCCGATGCCGACTCGATCATGGCCCCGGCGGCCCCGGCGGATCGCCACGGGACGGCTTGCGGCCCGCGCCCGCGCCGTTGCGCACCCAGTTCTCGAAGTCGCCGAGGATGTTGTCCTCGCGGCGTTGCAGGCCGATCTGCAGGAACGTCAGCACCACCGACAGCGACAGCGCGATCAGGGTGGTGTCAAAGGCGATGCCGAGCGGCGCGATGGCTTCCCCGAGGTCGCCGGAGAGGTCGGACAGTCCCCTGCCCGAGCCGATGATGTTTTGGATGCCGTCCGCCGCCAGCGAGATGCCGAGCACGGTGCCGATGAAGCCGAGGATGGGAATCGCCCAGTTCAGGTAGCGCGGCACGACGTAGAAGTCCGCCGACTTGCGCCACATCATCTCGACGAATCCGTCGATCTCCAGCGTCCTGGCGACGGCATCGGAATGCGCGCGGACTAGCATGGAGTCGCCGTGGACGCCTGCCAACAGACGCCGTTCCCGGTTCACGGACCACGCCTTGTTGCCAAGCAGCAGAAGTCCCCAGAAGAACAGCACCAGGGTGAGCGGCGGGATGATGCCGCGTTGCGTGAACTTCACCGCCAGGAACTCCCAGGACGGCACCGTGAGGCCGACGTAGTGGATCGCGAGCACCGCGCCCGTACCCAGGGCCAGGGCCATCACCAGCGACAGAACCAGCGGCGGGCCGGACAAGGCTCTACCGAGCTGATCGGAAATCGTCACCGCCCGGGCGGTGGAACTGCGACCGTTGAGCACGATGTAGGTGCCGTAGAGCACCGGCGCCATCAAGAGCATCGACAGATTCGATTCGATCTTGAGCGGCACGTCCACCAACCGGAGCACGGGAAACAGTCCGGTGAACGCCATCGTCGCGGCCATCATGACGAGCAGCGCCAGCGCCGTGAACTCCGCCCATCGCCGGCCATCGAAGCCCTTGAACACCGACGAATCCGGCGCGGTGAGCCATGCCGCCCACGCCGGGATGACCAACGCCGCGCCAGCCACGATGCCGAGCCATAGCGGCGCACCCAGGGCGTGGGTGAGGCCACCTCCGGACACCGCGCAAACGATCGTGAAAGCGGCAAGCCAAAGGGGGTTCGACATGTGGGGTTCCTCCGGGACGTCAGGTGCGAGCGTCGCCGCCCACCCGCGTGACCGCGCGCAGCCGCCGGTTTTCCATCGCATAGGAAAGGCCCAGCAACCAGCGCACGATCGCGTGCTTGCCGCCGATGTCGGTGCCTTTGAACACCGTCTCGGGCGAAACCCGCACGCTAACCGATACGCCCAGAAAGGCAAAGACGTTGCGAAGCGTTTCATCGTGTCGGCGCTGCAGGTCGTCGCTCCGCAACACCAGGACCTGGTGGCGCGGAAAAGCCTCGAACAGGTTGCGGAGCTGACCGCTGTACAGGCCGCGGGAGCGATAGGAATGGCGTCTGACGGCGGACCTCGGGATCAACGGATCAGGGCAGCGCCGAAGCCGCCATCGCTCCGCCAGCAAGGCGAACCAGAGCGGTCGCTGCTCGTCGCCCCGGCCACGCTCCATGGCGTAGTGCGATAGCGCCCGCTCGACCGGGTCGCGGAGGATGACGATGACCTTGAGAGCCGGGTTGTAGCGCCGGAGTTCCGCCGCGACCCCCGGGAGGAACAGGTAGATCGGCGTCGATTCGCCGCACACCACGGTAGCTGGCTGCCGCGCTATGCGACGGGCGTAGCGGGCATCGATCTCCTCGGGCGTCCAGTCGCTCCGGTAGTCGGGCGAGTCGAAGACGTGGCCTTCCCTGGACGCCATGGCGACGGCGGGATGCTGCGCGAGAAAGTGGGCGAGTGCCGACGTGCCGGACTTCTGCGCACCGACGATCATGAAGTCGACGAGGCGTGGCGACGTCTCCGGCTTCGCGGATCGCGGCGCTGTGAGCGCGGATCTGGGCGCGTCCGCCCACATCCGATCGATGTCGAGCAGCAACGCATGGAATCGCTGCCGCTCCGCTTGAAGGGAGTGGGCGCGCACGGTATCCGCCGCGTTGGCGTGCAGGCGACGGCGATCCGTCGGCACCATGCCGGCGGCCCTCATCGTTGTCCGGGCCAGGGACGCGGCGTCATCCTCGGCGACGAGGCAGTTGTGTTCGTGTCGGCAGAACCCCCGGTTGCCCACGCAGTCGAGGGTGACGACGGTACAGCCCTTGGCCATGGCTTCGAGGGCGGGGAGGTAGAAACCTTCCTCGGTACGGGGCAGACAGACTGCCACCCGGGTGCGTTCGAGCAGACCGAGAAAGGCATCCCGGCTGGTGAAGCTGTCCAAGGTGAGATGCGCCAATCCCGCGTCATCCAAGCGGCTGGACAGCGCGGCGGCGAGATCGGGCCGTTTGTAGCCCACGACCACAACCCCTTCGGGTCGCTCGTCGAAGCCGATGGCGCCGCGGCAATCGACCGGTGAAGCTTGGCATTCCGTGCCGTTGGGAATCGCGTACACCGGACCGTTGACCCGACCGGTGACGCGGATCGCCTGCGCGACTTCCTCGCTGACGCAGATGCGAACCGCCCGTTGGCCGAGGTAGCCGTGGAGTTCGGTGCCCGCATGCGCGTGCCGTACGTGTTGGATCAGGTTGATGCGAGGAACGGCATCGCTCAATCCCGCCCGATTGAAATAGCGCCAATCGGTGCCGGCCAGGAACAGGATGTCCCGGCTGCCGGGGCACCATCGGTCAACCCGTTCGCCGGGCGCAGTGGGCCAAAGAGTCGCCCGCTCGCGTGCCAGGCGGTTGCTTTCCGGTTTCGCGCCAAACACGATCCGGCGGGAGTGGCCCGGAAGTTGCGCCACGTGCCCGTAGTAGTGGGCGTGCTTGACGTGACCGCCGGTCAGTCTTTCGTATTGGCGATGGAACCAGACGGTCCGCGCGGACGTCGTCATCGACGCCTGCCCGAACCCATGCGTCCCGGTGCGCTGGGCTCAACGACGGTGTGGGCAAGCGCGATCACGCGCCGATTCTAGAAGCATCAACGTGGTGGCGCTATGCGGTTCCACCCGGTAGCCGCTGCGCTGCGGCCTCGCAGTCGGCGCGGCTGTAGAACCGTGTCCACGCGCCGCCGGCATCCACCAACGCGGCAAGTAGACCGCGGATGTCCACCTGTCGGTACACGGCATGGTCGTTGCGGCTCGCCAGGGGTTGCGACGGCGTCCCGGCGTGGCCGAGCACGTGGAACAGCGTGCCGCCGCCGCTCGAAACCAGATCCTCGTAGCGGAGGATTCGTTCGGGGGGCAGGTTGTCGCGGTACTGCGCGAAGAACCAGTTGAGGATCACCGTCTGGCGGGCGAGCACATCGCTCTTGCCGTCCAGCGCGTCGCGCAAACCGTGATCGAACTGTTCACCCGCCGGGATGGAACCCCGGTTCACCGGTAGATCCACCGTCTGCCAGGACGCCAGCGCAACCAGGGGATTGCGTACCAACGCGACGCAAGGAAAGGACGTCGCCAAGTGCGGCAGCAAGGCGGCGAACAGCGCGTTGTGCTTGATCAGCAGCGTAAACCCCTCGGTGAGCGGCTTGTCGATGCGTATCTCGCCGTGCTGCACCTGCCGACGGCGCAGACCGGTTTGGGACCTTTCGACCACGACGTTGTCGTCGAGACGCCCCCCGACGTGCAGGGAAGGCGCGCGTCGCTCTCGTTCCACCAGCCGCCAAGTGTCGACCGCGAAATCCTCGATCCGCCCGCAAGCGTCCGAGGGTTTCGTCACACCCGCGAATTGCGAACGCGGCATCGGTTCGGATAGCGCGACAACGTCAGGCAACTCTCCCGCCAACCGGCAGGCCAGGGAACTGCCCGAGCGTGGAATACCGGTCAACAGCCAAGTCGCGGGCGGGCTCACGCCATCGACCCTGAGCAGGGGCCATCGGCCGCAGGCGAGACTGCCATCAACGTGATCTCCCCCTTGGGACCGATTTGGGGTGTGTCCGGGACTGATGCGACGGGTGCAATCACCGTGATCTCACCGTTGGGACCGGTTTCGCGTGTGTCCGAGAACCGAGACATCGGCGTGATCTCACCTTGCGACGAAAGTCGTGTGTGTCCGTTTCGACGATGACGTTACCGCAATCTCGCCTTTGAGACTTGGCTAATGCGGCAACCACGGGACGTGCCCGTCGCGAGTGATTGGGTCGTAGCGACGTGTACAATTCGCCGCCTTTGCCCACCCGGGTCGATCCATGACTCCCCAAACGGTGCTGACGGAGTTCCGTCGGCTCGGCGTCCTTGCGATGCCGATCATCATCGCCCAGCTATCGCAGATGGGCATGGGCGTCGCCGACGCGGTGATGGCCGGCCGGGTGAGCGCTACCGACCTCGCCGGGGTCACGCTTGGCGGCAACTTCTTCTGGCCGACGATGCTCTTGATGTCCGGGATCATCATGGCGGTGACCCCGTCGGTCTCGCAATTGAACGGTGCCGGTCGCCTTGGCGATGCCGGCGCGGTGGTTCGGCAGGCTTTCTGGATTGCCCTCGGCGGTGGCTTGATGCTGACCCTGTTGCTGCGCAACGCCGAACCCGCGTACCGGTTCTTCGGCGTCGACGCACAGGCGATCCCCGTGGCAATCGGCTACCTGTCAGCCGCGAGCCTCGGGCTGGTGCCCCTGCTCGCCTACACCGCACTGCGCTGTCTTGCCGAGGGAATGTCGTGGACCACGCCGGCGATGTGCATCAGCCTGAGCGCGTTGCCGCTGAAGATCCTGCTCAACTGGCTGTTCATGTACGGCTCGCCGACGCTCGGCATCGCCGCGATGGGCGGTGTGGGCTGCGGTTGGTCGACCGCCGTGGTGATGTGCTACACGTTCCTCGCGATGGTCGTGGTGGTGTCAAGATCGCGGATGCGCGCCTCGAACCTGTTTGCGGCGTTCTCGTGGCCGAAGCTGGGCGTCATCCGGGACTTGCTTGTCGTCGGCATCCCGATCGGTCTTGCCCTGTTGGTCGAAGTGGGCTTCTTCTCCGTCGCCGGCCTCCTGATCGGCCGACTGGGCGTCGAAGCCGTTGCCTCGCACCAGATTGCCTTCAACGTGGCCGGCATCGCGTTCATGGTGCCCTTGGCCCTCGGCATGGCGGCGACGATTCGCGTCGGCTTCAACGTCGGCGCTGGCGATAGGGCCGCCGCCCGGCTGTCGGCCTGGGTGGCAGTAGCGACCACCCTCGTCTGGGGGGTCTGCGTCGCGACGGTCATGCTGACCGCACGCTTCCCGATCGTCAGCCTCTATACCAACAACGCCGAGGTGATCAACCTGGCCGCGGCGCTATTGGCGATCGGGGCATTGTTCCAGGTCTTCGACTCCGCACAGGCAACAACGATGGGCGCCCTGCGCGGCTACAAGGCAACCGTGGCGCCGATGTGGATCGCCGTGGTCGCGTACTGGCTGGTGGGTCTGCCCGCGGGTGCGGCGTTGTGCTTCGGCGTCGGGAGCATTCCGCCGCTACACGGGCTGTTATCGAATGCCTTCGGGGCGCCGATCGGCGTCTACGGCCTGTGGTGGGGACTCGTGGTCGGACTGGCGGTGGCCGCCGTTGCTTTGCTGGCCTGGCTGGTTCGGGTCTCGAAGAGCCGACCGACCATTCCCGTTGCGCGGACTCCTTGAACCAAACGCGGCTCTCGCGCGCAACGCCGACGTAGACCCGGTAGCAGAGACCCAGCAACCGGGATGCAGCGTCACCACAGGGTCGCTCCCTGCGGCCTGGGCGAATAGGCGGGTAACTATCTCGCACCCGTTGCGGAGGTTGCTACGGCCCGGCACCCGTGCGACGGGCCACCAACCAAGGAGTAAACCGCATGCTTGCATCTGCCTCTCTATGGGAGTTTCCCGAATTGGTTCTATTGGGGCTATACGGCCTGACATTCCTCGTGCCGGAGATGCTCGCCGCAGACCCCAACCTCACAATCCGCGCACCCGACGGAAAACTGCCGATAGAGACGTGGGTGGCGGTTTATCTGTGGCTGATCATGTCAGGCGTGGCGGGGGCGATTGCCAATGCCAAGAAACGCGAAGGAGTCGGCTACCTTGCCCTGAGTCTTGTTGTTTCGCCGCTTGCTGGCATCATCCTCGCCTGGGCATTGCCACCGCTCGGCAAGGGGTCAACACCGAGCAATTGACTAGGCGCGGTGCCAGTCCGGAAGCCCCGCCGATCAGGACCACGGGTGAGACCGACGTCGAGCGTCCGGGCGCAAAAACGATGGCACGTTGTGGCCGGTCCGGTGGCTTACGGACTATGTGCCCTCGGCTACGGCTCGGCGACTGGTGGCAAGGGGAAGCGGGCGCGCATTTCACCGCCAAACTCGCCAATCTGCTCCGACAGCCTCTGATGGTCCGTGGCCAGCCCATCGACCCTGGCCTCCAGGGAATCGAACCGTCGTTCGAGACCGTCGAATCGCCCTTCGAGACCGTCGAAACGCCCTTCCAGCGTGCCGAACCGCTCTTCGAGGGTGCCGAGTCGCTCGTGGACCTTGTCGAATTTGGCATCGACCTTGTCGAACCGGCCGTTCACGTCGGCGGTGATCCGGTCGAACCGGCCGTTCACTTCGTTGGCGAAGCGGTCGAAACGACCGTTTACTTCGTTGGCGAGGGTGTCGAACCGTTTGTCGAAGACGCGCCAGAGGAAAGCCGCCATCGCCAAGACCGCAACGAACGTGGCGCCTTGCAGTACTTCACTACCCATTGTCTACTGCTCCTACTGTCGAACCAAGGTCGGTGACCCCGGAAATCTTCCGGATCCGGGGGCGGCAATCCGAGCCTTGACCCGCTGGGTGTGTCGAAGTGGCCGTAACTATACACCTGATCCACCCGATCCACGCCACGGCCAGGGTCCGACCGGCACCGCAGTTGGACAGGCCCGCCATCCCGAAATGTCTCGGGCGATTCTCCACCACGGATGGTGCTGGCGCTGCGCGACAATGACCAATGCCGATGTGCGAGTTGACCGAAATCTGCGTAGGACAGGACGTCCTAACGCGGGCCGAGGCGCGGACGTCCTAGGAACAACGGCCCGTAGGGGACGGGCTTGTCCCGTCCCGCCGGCCCACGGGGTCGTCCGACCGGACGACCGCAAGGGTCGCCCCTACGCATTCTCCTCGTGTATGTCCGAATCCGGAAGAGCGGGGTTCAGAAGCGCCACACGACGTTGGCCGAGAGTCCCTGGGAGTTCTCGCCCGTGATGCCGGCGAGCTGGACGCCCCAGCCGGCCCCGAGGCGGAACTCGACGCCGGCGTGCGCGGCGGTGTCGTCACCACCCACCTGGGAGATTCCACCGAAGAGTTCCACCCGCTCCGCAGCGTTGAACCGCAGCCCCGCCGACATCACGAGGTCCGTACTCGTTTCGTCCACGCGGTCGGGGGTCTCGATCAGCTGCACCTGCCCGATGCCGATCGGATTCAGCCCTGGCGGAAACGCTAGGTCGAAGCCGCTCGACTCGATCTCCGTGTTGGCGTAGCCGAATCCGATGCGTGCGTGTCCACTCAGCCGGTCCGTTAGGTCGCCATGGACTCCGGCACCAGCCGCGACGCCCATCGTGCGCACGGACACCTCGAGGGGCGGGATTTCGAGTAGCGGAAATTCGAAGTCCGGTGGAAACGGTAAGTCGCCGAAGTCGGACGGGACGATTTGGGGCACCGCGATGGTCTCCTCGTAGGTCGTGCGGTCGATCGAACCCCACAGGTGGAAACGGTCGCTGAGCTCGTAGCTGGCGCTCCAGGTGAACGAGTTCGCGTCTTCGCCAGCGCCATCGAGATCGGTTCGCGTGTAGCCGGCCGAAACGCCGTCGTAGGTGATGTCGGGAAGCCCGCCCTGGGCGGTCGCGCTCGCCGTCAGGGCCAGGGCCAGGATGATCCCGGAACGTCTCATGGTCAGTCTCCTGTGAGGTTGGTCGTTGGGGCGCGACCGTACTCGGGCGACGCTGAACCGAAACTGAACCGGGTTCTATTTCGCTGCCGCTTTGCGGCTCAGTCGCCGCAGCGGAAGATGGACTACCATTTCTGGCGGATGAGCCTAAATCAGTGTGACGTGCCAGCGCCGAAAAGCGTGCCGAACGTGCGAAAGACCCTACCCCGCGTGAGGCCGAAATCGCGTGTGTCCGAGTCCGGGATCTTCGGCACGGCGTGAGTCAGTCCTTGTCCTCGAGGCTAGGCGCGTCGGCTTCTGCTTGACCGTTCGGCGTCGGTGGCCGAAACAATTCGTCTAGGGTCTTGGTCAAGCGGGCAAGTTCCTTGCGGATATTGCTGAGTTGGATCGCCTCGATCATGCGAAAACATAGCAGGCCGAATAGTACGAAGCCCAGGAAGGGCAGGAAGATCTCAATTGAATGGAGCACGCTGCGCGCTGCCGCTTCCGTGTTCGATTTCAACCCGCACGAAGCTGCCAAGAATGTCGTGCATATCAACAGTGCGGTGAGTGAGAGACCGCGACGACTCTCCATAGCCAAGCCCCCGTCTGAATGGCCGACCATCAGGCTACTCTAACATCGTGGGTGATTGTGTAATTGGATTGTCCCGGCTTGACACTGACCTCACATGGCTTGGGAAATCTCCGGCTACGACAGGAACGAGGAGTGCGCTTCACGTTGTCCGGGCGGCGAGGCCTTTGACAAAGTGGGCGCAACGGGACGAGGCAAGCCCGTCCCCTACGGGAAGATGCCATCGTGGCGTGCGAGATCTCCTACCCCGTGTGAGACCGAAATCGGGTGTGTCCGGGTGTCGCGTCTATTTCCTCCCCGCGCACCTAACCCCCGCAGACCGCAAGATCGCAGCCTTACCCCGGCAGGTCAAGCGGCGCCAGTCGGGTGAACGTCCCATAACGGGACGGGACAAGCCCGTCCCCTACGGGAAGAGCCATCGTCGTGTGCGAGATCTCCTAGCCCTGTGAGACCGAAATCGTGTGTGTCCGGGTGTCAAGGCCTGCACGGGCGACCACAAGGGTCGCCCCAGGGTCGCCCCTACGGTTTCTCCCCGCGACTCAGTCAAGGCCTGTAGGGCGATTCCCTTTGCTTGGGGTGCGACGCAAGGCGAGTGCGCGGAGGACAGCGAACGGCGCGCCTGCAAGGGTGAGTCCAATCCAAATCAGGGCATGCACCGTGACGGCGAACGCGACCGCCTGGCTCATCGTCGAGCCGTATGCGGCGAAGCCCTGGGCGGCGAAGTAGTCGAACGTGCCGACGTAGCCGGGTGAGCTCGGTATGAGCGTCGCGAGTGTCCCCGAGGCCAGCGACAGCCACGGCGCACCCGACAGATAGTCGGCGCCAAACGCAGCCGCGACGACGACGAACATCACGCCTTCGCAGACCCAACCCAGAATCGACAATCCAACCAGAACGAGCGCCCTTGGAAAATACCTCGTGATCACGAGGGCATCCCCGAGATGGCCAAGCTGCGCGGCAACGACGGGCCACCACCGCGCCTCGGCCAGGCGCGCAAACCGGCCGCCCGGGCTTACGTGGCGAAGTTGGACAAGCCGGGGCGCGAGCCAAACGAGTACCACAGCGCCGCCGATGCAGAGCGCGAACAGCCACGCGACACCGTTGGCGAGGGCTGCGGGCAGAACCGCTCGGGAGGATAGACCGGCTAGACAGATCACCGCCACGCCGAGAAGGACGGTGACATCGAGGATCCGTTCGACGACCACGGTACCGAACACGCGCATGGGCGGCGCGCCGAGTTGATCTCGAAACCCCACGACCCGCAGGGCGTCTCCCGCGCGGAAAGGCACCACGTTGTTGACCGCCACTCCGGCAAGAAACGGACCGATGCATCGCGACAGCCGAAGGTCTGGTACGAGGGCTCGCAGCATCCACCACCAACGCACAATACGAAACGCTTGGCCCAACGCCAGAACGCCGAGCGCTGCGAGCAGGAAAGGGAACGACAACCTGGCGAACGAACCCGCAAACGCGTCGAAGCGCGATTCCTTGACGATCAGCCAGACGAACGCCAGCGAAATCGCGATACCGACCGCCAGCCAAAGGTATCGCTGGATTGCGCTGCGGGGTTGCTTTGCCGTCTGGCCCATCCGTCGTTCCGCGAGTCGAGGACGACCCAGGGGGAACCGCTTGGTCCAAAAAAAAGAAGGAGGGCTCTCGCCCTCCTTATGGAGTTTGGCTGACCTCGATCCTTGAGGTCCTGCCGCTCTGTTAGGAAGCGACTCGCCTCATACGTGCGAGGTGATTTTTATCTCCAGGTTGCCGCCCCCGGATCAAGGGGGCGGCAGACCTAGAACGATCACTTACTCGTGCTGGTAGACGGTGGTATCGATCTGACCCGTGCCGGGATGGACCTGGATCGTCATCACGTCGATGTCGCGGGTCGGGGCTGCAACGTTGACCGTCGCCGCGCCGCGGGTCGCGCCCATGAAGGTGATGTTGTCCTGAACCCGGACGACCAACCGTCCGGTGCCGGGAACCATCATGGCGTTGTCCGGCGACAGCTTGTTCTCCATCAGCGTCGTACCGTCCTCGAGATTGAAGCTCGAGTCTTCGATCCAGAACGTCGCGGCGTCCGCGCCCCGGTTGACCAGCACTAGACGCTGGTTGTACGCCTCGTGGGTGCTCAGATAGGGCACATGGACCGTCGTGCCGTTGCGGTCGATGGCACCGACATCCTTCGCGATCGCACTCGGCTTGAACGGATGATTGTCGGCGTTCGCCAGCATCGGCGTCACGGTGAGGTTGTACTCGGCCGGATTCTGGGGATCACCGATCTCGGGAATCGGGTCGGTATTGCCGTTCACCAGTACGCAGAAGTAGTTGTCGCCAAGCGCTTGGCCAGCGGATCCGGTCGCGATATTGGCCGAGGCGATGCCCGCAGGCGTCAGGTCGGAAGCCTTCAGGTTTCCACCACCGGTCGCCGCATCCGGATCGCCATCCGGGTCGCCGTCGCAGTCCGCAGGGGAGCCGACCGGGCAGTTCGCGGACTGGTAGGTCTCAATCGTGCCGCCCACAACGCCCAAGGTAAGCGGTCCGCTTGTGCATTCCGCCTCCTTCGCCATCATCCAGGGATTCCTGTTGGTCGCCTCGCCGCGCTTGCTGGCAACGATGGCGCCACCGTCCTTGGTCGCCACCGCGAAGTTGCCCGCGGTGGAGGTTGCCCGGACGCCCAGGGAGGCCACGATGGAATCCGCGACCTCCGCGCCGGTCATCGCGTTCTGATACCCGTGGGTCCAGGCAGCTGGCGAGGCGGCCGCCCGTGGGTCGCCCGTGGCGGTGAATCCCTTGTAGACGTACGTGTTGGACTTGCCGAGAACGCCGGAGTTCTTCCCGCCCATGCCGCCGGGGACGAATCGACGGAACGGACCCCCGTCATCCACGCCCGTGGACACGTCGGCAACGTCGGACATGGAGGAAATCGATCCGCCCACGACCTTGTTGATCTGCGCAACCGTACCGGACGCGGAGTAGATCGCCCCGTTCCCCTCTGTCGCGTCCTTGATGCGGTCGTACACCGACACGGTCACGTTGATGGAACCGGTTCGGGTCACGTAGATTTCCGCGAACCCGGGCGCTGATTCGTCCTCGTCGGTTGTCGCAGTAAGATCCTCCCGCTCCGTACCGGAGAGATCCAACACGAGCTTCGAACCCCGACCGTACCTAGTGGCGGTATCATTGAGCTCGAAGATCACCGAACTGTTCGCGACCGCACCACCGTCGCCCACGGCAAAGGCCGCCGTGCCGGTAGCCAGGAGCGTGCCATCGGTCTGGATGCGAAAGACCTCCAAGTCGGTGTTCACGAGAGCCCTCGCGAGAATGGCCCCGTCGAAATCGTAGCGGACGTAGTAAATCCCCGAGGGCAACACGGTGGTTGTCACCGTCGAGATCTCCATCTGGGAACTCACTCTCGCGGAACGGTCCACATCGGTTCCGTCCGCGTTTACGAGCGTCGACGAAGAGGCCACGATCCGGTAGCCGACGCAATTCCGACCAACCTTGAAACACCCTTCCGTGGAAAGCGTCTCGGCGGCGTAGCGTTGCGGTGGGTTGAAGTCGGACCTATCGCCCGTTGGGCGCTCGGCGCCCAGTTCAACGCCCGCAGCGCCAGACATCGCTACGAGCGCCCCGAAGAGCCCGATCACAGGGGCCAGAGCAGCCCTCATGGTTCTTTTGCAGAGCATTGTGTAACTCCAAGTCTTCCTAACATTCACTGCCATAGAGCCTATGACCCGGGCGGGGAACCCCCCCCACGCCACTGAGCTAGCGAGATTTAGCCACGCATTTAGCGGCTTGGCAACAGTTTTTTTGGCCAATCCGCACCGCTCGAAGCCCCAATCCGCGCCTTTCTACAGGAATCGCCGATGCAGTTCAAGCTGCGACTTGATCTGCTCGGTCAGCTCACGGCTCTGACGATGGTCAGCAATGACGTAGGGTATCACCATTACGACCAGTTCGGTACGGTCGTTTTGAAAGGAATCGGCCCGGAACAGGCGACCGAGGACCGGCACGCGGCCGAGCCCCGGCAATCCGGACTGGCCCTGGCTCTGGCTTTCGGAAATGAGCCCGCCCATCAGCACCGACTGGCCGTCGCGCAGGGTCATGCTGGTGCTGAGATCGCGGGTCAGGATCGTCGGCGTGAGACTCGCCGCGCCAGCGGCCCGGGTCTCGCTGAAATTCTGGTTGATTTCCAGATCCACCAGCCCGTTGGCCTGGACGATGGGGGTGATGTTCAGCGTGACGCCGGTGTCGCGGTACTGGATCTGCTGGACGATGCTGGTGGAGCCCTCCACCTGCACGCCCTCCGCACGCTGGGAAAGGATGGGCACCTGGGAGCCGGCGAAGATGTTGCCGGACTCGCCGCTCTTGACGATGAGCCGGGGCAGGGAGCGCAGCGCGACGCGGTTGTCCTCGTAGGCGAGGCGCAAGAGCGCCCGGGTCGCCCCGGCGCCGTCCAAGGTGAACGACACGCCGCCGGCGGTAAGCTGGGCGTCGACGCTGCGGCCGTTGATGCCGAAGTTGGCCAGGTACTCGATCCCGGACTCCTCCTTTCCGGTCAGGGTGACCTCGGCGAGCAGCACCTCGATCAAGACCTGGGGCACCGGCTTGTCGAGCCGCTCGATCAGCATGCGGATGCGCGACCATTCCTCGCCGTTGCCGCGGTAGAGAACGGCGTTGCGGCTTTTCTCGAACACGAGCGGTTCGGCGGTGCGGCGGCGGCGCGGCCGTTGGCCTTCCTGCGCCGCCTCGGCCGCTTCCGCTTCGATCTCGATGGAGAGGATCTGGTTGAGGGTATCGGTAAGGTCCTCCGCCAGGGTGTTCTTGAACTGGTAGAAGAACCAGCCGTCCTCCACGGCGGCTTCGCGTTCCGCGTCCACCACCGCCGCCCATTCCTCCACTTGGAGCAGGACGGCGGGGTCGTTCGCGAATACCACCAGCTTGTTGGAGTTCCTCAAGGGCAGCAGGACGATGGCCTGTGCCTGGTCGGAATAGCCCACCGACGCGCTGTAGCCCTGGGATCTGAGCACGGTGTTCAAGTCGGTCGCCATCCTGGCCACGTCCAAGAAGACCGGCTCGATAACGATGCCGTGGCGACCGCTCAGGAGGGGCTGGTCGAGCACCTCGATGATGGCGATGGCGCGGTCGATGGTCGTCCGGCTGCCCATGAGCAGGATGGCCCCGAGGGTGGGCCGCACCTGGATGTCGAGTTCGACGCCGGACAGAAGGCGCGCCAGCAGGCCCTCGATCCGCGTCGGCGACATGACCTTTGTGTGGACGATCTGGAATACCGTGCGGTGGGTGGCGGGGACCTCCGGGCTGGCGCGGCCGCTGATGAGCAGCGGAATGCCGCTGTCGGTGATCACGTCGGCCGCCTCGAAGGTGAGCACGCCGTCCTCGTCTGCGCGGATGCGCACGCCGTAGTAGTCCTCCAGGATGCGTCGGGCGGTGCGGAACAGATCCGCCGGGGCCATGGGTTCGGCGATGCGCAGGGTGACGAGGTCGGTGGAGTCGCGCAGGTTCGGCGCGATCAGGAAGGAGAGGCCCAAGCGCTGGTTGAAGAGTTCGTCGATGAAGTTCGGCAGCGGGGCGTCGTGGAACGCCACCGAGATGGGCTCGCCGGTCAGGTCCTGGCCGAGATCGTCCGGGGTGCCCTCCGCG
>VXYL01000086.1 GCA_009846005.1 Gammaproteobacteria bacterium | reverse complement strand
CCGTGGACAGAGCGTGGATAACCCCGTCAACGGTGGTGCCGTTGATCCAGGGAGGTCGGTTTTCGTGTCGCCAGGGGGTCGGTTTTCTGATGATGTCGTTTGACATTGAAACGGGCGATGTTCCCCCGGCCGGCGCCGTCGCGATCCGGGTGCCGCCTTCGGAAAGCGCACCGCAGGCGGCGCGTTTTCCACGCTTCGTCCACGGCGCCGGTCCCCGGAAACAACAGAGGCGCGGTGGGCGGAGGGTGGAAAACGCAACTCGGTACGGAATCGAAATGGGCGATGTTTCGATCGCGGGCAGCCCCAGGATCGGATTGCCGCCTTACCGCGAACCGGAACACGCAGCACCCTCTACGTCCGGCGTCGTCCACTCGCGGACCACCAAGCTAGGTCAGCGTCTTGAAGCTCGCTTCGTAGTGAGCGCGGGATCGAACGTAGAACTCGGCGTCGATGGTGCGCGCGGCATCAACGGCAGAGTGTCCGCCGTGTCGGGGGTGAAGGCCGAGCGCTTCGAGCGGTACGGACCGTGTGCGCAACGTTCGGAAGGCCAGCACTTCCGCCGGCAGTTCCGCCGCGTTGTGAAGTTTCAGCCGCGTCGCAACGGCGCGCAGCTTGCCTTCGTCCACAACGTCGAGATGGGCGCGCACGCTGTCCGTCAGCAGGGCATTGAGGCGAGTCCAAACCCGGTGCCGCTGATCGTCGTCGTAGCCGTTCCAGCCGACGATCTCATGGGCGTAGCGCTTGCACCCGCGGCATACCAGGTCGCCGTAGGTTGTCGAACACACCCCCACACAGGGAGTTCTGCGCAGCCCACGACCCGAGACGCCGACGGTCGCGGCGGTGGAGCCGGGGTCAGGCATGGTTGTGTAGTTCGATCACGGTGGCGTCGCCGACATGTTCCGCGTCGCGGCGCCGTTTGACGGTGTCGCTGCGCGCCCGGGACAGGTGTGCGAGGTAGTCCGTATCGATGTCGCCGGTGACGTACCTGCCGTCGAACACCGAACAATCGAAGCGCCTGAGCCTCGAATTCCCTTCGGCAGCCGCAGCCACAAGGTCGTCGATGGACTGGTAGACCAGCCAATCCACTCCGATGGTTTCGGCAATCTCCTCTTCGGTGCGGTCGTTGGCCAGAAACTCGTGTGCTGCGGGCATATCGATGCCGTAGACGTTCGGGTACCGGACCGGCGGTGCCGCCACCGCCATGAAGACCTTGCGTGCGCCTGCTTTGCGCGCCTGCCGCACGATCTCGCCGGTGGTCGTACCCCGGACAATGGAGTCTTCCACGAGCAACACGTTCTTGCCCTGGAACTCCAGTTCGATGGCGTTCAGCTTCTGCTGCACCGACTTCGTCCGCTGGCTCTGCCCGGGCATGATGAAGGTTCTGCCGATGTAGCGGTTCTTGACGAACCCTTCACGGAACTTCACACCCAGCGCATAGGCCAAGGGGATCGCGCAGGTCCGGCTCGACTCGGGGATCGGAATCACGACGTCGATGCCGTGCTCCCGTCCGAAACGACCGAGGATCCGCTGCGCAAGTTTCTCGCCCATACGAAGTCGCGCCTTGTAGACCGAAACCTCGTCCATGATCGAATCTTCCCGGGCCAGGTAGACATGCTCGAAAATGCAAGGCGTGTGGGCGGCAGGGGGTGCGCAACGCTGGGTAACGTACTCGCCGCCGACATCGATGAAGATCGCCTCGCCAGGCTGGATGTCACGGACGAAATCGAAGCCCAGGATGTTGATGGCACTGCTCTCGGACGCGACCACCACTTCCTGGCGATGGCCGCCGCTGCCGTCGTCGACACGCCTGACTCCGAACGCCAACGGCCGGATGCCGTGAGGGTCTCGGAATGCTGCGATGCCGCGACCGTTGATCATGGCCACGGCTGCGTAGGCACCGCGACAGCGACGATTGACCCCGGCGATGGCGTCGAATACCTGCTTCGGGCCCGGGTCGAAGACGCCGATCTTGTGAAGTTCGTGGGCGAAGACGTTGAGCAGTATCTCGGAGTCGGAGGTGGTGTTGACGTGACGCAATCCCGCCCGGAACACATCCATCTCGAGACGTTCGGCATTGGTGAGATTGCCGTTGTGCGCCAGACTGATGCCGTACGGGGCGTTGACGTACATCGGCTGCGCTTCCGCGGCGCTCGACGTTCCTGCGGTTGGGTAGCGCACATGGCCCACGCCCATGTTGCCGCGCAGGCGTTGCATGTGGCGCTCCTCGAAGACGTCTCGAACCAGACCATTGCCCTTGCGCAGGTTCAGCCGGTAGGCGTCGTCCCAGGTCACCATACCCGCCGAGTCCTGGCCGCGATGCTGCAAGGCGAGTAACGCATCGTAGATCTGCTGGTTGACCGGCGAGGCGCTGACGATGCCGACTACACCGCACATGTTCGCCCCTCCTCGCGCCCGAGGCCTGGGGCGCAGGAGCGACTCGGCCGCCCCGGCCCCGGTGTTTCCCTGAATGCTCCGGTATCGAGCCCTTCGCGTCGGGCCGCCATCTTGCTTGTCCGCGCCAAAAGGACCCCGCTCGAATCCGATCTCGATGCCGCACTATCGCCATCACGCGTCGGCTGCGGTGCCCCCGCTAGCGGATCCGACACGGCGTCCATCATGAGATCGAACAGTTCGATCACCTCGCCTTCGAAGGTCAGTAGAGGCGGCGCAATCCGGGATTCCGCCCACCAGTTCCGCGACTCGGCGAACGGTCGCAGGAGAATCAGCGCCACCAGAACCACCGCGGCACCCCGCACGGTCCCGAACACCAAGCCCAGCGTCCGGTCGGTGCCGGTCAGACCCGTCGACTGCACCAGCCCGCCGAGAAACCGTTGCACCAACGCTCCGGCCACGAGAATCACGACGAAAACGATCGCGAAGCCGATCGCGGTCTGTAGCCCGGCGCTTAGGTCCAGTGCCAACATTGCCGCCACCGAATCCGCGAACGCGATTCCCAGCAACAGCGCCGCCACCCAGATCACTAGCGACAGCACTTCACGAACCAGACCCCGCATCACGCCGAACACCGCCGACACAATGATGACGATTCCCATCACGACATCGGCGACTGGGAAGTTCCCGATGGGCATCAGGGGCGGAACCTCACCACCACAGCCTCGAAGTCGTAGCGACGGTCAACCTCGGCCTTGAGTCTCACTGCGGCGTCTCGTTCGATCAACGGACCCACGGCAACGCGGGCAGCGGGTTCGCCGCTTTGCTTCACATTGGACACGAACGCCGCGTAGCCATCGCTCCGCAGCCGCTCGATGAGACGGTCCGCATTCTCCTGCTGGCTGAAACTCGCCACCTGAACCGCCCATTTCAGGTCCGCATCGGCGTCGGCATTGTCTTCGAGGAGCACGGCATCACCGAATCGCGTACCGGTATCCGTAGCGTAGCCGTCTTCATCCACGACCTCCTTCAGTGCGTCGCGGACCGCAACGACCGGCGTCATGTCGGGCGGTGGCGCCACGTCCCGCTCCACCTCGATGTCCGCCGCCGGCAGTGGATCGAGCTGCATCGGTTCGACACCGTCGCCATCGAACAGCATGGGTAGGAATATGGCCGCGACGGCGAGTAGGAACACCAACCCCGTCAGCCGATAGCGAGTCTGGTCTGTCAACACGTTGAACGACGCGGCTTCACAAAAGGGGCGCGGGCTCGTTCCACGACCTGAACGATTGCGAGGATACCATTTTGGGCACCGTCGTCGCCAAGAAACAGCCGCGAATTCGACCGATCAACTCTGCGACTCGACGCCTCGACCCAACCGACGAGGAGCGTCTCCAGGGTGGCCGAGCCTGGCGCGAACACGCTCGACGACATCGAAGGAGCCCATTGCCAACAACACGTCCTCGTCGCTCTCGCACTGCGCCAGCAGGTGGGCTAGCGCGCCTTCCAGCGTGCCCGCAAAAGCCTGCGGGTCATCCGCCGCCGCACGAAGCGCCAAACCCGAGCGACCGCGCGGCGAGGCGGTGTCTGCATAGGCGAATTCGGTGACCTGGGGTCGCAGAGCCGCGACAATCCCGGCCACGTCCTTGTCTTCGAGACACCCCACCGCCGCGCGTATTGTTCGATCCCCAAAGACGGCGCGTAGCCGGTCGACCAGGAACGCCGCAGCGTGGGGGTTGTGGGCGACGTCCAGGGTCCAGGTACGGCCGTCGTGCTGCACGATCTCGAGACGACCCGGATTGCGGACCGTGCGGACGCAGCGCCCAACCGTGGCCTGGGACAACGCACACCCGGCTTGGCTGACCGCCATCGCGGCGGTCGCGGCATTGACCGGGTCCACGGACGACGGCTCCAGTTCGAACGTTCGGCGCTGCCCGTCGCTCGACCGAACCCAAAGCTGTCCGTCGCGCTGACCGAAATCCCGCGTCGCGACCAGAAGGGGCGCGCCAAGATCGCGGGCGCGGCCGATGATCGAGGCGGGAGGACTCGGATCGCCGCATACGACCGGTACGTTGGGGCGCATCACCCCGGCCTTCTCCCGACCGATCGTCTCGCGCGTCCCGCCGAGGTGCTCCTGGTGGTCGATGCCGATGCTCGTAACCACGGCGACGTCCGCATCGACGATATTGACTGCATCCAGACGACCGCCGAGACCGACTTCGAGGACCGCGTAGTCGAGGGAAGTTCGCGACATCACCGACAATGCAGCCAGCGTCGCGTACTCGAAGTACGACAGGTCGATCCCGCCGCGATGTGACTCCACGGATTCAAAGGCGTCGACGATGGTCTGGTCATCGACTTCCCGCCCGTTGATGCGGATGCGTTCGTTGAATCGGTGCAGGTGCGGGGAGGTCGTCGTTCCAACGCGGTAGCCGGCCGCCAGCAGCAGGTGTTCGGCGAATGCCGTCGTCGAGCCCTTGCCGTTGGTACCGGCCACCACGATCGTCTTGGCGGCAGGAGGCACCACGCCCAGCCGATCAGCCACTATTCGGACGCGATCCAGCCCGCGTTCGACGCCGCGCGGATGCTCGATACCGATCCTGTCGAGCCAAACGGCGAGCGTTGGCGTTTCCATGGGTCGTCTAGTCCAGGGCGTCCCGAATCTCGCGGACCTGCGCCTGCAAACAGTGCGGAATCTCCGCAACGGCCGTGGATCCCATGGTATCGACCAGTGCACTGCCCACCACGACGCCGTCGGCATGGGGTGCGATGCCCGCTGCCGACGCACCGTCCTTGATTCCGAATCCCACCAGCACGGGCAACCCTCGGGCGGCGGCGCGAATGCCGGTGAGACGCGCCGCGACCGCCGTGGCATCGGCGTGACGCGCGCCGGTCACGCCTTTGTAGCTGACATAGTAGAGGAACCCCGATCCCTGCTCCGCGATGTAGGCCGCGCGCTCCGGGGTCGTGGTCGGTGCCACCAGCAGCACTAAGTCCATGCCTTGGACACGAAGCGAATCGCGCAACGTTACGGCCTCCTCCGGCGGCAGGTTGACGACGATGACCCCGTCGACGCCTGCATCCGCCGCCCGGGTGCAGAATGCCTCGTAGCCCATCCTGAGGAACGGGTTCAGGTAGCCCATCAAGACCACCGGCGTGTCCTGATCGGCTTTGCGGAACGCCGACATCATGTCCAGCACGTCGGCCAACGTCACGTGGTGCGCCAACGCGCGCTCGATGCCCGCCTGAATCGTCGGCCCCTCGGCTTCGGGGTCCGAAAACGGCACGCCGAGTTCGATGAGATCCGCACCGCCGCGTACCAAGGCGTGCATGGCCGGCACCGTGACCTCCGGAGCGGGATCACCGGCTACGATGTACGTGTTCAGAGCCTTTCGGCCGGCACCGGCGAGTGCCGCGAAACGTCTGCCGAGTCTCGACACGGCGACTACCTCTCTTGTCCGCGGGAAAAGGCTCTCACCCGAGCCAAGTATCGATGCCGTATTGTCATCATCACCCGTCGGGCCTAGCTCCGCCGCTAGACCTCGATGCCGTCGATGCCGGCCACGGTATGGATGTCCTTGTCGCCGCGCCCCGAAAGGTTGACGAGGATGATGTCCTGTGGCGGTCGTCGGGCGGCCTCGCGCAACGTCCACGCCACGGCGTGGCTCGATTCCAACGCCGGCATGATGCCTTCTGTCTGGTTCAAGATGCGGAATGCCGACAATGCTTCGCCGTCGGTGACGCTCGCGTATGTCGCGCGGCCGAGATCCTTCCAATAGGCGTGCTCCGGCCCGACGCCAGGGTAGTCGAGGCCCGCGGAAATGGAGTGGGTCTCTACGATTTGGCCGCTTGAATCGTCCATCAGGTAGGTATGGCTGCCGTGCAGCACACCGGGTGTGCCGGCGTTGAGCGGTGCCGCGTGACGTCCTGTCGCCAGCCCTTCGCCGCCCGCCTCGACGCCCACGATGTCCACGCCGTCGTCGTCGACAAACGGATGGAAAAGCCCCATCGCGTTGGATCCGCCGCCCACGCAGGCCACCAGGAGATCCGGCAACCGCCCCTCGGCGTCCAGGCACTGGACCCTGGCTTCGGCGCCGATCACGGCCTGGAAGTCCCGCACCAGCATGGGGTACGGGTGCGGGCCGGCCACGCTGCCAATGATGTAGTGGGTGTTGTCGACGTTCGTCACCCAGTCCCGCATCGCCTCGTTCATGGCGTCCTTCAGCGTGCGCGAACCGGCGGTTACGGGGACCACCTCGGCGCCGAGCAGCTTCATGCGGTAGACGTTGATGCTCTGGCGCGCGATGTCCTCCGATCCCATGTAGACCCGGCATTCGAGGCCCAAGCGCGCCGCCACCGTAGCGGTGGCGACACCGTGCTGACCCGCGCCGGTCTCGGCGATGAGGCGGGTTTTCCCCATGCGCACCGCGAGCATGGCCTGGCCCACGGTGTTGTTGATCTTGTGGGCACCGGTATGGTTCAGGTCTTCGCGCTTTAGGTAGATGCGCGCGCCGCCGGCATGCTCGGTGAGTCGATCTGCGCGATAGAGCGGCGTTGGGCGCCCGACGTAGTCCTTGAGCTCCTGCGCCAACGCCGCCTTGAAGTCCGGATCCCCGGAGACCGAGGCATATAGACGAGTGAGTTCGTCCAAGGCGTGGATCAGGGTCTCGGCGACGAAGCGGCCACCGTACTCGCCAAACCGTCCATCCTGCGTGGGCGCTTCGTAGGGCACCCGATTAGACCTGGGCACGTCCTGCCTCCTCCACGAACCGTCGTACGAGTGCCGCGTCCTTGCGACCCTTGACGTCGCCCTCCACGCCGCTTGCGACATCCACGGCGTAGGGATGCGTCGCGGCAATGGCCGCCGCGACGTTGTCCGGGTCAAGTCCGCCGGCAAGAATCAGCCGGCGATCCGAGTCCGGCCAGATAGACCAGTCGAACGGGCGTCCCGTGCCTCCCGCGAGATCGTCGTCGTGGGTGTCCAGGAGGAATGCCTGGGCGTCGGGATAGCGGGCCTCGAATGCCGCGAAGTCGAAATCGGACGCCATTCCCGCCACCTTGATGTAGGGAAGCCCGAAGGCGCGGCAGAACTCCGCGCTTTCGTCCCCGCTGAATTGCAGGCCGTCGAGCCGCACCCGGTCGAGGATGCGCCGCACGCGGTCGGCATCGGGGTCGACGAACACCCCGACAACCGCCACGAACGGCGGGAGCGCGGTGGCGATCTCGGCCGCCATCAGCGGACCCACCGAGCGGGGGCTCGGTGGATGGAAGTTGATTCCCACCGCGTCCGCCCCCGCATCCGCCGCCGCCCGCGCGTCGGTGGGCGTCGTCACTCCGCAGATCTTGACGCGCGTCCGCGCTGCCGCCACTGACTCCGCCCGTACGAAAAACAGGCATTCTACCAGCGGCGGTTCAGCGAGCCGCCAACCCAGCCGAGTCAGAGCAGCCGCTCGAAGTCCCGTTCCGTGCGGCAAGCCAAGCTCGCCGCTGCGATCGCCGCCGCAGATGCCCGGGCCAGTGCGGCCCGGCAGGACGCCGCCGGGAACTCCGAAGACAGGGCGACGCCCCTGGCAGCCAGGGTTTGGCGGACGAGTTCCACGCGTTCCCGGATTCGGCCTTCGGCGCTTCCCACCGCTCGGCTCTCCCGCCGGTGCGCCGCCAGCAGCAGGTCGTCGTCCGGCCCCGTGCCGTCGCGCGCACCCAGCTCGGCACCGACCCGGCGCAGGGTCGCATTGATGGCCGGCGTGATCGCCGGTTCGTTCATCGCCAAGTGGATCTCTTCGGCCCGCCAGCCCGGAAAGGCGTGACTCTCGGGCGAGATCTCGTAGCGGCCGTCGCGGTTCAGCAGATAGACGGTCAGACCCGACAGTTGGGACCGGCGGCGTCGCGGCGGTTCGTGGTCCGGCACTTCCACCCACAGTTCCGGGAACGCCCAGGATTCGTACACCCTGAGCTTGCCGCGCCGGACATCCGTCGTGTAGTCGACCTCGACGACGACATCCGGCGGATCGTCCTCGCCGACAGTGAGCGACCCGGCCGTTGGCAGATGCGCGCGCTCCGGATAGACGTACAGGACCTCGTCGGGCTGCATGGCCCGGCGGTTTCCCCCTGCGCCGTAGCGCGCGAGGCCGAGTTCGCAGAACCGGGCGATTCGCGAGCCTCGCTCCTGGGCGATCCGTTCCACGATGCCACCCAGCAACCCGATCGGCTGCTGGTGACCAACGCCCGGCTCCGAGTCGGCGATCATGGCGATCCCGGCCGCCTCGTCCCAGAACTCCAAACGCTCCTCGCAGGCCTCGTACTGGGCGCTGGTCATGGGCACCGCGACGCAGCCCGGGAACTCCAGGCCATCGAACACCGGAAAGCCCGGATCGTCTTTGCAGACCACGTCGAGAGAGTCCTCGAGCGGCGGCATTGGGTCCGGTTCACTCATCTCGTACACCCCTGTTCGTTCGCCGGATTCGCCCCGCCCGACGGGATGCGGCATCGGTCAATCGACCGAAAATAGCATGCCTCATCCGGTCGTGGGTGACGTAGCTGTGTGAATGTGGTCATTGATATATTTAAGTAGTACGATGCGTTTCATCCATTTATGTTAAAGGCACTGATGGATATTTCAAAAGCCAAATGCTTGGATTGCCATCGTCCACTCAGCATCGAACGCATGGTCTGCCGGGATTGCGGGCTGGCCGTCGAGGGCGACGTCGAAATCGCCGCCCTCGGTCAGCTCGACCTCGAAGACCAGGTATTCGTCACCGCCTTCCTGCGCAGCCACGGCTCGCTCAAGCGCATGGAGGCGCTGTTCGGGATCAGCTATCCCACTGTTAAGAACCGCCTCAGCCGGATCGTCAAGCAACTGGATGCCTCAATCATGCCGCCAGCGACCGACAATGCCGACGTACTGGACCGTTTGGCGGGGGGAGAGATCACGGTGGACGAAGCCCTCGCGGCGATGTCTTGATGCCGCCTGCAGTCGTCCTAGTCGGTATCGGGCGCGGGCCTTGGTTCGTACCGGTCCCGGTACCTGTTTTCCTGCTTTGGCCGCTATTCGTTGCGGCCGTCGTGCATCGCCTGTTCGTCCGCAAATCCGCCGCCATGCGGTTGGCTCGCATGGCGGTGGCGATGCGGGGATTGCGGATCGCCGTGACGGGCCCGGGCGGCGAACGGCTGCTGCTGCGCGTCCTTTGAATTGCCGTTCACGCCGGAGAACCCTCATGAACGAAGACCGTCGCAAGATCCTCGACATGCTGGCCGAGGGTCGGATCGACGCCGATGCCGCCGAGCGCTTGCTGGACAAGCTGGCCGGCACCCAAGACGTTGTGCCGCGCAGCCAACTCATGCCGAGATCGCCGCGGTACCTCCGCATTCGGGGCCATGCCGACGGCGCGCATTTCGATGCGCGCATTCCGCTGGCGCTGATCAAGACCGGTATCAAGCTAGAAGCGATGCTTCCGCACGACACCGCGGAGGAACTCAAGGAGCATGGCATCGACCTCGGCCAGTTCACTGGCATGGCCGCCGACGAGTTGGTGGAAGCCTTGGGCGAACTCGAGGTGAGCATCGAGGGCGACAAGGGCGAGCAGATCCGGGTGTATTGCGAATGACGAAGGCGTTCGCGGCCGTCTTCCTGGCCGAAGTGCGTACAGCGCGCCGCCTGGCGCGGACATGGGTGTTCGGCATACTGGCCGTGGTTACGACCTGCGTCGGCTACCTCTACTTCGCCGTTCTGCATGGCGACATGTCCGGCTTCCTGCCGTCGGCGGTGACCTCGCCCCGGTTCCTGGTGGACGCGTTCGGCGGCTACCTGCTCTGGTTCCTCATGGCGGCTGCCGTGTTCCTGGGTTTCGACATCGCCAGCCGGGAACGACGCGAACGCATCGCCGATGCGCTCGACACGCGGCCCGTGTCCAACGTCCAACTGCTCGCCGGCCGTCTGGCCGGCGTCGTCGCGACGCTTGCCGTCCCGGTTGTCGCCTTCCTCGTCATCAGCCAAGGCGTCGGTGCTTTGGGACAGGCGTTCGACTGGCCTGTCAGGGCAACATTCGAACCGGTCTCGCTCGGAGTCTTCCTCGCGTTCGACGCCTTGCCCGCGCTCGCCCTGTGGGTCGCAATCGTGTTTCTCCTGGCGGCCGTGCTGCGCAACCGACTCGCCGTCGCCGGTGCGGCGTTCTCCTTGTTCGTCCTCGCGCTCTGGAGTTTGTCCCGGGCACCCCACTGGCTGGTCGAGTACGTCGCGTTCGCGCCCGACCGGCTGGTCTCGGACCTTGTCGCCGCGGTGCCCGACATCGCGGCCTTCGTGCAACGCCTGGCGGTTGTCGCGCTAGCGGCGGGCGTACTCGTCGTCGCGGCGCTCTGTTTGCCCCGGCCCGACGCAGGGTCGCGTGTTCGGCATCTGGTTTCCGCAGCGGCGCTGCTTGCCTGCGGCGCTGGCGGCATCGCCGCCGTCGTCGTCCGGGCCCACGCGGAGCTAGGCGCGCGTGCTCTTTGGCGAACCATGCACGAGTCGGTACATCGTGCGGCACCCGAAATCATCTCGGTCGCGGGCCAGATCCAGATCGACCCCGGGCGGGCATTGAACATCGATGTCTCTCTGACGATCGCCATGCCGGGCGAGGCGGCGCCTCCGCTCTGGTTCCGGTTCAATCCCGGCATGGCGACCCGGGAGGTTCTGATCGACGGCATGCCCGTGGCATTCGAGCATCGCGACGGACTGCTGCGCACCGGCCTCCCTACAGATTCACTCGACGAAGCAACCGTGACAGTGCGTGCGGACGGGATTCCCGATCCGGAATTCGCCTACCTCGACAGCGCCATCGACTACCGCACGATCGCCGGCGCGAATCCGCTCAAGAATCTCGGGACCGAGGCCTCGCTGTTCGAACGCGGCTACGTCGCGTTGATGCCGGGAGTGCATTGGCTGCCTGGCACGGCGACCAACGTGCCATCGACGCGCGACTTCGCCAACGTCGACCTGGTGGTGCAGGTGCCGGAAGACTGGCTGGTTGCGGGCACCGGTCGCCGCGAATCCCTCGGCGGGGGTCGTTACCGCTTCGCGCCCGAGGCACCCGTCACCCAGATCGCGCTGCTAGCCGCCAACTTCGAACGGTTCGCGATGACGATCGACGGCATCGAACTCGAACTGCTGCTCAGCCCCCGGCATACCGGACCGGTCGGCTACTTCGAGGATTCGACAGACGGTATCGGCGAAACCTTGGCGGGCGTCCTACGGGAAGCGGATGCCCTTGGCCTCCCCTACCCCTACACGGCCTTGCGCATGGTCGAGGTGCCCGCCCGGCTGCGTGGTTACGGCGGCGGCTGGCAGATGGAGACCAACTTGGCGTTACCAGGCATGCTGCTGCTCCGGGAACGCGGATTTCCCACCGCCCACTTCTACGAGACTACGGTTCCGGTGGGCGCGCCCTTCGCCACGGAAAAGCTGGACCAACTGCGGATGTTCTTCCGGGAAGACCGCAGCGGGTCCGATCCCTTCGCCGGGCTTGCGCGCATTCTGTTCCTGCACCAAACCGGGCCCCGAGGAAGCGGCGCCGTCGCCATCGAGTATCTGTGCCAGGCACTGGCAAGCCGTTTGCTCGACGACACCGACGGCTACTTCTCGGCGCATATCTATGCGGTGAGCCCGTCGGTTCGATCCCTGCTGACCGGTTCGGTCGTGAGTTTCGTCACCGGTGGCTCGGGCAGCGTTTCTGGAGACCTCTTCGCGCCGGTCCAGCCGCCGACGGTCTGGGAACGTGCCTTGGGAACCCCGCTCAACGATCTCGATGCCCTCGAACCGTCCCAAGCGATCAACATCCTGACAATGAAGGTTGACGCGGTGGCCCGCACGCTCTTCGACAGCCTTGGTCGCGAGACCGTCGCCCGGGTACTCGCCGCATTGCGAAAGCGGTATCGCGGAGCAACCTTCACGGCTCGGGACTTTCACCGCGTGGCCGAGGAGGCCGGCGTCGACTTGTCCGGCCTCCTGGGAGACTGGCTGCACGACGCCTCGCTGCCCGGATTCATGGCGTCCGCTGTCAGGACCGAGCGGCTTGAGGACGATGACGAGGGCAAACCGCGATACCAACTTCGCGTCGACGTGTTCAACGGCGAAGAGGTGCCCGGCCTATTTCGGCTGCAATACCGATCAGGGGACGACCCGACCGTTCACGAGAGCGGTCCGATCCGCGTACCCGGATATGCAGCGGTGGAGGCGGGCCTCGTGACGCAGGCGCCCATTCACGAACTCTGGGTCGCTCCGTACCTATCCCTGAATCGACACGAGTTCCCGTTGCGGGTTCCCGAGACCGATGCAAACACGGCCATGGACGCAGCGCCGTTCGCGGGAGCGCGTCCAAGCGAATGGCGGCCCGTCCCCGGCCGCGGCATCGTGGTCGACGATCTCGATCCCGGATTCGCCGCCACCGCGCCGCCGGCCGGACCCGGCTACGACACCGACGAGGGTCTGCCCGTCTATCAGCACGTCGACCCTGTGCTCGAGGCGCACTGGTCGCGCCAGGAGCAACCCACGAGTTGGGGCCGGTACCGGCACACCATCGCCCGGGTGACACCGGGCGATGGCGACCGCGAGGCGACGTTCTCCACCGTACTTCCCGAGGCCGGGCGCTGGCGGGTCGACTACTTCCTGCCGGATCTCGACGTCGGCTACTCGACGCGGTCGCGATCCCCGTTCCAGCTTACGGCCAACCTCGAGTTCGCGCCCCCCGGCAACCGAGGCCCGCTACTTGGCAGCTACGACATGAGGATCTCGAGCACCGGTTCGGTTCACCCGGTGGAGTTCGACGCCTCGGCGGCGGAACCAGGCTGGACGACACTCGGTCGATTCGACCTGGACGCCGGCGAGGTCAGCCTAGCGGTGACCAACCGTACCGACGGACGGACGGTCGTTGCCGACGCCGTGCGGTGGATTCGCGACGACGACGACTGAGCCGGACCTGTCAGGCGATCACCGGTGGCGGACGGACGGGCGTGTCCATTCCCGGATAGCCGACCCCGACGAGATACAAACCCTGCGGCGGCGCCGTCGGCGGTGCCTGGGACCGGTCCCGCGCGCTCAGCAGTTTCCCCAAATCCGTCTCCCCGAGTTCGCCGAGACCAACCGCGCGCAGTGCGCCGGCGATGTTGCGCACCATGTGGAGCAGGAACGCATTGGCCGTGATGTCGATCACCACGTAGCCGTTTATGCGTGCTACCCCGATGGCCTGCACGTTCCGGTACGGCGTCTTCGATTGGCAGCCCGCAGCACGGAAGGCGGAGAAATCCTGTTCGCCCACAAGGCACTGCGCTGCGGCGTGCATTCCTTCCGTTTCCAGCGGTGATTGGCACCACGCCACCAGGCCTCGGTGAATGACAGGCCTTTCGGGCGCGTCGCTGTATACGTACACGTAGCGCCGCCAAACCGCATCGTAGCGGGCATGGAACGATTCGGTTGCGCGTGCCCACACGATGCCGATGGTTTCCGGCGTCAGACTCGATACGCCCCGCCGCCACGCATCGAGGGGTCGTTCGGCCGAGGTGCGGAAGCTCACCACCTGGCCGGTGGCATGAACCCCCGCGTCGGTACGTCCCGCAGCGACGATCCGCACGCGCTCGTTGGCCACCTGGCCGATGGCATCCTCCAGCGCGTCCTGGACGCTCTCGGCGTGGGCCTGGCTCTGGAAGCCGTGGAAGGCGCCGCCGTCGTATTCGACGCCGAGCACGATGGTGCGTTGGAGGAGTCCCACGGCAACGGCGTCAGCCGATCAGCTCGCGCACCTCTTCGGCGATCTGGATGCTGTTGAGCGCGGCGCCCTTGCGGACATTGTCCGACACGACCCAGAGGTCGAGACCCCGTTCGTGGCTCGGATCGCCGCGGACCCGGCCAACGAAGACACCGTCTCTACCAGCCGCATCGACGACTGGCGTGGGTGCGGCACCTTCCATGAGGACGACACCGGGCGCATGGCGAAGCAGATCACAGGCAGCGCCCGGCGAGATCGACTCGCGCGTCTCGAGATGCACCGCCATCGAATGCCCGTAGTAGACCGGTACGCGCACGCAGGTGGGATTCACCCGGAGCCGGTCGTCCTCCAAGATCTTGCGCGTCTCGTTGACGACCTTGGTCTCCTCGTCGCTGAAGCCGTCCTCCCCCATCGTCCATGCATGCGAGATGACGTTGAACGCCATCTGCGCGGGATGCACGGGCAACTCGTCGATCAGCTCGCCGCGTACCGACCGATGGGTTTGATCCTCGAGCTCCCGGACCCCCGAAGCGCCGGCCCCCGAGACGGATTGGTACGTCGCGACGTTGATTCTCTCGATACCGACGGCGTCGTAGATGGGTTTGCATGCCACCGTCAGTGGAATCGCCACGCAGTTCGGATTAGCGATGATGTTCGGCCCGATGCCGTCCCGGATTCGGTGTCCATTGACCTCGGGGACAATCAGCGGAATGTCCGGTCTCTGCCGAAACGCCGACGTGTTGTCGATGACGATGGCACCCGCCGCCGCGGCCCGCGGGGCGTGTTCAAGGGAAATGCCGCCGCCCGTGGAAAACAACGCAATCTGCGTATCGGCGAAGTCGAAGTCGTCGAGGACCTCGACAGTCCGCGACTGTCCACCTACGGTGAACCGCCGGCCCGCGGAACGCGGACTGGCTAGCAGGCGGATGTCCCCGGCCGGAAACCCTCGCTCGTCGATGATCCGGCGCATCGCCGTGCCCACGGCACCCGTGGCGCCCACGATCGCGACGTTGAGTTTGTCCATGGTTCGGCAACGGCCGTTCAGCGGACGCGCACCCTAGCACCACGCGCTCGGGACCGCTAGCCAAGCCACTCCGGGGATTGGCCCAGCAGCCTCCAGTTCCGCGACGCAGGCTTCCGCCGCTTGCTACAGCGCCCCGATGACCGCGTCGGCCATCGCTTCGGTGCCGACTTTCCTTACCCCATCCGCACCTTCAGCCGGCATGATGTCGGCGGTGCGAATGCCGTCCTCCAACACCGTATTCACGGCCGCCTCAACGCGGTCGGCAGCATCCGCCTCGCCGAGGCTGTAGCGCAACATCATGGCAGCGGACAGGATCGTCGCCAGCGGGTTGGCGACATTCCGGCCCGCGATGTCCGGTGCGCTGCCATGCACCGGCTCGTAGATGCCCTGGCCCTTGGCGTTCAGCGACGCCGACGGCAGCATTCCCAACGAACCGGTCAGCATCGCCGCCGCATCGGACAGGATGTCGCCGAACAGGTTGCCGGTGACGATGACGTCGAACTGCTTCGGTGCCCGCACCAGCTGCATCGCCGCGTTGTCGACGTAGAGGTGATCCAGTTCGATGTTCGGAAAGTCGGCGTGAACCTCGGTGACGACGGTGCGCCAAAGCTGGGTTACCTCGAGCACGTTCGCCTTGTCCACGGAGGTCAGCCGTGCGGCACGTTTGCCGGCGAGATCGAACGCTACCCGGGCGATTCGTTCGATCTCGTCCTCCGTGTACACATCTGTGTTGAAGCCTCGCCGGCGGCCGTTGTCGTCTTCGACGCCGCGTGGTTCGCCGAAGTAGATGCCGCCGGTCAGCTCCCTGACGATGAGCATGTCGAGACCCGCGACGAGTTCGGGGCGCAGCGACGAGGCGTCGGCCAGTGGCGCGAACAACATCGCCGGACGGAGGTTGGCGAAGGCGTCGAGCCCTGCACGCAGCCCCAGGAGACCCTTCTCCGGGCGGTGTTCCATGGGCAGGCCATCCCATTTCGGCCCGCCCACGGCGCCGAGGAGCACGGCGTCCGAGGCGCGGGCCGCTTCAAGCGTCGGCGTAGGCAACGGCGTTCCGAATCTGTCGATGGCGACGCCGCCCAGCTCCCCGGATTCGAATGAGAGGTCGAGATCGAGCGTGTCGAGTACTCGGAGCACGTGGGGCATCACTTCCGCCCCGATGCCGTCGCCGGGAATGACCAGGATGCGGTGCGTCATGCGGTGTTGCCGTCGCGGGCGAAAACCCAAGGCATGCGTTGGCGATGCCGCGACTCGAATTCACGGATGGCATCAGCGTGCGCAAGGGTCGCGCCGATATCGTCGAGTCCGTCCATGAGCAAACGCTTGGGTTCCGGCTCGATATCGAAGTGCGCCGCAAATCCGGACCCCTTTACCGTCTGCGTTCCGAGGTCGACGCGCAGCGTGTAGCCCACTTCGCGATGGACAATTCCGAACAGCTGGTCGACATCTTCCTTCGCCAAAACAACAGGAAGCAGCCCATTCTTCAGTGAATTGTTAAAGAAGATGTCGGCAAAGCTTGGCGCGATGACACATCGGAAGCCGTATTCCAGGAGAGCCCAGACGGCATGCTCCCGGCTCGAACCGCAACCGAAGTTCTCCCGCGCGAGCAGGATGCTGGCACCTGCGTAGCGCGGCTCGTTGAGGATGAAGTCGTGGTTGATCCGGCGCTCGTTGGCGTTCTTGCCGATCTCCCCTTCGTCGAGGTAGCGCCAAGCGTCGAACAGGTTGTCCCCGAATCCGGTGCGGCGGATGGACTTGAGGAACTGCTTGGGGATGATCTGATCGGTGTCCACATTCGCCCGATCGAGCAGAGCAACGGTCCCTTCGTTTTGTTGGAATGCCTTCACGCCAGTTCCCGCACGTCGGTGAAATGGCCGGCGACGGCCGCGGCCGCAGCCATCGCGGGACTGACGAGGTGGGTGCGCCCCTGGTGTCCTTGCCGGCCCTCGAAGTTGCGGTTGGATGTCGCCGCCGACCGTTCCCCGGGGTACAGGCGGTCATCGTTCATGGCGAGGCACATTGAGCAACCCGGATCGCGCCACTCGAAGCCCGCGGCGCGGAAGATCGCATCGAGGCCCTCGGCTTCCGCCTGCTCCTTGACCAGTCCCGAGCCCGGCACCGCCATCGCCTGGGTGACGCTGGCCGCTACCCGGCGACCATCGAGAACGGCAGCCGCCGCGCGCAAATCCTCGATGCGGCCGTTCGTGCAGGAACCGATGAACACCCGGTCAACGGGCACCGAGGCGATGGGTGTACCGGGTTCGAGATCCATGTAGGCGAGCGCCCGGCCGCACAGTTCGCGTTTCGCCGGATCGTCAAAGTCCTCCGGTGCAGGGACGTTTGCGTCGATACCCAGCACGAGTTCGGGGGACGTCCCCCAAGTGACCTGTGGGACGATGGCCGTCGCGTCGAGCCCGATCTCGGTGTCGAAGTTCGCGTCTGCGTCCGACACCAGCGAACGCCAGTAGTCTTCGGCCCGGTCCCACATCGCGCCCCTCGGAGCGAACGGACGTCCATGCACGTAGTTGAGCGTCGTGTCGTCCACCGCCACCAGCCCGGCCCGCGCCCCGGCTTCGATGGACATGTTGCACAACGTCATGCGCGCCTCCATGGACAGCGCGCGAACCGCGCTGCCCGCGTACTCGATGGCATGTCCCGTGGCACCCGCGGTACCGATGATGCCGATGATGTTGAGGATCATGTCCTTGGCGGTGGTGCCGAAAGGCAGTTCGCCGTCCACCACGATCCGCATGTTGCGGCTCTTGCGTTGCACGAGGCACTGCGTGGCCAGAACATGCTCCACTTCCGAGGTGCCGATGCCATGCGCCAATGCCGCGAACGCGCCGTGGGTGGAGGTGTGGGAGTCGCCGCAGACGATCGTCATGCCCGGCAGCGTGGCGCCCTGCTCCGGCCCGATCACATGGACGATGCCCTGGCGGCGGTCAGTCATCGCGAATTGTTCGATGCCGTAGCGGGTGCAGTTTTGGTCCAAGACGACCACCTGCTCCCTTGCCACGGGGTCGTCGATGCCGTCGATCCCGCGGGCGCGGTTCGTCGTCGGCACGTTGTGGTCCGGGGTTGCCAGGTTTGCATCCCGCCGCCACGGCGAACGCCCAGCCAAGGCCAGCCCTTCGAACGCTTGCGGGGAGGTGACCTCGTGCAGCAGGTGTCGGTCGACGTAGAGGATCGTCATGCCGTCGTCGCGTTCGGCGACCACATGCGCATCCCATATCTTGTCGTAGACGGTCTTTCCGGCCACGGTCGGCTCAGCGGGGCAGAACAAGGAGCGGGAATGTTAGGGGTGGTGTCCGCCTAAGACAACAACAGGCTACGCCGCAGCCCGGCACACCAAGGCGACCTCAATGGGCCGAGCGTTGCGGCGCAGGCCCGTCGGGGCGACGCTTGTCGTCGCCCATGTACCCGTTGCTCACTCACCGATCGCGAGGACGGGACAAGCCCGGCCCCTACGTGGCGATCGACGCGAGGATTGCTTCGAAGGCAGGCAGATGCTTCTCGTAGTAGTGCTCGCGCGCACCTGCATAAAAGAACAAGTGGAGCTCGTCGTCGATGATCGCGGCCCTACCCGTACCCCTCATCGGCATGCCCATCGGGGACTCGAACTCGACTTCGAAGCCGAAGCCTTGCCAGGGGCCGAAGGATGCCGGTGCCAGCTTGACCACGCGACCGGCATTCATGCGACGCCTCGACATGCCCGCGAGAAACGCGTCCACGACTTCGGATGCCCGCCAACTGGCGAGGAACCGGTGCCCGGTCTCGCGTCGCCCCAGTTCCATGAACATCTTCTGTCCGTCCGCCACGCCGTTCAAATGGAGCACGTACTCAAGCCCCTCGCCGTGCACGGTCCACACGGTCGGTCGTGCGAGCCATTCGCTCCACGCCACGGGGGTCGTGATCGCGTAGCGCCCGAGATCGTGTGTGCCCGGCTCAATCGTCCTATAGCTATACGTGCATCCGGCGGGTGCTGCGAGCAGCACCCCGCCAAGCAGAGCAGCCACCCGCCTCACTGCAACTCCGCGACGTAGGACGCGACCATGGCCCGGTCCCCCGCCCCCGGTGCCGCAGCGAGGTAGTCCTCGAAGGCCCGCCGGGCTTCCGCGGTACGCATGTCATCCCAAAGGGCGAAACCGTAGTCCCGAAACGCCTCCGCAGGGCAGCCGTCGCTGCGCACGGCTCGGGACAAGGCCTCCATCGCTCGCGCCGCATCCCCCTTGCCGTTGCGTACTCGGTACATGGAAGCCTCGTGGAAGGACACCAACCCCTCCGGGGCACCGATTTGCCGTTGGCGGGCCATCAGCAGCGCCTGCAGGTCCGGATCGAGTCCTTGCCGCGCGACGCGGAGCCACGAGTCTCGAAACGGAGCCATATGGGCCAAGAAGCGATCGCGATAGTCGCGCCCGGTTTGCGGGACGGTGGCCCGATTCTTGGCCGCCTGCGACAGCGCCCGCTGTTTCCTATCCTCGGGCAGTGGATGGGAGCGCAGGAACCGGGGTGGCCGCGGTTCGGTCAGCACCTCCACCTGTACGAGATGGTCCCACACCGCAGCGGCCGCACCCGGGTTGTACCCGGCCGCGACCATCTGCGAGACCCCGTATTCGTCCGCCTCTCGCTCCTGCTCGCGGGAGTACGCAAGCTGTTCGACGAATGTCGCGAGTACGAACGAGTAATGCAGTGCCATCTGCGCCCTAGCAGCATTGCGTAAAACCCTGCCCGCCGTCGCGCTGCCCCGCGCGGCCGTCCCCACCGCGATTGCCAGATCCGCACCTGCGGACATGACCGTGGACGCCGTCTCCATGGCCGCCAGGCGGACGCGCAGCCGGCGCCACTGCTCGAGCGAGTGCCGCTTGGCGTAGTGGCCCACCTCGTGGCCCAGGATCGCTGCGACCTGGGCCTCGTTCTCGAGGCGAACCAGGAGTCCGCTGAAGAGCAGCAGCATTCCATTGGGCGCCATCGCGGCATCGAAGTGAGGGCCACGTAGGACGTACAACCGAATGTCCCCGCAGTACGCGGGGGCGACCCGGCACAGCACGGACTCGAGGTAGTCCTGCAGTGCCTCGTCGCGAATGACAGCGGTGGATGTGTGCAGCTTGTATTCCTCCCGCTCGAGCATCTGCCAAAGTCCGGCTTCGTCAGTGTCGTGCGCCGGACGGTGGCGCTGCTGGGCGTCGTCGACGGGTTGCGAGACGCACCCCGCCAACAACAATGGAAGTGACCATGCCATGCGACGTGGCGCGGTGGCCCAACGCCGACTCGGTTCGCGCGCGCTCATAGCGGCACACCCGCGAGGAGCAGGTCGGCTACTGCCGCCGCGCCATCGGGCTCGCGAACGTCGGCCGTGGCGATCAATTGCGGCGGCGGCAGGCCGAACCCGAAACCTCGCCGCGCGCCGGATCCATTGAGCGGTGCGCTGAACCAGATCACCTTGCCGTCCGCGAGGTCCACCAGCGACGCGAACCCGAACACGGAACCCATGTGCACGGAGCGCCCAGCCAAGACGGCCATCACGCCGATGGCAACCCGACCTTCGCTCGGGTAGCTGGCTCGACATTGGACGAAGAGTGCGTAGTCGGCGTCGAAGTCCTCACGCAGGCGCTTCACCGCACCGCCGAGGCTGTAATCCAGATGAGGACGCCGGGCACGCTGTGTAGGCAACCGCTCCGACGCAAGAATCGAGACGCCCACCACCTCGTGCATGGCCACCAACGGCGCGTCTTCGGGTCGCCATGGAATCACATCCCCGTGCGAGGGATAGGACACCGTACTGACGCCCTGCCAATTCAGCCGCGTTGCCAAGGCGTCCTGGAGCTCGGCCCGCGCTTCCCGGCTCCAATCCGCGCGCTCCTCCTCCATGCCGCCCAACGTGACCCGGGCAATACGGCTATCGGGCGGGATCACGAGAACCGTTGCGGACCGGACCGGCTCCCAAGCGGGATCGGGTTCGATCAGGGGTGGCTGCGTTGCGCAGCCCGCAAGCAGAGCGAGCAGGAGGATGCCGCCCCGCCGGGCACAGGTCGCGTTCCGATGAATCAAGCAATTGGACACGATGCCGCCATCACCCACGCAACGCTCAACGTGGCCAACACGCAATTGACCTCATCGGCGCAATGGCGTCGATCATCGCACGCCACCGCGTTGTAGCCAATACGCGCAGTGACCATGGCGCGGCCAAGGCATGCCGGATTGCGTGACCCGCAACATTTCCGCACTATCAGCGACGAGGGAGTGCGCGAATGGCTTCTACCTTGGAAGCGAATGGCAGAGCGCTGGCGTTCTGCAGCGGTCTTGCCGCCGTGCTGGGCATGACACAAGCCGCCACTGGCGGGAGTGTCCCCGGCGAACCGATCCGCGTCGCCGATGCCCAAGCGTTCGTCCGGACATATTGCGCTGGTTGCCACACCGAGCGGACCCAGCACATCCGGTGTCAACGCTGTCATACGGAACACGGCGAGTCGACGTTCGCCGACCTCGACCTATCCGACATCGCCGAACACCGCGAGACGTGGGAGAAAGTCGTCGTCAAACTGCGCGCCGGCCTGATGCCGCCCCTCGACGCGCATCGTCCGGATCCGGCGACGGCCGACAATTTCCGCCTCTGGCTGTCGCGCCAACTGGATCGTGCGGCCCGGGAACAGCCCGACCCCGGCCCGTCGCCGGTGTTCCGACGCCTAAACCGCAACGAGTACCAGAACGCCGTGCGGGACCTTCTGCACGTGGACATCGACGCCGCCCACTACCTGCCTGCCGACGATTCGAGTCACGGTTTCGACAACATGGCGGGCACGTTGCGAATCTCGCCCCTGCTCATGGAACGCTACCTTGCGGCCGCCAAGGCCGTCAGCCGGCTCGCCGTGGGCAGTACGGACGCGTTCGACAGCCGTACCTACCACATCGGTACCGAGGCCGAGCGTCGCGTCCGTTCCGGAGATCCTATACCCGGCGCGGAGGGCGGCACGCAGATTCGTCACTACTTTCCCCGGGATGGCGACTACGAGTTCACGGTGTCCCTCGAGCCCGTCAACAGGCCTGGAGCACGCCGGACGACACCGGTGTTGGTCGACCGCCTTCTCGAACTCGCCGTCGACGGCGATCTACTTGGCATGTTCACCGTCGCCAAGCCCGACCGGGAGATTCGCGAGCCGCCGAAATTCCGCGTCCGGGCCGCGGTCCGGGCCGGCGAGCAGGACGTGTCCGCCCGGTTCCACAAGACGCCGTTGAACCTCGTCGACGGTCTCCTGGAGCCCCAAGTTAACGAGCGCGGCGAAGGCGACATTGCCGGCGCAAGTGGTTCCGTACCTCGCCTCAACACGCTGACCGTCGAGGGGCCGTTCGAGACCGACGGTCCCGGAGACACGCCGAGCCGGCGTGCGCTGTTCGTGTGCACACCTAGGTCCGCGGCCGAACAGCCTCGGTGCGCCGAGACCATTGTCAACACGCTCGCTCGACGGGCGTTTCGGGGAATGGGAACCGAGGCGGAGTCGCAATCCCTCGTGCGCGCGTACGACGAAGCGCGGCGCCGTGGCTATACGTTCGACGACGGCATCGGATACGCCGTGCGAAGGCTCCTAGTCAGTCCCCTTTTCCTGTTCCGGGTCGAGGGCGAAGCAAAGTCCGCAAGCCCCGGTCCACAGCCCGTCAGCGCAGTCGAATTGGCATCCAGGCTGTCGTTCTTCCTGTGGAGCAGCATCCCCGACGACGCGCTGCTGGCTGCGGCGGAACAGGGGATGCTCGACACAGCCCCTGAGATCGAAGCGCAAGTCCGGCGGATGCTCGCCGACCCGCGTGCGAGGGCGTTGACATCGAATTTCGCGAGTCAATGGCTCGAACTGCGCAGTTTGGCGTTCTATCGCCCAACCGCGCCGCTCAGCTTCCACTACGACGAAGCCCTGCGCGATGCCTTTCAAGCCGAGACCGAACGGTTCTTCGACCACGTCCTTCGCCACGACCGACCGGTGACCGAACTGCTGACCGCGCGCTATACGTTCCTCAACAAACGCCTGGCGGACCATTACGGCATCGCCGGCGTGCAGCATCCTGATCTAAGGCGGGTCGAACTTCCCATAGAGAGCCCCCGTGGAGGGCTGCTCGGGCACGGCAGCCTGCTGGCGATCACGTCGTATCCGGATCGAACCTCGCCGGTGCTGCGCGGGAAATGGGTACTGGCCAATCTGCTCGGTACGCCGCCGCCCCCGCCGCCGCCGGACGTACCGGACCTGGAGGGTGGCAACCCCGGTGCGAAGGCACAGACGTTGCGCGAGCAACTGCAGCGACATCGCGACCACCCGGCGTGTGCCGACTGCCACAACCTCATCGATCCGGCCGGGTTCGCGTTGGAGAACTTCGACGCCATCGGCCGCTGGCGTGTGCGGGACGATTCGTGGAACCCGATCGACAGTGCCGCAGTGCTGCCGGACGGCACGCGGGTCGGCAGCGTCGAGGCGTTGAAGCATGCGCTGGTTCGACGACCGGAGCGGTTCGCGACGACGATTGCGGAGCGACTGCTGACCTACGCGCTCGGGCGGGGACTCGAGCCCTACGACGCACCGGCCGTGCGCAAGATCGTCTCGGCGGCCGCCGAAGACGGCTACCGGATCCAGTCGCTCGTCATCGGAGTTGCCCAGAGCTATCCGTTCCTGACGCGCCGGACCACCGCATTGCGTGAGAACCAGACGCCCGAGACAGCGCAGCACGCCCAGAAATCAAGTAGCGGCGCCGACTGACCCGCCAGGGCCACTCCGTCGTCGGTCGTCTACACTACAATGCCATGCAGCCAGTGCGTGCCCTTGCCGTTGGACGGCGGGGCCGCGCTCCAATCACGAGGAGAAACCATGATCGACGCTCATTTCTGGCCGACGCCCAACGGATGGAAGATCACCATCATGCTCGAGGAGTGCGGGCTCGACTACAACATCCATCCGGTGGACATCGGCGGCGGAGACCAGTTCAAGACCGAATTCCTGCGCATCTCGCCGAACAACCGGATGCCGGCGATCGTCGATCACGAACCCTTGGGCGGGGGCGAGCCGCTGGCGATCTTCGAGTCCGGCGCCATCCTCGAATACCTGGCGGAGAAAACCGGCAAGTTCCTCCCCGCCGATCCCCGTGGCAAGTACCGCACCCTGCAGTGGGTCCACTGGCAGATGGCGAACCTAGGACCCATGATGGGCAACGCCAACCACTTCAAGAACTACGGCAGGAACCTGGCCGACGATCCCAAGCAACTGGAATACGGCGTCAAGCGGTTCGTCGGCGAGGTCGACCGGCTAGCCGCGGTCATGGATGCCCAACTGTCCGTCAACGAGTACCTGGCCGGGCCCGACTACAGCATCGCCGACATCATCAGCTACCCCTGGGCGTTCCTGGTTGGTCGCACGCTGGACGAGGACATGGCGGAGTCGTTTCCCAACGTCCAGCGCTGGATCGAAGCGGTACATGCACGACCCGCGGTGGAAACCGGGCGTCGCGTCGGGCGCGACCTCGGCCAACGCAAACTCACCGAGGAGGAGGATAAAGCCCGACGCGAGCTGTTGTTCCACCAGACCACGGAGTCCAACAAGAAGTTCAGGGCGGCCAGGCAAGCCGCAGCCCAAGCAGCGTCGTGACCGCGACCGCACTGCCCGTCGACCCGGCGACGTCGGCCGCCCACGCCGCGGCGCTCGAGGCCATCGCGGAACCTGGCGCCTGGTGGAGCGGTGCGGATCGCCTGGCCATCGTTCGGGCCGCCCGGACCGCACCAACATGTGCCTTATGCGCCGAACGGGATGGACCAACGCTCACCATCCAGGGCGAACACGACAACGACGGCGAACTGCCACCCATTGCCGTGGAGGCGGTCCACGCCATCCGCAACGACTCCGGACGTCTCACCCGACGCTGGTTCGACGACGTGATCGACATGGGAATGCCGCCCGAGGCCTACGTGGAACTCGTTGCCGTCACGGCCAGTTCGGTGATCGTCGACACGTTCGCCCAGGGGATGGGTCTCGACATGCCAGAACTGCCCGAACCCGTTGGCGGCGCGCCGACCCTGGAGCGCTCGGACGACGTCGAGGACGCCGGCGCCTGGTTGCCCTTGGCACGCGAGGGCCGCGCCAACATCCTGCGCTCGCTCGGGCTGGTGCCGAGTGCGCTCAAGCTGTTCTTCGGGACATTCGGACGCTCCTACTACATTGCGCCTGATTCCCAGTTCACGCTCGACCGCGCGCAAGTCGAGTTGGTGGCCGCACGCGTGTCCGCGGTCAACGAGTGCTTCTACTGAACGACCTCCCATACGGTGGCGCTCCGGGAGAGTGTCCAGGCCAACAACCGGGAGGGCGACCTCGACGTCGTAACCGGACGCCGTGACGGCGACGCCGGGGTGCCGCATGGCGCTTTCCTCATCGACCTAGCCAACGCCGTGGCAGGCTGGCATTGGGACGAGGCGGGGGCCCTTCGCCAACGCGGCATCGAATTGATCGGCCCGGACGCGACCAGGGATGCCATCCTCGTCGCAGCCGGCTTCAACGGCATCACCCGGGTCGCCGACGCCATCGGCATCCGCCTCGATACCCGCACCGCCAACGCTTCGGCGGGACTGCGTGCGAAGATCGGCATCGATGCGTTCGCGCCGGCGGAGAAGTGGACCGCGTAACGAGAATCGCGGACGTCAGAAACTCACATAGACGCCGCGGTCACGCAGGGCGGGTATGTGAACCTGGACGGAGGTCTCGTCAAGCGGATTACCGTATACGTCCAGCCAGTAGATCACCTCGTGCGCGGCGAGCGCGGAAATGTCGGTGACCTCGTTGCCCCGAAGATTGAGCCAGAACAGGTCGGGCAGTTCCTGCAACGTCGAGATATCGGACACCGCGTTGCCGCCGAGTCCGAGCCCTCGAAGCGATACCAACGCCGAGAGTACCGAGATGTCGGCGACGCCATTGTCGCCCCCGCTGAGCGACAGTTCCGAGAGTCGCGTTAGCGCGGACAAGGCCGAAATGTCCGAGATGCGGTTGCGTCTCAGATAGAGCGTCGTTAGCGAGGTCATGTTCACCAGGGGGGAGATATCCTCGATGTCGTTGCCGTCGAGCATCAGCGTGTAGAGTCTCAGGTTTGACAGGCCGCCGATCTCCGAGGCACGGCAATACCCCAGATATAGATGGCGCAAGCTGGAGACTCCGGAGAGCGGCGACAAGTCTGTGATCGGGTTCCTATTGAGATTGAGCGTCTCGAGCGTCCTGAGATGCGACACAGCATCTATCTGTTCGATCTGATTGTCGTCGAGGTACAACCACGTGAGCTCCGCTAGGCCTGCCAGGGGCGAGATATCCGCGATCAGGTTGCCCGTGAGATCCAGTTCGGTCAGCGAGTCCATGCCGGACAAGGGTTCGACGTCCTCGATCTCGTTCCAGTTCAGGAACAGTTCCTCTGGTCGCAGTTTGGACAATGGTGCCAGATTGGAGATCTCGTTCCTCACGAGCCTCAGATGCTCCAGGCTCGTGACATCGGCCAACGGGGTCAGATCCGAGATGCGGTTCCAGTCGGCGTAGAGATGACTTAGGGCCCGCAGGTCCGCCAACGGCCCCAGATCGCTGACGCGGTTGTGGTCCATGTAGAGGTGGGTAAGCCCTTCAAGACCAGACAGGCCGGTGAGGTCTACGAGTTCGTTTCCTTCGATTTGCAGCACTCCGAGTCCGGTGAGGCTTGCCAGCGGCGAGAGGTCGGCAACGCCGGTGCCGTCCAGCGACAGGTCAACCAGGGCGTCGAGTTGGGACAGCGGCGTGAGATCGCCAACGGGGTTTCCGCTCAAGACCAACACACGCATCTCTGTAAGCGACGTCAGGGGACCGAGGTCCGTGATGTCATTGCCATAGACGGCGAGCCGCCTGAGACCGGTAAATCCAGACAACCCGGTTAGATCGGTGATGCCGTTGTAGCCCAGATCCAATTCCCGGAGTTCGTTGAGGACGGGCAATACACCGGGATCCGAGACCCCCGCGTTCCACAAAGTCAGCGTCTCGAGTGCGGTCATTTCAGCAAGCGGCGAGAAGTCCCGGATGCTCGTTCCGTTGAGCCGCAGGTAAGCGAGTTCGGCGAGGCCCCCGAGATCGGCAATGCTGACGATCTCCCTGTTGTAGCTCGCATTGAGATACGACAGGTTCGCCAGCCCCCTCAGAGGCGAGAGTTCGACAATGTAGTTGGAGCTGACGTAGAGCACCGTCAAGGCAGTCAATCCTGCCAGGGGCGAGAGGTCGACAATGCGGTTGTTGGAGAGGTAAAGCGTCGTGAGCCCGGTCGCCGCCTCCAGCCCGGTGAGATCCTCGATGCCCCTAGACCATCCCCAGAGCGTCTCGAGACCGGCAAGGTCTTCGGCGGTGATTTCCTCGCCGGGTTCCTTGCCAAGGGCTGCCGCGACCGCACTCCGGAGATTGTCGTCCGGAATGAGATCCGTGGACTCTTCCGGGTCGAGCAGGTCGAAGAAGCGCTCGAAGTGGCCGTAGTCGGTGCTGTCAGCGGCCACCTGCTCGCCGCCGCCATGCGACACCCGAGCACTGATCTTGTCCAGGATTAGGTTCGCGCCGTCGTCGACATCGGCCAGGAAGTCGACGAAGACCTGCTGGTTCACGGTCTCATGGTCGTCGTCGCCTGAGGTCACGAACACCAGCCGGGTGTTGCCCGAGGACCCGCCATCGACATGGCAGTCAATGCACTGGTCCTGAACGACTGGAGAGATGTGCTCCTTGAACACGTCGGTGGCAGTCTCCTGGGCGACGGTCGTAGTCGCCGCGAAGGCCCAGGCACCGGTCGTCAGCCGAACCAGCGTCCGCCCCGCGTCGTGCCGGCGAATCGGGGTCTCCTGCCGTTCTAGAACGAAATTCACGAGTCCGCACCCGGGTCGTCGAAGAACACGAAGTCCTCCGTGCCGTCGAACGGGAAGCGCTCGGCACCCGCGGACGCCTCGACGCCCAGATGCCGGCGCAACGCCTTGTGGACATGCTTCGGATGGATCACCGTCCCGTCCGCAGAGTCTTGCTCGAGGGTCGTTGGGTTGATCCGTTGCGCGAAGTGCAACTCGTCGGTCTCGCCGACGGCCCGGTCCGTCCAGGGCTGGTTCTTCTCCATGACGACAAAGCTGCCGATGGGCCAATGGTCCTTGCCGTCGCCCGAGTTGTAGTAGTTGGTACGCCCGAAGTCGGAACCCATCACGACCACCAGTCGGTCGGCAATCCCCTCGGCTTCCGCGAAGTCCCACAGGTAGTCGACGCCCTCCGTCAACTGCGCAAGCTGGCCCGTGTGCGCGGCATCGTGGTTGGCATGCGTGTCGAAGCCACCCAGGATCAGATCCGCGCTGACTGCGGCACCGGTTCGGAATCCCAGCACGGCGAGCTGGGCCTGTCGTCGCAGGCCGGATTGCGTACGGGTGTTGTCGATCGCATCGGCGAAAGCCTTCAAGCCCTCGGCCGCGAAGGCCGATCGGTAGTCGGCAAGCGTGCGCGACTCCGACGGAATCAGTTCACGGAATTCGCCGAGACCCTTCGCCGTCTCGGCCGCGTAGGTTTCGAGCGCCGTCCAGTCGGCATCGCTGAAATACCGGCCCAACGGAGCCGTGGCAGGTGCTGCCAGTGCCTGAAGGAGATCCGTATTGTCTAGGCGAGTCGTGCGGATGACACCCGCCGGATAGGAGAATCCCCCGAAGGTCAGGTAGGCCACGGAAGCATCGGGTCCGTGGTGCGCCGCCAAGAGCGCCGTGGTGGTGGGATAGCCCTCGGAACTGCGTCCGCTCCAGTTGTGGACCGTGCCTACCGTGTGGGAGTTCGTTTGCGCATCGACGCCGTTGATGACGAGCATCCGGTCGTGGTACTTCTCGAAGAACGCCTCGTTCGAGGCGAAGGGCGCGTAGGGGATGTTACCGGCTTGGCGGATATCGTCCTCCTCCGCCCAGTGGTTGATGATCGGTTCCCCGGACACATTGACCTTGGGATCGCAGAAGCTCGTGGGATCCCAACCACCACCGGCTTGGACAAAGGCGAAGAACTTGCCGGTGTAGTCGGCGGCATGAACGAGTGGCACGCGGAATCCGCCAGCCGCAACACCGGCCAGAAGCCCCTTGATGACGGCGCGTCGGTTCATCAGAGGTGGATGTACCGGTAGTCCATCAGCAACGCGGCGAGCATGACCACCCAGGTTCTCGCGACGTGCCTGGGGTCGCTGAGGTCCGCCTCGCTGAGGGTGCCTTGGGGCAGATCCTCGAGGTAGTAGCTATCCGTGTTCCACTCGCACAGGCTTTCCCCCAAGAAGCGGCTCGAACCCGAGCGGCGTTTCCAGGCGGCCACGAAGAACTCGTAGGCCGAAACGATCTCGGGTGACTCGGACGTGGCATCGACGCCGAGGAGCTTGTCGAAGAGCTCGACGAGCTTCTCCTTGATCGCCCTTTCGCCCGCCGAATTGATGGGCACATCGTTGTGGTCGATACCTGCGAACAGTCGCCGCTGGTCATCAGGCAAGAGATAGAAATCCCTCAGCACGATGGGGCAGCTCATTCTGACGGCGTGCAGCTTCGACACGCTGGCCATTACCGGCGTTAGGTCCCTCGCACGCTCGGTCGCACCGTCGACCCCGATGCCGCCGTAGAGGACGGCATAGTCCGTCGTGAGCGCATGGTTGTGCCTGCGCCGATAGGTGGGGGCCTGTCTGCCCCACTGAACACCGGTCAGCGAGAGCGTCTTCGCCGCCAGTTCCTCCGGTGTCAGAAGCCTTCTCGCGCCTGCATTGCGCAGCGCAACGGCGCGGACCGGGTCGTCGTCGAATAAGGAGTCCGCCCGGAACCAGGAGGACATGACGATTTCCACCAGCAGATCCTTGAGGTTGTAACGGGCTCCGTCGCCGATCCCCTCGCGGAACAATTCGCCAAGCCTGGCGACCTCTGCGTGTTGCGCCTGCGCGGCGAGCAGCCTCCCCTCGTAGTCGGCCTCGCCGGTCTCCGCCGGCGGCGCTGCCACCTCCGTCCCCATGATCGCCGGCCACCAGAACTTCACGGTCGCCTCGGCAAACCGCGGATCGGCGACTATGCGTTGCGACAGCCATTGAACGCTGTTGTCTGCGCTCGGCGCCAACGCATCCTCGAAGCCCGGTTCCCGCATGTCGCGATACCAAGTATCGCCATAACGGTAGAACTCCCGACCTCCCCAAATCTTGATGGCTGCCGGAAAATCAGAGTACCGCCGCCATGTGTCTACGCTGATCCTGTGAAACCCCTCCTGGACAATGTCGACGCCCACCGAAACCCCGCAGTAGGCCTGCATGGAGTAGTGGTCGCCCGACAGGCGGACGCAGCCCCGATCGCTGCCGTCATACGGTAGCCGCGGGCGCGCCACGATCCGACCGGCGTCGTCGCGGACGGTCAGGCCGCCGATGCCCATGCTTCTCCGGTACGGGTTCTGGACTCCTGCTAGCCCGACAGCGATTTCGCCGTCATCCAGATGCGTGCGGATCGTGACGGTCTCCCGCAGTTCCCAAGAGTCCGCCTCGACAACGGCCTCGTCGGCTCCCGGCGGGTCGTTCTTGTAGTAGTGGTCGAGCGAATCCCGACCGCCGAAGTTGGAACGGTAGTGGCCGTCTTCGTCGTAGTTCTGGAAGGCACCCGCCATCGGGTCGAGAACGTCGTGGCAGCCCGTGCACGCCGGGTTCTTCATCGTCGGGTTGTCCGTGTCCGCCAACGCGTCCGGGTCGGTCGTGCGTGCCGCGAGTTGCTCCACGTCGACGCCTAGGAAATGGTAGTACGTCCACCGTGCCCGGGCCCTGTTGCGGTTGGTGGGAGTCGTCGGAAAGCGCTTCAGAAACGTCGTCGTGTTCAGGATGCCGGCATGGGGATAGTCGAGCCGAAGATCGCCCGCGTAGGTAACGTAGGAACCACAACGAGGGACGTTGTAGTACGACCTCGAGCCGTCCTCGAGGTAGTAGGCGGCAAACCTCGACGGCTTGAACTCGTGATCGTCCGATTCGTCGTCGAACTCGGCGTTGGCACCGTACGCCTCGGCGGCGAAGGGATTGGCCATGATGTAGTCCGCCGTCAACACCTCGGTATAGGGGAGGTCGTTCTCGACCACGTGGGCGATGAGTTCCAGGGGGGATCGCCGTGCGCCTTGCTCGGCCCGATTCGCCCAGCCAATCCCGAAGTCGCCGGACGACCCCGCGCTGCCGATCTCGCAACGGCGTGTGCGTCCATTGGTGAATTCGACGAAAGTACCGTAGGAGGGAAGGATTTCATCCATGACCCCGTCGGTGAGCAGGCGGTCGTTGCTGCCGCGGATCAGGAAGTCGTGGAAGGCGTCTCCCTTCATGACGTTGCGGATCACGCCTCGCAGCCCGATCTCGGCGATGGATTCGTACTCGGCCGACGTCGGCACGCGACCCGCGAAGATGAGCGTCGCGCGACGTAGCGTCTTTCGCGGCCCGGCCACCCTCACGGTGTCGAACAGCGTCTCGGGCGTCAGGCCCCGTGTCTGTGCATCCCGCAAGAGCGCCAGGAAGCGTTCGAAGTGGGCGTAATCCGCGCTATCCGCAGCGACCTGGACACCACCGCCGTGTCCCGAGCCACCGCTGATCTTCTCCAGAATCAGGTTCGCCCCGTCGGTCACCAGCTCCAGGAAATCCTTGAATACGTCGAAGTTCAGTGCGTCGTGGTCGGCCTCCGACGATGGGTGGAAAACGAGTCGGGTGTGGCCTGACGCACCGCCTACCGCATGGCAGGTTACGCACTTCTCTTGGACCACCCGCGAAATCTGGTCGCGAAATACATCTGTAGCCGTCTCATCGTCCGCGCCAAAGCGCCACCGAGAGGGATCACCCGCAAGCCGCTCCCAAAGGTTGCCGCGGCTCGACATCGCGGCGTGAGGTGCCGGCGTCTCGGTAGGATTGGACGCATACATCGTGCTGGGCATCGCGGCGTGACCGACAGCGCGCTGATGCTCGTATTCGAGCGTTGCACGGTCGGGCTCTGCATCGGTCGCCCAAACGGACACACCGATGCCGAAAGCGGTCACCGCGAGAGCTTGGCCCAGGACTCGGCGCAGACAACCCTCCCCAACGCATAATGCGATCCGCATAGGCTAGGTAGCGCCCCCCCGCAGGTCAAGACGCTCGCCTCAGCATCACCTTCCCGTTCCGGTCTAACGCGCCCTAGTAGACCGACGTTTCGCGAAGCGTAAACACCGTCGCGCGCGGATAGTGCTCCTCCAACGACCGCTGCCGGGAGCGGCGGTTTTCGTGGCGGGCAAGGCTGCGGGCGCGCTTGTAGCTCTCACTGGCCGCCACCGCGTTGCCCAGCAGGTCGTGGACTTCGCCCTGCAACGTGTGGAACCGGTGGTCCTTGCGATACAGCCGAATGGCCTGGGAGACGAGCTCCAAGGATTCCGCCGGGCGTTCAGCCTGGTAGGCGCGTTGCGCCAGGGTGTAGTAGGTGTACGCATCGCGCGTCCGCGAGTGCGCCATGCGCCGCTGGTAGACGCGCGCGTCGTGATCCCGCCCGAGCGCCCTGAGGGCGTTTGCCAGCCCTCGGACGGCCGGACTGTGGTAGGCGTCAATATCCAGCGCCCGACGGTAGCTGGCAATCGCATGGTCGTAGTGTCCCCGCCGCGCATGGAACACGCCGAGATTGGTCCACAGGTCTGGATTGCCGGACGTTAGCTCGATCGCCTTCTTCAGATAGACGAATGCACCACGTTCGTCGCCAGCCATATCGTCCGAGAACGCCAGATTGTTGTAGTGCAATGCCAGCGCGAAGGTGTCGTCCACCGTGCGGCGGTCGTGAATGCCGCTGGCAAACTCCTCGCTGAACTCAACGGTTACCGCGCCCCGCCCGGGTATATGGTCCACCCTTGCGTTGACGTGCTTGTTCAGCACGACCATGCCATTGACGCTGTCGTAGTCGGGCGGCGCCTCTACCAACTGGTAGCTCGCGTCGAAACCCGCTTCCCGCGCGAGCGCAATGAACAGGCTCGTGTAGGAAAGGCAGTTGCCACGCTTCTCCGCGAAAGCGTCCCGCGCAGACAGGTTCGCATAGGGTTCGTAGCCCTTGAGGACGTAGCCGCTGCCGCGGAGCTTGTCCAGCAGACGACGGAACCGCAAAGGACCTCGCTCGGAGCCTTCGCGAACGTCGGCCACGAATTCGCGCATGGCATCGTCGGTGGCAAGAATGTCGATGTCGGGGCGCTCGGCGCGGGATACCTCCTCGCCGAAGATCGCCTTGCCGGACAGCACCTCGGTCGCTGGGATGAGGGTCTCGTCCAACGCCACCGTCGACTGGCACGCAGGAAGCACTAGGACCAGCGTCCCGATCACCAAACCGACGTGACCAAACCGCGACATCGCGCTACCTCAACTCAACGGCGGCATGTCCTCCAGCGCCTGGCGGGCGATCGCCATGTGTGCATCTGCGTCCAACCCGCCGCCAAGGGTACGCAGGCATAAATGGCTGAGTCCCATCGCATGCCAGCCGACGACGCGATCGCGCCACTCGGCCTGCCGGGCGCCCACGACCGCGACGCCGGCTTCCGCACCGATGGCGGCGGGTTCGCGGCCCGCCGCCGCAGCCGCGTCATCTATATCCGCCTTGATCGGTTCGAATTGCTCCGGCGCGCAGAGCACGAACCAGCCATCCGCCTGTCGACCGATCCGGCGGCGGATACGCGCGGCGGGCACGCCGCTGGCGCCGATCCAGATCGGGATCGGCTGCGCGGGCAACGGGTCGATGCCGCCGCCCGTCACACGGTCCCATCGACCCTCGAAAACCACATCCGTCTCGGTCCACAGCCGTCGCATCAAGTCGATCTGCTCTTCGCACCGTGCACCCCGGGTGTGGAAATCCGCGCCAAGTGCGTCGAACTCGGCAGCGCTGCCGCCGACACCGACGCCGAGCCTCACGCGACCGCCCGACATGACGTCGAGACTCGCCAGCTGCTTGGCGAGCAGCACTGTCTGTCGAGCCGGGGTCACCACGACCGACGGCACCAACTCGATGCGTTCGGTCACGGCCGCGACGTAGGCCAGAACCATCAGCGGCTCGTGCAGGTGACCGCTTCTGGGCCGAAACACCTGGTCGGGAACGCGCAGGTGCGTATAGCCCGAGTCGTCTGCCATCTGGGCGAACGCCTTGACAGCACCGAGATCGTCGCGCAGTTCGCGTATCGGTAGTGAAATCCCGATTTTCACGCGAGAGGTTCCTCCTTGGGCACAGGCTATCCCTAAGGAATCGTACCGGGGCAGTCGGTCCCTGTCAGCAAGCGCCAGTACGCATCACCCTGGTCGGCGCCAGTCCTACGGTCAGCGAAAAAGGCCACGTGCTCGTCCGGTCCCGCGTCCGAATCAACCTCAACGCCCCACAGCGGATCGATCTGGTTCGGGACGACCGAATAGCGCATGTCGATGATCCGATCGGGCCGGGCTGGATCCAGGGCCAGATAGTCGTCGGAAAACCATCTGAATCGCTCGATGTCGCGCGCCTGCATGCTGTCGGCGTCGAGCCACGGCAGGTCCCGGCCAAGCACCAAGGCTGGAACACTGGCGCCCGGACACGCCGTCATCTCGACGCCAGCCCGCACTGCGTCCACGTAGTACCGCCCGTCCGACTCGTAGACCACCTTCCAGATCAAGAGGTTGCCGAAACCGGTCTTGACGGTGAGATGATCGGGATCGTGTCCGCGGGCTACTGCGAGGGCCCCACCTGCCGCCTCGACCCGGTGCGTCTGGACCACTCCGAGCAGCAGGTACGCCACGGCCCAAGCCAGACCGATCAAGGCAAACGCCCGACGTCGTTTCACGACGGCGGCGGCGAGGCAGGCGACGACAGGCAAGGTGAACAACGGATCGACCACGGAGACGTTGTTCCAGGCTACGCGGTAGTCCGAAAACGGCCACAGCAATTGCGTGCCGTAGGACGTGCAGGCATCGAGCAGACCGTGGGTTGCGTATCCCGCGAGGCACGCCGCGTAGGACTCGATGGGCCGAAGCACATTGCGCACCGGCCAGTGCAGCACGAGGGCGACGAACGCCGCGCCGATTGGGATGAATGCCAGGGCGTGGGTGAACTGCCGATGGTATTCGAGAAACAGCAGCGGGTCGGACGACGACCCGATCAGGATATCGAGGTCGGGCGCCATGCCCGCGATGCAGCCGAGAAGCGCGAAAGCGCGAACCTTCTGCGCCCCACCGACGCACGTGGACGCGACGGCGCCGATCGCGCCCTGGCTTAAGGGGTCCACCCGCCGTCCGCAAGCCCGTCAGGGAATCGTTAACGGGGTCGCGGTCGGGATGTGCCGCGTTTCGACGGCGCGCGCTTCTTCCGGACCGTCTTTTTCCTCGACGGCGTCGTGGACGACGCGGTAGCCGGCGCCCAGTTGCCGTCGCGATGGAACAAGGCGTACTTGGTGGATTTGCCGTTCTTTTCGGAAACAACGAATTGCGATCGAGTCTTTCGAGAGAACCTGACAACCATGGGGTTGCCGTCGGGATCCTGTTCAGGAGCCGTCAACAGGTAGGCGAACTTTGGATCCAGTTCGTTGCTGTGGGCCCTCAACTCGGCGACCAAGGGCGGGCGTGTCTCCCGGTGTTTGGGAAACTGGCTGGCCGCCAGGAAGATGCCAGCCGCCCCGTCGCGCAGGACATAGTGGTCGTCCACGTTCGCGCAGCGCAGTTCCGGCATGGGCACGGGGTCGGCCTTGGGTGGTGCCGGCTGACCGTTGCGCAGCAACTTGCGGGTGTTCGTGCAGTCCTCCGCCGTGCAGCCGAAGTACTTGCCAAACCTTCCCGAACGCAACTGCATCTCGGCACCGCACTTGTCGCACTCGATGACCGGCCCGTCGTAGCCTTTGATGCGGAACTCGCCGCTCTCCACCTCGAACCCCGCGCAGTCGGGATTGTTGCCGCAGATGTGCAGCTTGCGCTGTTCGTCGATGAGATAGCTGTCCATCGGCGTAGCGCAGATCGCGCACTTGCGCTTGGCCCGAAGCAGCTTGGACTCCCCTTCCGCGTCCTTCTCGATGTCCACGGCTTCGTCCCCGGGAACGAGGTTCTGCGTATTCGTGCAGCGTTCCTTGGGTGGTAGCGCGTAGCCGGAGCAGCCGAGAAAGACGCCGGTCCCCGCGGTTCGAAGCTGCATTGTGCGCCCGCACTTCGTACACGGGATGTCGGTGGCGGTGGGCGCGTTGGCACGCATGCCGTCTTCCCCACGGGCGTTCTCGAGCCTTCCGGAGAACTCGCCGTAGAACGTATCGAGCACCCCGCGCCAGGCGCGATTGCCCTCTGCCACCTCGTCGAGGTTGGCCTCCATACCGGCCGTGAACGAGTAGTCGAGCAGATCGGGAAAGCTCTCGATCAAGCGGTCGGTCACCAGTTCGCCGATGCGTTCGGCGTGAAACCGGCGGTTCTTCAGGGTGACGTAGCCGCGTTCCTGGATCGTCGAGATGATCGGCACGTAGGTCGACGGTCGCCCGATCCCGCGCCGCTCGAGTTCCCGGACCAAGCTCGCCTCGCCGAAGCGGGGCGGCGGGCGGGTGAAATGCTGTACCGCGTCGGTGTCGGCCAGGTAGAGCCCCTCGCCGGTGGCGTAGTCGGGAAGCGCGTCCTCGTCGTCGCCACGCGAAAGCGGCGGCAGAACCCGGGTGAAACCGTCGAAGCGGACGATGCGTCCACGTCGGGCGAGTTCGAACTCGCCTGCATCCACGGTGACGGTGGTCGCAAGGTACTCGGCCGGGCTCATTTGACAGGCGACGAATCGGCGCCAGATCAAGTCGTAGAGACGCCGCCCGTCGGCATCGACCGGCGCAGATCGTGGGATGCCGCCGAGGTCCGTCGGTCTGATCGCCTCGTGTGCCTCCTGGGCCGTCGACTTGCTGGTGTAGACGTTCGGCGAGGCCGGCAGATAGCGCTTCCCGTACTCCCTGCCGATGTGCGCCCGCACACTCTCCACCGCCTCCCGGGCGATGTTCGTGGAGTCGGTGCGCATATAGGTGATGTGGCCAGCCTCGTAGAGCCGCTGGGCGACGGTCATGGTCCGGCGGACACTGAAGCCTAAGCGCGCGGATGCCGCCTGCTGCAGGGTCGAGGTGATGAACGGCGGCGGCGGCCGCGTCGCCGTATTCCTGTCCACCCGGTCGCGAACCACGAACAAACGGTCGCGCAAGCGCGTAACGGCCTCGTCCGCGACGGCTTCATTGCCAGGACGGAAGTCCTTGCCGTTCTCCTTGACGACCTGGAACCGGACCGGCGACTCGTCCTTCCCGGGTGGGTCGTTGCGGAGCAGATCAGCGAACGCTTCCCAGTACTCCTCCGGCGTGAACGCCCGGATCTCGCGTTCACGCTCCACAACCAGTCGCACCGCGACCGACTGCACGCGTCCGGCGGACAGTCCCCGCGCCACCTTCGACCACAGCAACGGCGACAGTTCGAAGCCGACCACCCGATCTAGGAAGCGGCGTGCCTGCTGGGCATTGACGCGGTTCTCGTCGATCCTGCCTGGATTCGCGAACGCCTCCTCGACGGCATTCTTGGTGATCTGGTTGAACACCACGCGACGGTAGCGGTCCGGTGATCCGCCCAGCACCTCGGTCAAGTGCCACGCGATGGCTTCGCCTTCACGGTCCAAGTCCGTTGCCAGGTACACCAGGTCGGATCGGTTGGCGAGTGCTTGGAGTTCGCGAACCACTTTCTCCTTGCCGGGAATCACTTCGTAGGTCGCCGCCCAGCCCTTGTCCGGATCGACGCCCATGTTCCTGACTAGCTGCGAACGGGCACGCTGTCGGCGGTATTCCTCGCGCCGCTTCGGCGTGAGTTTGCGGGTCTTGGCTGCCTCCTTGGCTCGCTGCTGCGCGCGTTCCTTGGGGTCGACGGTGCTCCGGCGGGTCGGCAGGTCGCGGACATGGCCGGCGCTGGATTTGACGACGAACTCGCGTCCGAGATAGCGGTTGATGGTGGGGGCCTTGGTGGCCGATTCGACGATCACCAGGGAACGGGCCATGAGGCTCCTTATTGTCGTTGTGGGGACGGGCACGGATAAGCTGCAACCACGTAGCGGCCCGTCGGTCGTGGTTTGGCGGGCGCATATATACGCCGCTTTCCGGCCCTGTCAACCGTTGTCGTTGTATCAGTTTGCTGCTAACGGCGCGTTTTCGGCGGGCCTACGTCAAGATCCCGATGGAGTTTCGCGATCGCATGCAGACCCTCGCGGATGCCTTCCACGACCGCCTCCGGACGGCTGCCGTTCAGATGCTCCCGACCGTACCAACTGATGCGGCGCGTATCGGCTTCCACGGCCGTGCAACCACCGGGCAGACCGTTCAGGACGGCTGCGATGTCGCGCCAGTACGCTTCTTGCGTGGCGGGCAGTCGACCAGGCGGCGACAACGTCGTCCAGCCCGTCAAGTAACGGTTCTCGCGGTCGGATCGGAGCAGCAGCCAAGTCGGCGCATTCGGCAATGGACGGGGAAGCGCCAGTCGATAGGAGACGCAATCGATCGTTGCATCCCTAGGCTTGCCTCCCGCGGAGACCCGCTCGTCGGCGCGCGCATCGACCTTCGGCAGGGCCGCGATCTCGACCACCAATCCCGCCTGGCGGGCCGCAGAACGCAATTCGCCCTGCGCCCGGTCCCGCCTCGATGGCATGAGCCAGAAAATCGGCCCCACGGCCGCAGCGAGCACGATGCCGATGATGATCCAGACCAAGGCGGGGCAACCGATTCCGATGCGGGCCGCGATAGGCGCGGCTAGTTGTGGCGACATCCGCGATGAGTGTATGGTCGCGCCGATTCGCTAGCGGTGGCAACCCGGCATGACGAGTGATGGCGACAATACGGCATCGAAGTCCAGAGTCGAGCCTTGGCCTTTTGCCGCGTACAAGAGAAACAGCGGTGGCAACCCGGCACGACGAGTGATGGCGACAGTACGGCATCGAAGTTCCAGTCGAGTGTTGGCCTTGATCCGCGCACAAATGCAATAAGGGCAACACGGGTATGGCCGACTACCGTCGCGTTCTCCTGGCCGTCGACTTGACCGAAGAGTGTCGGCGCGTGGCGAGACGAGCCCGTGCGCTGGCCGCATCTGCCGGTGCCGATTTGCATATCGTTCACGTGATCGAACCGCTCAGTCTTGCCTATGGCGGGGACGTTCCGATGGATCTTTCCTCGGTGCAGGACCAGATCCACGAACAGGCTTGTGCCCACCTCGCCGATTTCGCCGAGGACTTCGATGTGCCCGAAAGCCACCGCCACCTGGTATTCGGACGGCCCGAGAGCGAAATCCACCGTATCGCCGAGGCCGAAGCGATGGACCTGATCGTGGTCGGCAGCCATGGCAGGCATGGCCTGGCGCTGCTGTTGGGCTCCACCGCCAACGGCGTGCTGCACGGGGCATCCTGCGACGTGCTCGCGGTACGCGTTGGACGGGATGTCGCCCCCGAGGACGACGATGCGTAGGGGCGACCCTGTCGCGGGTCGCCCCAGACGGACATGGCAAGAGGTCTCGCGGGACGGGACAAGCCCGTCCCCTACGGGGCGAGGAATCGGCGTCGTTCTAGCTGTCGTCGCGGCGGTTTGCACCGCTGCGGACGACGGACAGTCACTGGGCCACGACGCGTTGGAGGTCCGTGCATCCCCTGCGCTGTTCGACGACCCCGGTCTCTACGAACGCCGAATGACCTACCGGCGCGCTGCGTATGCTGCCCGAGCCGGTCGCCGTAGCGACTACCGGGAGGGACTCGCCGAACTCGCGAACTACGCACTGCGGCCGTACCTGGTGTTCTACGACGCGCGCCGCCGAGCGTCGAGCCTAAGCGCCCAGCGTGCCCGGGAGGTACGGGCGGAACTCGCCGGAACGCCGCTGCAGGACCGGTTCTTCGGCCATTGGATGGAGAGCCAGGCAAGCCACGGGCGCTGGAAGAACTACCTCGACAACTACGAACCAACCTACAACGTCGTTGCCCGCTGCCACTACCTACGTGCCCTGATCATTACGGGAAGGCGCGAGGAGGCCTACCAGCAGGTACCCGGGTTGTGGCTGTCACCGCGCTCGCAGCCCGATGAATGCGACCCCGCGTTCCAGTCCTGGATCAAGGCCGGGCGACTCGACCAGGAGACGGCCTGGACACGGCTCCTGATGGCGCTCGGCGAGAACGAGGTAACCTTGGCGCGCTACCTGCTCCGGTTCTTCGACCGGGCCAATGCCGGGGCCGCCCGTTTGACCTACGACGCCCACGTGCGGCCCCAACTCGTGCGCTCGCTTTCGCGGTTCGCCAACAACGAACTCGGTCGGCGTGCGCTTGCTCACGGCATCGTCCGCTACGCAAAACGCGATGCCGAACGGGCGCTCGGGCTCTGGCAACGGGCTCGGGAGCGCTACGACTTCGAGCCGGGCCAACACCGGTCCATCCAGGGCCAGGTGATGGCCGAGGCCGCCAACGCGGGGCTTGTCCCGGACGACGGTCCGATCGGCTATTCGCCGGCCTTGCTGGAACGGGTCGCGGAGGGTCTGATCCGCCACGGCAAGTGGCCGGAAGCGATCCTATGGATCACGGCGTTGCCGACCGACATGGCCTCCCAGGGCCGGTGGCGGTATTGGCTTGGGCGGGCTCTAATCGACAGTGGCGAGGGCGAAACCGCCGGTCGCGACCACTTGGCCGCGATCGCCAGTTGGCGAACCTTCTATGGATTGCTCGCAGCCCAGGATATCGGTCTCGAGCCCAAGTTCCTGCCTCGGCCCGCATCCAATGACCACGCCGCCCAGCGGGCGTTGCTAACGGTTCCGGACGTCCGTCGCATGGTGGAACTGTTCGCCGTGGGGGACACGTCCAACGCCGTACGGGAGTGGCAACATGCCCTGAAGACGCTGCCGGAGAGCCGCCACCAATACCTGGTCGAGCTGACCCTTGCCATGGGGTGGATTGACCAGGCCATCGCCGGCGCCTGGGAAGCGGAACTCAAGGACCTCGTCGCGGTGCGGTTCCCCGCACCCTACCTCGACCTCTATCGGCGGAGTGCCTTCGAGGCCAATCTCCCCGCCGGTTTTCTGCTCGCCATCACCCGACGCGAGAGCGCTTTCAACCCGCAGGCCCGTTCCCCGGCGGGGGCACGCGGCCTCATGCAACTGATGCCCGCAACGTCGCGGCTGATCGCGGATCGAATTCGCGAACGCCGACCCAACACCGACGATCTCTACCGACCCGAGATCAACATCCGCTTGGGCGCGCATCATCTCGCCCGCTTGATGGACCGCTACGGACGCAACCGGGCGCTGGTCGCGGCTGCCTACAACGCCGGTGAAGGGCGTGTCGAACGCTGGCTTGAGAATGCCAGCGGGATGTCGACGCCGGTATGGATCGAGCGCATTCCCTTCCGCGAAACCCGGGACTATGTGAAGAACGTACTGTTCTACGACTACATCTACCGCCAGAAGGTCGGCGAACCCGGCCCGGTTTTGGATGTCCACGAACGGAACATTCCTTGATTGACATCGGCGCGAACCTGCTCAATCCGGCATTCGACGCCGACCGTCAGGAAGTGCTTCGACGCGCCGGGGCGGCGGGGGTCGATACCATTGTCCTCACCGGCACGAACGTCGCGTCAAGCCGGGCGGCCGCGGACTTCGCGAGCCAACACCGGGCTGGCGGCGGCGGGACGGAGGGCGATTCGCTCGATGGCCCGTGTCCCCGGCTTCTCGCAACCGCCGGGGTCCATCCCCACGACGCGGCAGCGGTCCGGGCGGGTTGGGACCACGACATCGCGGCCCTGGCGGATCGGGCGAAGGTCGTCGCGATCGGGGAGACCGGGCTCGACTACTACCGCAACTTCTCGCCCCGGGACAAACAGCACGCGGTGTTCCGCAGGCAGGTCGAACTCGCGGTCCTTCTCAACATGCCTCTGTTCGTACACGACCGCGATTCCGAGGGCGATACACGCGGCGTTCTCGCCGACTATCGCGACGACCTGACCCGGTGCGTGATCCACTGTTTCACGGGCAACGCAGACGACCTGGAAGGCTATGTCGACGATGGCTACTACATCGGAATCACGGGCTGGATCTGCGACGAGCGGCGCGGAGGGCAACTCATGGAACTGGTGCGGCAGATTCCCGGCGACCGGTTGCTGATCGAGACCGACGCGCCCTACCTCCTGCCGCGCAATATCGTCCCGCGGCCTCGTTCACGGCGCAACGAACCCGCCTTCCTGACCTGGGTCGCGGACAGGGTCGCCCGCTGTCGCGACGAAGACCCTCGCTCGGTCGAACGCCAAACCCGCCTCAACGCGATGCGTTTCTTCGGCATTGTGTGACCACGGGTTTGTTTCAGCGCACCCGATGCGCGTTAAACTCGCCGACTCAAGGTACCTAACCGTTCGAACGCGAGTGCTCGAGATGCCCGGGCCTGTCCGACTCGTAATCCGGCTCATTGTTCTCGCCGCAGCATCCTCTGCGGTCGCCTACGGTCTGTTGGCTTGGCAACACCAGGGCTTTACCTTGGTCGGCGTGTGGCTCGTGGACAACGACTGGCGCCTCCATCCCGTACATTTCCTGGTGGTCGGAGTCGGGCTGATCCCGCCGACCATGTGGGACATATTCACGATGGAGGTGGATGCCGCCAAGCGCGGATCGGATGAACAACGATCCCGGAACGCCACGGATGGCTGACCACCCTGACGGGGAGCCTGCGTCGCGACTTGGGATCGGGCGCGGTCCCGCCCACGCGTTACCGGCCGCAGGTTCCGCGTCGGCGGCCCGCCTCGAGAGACCCAGGACCTATCTTCGCAGGGTGCGGTCGTCCGACCGCAGGGAGTTGCTGGCATTGAACCGCGCCAGTCGCGAGCTGCACTACCCGTGGATCTCGCCCCCGCTCACGTCGCATATGTTCAAGGTCTACTACAGGCGCACCCAGCGTGACGACCACGAGGGCTTCGTCATCTGCCTGAACGAGACCGACGAGATCGTTGGTGTCATCAACGTCAACAACGTTGTCAAAGGAGCGTTCCGCTCGGCGTCCGTCGGCTACTACGCGTCCCAGGAACATGCGGGCAGGGGGTACATGCGCGAGGGGTTGATGCACGTCAAACAGCATGCGTTCCGGGAACTGGGACTGCACCGCATTGAGGCCAACATACAGCCGGACAACACCGCGTCGATTCGGCTGGTGCGTGGCTGCGGCTTCCAACGCGAGGGGCTGTCACCGCGGTTCCTCTACATCAACGGCGCCTGGCGCGACCACGAGCGCTGGGCGGCGGTCGACCCGCGGCCGGGGCTGACATGACATTGGCTCGATGCGGAAGTTGGCGGTCTCCCATCGATGCCCGGGTCATCACCGAGGGCTCCAAGGGCTACGGCGAACTCCGAGCCAGGGGCGCTGCCCTGTTCTGGACGGAGTCCAGGCCCGAGGAAGCCGGGCGTTCGACGCTGATCACGCGTGTCGGCGACGCGCTTCGGGAGTTGACGCCGTCCCCCTTCAATCCGCGCAGCCGGGTCCACGAATACGGCGGCGGTTCGTACTGCCTATCCGAAGATCACGCCTATTTCCTGAACTTCACCGACCAGAACGTGTACGAGGTGTCGACGGCTGCCGATCAGGAACACGGGCCGCGACAGGTCACCCAGGGCGACGCCGCCACGCGTTTCGCCGATCTCACCTGGGATGGTCGCGCCCTGCTCGCGGTGCGGGAACGGCACGATGCGGGCGGCACTGAACCGGTCAATGACCTGGTGCGCATAGGCGTCGCCGACGGCAGTGTTTCGGTTCTGCACGAGGGTCATGACTTCTACGCGGCACCGCGGCCATCTGGGGACGGCCGCATCGCATTTTTGGTATGGGACCATCCCAACATGCCCTTCGACGGCTGCCAGCTCCTGGTCGCCGAAGACCACGGCAACGGGCTGCTGAACCCCACCATTGCAGCCGGCGGTGCGAACGAATCCATCGTGCAACCGGTGTGGAACGGCGAGCGATTGCTGTTCGTGTCGGATCTCGAGGGCTACTGGAATCTATACGCCTACGATGGCTCCGGTGTCTACGCGGTGCTCCCCGATGCCGCCGAGTACGCCGGCCCGGCCTGGTACTTCGCGAACACCTACTACGTGCCCGTCGGGCAGAGTCACGTGGTCGCCCGACGCGTGGAGAACGGCACGCCGTCGCTAGTGCTCGTCGATCTCGACCAGGGGCTGGCCAGTCCGCTCGACGACGCAAGCTCGTCATACCTCGACATCGTCCGCACCCCGAACGGCGTTGCCTACATTGCGGGGTTCGCCGACCGCCCGAAGCAGATCGTTGAGTTGAGACTGGATACCCGCACGTGCACCCCAATCGCCCAACCTGGAGACTCGCCCGTGGGACGCGACTTCATCGCGATCCCGGAGGCACTAACGTTTCCGGCCAAGGCGGGGGATTCGCACGCGTTCTTCTACCCGCCCCGGAGTCGCGACCATCGGCCTCCCCCAGGCGAGGCGCCGCCCTTGCTGGTCACCACGCACGGCGGCCCAACGGCCAATGCCTGGGCGGATCTCGACTGGCGCGTCCAGTACTACACGTCCCGGGGCTGGGCGGTGGCGGACGTCAACTACGGCGGCAGCACCGGCTTCGGGCGCGCCTACCGGGAACGGTTGGACGGTGCCTGGGGCCAGACGGACATCGACGATTGCGTCGCCTGCGTACACCACCTCGTCGCCCAAGGCCGGGTCGATCCGGCGCGGGTCGCCATCAAGGGAGGCAGCGCCGGGGGCTATACCACGCTGGCAGCGCTCGCCTTCACGAACGTCTTCCGGGCGGGCGCAAGCCACTTCGGCGTGAGCGATCTCAACGCACTGGCTGCCGACACGCACAAGTTCGAGTCCCGCTATCTCGACACGTTGCTCGGCAGCCCCGAAGCGCTCGTTGCGCGTTCCCCCATCAACCACGTCGACAAGCTGAACTGCCCCGTCATCTTCTTCCAAGGCTCAGAGGACAAGGTGGTGCCGCCCAACCAGGCCGAGTCCATGCGCGATGCACTGGCCGCCAAGGGCATTCCGGTCGCGTACATGCTGTTCGAGGGCGAGGGGCATGGATTTCGCCGCGCCGAGAACGTGCGGCGCGCGATCGAGGCTGAATACGCGTTCTTCGCGAAGGTGTTCGGTTTCGAACCGGCCGACGATCTGCCGGCGGTCGAGATCGACACCCACCCCGGAACGGGATAGGCGTGGCTGCGGCGCTCCGCATCGCGGTTCTAGCGGGCGGCAACTCGGCCGAAGCGGAGGTGTCGCGCTCCTCGGCGGGCGGAATCGCCGCCGGGCTCAGAGCCTGGGGCCACGAAGTCGACGTCATCGAGTTGGATCGGGAGGTGGTCAGCGCGCTGCGCGCCTTCGCACCGGACGTCGTATTCCCGGTGCTGCACGGTCCGCCCGGCGAAGACGGCACGGTGCAAGGCCTGCTCGCGATGCTCGGTTTACCGTTCGTGGGCAGCGGTGTACAGGGCTCGGCCGCGGCCATGGACAAGTACCTGGCGAAGGCGCTGTTTCGTGGCGAGGGATTGCCCGTTGCCGACGACGTGTTGATCGGGCCAGGCGTGCCCGCCGAGGAGGCCGCCGATGTCGTGTTGGAGAGCATCGGCGATCACGTGGTCATCAAGCCGCGCCGCCAAGGATCGGCACTTGGCGTCACGCTCCTCCCGGACGGCGGCGATCTCGTCGCGCCGCTCCGCGCAGCCCTGGAGTTCGGGGGCGGCGCCCTGGTCGAGCGGTTCGAAACGGGTCGCGAGGCCACGGTTGCGGTCCTCGACGAACACGGGCGGGAGGCCATCGCCCTCCCCGTCATCGAGATCACCGTCGCGGCCGGCGAATGGTACGACTACGACAACCGGTACACGCCGGGCAAAAGCCAGCACATCGTCCCTGCCGAGTTCCCGACAGTCTGCCTCGAACGCCTCGCCGACGCCGCGCTGCGGGCACACCGTTGCCTCGGACTACGCGACCTGTCGCGGGCCGACTTCGTGGTTCGCGACGAAGCCGTTTTCCTGCTGGAGGTCAACAGCCTCCCCGGCATGACCGCCACCAGCCTTTATCCCGATGCCTGCCGCGCAGTCGGCATCGATTTCGCCGAACTGGCTGAACGGCTCGCGTTGAGCGCGCTGAGGAGAGGCCCGGAACGCACCGACCGGTGACCAAGCGCCGGCGCCACGTCATATACTGGTCGCTTTTTCACCGGAGAAGAACGAATGACAGACCCGAAGTACACGGTGGCGGTGCAGGTGCCCGCCGGTGTCTCCCAGGACGAAGTCGATGCCGGATTCACCCTCGAACGGGAAGCCCTCGACCCCATCGGGGCGAAGATCGTCGGGGTTTCGGCCAAGACCGAGGAAGAGTTCATCGCGGCGGCGAAAAACGCCGACGCGGTGATCGCCCGCGGCCGCCGCATCACCCGCGACATCATCGCGGGGCTCGACAACTGCGTCGTCATCGGCCTCGGTAGTGTCGGCGCCGACACCGTGGATGTGGGCGCCGCGACGGATCACGGCATCGTCGTCACCAACGTTCCCGATGTGTTCATCGACGAAGTGGCCGACCACACGATGATGTTGTTCCTGGCCGCCTACCGCCGGGTCCTTCTCATGCACAAAATGACCGTGGAGGGCCGCTGGGGCGAAGGCCGTCCGTACCACAACGACATCCCGCGGTTGTGGGGGCTCTCGATCGGCCTGATCTCGTTCGGCAACGTCGCCAAGGCCGTCGCGCGGCGCTGCCACGCCTTCGGCCTGCGCGTGCTCGCCTACGATCCCTTCGTGAACGAACTGACGATGACCGGCGCCAACGTCGAGCCCGTGACGAGCCTCTACGAACTGCTCGAACGCTCGGATTTCGTGTCGATGCACGCACCGCTCAACGCCGAGACGCACCACATGCTGTCTGATGAACACTTCGCGCGCATGAAGAAGTCGGCGCTGTTCATCAACAACGGCCGAGGTCCGACCGTGGACGAGGCGGCGCTGATCCGGGCGCTCACGAACGGCGAAATCGCCGGCGCGGCACTCGACGTGTTCGAGCAGGAGCCGGTGTCCACCGACAATCCGCTGCTCGGCATGGACAACGTGATCTGCACGCCGCACATGGCCTCCGCCAGCGCCCGCATGGGCCCGGAATCCCGGCGCCGCCTCGGTCGGGAGATCGCGATGTGCCTGTTGGGACGGTGGCCCCGGAGCGCGGTCAACCCCGCCGTGCTCCCGAACACGAACCTAGGGCGGTGGCAGCCCCTCTAGCGAGCGGGCGCGAGACGGCCGAGAGTAGTCCCAATGCCTCGCCCGGCAAGGCCGCGATCCACGCGGCACTCGAGACCTTTGTGTTGGTGCTGGGCCTCATCGTCGTTGCCATAACGATCATGGGCGAATCCACTTTCCATCAGCTCGCCGTGGTGATCTCGTTCGTCGTGGTGTTCTTCTTGGGAAAAGCGTTGTTCGAACGGCTCGGCAACGTGTCTAACGTCGGCGGCGGCACCTTCCCCAGGCTTGTCAACTTTGCCGCGACGTCGGGCATCGGGATTGCCATGTTGTTCGGCTTGGATTGGATCATGGAGTACGTGGGGCGCATCGGAGTCGGCGTTGCCATGGTGTTGGGCATCCTCGCCGCGTATCTCGCGGTGGCGTGGCAGCAGCGTTGGCACGAACGCCGTCTGTACCGGGAAACCCTTTCATCCCCTTCGCAAGGCGAGCACCCGTAGCGCCCAGCGCCGCCCCCGTTGCCGCGGTGTCGGGATCGAGCGGACGGGCGCGTTAGGGCGCGCGCCCTTCGGGCGCGTTAGGGGCGCGCGCCTACGGGGCCTGCATCCTCGCCAACGGTCGGATCCAGATGTTCCGGAACCGGACCCGGTCACCGTGATCCTGGAGCGTTAGCGGACCCTCGGGACCGTGGGGGTTGTCATAGCTGGCGAGTTGCCGATGCTGGGTCGGCCCCTGCATGCGCTGGCGGTGGTGCACCAGCAAGCCATTGTGGAATACCGTCATGAACGCCGGCGTCGCCAATTCACCGTCCCGGTAGACCGGCGACTCGAAGACGATGTCGTAGACGTGCCATTGACCCGGCACGACGCAGGCATTGACCAACGGCGGGTGCTGGCCGTATATCGCCGCCGTCAGGCCGTCCGCATAGGTGGGATTGTCGTAGCCGTCGAGCACCTGCACCTCGTAGAGACCCAGCAGGAACACCCCGCTGTTGCCCCGTCCCTGGCTGTCGGCGTAGATCTCGGTCGGCGCACTCCACTCGATGTGCAATTGGCAACTTCCGAACGACGCACGGGTGTGGATGTCCCCGGTACGTGGTTCCACCTCCATCGCCTCGCCACCGAGGAGATTCCACTTGGGCGTGCCACCGTCACGGCCCGCCCACGCGTCGAACCCGGTCCCGTCGAACAGCATGATCGCATCCGATGGTGGGGCTCCCGGGGTCTCTTGGGTCGAGAACGACGGTGGCTTGACGACGGGCGGTGGCGGGCGGGCGATGTCGTGCACCCGCCAGTTCGAACCGGGAAGCACGGGCGTGTCGGTGTAGCCCTTCGGCAGTTCCCTGATCTCCGCGTTGTTCTCCTTTGCCGCCACCGTTGCTCCGGACCGCCTACAGGATGTAGCCGCGCTCGTTGTGCGAGACCAGATCGAGACCCTCGGTCTCTTCCTCGTCCGAGACCCGGTTGCCCACAAGTGCGTTGGTGATCTTCAGGATGATGAACGTGCCGAGCGCCGTGTACGCCACCGTGACCAACACGCCAAGCGCTTGCACTCCCACCTGGCTCGGAATCGAGATGTCGTGCTGGCCGCTGAACACGCCGAGCGCCGTGCTCGCGAACACGCCTGTCAGGATCGTGCCCAGCGCACCGCCCACGGCGTGCACCGGAAATACGTCCAGCGAGTCGTCGATCTTGAGTTTCTGCTTCATGAAGTTCGTGGCGAAGAAACACACCGTCCCGGCACTGATGCCGATGATCAGCGCGCCGGCCGGGCCGACGAACCCGGATGCCGGGGTGATCGTGCCCAATCCCGCAACCATACCTGTCACGGCGCCCAAGGCGCTTGGCTTCCCGTAGCGGATCCACTCGATCATCAACCAGGTGAAGGCGCCGGCCGCCGCGGAGATGTGGGTGACCGTCAAGGCCATGGCCGCGTCGCCGTTGGCGGCCAACGCGCTGCCGCCGTTGAAGCCGAACCAGCCGACCCACAGCATCGCCGCTCCGGCGACTGTCAACGTCATGTTGTGCGGTGGTTGCACGCCGTCCGGGAAGCCGCGCCGGGAACCGAGCACGACGGCGGCCACCAATGCCGCTGTACCTGCCGTGATATGCACCACCGTGCCGCCCGCGAAATCCATGACGCCGGCACCGAACCAGTCGCCGAACCAGCCATCCGAGCTGAGCATGCCGCTCCCCCAGACCCAGTGCGCGATGGGCGCGTATACGACCAGCGACCACAGGGCGGTAAACAGCAGCACGGCCGAAAACCGCATTCGTTCCGCGAACCCACCCACGATCAGGGCCGGTGTGATGATGGCGAACGTGAGCTGGAAGGCGGCGAAGCTCGATTCCGGAATCGTGCCGCTCATCGAGTCCTCGCCGACGCCGTTGAACAGGAACTTGCCGACTCCGCCGACCAGATTCCCGCCGCCCCCGAACGCAAGGCTGTAACCGATGATCACCCAGAGGATCGTGACCAGGCAGGTGATCGTAAAGCACTGCATGAGCACGGAGAGCACGCTGTTCGAGCGCACGAGGCCGCCGTAGAACAGCGACAAACCCGGGATCGTCATGAACAGGACGAGCGCGGTGGATGTCAGGATCCATGCGCTATCGCCGCTGTCTAGGGTGTCGCCATAGGCAAACACGCCGCCCAGCACCACCGCGACGGCGATCAGCCGTTGAATTAGCGTTCTCATACGAATTTCCTCCCCTAGATCCCTTGAGCGTACTCGATGCTTACACTCAGGTTGCAAATGGACAAGTACCTGATTCTGCTCCTCGACGGCTCGCGTACTCGCGAGACGCGCTAGCGGAAGTTGAAGGCCATAAGCTGGGGCTCCCCCAACGCGAACTGCCTTCCTCCCCGTGACTACCCCAAATTACACAAGACGGCGGCTATGATCCACCCGCGAGCCGACGCACAAGGGCCGGACCTTCGAATACGAGGGCCGAATAAAACTGCACAAGATCTGCGCCGGCATCGAACATCGCCTCCGCGTCCTGTCTTCGCGAGATCCCCCCCACGCCGACAACAACCGGACCCTGGCCTACCACCGCGCGGGTCCGGCGGACGGCGTCGAGGGCGATGGCGAACAACGGCTGTCCCGACAGGCCCCCCGCCTGGGCCGCCCGTTTCGAGTACAGCGACGCCGGCCTCGCAACCGTCGTGTTGGTTGCAACGATGCCATCGGCACCGGCACGCAACGCTCCCGAGACTGTGGCCTCCAGATCGGCGGCGGCAAGATCCGGGGCGATCTTGACGAACAACGGCGGCACGGGCTGCTTGTCGGGATATTGAACCGAGAGACGTTGCCGCTCGACCGCCAACTCGGCAACCAGCGTACAGGCGGCGTCCGCAGCCTGCAGATCCCGAAGGCCGGGGGTATTCGGTGAAGACAGGTTGACCACCACGTAGTCGGCCACCTCGTAGAGCGTCGCAAGGCAGGTGCGGTAGTCGTCGACGGCATCGGTCAACTCGGTGTCGCGGTTCTTGCCGATGTTGACGCCCACCGGAACGTCGATACAGTCGCGCATTCGCCGAAGGTTCTTCGCCACCACATCCGCCCCGGCGCTGTTGAAACCCATACGATTGATGAGGGCGCGGTCTTCTTGGAGCCGAAACAGGCGGGGTTTCGGGTTGCCGGGCTGGGGCCGTGGCGTGACCGTGCCGACCTCGACGAAGCCGAAGCCCAGTTTCCCCAAGCCCGCCGTCGCTGTGGCGTCCTTGTCGAGCCCCGCCGCCAAGCCGATGCGGTTCGGAAAGGTCAAGCCCAGCAACTCGACGCCGGAACCCGATGGCGCTGCCGACCCCGGCAATGCACCGAACCCCCGCAACGCCGCAAGCGCCAGTTTGTGCGCGAACTCCGGCGGCAGCGTAAAGAGTAGCGGGCGCAGTGCAGCGTACATGCGGTCAAGTGGTTGTTGGATCCCGAACCGGGGTCGCACGTCGTCGAAGGTTGAGTTCGCGCAGGATCTCGGCATGCCGCGCCCGGGTCAGATCGTAGTGCAGGTAGCACCACACGGAGATGACCGAGAACCCGGCCACGACGGGGCCATAGAGCAGCCCGAGATGGACGATGGTCTCCGCGGGCACGTCGGCCGCCGATTGGATCCCGGTGCCGCGAGGCCATCCGATGATGTCCAACCCGAGGCCGCCAATGAGGGTTCCGAACCCCGACGTGGCCTTGTGCGAGAACGCGATGGCACCGAAGAAAATGCCCTCCTGGCGCGTACCGGTCGCATGGTCGTGCTCGTCGGCCACGTCCGCCATCATCGACCCGAACGCCGTGAGGGCCTGCTGGACGATCAATCCCTGGACGAACCGGAACGCCACCAGCGTCGGGACGAGGATGACCGCGTCGTTCGCCGGGAACGCATCGACAAGCCGCAGAACGACGGGAACAACCTGGCAAACGGCCCAAACGATCGTGCCGAGCAGCACCCCGAAGCGCTTCTCCGTGCGACGCAGCAGCGGGGCCGCCAGAAACACGCCCGCCATGAGCCCGGTGACGCTCGCCACCTGCAGGATGAGCATCTCGGCGCCGGTCAAGTCCCAGAAGTACTGGAACATGTAGATGTCGAGCGCGCTGTTGACGCCGGCCATCACGAACACCACCAGCACACCGAAGAAGAGCCATCGGAACGACCGGTTTCGAAACGCCTCGGCCAAGTCGAGAACCATCTGGCTGACAGGGTCGCGCTTGGGAAGGGTCTCGGGTTCCGACAGGAACGGAATCTCCTTCTGGGTCCCGTACGCCGAGTACCAGATCGTCACGACCATCAGGATCGCCAGCGTCACCGCGTAGGGCATGTAGTTGTCCACCGCGACCCGACCGCCGCGCAGCTCCGCGAAATACCACCCGTACCCGAGTCCGAACGCCGCCAGCACGCCCGCCGCGCCGAAGAACTGCCGATAGGCCACGATGCGTGTGCGCTCGTCGAAGTTCTCGGTCATCTCCGCGCCAAGCGCGAGGTGCGGAACGTGGTAGAGCGTCATCGCCATCCGGGTCAGCACCGCGAACGTGGCGAGCCACGCGAAGAGACCCCATTCGCCGAGACCCGGAGGCGGCGCGAAGAGGCCCACGAACGCGAGACCCAGCGGCACTGCGGAGGCGTACATGAAGGGGTGCCGGCGCCCAAGCCGGGATCGGGTCTTGTCGGACAGCGACCCCGCCATCGGATCCGTGACGGCGTCGAACAGCAGGGCGATGAACAGCGCCATCCCCGCCAACGTGCCCGGCAGGCCAAGCACCTGGTTGTAGTAGAACAGCGCAAACGCGCCGAAGGCCGTGTTCTTTAGGCCTTCCGCGAACTGGCCGATGCCAAACGCAAGCTTGCTGGTGAACGGGACCAGGCGGTCCTTGGACGCCGGTGCTACCACGCAGTGCGCGTTCCGCGTCGACGATGCGCCTGTCGGCTCTCCCTCACCCTGCCTCCGATGTCGGTCGTCGGGATGCCGACGCTTGGACTTCGAGTCGTTTGGTCGGGGCGGCCGGATTTGAACCGACGACCACCACACCCCCAGTGTGATGCGCTACCAGACTGCGCTACGCCCCGAGACGATTACCGCGGCTCCCACCGCGAGTGGCGGAGGATTCTATCACCGCCCGAGGAGGGCGCGGCCGGCATATGGACAGGACGACCGGTCAACAGCTACTTGAGAAACTCGATGCTAAGGACATAGCCGGGATCACGGCCGTCGGCCACCCGGATTGTCGCCACCAAGACCATTAAGAACCAGAAGATTCCCAACACGATCAGCAGCAGCAAACCGATGGCCACGAACACGAGTACCACGGCCCCGATGAAGTAGATCAGCATGCTGATCTGGAAATTGAGCGCCGCCCTGCCGTGGCGATCCACCAACGCCGACTCGGGCTTCTTGATGATCCAGACAACGAGCGGTCCGAGGATCATGCCAAACGGCACCACCACACCGGCGAACGCCGCAGCGTGAACGATGATCGACCACGTTCGCTCTTCGGAGCTGGACATTTCGCTGTGATCGAAATCCGCCATTTCTCGCTCCACGCCTACCCGACGGCTTTAGCTTAGCGACATCCACCCATGGCGGATAGGCGTCGGGACGCGCAGTATTGGCCGCATGGTCTTTGTTGTCGATCCGGGGATTCTCGGGTGATCACCCGACGCCGGGCATTGGCAGCGTCCTTTTTCACGCCATGGGCGTCTTGGGCGCAACCCGCCGGTGCCTTCGCTGGTGACGGCGAACTCGTGCGTCTACTGGTCGAGACGCCGAGGGAATCCCTGCTCGACGCCCTGGCGATGCGCATTCGAGCCGGTCTGGCACCGCAGCAACTCCTAGCTGCGCTGGCCGTTGCCACGTGCCGCGAGGTGAGTCCCTATCCGAACGTGGGGTTCAAGTACCACGCGGTGATGATGCTGAGGTCGGTTGAACAGTCGGTCGTCGCGATGCCCAACGAACACAAGTGGCTGCCGCTGCTATGGACCGCGGACTACTTCAAGGCGGCATCGGCGCAACAGGATCGCATCGAGCCCTGGTCGCTTCGACCGCTGCCCGAAGGACACCATTCGGACGGCCATTCCCAACCGGCGGCGCTGGCTGGCGCGTTGGTCTCCTGGGACGCCCAAGAAGCCGACCTCGCCACCGCCGCCCTCGTCGCTGCGGGACACACCCGTACGGCACTGCAGACGCTGATGCTGCACGCCGCGCGCGACTTCCGCGCCATCGGCCACAAACCCATCGCCGCAGCCAACGCCCATCGGCTGGTTTCGGCGTTGGGCGAAGGCGTGGCCGCGCCCCTGGCGCGCTCGCTTGCCCTCGCCGTTCAGAACGCCGAGGGCGATGCCAACCCGGCGCGATACGAGCATGTTGCGGATCGCGACTGGCAAGCGAATCAGGCGATGGCGGCCACGCTGCCGCTAGATTGGCAAGCGGGTCGCGACGACATCTCCGCCGCTCGGACGCTGCTCCAGGAAATGCGCACGGCAAGCAGCGAACAGGCTGTCGGCACCGCCGTCCGACTGCTTGCCGACAACGTCAGTGCGCACACGGTGTGGGAGGCCGTGACGATGTTCGCCGCCGAACTCATCCTGCGCCGCAATGGCATTGTTGCCTTGCACGCGAGTACAGCGGCCAATGCCATGCACTACTGCTACCGGGTGGCCGATGAGGACCGTGCGCGACGACTGCAGCTTCTGCAGGCCGTGGCGTTCATGACGAGCTTTCGGTCGATGGTGGAACGCGACTCGCGGACGCGGAATCGACGGATCGACGCCATCGCGCCGATGCAGGCGGAGAATTTGGACGAGATCTTCCGAACCATCGGCCGCAATCGCATCGACGCGGTCCGGCAAGCTCGCGGATGGCTAGAGGCCGGGGGCGACGCGATGGCGCTGGGCGCCCGCACGCGGTGGTACGCCACGCTCAAGAACAGGGGCACGCACGACATCAAGTTCACCGAGGCGATGCTCGAGAACTATCGGTGGCTACGCCTTCCCTGGCGTGACGACCTGCTCGCCGCGAGCCTCATGTACGCCAACGGCAGCGCCGATCGGGACGACCACGTCGTGGCCCGGGCGCAAGCGCTGTTGGGAGTCAACCCCCGTCGTCGATAGGTCGACGCGTCCTTCGTGCGTTGGTCGGCCGTTGAAACGCAAGGTAGTCACCCACCCACAACCGCGACGACCACGGCGCTGCACCGGCCACAAGGACCGCCGTTGCCGTCCTACACCGATGCTCGATGACTGGAACGATGTCGCCGCGGGCAGAGCCTGCAGAGTGTGCTGATGGCTCGCCGTTACTTCAACTTGCAGTCCAAGTTCGAATAGGTCACGTGGACTTGGTCCGAGATCTTCTTGAACACCATCACCTTGCCCGCCATCGTCATCTCCAACGTCTCCGTCAAGGATGCGTTGACGGTAGGCACGTACACCCACGAGGACGTTTGACTGAGGTGATCAACCTTGACGCCGACTGCCGGAGAGTACGACTGCGTGTTCTCTATTACCAATCGAATCGGCCGCCAAGTGGACCTGCTGACCACCAACGTGGAGCGACCATCGATCACATCCTTCGATCCTGGGATCTCCGTTCGGCCTTCGCGCACGAACGTCGTGGTGCTCTCGTCTTGCGCGTGAACCACTACGGCCGCATCCTGCGGCCCGAACATCTCGACATCGAAGGGCATCGGCGCCGGGCCGAGTGACTCGTACCGACGGCGCTCCTTTTCCGTAGGTTCGCGACCGTCCACCTCCAATAGCTCCCCGCCGAGGTCGGACGAATAGTGTTCCACGCGCTCCTCCCCGGAACGAGTGGAGGTCATCGTGAAGCTACAATCGAAGTCCCCGACCGCTTGATTCGCCGCCACGAACCGCGCGAAGGCCGTGCCGTCCTCCGCGGCCCCGGCCAAGGCCCCCAGTAGGGATGCGCCGGCGATGCACTTCTTCACCGCAGTGCTTTCTGGACAACCGGCGAGCCGAGCCAGTCAACCTTGGCGCGATCTGCAACATCTAGAACCAGTTTGGTACCCACCGAGAGCAGAGCACGGCTGTGGCCTACTGCGTGGATGTCCGCGTGCTCCGCTAGCCACGCGGGTGCAGTTACCGAACCGGACCCTGAGAGGGTCAGGTTCCCGTTTGCGGCCCGGCCTTCCAACGAAACATCGCTATATTCGTGCGCCCGGATCTCGACGGAGTTGGCATCCACGTCCTTCACGCGAATCGTTGCATTGCCGGACGCGGTCAAGACGACCGAATCCGCCACGAGGCGGGCGACCGTAACTTGACTGCCCATCGTCGTGTTGAGGGAGAAACGGGACACGTTCACGTCGTCGACCCGTATGTCTGCATGTCCGTCCGACGTGATGGCGAGCCCATCCACCTGGAACGGTCCTATCCTTACCGGCCCGCCGCTGAGTCTCAGTTCCGCGAGCGTTGGTATCTCGAGGTAATACATCGCCTGCTCGTCGTACACGTGCCCAAATCCAAGCAACTCCGATGTCGCCGCGAATCGGGGGCGAATCGGATCTCGGATGTGCAGCCGACCTGCTTCCTCCTCGATGTGGATCAGGTTAGCCACGTCGGCACGTGCCCTGATGCGGAGTCTCGGTTCCTGCGCCTGGACAATGTGCAGTGTCCCGCGGGCACCGAAGTCGACTTTCGCGACATCGATTCTGAGGTCATGCTGACGTTCGATTGGTTCTACCGGCTGCGTTGCGCATCCGCCAACCAAGGCCGCTACGAGAACTGGCGCGGTGCGCGCATGGTGAAAAGGGGGCTTCATGGCTTGATCCTGGCAAGGCGAGAAGGAAGTCGGGCAGACCTGTTTCAACATACACGCTCGCATAGGCCGATTATTAGCAACGGGCCCGACCTCCAGCCATTCGGTTTCCGACCCCGATATCCCCCCATCCCTCCCTGCCAAGCCAAAGATGGCCGGCTTCCGCAAGGCATTCGCCGCAACGGCCTCCTGAGAGGACCGCTCATTTGTCAATCGTCCGTGTAGCGGATTTCCATTCGCCGCACTCGGAAGCAGGCCAGCGCGACAGCCGCCGCCGACAGCATCAACAGCGACCCGACCGCCGCTGCGGGAGACGGCAACTCGGCCGGAACACCCATCGCCAGCTCCACGGGACCGGGTCCCGGCAACAGCGACTTGAGGTGGTAGCTGACGCTGGCAATCCTGATCCCCGCCGGGAGAAGGAAGTTCAGCATCTCCCAGCCGAGCAGCGCGGCGACCGGCAGGATGGGGTTTCGGAACAGCGTGCCGAACAGCAGGAACAGCGCGCCGTACGCCGTGCAGCCGAGCAGGGTGATGCCCAGGTAGTGGAACGTCTCCAAGACGACCCAGTCACCGGTCGCGGCCATGAACATCGGATGGACGAGAATCGTGACGCCGCCGAACAAGGCATACGCGAGCAGCAACCCGGCGGCGTACTTGGCCAGCGTCAGCGCCTCGCGGCGCAAGGGCGCGAGCAGGTAGAAGTGCAGGCTGCGGCGGAGGATCTCGCCGCGAAATAAATGGGTGAACACGAGCGCGCAACCGAAGAACACGGTGGCACCCAAGACGACGACCGAATAGATGGCCCCGAACGCGCTGCGCGCGGGCATCGTCTCCACGACTATCACAAAGATCACGATCACCGGCAGCGCGGCGAGCAGACACACCGGCACGGCCCGCCTGCCGCCGAGCATTTTGCGGAGTTCGACATCCACGACGGCCCGCACCTGCCTGGCACGCCGTTTCCAGACTCCGGACCCTACGCTCTGTTCCCATGAGTCGGCCATCACGAAGCGCCGGCCGCCCCGTCGACCACGAGGTAGTTGTAGATCGCCTCGACGGTCTCGTCGGCGGTCCCGATCGCCTCGACATGCCAAGCCTCGGCGAGCGACAGCCGGTTGAAGGCGAGGAAGAAGCGGTCCGCATCGGGGGTGCGGGCGAACAGCCCGGCACCGTCGTCGTGAAGTCGCACTTCCGTTACATGGCCGAGTTCGAACAGGCGCGAGGCGATTGCAGGCGCATGCTCGGAGCGAACGAAGACCTGCATCGGATACTGCTTGAGTTCGCCCTTGATGCCCGGCGCGTCGCCCTCCGCGATGACGTAGCCGTTGTCGAGGAACACGACGCGATCCGAGATCGCATCGACCTCGTGGAGGATATGGCTGGATATCAGGACGTGTGCGCCGGTCGCGCCGAACTCCCGAAAGACCTCCGTGACTTCGGCCCGGGCCTGGGGATCGAGGCCGTTCAACGGCTCGTCTAGAACCAGGACGTCGGGCTCGTGGCAGATCGCCTGGGCCAGCTTGATTCGCTGCCGCATGCCCTTGCTGTAGGCGTCGACCGAGCGATCCGCCGCTGCAGTCATGCCCACCCTCTCGAGGGCCGCGTTGGCCAACTCGTCGGCACGGCCCTCAGCAAAGCCATGTACGCGGAGCAGGCTGACCAACAATCGGCGACCGGTCATCCCGACGGGAAATGCATCGTACTGCGTGCAATAGCCGATGCGTCGATAGAACGCCTCGGAGTCCCTGGGCTCCACACAGCGCACCACGACGCGACCGCGGCTTGGGCTCACCAAGCCGGTCACTAGGTTCATCAGCGTCGACTTGCCGGCGCCATTGGGACCGACCAAGCCGATGATGCCAGGTTCCAGTTCGAGATCGACCCGGTTGACCCCCAGCACGTCGCCGTAGAACCGCGACACGCCCTCGAAACGGATGGTGTCCGTCACCGCACGATCTCGAAGGCGCGAATGCGGCGCATCAACGCCCAGAACGCCAGCGCCGTGGCGAAGGCCAGCGTGCCCCAGGCCCAGGGCAACGGCATCAAGTCGGACGCCTTTGCGCCGAACAGTTGCCGCCCCACGACCTCGATGGCATCCCACAGAATGATCAGACTGCCATACCAGTCACCGCTGGTGACTCGAAACAGGTTGCCCACCGCGGATCCGATGACGAACAATCCGAGAAAACCCAACGTCGCCGCCGGGCGCCAGCGCACCCAAGCAGACAACGCCAGTGCGATGATCGACAGGCACCCGCTCCACACTAGGCAGGTTGCGACGAGCCCGAGCGGAACCGACAGGTTGTCGAGCAACCAGCCGTCCTCGGCGTAGTAGGCGTTGACGAACACGAGCAGGAGTCCCGGTATCCATGTGACGGTGGCAGTCAGCCAGAGCAGCACCAGGAGTTTCCCGACGAGGTATTGAAGCTTCGTCACCGGCCGCGAAAGGTAGAGCGGCATGGCGTTGTCCTTGAGATCGGGGCCCAGCAGCGCGGGACCACGAACCAGCACGATCAGAAACGTCACCCACAAGGAGGGTCCGACGATCCCGTAGTACAGCCAATCGTCCAGAAAGCCGGCGGCGGCGCGGATTTCCGCGGGGCCCCAATGTAGCCCAAAGAACCCGGTCAACGTGTCGAGCTTGTAGCGCAGGTAGATTGATACAAGGAAAAGGCACGACGGCAGGAAGCAGGCCACGAAGAAAATCGTGAACAGGCGTGACGAAAACACCGTGGACAGGGTGTAGCGGGTAATGACCAAGGGTCGCGTGATCCGCCGGGTCCATGGCCCGGCAAAAGTGCTGAACCCATGCGCCCGAAGGCTCACGACGCGTTTGCCTGTTTGGCCGCGACGGGCTCGTCCATGGCGCGCAGGAAGATGTCTTCCAAGGAGTCGCGCTTGTGGTCGAGTTGGCGGATCTGGACCGACAATTCGGCAGCCAGCGCATAGAGGTCGGCTATCTCGACCTGCGCGGGCAACACCGCCCGCAGCCGCCGACGGTTGGGCATGCCCACTTCGCAACCCAAGGCGACAAGACCCTCGACAAACCGTTCTTGGTCGCCCTTGACCTGAAGAAACAAGAACTTGCGGTTGGATCGGCGTTCGCTTTCGAGGTCGCAAACCGAAGAGATCCGGCCGTCTTTGAGGATGAGCACCTCGTCACAGCACTCTTCCACATCGCGCAGCAAGTGCGACGAAACAACCAGCCGGGTCGCGCCGGTGTCGCGGATGCCCCGAACGAGTTGCAGCATACGATTGCGTCCTGGCGGGTCGAGGCCATTGGTGGGCTCGTCGAGAAACAGCAGCCGCGGCCCATGGGCAATCGCCTGGGCGAGTTTGGCCAGTTGCTTCATCCCCTGGGAATAGGTCTCGACCCTGCGGTATCGGGCCTCTCCGAGACCCACATGGAAGAACGCCTCGTGGGCGCGGTCGAGTGCATCGTCGCGAGGCAGGCCCGACAGTTCCGCCATCATGCGTACGAACCGCACGCCCGTCATGCCACCGACGAAGCTGTCACGCTCCGGCATGTAGCCGACCACCCGGCGCACCTCGCTGGCCTCGGCAACGACATCGCGACCGAAGATGCGCGCGTGTCCCGAGGATGGCTTGAAGAACCCGAGGAGGGTGTTGAGCAGCGTCGTCTTGCCAGCACCGTTTGGCCCGAGCAGTCCGATGCAACGCCCGCGCAGCGCCGCGTTCAGGTCGTTCAGAACCGGTCGGCCCCCAAGGTGAAGGCTCAATCCCTCGAATTCCGCCCATACCTCACGCGCGCCCGGCGCGCTCTCTGAACCGCCGGGCAACACATCCCGCACACCAACCGGGGAGGCGGTATCCGTCAAGTGCCGTCCCCGCGTCCAGAGGTGTCGCCGCCGTCGCCGGAGGCTTCGATTTGCCAACGGGCCTCGACGTCCGACATTCCCAGGCCGAGCGCCGGGAGCATCGGCAGGCCGAAGAAGGGTGCGATGTTGGTTCCGTTGGCCACCACTCGGATGCGATCAGGCTCGTTGTACACGCCGAACACGGCGGTGCCCGCCAGGGTGTCACGCAGTTGTTCAAACATCTCGCCGCGCGCCCCGCCGGACTGCGGCATCACCCACCCTAGGAGGGGCAACGCGAGCGAGTCGTCCAACCGCGCATAGGTCATCGCGGAAAAGTCCAGGTAGCTGTCGAGCGGCAGCAACTCCTGAAACTTCGCGGCATCGAGCAGCGTCGCGCCGGAGTCGTAGGTCTGTCGCGCTTGTTCCAGCACGGCCCGAGTACCGGCCAGCACGAGGTAACCATCGATATACGCGTAATGCGCATGCAGTCCACCCGCCGACAATCGGTAGACGGGCTCATGCGGCGCCGTGCCTTCCACGGCCTCGACCGTCAACCCGTAGTCGCCCACCATTGCCTGCAAAAGACCGATCCAGGCCTCGATCGACTCTTGCAACCCGGTCTGGTCATAGACCTCCACCGCCGCCTTCCACGATGGCTGGGGAAGCAGCGGCCCATCGACTGCGACGGCAATCTCACCGCCGAGCATGCCGACGACGCCGTCGATCAGTTCCGAGACGGCCTTTGGCTTCGTTTCCGCCGGGCCACGGTCATCAAGCCAGGTGTTCAAAACGGCCGTCAGCTTCTCCGAGTCGGGTAGGACGACCGCGCCGGCAAAGCTCGTGTCCGGCGAAAAGAACCGCAAGGCACCCATCGGTCCCGGCTGGTCAAGCAGCGCGACGCGATCGGGATCGTCATCGTCGAAGCGCACCTCCAGCGCCGCCACGCCAACTTCACCATCGAGGCGATGTTCGGCAATCACCGTGCGGGCACCACGCAGGTCGAGCAAGGGGTTGCGATACCCATCCTGTCCGAGTTGCGCCATGTCGGCGCCCATCACGTACTCCGCGCCCCTCTCGTATACCTCCGCCAGTCGGGCGTAGAGGGCGCCGTCCCGGAAAGGGTTCGACCCCTCGTCGAGCGTCGCCTCGAGCTGAACAAGCGCCGCTGGCGACGTGGATGCCGCGAACAGCCCCTCGTTGAGCCAGATGGACAACCGACCGTCTTGTGCATCTTGCGGATCGTCGATGAGGTCGACGCCGACCTGTGGGTTGCCCACCGCGCGGGAAAGGCTTTGCAGTTTGTCTTCGATCACCCTGCGCAAACCTCTCCGGGTTTCGGCGAGAAGCAGCACAAGAGGGCTATCCGGGTCGTCCCAATAGAGCGCAAGTACCGTTTCCGGGCCAAGGTAGTCCCCCACTTCGCCGAGCCAGCCAACCATTTCCTCGACCTCACCGGATGACTTGTAAGGTGGAAACTCGGCGGCCGGAAGGCGATCATGGAACGCGGCCACGGCCGCGTAGGCTTCGGCAATGGTAGCAGGCGCGTTGGGGACGGCGACGTACACCGACGTCTCGGCCGGAACTAGGTCCAGCAAGCGCGTCGAGTGCCGATTCCCAGCCGTCAGCGCTTCGCCGATGTCGCGTTGGAAGTCAGTGTAGGCCTGCAGTATCTCGGCGTAGTGCTCGGCATCGCGGCTCCACGCGATCGTCTCCTCCAAAGCCATCGCCGTGGTCTTGCGCGTTCCGTACTGGTCGCCGGCCTGGAGACTGGTCGTCTTCCCGTCATGACGTACTTCGACCTCGCCTTCGATGACGGAGACGCGGGATCCCTTGGTGCCGTGGCCGACCCCGAGCGTGGTTCCCACCACCGCGACGAGGAGATCGTCGGTCACGACATTGAAGGTCCCGTTGCGTTGCGGCGCCACCTGTACGATGACACTCCCCTGGTCGACGCGGATGCGGTTGCCGCCGCGTTCGTGGGTCAGCCGCAATTGCGATCGCGGTGCGACCTCCACCTTCGAACCGTCATCGAACTCCAGCACCGCGGTGCCGTTCTGCTTGGTGGCCAAGCGCTGTCCGTCGGCGATCCATTCATCCTGCGTGAGCGGCACCCACTGGCTGCCGACCTGCTGCAATGACAGTCCTGCGACAGTCTCGACCCGTGCCAGCCGCACCGGATCGTTTTCGTTCGGAGTCGGCACGACCAATGCGGCCCCGATGGCCACGGCGATGGCCGCCGCAAGCGCGTAGATCCATCGCCGGCCAGCTCGCGAACGCGAACTCGGTCCTGGGTTTCCCGTTGCCAACGCGGTCGACGAACCGTGTTCGGCACCCTCCCCGCTACGGGTTGCAGCCAGAGCGCGCCGCAACGGAATCGATGTTCGGACTTCATCCTCGAACAGCATTCTTTGCGCGTCGTTGAGCCTTCCGGCCAGATAGTCCGGGATCAGCGCCTCGTAGTCGGTCAGGTGAACCACGGAGGCCGCAGGGAATCCCAACGACTGTGCGACGCGCTGCGCCGCCGCCGCCTCGCTGCCCGGGCGCGGCATGTCCCCGCGAACCGCGGCAAGCGCCAGGTCAAGCGACTCCTCGCGACTCGAATCGTCAGCGTCGAGGACCTGCTTGGACTTCGTGGTCTCGTCCGTATCGTTCATGGTGCCACCTCGTGAAGTTCGGCCTTCAATCGTTGCCGAGCCCGATGCAGTGTGACGGCGATCGACGATGCCGAGGTCCCCAGCATCGTGGCGATCTCCGCGTTGCCGTATCCCTCGAAGAAGCGGAGCGCGACGATGGACGCCGCCCGTGGCGACAACCGCGACAGTGCGCCACGAAGCCGGCGGCGTAGTTCCCGGCGCGTCACGTCCGCCTCGGCGCCCGGCGATTCCTCGGGCGGGTCGGCCTCCGGCTCGACGGCCATCTTGCGTTTCCGGGTGCGCAACACGTCCACGGCGGCGTTGACAGCCGCCCGGCACAGGTAGCTCTTGGGGTCGTTACCCAAATCCACGCCGCTGTTGGACTCGCGCTTCATCATGTTCAGGAATACGGTCTGCAGGACATCCTCAGCATCGTCAATGCTGCCGGTAACGCGGAAAGCGGCACGGAATACGCGCCGATGATGCGCCTCGAAAGCTGCGGCAAGCGCCCGGGAGGGGCCGCCGTTCAACACCTGGTCGGTTGGTTGCATCGATACTCGCCGTGGCTTGTTGCGGTCTCGATCCACTGAGCGATGTTGATGATCACACGCTGGTTGCATTCGAAACCACGGTTGGCTGCCCTCCTAGACGCCTCGCGTACTCGCGAGGCGCGCTCGGCTACCAACCAAGACGCCCGGTGGCTGCTTCCATTAACGGGTGCGTTTCGGCATCCCTGAACACCCGACCCGTCCGGCCGGGCGTTCGCGGGTTTGGTAGGCGCGATTGGAGTCGAACCAACGACCTCTACCATGTCAAGGTAGCGCTCTAACCAACTGAGCTACGCGCCTATTCGCCCTTTGGGCGAGGTGTGGAGGATGCTCGGCATTCTCCGCGCCAACGGCTCATGACGTCGGCGGTTGCAGAATTGTAGACCAGAAACACCGCGGGCGATGCGCCACGCCGTGCGACTGGCCGCTGAATGATTCAATCCGGCGTTGTCGGCGGGTGACGGCGCGCCCGTTGGGGCGCGACATCGTCGCCCCTACGGGGGCGAACCTGCGTGCGGCGCATCAGACGACGGGCGCCCGCGTCGAAGGCGGCACGGCGGTGCATGACGCTGCGGTTGTCCCAGATGAGCAGGTCGCCAACCTGCCACTGTTGCGTCCAGACCGCATCGGGAAGCGCCACGTAGCGCCAGACCTCGTCAAGGAAGGCTTCACTCTCCGCAAGCGGCAGACCCTCCACGTAGGCGTCCTGGCGACGGCCCAGGAACAGCGCCTCGCGCCCGTTTTCCGGGTGTCGCCGGACCATTGGATGCACGGCACCCGGAGCTTCGAGGGGGCTTGCGGCGTGACGGTGTCCCCGCCGCAGCGTGCCGACGCTGTCGTGGGCCGCATCGTGTTTCAGGCGTGCCGAACGCGCCCGCTCGCGCAATGCCGACGGTAACGCAGCCAATGCGGCGATCATGCTGCAGAAATGGGTCTCGCCGCCCTCTTCCGGAGTCTCCACCGCATACAGGATGCTCGCCGTGGGCGGATCCTCGATGTACGACATGTCCGTGTGCCATGCGGCTTCGGCATTGCCAAGGCCACCGATCGGCCGACCGTTCTCGACGATGTTCGAGATAGTCGCAACAAAGGGATTGGGAAGTTGGTCGCGCGCCGCGACGGAGATTCGCCCCATGGGCGCGTATTCCAACGATCCGAATCGTTTGCTGAAGGCCTGCAGTTGAGCGTCGTCGAGGCGCTGTCCCCGTAGACGCAGGATTGGGTAGCGGAGCCAAGCCGAGTAGAGGGCGTCGAACGTGGCGTCATCGACCCGGCTGGCGTCGAGACCGGCTACCTCGGAAGCGAAGGCGTTCGGCAACGGCGTGATCTGCACGTTCGGTCTACCCATGGCCTGCACAGCGCCCCATAGCCGATCAGTTTACGAGGTACGTCGCCCTGAGGTCGCGGATCTCGTCCCGCACGGCGGCCGCTTCCTCGAATTCCAGGTTCTTGGCGTGGTCGTACATCTTCGACTCGAGCTCGTCGAGCATTTTGCCAAACGTCTTCGGATCGGTGTCCACCGCGCGCGGGACGCGTTGCGGCCCGGCGCGATCCTTGCTGTCACGCCGGCCTCGGCCCCGGGCAGCACCCGGGGCGGTCCGGGCACCCTCCATGACATCCGCAACGGCCTTCTCGACGGTCTTCGGCGTGATGCCGTGCTCGGCGTTGAAGGCGATCTGCTTGTCGCGACGGCGGTTGGTCTCGTCGATGGCCTTCTTCATGGACCCGGTCATCGCGTCCGCATAGAGGATGGCGCGACCGTTTAAGTTGCGGGCGGCGCGGCCAATCGTTTGGATGAGCGACCGTTCGGCGCGCAGGAACCCCTCCTTGTCGGCGTCGAGAATCGCGACCAGCGAGACTTCGGGCATGTCGAGACCCTCGCGCAGAAGGTTGATGCCGACCAACACGTCGAACTTGCCCAGCCGCAGATCCCGAACGATCTCCATCCGTTCGACCGTATCGATGTCGGAGTGCAGGTAGCGGACACGCACGCCGTGTTCGTCCAGGTACTCGGTGAGATCTTCGGCCATACGCTTGGTGAGTGTCGTCACCAATACCCGCTCGCCGTTGTCGACGGTGAACCCGATCTCGCCGAAGAGATCATCCACCTGGGTCGATGCGGGACGCACGTCGACTTGCGGGTCGACGAGCCCCGTCGGTCGCACGACCTGCTCGACTACGCTACCGGATCGCTCGCCTTCGTAGGGACCGGGCGTCGCGGAAACGAAGATCATCTGCGGCGCCAACCCCTCCCATTCGTCGAACCGCAACGGTCGGTTGTCAAGGGCCGACGGCAGCCGGAAGCCGTACTCCACGAGGGTCTCCTTGCGCGACCGGTCGCCCTTGTACATGCCACCGAGCTGCGGGACCGTCACGTGGGATTCGTCGACGATCAGCAAGGCATCCTTCGGGAGGTAGTCGAACAGCGTCGGCGGCGGCTCGCCGGGCTGGCGACCCGACAGGTAGCGCGAGTAGTTCTCGATGCCGCTGCAGTAGCCTAACTCTTTGATCATCTCGAGATCGAACCGGGTGCGCTGTTCCAGGCGCTGCGCCTCGACCAGCTTGTTGGCGTCCTTGAGGACCTCCAAGCGTTCGGCCAACTCTTCGCGAATCTCGTCGAGCACCGCGAGGATGCGTTCCCTGGGCGTCACGTAATGGGTCTTGGGAAAGACGGTGTAGCGAGGTACCCGCGCCAGGACCTCCCCGGTCAACGGATCGAACGTCGAAATGTTGTCGATCTCGTCGTCGAACAGTTCGACCCGCACGGCCTCCTTTTCCGACTCGGCGGGGAAGACGTCGATGACGTCGCCGCGCACCCGGTAGGTGCCGCGCTGGAACGCCATGTCGTTACGGGTGTACTGCAACTCCGCGAGTCGCTGGATGAGGTAGCGTTGGTCGACCCGGTCGCCCCGGTCGAGATGCAGCACCATGCGCAGGTAGGACTGCGGATCGCCGAGACCATAGATCGCCGAGACGGACGCCACGATGACCGTGTCCCGTCGCTCCAGCAGCGCCTTGGTGGCCGAGAGGCGCATCTGCTCGATGTGCGCGTTCACCGAGGCGTCCTTCTCGATGTAGGTGTCCGACGCCGGAACGTAGGCTTCGGGCTGGTAGTAGTCGTAGTACGAGACGAAATACTCCACGGCGTTGCGTGGAAAGAACTCCCGGAACTCACCGTAGAGCTGCGCCGCCAGCGTCTTGTTTGGGGCAAGCACAAGGGTCGGCCGCTGGATCTCCTCGATCACGTTGGCGACCGCGAAGGTCTTGCCGGAACCGGTTACGCCGAGCAGCGTCTGGTGCGCCAGACCGGACTCGAGGCCGTCGACCAGTTCGGCAATGGCCGTCGGCTGATCGCCCGCCGGGCGGTAGTCGGCGACGACCTGGAAGTCGGCCACAGCTTGCATGGGCCGAGTCTACCAGCGTTGCCCCGGCGCATCCGCCGGGCGCTTGGTCGGCCTTACCGGATCGGCAACACGACGCGGAACTCGGCGCCAGGGCTGCGGTTCACGACATCGACCTCACCGCCCATCGAGGTCACCAGCTCCCGCACCAGAGCAAGGCCGATGCCGGTGCCCAAGGTCTCGCGGGTGAGCTCGTTCTCGGAACGGTAGAACAGCCGGAAGATCTTGCGCAGCTGGTCGCGGGGAACTCCGGGTCCGTAGTCGCGGACCGCGATCACGGCGGCGCCGTCGCGGATCCGGCTGGTGATCTCGACGGTCTTCACGTCCGCGTCGCGCGCGAATTTCACCGCGTTGTCGGTCAGGTTGATGAGCACCTGGGTAAAGGCGTCCTGCTCGGCTTGCACCGTCGCGTCCTCCACGTCGACGAGGAGCTCGAACCCCGCGGCGACGATCGACGATTCGATGCCGGACCGCGCATTGTCGACCAGTTCGGAGACGGCCACGGTGGTGCATTCGAGGGCTGCGGGGCGGTGCGACAGCCGGGACAGCTCCAGGACATTGGCGATCAGCCGGGAGAGGCGTTCGGACTCGTCGTAGATGGTCTCGAAGTAGAGGCGTTTTTGTGCCTCGTCGGCCCATCCGGCCTTCAAGATCTCGGCGTACATTCGGATCGACGTCAGCGGCGACTTCAACTCGTGGCTGACCGATGAGACGAAGTCCTGCTGCTGCCGACCGAGGCGAATCTGGCCGACGCCGAGCCGGTAGAGCCAGACGAAACCGACCACGAGGATGGCCGCGAACGCGCCGGCCGTCCACAGCACCACGGCGCTGCCGGTGCCCCGCGGCAGGGCGGTCAGCCTGTAGACCAGCTCGATCCCATCGAGCGGCGCGGTAAGCCGGGACCGCAGCAGAACCTGACCCGCCAGGTCGGTCGCCGGATAGCCGGCGGTCGACGAGCCGCCGGCGGTCGAAAGCACTTCGCCGCCGTGCACGACGGCCAGACCCGCGATCCGCGACAGGCTGGTCTGCCCGAAGGCGTCGAGGATGCCCCGGTCGACGAACTCCTCCCGGGCGATCAACGCGCCTTGGACGAAACGCCGGTTTTCGCGCCACACGTTTCGGTAGAGCAGGAAGTTGCCGGCGTCCAAGCGGCGGAAGTCGAACGGATCGACTTCGCTCCGGAACGTCGTCACGACGAGCTCGTCGAGACTTTCGTCCCGGGCGCTGTCGACCGCGGCGACGTTCTGCTCGAAGCGCTTGACACGCGGTGCGACCTTGCCGTCGGCAAACGCTGGCGATGGATCGGCGCTCCGCGCCGGTTGCTCGGTGGGCGCGTATAGGTTCCGCTCAACAACCTCCACGCGGTCGCCCGCGATCAGCGTCTTGACCTCCCGATCCGCGCCGAGGCGTCGCTCGAGCTCACGAGCCCCGACGCCGAATTCCCGCGCCTGGTCGCGGCCGTCGGGAACAAGCGGCGTGGTCAGGTTGCCGCTCGGGTCGACCTGAAAATAGGCCTTCAGTCCCGGCACCGTCTCTTCCACCGGGAATTCCGACAACGGCGAGCGCCGCAGCACGGGCGTTTCCGGGTCGCCTTCCACGACCAGGAACGCGTAGTCCGTGAACGAGCGCGCTTCCTCGTCGAGGACGAAAGCCTGCATTTCCGCGTCGATACGGGCAGTCAACTCTTCGGCCAACAGGCGCTGCTGGTGGAACGCCTGCCAACCGAGTTCGCGCCACGCGTACGCCGTCAGCATCGCCGCCGGAATCGCGAGCGCGGCGAACAGGCCGGTCAAGACCAACAGAAATCGTCGTTCGTTGAAGCGGCCGAGGAGAAGCCCTCGTTGCAACAAACGTCGTTGCGGACGCGACCGGCCCGGCGTCGCCACGCTCATGTCGGCATGTTCAACCGGTAGCCGGCACCGCGTACCGTCGTCAGGTTGACGGGCGACTTCGGTTCGGCCTCCACCTTGCGCCGCAGCTTCGCGATGTGGATGTCCACGGTCCGCGTCTCGATGTCGATCCCGCGCGCGTAGCCCCAGACCTTGGCAAGCAACTCCTCCCGGGGGACCGGGCGGTTGGCGTTGGCGGCGAGGTACTTCAGGACGTCCATCTCCCGGCGGGTGAACGGGATCGTCTTCGCGCCGCGACGGCCCTCGAGGTTGGCGGTATCGATGTCGATCCCGTCCAGTGCGATGTTGGCCATGGACGCGGACGGCGGTTTCGTCCGCCGCAGCACCGCCGCAACGCGCAGCACCAACTGCTGCACCGAGAACGGTTTGGCGACGTAGTCGTCGGCACCGAGCCTCAAACCCCGCACGATGTCCTCGTCGGAGACCTTCGCCGTCAGCATGATGATGGGTTGCTCGGGATCCGAGGCGCGAATCGCATCGCAGACGTCGAAGCCGTTGCGGCGGGGCAGCATCACGTCCAGCAGCACCAGGTCGAACTGGCCGGTGAGCGCCAGGCGCAATCCCGCCTCGCCGTCCGCCGCCACCTCGACGTCGTACCCGTGGTAGACGAATACATCCGTCAAGCCGGTGCTGATGGACGGCTCGTCCTCGACGATCAAAAGTCTCCGTTTCGCCATGGGCGTACGGTAGCAGGCGCCCCGGCCGAATATGTAAAAAGTGGGCAAAAACGAACGCGGCCGCAATCTGTCCGGCGGCGCCCGCGGCAGGTAAACGGCAGGTAAAGCGGACTGCCGATCATTTACGGATTCGTGCCTTATCTTCGGATGTGGGCGTGACGGACCATGGCACCGACCAAGCTGAAGAGAGCGCCATGGCCCTAGTCAACCGAATCTCCCGGATCTTCACGGCCGACCTGCATGCGGTGCTTGATCGCATCGAGGAACCCGAGGTGCTGCTCGCCCAGTCCATCCGCGACATGGCCGACGCCGTGGCTGCGGATGAACGCCGTCTCGCAGCCGTCAAGGAACGCCGGCAGCAATGCCAGCGGGACTTGACGGCCTCGAACGCCCGACTCGCGGAGTATGACCGCGAGCTCGACCTCTGCCTCGGCTCGGACCAGGACGACCTGGCCCGGGGCGTCCTCCGCAAGAAGCTCGCCGAGTCCCGGGCCGCCGCGTCGCTGGCCTCAACGGCAAAGGAAGCGGACGAGGCGATCGCCGAACTGACGGCGGTCCTCGGCCAGCGGCGCCGGGATCTCGAGGACATCTCCCAGCAAGCCGAGGTCGTTCGCGGCGATCGGCCGGTTCCCAAGGTCGAAGCCGTTTCCGACAACGACGTCGAGATCGCCCTGCTGGCCGAGAAAGAACGCCGGAGCGCGCCATGAGCCGGGCCACGTTCACCGCCGGCGTGGTGCTCGCCGTGCTGGCCGCGGTGGCCGGCGCGGCGGCGTCCGCGGTGCTGGGGCAATCCCCGACGGCGTATCGATTGGTTGTCGCGCTGTTGGCTGGCGGCTATGTCCTCTACCTGCTGTGGACCAGCGACGCCAAGGTCGGCCGGGTCGTTGCCGGTGTGCTGTTCTGCACCGGTTCCGCGCTGGCCTGGCTCGCCGAGGTGCCGCTAGGACTCTTTCTGTTTGCCCACCTCGGCGCCATCTGGCTGGTCCGGTCGTGCTATTTCGCGACCTCCGTGCCGTCCGCGCTGCTGGACCTTGGTCTGATCGTGCTCGGGGCGGCGGGCGCGGCGTGGGCGATCGAGCGCACGCAGAGCCCCGGACTCGCGATATGGACCTTCTTCCTGGTGCAAAGCGTGTTCGTCTTCATCCCAACGGTCGCCCGCGACCGGCGCACCGCCTCCGAAGACGCCTACCAGTCCGCCCGGCGGGCCGCCCTCGCCGCTGTGCGCAAGATGGGCGCCGCCTGATGCGCGCCAAGACCTCATTGCGCCTCGGGTTGCCGCTGTTCGTGCTGACGGGGGCGTTGATCTGGTTCCTTCCGATGCTGCGCGAAACCCTGGAATCGACCGTGCCGCAGCCCATCGCCGCCACGCCCCAACGCATGGAAGTCGTCTTCGTGCTGGACACCACCGGCTCGATGGGCGGCCTCATCGCCGCGGCGAAGGAGAAGATCTTCGCCATCGCCCACGCCATGACGCAGGCGGACCCGGCACCGGAAATCGCCATCGGCCTGGTCGCCTACCGCGACCGGGGCGACGACTACGTGACCCGGGTCACCGACCTGTCCACCGATGTCGACACCGTGTACTCGACCCTGCTCGACTTCCACGCGGCCGGCGGCGGCGATGGACCGGAGAGCGTCAACGCGGCCCTCCACGACGCCGTACACGCCATCTCCTGGAGCGACGACCCGTCCGCCTACCGCGTCATCTTCCTGGTCGGCGATTCGCCGCCCCACATGGACTACGCCAACGAGCCTCAGTATCCGGAAACCGCCCGACTCGCCGCCGAGCGGGGCATCGTCATCAACGCCATCCTCTGCGGCGACAGTACTCGAACCGAAAGCCACTGGCGCGAAATCGCCGACCTCGCCCAGGGCCGCTACTTCACCGTCGGCCAGCAGGGCGACGCAGTCGCCATCGACACGCCCTACGACCGCCGGATCGCGGAGCTTTCCGCAAGGCTCGACGACACCCGGCTCTACTACGGCTCGGTAGACGTGCTCGCCAAGACCGACCTAAAGGTCGCCGCCGCGGACAAGCTGAACCGCGAGGCGAGCGCCGCTTCGCGGGCTCGTCGCGCCGCCTTCAACCTCACCGCGAGCGGCGCCAAGAGCCACTACGGCGATGGCGAACTGGTCAGGGACGTGGCCGACGGATCAATAAGCCTTGCCGACATCGCGGAGGCCGAGCTACCGGCGGTCATGCGGCCGATGGACGCCAGCGAACGCGCCGTCTACCTGAAATCCCAGGCCGAGCAGCGCGACCGTCTGAATCGCGAACTCCGCGAGCTGCTCGCGAAACGCACGGCCTTCGTCACGGCACAGGCCGAGGCCCGCGAGGGCATCGAAGCCTCGCTCGACCACCGCATCTTCCACGCCGTGCGGGAGCAGGCGGGAGCGAAAGGCTTTCGCTACACCGACGCGGCCCCGGCCCTTTGACGTCGGGCGACCAACCGACACCCACCGCCAAGAGGACACCCACGACATGATGCAAACACTCCCGGACGCGCACTCCATGACAGCCATTGCCGCTGCGGCAGTCGTGCTTCTCCTCCCTGGCACGACTTCGCAGGCGGCGACGTCGCCGGTCGAAGACGTCGAGCCCGTCGTCCAACCGAGAGTCGAGTTGGACCGGCCATTGGTCACTAGGGGCGACCGCACGCCGGTGTACGTGCTCGTTCGGTGTCACGCTGCCGAGTCGCCCGCCGCCGAGCGGGCAAACCGGCCCCCCCTCAACCTGGCACTGGTTCTGGACCGGTCGGGTTCCATGGAGGCAACCGGCAAGATCGACTATCTGAAGAAGGCCGCGAGGAGGGCGGTCGACGGACTGAACCCGCGCGACCACCTGGCTGTGGTCGAGTACGACACAGAGATCACCACACTGTGGCGGTCGCAGCCGGTGCGGGAGAAAGAGCCGATCAAACGCCTGATCGACCGCCTCACACCCCGCGGAGGAACGGATCTCGCCGCCGGCATGATGCGTGGCGTCGAGGAAGTGGCTGCGGGCATGCAAACCATCGACGCACAGACCACCGTCAGTCGCGTCCTCCTGCTGTCCGACGGCCTGGCCAATCACGGCGTTATCCACCCCGCAGAGATCGGCGGGATGGTGCGGCAAGCGAAACGCCAGGGCGTTCGGATCTCGACGCTCGGCCTCGGCCTCGACTACGGCGAAGACCTGATGCAGGCCATCGCCCAGAACGGGGGCGGGGCCTTCTATCACGTCGAACATCCCCACGAGATCGCGCGCATCTATCAAGAGGAACTAGCGACGCTTACCGCCACCGTCGCCAAGGACGCACGGTTGCGACTCGAGGCCGCGCCGGGCGTCGTCAACGCGACGATCCTGGGCGCGCACGATCCGCAGCAGGCCGATCTGGATCTCGGTAGCTTCCATGCCGGGGAGACGCACACCCTGCTCGCGCAGTTCGTTCCCGGCGAGACGCTGTTCGACGCCGCGGGGGAAGTTTCCCTCGGCGAGATTGCGTTCAGCTACCACGACCTCAGCAACGACCGGTCAGCGTCGGTACGGATCCCGCTGACCGTCATGGTGGTCGAGGACGCGCAAGCCGCGCTCGCGGCCCGCAACCCGGCAGTGGCCATCGAAATCAAACTGTTTGCCGCCGAACGCCGCCACCGGGATGCCGTCGCCCAGTACCAAGCGGGCCACTACGACGCGGCAGACCAAGCCATGCGCGAGCTGGAGCACGCGATGCGCAAGGCGAACGGGCAGCACCGGGATCGTCGCCTAGCCACCAAATTCGAGGCGCTCCGGGTGGAGCGAGACCAGATGGCGGCCGCGCGTACCAGTGCCGACCAGCGCAACGTCTACCTGAAGCGAACCAAGAACAGGCTGTACCGGGCGGCAACGGGAAACCGCGACCAGTACCTGCTGCAGCGCGGCGACGAGGGCATCAACGTCGAGCGGCTGCAGACCGCCTTGCAGGACGAAGGCCACTACGCCGGTCCCGTCGACGGCCTCTACTCGGCCGCAGTGGAAACCTCCATCAAGGCGTTTCAAGCGGACAATTCGCTCACCGTCGACGGTATCGCCGGCCCCGTCACGATGCAGAAACTGGGGCTTTACTGACCTGCCAGGACCGGCGCGGGCGGGGGCGCGCCCTTCGGGCGCGATAGCCCCGCCCCTACGGGGTTTCCGCCGCACGGCGGGGCATTCCGTAGGGGACGGGCTTGTCCCGTCCCGTTTCCGGGCTGCCGACGATGCCCTGGCGCGGGCGGGGACAAGCCCCGCCCCTACGGCAGCCGGAAGGCTGTGAGTCTCGCGGGTTGAACACCCGCGCCGGTCGCGATGACGACGAATTGCTTACTCCCCGCCATGTAGGCCATGGGCGGCGCGTCCTGGTGCGTTCCCTCCAGGGGATGCTCCCAGACCAGTGCACCCGTCGTCTTGTCGAGCGCCCGCAGCGTCGTGCCCCCATCGCTCCGGTGGCCATGGAAGATCAGGTGCCTCGTCACCAGCAACCCGGGCGCGTTCCACCGGTCGCCTAGGTCCGGCAGGTCTAGATCCTTGAGCAGAGGATGCTCCTTGGGGCCGCGCCCGTTGGCGACCTTCCAAGCCACTTGGCCCGTGTCCAGTCGGTAGGCGGTGATGCTGGACCAGGGCGGCTTCACCACGGGAACGCCGTCCAGGTCGAAGCCGGTTGGTCGGATTCTGTAGGGCTGGCCATTACGTGAGTTCGGCATCGGGCGGGCGGTCATCAGGAGCGGTTCGCGGCGCGACGCCACGTACAACATCCTGGCCTCCGGGTCGAACGCCGCGCCGCCCCAGTTCGCCCCACCGCCCCAACCGGGAACGGCCAGGCTGCCCTCCGTTGACGGCGGCAGGAACAACCCTCCAGTCCGGATGCCTTCGAGTTCCTTCTGCGCCCGACTCCGGAGTTCCGGCGTGAAGTCGATCAGGTCGTCTTCCTCGAGGCCTTGCATCTCGAACGGCGGTGGCCAGGTGGGGAACGGCTGCGTGGCGGCGGCCTGTTCGCCCTCCAACGTGCTCTTCGGCACCGGCCGTTCTTCGATGGGCCAGAGCGGCTCGCCGGTAACGCGGTCGAAGACGTAGAGGAAGCCCACCTTGCTGACCTGGGCCACGGCCTTCACCGGCTTGCCGTCCATGACGATGTCCGCCACGACGGGTGCCGCAGGCAGGTCGTAGTCCCAGATGTCATGGTGTACGGTCTGGAAGTGCCACTTGCGCTCGCCGGTACGCGCGTCCAGCGCGACCACCGAGGTTCCGAACAGGTTGTCGCCGGGCCGGAGCCCGCCGTAGAAGTGGCTGGACGGCGCCGTGACCGGCAGGTAGACGATTCCGAGTTCCGCGTCGCAACTCATCATGGACCAGACGTTGGTGTTGCCCATCCACTTCCACGACTCCTCGCCCCAGGTGTCGTTGCCGAACTCGCCGGCCTGAGGGATCGTCTTGAACACCCACACCTGCCGGCCCGTCCTGACGTCGAAGCCGCGCACGTCACCGAGCGGGACGTTGTCGCGCCAATTGCGCAGCATGTGCGAACCGTCGTGGGTCTGGTTGCCCAGTACGACGATGTCGCCGCACAGGGCTGGCGCGTAGTTCCATGTATTCGCGCGGCGTGACAGCGGGCGACGCAGGCCCATAGTCAGGTCGACCCGGCCCCCCTCCCCGAAGCCAGGAAAAGGTTCGCCCGTCTCGGCCGATAGCGCGATGAGCCAGCCATCGCTCGTGACCAACAGGACCCGATCGCCGTCATCGCCCCGGTGATAGGCCAGCCCCCTGGTGGAGAAACCGAATACCGGAGGGCGGGGGCCGTCGCCGGTACCCGGATCGTAGGTCCAAAGCGTCTCTCCGGTGATCGGATCGAGGGCAGCGACCGCAGAGAACGCCGTACGTACAAACAACCGGCCCCCAACCATGAGCGGCGTCGCCTTGAAGCCGTCGGGTGTCTTGCGCCGGTTGAACAAGCCCGTGTAGCGGTCGTTGTCGAAAGCCTCCCAGACCCAGGCGATGGCGAGGTCATCGACGTTGTCCCGAGAGACCTGATCGAGCGGCGAGTATTTCTGGGCGCGCAGCCCGCCTCCGTAGGCCGGCCAGTCGCCGTGCGCGGTCGTGTAGTCCACCGGGCGCTTCCCATCGGCCGGCGACGGCTTGATCTCAGGAAGTACGGCGACTCCCACCGTCGTCGGTTCCCGCGCCTCGGTTCTCGCAACGCGGGTTTCCCGTGCGGCGAGCCACGTGACTTCAACCTTCTCGACGCCGCGGCGTTCGCGTTCGGCAACGAGCCAAAGCCCCCGTTCGTTGTGCGCCTCACCGCCTTGGGGCGTCAAGTGGCAGAAGCTGCAGTCCGTGGCACCGTAATCCATGGCCGGGACGAGGAGATCTGGACTGGCGAGGGCCGTGCGGGCAAGTAGAACGCTCGCGACCCCGAACGTGACGGCTGGCCGCCGACCTCGTTGAGGAGTTTGGCGCGGGTTCGTTGATCGGAATGCCGAGGGCATGACGACCATCCTATCGCGTCAGGGGCCGTCGAGGGCGGGCGTAGGCAGACCGATTTGCCGGGGGTGCGTCCCGCGCTCGCCGCCAAGACGCGCACAAAAGGAAGCCCCGTCTCGCGACGGGGCTTCGGTGAATCAAGGTCAGGATCCGGGTTCCCCCCGATGATGGCCCTGGTTCGCTGCCTCTTCGCTCACCCGTCAGTGCGCGGAGCACAGCCGACTCATAAGTCGTTATTTTACGACGCCTTTCTACGTCGCCCCGCTTCGCAGTCGCGTCTGCGTCACGAGGACTCGGGGAGGCGATCCGTCGTGGCTGGTCAGCTCAAGGCCGGCCTGCCTCGGCGCCCGGTACCACGCCGTCGATCGCTCGCCGCCGCTTCCCGGCTGCCGCCTCGCCGTTGGGTCTCCTAAGCCTTGGAGACCCCGGCGCCCTTTGGCTTAAGGGCTATCGGATCTCGGTCCGGTTTGCCTACCTTTCCCGCGCCGAAGCGCCGTTCCGATGTGCGCCGTATCCAAGTCCGTGCTACTGAATCTACTCCTACTAGCCCGGGGCGCAAGACGTCCAGAGCGCGTTTTCGATGAATTAGATGCAAGGTGCGGGGGATATCGTGTGCATAACTCGCCGCAGATAATGTGGTCAAGGTGTGTGCCCGTCGCGGGCCATCCGCCACAGACCGGCTTTCTTTGGCAATGCAAACAGCGCCTTAGGTACATCGAGCCGGTTGATAACTGCGCCCTCAATCCCATCCCGCTTGCTTACGGCGAAGGCTGTCCGACAAACTCTGCGGACGATGAAATTCGGCGTGCTCCAGTTCTTCAGTTGGCCCGGCCGCCGGGTTCCCTTGGGGACGGTCTACGACCGCGCGCTCGATCGAATCCGGATCATGGACCAGGGCGGATACGACGCGGTCTGGCTCGCCGAACACCACTTCTCCACCTACAGCGTCTGTCCTTCGGTGCACATCATGGCCATGCACGCCGCCGACATCACCCGCAACCTGCGCATCGGCACGGGCGTCAGCCTGGCGGCCTTCTACCACCCCTTACGGCTCGCGGAAGAGGTGGCGCTGCTCGACAACCTGTCCGGCGGCCGCGTCAACTGGGGCGCCGGTAGGGGCTTCGACGCCACCGAAATGCGGGTCTTCGGTGTCGAGCGGGACGAGTCCTACGACCGATTCCGCGAGAACGTCGACATCGTGCAGAAGGCATGGTCGTGCGACCGGCTGACCTACGAAGGGCGGTTCAACACCTACCACGATGTCGAGGTGCTGCCGAAGCCGCTGCAGAACCCCATGCCGACGTGGATCGGCGTAAGTTCCCAGGACGCCATCGACTGGGCCGCTAGCCAAGGCCACGCCATCCTCATGGATCCCCATTCCACCCACGACGAGATCGGCCGCAAATACGCCCGTTACCGCGCCGCGCTGCCGGCCGAGTGCGACGGTCGGCGTCGTCCAACGCCGATGGCACGGCTGATCGCCATCGCCCCGACCGACGCGGCGGCCGAAGCAGTGGCCCGCGAAGGCGCCCGCTGGACGGTCGAGTCCTATGTCGGCGTGCGCGACGGCGCGTCGAAGGAAGAGCGCATCCGCCGCTACGTGGACGAGGTCATCATTCACGGTTCGCCCGCGAAGGTGGTTGACGAACTCAAACGCCTGGAGGAGGAGATTCCGCTCGGCTACCTGCTGGCGTCGATCCTCAGCCATCAGACCCTGGTGCTGCTCACCGACGAGGTGATTCCCCGGATGTGACCCATGAGCACGAACCCGAGTTTCCAGAACTACCAGACCTACCTGAAGATCGCGGAGCTTCTGTCGTTGCAGCAACCGCTCTCCCGCGCCCACGACGAAACGCTGTTCATCATCGTTCACCAGGTCTACGAACTGTGGTTCAAGAGCATGCTTCACGAACTGGCGCGCAGCGGCGAGCTTCTGGCGGCAGACGAGTCCGACCGCGCGGCATCGACCCTCAAACGCACACTAAAGATCGTCAAGGTGCTCGTGAGTCAGCTCGATGTCATGGAGACGATGACGCCGCTCGAGTTCGGCGCGTTCCGGGAACGGCTTGGCGCTTCCAGCGGTTTCCAGTCCGCGCAGTTCCGCGAGATCGAGTTCATCCTCGGCTACAAGCGGCCGTCGGTGTTGGAGTTGTTCCCGGAAGAGTCGGCGGAGCGGCAGCGGCTCAAGGCGCGAATCGCCGCGCCGTCCTTGTGGGATGAGTTCGTCGGGCTGCTCGCGCGGTCGGGCCATTCCATTCCCGCAGCGTCACGGAACAAATGGGCCGATTGTCCTGTCGGGACGGATTCGGCGGTGCAGGCCGCGTTGATCCGCGTCTATCGCGACGACCCCAAGCTGTCGGCGTTCTGCGAAAGCCTCGTAGACCTAGACGAAGGCATGCAGGAGTGGCGCTATCGGCATCTCAGGATGGTCCAGCGCACCATCGGAACCAAGACCGGAACCGGCGGATCCTCGGGTGCCGAGTACCTGTTGTCCACCGTATTGGCCGGCCCGTTCTTCCCGGATCTCTGGGAAATCAGGGACCGGTTCTAGTCGCCCAGTCCACTAAAGGCCGTGACCCACTCCGCTGATTCTAGCCGGCACGACGCCCGCCGCCTGGCTCGACACTATTCGCGGTTCCGGGTGGGCGAACGGATTCTGTTGACCGGTCACTCTCACCAAGCGTGGCCGGATGTCGCCTTCGACGCGCAGATGCAGGCGTGGAAGGACGCTGCGGAATTCGTCGATGGCAAGTGGGATCTCGCGGCAGCGATTGCCGACGAAGTCCGCGCAGGCTACCGCCGCCTCCTCGACGACCCCGATGGGCACATCGCGCTGGGGCAGAACACCCACGAACTCGTCACGCGTTTCCTGTCCGCCCTGCCCCTGCGGGAGCGGCCCCGGGTGGTCACCACGGACGGAGAGTTCCATACCGTGCGGCGGCAACTCGCCCGGTTGCGGGAGGAAGGACTGGAGGTCGTGCAAGCGGGCGCAACCGGATCGGTACCGGCACCCGGCGCCATCGCCCAAGCGGTGATCGACGCCCTGGACGACCGCACGGCTGCCGTCGTCATGTCCTCGGTCCTTTACCGCAACGGTCTGATCGTGGAGGGTCTCGACGAGGTCGCGAAGGCATGCGAGCACGTCGGCGCAAACCTGCTCGTGGACGCCTACCACTCCATCAACGTGGTGCCGTTCTCGGTGTCCGGGATGGGCCTTGAACGGGCCTTCGTCGTCGGTGGCGGGTACAAGTACTGCCAGTTCGGCGAAGGGGTTTGCTTCCTGCGCATTCCCGCCGACTGTTCCCTCCGGCCGATCCTGACCGGCTGGTTCAGCGAGTTCGGGGAACTTGCCGACAACCCGACCGGCGGCCGCGTCGCGTACGGCGACGGCCCGCATCGCTTCGCCGGTTCGACCTACGATCCGGTGGGCCACTACCGCGCCCGCGCAGTGCTGCGGTTCTTTCGGTCGGAGCGGTTGAACCCGCTTCTGCTACGCGCCGTCAGCCAAGCGCAACTCGCCAGACTAACCGAGGGCATCGACGCGCTGGACCTCGACCCCACCGCACTGTCCTGGAACCGGGATCTACCCTTGGAACGACGGGGCGGGTTCCTTGCCCTCGACGCGCTGGCCGCTGGCGAACTGGCGGCTCGCCTGCGAAGTCGAGATGTGTTCTGCGACCACCGCGGCACCGTTCTGCGGTTTGGGCCGGCGCCCTACGTCACCGACGCGCAGCTGGACGAAGCGGTTGGACTGCTCGGCGAGGCTGTCGGTCGGCCATGACGCATTCTGGTGGCATCCTTTTTGACGCCTTGTGCTCCCTCGGCACGGGCCGTGCGGGCGACCACAAGGGTCGCCCCTACGCCGGGTTCCGGGCCTGGCCGACGCCGATCATGCTGTCCCGCGTGACGAGTTCGGCGAGCTCCGCCTCCGGCATACCCTCGGATCCATTCGGGCGGCGCGGCAGAACGAGGTAGCGCAGGTCGGCGGTACTGTCCACGACCCGAACCGCGACATCCTCGTCGAGGTGTAGGCCGAACTCGCGCATGACGGCCCGAGGCTCGACGACGGCGCGTTGTCGGTACGCGAAGCTCTTGTACCAGTCCGGAGGTTGCCCGAGCATGGCGGTGGGATAGCAGGAGCACAGCGTGCAGACCACCAGGTGGTGAACACGGTCCGTGTTCTCGACAACCGCCAACCCGGCGTCGCGGGACAGCCGATAGCCGAGTTCGAAGACCGCCGACCTCGGGTCGTCCATTAGCCGTGTCTTGAATGCCGGGTCCGTCCACGCCCGCGCCACAACCCGCGCACCGTCCGCAGGCGTCCGCCGACCTGCGCGGTCGATCGTCTCCCGCACCTCGTCGGGACCGACGATGCTCTTGCTCACCAGCAGCCGATGGATCGCGACGGCGCGTTTCGCCCGCCCGGGCAGCGGCACGTCGTGTTGCAAGCCCGGATGGGTATGGTCATCGCTCATCGCTCAAGCCAATGTTCGTAGATGTCAACGAGGAGACGATCCCGGTCGTTCTCGCGATAGCGCTCGCCCCATAGGTCGACCTGCCGGAACTCCACCGAGCAAAGGTGCCGTTTCGGCAGGCCGTCACCGCCGTGTGCCCGGGACTCGGGATTGAGGAACGGACCGCTGATCGACGTGATCCGCCCCGTCTTCCCCTTGACGAACCAAGGCGTCCGGTGGTGATGCGTCGGCGTCTCGTCTCGAACCGCGACGACATCGCCGACTTGGAGTTCCACGGCGGCTAACCCCATTCCGCGTCGATCTCGCGCGTTGCCGCCGTGATCTCCTCCGTCGACAGAACGCCCTTCTCTACCAGGATGTGCTCGATCGACGCCGACCAGCGCTCGTAGTAGGAACTCGATTCGTACTCCGCCGGCGTCATCGCCTCGATGCCGCGCCGCAGTTCGTCGACGTTGATCAGACCATGCCGGCGCAGGACGCCCATCATGGCATTGACCAAGTGTTCCCAGTCCGCCCACTCATGGGACGTCTGATCGATGGGTTCCCGGCTGGGTAGCCCACCGCGGTCGTGGGCGCTCGGCACGTCGACTCCTTGATTGGCGCACCGCCAGATTATCACTACTGTCGCCCGATACCTTGACCGGCGACAACTCGCGCCGAGCGTTTTCGTGCGGCACCTGATCGAACATCGCCCGTTTCAATCCGGGGCCGAGTTGCGTTTCCCACCCTTCGACCACCGCGCCTCGGTTTAGCTTGGGGGACCGGCACCGTGGACGAAGCGTGGAAAACGCGCTGCTTCTATGCGCTGTTCGAGGCAGGTGGAATCTGGATCGCCCGGCAACCCAGGAGGGAACATCGCGCCCCATTCAGAATCGACGGTGTTGGCCGATGCGTGGAGGATCCGGTGCGCCGTTCGGACCGAACATCGCCGCAACCAAACCCGGGCTGGGTGTCGGCCGATGTGCGGCGACCAGGCGGCGGCGTCTGATCGAACATCGCCCTTTTCATTCCAGATCGAGTTACGCCTCCGGTGCTCTTCCGAAAGAAGGGGGCGGCACCGGATCGCGATGGCGCCGTCCGGGGGTGCATCGCCCTGATGATCAACAACGGGCCGGGTGCCCTTGGTTGGCATGAAGAGTCTCGGCGCCCGTTTCGCGCGCTGCGTGAACCGGGTATACAAGCGCACCGGGTGCTGGCGACGCGGTTCCACCACGTGGTCAAGCGGACGCCGAGTCACGGTTCGGCAAGGGCCAAGGCGTTTGGCGGAGTTGTCCACGCTTCGTCCATGGCGCCGGTCCCCAAGAAAACCCGAGGCGCTGTGGGCGAAGTGTGGACAACTCCCGTCGAGACGCTCAATCCGAGTGGTGCCATCGCTTCCGCGACCTGCAAGCAACCCTGTGGGGCACCCCCTCAACCCACAGGTCAGGTTTGCGCCGGAAGCCGTTATCGCGCACAGTGTTCGGTTGGCATCGGATCGCCAACCATCCGCGCCACGACAGACCGACAGAAGGAACACTCCATGAAAGTAGCCGCCGCCATCGCCGATGCGATGAAGCGGGAGGGGATCGACACGATCTTCACCTACCCAGTCAATCCCATCATCGAAGCCGCCGCCGTGGCCGACATCCGCACCATCGTCGTGCGCCAGGAGCGCATCGGGCTGCACATGGCGGACGCCTATTCGCGGCTGTCGTCCGGAAACAAGATCGGCGTATTCACCATGCAGCACGGACCGGGCTCTGAGAACGCGTTCGGGGGCGTCGCCCAAGCGTATTCCGAGTCGGCGCCAATCCTCGTGCTCCCCGCCGGCTACCCACGCCGCCTGATGAACTACTACCCGAATTTCAACTCGACGCTGAACATGCGCCACGTCACCAAGTGGGCTGAGCCCCTCACCATGGGCCGGGCCATACCGGAGGTGATGCGTCGAGCGTTCTTTCAACTGCGCAACGGTCGCCCCGGTCCCGTGCTGATTGAAATCCCGGTGGACGTATTCGGCGAGGATGTGCCCGAGGGTTGGGAGCATACGCCGAGCTACGCCACGCGAGTCGGCCCGGACCCTGCGGACGTCGACCGCGCCGCCGAAGTACTCGCCAACGCGGAACGTCCGGTGATCTACGCCGGCCAAGGCGTTCACTACGCCGAGGCGTGGAACGAACTCAGGGCGTTTGCCGAGGAATGGCAGATTCCGGTTACCACGAGCCTCGAGGGCAAGAGCGCGTTCAACGAGACCCATCCGCTGTCGCTCGGGTCCGGCGGCCGCGCCAATCCCCGGGCCGTGAAGACCTTCCTGAACGAAGCCGACGTGATCTTCGGCGTTGGCTGCAGCTTTGCGCTGACAGGCTTCGGTGTGCCCATGCCGCGCGGCAAGACTATCGTCCACGCGACGCTGGATCCGATGGACCTGAACAAGGACGTCCCGGCGGATTACGCGCTCATCGGCGACGCGAAACTGAGCCTTGCCGCACTTGGCGAGGCGATGGCGGACCGGGACCACGCCCAGGCCGACAGTCGCCGGGGGACCGTGCAGAAGCGCATCGCCGACCTCCAGGCCGCTTGGCTCGGCGAATGGCAGGCCAAGCGCACCAACAACGAGGCACCAATCAATCCCTACCGGGTGCTGAACGAGCTGAACCAGACCGTGGACATCGACAATACCGTCATCACCCACGATGCCGGCAGTCCGCGCGACCAGCTTTCTCCGTTCTGGACGTCGACGACGCCGCTGTCCTACATCGGCTGGGGCAAGACTACCCAACTCGGCTACGGCCTGGGTCTCGCCATGGGTGCCAAGGTGGCGGAGCCGGAGAAGACCTGCATCAACGTCTGGGGCGACGCGGCGATCGGCTTCACGGGGATGGACTTCGAGACTGCGGTGCGGGAACGGATTCCGATCCTGTCGATTCTCATGAACAACTTCTCCATGGCCATCGAGATTCCGATCATGCGGGTGGCGCAGGAGAAATACGGCTCGACGGACATTTCCGGCAACTACGCGGACATGGCCAAGGCGTTCGGCGGCTACGGTGAACGGATCACGGATCCCGGCGACATCCGTGCCGCGATCGAGCGGGGGATCGCTGCGACCAAGGACGGCCAGCCGGCATTGTTGGAGTTCATCACCGACAAGGAGATCACGATCTCGAATGAGTAGGCCGCCGGCCTTCGTTGGGACTAGCATTCGCCGCAGCGCTCTGCCGACGAACGGTTGAGACACAAGGTCTTTGTCCGCCGTTAGCCATCGATGGATAGTTATCCGCGCATGGCTAACAATGGCTAAAAAGCGACTCGGTCTCGCCGGTAGGGAAGACGGCGGCTAGCCGACCCGGAGTGGGCGATGTGGATTCGCGACGCCGAGGTATGATGTCCATTCCCGCCCCGCCGACCGGTGTTTAATGCCACGCCCATGACCGAGTTCCCACTTCCGAGCGCCCCGCCTCGTCTGCTCGACGATGAGGCCATGCGCCGCTTCGTGCGCGAGGGATACGTTGTCCTGAAATCGGAACTTCCGACGGAGTTCCACGACCGCATGCACGCCGCCCTCGATGCGCTGGATGAACGGGGCCCGCTCGGCCACAACAACCTGTTGCCGTGCGTTCCGGAGCTTGCGTTCCTGCTCGACGAGCCCGTGGTGCGCGGCGCGCTGACCTCCATTCTCGGACCGGGCTACTACCTGCACTTCCATCGCCACGATCATTTCGCACTCAACAACGAAGCGCAGGCGTTGCACAAAGACGGCGACAACCATTCCCACAACGCCGTGGACGGCCTGCGGCGGATCCACCGGACCCGCTTCGCTATGTTGTTCTACTACCCGCAGGACACGCCCCTCGAGAAAGGCCCGACGGGTATCGTGCCGCGCAGCCAGTACGTGCCCCGGCGGGCGTTGGAGGCGGCCCGGTACCGGCTGAACGAGTTCAACAACCGCATTCGCAAGGAGATCGAGGCCGAGATCGGCGAGAGCGCGTTTAGTCCGCGGGGACGGGAGCTTTGGCGGGAACGACGGCAGCGTTTCCACGCGGAGAATCCGGAAACAATGGCCGAGTTGAAGGCGTTGGACGAGCCGTGGGAGTCCGCGAAGATTCCGATGCTCGGCGACGCGGGTACGGTCACCATCGTCCACTTCGACATGGTGCACGGGCGCTACAGCGCCAACACGACGGATTTGAGCCGCCACATGGTGAAATTCCTGTTCACCCGGGACCGGGAACCCGTGGGTCCCGCCTGGAACGGGAACGCTGCGCCCTGGCCTGCCGACGACGACCCGCTCGGGCCCGTCTGGCGAGCGACGTGGGATTGGCACCGCCACTCCACCCCGGGACGATGCAGATTCCGAATGCCGAGTGCGCTGGACGCCTTGGACGGTGCCGACGACCACACAGCGCTCGGTGCCGCCTACACCCTGGGCGCCCAGGCCAAGTGGCGCAAGGACGGCCTCGATGCCCTGCTCGACCGTTTCCTGGGCGACGACCTCGGTCGACGAGTCGTCGCGGCCTACGGAGTTGTCGCCGCCGGCGAAGCGGGCGTCCCGCGTCTGGTGGAAGCGCTGCACGACGCGGACGCCGAGTTGGCGGCGCGAATCATCGACGTATTGGGCGACATCGGGCCACCGGCGGCATCGGCCCTGACAGAACTGACTTCCGCGACCGGGCACCAGGATGTCAACGTGCGCCGCTACGCTGCGGAAGCCTTGGGCACGGTGGCCCAGGGTACGCACTTCGATGCCGAGGTCCTGGCCGGACCCTTGGCCGACGAAGACGCCCTGGTACGCCGCAACGCCGCCCTCGCCACTGCCCGCCTCGCGCCCGAGATCGGTGGGCGCGACGACCTCGTTCCGGCGCTGGCCGAGAACCTCTACCACTGGCATCACCATGTTCGCGGCTGGTCCATCGAGGCACTGCAGCGCCTGGGTTCACCCGCTGCGAAGGATGTCGCACTGCGCTACCTGTCCGCGGCCCGCTGGGATCCCATGCCCAAATCGGGGGACACGCCGACGGGTGCGCCGGCACCCAAGGGCGTCGTCAAGGCCGTCACGATGCTATGAAACTCGGCGTCAGCCACCAGCGGCCCGAGGATCTCAACGCGGATCGGTTCGCCTACCTCAAGACCATGGGCGTCGAAACCATGGAGGTCCGGCTAGAAAGCGGGGACGCGACCTTCGGTGCATTGAAGGCGATCCGTGACCGGGTGACGGACGCCGGTTTCGAGCTGCACGAGATCATGCTGGACGACCTCTACTCGGCACCCGCCTTCACCCTCGGCCTCGCCGACCGCGATGCCGCAATCAACCGTTTCACCGAGTTCGTCACCGACCTCGGACGCCTCGGCATCGCCTACACGACCTACGCCTGGCACACCGGCGGTGCCTATCAGACGGGGACTACCACCTCCCGTGGTGCGCTGACCCGCGAGTACCGCGACGGCGACGCCCAGACACTGCCCAACGCCTATGCCGAGACCTACGACGACGAGGCGATGTGGGCTAACTACGCCTACTTCATCGAGCGCGTCCTGCCGATTGCCAAGGCCGCCGGCGTCAGCCTGCAACTGCATCCCAACGACCCGCCCGTCAACCATCAAGGTGTCGCGCGCATTTTCCGAAGCACCAGCGCGTTTCGAGAGGCCATCGACATCGCCGGCGGCGACACCCATGCGGGCATCCTGTTCTGCATCGGGACCTTCTCGGAGATGACCGGAGCCGACGGTCAGGGAGAGGACATCCCGGCCGCCATCCGCGAGTTCGGCGCCAGCGGCCATATCCACCAGGTGCATTTCCGCAATACGTCGAGCCCGCTGCCGAGTTTCCACGAGACCTTTCCGGACAACGGCTACGTCGACCTCGTGAAAGTCATGCGCGCGCTGGTCGAGGTCGGCTTCGACGGCATCGTGGTTCCAGACCATGTGCCCGGGGACGGGCGTATCGAAGAGGCGTATACCTTTGGCTACATTCGTGCGCTGATCCAGGCAATCGGCGGATAGCCCGCCAAGGTCACCGGGACATGGCCACGGTGGCGACACGCAGCGTCGCGGACCTCAAGAGCGCTTGGCGGCAGAGCATCGCCGTCGTTCCACGGGTGTTCGCGTTTCTCTGGGAGGTGTCGCCGGGGCTGTTCGTCACGCTGGCATCCATCCTGCTCTTCAATGCCTTCGCGCCCGCGGCCCTAGCCTGGCTCACCATGAAAGTCATCGTCGACGGGGTCGTCGAGGCCGCGACGACGGGTTCCGGCTGGCTCGCACTATCGGTCCCGCTCGGCGCGGTCTTCGCGATCTGGATGATCAACGCCTGTCCTCCGTGGACGTGATCGTCCGACGCCTGCTGCAGCAGAAGACGGAGGTCCTTGAGTCCGTCAAGCTGCTCGAGAAAGCCGCGACGCTCGATATCGCCTTCTTCGAGACGCCGCGGTTCTACGACGGGCTCCACCAAGCCGTGAACCACCGTTGGTACGTGCACCACGTTGCCAACCAGTCGCTGAGTCTGCTGCAACAGGGCATCTCCCTGGTGGCGATGCTCGGCCTGCTGTCCGTGCTGCACCCGGTTGCCATTGCTGTGCTTTTGTCGACCGCACTGCCGAGCCTGCTGATGCAGGGACACTTCGCCAGGCAGCGGAGCGAGTACTTCGATGACATGGCGCGCAACAGCCGGGTCCAGGAGTACCTACACGACCTGCTGACGAGTCGCCAATCCGCCGCCGAGGTCCGCGTATTCGGGCTCGCCCGTCACCTCGTCGGGAAGTTCCTCGACCTTGCCAGGATTCAGGTGAACACCTTCTGGAACCGGGAACGCCGGATCCTCGGCGTCGACGTCCTGCTGAGCGCGGTGTCGCTGGTCGGCACCGCAATCATCTGGGTGTTCGCGGTCATCCAGGCGGTTGTGTCTCGGATTTCCCTCGGCGACCTCACCCTCGTGTTCACCGCCTCCATGCAGGCCCGCAGTCAACTCGAGGGGCTGGTGAATTCGATCGGTCAGGTGTTCGAAGGCGTGCTCATGGCGTCGCGGTACTTCCAGTTCATCGACCTTGACCCGCAGTCCGTCGCGGGAACGCTTACCACCGCGCAATCCGCTCGCCCCGTACCGAGGCCGTTCGCCCGCGGGTTGGAGCTCGACGATGTGGGGTTCACCTATCCGGGCGCCGAGCGGGCCGTGCTCGATGGGCTGTCATTCACGATTCCCGCCGGTGCCAAGGTCGCCATCGTCGGCGAAAACGGCGCCGGAAAGACCACCATCGTCAAGCTGCTGTCGAGGCTCTACGACCCCACGGCGGGTGCGGTGCTGTTGGACGGAACGGACCTCGGCGACTACGACGTCGCCGAGGTGCGCGAGGCGGTCAGCGTTGTATTCCAGGACTTCGTCCGCTACGAGTTCTCGGTGGCGGACAACATCGGCTTCGGCGACATCACCGCCGTCGACGACCGCGAACGCATCGAAGCGACGGCCCGCCGCACCGGGGCGCACGACACCGTCGCCGCCCTGCCCCAAGGCTACGCGACGATGCTGGGCAAGACCTACGACGAGGGCGTGGACCTGTCCGGCGGCGAGTGGCAGTTCCTCGCCATCGCCCGAGCCCTCATGTCCAACGCTGAGATCCTGATCCTGGACGAACCGACTGCCGCCCTCGATGCACTGAAGGAGCAGGAGCTGTACGAACGCTTCGCCAACCTGACCGAGGGCCGGACGGTGGTGTTCATCTCGCACCGCTTCTCCACCGTCCGCATGGCAGACGCCATCGTCGTGATCGAGGAGGGGAAGGTCTCCGAGAGCGGAACGCACAATGAGCTGATGGCGATGGACGGCAAATACGCCCGTATGTATCGCACCCAGGCCGCGCGCTACGTGGTCTGAGACTAGCGCTCCGCGCAAAACGCGGGATTCGCCGCCTGTCGCCAGTGTGTTCAACTATTGCCATTGAGCATATAATCCGGCTAAACCTGATCGAACCGGAGGCGTCGCATGGATTCCTCACAAGGCAAACCGGTCGTATATCCAATGCCAAGTCCGGGTACGCGTACGCGCCGCGTCTGGGAAATCGCCGACGCCGTTACGGAAGAGACGGGAACACGGGCCGAACGCCGGGAGGTGGTCAGGCAGTTCGTTGCCGAGAACGGCAACGCCAACACCGCGAACACGCAGTACCAGCGCTGGAAGAGTGCCTACGACGCACGTCGGCAGCGTGGTCAGCATGAGCAGACGGCGAGGTCGACCCCGAACGGTCGAGCCGGCGATGTCGCTGCCCAACCGCTCAGGGTCGGCTCGGACGGCAGGGTCGTAATCCCCCATGACATGCGTGCCGCCATGTTGCTGAACGAGGATGGGCACGTCACCGCCCGCGTCGTGCGCGGCGAACTGCGGCTGATCTCGAGGCCCGCCGCCATCGAGCGCATGCAGACCGAGACGGCGACCCTCAAGAAGCCCGGTGAAAGCGTCGTCGACGAATTCCTGTCGGAGCGGCGCGCGCTTTGGGGCGAGGAGCGGGGCGAGGAGTGACCACCGTTTTCGACAGTTCGGCGCTGCTCGCGATCGCCTTCGGCGAGAACGGTGCGGACGTGGCCGCTCAAGCGCTTGACGGTGCCGTGATATCCGCCGTCAACGCCGCCGAGGTCGTCACCCGCTACGTCGACCGGGGCTCGAGCCCCGATCAGGCTCGACGCTGGTTCGAGGACTTCGGTCTGGCCGTACGCCCGTTCGATGAAGTCCTCGCCATGCAGACGGGTTCGCTGCGCGAAAAGACCCGCGAGCACGGGCTTTCCCTCGGCGACCGTGCCTGCCTGTCGCTGGCGATGCGGGAGAACGCCTCCGTCGTCACCGCGGACCGGGCTTGGGCTTCGCTCGACCTCGGCCTCGACGTTCAGCTCATTCGCTGAGAGCGATAGGCCCTAGGCGACTTCGAGGGCCGCGCGGACTCTCGCCGCGTGCTCGCTCAGTTCCGCCGCATCGGCGATCGACCGGGCGTGCAGTGTCAGTCCTTCGCCGGGATACCGGGGAATGACATGGAAGTGGATGTGGAACACGGTCTGTCCGGCGTCCACGCCGTTGAGTTGAACAATCATCATTCCCGGGGGATCGAAGGCCGCTTTCACAGCCCGCGCAACTCGCTGGGTCGTTGAGATCAATTGCCCGAGCGCCTCGCTACTCAAATCGAAGATGTTCTCCGCGGGCTCCCGCGGAATGATCAGCGTGTGTCCCGGGCTTTGCGGCATCAGGTCCATGAAGCCGAGGCAGTGCTCATCGTCCAGCACCACGTGGGCATCCGCCTCGCCGCGCAGGATCTTCGCGAAGATGTTGTTGGGATCGTACGCCATGGCGGTTCCTCAGCTTGCCGTGACAGGCATCTCCAGGCCGCGGGGAACCCCGGGGTTCTCCAAGGCCTGCACCTGCCCCATGATGTCTCGAAAGCGTTCCTGCTGCTCAGGGGTGGACCTCGGCAGCCCCAGCCCCGTCCGTGTCGCGTACTCCCGGTGTTCAGCGAGGAACCCGGGCAGACCGTCGTAGGTGCACGTCTGCGCCAGAGCCAGGATGTCGTCGACGGTCACCGTGTCGCGCATCTCGTCCCACCGCCCGCGTAGCGAGAGCGCATGGAGTTTCTGGCCCAACTCCTCGAGTCCGTGCAGCGCCAACACCTTGTGGTACGTCCGCGTCGAACCGTAGAACGACAACGCCCGCCGCATGCCGAGCGCCTTCTGTTCGATCTCGCTGTCGCTGTCGCCGAGGATGAGGTAGCCGCTTTCCGCGATCTCAAGGTCTGCCCAGGATCGGCCACTGCGCTCAAGGCCGGTTTTGATGGCTGGCAGCAGCACTTCGCGCATGTATTTGTCCGACATGATGCCGCCGTGAGGCATGACCACGTCGGCCACCTCCCCCGCCGTACGCGCCATGCCCGGCCCGACCATGGCGAGCCCGACCTTGGGCCGCGGATGTTCGATCGGACCCGGATTGAAGTTGGGTGTCATCAACGTGTAGGTGTATTGCTTGCCGAGAAACTCCGCGGGTTTGCCGTCCTGCCAGGTGTCCCAGACGGCGTGCATCATGCGGATGTACTCGCGCATCCGCGGCGCGGGCGGCGACCACGTGCCCCCGAAACGTCTTTCGTTGTGGCCCTTCACCTGACTGCCCAGACCCAGGCAGAACCGTCCCCCGGAGAGGTGCTGCAGATCCCACGCCTCCATGGCGAGCACCATCGGGCTGCGCGGAAACGCGATCGTGACGGAGGTCTGCAGGCCGATGCGCTCGGTCGCCGTCGCGGCCACGGTCATGGTGAGCATGGAGTCGTGGGACAGTTCGCCGCAGGTGATGCAGTCGAAGCCGGCGGCCTCCGCCGCTCGGGCTTGCGCCGGTACCGCCGCGGGCCAGCCGCCAACGCCCGTAATCACTTTCATCCAACGTCCTCCCGAGGCTTGCGAGCAAAGGGTGCAATCATAACCGCGATGACGCACGCGACCGGCGCACAGTAGAATCGATGGACCTACTAGGGGAGGATCAGATGTCCCATCGAGCACACCTCATCACGGGCGGCTACCCGATCGGATCGGCGGCCGGCCACGACATGGACTATGCACGCATCGAACTCCTTCGCCGGCTGTACGCGAGCGGCTACCAGACCACCGTCGCCAACGACTTCACCGACATCGCCGCCCGCCTAGTCGGTGTCGATTTCCTGGTCACCTACGTCGCCGGCCCCTATCCCGACGACGAGCAGAGCCGGATCGTCGACGATTGGCTCGCCGAAGGCGGCAGGTGGTTCGCTCTGCACGGCACCAGCGGCGGTCGGGCGAAGAGGGTCGACGGAAGCCGACGCCGGAAGATGGTCCGACTCGCCCACCACGACCTGCTCGGCGCGTTCTTCCTAAATCATCCGCCGGTGCGGCGCTTCGATGTCGCGGTCGAGGCCGACGACCATCCCCTGGTCAACGGCCTGCCCCAGACCTTTGCCGTCACCGACGAGCTCTACCTGATCGAACCGGTGGGCGAGAGCCGGGTTCTGCTAACCACCGAACTGGCCGAGGATCCGTCTCCGGAAGGATTCGGCTTTGCCTATGACGAGGACACGTCAGTCGGCGCCGACGGCAAGACACGCGTGCTCGGCCTCGAACGCACGGTCGGCGACGGCGCGGTGGCGTACGTCGCGTTGGGACACTGCCACTCGCCGACCACCAACGCGCAGCCCTTCGTGGACCGGAACGTCGACGCCGACGGCAAAACGCCGCTGCACTTCCGAGGCGCGTGGGAGACGCCGGAGTTCGGACGAATCCTGGACAACGCAATGGGCTGGGGGCAACGCGCAGCTGCCTAGTGCCGAAACTCGTCCGCGTTGGGGTTGTTTACTAGCCGACCCCGCAAGAGGCTCCGCAGCTACCGCCCCCGTCCGATCCGCCAGCACCGCCGTCGCTATCCGATGCATCGGTGTCAGACCCGTCGGGTGCAACCGCCGGCATCATCAACAACGCTGAACTGTCGGAGCCGTCCCGGCGTTTTCTGCGCACTTCCTCGGCCATGTCATCGCCAAGGGTCGCCTCGTCAGCGGAGGCGCCGAACAGCGTCTGCAACCATTTCCACATGACCGAACACTCCGCTGTCAATCGCAAGTAAGCATACCGCGAGGCAGATGCCCCGCGTCTTTGGACTACACAGGTACACCTTCACAGCTCGCGCGGCAACTCTCACCGAAACATGTTCATATTTCCGTTTAAAAGGCGGATAATAGGGCATGGTTCGTAGCCGAAGCGCGCTGTCCAGCTACATCGACCGGCTTCTCTCCGAAGGCCGCTCGGTGTTCACCGCTGCACAGGCCGAAGACGAACTTGGCATCACGCACCGGTCCTTTCTAGACGCCTCGGAGCGCCTGCAACGGTCCGGGAAGCTCATCAGACCGCGCCAAGGATTCTATGTCGTCGTCCCGCCGCAATACGCCAGCTGGGGCGCACCCCCGCCAACGTGGTTCATCGACGCCCTGATGCGTTGGGAGAACGAAGCCTACTACGTTGCCTTGCTGAAGGCTGCCGAGTTGCACGGCGCCACGCATCAGGCCGTCATGCAGTTTCAAGTCGTGTGCGGCAAACGACTGCCGGAGATCCGGGCTGGGCGCAGTCTCATCGTGTTCTACTTCCGCAGGGCAATGGCACCCCCGGTCGCCGGAGTCGAGGACCGAAAAACGGATACAGGAACGATGAAGGTATCGTCGGCAGCCTTGACCGCCCTCGACCTCCTCCGGTACCCGCGGGCGTCCGGAGGGATTGACAACGTCTCCACCGTCCTAGCCGAACTGGCCCCCGCGATCGAACCCGACGAGCTTGCGTCGCTGTCGGCCCGGACGGAGCGGTCGGTCGCACAACGGCTGGGCTATCTGCTGGACTGGATCGGCGCAGACCGCCTGGCGCAACCCATGCTGGACGCCCTGCTGTCGAAGTCACCGCTGCGTTGGACCGAACTCGAGCGGGAAGCCCGCGACCCGGATTTCGCCTCCGACCTACCGCTGCAGGATCCCAAGTGGCGTATCGTGGCGCACCGTCCACCCGAACCTGACCTGTGATCCCGTCGCAGAACATTGTTGCCTGGGCCAATGTGGTCCCCTGGGTGGAACCCCGCCAAGTCGAACAGGACTTGATCATCAGCCGCTCTCTGGTCGAGATGTTCAGCGACTGCCACCTGCGCGACGCGCTTCGGTTCCGGGGCGGCACGGCTCTGAACAAACTGCACCTACCGAGCCCATTGCGCTATTCGGAGGACATCGACCTCGTGCGCACTTCGAAGGGACCAATCGGGCCCATCGTCGACCGCCTCAGGGCCACGCTCGAGCCATGGCTCGGGGCGGCGCAGTTCGCCCAGAGTCCGGTGGCTCCGAAGCTGCGATTCCGTGCCGATCCGGAAGACGGAAGCGGCGTGCCGATCCGCCTGAAAATCGAGATCAACACCCGTGAAGTCGAAGCCTTCGATCCGCCCGTCACACGACGCCTCGAAGTGGCGAACCCATGGTTCGCCGGCCAAGCCGACATTCCCACTTTCTCGCCCGAGGAGATGCTGGCAACGAAGCTCCGGGCGGTGCTGCAGAGGAACAAGGGTCGCGACCTGTACGACCTGGCGGAGGGTCTAGCCGTCCTCGAGCCGTTGGACGTCGGTCGCGTGGTCGAGATATTCCGTTGCTACATGCACACGGCCGGCCTCGCCATCTCCCGCGCCCAGGCGCAGGAGCGCATGTTCGCGAAGCTGGCTCGCCCGCGACTCTGGCTCGACATCCGCCCTTTACTGCCAGCCCACCGTGCCGATGCGCACACCGCGGCAACGCAGGCGGAGTCCTTTCGGCGGGTCTTCACGCACCTCATCGACCGACTCCCCGGTGACCCCTGGGCGCGCACAGAAATGATGAAGACACGATTCGGCATCGAATGGTGAGCGAGCCGTGCTTCCCGCTCGAAAGCCCGCACCGGTCGCAACGCCGGTTGTCTCGCCGGGGGCCGGCGGGCGAAAAGCCTACCCGTAGGTCAGTAGCGCGGGCGGCAGGTGTCCGACGTCGTTGAGGCCCGTCACCTGGGTGCCTAGGTACGTCTTCGAGGACACGCGGCAGATGCCGCAGTTGTGGATGTCGAACCGGGCCCAGGCGTCCAGACGAACGGCGAGCACGCGGCATAGCAGGTAGCGGATGACGTTGCCGTGGCAGACCAAGAGCGTCGTGCCCTCGTTGTCGGACTCGAAGTAGCGGGAATAAGCCCGGTCGAGATGCTCGCGGCACTCAGCGGTCTGCGAAGCCTTGACGCCCTCCGGATAGAACACCTCCTGGCCCGGCGGAACCGACGGCACGCATTCGCAGATGTCCGCGTCGGTCTCGATGGTGATCGACGGGTGGTGGCTGGCGACCGCGTCGGCGGTCTGGCGCGCGCGGCGATACTCGCTCGCCACGATGCGGTCGATGGACTCGTCCTTGAGCCGCTCCGCAGTGACTGACGCCTGTTTCTTGCCGAGTTCCGTGAGCCCGCCGAGTTGATTGGGCGCGGCGGCGTTGTGCTGGCCGTGCCGCAGCAGGATGACGCTGCGCAGGGGCCGGATCATCCCGTGTGCGGGCTGCGGTTGACTGGTACTCATTGGCTGGGCCCCCGACTGCAGAACACGGATTCGCCGCGCATTCTACGGTCGGTCGGTCCCGTCACACCACTACCAGCGCGCGCGGGAAGCGACCAGCCGCATCGCACAGACCTTGACGCATCGCCGATCGCTTGCCCGAGTCGACTGCCCGTACGACCGGGCACGACACAGCGGCTCGGCGCGAGTGGCCCGCCTACTTCCGCCGCTTCAGTTCGATCGTGGTCGTCTCCTCGGTGAGTTCGCCGCCTGACATGCTTCGCCATCGGGTCGTCAAACGATCATCGCCGTGGAAGACGTATACGGCCTCGCTCATGTACGTCGAGTCGGGCGTCGCTAGATTGGTAATGCTCTCGAAGCGCAGTTCAAGGCGGTTCTCGTCGTCCGTCGCTTCGACCACAAGACGCGGCTGGTTGCCTGCCGCGCAGTAGTGCGTCATCAACACCCGGTTGCCGTCGGCGTGGTACATGTTGACCATTTCGTGGCCGTCGGAACTGTTCGGAAACATGGTCTCCACAACCGCCGAACCGCCGGCGGTCAACCGGAAGCTGGATCCCACGACCTCCGTTTCGCGACCGTCTTCGTCCAGCAGCATCCAGTCGCCCTCGAGCGCCGCCAGCTTCTCCATCACGCCGGCCTTCTCCCCGGCGAAAACAGACAAGACCGGTGCGAGCAGAAACACGCCGGCGATCAGTAGTCCGTTCCTCATCGAATTCGTACTCCACATCATGATGGGGCGCGTAGTGTAGCGGCACGGGTCCGGATCCGACAGGCACGCGGACCGGACCGTGCTAACGTTTCCCGTATGAAGCAAACAGTCCCTCCGCTAACCCTCGTCATAGGCAACAAGAACTACTCGTCCTGGTCCGCGCGACCGTGGCTGACCATGACGGAACTCGGTATTCCGTTCGCCGAGCGAACGATCAAGTTCGACTCCGAGGATTGGGCAAGAAATATCGACGCGCTCTCCCCAACCGGGTTGGTGCCGGTGCTTTGGGAGGGTGAACCGGGATCTGGCTTCGCCACCTTCGACACCGTGGCGATACTTGAACGTCTGCACGAGCTGTTTCCCGATGCCGGCGTATGGCCCAGCGATGCCCGGGCACGGGCACACGCCCGGTCCCTGGTCGCCGACTTCCACGCCGGCTATCCGCACCTGCGCGCAGCGATGCCCATGAACATCCGCAGTTCTCATCCGGGCAAGGGCATGTCGCGCGAAGTCGCCGACGAGATCGAGAAACTCTGTACGCACTGGCGCGACACGCGTGCTCGGTTCTGCACGAGCGGACCGTTCCTATTCGGGGGTTTCTGCGCGGTCGACGCCTTCTACACCCCGGTCGCGTCGCGCTTCGTGACGTACGCGGTGACGCTCGACCACGAGGCCGGGAGCTACCGAGACGCCGTGTTGGGCACACGCGCCATGCGGGCTTGGACCGAAGCGGCCCTGCTCGAGACCGAATTCGTTCCCATGGACGAGCCCTACGCCACCGCGTAGGGGCGAGGCTATCTTGCCCGACGGCGCACCCTCGCCCGTGTACGTGTCAGGTTCCTCGGCTTCCCCAACAACGGGACGGGACAAGCCCGTCCCCTACGGCGCGAGCCGCTGCCGTCGGGCTTCGAACAGTAAAACAGTCGCCGCCATCGCGGTGTTGATCGAATCCGCCCGCCCCGACAGCGGTATGCGCACCGCTTCGTCGCCCGGCGCTGACCATCCGGCACCGAGGCCCCGGTGTTCGCTGCCCACCACAATCGCCACTGCGCCCCGTAGGTCCGCCTCGGTGTACGCGACAGACGCATCCGGTCGTCCAGCGACGACGCGGATTCGCCGAGTCTGAAACCACTGCCGGACATCGCTCGCGCTTGCAGCCGCAACGGGCACGCTGAACAACGTACCCATGCTCGCCCGAACGACATTCGGGTTGAACACGTCCGTCGTGGGATCGGCGAGGACCATGCCGGCCACACCGGCGGCATCCGCCGTGCGCAACATGGCGCCGAGGTTGCCGGGTTTCTCGATCCCGACGGCAACCAGCCATAGGGCGTCGTCCGTCTCGGGAAGCCGCTCGAGTTCGAGGTCGGGCATTGGGGCCACGCCGAGCACGCCGTCCGGCGTGTGTCGGTAGGACATCTTCTCGAAGACCGGGCGACTCGTCGGTTGGCAGTCGACCGCCGTCGCCGCGATGCGTTCCACCACGGTTCGCGCGCCGTCCGTAAGCAAATCCTCGCAGTAGTAGAGTGTGGCCAGCGCCAGGCCCGAGTCCGCCGCACATGACAATTCGCGCGTCCCCTCGACGACGAATCGACGTTCGCGGTCGCGGTGTCGCCGGCTGCGCAGCTTGACGACGTCCTTGACACGCGGATTGCGTACGCTGGCAAGCACGCCGCTCTAACCCGGAAGCGGACGCGGCGGGCGGTCATTGAACCGTGCCTGTGCAAGGTGTTGGACGAAGGCGCCTAGCCAAGGCTCAGCGCGGAGGCTGGCATGTCGTTCGAGGATGGCCGCCGCCAAACCCCGCACGTAGCGGTCGTGGTCGGCCAAGCCGGCCGAAGCCAAAGTCGCCAGATCGCTGTCGCCGAGCGCCATATTGCACAAGGCATAGGCCAAGCTGACGCGAACCGTGGAACGGGACATGCCGCCGTTGCCGGTGTTGTCCGGCTCGACGGCGGGATCCAACCGCGCAAGCAGACGCTTTGCCAAGACGTCCGCGCCGGATACGCGGGCGATGTTCCCCAGCGCGTAGGCGGCATTGGAACGCACGAGGTCGTCGGCGTCGTCTTCCAAGCGTCGAAACAGCGCCTCGATGGCGACCGCGCTGGCCAGCCGCGCTTCTCCGGCGGCGCTGGCGGCGACGCGCCTCATGCGCGGGTCGTCGCTGTCCATGGCACCGAGCACACCGGCTTCGACGGCCGATCCCGCAACACCGGCGGCGTAGACCATCGATCGGCGCAACGCCTCGTCCTCGGCGTCCAGCAACCTCGCGAGTTCCTTGGCAACGCCGGCGTCGTCCCGCGCGAGCCAGCCGATTTCGTACGCCAGGCGGATGCGTTCGTCCTCCGCGTCGACAGATGCGATGCGCTCGACCTGATTCGTGAGCTTGACGGCGGGTCGCCAGCCGACATCGCCGCGAAGCCAATGCCAGATCCGCTCGACAACGCCGTTCAAGGACGGATCCTCGGGCGTACGGGGGGGCGTTGCGGTGCGGTTGTGCCAGGAAGGTCGTGCGGGATCCCGGCTTCGCAGGTAGTAGAACTTGTACATGAACCGACGCCCGCCGAACGTCGGCGCGGTCCGCGTTCCACGATGCATCAGATCGTAGTGAGCGAGGACCACGCCGCCGCGCGGCACCCGAATCCGTTGACGCTCAAGGCCGCTGATTCCCAAGGACTCCACGACCCCGTCGATGTAGGTGTCGCGTACACCGACGTCGCCGTTTCGGAGTGCTTCCTGCCGGCCCTTCTTGTCCAATGCATCGCCGCGGTGCCACTTGCCGTCGGGCATCTCGAAGTTCGTGGTCCAGTACTGGGTACCGGGCAGGACCTCGGTGGGGCCGTTGTCGTCGGTCACCCGCTGCGGGTAGTAGAAGAGCATGGCCCAGTTTGGCCGGTGGGTGCGGTAGTGTGCCCGGTCGTTCCACGGCAGGTTGCCGTCCTGGTGGAAGCCCTGGTCGTCGGCGCTCGACTCGTGGACGAAGTGGTGTGGATGCAGGATGTAGTCCTCGCCAAGCACGCTGGTCAGTGCGCCATGTACAGTCGGGTCCACGAGCAAGCGGTCGAGGTCGGGAATTCGCGCCCGCAGGTTGTCGCCAATGGTCTGTAGATGGTTGGAATCGCCGCCGATGGCGCGGGCTTCGTCGTGAACCTGGCAGGCGGCGTTGTACATCGTCGCGTGAAAATCGTCGCCCAACCCGTCCGGTTCGAGCACCACGAAACCGTCGCGCAGGAAGTGCGCCATCTGGTTGTCGTCGAGCAAGTGCATGGGCGGATTATCGCCCGTGCGTCGCCGTGCGGCACAATCGCGGTCACCGAAACCAGAGGAGGGGCAACCATGAGCGTCATAGGACTCGAGGAGATCTTTCTAGACGTCGCGGACTTGGACAAGGCAGTTGGCTTCTACCACGAGCTAATCGGGCTCCCGGTCGTGATGCGAACCGACGAACGGGCCTATCTGCAATGCGACCGCAGCCACGTCGTTCTACAGACAAAGGACCACGGCGGCCGTCACCGCGGTGGCGGGCCGATGCACTTCTCGTTCACCGTCACCGAGGACACGTTCGACGAGGTCGCCGAGCGGGCGGCCAAGGCGAATATCTTCACCCGGGGACCGATGGGCAGCCGGGGCAAGGGCCGGGCTTTGTTCATGCTCGACCCCGACGGCAACGAAACCGAGGTGAATACGCGGTACCTCTACGGGGTGCCGAAACGTTGACGCACGGGTACGACCCCGTAGGGGCGACGCTTGTCGTCGCCCGCGTTCGCCGCCCCGGGACGGGACAAGCCGGTCCCCTACGATCCGTTGTCCGCGTCTGGCGTGTTTGACCAACGGGCACGGTTGGGCGAAAGTTGACAGTCGTCAGATGCACCCGGCTCGGGCCGCAGCAACCGATCGGGCCAGAAAACGGAGGGGAATCAAATGGCAGCAATATCGGCGGATTCACACGTCGTCGAGGCGGAGGACGTGTTCATTGGCCTGCCCGAGCGCTTCGGCGACGACGCGCCCCGGGTCGTTGGGGCCGGAACGCTTCAGGACTCGATCATCATTCCCAGCAAGGGACCACGCGGCGTACGTCGCCGCATGGGTTTCGCCGGCATGCGCAAGCGCGACGGCCTCGAACTGCAGCGCCGTACCGGGCACAAACCCGAAGTGGACGATATGCGCGATGCCGAGGCGAAGCGCATCCTGGCCATGGGCTACGACGGCTTAAGAGCGGGGATCCGCGACGGGGCCTACCGCCACGAAGACCAGGACGAGGACGGCATCGAGGCGGAATTCCTCTACCCCGGCTTCTTCGGCCTGTTCAGCTTCGAGAACACCGAACTGCTCGTCGCCTGCCAGAAGAACTACAACGACTGGCTGCACGACTACGCGAGCGCGTCCAACGGGCGGCTGTTCGGGTTGGCGGCGATTCCCATCCAGGACCCGCAAGCCGCTGTCGAGGAACTCAATAGGGTCGTCAAGAAAGGCTTCAAGGGAGGCTGCATCCCCTGCACGGCGCCACCGGAGGTACCGTACAAGGACGAGTGCTACGAACCGGTTTGGGCAGCGGCGGAGGAAGCGAATTTCCCGCTGTCCATGCACGTCGGCACCAACGCCTACGTTCCGGCGCAATACCGCCAGAAGAGTCCCTTGCCCCGGGACGAAACCTTCGACTATGCCTCCACGCCCAACACCGTGCAGCGCACACTGGTCGACCTGATGTGCCGGGGCGTTGCCGAACGGCATCCGAACCTCAAGTTCGTCGTGGGCGAGTTCAACGCCGGGTGGGTCGCCCATTGGCTCGACCGGGTAGACCAGGGACTGCTGCGCGAGCACCGCTTCAAGAGCCGCGATTTCACCGGCGAACGACCGCACGAGGTCTGGCGCCGGCAGTTCTACGCGACCATCGAGGACGACCGGCCGGCGGTGCTGACCCGGGAGATCATTGGCCTCGACAACCTGATGTGGGGATCCGACTACCCCCACGTCGACTCCACCTGGCCGTGCTCGATGCAGGTTCTCGACGAGATCTTCGAAGGCGTGGGCGATGCCGACCGGCAGAGGATCACCCGCGACAACGTCAAGGCACTCTACGGTATTTAGGCATGGAAGCGCTCAGCACCGAACAACGGCGCCAGTGGCAGACCGACGGCTACCTGCATCTTGAGGGAGTGCTGGACGAGCAGCAGGTGTCGTTCTTCTCGGACGAAATCGATCGAATCCGCGCGGTCCCGGGTTGGGAACCGAAGCACGACCCCGAGCTACCGATCGGCCACTACGCATGGCTGGATCACGCCACGGACCTCGACCCCGGCGGGTTCATGGACCGGCGCGACCTGCTGCCCTACCACCAGGCCTTCATCGACCTGGTCGACGCCGCGCCGGTGTTCGACTACATCGTCGACATCATGGGCCCGAACATCCTGCTCAGCATGACGCAGGCGGTTGTCCGACCGGCGGATCCCAAGTTTCCGGGATATACCCACACCGACGGCGGGGAGTCGCTTCGTCTAACAAGGGTGTCCGAGTCAAGCCCGCCCATCGCGCTGAAGGCCATGTACCTCTTGACCGACGTCCCGACCGGAAACTGCGGCAATCTCACCGTATTCCCCGGCAGCCACCTGCGCCAGATCCCCTACCAAGGCGACCGTACGATGACGCCCTACTCGCCCGGCGCCGCCCAGCTCACGGGCAAGGCGGGCGACGTCTACCTGTTTCCGCACGCGCTCTGGCACGGGCCATCCCGGAACGAATCGGGCAACGCGCGCAAAGTCCTGCTCTACAACTATTGCCAGCTCTGGGTGCGTTGCTACGACTTCGGCGCGATTCCCGATATCGCCCAACGCGCGACGCCCCGTCAACGCCGTTTGCTCGGGGATCTAGGCTACGACTTCCGACCGGGGTCGTATTTCTACGTGCCGCGAGACCAGGAGGCCGTTATTCGATCGTAGGGGCGACGCTCGCCCCCAGGGCGCGCCGTCGCCCGTCCCCGGTACAAATCAATCGAACGCGGAGAAGATCTCCTCGTTCAGTTCCGCGTAGACCTCGGGTTTCTGAGGAATCGACTGCAGGCAGAATTCGTCGACGCCCGCCTCGATGAACGCCGCGCAGCGGTCGATCACGTACTGGGGCGAGCCGACCATCGTCCAGGTGTTGCCCCGGCGAGCGCGCTCGGCTTCCTGATCGTTCCGGATTATTCGCATCGGGACGTGCACCGAGCGTTTGATTTCGGAGGGGTCACGACCGACGGCTTCGCAGTGGGATTCGAGGATGCTCCAATGGCGTTTCAGGTCCTCCGGCCCGCAGATCGCGTTCATGATGTCGCCGTACATGGCCAGCGTCCTAAGCGTGCGCTTGGGCCCGGTTCCGCCGACCATGACGGGGATCTTCCGCTTGACCCCCTTGGGCGCGAACGGTGCCTGCTTCAGTGTATAGTACTTGCCCTCGAAGTCGACGAACCGCTCGGCGGTCAGGAGTTTGTGGATCAGCTCGCAGGCTTCTTCCAGCCGGTCCTGGCGCTCCTTCATCGAGGGGAAGTGCCAGCCGTAGGCCTGGTGCTCGCGAATGTTCCAGCCGGCGCCGATTCCGAGAATCACCCGACCACCGGATATCTCGTCGATGGTGGCCGCCATCTTCGCCATCAGCGCAGGGTTGCGATAGGTATTGCCCGACACCAGGACGCCCAGCTCCAGGCGACTGGTGACCGCGGCCATGCCAGCCAGCAGGGACCAGCCCTCCATGGTGGGGTGGAGATCGCTTTCTGCCACGTCCGCCGTTCGCGTCCAGGGCGGTACGAAGTGATCGTAGGTGTAGACGCTACTCCAGCGTCCCGCTTCCATCACGTCGAGGACACTCTTGATCTCCTCCCACGACGTCAGTTGGTTGTAGAACTGCGATCCGAACATGCTGTCTCCCCTTGTGTTCGTCTACTAGGCCGGGCCAAGCCTGGCGTTCCACTGGCGCACCCGGTCCGCTTGGGCCGCAAGTAGATCGTCGACATCGCCGGTCACCTCGATGCGCTCAATGCGATCCCACTGTTCGACGGCATCCACGACCGCCTGGTCCGCATCTCCAGCTACTTCACCGAACACCGAATGTGCGTCGTCGAGCCAAGGCGTCGGCACATGGGTGATGAAGAACTGCGATCCGTTGGTCCCTGGGCCGGAATTGGCCATGGAAAGCGGACCTGGTCGATCATGGCGCCGGGACGGATCGAATTCGTCCTCGAAGCGGTAGCCGGGCCCGCCGCGTCCCGATCCCTCCGGGCAGCCGCCCTGGATCATGAAGTTCGCGATCACCCGGTGGAAGGTCAGACCGTCGTAGTACCGCCGGTTCGCAAGGTTCACGAAGTTGGCAACGGTGACGGGTGCTTCGCCGGCGAACAGGTGCAGGTGGATCGAACCCTTGGTGGTGTCGATCCGCGCTTGAATGTCGATTGCTAGTCCTCCGAGTCGGGCTTGGGCCCTTTGTGCTTATACCAATCGTTGTCGCGGAACAGCCCGTCGCGCCAGCGGACGGCGTCGCGCATACCGACTTCGCGCATCTTGTCCTGCCAGTCGTAGGAGAAGCCCGTGAACTGGCCAGCGGCATCCATGTCCGTGCTGCTGCGCACCGAGGAGTAGATGCCCATGTTCTCGTAGAACCGGTTCATGTTGAGCTTGAGTATCGCGAGGTGGTCGGCGCTCATGACCGCGATGCGGTCGGCGAAGGCGATCGTCCGGTCGTCCAGTTCGTCCTTCGGCCAGGAGTAGTTGATCATGCCGATCTCCTCCGCCTCCTCGCCGGTGACGTTCTCGCCGGTGTAGTAGAGCTCCTTGGCCTTGCGCATGCCGATGACCAAGGGCCAGATGACGCCCGTGCGTGACGTGCCGAGGCCGCGCAGGCCCGGATGGCCGAGTTGCGCGTCGTCCGCTGCGACCACGAGGTCGGCCATCATGGCGAGTTCGCAGCCGCCGGCGACGGCATAGCCGTGAACCTGGGCGATGGTGATCTTGGCCATGTTCCAGAAATACAGATGGATGTCGGTGATCTGCTGCATGCCCGTGCGGATCCCCATCAGCAGCCGCCGACCCTTGTCGTCGAACTGCTTGTGGCGGCGCACGACGGCATCGGCGCCCCGCCCTCCAGACGGCGTCAGGTCGTAGCCGGCGCTGAACGCCCGGCCTTCGCCGCGTACGATGATCGAGCGGATGGAGTCGTCCGCTTCCATGGCATGCAGGGCGTCGTTCAGTTCGTAGAGGAGTTCCTGGGACAACGCGTTCAGCTTCTCCGGCCGGTTCAGGCCGATGCGCCCGACGCGCCCGTCGGTACCCACCCGGTCGATGACCAGGGTTTCGTAGTCAGACATGATTTCCCCTTGCAGCTAGCTCGAATTCGCTCAACGTCGCGAAACGCAAGCGCGCCAACTTACCAAGAGCCGCCGGGAATTGGAACCTGACCGGATATCGTGCCCGGACATCGTTCGCGCGCGCCGATGACGGCCACCGGGTGGGATCGCCACGCGGAGTTGCGATAATGGACCCATGCCGAAATTCCAGCCGCCCCTCGGCCTCACCTCGCCCCACCTCCAAACGCTCCTCGCGCGAGTACCCGCTAGGCCGAGCCGACGCCACGGCACGGGCGTCTGCTCGGAAGACGTCATCCTCAACTGCCGCGACGGTGTTCGGCTCGAGGCGAGGATGACGCCCGGACGAACCGGCGCTCCGCTGGTCATCATCCTGCACGGCTGGCTGGGCGACAGCCGATCCTGGTACGTGGAGCGGACCGCCAACGTGCTTCACGCCCAAGGCTACCGAGTCGCCAGCCTGCTGCTGCGCGACCATGGCGGCACCGCCGCCATAAATCGCGAGATGTTCAACTCGGCCCGCCTCGGCGAGGTGGTCGATGCCTGCAATGCACTCGCCAAGGGGTGCGCCGCCGGTGTCATCGGATTCAGCCTCGGCGGCAACTTCGCGCTACGCCTCGCCAGTGACCCTCAAACCGATTCGGGCTTAAAGGCCTGCCTGGCGGTGTCGCCGGTCATCGACCCGGCTCGGACCGTTCGCGCCATCGACGCGGGTTGGATGATCTACCGGAAGTGGTTCGTGACGAAATGGCACAGGGCGCTCAAGGAAAAGCAGGCCGCGTTCCCCGACGACTACGGCGAATTGGACGCCGCATTGCGCCTGTCCACGGTCGCCGGCATCACCGACTTCCTCATCGGACGTTATCTGCCGTATCGCGACTCGGCGGACTACTACGCGCGCTACGACCTGCGCGGCGAGGCCCTCGCCCGGGTACGGATCGACACGCGAATCGTCGCCGCTAGGGACGACATGATGATTCCCGGCGACTCCTACAACGACGTCACCCGCAACGACCGCGTCGACCTCCAGGTGTTCGACCACGGTGGTCATTGCGGCTTTGTCGAGGACTGGCGTCTAAACGCCTATCTCGATGAAGTCGTCGTCGAGTACTTCCGAGCGCGCCTGACGGCCGCTTAAGCCCAAGCGCCATAGCGATGTCACGCGGACGGGCGTAAACTGCCGCATAGCCCAAAGAGAGGGGGTTCCCATGTCCACTGAGACGAATCGTCCCAACGGCCTCGCGGCCAACCGCCGAGACGTGCTGCGCTGGGGCGCCGCTGCGTCCGCCCTACCCTTCGCCACGCCAGCCATCGGCAGCGACGTGGTGAGTCCCGGCGAAGTGAAGCGCTACAACAAGCTTGGCCGTACCGGCTACGAGATCTCGGACATCTCGTTCGGCGCGTCCAATCTGCGACCGGGCCAGGAAGGGCTGGTCCACCTGGCCATGGACCGGGGCATTAACTACTTCGACACCGCGGAGAGCTACGCCCGCAGCCAGTCGGAGGTCGCGCTGGGACGTGCCCTGAAGGGCAAGCGGGACCAGGTGGTCATCACGTCCAAGGTCATGACCAAGCCCAATACGGGCGCGGACGAGTTGATGTCACGGCTTGAAGCGTCCTTGAAACGACTGCAGATGGACCACGTGGACATCTTCATGAATCACGCGGTCAACGACGTCGACGTCATGAGGAACCCCGATTGGCACGAGTTCATCACCAAGGCCAAGGAACAGGGCAAGATCCTCTTCGCCGGCATGTCGGGCCACGGCGGCTACCTGATCGACTGCCTCGACTACGCGCTCGACAACGACCTGGTCGATGTCCTCCTGGTCGCCCACAACTTCGGCCAGGATCCCAAGTTCTACGAACGGGTCACCCGTTCCCTCGATTGGATCGCCACCCAGCAGGATCTACCCCGGGCGCTCGCCAAGGCCAAGCAGAAGGACGTCGGCGTCACAGTCATGAAGACCCAGCACGGCGCCCGCCTGAACGACATGCGCCCGTTCGAGACCGGCGGTGCCACCTTCTCCCAGGCGGCGTTGCGCTGGGTACTCACCAATCCACACGTCGATGCCGCCGTCATCACCATGAACACCGCCGAGAAGATCGACGAATACCTCGGGGCATCCGGCTACGACGAACTCGCCGTCGGCGATATGGACCTGCTGCAGCGCTACGCGCAGGTCACGGGTTCCAGCTACTGCGTCAACGTCTGCAACGACTGCGAGGGCTCGTGTCCCTACGGCGTACCCATCGCCGAGGTATTGCGGACCCGCATGTATGCCGTGGACTACGGCGAAACGGCCATGGCCCGGGACGAGTACGCCCTGCTCGATACCAACGCCGCCGCATGCCTGTCCTGCAGCGGCGAGCCCTGCGCGAAGGCCTGCACCCACGGCCTCGCCATCGACAAGCTGTGCGGACCGACGCACCGGCTGCTCGCCTGACGTACCGCGTTCGACATCGCCGGGTTGACCCGTGACTCAACGGGCGCTGTTCTACGAGTGCTTCGCCGGCATTGCCGGCGACATGCACTTGGGTGCCCTGGTCGACGTCGGGGTTCCCGCCGAGCACCTTGTCCGCGAACTGAACCGGCTCGAACTGGCCGACGAGTTCGACCTCGTCATTGAACCGGGCAAGAAGATGGGCATCACGGGCACGCGGGCGACCGTCCGACTCGTCGAGGGAATCGACAGGCCCCACCGGCACCTGTCGACGATCAAGGGCATTCTGCAGCGCGCCGGCTACCCGCCCCGGGTCGAAGAACTCGCCGTGTCGATGTTCACGACGATTGCGGTAGCGGAGGCGAAGATCCACGGCACTACGGTCGAGGCCATCCACTTCCACGAGGTCGGTGCGACGGACTCCATCGTTGACGTAGCCGGGGCGGCCATCGGGATCGACTACCTGGACATCGACGTCGCCTACTGTTCGCCAATCGAGGTCGGTGGCGGGTTGGTGCGTTGCGAGCACGGCTTGATGCCCGTACCGGCACCCGCCACGGCCGAAATCCTCAAACACGCACCATTGCGCTACGGCGGCGTGGACGGCGAGGCGACGACGCCAACCGGTGCGGCGATCCTCAGCACGGTCGTCGATCGCTTCGTCGCGCCGCAGGATCTCACCGCGTCGGCAATCGGCTACGGCATCGGACAAAAGGACTTCGCCGTACCCAACGCCATGCGAATGACACTGGGCGAAGCCCGAGATGCCGACCCCGAACTGGCCCTCGAGACCGAAACCAATCTCGAGGTCGAGTGCAACATCGACGACATGACGCCCGAGGCTTTCGGCCCGCTCACCGAAAACCTGTTCGCCAAGGGGGCGAAGGACGTCTTTCTGACGCCGATCGTCATGAAGAAGTCCCGACCGGGCACCAAGCTGTCGCTGCTCGTCGACGAGTCACGGCTCGATGCGGTGCTCGAAGCGTTGTTCGCGGGCTCCACCACCATCGGAGCCCGGCTGCGGCAGGTAACGAAACGCATGCTGCCACGCGAGGAACGAACACTCGCCACCTCGCTTGGGGACGTTGGCGTGAAGATCGTCACGCTGCCGAGTGGTTCGCGGCGCTGGAAAGTAGAACACGACGACATCGCGGCGATCGCCGAACGGCTGGGCAGCGACTACCTCACCACCAAGGCCGCGCTGTCGCGTGAAGTCGACGCGGCGATCAAATGAGCGCCGTCGACGACATCCTGCAGCGCTTCGCCGCAGGAGACCTGGATCGCGCCGAGGCGGCGACGGCCCTCAACAGCGCCTACTTCGAGAACCTCGGCCACAGCACCATCGACCACGACCGGGCACGGCGCACCGGTTCGCCTGAAGTGATCTACGGCGAACACAAGACTCCCGCTCAGGTTGCCGCCACCTTCAAGGCGGTCGCCGACCGCGGCCACAACGCGCTTGCGACGCGGGTCAGCGAAGCGGCCGCCGAAGCCGCCATCGAGGCCGTTCCCGGCACCGTGCACCACCCCGAGGCGCGGTTGGTGACATTCAAGCAGCAAGACCCGGATCTGGCGGCAACACGGGTCGCCGTGGTCACGGCCGGTACGTCCGACCTCGCCGTTGCCGAAGAAGCGGCGTTGACCGCCGAGTTCTACGACAGTCCCGTTCTGCGCGTCAGCGACGTCGGTGTCGCGGGCGTGCATCGTCTGCTAGCCCGGGTCGATGAGATCCGAAGCGCGAAGGTCGTCGTGGTCGTGGCCGGCATGGAAGGCGCGCTGCCGAGCGTGGTCGGCGGGTTGATCGACAAGCCCGTGATCGCGGTACCCACCAGCGTCGGCTACGGCGCCTCGTTCAATGGCGTCGCCGCGCTCTTGGGAATGCTCAATAGCTGCGCCTCCGGGGTCTCGGTGGTCAATATCGACAACGGCTTCGGCGCGGGCTATCTTGCCAACATGATCAACCGGCTATGACGGCCATGGACGCAGAACTCGCCGCCAAGTACGCAACGCTGAAGTCGAACATCGAGGATCTCGGCCGGGTCATCGTCGCGTTCTCCGGGGGCGTGGACAGTTCCCTCGTCGCCTATGTGGCCGCGGAAACGCTCGGCGATGACGCGCTTGCCGTTACTTCGGGTTCGAAGAGCTTGAAGCGCAGCGATCTGAAGCTTGCCGGCGAACTCGCCGACAAGTGGGGCATGCGCCACCGGATCATCGTCACGGACGAGGTGATGAAACCGGAGTACCGGGCGAACCCTGTAAACCGATGTTTCCATTGCAAGACTTCGCTGTACGAGGCCCTGGAGCAGATCGCCGCCGACGAGGGATACGATCACGTCCTGAACGGCACCAACACCGACGACCTAGGTGATCACCGCCCAGGACTGATCGCCGCGCGCAACTACGAAGTCGCCTCACCCTTGGTGGACGCGGGTTTCGCCAAGAGGGATATCCGCGCGCTGGCCACCGCATTGGGTATGGAAAACGCACGGAAGCCCCAGGCGGCCTGCCTGTCGAGCCGGTTCCCCTACGGCTCGCACATCACGGAGGCGCGCCTCGCCCAGGTGGAAGCCGCCGAAGACGCCCTTGCAGAGCTTGGGTTCTCCCAGTTCCGCGTTCGCCACCACGAGGATGTCGCGCGGATCGAAATCGTCGCCGAGGAACTGCCACGTGCCCTGGAGTTGCGCGAAGCGATCCAGGACCGCGTCAAGGCGGCGGGCTACCGGTTTGTCGCCGTGGACCTCGGTGGGTTCCGCAGCGGATCCTTGAACGAGGGCTTGATCGACGCGGTGCAGCTATCGCCCTAGTGTCCGGACCAAGGTGAACCGACGCGCGCAGGTGATCGCTGGTCCACTGTTCGGTCTCTGCCTGGCATGCCTTGTCCCGGACGCTGGCCATACCGAGGAATCCCTCGGCGCGCTCCAATTGGACGCCGACGAACTGGTTGCCGCCCTCGAGTCGCAACTCGACATCGGCGAGTTCGAGGACGCGGCGATGCAAGCCGAGCAATGGCTCGAAACCCAGGACCGCGACGGCTACGACCTCTCCCTCGCAAAACCCTTCATGCTGCTCGGCGACGCCCGCATGGGCATGCGGGATCCACTCGGGGCGATCGAGGCTTACGACCGCGCTAGGCACATCACGCGGCTGGCCACGGGCATCCAAGGCACGGACCAGTTGCCGATCCTGTATCGCGAGGCGGACGCTTTCTCCGCGCTAGGCGACGACGTAACGGCGAACGACCGCCAGGAGTTCGCATTCGACATCAGTCGCCGCATGTACGGCGCCGACGACCCCGGGCACATGATCGGTACGTACCGGTTGATCCACTGGTACCGCCATCACTACAAGTACCTCTCGGCGCATGTGCTATTCGAGCAACTCTTGGACATCAGCCGGGAGCATCTGCCGCCCGGAGACCCATTGCACTTGCGCATGCTTCGGGAACACGCGCAGTTGTTCCGACACCGTGTTTTCGGTCGCCGCACCATCGGCCGCGGCCGCTTCCTGGCGACGCCGCCGGGGCTTCTTCCACATCGCTACCGCCAGAACGTCTCGTCGTTCCGGGAGGCGCGCAACGCATTGCGCGAGGTTGTCGATATCCAGGAGTCCAACCCGTTCGCGACCGACGCCGAACTGGCGACTGCTCTCTTGGACTACGCCGACTGGCATCTCATGTTCGGCGACTATCCCGTCGCCGTGCGCCACTACCGGCGCATCTGGGAGTTGCTCGCGTCCGACCCGGAGCGTCGAGCCGAACTCTTCGGCGAACCCACGCCGCTGTTCCTGCCTTTGCCATCCGACCCGGGCTACCGGTTGCGGCGCGTCGGCATGCACCGCGACGGCATCGTTCACTTGGCACTGACCGTGACGCACCGCGGTCACGTCATCGGCAGCAAGTCACTGGAAGTGGCGCCGAGGAACATCATGGAGTTCAAGGTCCGCAAGGCCGCCAAACGCGCGCGCTTCCGCCCCGCCTTCCTCGACGGCAAGCCCGTCAAGGTACGTGGCCATCCGTTGCGGTACGTCTACTCCTACTGACCCGTGCCCCGGCTAGCGCCACAAGGGCCGTTGCCTGGCGGCAGCGCCTTTTGCCTCAGCCCAAGCCGCCCTAGCTGCCTGCCGACCTTTCGGCTAACGCCGAAAAGTCCGATGGCTAGTTCGCGGCTTTGAGCGGGATGTCGAACTGACTTCCGTTCGGGAAGGTGATGCTGATGGTGAAGCTGTCGCCGTCACGGGTGTAGCGCAGCTTGTCGAACATGGCCCCTTCCTCGGCTTGGAACGCAACGGTGTTTTCGCCCAACTCGGCAAGGGTCATCACCGATGGCCCTTCGGTGCGCGGCTTCATGCCCGGGTTCCACTGCTGCAGGCGTAGCCGGAGCGTGCCTTCCTCCTCCTCGATCACGATGAGTTCGACCATGCTGGTGCCGTTCGACCCGGTGCTCCGCACCAGGGACTGAATCGAGCCGGCCTTGGGCACCGTCCAGTTTTCCTCTAGAACTTCGCCGCCCGGGACCGGACCTGACCAGGTTCCCGTCATCCAGGCGAGATCCGACACCGATGCCGCAGGCGCCGTCTCGGGCGCGGGCGCTTCGTCCTCCGCGATGGCCGCGTTGACCGCGAGCAGCAACGCGGCCACCGCACCGGGAAGGGAGTTTCGACGGGTCATCGGCTTGGTCCTTTGTGGGCAAGCGCCCGAGGATGGCCTATTCGCCCGCGCTCGACAACCTTCGTGGCGTTGGCGATTCCCAGTCGCGTCACCACATGTATTGGATTCGCAGGGCATAGTGGCGTGGCAACTCCGGAAGTACGACGACGCTACCGAACAGGTTGGGAAAGTTGGCGCGGAAGTAGGGTTCGTCGGTGAGGTTCTTCGCCGTGGCGGCGACCCGCCAGCGGCTCTTGTCGATCACGACGCCCGCGTTTAGGACCGTATAGGAAGGAAGCTTGACCGAACCCGAGAAACCCGATGTGGTCCCGGCAACATCAACCACGCTGGCACTTGCCGCGAGGTCGTATCCGAGTTCGTAGGTGCCCGTGACGGAGGTAATGCGTTCGGGGATTCCGGCACGGCGTGCTCCCGCTGCACCTTCCCGTATCACGACTCCTGCCAACGCACCGCCGTAGAGCGCGGCCGGATCGATCCCCGGAACGTCCGCCGCCCCGATGAAGCTGAATCGCCCGCCGGCGCGCAAGGTGTTCAGGTTGACCACCTCGATCGTCGAGTGCGCGAACGTCATGAGCAGACGCTCGTTGGCAAGCCAGCGCGCCTCCGCCTCCAGCCCCGTGGTCCGGGTCGCCTGGTTGGTGACGACATTCTGGGCGGAATAGTCGGTGCGTTGCTGCTCGTAGAGGGCCACTGCGAAGTACAGGGCGCCGTCCAGGAGGCTGCCCTTGACCCCCGCCTCGCGGAGGCTCGACTCGTCGAATGCCCGACCGGCGGCGATATTGGCCACCGTGATCTCGGCGCCTTGTCCGGCGATCACCGTCGATTGCCGCGATACGGTGACGTAGGGAACGACGCCAAACGGTGTCGCGTAGCTCAAGCTCATGGTCCAGGACAAGCCGCCGGTCTCGTCCTCCGCCTGTCCATCGACGCATGACGAATCCGGACAGAAGTGGCGCGCGCTCGGCAACAGGAGCTTGTCCACCGGCTGACGGCTGCGGAGGTCCATGTGGTCGTAGCGAGCGCCGGCCATCAGGTTCAGGTTTCTCCAATCCACATCGGCCAGCGCGGCAACGCCAAGATCGACGTATCGCCCGATGTGGTACTCCGTATAGTCGTCATCGATCCGCGTCGCGAGCAGCCGTCGGTCCAAGCTGCTCGCGGCGCGCGTCAGGTCCCGGCGATCGAAGTACTCGTTGGTGTAGTCGTTCCCGTACTGGAAGTCAGTGCGTCGGAACGACGGCGACACCTGCAAGGCGACATTCGCCCGCCCACGGTGAAACACATTGGCCAGCACCAGCTTGTTCTCGATCGCCGCCGCGTCGTGCAGGTCCGAGAACCCGTAGGTGACCTCGCTGACATGGTCGTAGGTCTCGTAGAACAATTGGTTGCGCCACTCCCAGCCTCCGGTCACCAGGATCGCGTCGAAGTACAGCGTGGTCATCTCGTGGCGAATGACATCCTCCGCATCGACCAGCACCTGATCGCCCCGGAGTCGGGCCGTACCCGAGGTCTGCAGGCGGAGCAGGTCGGGAGAACACCCGAACACCGTGGTCGTGCCGATTCGGCAAGCGCCGGGGAACGGCCCCGCGTCGAGACCCGCTGATCCTCCCGGGACGAGACCGGCAGCAAACGGGTTCAAATCCGTGTAGCCGTCGCCGTCAACGTCGAACTCCTGGTGCGAGATGTAGCCGTC
>VXYL01000095.1 GCA_009846005.1 Gammaproteobacteria bacterium | reverse complement strand
CATGGAATAAACACCGGACACCGTGTCCTCCCCCTAGTCGTTTCGGACGTGCTGCGGCGAGCCGAGATGCTTCCACAGCGGCCCTCGATCTGTTATATGCTCACCCTTGCGACCATAGCAAGGCCGTCGGGGTGTCTTTCACGGCGCGTCGACGCGAACCGAGCGTATGGCCAGTTTGATTTGGGAGGAGCAATTATGACGCTTTCACACATGATCGACGGCACACTCTCTCGTGTAGGGGGCGCGGTTCTCGCCGGGTTCTTGGTCGTATGGTTGGCTGGCTGCGAACAAGCAGCGGAAGAGGCGCCGATGGAGGAGGTCGAGGCTGCCGGGACGGTACCCGCGACCGACATAGAAGAGGCGCCGACGGTCCCTGCCGCCGAGCTCACCGAAGCCGCGGAAGCCGGAGGCGAAGAGGCTGCCGAGGGAGAAGCCGCAGAGGCCGCAGAGGGAGAAGCTGCCGAAGGCGAGGCCGTCGAAGGTGAAGCCGAGGGCGGCGAGGGCGAAGGCGAAGCCGAAGCTGCCGACGCCGAAGCCCCAGCAGAAGACGGCTAACGCCACCACCGGTTTGTCCTGCAAAGCTGTCGACCGCCTTGCCGGTCGACAGCTTGTCAGGCACCTACTCTACCGGGCAAGGGGCTGAATCAGCCCCGTAATTGTCCTGTACTGCCAAGGCCGTACTGGCGTCGCTGGCGAGTGCCGCCGCTGCGTTAGCGAACGCGTCGCCCGCAAAAAGGGCCAACTGCCACCAGCACCGTAGGGGACGGGCTTGCCCCGTTCCGCTCAAGCTCTCGGAGGCGACGGGGCGAGCACCGTCCCCTTCGCGAATCCGATCAATAGAACGGATTCGAGGGACAGCCGACAATCCATGCCCATGCGAGGGAAACGGCGATGGGATTGTTCGAGACAGTGAACCCGTCCGGGACAGCGACGAAGACCGGCACCGTGTTCGTATACAGCTCGTTCAAACAATGGATTCCCTCCACGGTCGTTTCGCTGGCGGACCATGAGGGATTGAGTCCCGTCTGGCTGTAGGTTTCCTGCCCCGCCCAGCCGTTGCCAGGCTGTACCTGCAACAGCAGTACCATGTCCCACCGAATCCACTCAGGCTGCGCACCACCGAGTGGTGTGTACTGGCACGATCCCGAGGCGTCCGCTTCCACGACTTGGATGTAGCCGTAGGACACATGGGGGATCCCGGCCGAGTAGGTGCACGACAAAGTACCCACTATTTGGCCACTATCGTCGCTTGAGGACTTGTTGCTGTAGTCGCTGGTTTCCACCTTGCGTCTGCGATCCTTCCGACCGTCTCCAGACCGTGACGCATCAAGGCGGATCTCGAAATCGACCGTCACCGTGTCCTGACCGCCGAACGGGTCCGAGGGCGAGGCGACATGGACGGCGTAGGATGCACGTTGGGCCTCCGTCAGGTCCCAATAGTCGAATGCCGGTGGTTCCTCTTTCACCACGACCCGCCGGACATTTCCTTCGACTGCCGGGTTGCCCAACGCGGCCATCCCGATCATTAGCGATGCAAGCGCAATCGTTCTTTTCATAGCTCCTCCGAATTGAAAAGTACATGCACCGCGTTTCAACAGAATGCTGAGAACCGGCGCGACACCCGACGCTACACAAGCGAACTTGGAATTACGATGAAAAACCCCTACAAGCGATGTGTTGATTTTCTCGGACAACAAACGGCACGGACTTCGATTCCGATTCCGGACTCGTAGCGCAACGACGAACGCCATATTTTCGGCGGACGAGATGAAGAAAGCGCTCCACCAACCCATGCGTGCCGCCTGCACACTACTCTTTCGGGTAGCTACGGCATTCGCAACGCCCAAGTCTGGTCTACTGTGTTTGTTGGAAGTCTAGTGTGCGTCTCCCTGAGGAGGTCGTCTTTTTCCGAGAAAAGGCGCGACGCGACACAACGACTCGCAGCGATGGCATGGGCCCTTTATCCGCGCGGCTGATATGAGAAACATCCCGATCCGGTGTTGCACGCGCCAAGCCATTGCGGCGGGGCTTGTGCGAGCTATCAATCACGGGACCGCACTGGCGAGGTTCAAATCGATTTCCAAGTCGCCGCGCGTGCTTCGGCGCGCCTCCAGAGGCATGCCGGCCGGTGTCGGCGCAACCAGGCCATCTCGAACGGTTCGGGCACATGCTCGACCAAACGGCCCGCCAGAGTCCGTTTCCGAGTCGCTACCCTTCCGAGTAGTTACATCATTTGCAATGCACGCGTATTGTTCATTGTCTTTGTGGTCGCCGTGCCTCACTGGCGCGGTCGAATGACCCAGCCGGCAACTTCCGAAGAGAGGAGCGAACGATGAAAGCGATACGTTCGGCGGTCGCCGCCTGCATCCCGCTGGGCGCGGCCCTTGCCGGGGCGGCCGAGCACGCCGTGCCGTTCGTGCCCTCGTCGTCCGACGCCGTGCGCCAGGGCTTCGTGCGGGTCGTCAACCACGAGGACAGGGAGGGCGAGGTCCGCATCGACGCGGTGGACGACGGCGGCACGGCCTACGGCCCCGTCACCCTGTCCCTGGACGCCAACCAGACCCGCCACTTCAACTCCGGCGACCTCGAAGCGGGCAACCCCGACAAGGGCCTGGCCCGGGGCACCGGCACCGGCCAGGGCGACTGGCGGCTGACACTGTCGAGCGACCTCGACATCGAGGTGCTGGCCTACATCCGCACCACCGACGGCTTCCTGACCGCGATGCACGACGTCGCGCCGGCGGCGGGTAGGCACCACCGCATCGCGGTGTTCAATCCCGGCAGCAACATGGACCAGGCCAGCCGGCTGCGGCTGGTGAACACGGGCGACGAGGACGCCGAGGTGAGGGTGACGGGCATCGACGACCGCGGCGAGTCGCCGGGCGGCGGCGCAACGTTTTCGGTTCCCGCCGGCGCGGCCCGGACCTACACCGCCGCCGAGCTGGAGTCGGGCTTCGCCGGGGCGGAGGGCTCGCTGGGCGACGGCGCGGGGAAGTGGCAGCTGGTCGTGGAATCGAAGCAGCCGCTCATCGCGATGAGCCTGCTGGCGAGTCCCACGGGGCACCTGACGAACCTGTCGACCGCGACCCGCGGCGCGGTCGCCGAGTCGTTCCAGGACCGCCTCGCGGGCGGCGGCTTCGGCCCGGAGATGGTCGTCATCCCGGCGGGCAGCTTCGAGATGGGATGCCTGTCGGCCGACGACGACTGCCTGGACTCGGAGTACCCGGTGCATGCCGTGACGTTCGCCCGACCGTTCGCCCTCTCGAAGTACGAGATCACGGCGGACGACTGGAACGCCTGCGCAGAGACCGGGCCGTGCGAGCGGCAGGATCCGGGACAGCTTCCCGTGGAGATGACCTACGACCGGGTGCTGGTCTACCTGAACTGGCTGCGGGCCGAAACGGGCAAGAACTACCGGTTGCCGTCAGAGGGGGAATGGGAGTACGCGGCCCGCGCGGGCTCCAAGACCAAATACCCCTGGGGCAACGGCATCCACCCCACAAACGCCAACTGCTCCGAGGCGTTCGGCTGCGGGGACGGCTACCCGGAGCTCGCACCGGTCGGATCATTCCTAGCTAACGCCTGGGGACTGCACGACATGGCGGGCAACCTCTCCGAGTGGACGGTGGACTCCTGGCACGACGACTACGAAGGTGCGCCGAGCGATGGCCGCGCTTGGCTCAGGAAAGGGGAGGAGGGAGAGTTGTCGTACGTGGGGGCAGCTACCGTTTTGTGCCCAGCCACATCCGTTCTGCTAGCAGAAGCAACACAAGCGCATACAGCTCAAATCGACCGTGGTCCGACACGGGGATCCGTCTGGCGAGGTCGATCAACCAATGACCATTGCAGCGACGCAGTCCGCACGGTTGCCCGGTGCGTACCCACCTTCCCTCGTCGCGGAACGGGCGGCCAGATTCTTGGATGCGTGCCTACACGGTCGCACTGAACCCGGTGCGTTCGAACCGTATGTCCCCTTCTACTTGTCAACCAGAACACGGCTGATCGGACGCATCCGACGCGACGCCAACCTTCCTGAACCCCGGTGCGTATCTCCGCAAGCGTCGTCCCGTGGCCGCGACACCCGTACTACGCGGTCGCGTCGTGCGGATTCCGTGCCGTGCCGAGTCCCGCTAGTAAAAGGAACGTGCGGCGGGCTCGCGCGATCTTGAATCCCGAGCGCGCCGCTGCGCTGATATCGCTCAGCCGAACACATCGCCACGCACACTAGCCCGCCAACTGGCCCGCCCGGCCCGCCAGCCGAGTGCTTTGCCCGCACCGGTTGAAACACGGCAGGGCGGAATGGCCGCGAACACCGCGGCGGTCAGTTTCGTTTTCGTTGATTCCTACGAATGTCCAAAAGGAAGTGCTGCGTGGCGCCAACATGCCCGACGTTCCGCTACAAAGAGACTCCTAGTATGGGTGTGTTCAGGCCTAGCGATGCGTCCCACTTGGATTAGCACACCGTTTTCCAAACGCCATGAACCATGCCAGAAGCGTCCCGATTGACGATTGCCAAAACGCCGGGGTGCCGCTCGGACCGAAGGAGCTTGACATTCGGTAGTTTGATAAACGCCTGACGAATGGCTGCCGATTGTGATGAGGAAAGCACGCCGAGCCAATTCGAGCCGCACACCGACTGAGTGAAGCCCGCCTGTTCACCCCGAACACGGCAAGTCGGGCGGCCACGCATGAGGCTCCGCGAACCACTCTCGGGGGAAGGGCGACGATTTCCCGCGCGCTCGGAGACGATTTCCTACATTCGCCCGAGGCAACTTCCCACATGTGCCCAGGCAACTTCCTCATGCGCCCGAGGCAAGCTCCTGAGTGAGGCAGGAACGCGTGTGTCCCGGACCCTCATCCCAGTTCGGGAGGAGAGACCGGTCGTCCGGAACGCAGGGGAATCACCAGCCGCTACATCGATCCCGTCACCATCCCGACAACTTCCGACTACCTCCGCGATGGGTCGCGGTAGAACAAATGACAAAGGCAGAAAGCGCATATCCCCTGGGCCACGCGTGCAGGGTCGCCAACACCTGGCACCCATTCTCTGGCCTTGCCGCCAACCTCCTGCTTGTACAGCACTGCCGACACGGCCGCCTCCCGCGTCACCGCGTTCCGCCTCAGCGAGGCCGTGGAACCCAGGCCGTGTAGCTGTAGATCACGTCTTAGAGCACGTGGACCGTGATCCTGCCCAGGCGCCGCTGCCTAGAGCGCCCAGTAGACCCTCGGTCACCGCAGTTCGGGGCAGCTTTAGCGAGGCATAGACGTCCACGTGCCATTGCACCTCCCTGACGACGCCCGCGATCGCCACGGAGCGTTCGGCCCCCGGCGGAACAGACTCGATCGGGTGTCGCTTCCGTGACCGGGCGTCCGCCGTTCCCGATGTTCGATGACCGGTCGATGCACGACTCAGAAGCATCTTCCCGCGGCCGCCTCGCCGTCACCCCGGGAGACAGTTCGACCTTCACGCCCCCGTTGACGAACTTCCGCCTGGCCTACTCCGGGCCCAGTCCCGATCCGTCTTGCTGAGCGCGCAGTCGTGCACCAGCCACGGCGCCGAGATCGTCGAAGAACACCTTGGACCCGCAGTCGCACGAGAAGTAGAAGACCTTGTCGCCGCAGTTGCTGCAAGCACAATACTGGTTGCATGACGAGGTGCTTCGTTACGCAACGCCAAACGCGCAACGTAACGCGGCTAGTTGGCCTCGACGGACCTCCTGTATGGCAGCGGAGTTCGCGACCATCCCGCGAGCGACCGCTGCCATACGCTTGGCCGTCCCGAAGCCGTGGGCGTTGTACCGCCATACGAACTCGCGGACATCGCGCCGCCGGTGTCGGGCATGGCCCGGCACACGGGCTGGCAGTGTAGGGGTCGTCGCCGAGTTAGACCGACCGCAGGGCGGCGCAGGGCCGGCCGTGGCACGCCAGCCAGCGCTTGACGGCCTGCCGTTCGCGGTCCTGCTTGGCGGCGCCGTCCCGGGACCGCAAGAACTCCGGCGACGGCGCCCGGCGCGGCGCCACGACGGGGCGGCCAGCATCTGGTGGAAGTCCCCAGTGCCGCCGTTGGCGCGCTTCAAGCCGGAGGCGACGGGTCAGCCGCCAGCCGACGCCGCGCCGGCGAAGCGCGAAACAGTGGCGGCGGCGACTACCTGCGGCCCCGACCGCTCCACTAGTCCGTTTGGCACGCTGACGCGGACAAATGCCCGAAACGTTGCTCTATGGTTTTCGCGTCAGCGACGGAAAATCACGACACAACTGGAGGCGATTGTTCATTGACGGGTCTTGGCTCGAGGACGGAGCATGACGAGCACAGGTGAGGCTCCGCAGTTCACGGATCAGCCGCATCGGCTGTACACGTCCAATAGGGATGCGCACCGCACATCGACCCGCCACAAGAGAGACCTCAATGCGATTCAGACGAATAAGACCCAACATCCTGATACTGATGTTGTCCGGATACGCCACGTTGCTGATCCTTTTTGGCGCAGTCACCGCCAGCGGCTCAGAACTGACCGCGAAGGACGCCTACGACATGCTCGAGGGTCCATTGCTAGCACTGATTGGCGGCTCACTCGCCATTGCCAAGGACCTAACCGACGACGATCCCGGCGTCGGTAACGTATCGGAGAGCAATGATGAATAAGTTGGGGGTGCTCGCGGTGGCAGCGCTCGCGCTGATGTCCGCCGGGTGCACCACACTGTTTTCCAGGTTTCGGGGGGAACAGCAACGACGACCAAGAAAATCCCGGGATGCCCGCCAACGATCCGCGGGAGCGCAGCGTCGGGTGTCCTATCTACGAGGTGAAAAACAACCCGGCGAAGACGAAAGCGACTTCGACGCCCGTCACCTCGGGACCCGCAGTTCCGACCAAGGAATGCCGGAACCACATCGCGCGGGAACTGTTGATGGGCATTGACAGGGGATTCGCCGATTACCGCGACGAACTGCTAAACACGGACAGGAGCGCCTTCCAGAGATGGACTTTCAAGTTCCTCGAGTTGGGTCTCGATCTGTGGTCGACGTGGATCGGCCACGAAATATCACAGACAACCATCCCGCAAATCCCCACCGGAGACGTGTCGGACGAAGAGATGGCGGCGGCCTTGGCGGCGAACATGGCCGCGACCGACAACATCAGGAAGAAGAGCGACAAGCTCTCGGATATCAACGTGGGTCTGGGCATCGTGAAACTGGTGCGTCTGTTCGTCGGCACAACCGACGACGCCCAGGAGGTTGCGGAGGACCTACTTCAGATGACCCTGAATCGGCGCGACATGGCCAAGTGCCTACAGGCCGCGCTCGCCAAGCCCATCAAGGAGTACTCGATCCCGACAATGCGCGCCGACGTCGCGCGGTACTACCTGTCCGGAGTTAGACAGACCGCCATTTCGCCGGCATCGGCGGTCCTGACTGGCTGCTAATTCCGGAAACCTCCTGCCTGATACTACCACTTCCACATGATCGCTTCGGAGGCTGAACTCTCCGACAAGATTCCACCCACGGCCCAATCCTGTCCTGAGACACGAATGGGCGAACTGCTCTTGCCGATCCGTCACTAAAGCGGGATTCGAGAACCACGTTCGCCAACTTTCCTATCTTCAATCCCTAGCCTCTCGAACGGCGGCGGACCCCAAACGAGTCCGTAGGCTCGATCCGGAACCCCTACAAGGACTCCGGGGTACGCGACAGTCCATCCGCTAGTACGAGCTCCCTCGAACCCTTCCGCGTTCGAGTCCTCACGATGCGACAACACGATCTCCGGTACAACCGGATCGCGGTTCAAGGACATGAACGTATCCATCCAGACCATCTCCGGAACCTGGTCAGAGATGAGCCCTAGTTCGATCGAGGACCTTACCGGGAATCGGGATCGGTCGTCCGACGATAGTTGGAGCAACATCCGAAATCGACACAACCATCCTAACCGTGCCCGCCACCGGCTCGTCGTTCCTAACGTGCATGCTGATTTGGAACCTCGGCGTCTCGGAGTCCGCATCCCTCAGTCTGCTAACCACTACGGGCGAGGTCACGAAGCCCGGCAACTCCGATGCGAACAGCAAGCCCCTAATCGCAGTTTCGAGTTCGGCGTCACGCGCGACGCGAAGAAACTCTTCCACCGAAAAGTCTTCCCCGCCGAACGTGTCGACCAAATCCCCGACGAGTTCCCGCAACTTTTGCCGGCCTGCATGGTCCCCGCAAGAGCCTTCCGCGTTGTCCAACCGTAGGCGTAAGACACCTAGAGGTGGCGGCACGCGTAGGGGCACCGTAACGTTTCTCCGATGGGCAGGACGTGCCACTCAGCCCGGATCTCGTGGCTTCTCCCGAACATGCGAGCCCACCCAACATGCCCTTGGTCGCAATCAATCGTCCCCGTCGTCCCCCTCTTCTTCATTCTGTTCGGACTCTTCGCCGAGCTTTTGCGCAGCGATCGCCACGACCACCACTGCAATGACGACTACGGGTAGAGCTCCTCCCGCTACGTCATTGACTTCCTCGGAAGTCAATTCCCGAGTCTGACCAACCTCACCTGAGCCCAGTGCATTCATGTGTGTTCTCCTATGGCAAGCTCATTTCACGTCCGTGCACACTACGCAGCACGGTGGTGCAACACCGTCGCCATTCGTGGTGGACCGGTCAACAGAAAATCGCCACAAGTTGTGTGGCGATTTTCTGGCGGCCGGTCACCGCGTGGGGAAAACCACGCAACCGGTTGCACTCTCCGGACCGGTGAGTTGGCCCGACCGCGATTGCGGGCGTGGGCAACTCGTCGCCGCGCCACGTCTCATCACCGCTTGCAAACCTCGGCGTATTAATATACTAATACAGATCTGATGATGTACTCAATCAACGCCGTATCTGGCACCCCGATCTACCGACAGATCGTGGATCAAACGCGCCAGCTCGTGGCTAGCGGCCAACTGCCGTCGGGGCAGCACCTACCGTCCGTCCGCGCTATGGCTGCGGATCTCGGGATCAATCCGATGACGGTTTCCAAAGCGTACTCGCTGCTGGAGCGCGACGGCATCGTCACCCGTCAGCGCGGTCTCGGCATGGTCGTTGTGGAGACCACCATCACGCCCGCCGAGACGATCCGCCCGCAAACCCTCGCCCTCGTCGAGGCGGCGCGACGGCTCCGGTTAACGCGGGAGGATATTGAGCACGCAATTGATCTTGCCTGGTCAACCAACGAGGAGGAGAAGTGACCGAACCGATTTCCCTCAACAACGTCGCCGTCGGCTACCGCCGCAAGCGGCCCGTTCTACACGACATCACCTTCGCTGCCCGTCGCGCGTCGATCACTGGGCTCCTCGGTCGCAACGGCTCCGGCAAGACGACGCTAATCCACACGTCGCTCGGCCTCAAGAAGGCGTGGAGCGGACAGGTGCATCTATTCGGCCATGCCGCTTGGAACGCCCCAGCAACGGTCCGTCGCCGGATCGGCTTCGTGCCCCAGCAATTCCTCGACTTCCACTGGCTCACCCCCTCACAATGCGTCGACCTCGTTGCCAGCTTCCACCCTAATTGGGATACCCAGATCGTCGCGGAACTCCGCGAGCGATGGGCGTTGCCCGATCAGCGCATTGGTATGCTTTCACCGGGCATGCGCCAGTGCGTTGCCGTCCTGCTCGCCATCGGCCATCGACCCGACCTCCTGGTGCTCGACGAGCCGGTCGCGATGTTGGATCCCAGTGCACGCCGACAATTTCTGCGCGCCATCGGCGATCTCAACGCACAGATTCGACAGACCGTCCTCCTATCCACCCATGTCTGCAGCGACGTAGAACGCATCTGTTCCGACGTCGCGATCCTCCACCGCGGGCGGATCGTGCTGCACAGTGCCATCGACGATCTTAAGGAGCAAGTGCGGCGCGTGTCGGGCATGGCAACCGTTCCAACGGGTGGCGACGTGCTCGCCAAAGTGGGCCCTCGACTGTGGCTGCGCAACTGGAGGAACCACGACCTGTCCGCAGCGGCGCGCGTCGACGAATTCGATCTCGAACAACTGTTTCTGGATATCACCGCATGATCCGCACCCGCCCAATGATGGCCATAGCCTGCGCCAGCTTCCGCCCCGCTTCGCCGCTCACCTTGATCGGCGTTGCTACGTATGGTGCCTATCTCACCTGGCTGGCCATGCGCGAGATCAACACCGTTGGTGATGCGGTCTACATCCACTTGTGCTTCGCCTTGGCAACTGCAGCAGCGTGGATCGGGGCGTGCGTTGGTCGGACTGGAGGATGGTACGGCGCCCTATTCACTCCCGCACTCATGCCTGCGCTTGGTGTAGTCGCGGCGGTCGTGACCATCTCCGTGGTATGCCTCAACTGGGTTGTCGCCTGGGCTGCTGGTCTGGACCCTTGGGTGCTCGCCCCATTCGGTACGTTCGCCACCGTAGCAGGTCTGGCTGGTGGTTTTTGGCGCCCAGCCTTGGTCAAGTACCTCTATCTGTGCATGTGGATCCTCCTAGCGTTCGCTCCCGTTCTTTTCCGCGGAGTGGCCCTGCCCCTCAACGGAATGTTCAGCTTGGCTTCGGTCACGGTACTTGCGGCTGCAACCGCACTCTTCGTCCACTTCGTGGTTGTGGTTCGGCGACCTAGTACGGCCTCTCCGACCACGTCGGCACCGACACCCGTTTGGCGGCTTGCGCTGGCCGAACTCTTGCCAAATCGGCTCTCGGAACCGTCGACGCGCCGCATCGCCATCGGCTCCGGCGTTCTCGCCGTCTGCTGTACGTTCGCGCACCGGTTCCCCGGTTTTGATTGGCGAGACGGTCCCCTGATCATACTGATCGGTGGCCTGTGCGCGAATCTCGGCGCCTCCGGTATCTCGGCATCAATGCCGCGGGGACCGGTGCCCGGCGTCAGTTGGCTTCTCCTCTCGGGCATCGCCAAGACTCGCTCCCACGCGGCCCGACGCGTGCTCTGGCGTATCGTCACCGATTCCTTTCTCGCGGCGGGCGTGTTCACAGCCGTCACGGTGGCCCTCGGTCCCGATTGGCGCCTCGTCGAGATGATGCTGGTCGCGTTGGCGGCCTGCCACGCCTACCTCGCGGCCGTCTGCCCGTCGCGGTGGCTGTTGTCCAGCCGGCTAAGCGTCTTCGTTGCGACCCCGGTGGTCGTGGCCGTTGCCGTGGCGGCCTGGGACCTTGCGCACTGGAATCTCCCGACGGCGTTCGCCGCCTGCGTCCTCAGCGGTGTCGCTGCGGTCTACGTCGGCGGCATCGGCATGGGACGCATCGACCTTGATCCCGCTCCGAATACGGAGCCCGCGCTTTAATGGACAAGGCCGGTGACTTCGTCGTCGCGTTGGTGATCTACGCCATGCGCTGCATTGAGGACGGCGAGATGGACGCGCTTGCCCGCATGGGGTTCGGGCCGTCCGAGGTGGCTGCCCTCGCGAGCCTGACATTTGGGGATCTGAAAAGAATCGAGAGACTTAGAAGCCACCACCTCGACATCAAGATCGATCGCGAAGCGTTCAACGGGGCCATCAGTCGCATACGCGCCGACGGATTGTCGACCGAATCGGAGCACGCGCTCATCCGCGCCGACGCACCGTTCGACATGATGCGGCGTCTGTTTGGCACCACCCAACGCACCTACACCAAGCTACGCCAAGTTTTCGGTGTGTCGAGCGTGGGCCGTCCACGCGAGCCTACGGACGCTCAAGCGGCAGACCTATGGCAGCTATTGGAACAACGCCTTCGGCCATCCCACAGCCACACCCTCGCGCCAGCTGACTACCTGGCCATCAGCGCCCAGACTGGCATCGCGCTGCGCACGGTGTGGCGGGAGTCGAAACGCGTCACTCGCGAGAATGTATGACGATGCAGCCCCTATTCAGACCTCAAGCGGTCGCCCACGCGACGCAACGACTCGACGGCGACGTGCTGCTGCCGGTACCGCTCGTGACCTGGGGCGCCGCGGCGTTTGTGTTTGCCGTTCTCGCTCTTGGGGCTTGGTTCGCAGGCACGGCAACCTACACACGCACCCAATCGGTCCAGGGTTGGCTCACGCCCGAGGGCGGCGTGACCCGAGCCGTCTCCCGTCGAGACGGCAATGTGCTCGCCGTCATGGTTGCCGAAGGCGACCTCGTCGAGGCGGGAGCGCCGCTTGCGAGAGTCGGTGGCTTCGCTCCCGGCAACCCTAACGGCGGCCCGGCGCGCGATCCCTCGACGTGGAACGAAGAGTCATCGCCGCCAAGTTCAGACGGGCCGTTTCAGAAGTTCCCGCGGGATGGCGATCACATCGTGGCTGCGCCGATACGCGGTCGGGTCGATGCCCTTGTCGCGCGGGAGGGCCAATACGTTTCCCGCGGAAGTACCCTTGCCTTAGTCGCTGCCAGCGACGAGCTGGTCGCTGAAATCATGGTGCCTTCGCACGTCGCCGGACTCGTCACGAGCGGTCAGAGTCTGCGTCTGAAGTACGACGGGTTAGCCGGGCACCAAGGCGTCCAACAAGGCATCGTCACGCGTGTGTCGAGAACGCCGTTCGCGGCGGATGACCCCGACGCGGCGGCAATCCCTGTTGACGATCCGGTCTACCGCGCGCAAGTCCGGCTGCCCTCCCAGAAAATCGATGTTGGCGGGGTGAGCGTGATGTTGCGTGCCGGCATGCGTCTTACTGCGGAAATCCCCGCGCCGCGACGAACCGTTCTTCAAGCGCTGTACGAGACGATCGGGTGAATCCTTGACGCGCCTGCCGCCAGCGCTGGAGGGCCTCCTGCGCAGATCCCGCCTACCCGTGGTGCGGGCGGCGGAAGCCGCGGAGTGCGGACTCGCGTGCATGGCCATGATCGCGAGGTACACGGGCCACGACGTCGATCTGAACGGCATGCGGCAGCGGTTTCCGGTGTCGCTTGCGGGGACGAAGTTGCGGGCACTGATGGACCTCGCCGGGCAGTTCGGGCTCGCCACGCGGGCCCTGCGCGCCGATCTCGACGCGGTGCCGAGACTCCGGATGCCCGCGATCCTGCATTGGGACCTCGACCACTTCGTGGTGCTCAAAGCCGTACGCCGAGGCCGCTTCGTCATCCACGACCCGGCGACCGGTCGGCGGGTGCTGAGCCTTTCGGAGTTCTCCAAGCATTTCACCGGTGTCGTCCTGGAGTTGGCGCCGACCGCTGGCGCGGCGCCGGTCGTGGCCCGGGCACCCACCCGCTTGAAGCACCTCTGGTCCCGTCTCGAAGGGTTCTGGCCGGCCTTGGCGCAAGTCCTCGGTCTCTCCGCACTGCTGCAGGCGGCCGTGTTCGCGGCACCGTTCTACCTGCAACTCAGCGTCGACGAGGCCATCGCGACGGGCGACCTCGATCTCCTGGATGTCCTAGCCATCGGCTTCGGCGGTCTGGTTCTCGTGCGCGTCGGCATCACCGCGCTCCGATCCTGGACGCTGCAATCCATCGGCTTCCTGATGAGCTTCCAGATCGTCGGCAATCTGGTCCACCACCTGTTGCGCGTGCGAACGGCCTTCTTCGAGAAACGCCATGTCGGCGACATCCTGTCCCGGATCGAGTCGGTTCGCCCCATCCATGAAGCGTTGACGCAAGGTGTGGCGTCGACGTTCATCGATGGATCGATGGCGCTCGTGGCCGGGGTGATCCTATTCCTCTATTCGCCTTCGTTGGCCGCTCTGGTCGTCGGCTCGGTGATCCTCGGCCTGGTGTACACCTACGCACTCTATCCCGCTCAGCGACGGCGCACCGAGGAGCAGATTGTCGCTTCTGCGAAGGCACACTCGCACCTGATCGAGAGCCTGCGGGCATCCAACGTCATCAAGCTGACGGGTCGCGAGGCCGAGCGAGAGGGCATTTGGCGCAATCGCTACGCGGACGTGATGAACGCCTCGTTCGCGGCGGGCAAGCTCTCGATCGGCATGACGGCCGGGCAAGGCGTGATCTCTGGTCTGCAGATCGTCCTCGTCGTGTATCTCGCGGCGAGGCAGATCGTTGCCGGGGACGATCTCTCCATCGGGATGCTGTTCGCATTCATGAGCTTCCGCCAGACGTTTACCGACCGCAGTCTTGGGCTCGTCAACCAAGTGGTGCAGTTCTCGTACCTGCACCTTCATCTGGACCGGCTTGGCGACATCGTGCACGCTGAACGCGACACGCCGAGCGTGCATGCCGAGATCGCCGGCCCGGTGCGTGGCAGCATCGCGATGCGGCACGTGTCGTTTCGCTACGGAACGGGCGAGCCGCTTGTTCTCGACAACGTCGACTTCGACGTCCCGCCCGGCGCTTTCGTTGCCTTCACCGGTCCCTCCGGCGGCGGCAAGAGCACGCTTCTCAAGCTGATGCTCGGCCTCTATCCGCCCACGAGCGGCGACATCCGGCTCGATGGAGCGCTGGCCACACCGGCGATCTGGCCGTCTTGGCGCAAGCATGTCGGCGTGGTCACCCAGGACGACCAGCTGCTCTCGGGGACCATCGCCGACAACATCTCGTTCTTCGATCCCGAAATCGATATGGAGAAGGTGCACGACGCCGCGAGGGCAGCGAGGGCAGCGAGGGTCCACGACGACATCGTGGGCATGCCGATGCAGTACCTCTCTCCGGTCGGCGACATGGGCAGCACGCTTTCCCGGGGCCAGCACCAACGCGTTCTGCTCGCGAGAGCCCTGTATCGCAATCCCGAGCTGCTCTTCCTGGATGAAGGAACGGCGAGCCTCGATGCCGAGACCGAGGCGAAGATCGTCGAGCTTGTTTCCTCGCTGACGGCCACTCGGATCATCGTCGCGCATCGGCCCGCGCTGCTCGAGGCGGCCGACATCGTCTATCGCGTAGCGGGTGGCGAGGTGACTATCGTGGCGGATCGGTCTCGGCGACGGGCAGTGAATTGAAAGCCGGGCAATCATCAGCGCCCTCACCGTGCGGCAAACGCATCGGAACTCTACGAGATGATGGGGCAATTAAATCACGACATCGAAAGATGCGATTTTCGCTGGTACGCGACTCGACGTCGGATCGACAATGCACTTTCGATAACGTACGGAGATGAATGATGGGCGTACTGCGCCAGAACGACGCCACGACCCCTCACCGAGACAGGGCGAGTCCGAACGTCGCAGGTTCCATCCCGGTACGGGGCGAACCCGCGCCGAATCCCAATGCTGCGCCGGGCGACCCACAACCGGATCCGACGACGGATGACGATGCGCCTCCGCTCGAAGTGCGCCTCTCGGGACCGTCCCATTCCCGGGCCGTCGTCATGACGCTACTACTGACGATGGCTGCCACACCATTCCTCAAGGGAATCCTCGCGGGATTCGCACTCGCCGGCGCAGCGGCTGCCGTCCGCGGAGCGCTCGGCGCATGATGGCCAGCAGCGCGTGTCTGCCCCCGCCCCGACCTGGAGGCGCTTCCGGTCGCCGCGCCGCCCTGTGGGCATCTGGTGGTCCAAGAACGTGAACAAGGTACTCGGAAAAGTGCTTGCGGCCGCCAACGAGCTTGTCAACTCGCTCGGCGACGACGTTGACCGACGCATGTCCGCATTCCACCGTGCCGTGCTGTTCATGGTATTCGCGGTGGCGGCAGGACGATCGGTGTACGGCTTCCTGCAACCTTCGCCCGCCGCGACGACCGAGATGGATCTGGCAGCCTGGGTATATCTGGCGCTGGCGGTCATCACCGCCTTGTCGCTCGTGGTCCACGAAAAGCTCGCCCGCTTGCGCACCGTTGCGTTCGCTTTGCCGACGATGGCCCTCGGCGCTTCCTTTGTAGTGTTGGATTTCCGCACGCGACTAGGCTGGATCATCGTCTTGGGGACCGCTGCCGCGGCGACGCCGTTGATCGTGCACGAGCTGCTGCGAGGCTGCGCACGACGCGCGCCCGATGTTCCCGAGGATTGAACCAAGCCTGCCCTTTTGCGATAGACTGACCCGTCTTGCGGCCCACAAGGGCCGTGAAGGCCGACATTTACCTACTAGAGGGGAGAGATTCGAATGGCCGTACGAGATGTCGTTGTTGTAGACAGTGTCCGCACGGGCCTTGCCAAAGCCCACCGCGGCAGCTTCAACCTGACGCGTTCCGATGACATGCTGGCCCACCTAATCGACGCCCTGCTGGAGCGGAACCCGAAGGTTTCCCCGGCGGAAATCGAGGACGTCGTGGTCGGCGCCGCCAACCACACCGGCGAACAGGACGGCAACCTGGCCCGATTGGCGGTCGTGCTGTCCAAGCTGCCGATCACCACCGCGGGCATGACCATCAACCGGTTCTGCTCATCGGGGCTTCAGTCGATCGCCATCGCCTCGAACCAGATCGCATCGGGCCAGACGGAAATCGCCATGGCCGGCGGCGTCGACTCGATCTCGATGGGCGCCCGTCAACAGCCGGGCAAGTCGAAGCGCAACCAGCGCCTGCTGGACGAGAAGCCCGAGATCTTCATGGCCATGGGCAACACCGCGGAAGTCGTCGCACGGCGCTATCAAGTGACCCGTGAGATGCAGGACGAGTACGCGTTGCAGAGCCAGTTGCGCTACGCCAACGCGCAATCCTCCGGCTGGATAAGCGATGAAATCGTCCCGATGACGGTGACCATGAAGAAGGTCGACAGGCAAACCGGCGAAGAGAGCTTCGAGGAGGTCACGGTCGATCGCGACGAGTGCAACCGCCCGAACTCCACCATCGAGGGGCTCGCGGGACTCCCGCCGGCGTTCGAGGAGGACGGCACCGTGACTGCCGGCAACGCCTCGCAACTCTCGGACGGCGCCTCGATGACCATGCTGATGAGCGCCGAGCGCGCCGGCCAACTCGGCGTCGAGCCGATGGGCATCTACCGCGGCTTCACGGTCGCGGCCTGCGAACCCGACGAGATGGGTATCGGGCCGGTGTACGCGATTCCGCGCATGCTGGAAAACGCCGGGTTGCGCAAGGAGGACGTCGACCTGTGGGAACTCAACGAGGCGTTCGCGTCGCAGTGCGTGTACTGCCGCAACGAGCTGGATCTCGACAACGAGAAGTACAACGTCAACGGCGGCAGCATCTCCATCGGCCACCCGTTCGGGATGACCGGCTCGCGTTGCACCGGGACGATCCTGCGCGAGCTTGAGCGCCGCCAGGAGCGTTACGGCGTGGTGACGATGTGCATCGGAGGCGGCCAAGGCGCGGCGGGGCTCTTCGAACGCGCCTAGCCCGATGACCCGCCCTCTGGGCGAATGACCGGGCAAGGGCGGGAAACAACGCGACCGTAGGGGACGGGCTTGTCCCGTCCCGTCGCTTCGCGGCCGTGTTCACGGGCGTCCGCGTAACTTGCAGGTTGGGTCGCCCCGCGTGCGAAAAGGCGGGCGACCGCAGGGTCGCCCCTACATGCTCGAGGCAGAGACCCGTTACATTTTGATACCGGGTGCGTCTTGGCCGCGCTTAGTGTTTGCGGGAAACTTGCCGCGAAGACAGTTTCGATGCTGAGTGTTCCGGGTTATGGCAATCGCCGGCAGCAACCCATTGAGGGCGGCCCAAACGATCGCCCGTCGTACCTGTGCCGTCGCGATGGTTGCGGTCGCGGCCGTGCTCTCTTGGGCGGACAAACCAGCGGGAGCGCAAACCGACCCCCGCGTCGGGAGCGGTATCGACGATCGCGTCAACCCGTACTCGAAGCTGAGCAATGAGCAGCTGGGTACGCTGGCTGGAACCTTCGACGACCTTGATCGTGACCAACGCCGCTGGTTCCTCACCGAGGTACGAAAGAGAATGTCTGCGAAGGGCAAGGGTCCTCGGATCGAGGTCGACCAGGACCACCGGTTCGGCCGCCGGGTTGTCAACAAGGACGGGGACGCTGATCCAGGCCCGGGCGAAACCCGCAACCCGGTTGGCGCTTTGCCGGTCGGCGACGAACGCGCCGATGCAACAAAGGTGTACGGTACGGGTCTTAAGTCCCAAGGCGAGGAAACCGCGGATGTTCCGACACCGGCGCTGCAGTCCGAGGATCCCTCCAAACCGAGCGAGTAGTCCCGGTGAGTGACGGCGCCAAGCTGCTCGTCGTCGACGACGATCCCGAACTCAGGGAACTGATCACCGCCTACCTGAGCAAGCAGGGCTATGAAATCGTCGCCGTCGGCGATGGTCGCGCGATGGACCATGCCTTCGCCGCCGGCGGTGTCGATCTGGTCATCCTCGACTTGATGCTCCCTGGCGAAGACGGCCTCGACATCGCGAAGAGGCTGAAACAAACCACCGACGTGCCGATCATCATCGTCTCGGCACAAGGCGAGGAGATCGACCGGATCGTCGGGCTGGAAGTCGGGGCGGACGACTACATCGGCAAGCCATTCAACCCTCGTGAACTCCTGGCCCGAGTACGCGCGGTGCTGCGCCGGGTCCGGGGGTCCGGAACCGTAGGGCCGTTGGCGCGGGTCGTTGAGTTTGGCAACTTCAGGCTCGACCTCAATGCACATTCGCTGTCGCGAAACGGCACTTCCGTGCCGCTGACTTCCGGCGAGTTCGACCTGCTTGGCATCCTGGTCCGCCACCCCAACCAGGTACTCGACCGGGATCGCATCCTGGATCTGCTGACCGGTGCCGAACGATCGCCCTTCGACCGTAGCATTGATGTTCGGATCACCCGCCTGCGCAGCAAAATCGAGCCGGACCCCTCGTCGCCCGTATTCATCCGCACCATTTGGGGCAAAGGCTACATGTTCTGCCCGGACGCGCTTTGACGCGGATCCGTTCGCGACGAAGGTCGCCGTCTTCGCTGCTGGCGCGAGCCAACCTCGTCCTCGGCATCTCCGCCACGGCGATCGCGCTGACGTCGATCATCGCCTTGGCGGTATTCGTCATCCTACCCATCGAGGACCGTTCGGCGGATGACGAGGCCGGACTGATCGTGTTGTCGGCCAAGACCTGGGTGGAGCTCGACGCCGCGCGGCGGCCCGCCTTCGAGATCGAGATGCTCCAGAACCACGATCTGATCGTCTCCGGCGAAACCCGCGACCTGCCCTACGTCGAGGTAGGCAACCGCTACTACGACCTCCTGGCATCGAAACTCAGCGAACGCATCGACGGTCCCGTGCGCCTGATGGCGAGCGACGACCTGCTGTGGGCGAATGTCCCCATGGGCGGGTACGTGATGCAGGTCGGGATCTCGCCCCAGCGGCAGGATATCGAACCCGTGTACGTGGGTTTCGCCATCGTGCTGTTCGGCGCCGTGATCGTGCCGATCACCTCGGGCTTCATCGTTCGCCGGGTCGCCCAACCGCTGACTCGTGCTGCACAAGCGGTCGAGGCGTTTCGTGGTACCGAAGGGTTCCAGCCGCTACCCGAAGAGGGTCCCGAGGAGCTCGTTACCCTGGCCGCGAGCTTCAACGCCATGGCCAGAAACGTCACTGATCTGCTGTCAAACCGCACCACGCTGCTGGCCGGAATCTCTCATGACCTGCGCACGCCGTTGACCCGCATGCGCTTCGCGTTGGAGATGCTTCCGGCAAGCGTGGACGAAAAGCTCGTGGAGCGCTTCGAGCGGAACCTTGCGGCCATGGAGGAACTGATCGCCGATGCGCTCCGGTTCTCGCGGGGCGCCGGCGAAGCGCCAAGCCAGGTCGAGTTTCGAGACTACCTCAAGACCGTTCTCCGCGATGTCGACGAGGATCTAGACATCGAGTGGCGCAACACGCCCCCCCAGCTCGTCGAGATCGCGACGGGTGCCTTCCAGCGTGTTGTCGCGAACCTGGTCCGGAATGCCCAGCAGCACGGCAGAGGCGCGCGGCTGGCCGTCGACCACGACGGCGATCTCGTCGTACAGGTGATCGACGATGGCCCCGGAATCCCCCCAGAGGACCGCGAGCGGGTCTTCAGGCCTTTTTTCCGCCTCGAAGGTTCGCGCAGCCGTGCGACGGGCGGCAGCGGCTTGGGCCTCGCAATCGTCGCCCAGCTTTGCGAAGCACACGGCTGGCGCGTCCGCCTGCGCAGTAGCCACAGCGGCGGGACCATCGCCGAAGTTACGGTACCGCTCGCAGGGAATGCCGACGCCACCCAAGAACGTAACAAAATGACACGATCCCGCGCCGCTCGGGAAATCAAACCGTAACAACACTAGAGGTAGGGTAGCGACGCGCATCGCGAACAACGATGCGCCGGAACCATCCCGATCCCCTCTCCGGATCAGCGTTCCAACCTCCCGGGGCACCTCATCGAGGTGCCCCGGGTTTTATTCCGCGGACGGTCCGAAGCAGCCCTTTCACCCAAGAGCGCTCGATCACCAAACCGACCGGCCCATCCGGCACGAATCATGTCAAACTTGCCGAGTTTTGCCGGTTTGGAGGGACTGCCGTAGTGACCTATCGCGAGATCCGATACGAGGCCGAAGGTCCGCTAGCGCTCGTGACTATCAATCGACCCGAGAAGCACAACGCCATCTCGCTTGCGACCCTGCGCGAACTACAGGAGTCCGTCGCCGCTGCCGCCGAACACGACAATATTAAGGTCATTGCGATCACCGGGGCCGGCGGGCGGGCGTTCGCGTCGGGCTCCGACCTCTCGGAGGTTCTCGATCGGGATCTCCACAAGGCCCTAGAACCCATCGTGCAGGGGCTCGCAGAGCAACTCGAGCGAACCCCGAAGCCAACCATCGCTGCCATCGATGGTTTCTGCATGGGCGGCGGGCTGGAGGTGGCCTTGGGCTGCGATCTCAGGATAGCGACCCCGCGTTCCCAGTTCGCCACCCCGGAAGGCAAACTCGGCATCATTCCCGGCGGCGGCGCTACGGCGCGCCTACCGCGGCTCGTCGGCCGGGCGTGGGCGATGGAAATGATGCTGATGGGCGAACCGATCGATGCGAAGACCGCGCTGTCGATCGGCCTGGTGACTCGCCTCGTTGAACCCGAAGAGCTGATCGCGCAGGTTCGGCGCATGGCGGACCACCTCGCGAGCTTCGCGCCTTTTGTCCCGCGCACGATGAAAGCCATGGTGCACTTCGGCATGGAGGCCAGCATGGCCGGTGCTCTCATGTTCGAGAAATACGCCCAAGGCGCGTTGGTGCAGACCGAGGACAAGCACGAGGGCATCACCGCCTTTCTCGGCAAACGAAAGCCCGTGTTCAAGGGCCGATGATGGTCTTACCCGAACGATGCGTCTTTGCTACCTTAATCCACGGTGCCACGCACCGAGTTGACCGGCTCCGGGCCGGTGTTGCGAATCACACTGAGGGGAGACAATGGCTGTAGAGAAATTCCCGGTCGAGGCGAGCCACATCATGATGTTTGCCCGGTCGATCGGCGACGGCAATCCGATCTACTACGACGAGGAGCACGCAAAGGGCACGGAGCCCGGCGGGATCATCGCCCCGCCGACCTTCGCCCAGGCGAGCGCCCAATTCGACCCGAACCACGGCCTTCGACCGAGGATCGACGGGGACGGATGGTTCGGCTCCGGCGGCGCCCCCAGCGGCGCCAAGCCTCGCGGCGAGCGCAAGGGCGGTGGTGGCG
>VXYL01000069.1 GCA_009846005.1 Gammaproteobacteria bacterium | reverse complement strand
CCGCCTTCTGCTCCGCGAGCTGCGGGTGCAGGGGCTTCTCGTCGTCCAGCTCGTCTCCGGTTGCGCCGAGCACGACCGACACCGCGGCAAGAGCGATGGCCGGCAGCCGGGGGGTTGTTCGGTTCATTCCTGTTTCTTTCTCGGTTGCGTTTTTCGTTTTTGGGATTTCCGTGCGCCGTGGACAATAGCGACGACGCCCGACGGAGAGAAACGATATATGTGGTAGTCGGACGGCCGGACCCGCAGGTCGTTGATTACGCTGAACTTCCGTGCAAAGAAATTTTGGGACGTTCGACGGGAGCTACTATCCGAAGGTGTAGTAGAAACAGGTTGAACTCAGCAAGCCGTTGAACTTCATGACCCAATGGCGGGGCGGAACTTCGCGGTCGCCCGCCGGCTTTTGCCGACTCCTCGGGGCGGGACGGGACAAGCCCGTCCCCTACGGTTCGTTCGGGATAGGCCGGCTCGTTTTCATGGCACCATCCGCATCGCATGCTTCGCCCTACGGAACATTGACTTCGGGGAAGTGACGGGTTAGCTGGTTCATGACCTCGCGGTATTCATCCTTGACCGGTGTCGCGGCAAGATTAGTCCACTCGTAGGGATCCACGTCGTGGTCGTAGAGTTCTTCGGTCCCGTCGTGGTAGCGGATGTAGCGCCAGCGTTCGGTGCGTATCGAGTGATTCTGAAAACCATAGGTGCTAACCGCCGGACGCGGCCATGGTAGTTCGGGCTCCCGCAGCAACGGGACAATGGATTGCCCGTCCATTCCCTCACGTGGCTCGAGACCCGCGAGTTCGACCAGTGTTGGATACAGGTCGAGCAAACTGACGACGCGGTCGCTGCGGACATTGCTGCCGAACCCGGGTGCTGAGATCACCAACGTTGTGCGGAGGCCGTCCTCCCACAGCGTGTGCTTGCGCCAGTGCTCCTTCTGCCCGAGATGGTAGCCATGATCTCCCCAGAGCACGACGATCGTATTGTCAGCGTGGGGTGTACTTGCCAGCGCATCAAGAACCTTCCCGACCTGCGCGTCAGCAAACGTGATGCTTGCGAGGTAGCCCTGCACGGCCGGGCGCCACTGGTTGTAGCGAAGTACGTTGGCATGGTCGCCGCCTTCCGCCGCGTGGTTGCGGTTGTTCGAAGTGTCCATTACCTGCACCGCAAGCCTGCGGCCGAAGGGCGGTATGTCGGCGAGATCATTTTCGATCACCGTCGGCAGTACCACCGACTCCAGCGGGTGCATCTCGAAATAACGTTGAGGGACATTCCAAGACAAATGCGGCTTGTAGGTGCCATAGGCGACGAAAAATGGTCTTTCGTGCTCACCCTTGAGCTCGGTGACGATATGATCGGCAATCCTGGCGTCGTACATCGCGCTGTCGGAAGTCGATGGTCCCCAGGGTGCCCACATGCCGGTTTGCGGAGTCTTCTTTCCCTCGGCCGTCTTTTGTTCGGGCCCCTTCGACTCCTTTGCGGAGTGGAAATACTCGTCCCAGGCTGCCCCATCCTCCGGGCCGCGATGGAAGATCTTCCCGCCTCCTTTGACGGTATAGCCATTCTGGCGAAAGTAGTGCGGCAGCGTGATGGCTTCCGGTAGCTGCTCGCGAAGCGTCTCGGAATTGCCGTAGATACCCGAGTGCGCCGGCATGACGCCCGTGAGCAGGCTGACTCGCGACGGATTGCACAGCGGTGCCGCCGCATAGGCGCGAGAGAACGTCACTCCCCTACCGGCAAGACGGTCGATGTTCGGGGTGAAGGTTCCCGGATGCCCATCGAGATGGCCAACCCAGTGATTCAGGTCATCGACCGCAATGAACAGGACGTTTGGCCGTTCCTGCGCCAGTGAGACTCCGACGTTGAACAGCGCCGAAATGAGCAGGAAGCGAGCGGCAGGGTTCATGTGGGGTCGATCGCCTCGACGTCTTCGTGGAGCACCGCGTATTCCTCCTTGTTCTGGCCCGCGTCCGCGAAGGTCACCAAGCGGAATGCCTTTTCGATGCCGTTCTGTTCGACTACTTGCGTGTAGGGGGTGTCGCCCCACCACGATTCCGGGATGCCATTTTCTTCTATCGCCGTATCTGTGGCGAGGACCTGCGGCCCTCTCACAAAGGCAACCGAGTTTCCCGTCTCGTCGCCGTCGGGAACCTGGCGAATCTCCAGGGGGATCTTCACCCGCACCCTGTCGCCCGGCGACCAGACCCGCTCAATCTCGATCAGACGACCGTCCGAAGGGCGGTGGGTCACGCTGCCAATCCTCGCTTCGAACCCCGGTGCCCAAGAGGGCGCGCGCAGGACGACCGCAAACTGGGCCGCCTGTTCCAAGTCCACTTCAACCTCGAAGTCGCCCTTGCGGGGATAGTCGCCACTGACATGCAGTGTGACCTTCCCGCGGTCGTTGTCGCTTGTGTAGTGCAGTACGTGCTTGCCCGGAATGTACTGCAGCAGCGCCGGCTTGCCGTTCAAGACGCCCGACGCGAACGTCGGGACCATGGCGATGCCCCGGGGAATGCTGCTCGAACAGCAGGAGATCGGGGGATCGAGCTTGGCGTCGTGACCGTTGTAATGCTTGCGTCCGACGAGCGGGACGAAGTAGGTCACTTCGCCGGTTCGGGGCGATTGGGCGGCGAGGAGGGCATTGTAGGTGGTGCGCTCGAGTTCGTCAGCGTAGCGCACCTCACCGGTCAGTTCGAGAAGGTGGCGGGTTAGCTGCAGCCAAGTCACGGTGACGCAGCCTTCGCCCGCCGCCTGGCCGGACGGGAGCCTGTGATCCGGCGTGAAATGCTCGTGGTAGCTAGCGGTCCCCGTGATGTAGAGACGCTTCGCCGCAATGTCGTTCCATGCGTTCATGCAGGCCGTGAGGTAGCGCTCGTCGGGGTCGACGCGATACAGCTCGAGTAGACCCACCAGGTTCGACAGCATCTCGTAGGCTTTCCTGTTGGCGGTCCGGTAGACGTTGCCGTGCTCGAGCAGACTGGTGAGAAGCCGGCAGCCGTCCTCGTTCATCCAGGTCTCCGGATCGTTCTCGTCCTCCCACGCGTTGATGATCGCGTGACAGAACGCGAGGTAGCGCGGCTCGCCGGTCAGCCGATAGAGGATGGCGATGGGCTCGAGCACGCTGGTGGCCGCCATGCCCTGATGGGCGCTGGCAAGCCGCATGCTTCTCTTGCCTACGACGAATACCTCGTACAGCAGGTCCGCTACTCGCCTGCTCGCCTCAAGTGAGGGCTCATGGCCGGTGGCCCGGTAGTACGTGAGCAATCCGATGAGGACGTACTTGTGCGTCCAGACATCCCAGACCGGGCCGTTCCAGCCGATCCCGTCTCCTTGGCCGAACTGATCGCTCTCGTTGTACGTGCCCAGGTAGCCGTTGGGGAGTTGGGTGTCGATCAGGGTGCTGACGCCAGAGTCCATGCGCGCCTTAAGTCGATCATCCCCGGTAAACAGCCACGCGTGTGTTGCCGCGTGCAGGAACTTCCCCACGTGCTCCCCGGCCCACCATTGCTTGCCAGGCCGGTTGACGAAGGGGTCGAGGATCATCTGCAGATCCAACGTGAGCAGACGTTTCTCGACGTTGATTGTCATCCGGTCGGCAATCCACCCGTTGTACCGGGTACCCGACAAATCGGCCGGCTCGAACGCAATGTCGACCTCTGGTTGGACAGCGAGTCCCACTCTACGCTTCCCCTTGGCATCCCCTCACACCGAGCGCAAGTTGATAGTCACTCTGGGTGCCTCGTCAAGCGCAACCGCACCCTCATTGGATGCGGCAATGCTAGAGTTCTCAGCATCGGCGACCCGGGAGTCAGATCCATGCGAGTGTTTTCCATACTGACATTGGCGCTTGCATGCGCCGCATCCGCACACGGCGCCGACTCGGCGCCGCCGAACGTCGTTGTCATTCTCGTTGACGACCTCGGCTATTGCGACAGCCAACTCTACGGGTGCGACAAGGTCCCCACGCCGAACATTAAGCGCATCGCGGAGGAGGGTGTACTGTTCACCGACGGTTACGTCTCGAGTCCCGTTTGCTCGCCTTCCCGTGCAGGGCTTCTGACCGGTCGCTACCAGCAGCGATTCGGGCTCGAATTCCTCCCCAAAACAGGGCCCGAGAGCGACGACGGTCTGCCTGCGGACGAGGTGACCCTGGCCGATGTTCTGAAGAGAGAAGGTTACGTTACGGGCATGGTGGGCAAGTGGCATTTGGGTTCGCATGAGAAATTCAATCCGATCAACCGGGGATTCGACGAATTTTTCGGCATGCGCCCCGGGGGCACTGACTATCTCGACCCGACGCGAGACGACGCCCGGATCATGCGTCGTGCGGGAGAACTGCTGATCGAGCCGGGACCACCGTCGAAGTCGCCGTGGAAAGGCCGAGGGCACGGTACTGTGCTACGGGGAACTATGCCGGTCGAGGAAAACGACTACCTCACCGACGCTTTCACCCGCGAAGCCGTGGCGTTCATCAGAAACCACAAGAAACGGCCGTTTTTTCTCTATCTGCCGTATACCGCCGTTCACGGCCCCCTTCAGGTTACGCAGAAATACTATGACCGTTTCCCACACATCGAAGACGAAGGCAGTCGCATCTATGCGGCAATGACATCGGCTCTCGACGACGGCGTCGGCGCTGTCTTGGATGCGTTAGAGGAGGCTGGCCTCGAAGAAAACACGCTGGTGGTCTTTCTCAGCGACAACGGCGCCGGCGTGTCCGAGTACTGCAGCAACGAACCGCTTCGGCTGGGCAAGCAGACGATGTTCGAGGGGGGTATCCGTGTGCCTTTCACCATGAAGTGGCCAGGACGAATCCCCCAAGGCATGATCTACGAGCATCCGGTCAGCGCGCTGGACATCTTCCCGACAGCAGTCGCTGCCGCGGGCGGGGAGTTACCGGCGGATCGAGACATCGATGGCGTCGACCTGATCCCGTATCTCGATGGTTCGAACAGCCAAAAACCTCATGGCAGGCTCTTCTGGCGGGCCGGCCCCATTTGGGCAGCCAGGGTCGGGGATTGGAAACTGATATATGCCGCGGACCGGTACTGGCTCTACGACCTATCCAAGGACATTGGCGAAATCAACAACCTCGCCAAAGAACGTGGGGACATCACGAAAACGATCAAGGCAGCCTACGCGAAGTGGAACAACGGAAACATCGAACCGCTTTGGCCTACGTTCGGTGCCAAGACCATGCCGCAATTCTCAGTGGACGGTGTCCAAGTCCATTGGACGTTCTAGCGACGCTTGTGTCCCCTACGGCATGCCTCGATCGGTCTGAGGCGGAGCCTCGCTAGAGATTCGATCAAGGGGGTTGTTGCCAGCCGGCCTGTTGCGTCGTACCTTGCGCAATGGGCACGACAGGCCGTTGGGTACACTGCGACCATGGAGGAATCTTGACCGAACAGCAGCGTGTGGCCAGCGCTCATTTCGAGCGCTTGGGCAGAGCCATGGCAGAGACCCGGATCATCGAACCGAGACCCAAATCGTTCGGTGAAATGATAGGGCGGATGTGCGCCATCGACCGGCGATGCGGCTGGGGTACGGAAGACCCACTGGGCGGTGATTGGGACGGACACCTGGCCTACCTGCACAACCGCGAGCGGGCGGTCGCATGGAATCGGGCTCGTGGCCGGGGGGTGTGACCCCCACATCGTTGCTCTCCACAGCCTGGCCGACGCGCTCGACCACGAGGGTATCGACTGGGCGGTCGCGGGTGCGGTGGCTGCCAACGTACATCGGGAGGCGATTCGCACGACTAACGACCTCGATGTGTTGGTTGCCCTTGCGGGCAAGGGGTTGTCCGTCGTGCAGGACGCGCTGCACCAGCGGGGTTGGACCACACTCGCGGCGGCCGAGGATTTCCTGCTTCGCCTAGGGCACCCCGAAGCGGGACGGCTCGACGTGATGGTGTCTGGCACCGACTACGAAACCGGCGCCATCGCCAGGGCAGACCGAACCAATCACGACGAGCGGCTGAGCTTCAAGACGTTAGCCGTCGAGGATGTCGTTATCCTGAAACTGATTGCCGACAGGTCACAGGACGCGGCGGATGTCGAGTCCATCTTGGCGACCAAGCCGGATTTCGACATGGAATACATGACGCGTTGGTTCGAGGTGTTCAACCACTTGGACCTCGGCGGACGCTATGCGCGATGTTTGGCCAACGTTGAGGATCGAGGGTTGTTGCAGCCGCCTCGCCCGCGCAAAACGCGTCTCCCTGACCATTAGCGGTGTCTGACTAAAGCGCCCCAACCGCTCATCGAGGGGATGGTTCCGCTGCCGTACCGCATATGCTGGCGAACTCCCCGGCCACGAGCGATGCGCCGCCAACCAGACCCCCGTCGATGTCCGCCTGCGCGAAGAGATCGTTCGCGTTCGCCGCGTTGACGCTGCCGCCGTAGAGAATCCGCGTCGTCTCGCCAAGCGCCGAGCTCCGGCCCGCCAGGTAGTCTCGGATGACGACGTGCATTTCCTGGGCTTGGGCCGGGGTGGCGGTTTCGCCGGTGCCGATTGCCCACACGGGTTCGTAGGCGATCACGATGTCTTCCCATGCAGACGGTCCAGCACCCGTTTCGATGGCGTCGAGTTGCGCGAGTACGACGCCGGCGGCATTTCCACCGCGCCGTTCCTCTAGTGTCTCGCCGACACAGACGATTGGCGTGAGGCCCGCCCTTTTCGCGGCCAGCATCTTGGCGACAACGACCGCGTCGGTTTCGGCGTGGAGGCGTCGGCGTTCCGAATGTCCGACGATGGCAAATTCGGCACCCAAGTCCCGGGCCATCTCGGCGGCATGTTCGCCGGTGAACGCACCCGCGGGTTCAACGGCGGTGGTCTGCACGCCGAACCGGACGCCTCTACCTCGAAGCGCCGACGCCAAGCGGTCGAGATAGGCCCAAGGTGGACAGAACACGATGTCGATGTCCGGGGGCGTGTCGGGCCAAGCGGCGGCATAGTCGGCGACGGCTTGCGCCGTGCCGTTCATCTTCCAGTTTGCGGCTACGAGGGGGCGACGGAGCACTAACTAGCCGCCGTTGGCCTGTTCCACCACGGCGGCGAGGGAGGCTGCCTGTTCGTTCACCTCGTCGGCGTCCTCGCCCTCCACCATGACGCGCACCACGGGCTCGGTGCCGCTGGGGCGAATGACCACACGGCCGCGGCCGTTCAGATGGGCTTCGATGCCGCGTATGGCATCGTCGACCAACGGGTTCGCCGCGATGCCGCCGGGATCGTCGATCTGCACGTTGACCATGGCCTGCGGAAGTTTCTGCATGCCGTTGCGCAACTCCGCCAGGGAGCGTTCGCTCTCGACCATCGCGACCAGAACCTGCAGGGCCGAGACGATGCCGTCGCCCGTCGTGGTCAGCGCGAGGCATACCAAGTGGCCAGATGTTTCGCCGCCGAGTTGCCAACCCCGCGCGCGCATTAGCTCGAGGACGTAGCGATCGCCAACGGCGGCACGCTCGAACGGAATGCCGCAGGTCTCCAGTGCCCGTTCCAGCCCGAGGTTGGACATCACGGTGCCCACCACGCCGCCCGTGAGGCGGCCCTTGGGGAGTCCCGTCTTGGCGATGACGTAGAGCATCTCGTCGCCGTCGACGATGTCGCCGTTGGCGTCGACCATGATCACGCGGTCACCGTCGCCGTCGAAGGCGATGCCGGCATCGGCACCGATCTCGACGACCTTGCGCGCGAGGGCGTCGGGATGCGTGGAGCCGCATTCATGATTGATGTTGGTGCCGTCCGGGTCGGCACCGATGACGGTGACGTCGGCGCCCAGTTCGGAGAACACGCCGGGTGCCACGGCATAGGTGGCACCGTGTGCGCAATCGATGACGAGCTTCAAACCCCGAAAGTGCACGCCGCGGTCGATGGTGCCTTTGCAGAACTCGATGTAGCGGCCACGGGCGTCGTCGACGCGGTAGGCGCGGCCGAGTTCCTGGGCGCCCACGGAGACCACCGGCTGGCGAAGCTGGGCCTCGATGGCGACCTCCATCTCGTCCGGCAGCTTGTTGCCGTCGGCATCGAAGAACTTGATGCCGTTGTCTTCGAAGGGATTGTGCGACGCGCTGATGACGATGCCGGCGTCGGCCCGAAGGGTGCGCGTGAGATAGGCGATGGCGGGCGTCGGGATGGGACCGAACAGGTTTACGTCAACGCCTGCGGAGGCAAGGCCCGCCTCCAGTGCGGACTCGATCATGTAGCCGGAGATGCGCGTGTCTTTGCCGATTACCACGAGCGGGGAGCCGCTCGACGCGAGCACCTTGCCCACGGCCCAGCCGAGATGGACGCAGAAGTCGGGGGTGATCGGCGGGTCACCTACGCGACCCCGGATGCCATCCGTTCCGAAGTAGTCCCTGTCCATGTCAAAGGCCCTATCCCAACGGAACCCGACCAGGTGGCGCGTAGGGGCGACCCTTGTGGTCGCCCGCGCCGGTCGCGTGGCGGTGCTCGGTAGACTCAGCGCGGGCGAGTGCGCGCCCTTGCGGGCGCGTCGGCCTCGCCCCTACGGACCTCTCGACGTGGGACGGGCTCGGGAACGCCAGGTCAGTGCTCCTCGGCCGGTCGACCGATGGGTCCCGGCTTCGGGCGCCGACGGTCGGCTGCACTCTCAGACGGCGGCGGCGCCTCCGCGCCCGGGGCCTGCTCGGGATCGTCGGCGGCGTCTCGTTCGCTAGGTGTCTCGATCACCCGGGGCGGCTTTCCCGCCATGATGTCGTCCACCTGTTCGGGCATCAGCGTCTCGAGCTCCATGAGCGCGTCGGCAATCTCGTGGAGCTTGTCCTCGTGGTCGCCGAGGATCTGCTTCGCCGTCGAATAGCATTCGTCGACGATGGCGCGGACTTCCTCGTCGATCTCGCGAGCCGTACGGCCGGACACGGGCTTGGGCTGGGAGGCAGCCGACATGCCGAGGAACACTTCGCCGTCGTCCTCGTCGTAGAGCAGCGGCCCCATGCGCTCCGAAAAACCCCACTTGGTGACCATGCTGCGGGCTAGCTGGCTGGCGCGTTCGATGTCGTTGGCCGCACCGGTCGTGATGCCGTCCTTGCCGTTAATCATCTCTTCCGCGACACGTCCGCCGAACAGGGTGCAGATCTGGCTAACCAGCGATCGCCGGCTCAGGCTGTGCCGGTCTTCCTCCGGGAGGAACATGGTTACGCCCAAGGCGCGGCCTCGGGGCACGATGGTGATCTTGTATAGCTCGTCGTAGTCCGGCACCGAGCGACCGACGATGGCATGGCCCGCTTCGTGGTAGGCCGTGTTGCGCTTCTCCTTTTCGGACATGACCATGGACTTGCGCTCGGTGCCCATCATGATCTTGTCCTTGGCCTTCTCGAAGTCCTCCATTTCGACGTTGGCCTTGCCGGATCGGGCTGCGAACAAGGCGGCCTCGTTGACGACGTTCTCCAAGTCGGCCCCGCAGAATCCCGGCGTGCCCCGGGCGATGATCGAGGGATCGACATCCTCCGCCGCCGGCACGTTGCGCATGTGCACCTTCATGATCTGCTCGCGGCCGCGAATGTCGGGTAGGGGCACCACGACCTGGCGGTCGAAACGTCCGGGGCGAAGCAGGGCGGGGTCGAGCACGTCCGGGCGGTTGGTCGCGGCGATGACGATGATGCCGTCGTTGGCCTCGAAGCCGTCCATTTCCACGAGCAACTGGTTGAGCGTCTGTTCGCGCTCGTCGTGGCCGCCGCCCAAGCCCGCGCCCCGATGGCGGCCAACGGCGTCGATCTCGTCTATGAAGATGATGCACGGCGCCTGTTTCTTCGCCTGCTCGAACATGTCGCGCACCCTGGATGCGCCCACCCCGACGAACATCTCCACGAAGTCCGAACCGGAGATCGAGAAGAACGGCACCTTGGCCTCGCCGGCTATGGCCTTGGCGAGCAGGGTCTTGCCCGTGCCCGGCGAACCCACCATGAGGGTGCCCCGGGGAATCCTGCCGCCCAGGCGCTGGAACTTGCTGGGATCGCGCAGGAACTCGACGAGCTCCTGGACGTCCTCCTTGGCCTCGTCGACCCCGGCGACATCGGCGAACGTGGTCTTGATCTCGTCCTCCGATAAGAGCCTCGCCTTGCTCTTGCCGAACGTCATGGGGTTGCCGCGCCCACCCATTCCGCCTTGCATCTGGCGCATGAACAGAAGGAACACGGCGATGATGATGAGGATCGGCAAGCTTGCGATGAGCAACTGCGCCCAGAAGCTCTGTTCTTCCGGCATCTTGCCTTCGACGTTGACGCCGGCATCCTTCAAGGTCTCGAGCAGACTGAAGTCGCCCACCGACGGCAGAACCACGACGTAGCGCTCGCCGCCGTGGCGCGTGACGACAATCTCCTGGCCCTCGAAGACCACCGACTCGACCTGGCCCGACTCGACCTGCTTCAAGAAGCTCGAATAGGTCACCCGGGGGGCTTCTTCGCCGCCACTGAAGTTGTTGAACACCGTGATCAGCACGACGCCGATGATCAGCCAGAGAAGTAGGTTCTTTCCCATCTCGCTTATGTCAGAGTTTCCCGTGGTTGGCAGCGCCGTATGGCTCGCCAAGCGCGATCCGAAGATTACACCACCGCGTCAGGCGCGGCCACGCGCGTACTGCGGCCGGTCGCCTTGCGCTTTAAGCCTACGTGGGGGCGACGCGGGGGATTTGCAACCGCCCGCCGGGCAAGGAACCGGCGATCAATACGTAATCGAGGTGTCCAGCGTCACCCAGCGGCCGTTTCGCACGACCGACAAGGCGGACTCGGAGGTTCCCTTGTGGTCGTCGGGGCCGAACACGATCCTGTAGCCGAAGATGTCCGTATAGTCGTCGATGGATTCCATCGCGGCGATGAACTTCTCCCGGTTGAGATCGCGTCCGGCACGCTCCAAGGCCACCACCACCAGATCGGCGCCTCGGTAACCTTCCATGGCCGGCAACCCGGCTTCCTCGCCGTACCTTTCCCGGTAGCGTCGCATCCAGTCCCGCTCGACTTCGGTCAACGATTCGTCGTCCTCGTAGATCTTCGCCATGTGGACGAAGGCGTAGTAGCCTTCGGTGGCACCGCTCTCGTTATCGGCGATGACCTGCCCGTAGGCGGCGTTGTTGCCGACGAAGGCCACGTCCTCCCAGCCGATCTTGCGCACCGCTTCCAGGATCAGGATCGTGTCGCGGTGCACGGTCCCCATCAGCACGAGGTCGCAGCCGGCGTTGCGCAGCCGGATCATCGGGGCCGTGAATTCGCTGTCGGTGATCTTGTAGGCGACCATCTCGGCGACCTCCAAACCCATTTCGGCCGACTGATCCCGGGCCGCCTCGACGATCTCCAGACCGTATTCGTTGTTCAGGTACGTGACACAGGGCGTGGTCTTGCCCTCCTTCTCCACGAAGTACTTCACTGCCGCCCGGATCTCGTCGTAGTACGTGCCGTGCTGGGAGAACATCAGCTTGCGGAAGGGCTCCACCATCGAGCGCGCGCCGCTGCCCGGGAAGATGTTCGGAACGCCTGCCTCGAACTGCTCCTCCATCACCGCGTTGTTGGTCGGCGTCCCCACCGCCATCAGCATGGCGAATATCTTGTCCCGGTAGATGAGCTTGTTGGCCGCCTGGATCGCCCGCGGCACCTGGTACTGGGTGTCTTCGACGATGTAGCGAATCGTCCGACCGTGGACCCCGCCGGCTTCGTTGGCCTCCTCGAACCGCATCCGTGCGCCGTTCAGGACGCCAACGCCCCAGATGGCGATGGCCCCGGATAGGTCGGTGTGGGTTCCGAACACCACCTCGGTGTCGGTGACGCCGTCGACCGCGACGGTTTCCGCGTCCGGCGCCGCATCCGCAGCGGGTGCTTCCTCCTTCGTCGACTCGTCCGCAGGACCGCACGCGGCTAGGATGCCGGCGACAGCCAAAAGCAGTAGTTTCTTCATCGGTCAACGTCTCCCTTGCGGCGCCGTGTACGCATTCCCCACAGCATCGGTTTCGTCACCACGGGCCGCCACAAGGGCGGCCCCTACGGGGCACGATACATCGCTTCGATTAGGTCCGCATACTTCTCGTTCACCACCTTGCGCTTGAGTTTCTGGGTCGGCGTCAGCTCGTCGTCCTCCGGGTCGAGCAACTGGTCGATCAAGCGGAACCGCTTGATGGTCTCGACGCGGGCGAAACGGGCGTTGACGGTCTCGATCTCCCCCCAGATGAGATCCTCCACCTCCCGGGTGTGGCACAGGCTCGTGTAGTTGGTGAACGGCACGTCGTTGTCCTGGGCGAACTTCATGACGTTCTCGTCGTCGATCATCACCAGGCAGGTCAGGTACGCCCGCCGGTCACCGACGACCACGGCATCGGTGATATATGGCGAGAATTTGAGCTGGTTCTCGATTTCGCTCGGCGTGATGTTCTTGCCGCCGGCGGTGATGATGATGTCCTTCATGCGGTCGATGAGGTAGACGAAGCCGTCGTCGTCGATGCGCCCCACGTCGCCCGTGTGCAGCCAGCCCTGGCGAATCGTATCGGCGGTCTTCTCAGGCTTGTTCCAGTAGCCCTGGATGACCCCGGGGCTCTTGATGACGATCTCGTCATGCTCCGCCAAGGCGACCTCGACGCCTTCGGCGGACTTGCCCACGCTGCCGATACGGAAATCGCCTCTCAAGTTCGCCGTGGCGATCCCCGTACACTCGGTCTGTCCGTAGAGTTCGTACATGGGTTTGCCCAGCGCCCAGTACCAGTCGATGAGGTCGGGGGCGATCGGCGCGGCGGCGGTCGACAGCCATCGGCACTTGTCGATGCCCAACAGCCGCCGGATGTTCTTGAGCACCAGCGCCTCGGCGACGAAGAAGACGGCTGCGAGGTGCACCGGCACCCGGCGCTGCTCCTTCAAGGCAGCCGCGCGACGCTCGCCGATGGCCATGGCGAGACGGTAGGCGAGGCGGCCGAGGGCCGTTCCTTCCTTGAGCTTGATCTGCACCGTGGAGAACTGCTTTTCCCAAACCCGGGGCACGGCGAAGTGGATGGTTGGCGAAACCTCCTGCTGGTCGTGGTTGATGGTCTCGAGGCTTTCGACAAGATTGACGACGCAGCCCGACTCGATGGGCGTGAAGGTGTAGAACATTCGACCGGCGACATGGGCCAGGGGCAGGAAGCCGAGCTGCTCGTCGGTGCTGTACACGCCGTAGCAGCGTTGCACCGTCGCCATCATGAACAGCATGTTGGCCTGGGAGATCATCGCGCCCTTGGGAGGGCCCGTAGTCCCCGACGTGTAGGTGAGGATCATGAGGTCGTCGGGGCGGGCCTTGTCGATCTCGCCGTCCCAGACGTGCGCGTGGTTCTCCGCGTACTCGCGGCCCAAATCCAGCAACGCATCGAACGACAGGCACATGGGATCGTCGAGGCTGCGCAGCCCTTCCATGTCGAAGATGACGATCTTCTCGAGGGTCGGCGTGCGTTCGCGCACCTCGAGGACCTTGTCGAGCTGCTCCTCGTCCTCGGCGAAGTAGAAGCGTGTCCCGCTGTCGTTGATGAGGTACTCCACCTGGTTCGGCGCATCGGTGGGATAGACGCCGTTGGTTACCCCGCCCATGCAGATCACGCCGAGGTCGGCGAACAACCACTCCTTGTTGACCTCGGAGGCTATGGAACAGATGTCTCCACGATCCAGGCCGAGCGACTTCAAACCCAGTCCCGCGAGCCGCGCTCGCTCGCCGTAGTCGGCCCAGGAGTACTCGTTCCAGATGCCGAAGTCCTTCTCCCGGATGGCGACTTTCGAACCCAGGTCGGCAACGCGTTTGCGGAACAACGCCGGAAGGGTCTCGCAGCCGTCGATCGCGGTCGGATTCTGCCCTGCGACGTTCACCGCCAGGTCTTCCTCTGCTTCCAGCGGCGCCGTCCGCGCACGCCCTGGTCCTTCATCCCCAAGTAGAACTCCTTGATGTCGGTGGCGTTTTTCAACCGCTCGCAGGTGTCCTCCATGACGATGCGCCCGTTCTCCATCACGTAGCCGTAGTCGCCGAGATCCAGCGCCATCTTTGCATTCTGTTCCACCAGCAGCATCGTCACGGACTGCTCTTCGTTCAAGCGCTTGACGATCTCCGCGATCTCGCGGGTGAGGATCGGCGACAGGCCCAGCGACGGCTCGTCGAGCAGCATGAGGCGCGGCCGAAGCATGAGCGCGCGGCCGATGGCGAGCATCTGCTGCTGGCCGCCCGACAGGAACCCGGCCGCGAGTTTGCGATCCTCGGCCAGTGCGGGGAAGTACTCGTAGACCAACTCGAGATCGGCATCGACGTCGGCGTCGGCCCGGGTGTAGGCGCCCATGCGCAGGTTGTCGTCGACGGTGAGAAACGGAAACACCTCGCGCCCCTCCGGCACATGGCCGATGCCCAACCGGGCGACCTTGTCGGGGTCCAACCCGGTGATGTCGTCCCCGGCAAAGGTCACGCTGCCCTTCTGTGCCTCCATGGCCGCGCTGATGGTTTTCAGCACCGTGGTCTTGCCGGCGCCGTTGGCACCGAGGATGGTAACGATGTCGGACTCGCCGACCTTGAGCGACACGCCCCGGATGGCCATGATCGGTCCGTAGTAGGTCTCGATGTTGCGCAGTTCGAGCAGCGGCACCGGTCTAGTCTCCAAGATACGCCCTGAGGACGTCCGGATGGTTCTGTATCTCGGTCGGATCCCCGGTCGCCAGTGCCGCGCCGTCGGCCATCGCCATCACGCGGTCCGACACCGTTGCCACCAGGTTCATGTCGTGCTCCACCATGGCCACCGTGATGCCGAGATCCGCAACGATGTCCTCGATCCAGAACGACAGGTCCTCGGTCTCTTCCGGATTGAGGCCGGAGGACGGTTCGTCAAGCAGCAGAAGCCTCGGTTCGAGGCAGAGCGCACGCGCGATTTCAACCATCTTGCGGGCGCCGTACGGCAGGGCGCCGATCGGTTGCTCCCGATAGCTCTGCAAGTCCAAGAGATCGATCACGTCTTCCACCTGGCGGCGAAAGTCGAGTTCCTGGCGGCGCGCACCCGGCAGGAACAGCAAATCGGTGACGAGGTTGGTGCGGCGATGGACATGATGGGCGATCAGCAGGTTGGTCAGCACCGTCTCGTGTTCGAACAGTTCCGTGTTCTGGAATGTCCGCGCGATCCCCAGTTCGGCGATGCGGTGCGGTGGTGCGCCGGTGATGTCGACGCCGTCGAAGGTCATGGTCCCGGAATCGGTCTCGTAGAAACGGCTGACCAGGTTGAAGATCGTGGTCTTGCCCGCCCCGTTCGGTCCGATGATGCTGAACACCTCGCCCGGTTCGACGCTGAAGGAGACATCGCGTACCGCCTTGATGCCGCCGAAGCTGACCGACAGGTCATGGGCCTCGAACAGACTCACCGGACGCGCTCCGTGCGCAGGTAGCTTCGCTGGCGCTTGTAGGTCGCCCGTCGATAGAGGGGAAACTGGTCGAGCCACAACCGGATTTTCACCCAGCGGCCATGAATGCCGAGCGGCTCGAAGATCAGGAAGAGCACGAGAATCAGTCCGAATATGCCCGGTTCCAGGCCCGGAATTTCGCCGATCCACTGGGGCAGCACATCACGGCCGATGGCGATGGCCTGGGGCAGGAGGCCCAGGAATATCGCACCGTAGACAACGCCCTGCAGCGATCCCAAACCGCCCACCACCACCATGAGAAGCAGTTGGATCGAGGTCTGCACGGTGAACGCGTCCGGTGCCAGGTAGCCGATCCGGTGCGACAACAGGCTCCCCGCCAATCCGGTGAACGCCGCCGAGAGGGCAAATGCCGTGCACTTGGTCCGCGCCAGGTTGATGCCCATGCTCTCGGCCGAGACCTCCGAGTCCCGTACCGCGATGAACGCCCGCCCAGTCGGCGAGCGAAGCAGATTCAAGGCCGCGAAGAGACTCAAGCCCAGGATTCCGAGGCACAGGTAGTAGAACGGCACCGGACCGTCGAGGCTCATGCCGAAGACCGTGGGATCGGGCACCCGCATGCCGAAATGACCGCCGGTTACCGATTCCCAATGCTCGATCACCCACGCCGCGATGCGCTCGAACGCGAGCGTTGCGATGGCAAGGTAGATCCCGGTCATACGCAACGCGGGCAGCCCGACGATGTAGCCGACGAAGGCGCAGAACGCCGTCGCCAACGGCACCGAAAGTACAAAGGGCACGCCCTGGGTGAGCAGCCAGGCGTGGGCATAGGCGCCGATGGCCAAGAACGCGGCATGGCCCAGGCTCACCAGTCCCGTGTACCCGACCAGCAGCATGACACCGACCCCGGCAATCGCCCAGATGTAGACGAAAGCGAACTCCCCCAGGTAGAACCTGTCGAGGACCAGCGGCGCGAGCAGGACCGCCAGGGCGAGCAAGCCGTACCAGAACCGCTGCCCGTTGTGCAGAAACAGGTTCACGTCCTGGGCGTAGTTGGTCTTGAGGACGAATCGCACGTCAGACCTTCTTCTGCTGCAACGAGGCAAAGATGCCTTGCGGGCGAACGACCAGCATGGCGAGCAGGATGACGAATGCGCTCACTTCGGAAAGGCCCGGCGGCAGATGCAAAGCGACGAACGGCTCGGCGATCCCGATCAGGAGCCCGCCCACGATGGCGCCCGGCAGGCTGCCGAATCCGCCGACGATGGCCGCCGCGAAAGCCTTGATGCCGATGAACCCCATCAAAGGATCGATCAGGTTCACCGGCGCGACCAGGATGCCTGCCGCGGCGGCGATGGCGGCCGATATGGCCCACACCAGCGCAAACACCCGCTTCACAGGTATGCCGACGTAGAACGCAGCCAGTTGGTTCTGCGACGCGGCCTGCATGGCGACGCCGACGCGCGTGAAGCGGAAGAACAGATAGAGCGTCCCGCAAAGCAATGCCGTGCCCGCCACGATGGCGACGTTCTCGTAGCCGATGATCAGGCCACCGATATCGAAAGTGCCGCCCGCGAAAGGCGAGTTCAGAGCCCGGGGCTGGTTGCCCCAGATGGCACCGGCTACGGCGCGAAGCACGAAACCGAGGCCGATGGTGAGCATCAGCACCGCGAACGGCGGCTCGCCGATCATCGGTCGCAGCACGCCGCGTTCGAGCACGACGCCGAAGGCCGCCATGACCAGCAACGTGCCGATGAACGCGAAGGCGAATGACGCCCCGGGCAGGGCAGAGAGAACCGGCACGAACGCGAAAAGCCAATCGAACGCCTCGATGAGGCTGAACGCGATGAACGCGCCCAGCATCATCATGTCGCCCTGGGCGAAGTTGACCATTTCCGTGGCCTTGTAGATCAGCACGAAGCCGAGCGCGATAAGGCCGTAGACGCAGCCCTGGGAGACGCCGATGATGAGCAGTTGAAGGGTTTCCAACGTTGTGCGGCGCTGTGCACGCCCCCGGTGAGCCACGCGGGCATGATACGCGGCTTGTCGGCGCTGAGGGCCACGTTGAATGCTAAGGATGGGTAGTCTCCTCGACGGCGCGCTCGGACCGTGGACCCGGTCCGGGGGACGATGCCTCGCCCCCGCGGCGAACGCCCGGATCGTAGATATCGGCGGCGTCCTCGGCGTACTGGGCTATGCCCTGCTTGCCTACTACTCCCGCGGCAGCTTGGGAGAGCCAACGCTCGGCGCGTACTTCGTGCTGATCGGCTGGGTGGCCGCACCGTGGATTGCGATGTTCGCCGTACTTGGTCGTTGCTCCGCCAGCGTCCCGATCGTACGCCTGGTTTTCTGGGCGTTGGCGTTCCGGGCCTGCGGGCTGTTCGGCGTTCCGCTGTTCGAGGACGACTACTTCCGCTACCTCTGGGATGGCTACCGATTCGCTGAAACCGGTACGCCGTACGGCTGGGCACCGGCCGACTCGTTCGCCGACGGCACCGTTCCTGCGACGTTCCAGCGCATCCTCGACCAGGTCAACTACCCGGACATCCCGACGATCTACGGCCCGGTCGCCGAGTTCGCCTTCCTGGTCGGCTACCTGATCACGCCGGGGAGCCTCGTTCCGGTGCAGTTGATCCTGATCGGCGTAGACATGCTGCTCATCCGGATGCTGGCGGCGGTCGCGCCATCCCGCTTCGTGCTGCTATACGCGTGGTGTCCGCTGGTCATCAAGGAAATCGCCTTTACCGCCCATCCGGATGGCCTGGGGGTATGCCTGCTCATGGCAGCGATCTTGCTCCGGTCCCGACAACAGCCGATTGCCGCGGCCGCATGCCTGGCGTTCGCCGTTGGCGCCAAGGTCTTCGCCCTGCTGCTCGTCCCGTTCGTGCTGGCGCGCGCCGGCCCTCGCCCGGCATTGGTGTTCGCGGCGGTGCTGGTCGTCATCTACGCGCCGTTCGCGATCCAAGGCGGCACGGAGGCGACTGCACTCGCGGTTTTCGCCGCCTCGTGGGAGTTCAACTCGGCCTTGTTCGGCCTGTTGACCGTATGGCTGCCAAGCGCGGAGGCGAAATGGCTACTTGGCGCAACCTTGACCCTCCTGGGCGGCGCCTATTGGCTCCACTATCGCCGCCAGACCCCGGGTTGCATCCCGCGCGGGGATTGGATTTTCGGGGCGTTCCTCGCCGCGGCACCGGTCATCAATCCCTGGTACGCCCTGTGGGTGCTGCCATTCGCCGCCATCTTCCCAAGCCGGTGGGCATGGATGGCATCCATGGCGCTATTTCTCTCGTATGTGACGGGGCTGAACCTCGGTGTATACGACATCGACCCGTTCGCGCATCCCGGCTGGGTCCGGCCCGTCGAATTCGGTCTCATCGTCGCCGCTGTGGGGGCGGATGCCTGGCGACGCCGCACCGTGTCTTGACGCCCTCTGCGGGCGTTCTGTCCTGAGCGAGATCATGCGCTTTTTCAGAGTGAGACATGCACCAAATTGGAGCAGCGGGTAACCCGAATCGTTACACTATCGCCACTGCCAAGACACACTGCAGAGGGCTCTTGCCCGAAGTAACCCAGCCGTGAGCAATCCCGTCAAGATCACCGTATTCCGATGGGCAGGGGCGTGGGGTCCCTTCAAGGTCAACATACCCTGCGGCGAATGCTCGTTGACCAAGGACATCATCCAGGATTGCATCGATACCGACCTAGCCGGCATCGACGTCGAACTCGACATGCGCGATTGGTTGAGCGAGTGGTGGAAGCCGCTCCCCAAGGGCGGCTGGCATGCGCCCATCGTGCTCGTCAACGGCAGGATCATCTCCCAGGGCCGGGCACTCAACCGCGGCGTGCTCACCCAGACGGTGATCGAAGCCGCTACGTCCGATACGCCCCTTGACGGCAATCACATCTTCGGCAAGTCAACTTGCCCGCATTGCGTCAGGGCCAAGGGGTATCTGGCCCAAGCCGATGTCCCGAACCAGTATTACGATGTCGTCAAGGACACCCGGGCGCTCTACGAGATGCTGGCGCGGGTGAAACCGATCATTGGGCCCAAGACCCCGGTCACGGTGCCGCAGATATGGATCGACGGCGCCTACATCGGCGGCGCGGACGCACTGAAGGACGTTCTCGGCCTGTCCGAGGTCGTCCCGAATCCCGACCGCGGCCAATGTTCGCTGTCGCCCGGACGAGGTCCGGGCCATCGTTCGGCTACCGCGCCCGAACCACACCCCGACGTCGTCGAGCAACGATGAACGCCGCAGCCACCGGCAGATCCTTTGGCAGTAACGGTCTGTCGAACCCACGACCAACCACGACTATCTGGAGCTAACCATGTTGAGACCGCTATCCAATCTCTCACGCCCGTTGGCGTTGGCCGGACTCCTAGCGGCCTTTGCCGTCGCTGCGCCACCGACCGTGTCCGCCTCGGGTTCGATCGGCGGAGGCAGCGGCGTCTCCCAGTTCGGGCAGATGTACAAGCAGGGCAAGGTCGCCTTCTTCAAGAAGCTGGCTTGCCGGTCCGGTTGTCCGATCGAGCGGACGCAGGTCGACAAGAACCTTGCGGCTGCCCTCGTCGAGAGCATCAAGACTCGGGACGCCTTGAAGGCCGAGCCCGGCAGGCACGACGAGACCGTCAGCCTGCTCTGCCCAGGTGCCAACGCCAAGGATTGCCCCCCGGGTGTTGACGAGCAGGAAATGGTCCAGCACTACCTGAGCCGGCGCTACGGCGTCTAACGCGGTCGAGCGACTGGACCCGGAACGACGACGGCGCCCTCGCTCGGCGCCACGAATGGACACAACGCAATGAAACTCTCCCTGAATCTCATCCTCACCGGCGCATTCGGCCTCGTTGCCACCCCGGTACTGGCCCAGGGCTCGCCCTGGCTCCCCGTTCCCAAGACGGGTTCGATCACCATCACGCAGGTTTCCCAGGAGGCCACGCATTTCTACCGCGGCCCGAACGGCACGGCGCGCGGCGCCTTCCCGTACGGCAAACTCGAACAGACTACGACATGGTTCACCGGCAACTACGGCATTGCCGACGCAGTGGCGGTGGACGCGCGGATCGGTCGATCTGAGGCCGAAGCCGCGTCTCCGAGTCCGGCCGGCACGGGACCGCCGCCTGGCCAAGATGGCAGCGCCGACATGTCAATCGGCGTCACCTGGCGCTTCGTGGACGAGGATACATCCGACACGGGCATGCCGAGCGTTGCCGTACGCGTCGGCATGATCAGAGCGGGCGACTACGATGTGGGCACACCGACGGCCATCGGCGACGGCGGCGACGGCTTCGAGGCGTCTTTGCTCGTCGGCAAGGTGATGGGACCAATAGCGGTGTCCGCCGAGTTCGGGATCAAGTCGCTGAACAACGACATACCCCAAGCCACCACCCTGACGGCGACGGCGCACTGGTTCACCCCCGTGCCGGGGTTGTCCGTGCGGGCCCAGTACTACTCGCAGGGGTCCGACGGGTCGCTAAACATCGGCTCGCCGGAGGGCCCCCCGGCGCATCCGGATCGTTTCCCGGAAGTGGCCGAGGAAGTCGATCGGCTATCCGTCGGTGCCACCTACAGCTTCGGCGCGTTGAGCGTCGGCGTCGACCGGTTCGACACCCGCGACGGCCGCAACACCGGGGATTTCGACGCCTGGGCGGCGTCGGTGAGCTACAGCTTCGACCTTTACCAGCCCTAGGAGTACTAGCCGGCATCTGGTAGGCGCGACGGATGTACCGCGGACTGGCCGTGGGCGTCGCCATCCCGGCCTTGGACGAGGAGGCGTCCATAGGCTTCGTGGTTGGCGACCTTAAGCGCTTGCGCAACGACGACGGCTCGGCGGTCATCGACGACATCGTCGTTTGCGACAACGGCTCCCGGGACGCCACCGGTGCCCGGGCTGCCGAGGCCGGTGCCCGTGTCGTGCGCGAGGCCCGCAAGGGCTACGGCAGCGCGTGTCTCGCGGCAATCGCCGAACTCAAGCACACGGACGTCGTGTTGTTCACCGATGCCGATCACGCCTTCCACGCATCCGAGGCATCCCGATTGCTGGATGGCGTCGCCGACGGCGCGGACCTCGTGATCGGCTCGCGTGCCATGGGATGTCTCGACTCCGGTGCGATGTCGGCCACGCAGGTGTTCGGCAATCGCTTGGCCACGATGCTGATTCGCTGGCTTTGGGGGCACCGGGTCACGGATCTCGGACCGTACCGGGCGATTCGCGCCCAAGCGCTGGCCGGCTTGGGGATGCGCGATGGCACATTCGGCTGGACGGTCGAAATGCAGGTCAAGGCCATCCAGCATGGATTGCGGGTTGTCGAAGTCCCCGTGGACACCCGGGCGCGCATCGGCAAGTCGAAGATCAGCGGCACGGTACGCGGCGTTATCGGTGCCGGCTTCGGGATACTCTCGATGATCGCCAAGCTCCGCTGGCGGCAACGAGATCAGCGAACCGTAGGGGACGGGCCTCGGAGTCTGCGCCGCAGGAACGGCACGAAATGCCGTTGCTGGGCGCGGAGTTAGGGGG
>VXYL01000081.1:2300-3759 GCA_009846005.1 Gammaproteobacteria bacterium | reverse complement strand
ACGAGCTGGCCTGGCCCGGGATGCTGGTGGAGATCGAGGCGATCGCGGCCGTCAGCCCGCAGCACCCCGCCGTTTGAAGATGACCCACGAGCATCCCGACCCTGATCGCCAACGTGCCGAGGCCTGTTCCGGCCTCGCCGCCAGATTGCTGTTATCCGTAAACGGCAATCGGATCTCCAATCACGTCCAGCATGGGAACCGCGCCGATACCCGGTTCGTCAGGCGCGACCATCCGGCCACCCGCGACGGTCGGAGGGTTCGTCACCGTCGCCTTCTTCAGACCCTTCGGATAGATGACCGAACGGATGCAGCGTTCCGGCGTCGAGTGGCCCATATGGGCGACCACCGCGCAGGCGAGCTCGCTGTAGGACGAGTCCTGTATTTCCATCGGAACGTTCAATGCGACGCACAGATCTCGGATGAGACGCATCTTCGAGATGCCGCCGACCTTCGCAAGTTTGACGTTCAACCCGTCGAGCACGCCGTCCTCCTTCGCGCGCAGGACGACGCCCACATCCGTGGCCGATTCATCCAGGATGAGCGGAACGCCCGTCGTGCGGCGCACGACGCGGCACTCCTCATAGGTCGCGCACGGTTGCTCGAAGTACACGTCAATGTCGCCCATGCCCCTGGCGACGCGAACCGCCTCGTCGACACGCCAGCCCCCGTTGCCGTCGTACTTGAGGGACTCGCCGGGGTGCATGCGCTCCCCCATCCAGCGCAAATAGGCGATGTCTTCGGCGACATTGCCGCTGGTCTTTCCCGAGAACTGCGCGATCCCGTCCGCCCGCAGCGCTGCCATCGCCGCCTCCAGCTCCTCGCCCGGTTGCGGCGGCACGGAGCCGACCACTTCCGGCCGCGGCGTCACCATGCCGCCCAGCAGCATGTAGAGTGGGGTGTCGAGCGACCGTCCAAGAATGTCCCAGCAGGCCACGTCCAGCGCCGTCTTCACATAGGGCTGGCCGGTCATCGCCGTGTCCATCCGCTCACCAATCGCCGCCACCATTCTCGGGTCGTGGCCGATGAGCCGCGGGGCCAGCTCGTCCAGACCGGCGCGCACACCGCGGGCAAAGGCGGCGACGAAGTTCGAACCCCACGGCACGCTGTCGCCCCACCCCTCGATGCCGGCATCGGTCTCGACGCGCACGAGTGTCTCGTCGAACACCGACATCACCCGGTCGTGGGAGATGGTCGCGGGCTTGACGGGAACATCGACCTGATGGACGCTGATTCGCGTGATTTTCATGGGGCGATCCGTTGTCTGCCTTGTGCCGAATGCTCAGTACTGCGCGCCATTTCATCGACTTCGTCAAGTGGTTCCGTGGCGAGAGTGTCCCGTAGCGAGGGCCGGAACGACCGCGGTCGCCCGGTGTGGTGAGAGCGCTGGCATGCCTTCGACGATTCCATCACGGATGGCGGCCGTTCAGCTCGTCGGTCACGGCGGACTCGACAAGCTGCG
>VXYL01000081.1:0-2200 GCA_009846005.1 Gammaproteobacteria bacterium | reverse complement strand
TATGCGACGGCCGGCGCGATCGCAGGCCCGCTGGTCGAGCTGGACGTACGCACGCTCTACCTCAAGGATCTGACGCTGTTCGGATGCACCTTCCAGGAAGACGAGGTTTTCGAGAACCCGATCTCCTACATCGAAACGCGGCGAGATTCGTCCTCTCGTCGCAAAGACGTTCCCCCTGAGCGAGATCCGTCACGCGCAGGAAGAGTTCCTGGCCAAGGCGTTCATCGGCAAGCTCGTTCTTGTCCCGCCCGAATGACGGAGGCGTCAGATGAAGATATCGCGCATTGACGTGTTCCAGCTCGACATCCCGCTCGAGAAGCCCAAGCGCTATCCCAACCGGACCTACGAATCGCTCGACGACACCATCGTGCGGCTGGAGACGGATGCAGGCATCGTCGGGTGGGGCGAAGTCTGTCCCATCGCGTCGACCTACCAGCCCGAGCACGCGCTGGGGGTGCGCGCGGCCATCGAGGAGATGGCGCCGGGGCTGATCGGAGAGGACCCGACCCAGACCGACCGCGTCAATGCCACGATGAACCGATGGCTGATGGGCGGCGAGTACGCGAAGTCCGCCATCGACATCGCCTGCTGGGACATCACCGGAAAGGCATACCACCGGCCTCTGTACCACCTGATAGGCGGGCGCATGCAGGAGAGGGCTCGCGCCTATCCGGAAATCGAGATGGGTCCCCCCGAGATCGTGGATAGGCGCATCTCGCAGTACCGCGAGGAGGGCTTCCGCCACTTCCAGGTCAAGGCGGGACGAGGCAGCAACTTCGATCTGGACATCGCGCGCATGCGCAAGGCGGGCGAATGCATCAGGCCGGGCGAAACCCTGGTGGTCGACGCCAACAAGGCCTGGAAGACCCACGAGGCGTTGCGCATCCTCAGAATGACGGAAGACATCGACTTCTACATCGAGCAACCCTGCCTGACCTATGCCGAGTGCCTGGCCATTCGCCGTCAGGTACGTCAGCCGATGATCCTCGACGAGTGCATGACGGACATCAAGGTGTTGCTGCAGGGGCTTGCCGACAACTGCTTCGAGGGCATCGGCTGCAAGATCACCCGGGTCGGCGGCATCACGGGCATGCGCCTCATCCGCGATGTCTGCACGGCGGCGGGCAAGTTCATGACCGTGGACGATGCCTGGGGGGCGGACCTCTCCGCGGCGGCGCAGGCGCACCTGGCGGTCTCGACGCCGGAAACGACTTTCGCCGCTACCTACGTCTCCTCCTACTTCTCCAACATGCGCTACGACGAAGAAGCTCCCATGGTGGTCGATGGATTTCTCGACACCAACGACAAATCCGGCCTGGGGGTCGAGCCGGACATGACGATTCTGGGTGAGCCGCTACGGACCTACGGGTGAGGAACGGGCACCCTCTCGATTCCGGATTGAGGTCCGAACATGCTGCGTGACCACGGCCGCTTCAAGTATTCCGCGATCGTCGACCGCCCCGATTACACGTGGCCCCAAGGCAAGAAACTGGCGTTCTACGTCGCCCTCAACATGGAGCACTTCTCCTATGGCGAGGGGCTCGGCATCTCGATGTCGCCGGGCATTCCTCATCCAAACACCTACAACTGGGCTTGGCGCGAGTACGGCAACCGCGTCGGTGTGTGGCGCCTCCTCGACTTGTTCACGGACCTGGAGTTGCCCATCTCGGTTCTGCTGAATTCCGAGCTGTACGGCCATAGCCCGGAGGTCGTCGCCGCCTTCCGCGCCCGCGGCGATGAAATCGTCGGCCACGGCCGCACCAATTCCGAGCATCAGAACGACTTTGACGAGGCCGGCGAGGCGGCGCTCATCCGGGAAGCCACCGAAACCATCGCCAGGCACGAAGGCAGGCCGCCGGCCGGCTGGCTCAGCCCCGGGGTCAACCCCAGCGATGTGACCCCCGACCTCCTGCAGGAGGCCGGCTACACCTACATCCTCGACTGGCCGATGGACGATCAGCCGGTGTGGATCAAGACCCGCCGGGGCCGGCTGCTCAGCCTGCCCTATCCGCATGAGGTCAACGACATCCCGATGATCATGCTGCATCATGGCGACGCCGGGGCGTTCGCGGACATGATCATCGACAACTTCGACGAGATGCTGGAGCAGTCGCAAAAGCAGCCTCTTGTCTATTGCGTCAGCTTGCACGCCTTTATCGTCGGCCAACCCTATCGCCTGCGTCACCTGCGACGCGCCCTC
>VXYL01000045.1 GCA_009846005.1 Gammaproteobacteria bacterium | reverse complement strand
CGCCGGTGGCCGAGGCGGCGCCGGTGGCCGAGGCGGCGCCGGTGGCCGAGGCGGCGCCGGATAAGGTCCTGCCGTATCTGGACGTCGACCTGGCGGTCCGCCGGTTCGACGAGCTGCCGTGCGAGAACACCCGCAGGGCGTACGCCGGCGAGCTCCGGCGCTACGGGTCGTGGCTCGACGGACGGCCTCCCACCGACCGCCTGCTAGCGGAGTACCTCGGCGTGATGTACGACAACGGCCTCGCGCCCCAAAGCGGCGTGACCACGTTGGCCGCCGTCAAGTCCGCCGCCCTGGAGCTGGCCCGGGCCGGATACGAAATCGCCGAGCCGCCCGCGGGCGACCTGGCGGCGCGGCGGCTGGAGCGGTTCCGACGCGAGGGCACCGGGCGGGGACGCGGCCAGGCCGGCCCGCTGCGCTGGGAGGACGCCGACCGGATGTGCACACGCGCCGAGGCCGACGACCATCCCCGCGGGATCCGCGACGCGGCGCTCATCGGCGTGATGTCCAGCGCGCTGCTGCGCATCTGCGAGGCGTCGGCGCTGGACGCCGACGACGTGTCGTTCCAGGCCAACGGCTCGGCGCTCATCGAGATCCGCCGCAGTAAAACGGACCAGCACGGCGACGGCGCGGTGGGCTACGTTACCCGTGCGGCGGCGGCGCGGCTGCGGGAATGGATGGACACCGCCGGGATCGAGTCCGGGCCGCTGTTCCGCCCCGTGCCCGGCCGCACCGGGGAGACCCGGCTCGGTGCGAGCAAGAGCCGGACGGCGACGCCGGGGAGGCGGACCCGGCACAAGCATGCGACGCGGAGACCGACGCGGCCGATGCGAAGCCCTCCGCGACGTCTCCGGAGCCCGATTCGGACCCCGGGGCGCCGTCTCCGGCGGCCGTCCAGGCGGCCGCGCCCCCACGTCACGCTGGGGCAGTACATCGAACTCGTCCGCGCCATGGCCGGGGCGGACAACACGCGTTCCGGCAACGTCCCGGACCGGGTCGGGCGGTGGCGGGCGCGGACGATGGCGCTCGGCAAGCGGCAGCGCGCGTACGGCAGCGAGCATGCACTGCGGCACTGGACCGCCGACCGGGCCATGCAGCTTCGGGAGTCCCCAGGCCTGCCGGCATGGGATCTGCCCATTTGATGTCGACCTAGGCAATCTCCTACAGACGTGGGAACGGAATCGCGTGTGTCCGAGAATCCATTGTCCTGGCGAAATCTCCTTCAGACGTGGGAACCAAATCGCGTGTGTCCGGGAGTCCCAGCCTCCTAGACCTGCCGGTTCGACCGGGATCCGCACCGGTGTCAGTGCTCGACCTCACATTCCACAGAGGGCAACGTGGCTACAGCCCCGGCCTGCGGGCATGGGATCAGCCCATCTGATGTCGACCTAGGAATATCTCCTACAGACGTGGGGACGGAATCACGTGTGTCCGAGGATCCTAAGCGTCCAAAGCGAGTTCAGCGTCTCATTTAGGGACCGACGGTGACCATCTCCATCGTCTCTCCGGCGGTGCGGTTCGCAAGCCTCCCAAGCGCATCCCCGGCACGGCATGGCGGGTGCTCAGCTGCCATCAACCCCTTGTAGAGGGATGCGGCTTCGTCCAGCGCGCCGGTGAACGCCAGCGCGTCGGCCAAGTCGCATCGGGCGCGGAGATTGCCGGGGTCGGCCTCGAGGGCCCGCCGAAGCCCAACCACGCGTTCGGCCCACCCGGCGGCGGTCTTCGCGAGAACCCGCAGGTGTTCGGAGGACCGTAGGGGCTCGGGGTGGGCGTCCAGAATCGCGGCAAGCCTTGCCGCACCCTGGGGCTTGGGACCGTTCGACCAGGTTCCGTACTCGAAGTGCTCGAACGCGTCCGCCATGTGCAACAGCACGCCGGGCGGGATCGCCTCCCCCGCCAGCGACGCCTCGGCGGCTAGCGCCGCAAGCGATGCAATGCACAGCTCCTGTTCCAGGTCCATGGCAAACATGTGAACAGCGCAAGCGCGGCCGAGACTTTCGTTCCGGGAAGATGGAGAGTAGTCCAGCGCATCGAGCCCATGATCATGGATCAACCGGTTCTGGATGGCCTCCGCCGCATCGCTGTCGCCGGTATCGAGGGCCATCTTGTAGATGGCTTGTGCGGCCCTATACCTTTGAGAAACGTCTTGGGCGTTCTCGTAGAACCCCTCCGCGTATCCGGCAAGAGTCTCGGGAGGGATTCCGTAGTAGTCGCCCGAGTGCTCGAACATGAACACGAGCCTGGCGCGTGCCCCCGGATGCCCCATCTCGACGAGCTTCTTCAACAACGCCATGTGGGCATCATCGTCGTCAATGCAGTAGGACCACTCAAATAGCGCGTCGGCGTTTCCCGGAAGGCCCTCGACGATCTGCCCGATCTCCGTGCAGCGCCCTTCTTTGTCTGGATAGTCGCCAAGCCATTCCTTGGCCAAGAACAAGGCCAACCGCGCTTCGTCGGACGCATCCGTTTCCGCCTCAAGGCGCTGGATGAGCGCCCTGCAGGGCTTGGCGGCGGCGTCCCAATCGATGGGTCTAAGGTCGCCCGGATGGGTCATCACCGAAAGAACCTCGTAATGAGGAACTTCGCACGCCCGCTTGTATTCCTCCACCGGATCGGCGGCCGACGTTCCGCAAGCCAAGGCGCACCACAGCCCGGGGACCGCTCGCTTCATCATAATCATTGGACTATCTCCGTTCCCCATACATCGCCACCCCAACGCCCTTGGCGCACTATCCGGTAGACCTTCACCACATCGCGTTCCGGCACCACGAGATATAGCGGCTTACCACGCGACCTTGCGCCTATCTTGTCGTCGCTGCTGAAATCTCTGTTGCCCCTGTTAAAGGACTTAGCCACATTGGAACTGCTTATTCTAGTGCCTCGACAGCGCAAGCGTTTGTCGCGGGGATATTCGAATTGCGGGTGGGAGTGGCCGTAGCCGGAGGCTGATGCTCGACCACTGGCCCTCACCTCGCAGACATCCTTCTTGCCTTCGGAACTACCAAGCCAACGAATGTCTAGAGCGCCGGTAGTCACACACGTGTACGACTCCAAACGCTCCCATGGCTCCTGGGGTATCGCCAGTAGGCTCAAGACGGCCGCCGAGTCCATCTCGCCGTTGGAGCACGGGATCGGTTGTGGCGGTGGCGGCGGTGGCGGCGGCCGTATTGGTCTGGTGGGGCAACGGACGCAATGTAGGCTCCCTTCCGCGCCGAAGAGCATGTGGGACCTGAAGCGGGGTTGGCAGGGGTCCTCTGACTCTGGAATGTCCACGCAGTTTCCGCAGAAGGTGTCAGTACACACTCTCTGATTGCCTGGCAGGGGCAGCGGCGGGAGGCTTGAGGCTGTGAAGATCCCCACGGCGCCGTTGGCACCCTGGTCCTCTTGTGGGTGGAACGCCTCGAAAGCCGGCGTCGCGCCGCCGCCGGACACATCTAGGTCTAGTAGGGGATAGAGGATGCTGACATTCTGGTCGGCATCTGCCCCTGCTGTAGCAAGGCAGACCGCCCATGCGGCCGCCTGTAGCTGTTTGTGTCCCATTATGGTTCTCCCCTAGCCGAGTTCAAGAAACCCCGGACGCGGCGCTGATCGGCGGCAGCAAACCCTGCAGCGGCGCTCCGGCCGAGCGCCGGGCTGTGGTTGAATTCGATTAACTCGCGTTATCCGAAGTGCCGAAGTGGAGAACCCCCTATGAGAGCGATGTCACGACGCCTGCACGGCATGCCCGAAGCCGCCACGCGCGCCGAACGCCCTGAACGCCCGATCTTCGTGGTCTTCGTCCTTGCCGGAACGACC
>VXYL01000067.1:105581-116165 GCA_009846005.1 Gammaproteobacteria bacterium | reverse complement strand
GTTTGGGGGTCAGGTGGGCCTGGGGGAAGGGTAGGGGACCGGTTTGAGCTCGTGAGACACGCGCTCTAGTTGCCCGTGTGGCCGCTTTGTGGACCGTATCAGCTTTGCGCCGTGGCGATCTGCGAAGTGTCGCCGACGACGCGGCGCGTATCGCCGATGCGCTGGGTGAAGCCTCTGCCGTCGAAGTACTCGAGAACTTCGATGACGACATTGCGCCCGACGCCGGAGGCGTCGCGGAATTGCCGGACCGTAAACGGTGCCCGCGCGTTGAGCTTTCTGGCGAGCTCGCCTAGTTCCTGGAGCCGGCCCGGCAAAAAGTAGCGGGTGTCGCTGACCCTGACGGCGAGGTTGAACGCAGTCAGTGCGCGCATCTCGCGTTCGAATACGGGGAAGGGTCGGCCGAAACGCTTCGCGAGGTCGCCGAGGCTCGGGGGCTGCACGGAGTCGAGCAGCGTTTGGACATCGTGAAAGAGGCGCGTGACGTCGGCGGGAATGGCTGCCTGGTGATTGGCATCGGCGTAGCGACCGCTCTCGAGACGTAGCGAACCGCGCGCAACGAGCCATGCCAGCGCCAAGCGCGCGACTCGACGTTCGGCAGGGTCTCCGGTGCAGATCTCGTCGGCGGGGAGTCCCGGGCTGTCCGGGTGGCGGCGGTGGTGTTCGGCGAGCCGCTCGCTGATGGCTCGGGTCGTCGTGCTGAGTAGTTCGGGGTGGAGGAGGTGTCCCTCGACGAGGGCGAGGTTCAGTTGCTTGGCGATTTGGTCCAATCGCCGGGGCGCAACGTTCCAGCGTCGGGCGAAGGCGGTGGCGCGTATCGGTCTGCGCCGGCTTAGGGCGGTCAATGTGGCGACCGGATCCTCGGGTGCTATGGCGGCAATTCGCGCCCGCCGGTCGGGAGAGCGCCGTCGGTTGGCCGGCACGACAAGGTCGACGACAAGGCCACCGCCGAGGGTGCGGCCGAGGTCGTGATCTCGGACGACGATCCGGTCCCCGACCTTCACGTGCAGGGGTTCCTCGCAAGCCAGGTCCACGGTGGCGGTACCACCGGGTTCGATCGGGGCGCCTTCGATGAGCAGGATCCGGCCCTGGGTGTGGCTCGTGGCGTGGTAGACGTGTAACGGGGCGTTGTGCTTCACCGGCCGCGGGAAGTCCTCCAGAACGGCAAGGCGCGCCGCGAACCGGGATACGGGTTCGCGCATTGCAGGGTCGAGAAGCCAATCACCCCGGTGCACGGTGTCGACGTCGGTACCGACGATATTGACCGCCGCACGGTCGCCGACGCCGGCGGTTGTCGCCGGTTCGTCCTGGACGTGCAGACTGCGGACCCGGAGCGGATTGCCGGTGGATGCCAGCACAAGACGGTCGTCGAGTCTGGCCAAGCCCGACACCACGGTGCCCGTCACGACCACGCCGCTACCGCGCACGGTGAAGGCGCGGTCGATGGGAAGTCGGAACGGCCGGTCATCGCTTCGGGCCTGCGTTGCCGCTGCCGCCTGTTCGAGGTGGGTGCGGAGATCCTCGATGCCAGTCTCGGTCTCGCACGATAGGGCGATGATCTCGGCATGGGCGAGGAAGGTGCCAGCGGTCAAGGAGCGGATCTGGTTGCGGACCTCGTCGACCCGTTGCGCTGGAACGCGGTCGATCTTCGTGAGTGCCACAACGCCGGTCCTCAGGCCGAGCAGACGCAGGATCGCCAAGTGCTCGCGGGACTGTGGCATGACGCCGTCGTCCGCGGCGACGACCAGCAAGGCGTATTGGCGGCCCGCGATGCCGGCGACCATGTTGTGCACGAAGCGGTGGTGCCCGGGCACGTCCACGAAGCCGACCCTTCGACTGCCAAGGTCGGTGTAGGCGAAGCCCAGGTCGATGGTAAGTCCCCGGCGTTTTTCCTCCGCGAGACGGTCGGTGTCGACGCCCGTCATTGCACGCACGATGGATGTCTTGCCGTGGTCCACGTGCCCGGCAAGCGTGACGATCAAGCCAGTACCTCAAGGACAGCGAGCAACTCATCGAGCGGTGCCGCGCCGCGCATGTCGAGCACGAGCTTGCCGCTGGCGATGCGGCCGACTACGGCGGGATTCAATTGCCGGAGCGTGCGCTCGAATGCCAGGAGTGTTTTGGCGGTGTCGAAGGCGACGGTGACCGCGCGGCTTTCGATGGCTTCGCCGGGGAGGGCGCCGCTGCCGAGTTCCGATTGGCAGGCCTCCACCGCGACCTTGGCGCTGGCGACCTTGGCAAGTGCCTCGGCGACCGACCGAGCGCGTTCCTCGAGTTCTTCGATCGGCAATGCGATCGTCCCCAATAGAGGGATTTGTTGGAGCGCGGTTGCTTCGTCCTCGTAGGCCTTGAGCGTGGCGTCGAGCAGCACGAGGGCGACCTTGTCCAGGCGCAGGGCGCGTTTCATCGGGTTGGCGTTCAGCGCCTCGACGAGGTCGCGTTTGCCGACGATGATGCCGGCCTGTGCGCCGCCCAAGAGCTTGTCGCCGGAGAATGTGACGAGGTCCGCGCCCGCGTCGAGGAGGTCGTCGGGCAGCGGTTCCCTCGGTAGGCCGAACCGGGAAAGATCGACGAGAGCCCCGCTGCCCGCATCCACGCACAACGGAACGTTGTGGCGATGGGCGATCTCGGCGGCGTCGCGGATTGCCACCTCGCTCGAAAAGCCCTCGACCCGGTAGTTGCTCGGATGAACTTTCAGCAACAAGGCGGTGTCGGTGCCGATCGCGTTCTCATAGTCCCGGCCGTGGGTGCGGTTCGTCGTGCCAACTTCCTTCAACCGGCAGCCGGCGCGTTCCATGATTTCCGGCAGCCGGAAACTGCCGCCGATCTCGATCAGTTCGCCCCGGGAGACCGGGACTTCGCGGTCCCTGGCCAAGGTGTTCAGAACCAGCATCACGGCGGCGGCGTTGTTGTTCACGACCGTGGCGGCTTCGGCGCCCGTCAACAGCCGCAGTCGATGCTCGACGATGCCCTCGCGGTTGCCGCGTTTGCCGGCACCGAGGTCGTATTCCAGGGCGAGCGGGCGCGTGGCGGCGTCGAGGGCGTGGGCGGCCAACTCGGGAGGGAGCGGGCTGCGGCCGAGATTGGTATGGACCAGCGTGCCGGTGAGGTTGAACACCGCCTCGTATCCCCGGCCCACGTGGCGGCGCAGCCAGTCGTCGATGGGGTCGTGGTACCCCGAGGCGGTGGCCGCCCACGCGGGGATGTCGGTTTGCGCACGCAGTTCGTCCTGCAGTGCCCGAAGGGCTAGTTTGACGGTTCGTTTGCCCCAACGGGCGACGGCTGCGGACGCTGACGGGTCGTTGAGGACGCGGTCGACGCTGGGAAGTTGGCGGCGCGACATGCAAACGAGCTTACCATCGGGCGTCGGCGCGATTTCGCCGCGCTCCGCGTCCGGCGTGGTAAGGTGATTCGCTTGTTCGCCCCGCGGGAAGGCAAGTGGTAGACAGCAGGGACGTGGCTTTCGTTGGCCTTGGGATCATGGGCTATCCGATGGCCGGCCACCTGGCGGCAGCCGGGCATCGGGTGACGGTCTACAACCGCACCGCCAGCCGCGCCGAGGCATGGCTCTCGGAACACGAAGGCCGTGCGGTGGCGACGCCCCGGGCCGCTGCAGAGGGCGCGGCCATCGTCTTCATGTGCGTCGGCAACGACGACGACGTGCGCAGCGTTTCGCTCGGCGACGACGGCGTGTTCGCCGGTGCCGGGGCGGGTTCGGTCGTGGTCGACCACACCACTGCGTCGGCGGATCTCGCGCGGGAACTGGAGGCCGTCGGCACGGTGCGCGAAGTGGGTTTCGTGGATGCGCCGGTCAGCGGAGGACAGGCGGGTGCCGAGAACGGCCAGCTAACTGTGATGTGCGGCGGGCGCCAGGGAGCGTTCGATGAGGTTGCGCCGGTGATCGACTGCTACGCCAAATCGGTTCGGCTGATGGGCGAGGCCGGTGCGGGGCAGCTCACCAAGATGGTCAACCAGGTGTGCATCGCGGGCGTGCTGCAGGGATTGGCGGAAGCACTTCATTTCGCCGAGAAGGCGGGTCTCGATGTCGATGCCGTGGTTGACGTCATCTCGAAGGGGGCCGCCCAGTCCTGGCAGATGGACAACCGCGCCGGGACGATGGCGCGGCGCGAGTTCGACTTCGGATTCGCGGTGAACTGGATGCGCAAGGACCTCGACATGACGCTCGCGGCGGCGCGACGGCTTGACGCGCGGATGCCGTTGGCGGCGCTGGTCGACCAGTTCTACGCCGACGTGCAGGCGATGGGCGGCGGACGTTGGGACACCTCGAGCCTGATCGAGCGTCTGCGCAGGGTCGAGGAATAGGTCCGTTCCCGGCAGGGCACTTACGCACGAGATGCCACGTTTCTCGACAACCCCGGAGGACGACTATCCGATCGTCTACCTGGCGGATACCGACAAGCCGCTGCCACGCAACGTCAACCCGCGCACCCGGTACGCGTATTTCAAGCTGATCGCCCGGGGCGGTCGGTCGATCATCCAGTCCTGCAAGGATCTGCACTTGATGCGGGTGGTCTGCTACAAGAGCCTCAAGGCGGAGTTCGCGGACGACGCGGACGAGCAGCGACGATTCGTGCGCGAGGCCCGCGTCTCGGCCATGCTCCAGCATCCGAACACGGTGCCCACCTACGAACTCGGCCGCGACCTCCAGGGCCACTACTACTTCACCATGAAAATGGTCCACGGCTATACGTTGCGCGAGGTCTTCGACTATCGGGAACGCTACGACCTCACCCGTCTCGTTGAAGTCATCATTCAGGTCGCCCACGCCTTGGAGTACGCCCACGGGCACGGCGTTGCGCACCGGGACATCAAACCCGAAAACGTCCTGGTGGGTCCGTTCGGCGAGGTTCTTGTCCTGGATTGGGGTCTGGCCAAGGTTTGGCACCCGGAAGGAACCCCCGCCGAGGAAGCCGGGACGGGCAAGCCGGCCGCCGTCGAAGACCTGTCGTTGACGTTGCACGGCCGCCTCCAGGGAACGGTCTCCTACATGTCGCCGGAGCAGATCCGCATGGATGATGATCTCGACTACCGGACCGATATCTACAGCCTAGGCGCGGTACTCTACGAAGCCCTGGCCGGGGTGCCGCCCGTGACCGGAACGTCGGTGGACGAGATCCTCGACAAGACCCTGCACGCCGGCTTGTCTTCCCCTAGCAATCGCGCCAAGACGCCCGTTCCGCCCCGACTCGAGCAGATCTGCATGGACTGCCTTCGACCCGCACCGGACGACCGCATTCAGACGTCCGGTGAACTGATCCGGGAGCTTCAGGAGGACTGGTAAGCCGAACTGCCGGGCATCGAAATTGGCGGCGAACAAGGAGTATAGTTCGCCTCGTCAGTCAATTCGGGAGACAAGGGAACATGACTGCCGCCATGAAGAAGTCCCGGGGAATTCTCGGGCCCTGCGCCATTCTGCTTTTGGTCCCTTCCGGTGCCTTGTTTGCTGCGGAGGCCGACGAGGCCGGCGGCACCGTCGAGGAGGTGATCGTCACGGCGCAGCGGGTCGCCGAGAGCATTCAGGACGTGCCCATTTCGGTCACCGCCCTGACCAGCGACGCCATCGAAGACCGCCAGGTCATCACCCCGTCGGACCTCCAGATCAACGCCTCGAACGTGACGTTCACCGCGACCAATTTCGGGGGGTCGAGCTTCAGCATCCGGGGTGTCGGCAACCTCGTGATCGCGAGGTCGGGCGAGCCCGGCGTGTCTCAGCACTTGAACGAGATCGCGGTTGTCACGAACCTGAACACCTTCGAGTTCTTCGACATGGAAAGGGTGGAGATCCTGCGTGGGCCCCAGGGCACGCTGTTCGGCCGCAACGCGACGGGTGGCGCGATCAACTTCGTCACCCGCAAGCCGGACATGGGCGAAGTCAACGGCTTCGTCGACTTCGAGCTTGGCGACTACGAACACACCCGCAGCAAGGGTGCGCTGAACCTGCCGCTCGGCGACCGCGTCGGCGTACGCCTTGCCGGATTCCAGTTGGATCGCGAGGGCTACATCGAGAATCTGGCCTACGGACAGGTCAGTACCCGGGGCGAGACGCTGTCGGGGATCAAGGACAGCGTCGACGGTCGGAACATCCTCTCCTACCGGGCTACGATCGCCTGGGAAATCAACGACAACGCGAAGGCCTGGGGGCTCTACAGTCGATTCGAGGAGGACGACGACCGGGCCCGAATCACCAACCAGGTCTGCGAACAGAACGCGCTGCCGACCACCGGATGCACGCCCGACGGATTCGGTTGGGACAGCCCCCACATCGGGTCGACGACGGCAGGTATTTTCGGCGGAGCGGCCGGCGCACTGCCGTTTGGCACGGTGGACGGGGTCCACGACTACCCGCGCCCGGCGATCTCCGGTTTCCGGCAAATGCACACGGACTTCCAGCCCATCCTGCGTAACGACGAGGAGATTTTGGCTTTCGGCGTCGAATTCGATGTCGGCGAGCTGAGCGCAACCGTGAGCGGGGCCCGCCGGGAGAGCGACTATGTCTCGCAACAGGACTACACGATGGATGTCGGGGCATTGCTCGGACCCACGCCTCAGAATCCTGCGGGCATATGGCCGACCTCCAGGCCTGCGGGCGGCGCCGGCGAGGAATGGCTGTCGGATCAATGCAACATACTTGAGGGTACCTCGGGCATACGCGGCGGCTGCAGGCTCGGGGTTGCGCAGAACCGCGTGTTCGCCTTCGACCAGCTTGACGGCGTTAGCGAGAACTGGACGGTGGAGGCAAAGGTCCACTCGAACTACGACGGGCCGATCAACTTCCTGGCCGGCGCGACCACATACGAGAACTTCGCCTACGGCGGCTACTATGTGCTGGCGAACACCCTCGATCTGGTTGGCACCTACGGTTCCAGCGTGCTGCGTGCACCGCCGCTGTACCCGAACTTTTTCTTCAACGCCAACGATCCGGTCGAGGGCACCGTGTCGAACGGCTGGGCAGCCTTCGGCGAGGTCTACTACGACTATTCCGATCGCATCAAGCTGACCGGAGGACTCCGCTTCAACAAGGACGACAAGAGCACGAACGACACCAGCGTCCTGTTCAATTCCGCCGATGCCAACGGGGCGCTCGGCGGACTGTTCGGCGCCGATCCGATCTGGCTTCGGAGCGGCATGTTCGGCGAGATGGTGGCCATCGCCAGCGGCACGGCGACCTCCTTGAGCACGACGTCGATGAGAATCCTGGAGTTTCACGGCGCCGAGGGTACCTACGCGACGCACGGACCCGCCGCCATCGGCGGCATCGTCGCGCTAGGCGCGGCGCAGCAAATCGGGCAACTGGTCGCAACGGGGCAATTGCCGCCCCAGCTCGTGCCGGTAATACTGGGCACGCTCGGACTACCGCCGCTCTTCCAGAATTCGGTGTTGGCGCTGTTGTCGCAGAATCCCGTCGCCATCGCCGCAGATCCGGGTCTCCAGGCAGCGGGCGCGGGTATGCGGGCCATCGCCTCGGCGGTTGGGCCGGCGCCGGCGTTCGGTGAGACGCGTTTCGTGACCGGCAGCCCGACCTCATCGGGCTGGCGCGAGGTCAGCGGCCGCTTGGGCTTCGACTACCAGCTCGACGACGACACCCTGATCTACGGTTTCTTCAGCCGCGGCTACAAGCCTGGCGGCTTCAACCCGCCGATTCCGCCGCAGTTCCAGGATTCGACGCCGTTCACCTTCGAAGCCGAACAGGTCAATGCGCTCGAGGTCGGCGCAAAGACGACGCGCATGGATGGTCGTCTCGTGCTGAATGCCGCCGGGTTCATCTACGACTACACCGGCTTGCAGGCGACGCGGATCCGCAACAACACGTCGATCAACGAGAACATCGACGCGTCGATCCTGGGCCTCGAGGCGGAAGGGACCTGGCGCCCGGAGGAGATGCCGGCGCTCGCGGTCGACTTCGCCTACGGTTGGCTCAACACGTCGGTGGAAGGTTCGCAGTCCATCGACCCCATCGAACGAACCGCGGGCAACTCGGCGTACATCACCCTGAAGAACATCGATCCGGGCTCCACGACCGGCGTCAACTATGTTGCGCAGGAGTCGCAGCTTACGGCGGCGCTCGTCGCCGCGGCCTTGGCGTCAGGGGCCGCATTGGATGTCCGCAACGGGCTGACCCAGGAATCCGTGTCGTATCCGGCGAATTCGGCCGGGGTATCGATTCCGGCGTATTTCTCGCGCGGTTTCCTCGATGCCATGGGCGTCGAGACATTGGAGGGCGTGCCGGTAGACCTTGACGGGAACTCGCTGCCCAACGCCCCCGAGCACACGCTGCGGTTGGGCTTGGCGTACACCTTCCAGGTTGGTGCCGGCAGCCTGATCGCCCGGTGGGATGCCTACTGGCAGAGCGACTCGTACGCTCGGGAGTTCAACACGATCGGCGATGAGATCGACAGTTGGATGCAGCACAACATGTCCCTGATCTACGAGCGCGAGGGGTGGTCGGCGAAGTTCTGGATGCGCAACGTCTTCGACGATGAGAACGTGACCGGCAAGTACCTGACCTCGGATACGTCGGGCTTCTTCCGCAACTACTTCGTGACGGAGCCCCGAATCTTCGGCATTTCGGTGAGGCGCTCCTTCGGGGACTAGGAAAGGATGGCGCGGTCGGGCCATTCGACCGCGCCGGTTCCCTAGCGGGGCCGGGGCCGCTTGGTTGAGATCGTCTTGTGCGTCCCGCCTCGTCGATACGGGCCACTATCGTGGATCTAGGTGCCGCGACAAGCCGCGCACGTGAGATCGCGCGTGATCTATACCCCCACCAGGTAGAAGGCGTCGGCTTTCTGCTCGGGCGTCGCCGATCGATCCTGGCCGACGACATGGGTCTCGGCAAGACGCGCCAGTCCGTAATCGCCATGATCGAGGCTGAACCGGTGGGCCCCTGGCTCGTCGTGTGCCCGGCGTCTGTCAAACACAACTGGGTCCGGGAGATCCACCTCGCGCTTGGCGACGCCGAAACATGGGTAGTAGGCCCCGAGCCGCCGCCGGCACCGGGTTTCGGCGGCTGGGCCGTGATCAACTACGATCTCCTCAAGCGCGACATCGAAGCGCTACTCGCACACCGGTTCACAGGCATCGTCTTCGACGAGGGCCACTATCTCAAGAACCATCGGGCGCAGCGTAGTCGGCTGGCGAGGCGTTTGGTCGTCGATCGAGACATCGATCCGGTTGTGCACGTGTTGACGGGCACGCCGCTGACCAACCGTCCCCGGGATCTATTTCCGCTGCTGCAGCTCGTGGGCCATGCGCTGGGGCACAGCTTTCTTGCGTTCGCCAAGCGCTACTGCGACGGCCACAAGAACGACTACGGCTACTGGATGACGGCGGGGGCGAGCAACATCGCCGAACTGTCGGCGCAGTTGCAGGGCATCATGCTGCGTCGCAACAAGGACGAGGTGCTGGACCTCCCCGCCAAGCAGCGCACCTGGATCGAAGTCGACGTCGACGCCGACGTGCGCGAACGCCTGAACGCTGCGGTGGGTCATTTCCTGTCCGTCGAGCGTGACGGGAGGGGACGCCGGCTCGGCATTGCAATGTTCTCGGGTGCGCGCCGGCGCTTAGCGGTGGCAAAGGTTCCGCAGACCCTCGACTACGTCAAGGGTGCCATCGACCAGGGCGAGAAAGTCGTCCTGTTCTCGTGCTTCACCCATGCCACGCGCCGGTTCGAGCGGGCCTTGGGCGAATTGGCCGTGACCATCACCGGGGAGGTGCCGACCCCGAAACGCCAGGCGATCGTGGACCGGTTTCAGAACGACGACTCGGTTCGCGTCCTCATCGGCCAGATCCATGCCGCTGGCGTCGGAATCAATCTGACCGCGGCGAGGCAGGTCGTGTTCAACGATCTCGACTGGGTGCCCGCCAACCATTGGCAGGCGGAGGACCGAACCCACCGGATCGGCCAGACGGGAACCGTCAACGTGACCTACGTGATCGCACGCGACACGTTGGAGGTGTTCGTCCGCACGATACTCGAGACGAAGGCGCGCATCGTCGACGACGTCGTGGAAGGGAAGGCGTTGGGAGAAGCCATGGAGGCCGACGTCCTCGCCGAACTGCGGCGCATGACGACGTATCTTGACGAAGCCGCGCGGACGGGCAGGGCGGATCTCGACCAAGCGGCCATCGAGGATCTGCTGCGTACCGCGAGCGACCGCTACCTTGCCGAGAATGCGGCATCGATGTCCCGCCGAGCGCGTCGGGAGCTTGCGCCGGTGTCGGAGCGCGCGATCCGGGCTCTGGCGCAAGCGCTCGCGGGACCGGAACGGGTCGTCTACGCCATCGCCAGCGCCTCGGATCCCAGGGCGCACCACCGCGTCGAGGTTGAGGGGGCCGACGTCAACTGCGACTGCAAGGGATTCATGTACCGCGGCATGTGCCGACACGTTCGCGACCTAAAGAACGCCTTGGCCACAGGAACCCCCGTCCCGGACGACTATCGCCTGCTTCGTGCGTAGGGGCGACCCGAACGCGCCCGTCAGGGCGCGCGGTCGCCCGCGATGGTATCGGGCGCGCCGGCGCGGGACGGGACAAGCCCGTCCCCTACGGACGGTCCGGCCGGGCCTCCGT
>VXYL01000067.1:0-105481 GCA_009846005.1 Gammaproteobacteria bacterium | reverse complement strand
CCCGCGATGGTATCGGGCGCACCGGCGCGGGACGGGACAAGCCCATCCCCTACGGACGGTCCGGCCGGGCCTCCGTAGGGGCGACCCTTGTGGTCGCCCGCGATGGTATCGGGCGCACCGGCGCGGGACGGGACAAGCCCATCCCCTACGGGCGTTGATCGATGGGTACGTAGTCGCGTTTCGTCTGGCCGAGGTAGAGCTGGCGGGGCCGGCCGATCTTGTACGGCTCGCTCACCATTTCCCGCCAGTGGGCGATCCAACCGGGCGTGCGTCCGGTGGTGAAGATGACGGTGAACATCTCGGTGGGAATGCCGACGGCCTTCAATGTGATACCGGAATAGAAGTCCACGTTGGGATACAGGCGGCGCTCGATGAAGTACTCGTCCTCCAACGCGATCTTCTCAAGGCGCTGCGCCATGACCAGCATGGGATCGCTCTCGACGCCGAGTTCCGCGAGTACCTCGTGGCAGGTCTCCTGCATCACCTTGGCGCGTGGATCGTAGTTCTTGTACACCCGGTGTCCGAAACCCATGATTCGGAACGGGTCGTCCTTGTCCTTGGCCTTCGCAACGAAGGTGTCGATGTTGTCGGGCGATCCGATCTCGGCGAGCATGTTGAGCACGGCTTCGTTGGCACCGCCGTGGGACGGTCCCCACAGTGCGGCGATGCCCGCGGCGATGGCGGAGTAGGGATTGGTCCCCGTGGAACCCGCCAACCGCACGGTTGACGTCGAGGCGTTCTGCTCGTGATCCGCGTGCAGCATGAAGATCCGATCCATGGCGCGCGCGATCACGGGGTTGATCTCGTAGTTGTCGTCCTCGGCGAACGTCGTGTAGAGAAAATTCTCGGCGTAGTTCAGGTCATCCCGGGGCGGCAGATAGCCTCGGCCCTTGCAATGCCGGTAGGTCAGCGCGGCGAGCGACGGCATTTTCGCGATCAAGCGCTGCGCGGTTGTCATCCGATCCGTCTCGTCGGTGATGTCGAGCCCTTCGTGGTATTCGGCGGCGAGGGCACCGGTGAGTGCCGTCATGATCCCCATGGGATGGGCGCTGGGGGAGAACTGTCCCACCATGGCCTGCACGCCACCGGGAACCGCGCGTTCGGACATCACCACCGCGTCGAACGCGGCCTTGTCGGCTGCCGAGGGAAGGCCGCCGTGCAGCAGGAGGTAGCACAGTTCAAGAAAGTCGGACTGCTCGGCGAGCTGCTCGATGGGGTAGCCGCGGTGCAGAAGGGTGCCGGCGTTGCCGTCGATATAGGTGATGTTGGAGTCGCAGGATGCCGTCGAGACGAACCCGGGGTCGTAGGTGAAATAGCCTTCGCCGGTCAACTTGCCGATGTCGATGACGTCCTGGCCGAGGCTCGGCTTGAGGATGGGGAGTTCGATGGGATCATCGACGCCATTGACATACAGGCGGGCGTGCCGCGGCTGTCCGGGCGCGCGCTTGTCGCTGCGGATCGGACCCCGTGCCGCGCCCTCCGTTGTATCTGCCATTCGACGACCTCCCATTCCCCGCCGATGAGCGTATAAAGCCCTGCCTTTTGCGTCAATGCGCGCGACCGGCCACCATCCGAGCGCCCTTTGCTATGATCCCCCCGTATCTGACAGCCCACGAGTCATGAACCCCGACCGACCGGTCAACCTGCCGCTGTTTCGCCTCGCCATGGCCATGCCGGTTACGGCGGTGGCGTCGATACTCCATCGAATCACCGGCATCGTGCTGTTCGTGGGGATGTTCTTCCTCTGCTATCTCCTGGATCGGGCGACGACGGACTCGGCGGGTTTCGCGGACGCTGCCGCGTTGCTGGCTGCTCCCCTCGGCAAGCTTGCGTTGTGGGTGGTAATGACGAGTCTCGCGTACCACGTGGTGGCGGGTGTCAAGCACCTGTTCCTGGACTTCCATGTTGGCGATACGTTGAACGCGGGGCGTGCGGGCGCCTGGGTCAGCATCGGTGCTGCCGTCGTCGCGGGCGTGGCGGTCGGGGTATGGCTTTGGTAACCAACGTCGGCAGTTTCGGGCGCAGCGGGCTTGCGGATTTCGTTCTGCAGCGGGTTTCCGCCGTGGTCCTGGGCCTCTATGCCCTCTGCATAGTGGGGTTTTTCGCAACCACGCCGGACATCGACCACGCGGCACTCGTGGGATTCCTTGATTCCCTGACCATGAAGGCGTTCACCACGTTGGCCCTGGTGGCGCTCGCGATGCACGCCTGGATCGGCATGTGGACGGTCGGCACGGACTATGTTCGCCGGCACTACTTCGGCCGTGGCCACACCGTGTATCTCGCGTTGTACCAACTGGTGTGCGTTGGCGCGATATTCGTATACGTACTCTGGCCGCTTTCGGTCGTCTGGACGGTGGGTGGGCCATGAGCCGGCTGCCGAGACTGGAGTTCGATGGCGTCATCGTCGGGGGCGGGGGTGCGGGAATGCGCGCGGCCTTGCAGTTGGCCCAGTCCGGCCTCAAGACCGCCGTGTTGTCCAAGGTGTTTCCGACGCGTTCCCACACCGTCTCGGCCCAGGGCGGGATCACCTGCGCCATCGGCAGCGACGACCCCGACGACGACTGGCGGTGGCATATGTATGACACCGTGAAGGGCTCCGACTACATCGGCGACCAAGACGCGATCGAGTACATGTGCAGCGTGGGCCCCGAGGCGGTCTACGAACTCGAGCACATGGGCCTGCCGTTCACGCGCACCGAAAGCGGACGAATCTACCAGCGTCCGTTCGGCGGACAGTCGAAGGACTACGGCAAAGGTGGTCAGGCGTCGCGGACCTGCGCGGCGGAGGACCGGACCGGACACGCGCTCCTGCACACCCTCTACCAGAACAACCTGAAGGCGGGTACGACGTTCCTGAACGAGTGGTTCGCGGTCGATCTCGTGGTCAACCAGGACGGGGCCGTTTGCGGGCTGGTCGCGCTGGAAATCGAATCCGGGCAGGTCGTATTCGTGAAGTCCAAGGCGACCGTACTCGCCACTGGGGGTGCGGGCCGGATCTATGCAACGACGACGAACGCCCTCATGAACACCGGCGACGGCGTCGGCATGGCATTGCGGGCTGGCTTGCCGGTGCAGGACATCGAGATGTGGCAGTTCCACCCGACGGGCATTCACCAGGCGGGCGTCCTGGTGACGGAAGGCTGCCGCGGCGAAGGGGGCTATCTGGTCAACAAGGACGGCGAGCGGTTCATGGAGCGCTATGCGCCGACAGCCAAGGATCTCGCGGGCCGGGACGTCGTCGCCAGATCGATGATCCAGGAGATCATGGATGGGCGGGGCGCGGGGCCGGACAGCGACCACGTATTCCTGAAACTCGACCACCTCGGCGAGGAGACGATCCTGAAACGGCTGCCGGGGATCACTGAGTTGTCCAAGACCTTCGCCCACGTGAATCCCGCCAAGGATCCGATCCCGGTCGTGCCGACCTGCCACTACATGATGGGCGGCGTACCCACCAACGTGCATGGCCAGGCGCTGTCGCGTGACAGCGCTGGGGACGATGTCGTCGTGAGCGGCCTCTATGCCATCGGTGAGGTGGCGTGCGTTTCGGTGCACGGTGCGAACCGCCTCGGCGGCAACTCGTTGCTGGACCTCGTGGTATTCGGCCGTGCAGCCGGCATTCACATCGAAGACGCCATGCGCCAAGGCATCGGTCACCGCGAGCCTGCGGATGACGACGTGGCGAGGGCGTCAGCGCGGCTAACCCGGTGGAACGCGTCCGGCGACGGCGAGTCGGTTGCGGATTTGCGGCGGGAACTGCAGCGCCTCATGCTCGTGAATTTCAACGTGTTTCGCGACGGCGACCACATGCGCCGGAGCATCTCTGCCCTGGCCGAACTGCGGCAACGGATCGCCAACGCACACTTGCCCGACAAGAGCCGGGTGTTCAACACCGCGAGACTGGAGGCCTTGGAACTCGACAACCTGCTGGAAGTCGCGGAAGCCACCGCCATTGTCGCGGAGGCACGCACCGAAAGCCGCGGTGCCCATGCACGAAACGACTACACCGAACGCGACGACGACAACTGGCTTTGCCATTCGCTCTACTTCGCGGCGGACAGGAGCGTTGCTAAGCGTGGGGTGAATTTCTCGCCGACTACGGTGGAACCGTTCCAGCCGGTTGCCCGAAGCTATTGAGAAACCACATGCAAATCAGCATATATCGTTTTGATCCGGACGAGAATGAAGCGCCTCGGATGGAGGATGTGGAACTCGATCTTCCCGAGGGTCGCGACCTCATGGTCCTCGATGTTCTGGAGCTTCTCAAGGCCAAGGATCCTTCCATTGCCTACCGTCGTTCCTGCCGCGAGGGGGTTTGCGGCTCCGACGGCATCAACATGAACGGCCGCAACGGCTTGGCGTGCATTACGCCGTTGTCCGAGGCGGCCCCGCGCGGCAAGCTGACGCTTAGGCCCTTGCCGGGATTGCCGGTCGTTCGCGACCTGGTCGTGGACATGAGCCAGTTCTACCGGCAGTACGAGAAGATCACGCCATGGCTGGTGAACGACACGCCGCCGCCCGCTCAGGAGCGGCTGCAGAAGCCCCGGGATCGCGACAAGCTCAACGGCCTCTACGAGTGCATCCTGTGCGCGTGCTGCACCACCGCCTGCCCGTCGTTCTGGTGGAACCCGGACAAGTTCGTGGGGCCGGCCGGCTTGCTGCAGGCGTATCGTTTCCTCGCCGACAGCCGCGATACGGCAACCGCCGAGCGCCTCGCGGCGCTGGAGGATCCGTTCAGCGTGTTCCGCTGCCGGGGCATCATGAACTGCGTCAGCGTGTGCCCGAAGGGCCTGAACCCAACCCGCGCCATCGGCAAAATCCGAACGATGTTGCTCAGCCAGGGCATCTGAACCCGGCCATGAGCCCGCCGGATACCTTTGTCGAACGCATGCGGAGGAGTTCGCACCTATCCGCAGGCAACGTCGCCTACGTCGAGCAACTCTACGAGACCTATCTGGACGACCCCAACGGTGTCCCGGAGCAGTGGCGCCGCGACTTCGACCGCCTTCCCATGGTGGACGATGTCGCCGCCGACGTACCGCATAGCACGATCATCGCCCATTTCGAGCGGCTCGGACGCAATCGCCTCAAGGCGAAACCGGAGCGGGTGGCCACCGAAGTCAGTTCCGAACACGAAATGAAGCAGATTCGCGTGCTCGAACTCATCAACGCCTACCGCAACCGCGGCCACCGCAAGGCCGAGCTCGATCCCTTGGGCATCTGGCACCGGGAACCCGCCCCGGAACTCGAACTCGGCTACCACCATTTGAGCGAAGCGGACCTCGACACGGTGTTCCAGACGGGCTCAGCGCAGTTCTTCGCCGGCGGCAACGCGACGCTGCGCGACATCGTCGTCGCCCTGGAGGCCACGTACTGCGGCGCCGTGGGCACGGAGTACACATACATCACGGACGCGCAGGAACAGATGTGGGTGCGGCAGCGACTCGAGTCGGGACACGCCGCGCTCGACCTGGACGCCGAGTCCAAGCGCGAGATCCTGGAGCGCCTGACCGCGGCAGAGGGGTTGGAGAAGCACCTTCATGCGCGTTATCCCGGCACCAAGCGGTTCGGCTTGGAAGGCGCCGAGAGCCTGATCCCCATGCTGCACGGGGCGCTGCAGCGGCTCGGCACCCACGGCTGCGTCGAAACGGTGATCGGCATGGCCCACCGGGGCCGCCTCAACGTCCTGGTCAACATCCTCGGCAAGGATCCCAAGGACCTGTTCGACGAGTTCGAGGGCGTCCTCCCAGACTCGGACGTGAGCGGGGACGTCAAGTACCACCAGGGTTTCTCGTCGAATGTCATGACCCCCGGCGGCGAGATGCATCTCGCGCTGATGTTCAATCCGTCGCATCTTGAGATCGTCGGCCCCGTCGTTACCGGTTCGGTCCGGGCCCGGCAGGATCGCCGCCGCGACTACCAGGGCAACCTCGTGGTGCCGGTCATCATCCACGGCGATGCGGCCTTCGCGGGCCAGGGCGTCGTGATGGAGACCTTCCAGATGTCCCAGACCCGGGGCTTCCACGTCGGCGGAACGATCCACATCATCGTCAACAACCAGATCGGCTTCACCACGCACCGGCGCGACGACGCCCGCTCCACCGAGTACTGTTCGGAGGTGGCCAAGATGGTGCGCGCGCCGATCATCCACGTGAACGGCGACGATCCCGAAGCCTGCCTGTTCGCGGTCCGGCTCGCCGTGGACTATCGCATGCAGTTCAAGAAGGACGTGGTCATCGACCTGGTCTGCTATCGGCGGCGGGGCCACAACGAGGCCGAAGAACCCAAGAAGACCCAACCGCTGATGTACCAGCAGATCGACGTGCATCCGACCACCCGGGCGCTGTATGCCGGTGGCCTGTTCGGGGAAGGCGTCATCGACCGGGAGACGATGGACCGCATGGTCGACGACTACCGGGCGGCACTCGAGGCGGGGGAGCACGTGGCGCTGGCGCTGGTGCAGGAGCCGGACAGCTCGCTGTTCGTCGACTGGGCGCCCTACCTCGGACACGACTGGGACGCGCCAGGCGACACCCGGGTGGCCCTTCCGACGATCCGCGAACTTGCCGTACGGTTGAATTCGGTACCCGAAGGATTCGCGCTGCACCGCCAAGTCCAGAAAATCCTCGACGACCGCAAGCGGATGGCGGCGGGGGCGATGCTGCTCAACTGGGGGTTCGCGGAGACCATGGCCTACGCCACGTTGGTGACCGAGGGCTTCGATGTTCGACTGACGGGTCAGGACGTGGGGGTAGGAACCTTCTCCCATCGCCACGCATCGCTATACAACCAGAAGGACGGCAAGCGCATCGTGCCGCTCAACCGGCTCACCAACGACACGACCTTCGACATTTACGATTCGCTGCTTTCCGAGGAGGCCGTCCTGGCGTTCGAGTACGGCTACGGGACCACGACACCGAAGACGCTGGTGGTGTGGGAAGCACAGTTCGGAGACTTCGCCAATGGCGCCCAGGTGGTGATCGACCAGTTCGTGGTTAGCGGGGAGGCCAAGTGGACGCGCATGTGCGGCCTGGTGATGCTTCTGCCGCACGGCTACGAGGGCCAGGGACCGGAGCACTCCTCGGCGCGGCTGGAGCGCTACCTGCAACTGTCGGCCGAGCACAACATCCAGGTCTGCATGCCGACCACGCCGGCGCAGATCTTCCACATGCTGCGCCGCCAGGTGATCAGGCCGCTGCGCAAGCCGCTGATCGCGCTCACGCCGAAGAGCCTGTTGCGCCATCGGCTGGCGGTCTCCACGCTGGAGGAACTGACCGACGGGAACTTCCGTCCCATCCTGGGGGAGGTGGACGACATCGATCCGATCAGCGTGACCCGGGTCGTGATATGCAGCGGCAAGGTCTACTACGACCTGCTGGAGCAGCGGCGCGAGTCGGGACTCGACAACGTGGCCATCGTCCGCCTAGAGCAGCTCTATCCCTTCCCGGAGCAGGAACTTGGCGAGACCATCGCCGGCTACCGTTCGCTCAAGTCCGCGGTGTGGTGCCAGGAGGAGCCCATGAACCAGGGTGCCTGGTATTCCAGCCAGCACCACATGCGCCGCGTGCTGGAGCGTCACGATCCCGACCTGACGTTGACCTATGCCGGCCGGGACGCGTTCGCTGCACCGGCGAGCGGCTACGCTGGCCGCCACATTCAGCGCCAGCAAAGACTGGTGCGCGACGCACTGTTCGGAGAAGACAATGGCGGATGAAACCATGATCGAGATTCGAACGCCGACCTTCGCGGAGTCGATCTCGGAAGGCACCGTCGCGGTATGGCACAAGGCGGTGGGCGAGACCGTCAAACGCGACGACGTGTTGCTCGACATCGAGACCGAGAAGGTGGTGATCGAGATCTTCGCGCCTGCGGACGGCATCGTCGTCGAGATTCTGAAAGGCGAAGGCGACGTGGTCGAATCCGAGGATCTGCTCGGACGACTGCGCGAGGGAGAAGCCGCTGACGAAACCGCGGCACCCGTTGCCGAACCGCCCCGAGCCGTCCAGGCCGCGGCTTCCCCGGCGGCGCGCAAGCTTGCCGCGGAGGAGGGCATCGATCTCGACAGTGTCGACGGTAGCGGACGCGACGGCCGGATCACCAAGGACGATGTCCAGCGCCGGGTCGAGGAAGCCCGCGCGGCGGCGGAAACGACGGCCGAGGCCGAACCGGCACCGGCTGAACCCGTCCTTGCGTCAGCAGAGCCCGATGCCGGCGAACGCGTCGAGCGCCGGGTGCCAATGACCCGACTCCGCGCCAGCATCGCGGCGCGCCTTGTGGAGGCCCAGCAGACCGCGGCGATGCTGACCACCTTCAACGAGGTGGACATGGGGCCGATCATGACCATGCGGCGGCGCTACGGCGACGAGTTCAGGGAGCGCCACAACGGCACCAAGCTAGGCTTCATGAGCTTCTTCGTGCGCGCATCGGTCGAGGCGCTGAAGCGCTTCCCGGCGGTGAACGCCACCATCGACGGCAACGACATCGTGTATCACGGCTACTACGACATCGGCGTCGCAGTGAGTACCGAGCGCGGCCTCGTGGTGCCGGTGATACGCGATGCCGACGCGCTCGGCATGCACCAGATTGAGGACGCCATTGTCGACTACTCGGGCCGCGCCCAGGACGGCAAGCTGGCCCTCGAGGACATGCAGGGCGGCACCTTCACGATCTCCAACGGCGGCGTGTTCGGCTCGCTCTTGTCGACGCCGATCCTGAATCCACCGCAGACCGGCATCCTTGGCATGCACAAGATCGAAGAGCGGCCCATGGTGGTTGACGGCGAGATCGTCGCCCGGCGGATGATGTACCTGGCGCTCTCCTACGACCACCGGCTTATCGACGGGCGCGAGGCGGTGAGCTTCCTCGTGACCGTAAAGCAGCTTGTCGAAGACCCTGCCCGCATCCTCTTGGAGTTGTAACCATGGCCAAGTACGACGTCATTGTCATCGGGGCGGGCCCGTCGGGCTACGCGGCGGCGATCCGAGCGGCCCAGCTTGGGATGGCGACGGCCTGCATCGACCAGGCGGTCGGCAAGGACGGCAAACCGACACTCGGCGGTACCTGCCTGAACTGGGGATGCATCCCCTCGAAGGCTCTGCTCGACGCCTCGCACAAGTACGCCGAAGCGAAGGATCAGTTCGCGGACTTCGGCATCACGGTGGGCGACCTCGCCATGGACGTCCCCCGAATGATCGCCCAGAAGGATGCCGTGGTGGATCGGCTCACCGGCGGTATCGCGGGACTGTTCCAGGGCAACGGTGTGACGCAGTTGTCGGGTCACGGGAAACTGCTTGCCGGGCGGCGCGTGGAGTTCACGCCGCACGAGGGCGATGCCGAGATTCTTGAGGCCGACCACGTCGTGCTGGCGCCGGGGTCGGTACCGGTGGAGATCCCGCCGACGCCGTTGACCGACGACGTGATTGTCGATTCAACCGGGGCACTGGAGTTCGCGAGCGTGCCGGGGCGACTCGGCGTCATCGGCGCCGGGGTCATCGGCCTGGAACTCGGCAGCGTCTGGGGCCGGCTCGGTTCGGACGTCGTCATCCTCGAGGCGCTCGAGGACTTCCTGCCCGTGGCGGACCCGCGCATCGCGAGAGACGCCCTGCGTGAATTCGGCAAGCAGGGCCTGGACATACGGCTCGGCACTCGCGTCATGGGCGCCGAGGTGACCGAAGCGGGCGTGGTCGTCGCCTACCAGGACACGGACGGCGACAAGTCCTTGACCGTGGACAAGCTCATCGTGGCCGTCGGCCGCGTTCCATACACCGAGGGCCTCCTGGCACCGGACAGTGGCGTCAACCTCGACGAGCGGGGGTTCCTCTACGTGGACGACCTGTGCGCGACCGATGCACCGGAGGTCTATGCCATCGGCGACGTGGTGCGCGGGCCGATGCTGGCGCACAAGGGCATGGAAGAGGGCGTCATGGTGGTCGAGCGCATCGCCGGCCACAAGCCGCTGGTGAACTACGACTGCGTGCCCTCGGTCATCTACACGCATCCGGAGATCGCCTGGGTGGGCAAGACCGAACAGGAACTGAAAGCCGATGGCGACGCCTACAACGTGGGATCGTTCGCCTTTGCCGCCACCGGTCGTGCCTTGGCCGGCAATGAGGGCGTGGGACTGGTGAAGCTGCTCGCCGACGCGGAAACGGACCGCATCCTCGGCGTGCACATTCTCGGTCCGCAGGCCAGCGAGTTGATCGCCCAAGCCGTGATCGCCATGGAGTTCGGGGCCAGCGCGGAAGACTTGGGGCTCACGATGTTCGCCCACCCGACCCTGTCCGAGGCGGTGCACGAAGCCGCGCTCGGCATCAGCGGCAACGCCATCCACATGGTCAACAGGAGGAAGACTTGAACTCCGTCGGGGCAGGCGAAATCGTGGGGCGACCCGATCGCGCCCGCCAGGGCACGCGGGCGGCCGCGTCACGCGCGTGCCGTGGGCTGACGGGACGGGACAAGGCCGTCCCCTACGGAGCGCGCGCTAGATGAACCTGCACGAATACCAGGCCAAGGCGCTGTTCGCCGACTTCGGTCTTCCGGTCTCGCGAGGCATCGCCGTGGACACCCCGGGCGATGCGGTCGAGGCCGCCACGGAACTCGGCGGCGATCGGTGGGTTTGCAAGGTGCAGGTGCATGCCGGTGGCCGCGGCAAGGCCGGCGGGGTACGGTTGGTCGACGACCTCGACGGCGTTCGCGACTTCGCGACCGAATGGCTGGGCAAGCGCCTTGTGACGGTGCAAACCGACGCCGAGGGCCAACCGGTGGCCAAGATCTTCGTGGAGGAAGCCGCGAGCATCGAACGCGAACTCTATCTCGGTGCCGTGGTGGACCGGGCCAGCCGACGCGTCGTGGTCATGGCGTCCACCGAAGGCGGCGTCGAGATCGAGCAGGTGGCCGCCGAAACGCCGGAGAAGATTCTCCGTGCTGCTATTGATCCCGCGACGGGCGCGCAACCATTCCAGGGCCGCGCCATGGCGTTCGCGCTGGGTCTCGAAGGCAAGCAGGTCAACCAGTTCGCAAACGTCTTCGTGAATCTGGTCCGGTTGTTCCAGGACCTCGACTGTTCGCTCGTGGAGGTGAATCCGCTGGTCGTGACCGGCGACGGTGACGTGCATTGCCTCGACGCCAAGATGAACATCGACGGCAACGCCCTCTACCGGCAGCCAGCGGTGGCGGCGTTGCGCGACCCCACCCAGGAGGACGAGCGCGAGGCCCAGGCCGACCAGTTCGGCCTCAACTACGTGGCCCTCGACGGCAATATCGGCTGCATGGTCAACGGTGCGGGTCTCGCCATGGGCACCATGGATCTCGTCAAGCTCCACGGCGGCAATCCGGCGAACTTCCTCGACGTAGGCGGCGGCGCCACGGAGGAAGCGGTGGCGGAGGCTTTCAAGATCATTCTCTCGGACGATGCGGTCCAAGCGGTGCTGATCAATATCTTCGGCGGCATCGTGTCCTGCAAGATCATCGCCGAGGGAATCATCGCCGCGGTCCAGCAGGTCGGCGTCGAAGTCCCCGTCATCGTCCGTTTCGAAGGCAATAACGCCGCCGCGGGTCTCGCCGCCTTGGAAGAGAGCGGGCTCGCCATCGCCACGGCGGCCTCGCTGGAGGATGCCGCCACGAAGGCGGTTGCCGCCGCCGGAGCCGGCCCATGAGCATCCTGGTTGATCGCGACACGCAGGTGATCTGCCAAGGGTTCACGGGCTCCCAGGGGACGCTGCACAGCGAGCAGGCGATCGCTTACGGGACGCAACTCGTCGGCGGCGTGACCCCGGGTAAGGGCGGCTCGACGCACTTGGATCGGCCCGTGTTCGATACCGTGTCGGAGGCGGTGGCCGAGACGGGCGCGACAGCTTCCGTGATCTACGTACCGGCCCGGTTCTGCAAGGACTCGATCCTGGAGGCGATCGATGCCGGAATCGAGTTGATTATCTGCATCACCGAGGGGATCCCAACGCTCGACATGCTGATCGTCAAGGATCGGCTGGACACCTTGGGCACCCGGCTGGTCGGCCCCAACTGCCCCGGCGTGATCACCCCGGGCGAGTGCAAGATCGGCATCATGCCCGGCGACATCCACCTGCCGGGGAAGGTCGGCGTGGTATCCCGGTCGGGGACGCTCACCTACGAAGCGGTCAAGCAGACCACCGACAAGGGATTCGGCCAATCGACCTGCGTCGGCATCGGCGGCGACCCGATTCCGGGAACGCACTTCACCGATGTGCTGGCACTGTTCGAGACGGACCCGGCCACGGAGGCGATCGTGCTGGTCGGCGAGATCGGCGGGACGGCGGAGGAGGAGGCCGCGGCGTTCATCGCGGACAACGTCACCAAGCCCGTCGTCGCCTATATCGCGGGCGTCACGGCGCCGCCGGGCAAACGCATGGGCCACGCCGGCGCGATCATCGCCGGTGGCAAGGGTACGGCAGCGGAGAAGTACGAGGCGCTCGAAGAGGCGGGCGTGAAGACCGTCAGGAGTCTGGCGGAGATTGGCGACGCGATCGGCGAAGTCACCGGCTGGCCGTAGGGGCGACCCTTGTGGTCGCCCGATGCATGTCGGACTCCTTGCCGGCGGGACGGGACAAGCCCGTCCCCTACGATCCGTGCCGCTTGAAAAGCCGAAGGCGGACCCCTATATGACGGCGATATTCCACCGCGTAACACGCACCTGACGGGATTGAAGGGGACATGACCGACCAAGCCACCGCCGAAACGCGCGGCTTCCAGACCGAAGCCCGCAAGCTTCTCCAATTGATGATCAACTCGCTGTACTCCAACCGCGAGATCTTTCTACGCGAGTTGATCTCCAACGCCTCCGACGCCATTGACCGGCTGCGGTTCGAGAGCCTGAAGGACGAGTCACTGATCGCGGACGATCCGGAGTTCAGGATCGTCGTCGAGTTCGACAAGGACGCCGACACGGTCGCCGTCGTCGACAACGGCATCGGCATGGGCCGCGACGAGGCGGTCGCGAACCTTGGGACCATCGCCAAGTCCGGCACCGAGGAGTTCTTCGGGGCGCTGACCGGCGACGAGCAGAAGGACAGCGCGTTGATCGGCCAGTTCGGCGTGGGGTTCTACAGCTCGTTCATCGTGGCGCGGGAAGTCGAAGTGCTGACGCGGCGTGCCGGGGACGAGGCGGGAACGCGCTGGACATCGACGGGGGAAGAGGAATTCACCGTCGAGGAGCGCGCCGGTCTGCCACGCGGCACGCGCGTCACGTTGACGCTCAAGGACGATGCCAAGGAATTCGCCGAGGGCTTCCGGCTGCGCTCGGTGCTGCGCAAGTACTCGGATCACGTCGGCGTGCCCGTCATGATGGCCAAGGAGGACAGCGACGACGACGAGAAAGGCGAACTGGAAGCCGTCAACTCGGCCAAGGCGCTGTGGACCCGTCCGCGCAACGATGTCTCCGAGGACGAGTACAAGGAGTTCTACAAGCACGTCTCCCACGACTTCGAAGATCCGCTGGCGTGGAGCCACAACAAGGTCGAGGGAAAGCTCGAGTACACGAGCCTGCTCTACGTTCCCAAGCGCGCGCCGTTCGACCTCTGGAACCGGGAGGCGCCGCGCGGCTTGAAGCTCTACGTCCAGCGCGTGTTCATCATGGACGACGCCGAGGCGTTCCTGCCGCTCTACCTGCGCTTCGTCCGCGGCGTCCTCGATTCTAGCGACCTGCCGTTGAACGTGTCGCGGGAACTCCTCCAGCAGGACGACCGCACGCGCACGATCAAAAACGCCCTCACCAAACGGATCCTCGACATGCTCGGCAAGATGGATGCCGAGGAATACGGCGCGGTCTGGGACGAGTTCGGCCTCGTGCTGAAGGAAGGCGTTGGCGAGGACTTCGCGAACAAGGAGGAACTCCTCGGCCTCATGCGTTTCGCCTCGACCCATGACTCGGGTCCGGCGCAACGTACCTCGCTCCGGGACTACATGGTCCGAATGAACGGCCATGCTGAGGCCGCCCAAAGCGAAGACGACACCGAGGGGTCCGAGGAGACGAGCGACGAGGCGGGCGAAGCCGCGAAGGGCCAGGACAAGATCTACTACCTGATCGCGGATTCGGACGCGGCGGCACGCTCGAGCCCGCATCTCGAAGCGTTTCGCGCGCGCGGCATCGAGGTGCTGCTGCTGACCGACCGGATCGACGAATGGTGGATGTCCTTCGCCGACGAGTTCGACGGCGTGAAGTTCCAGGACGTGGCGCGGGGTGAACTGGACCTCGACGATGTGAAACCCGCCGACGCCAAGGACGACGCAGAGAAGTCGGACGACGAACCGCTGCTCAAACGCATCGGCGACGTGCTCGGTGACAAGATCGAGAGCGTCCGCGCATCCAAGCGGCTCACCGATTCTCCCGCCTGCCTCGTGCTCGGCGAACACGACCTCGGGGTGCAGATGCGGCGCATTATGGAAGCCACCGGCCAGGCCGCCCCGGACAGCAAGCCCCATTTCGAGGTCAATCTGGGGCACCCCCTGGTCGAACGTCTTGGCGACGAACCGGATGAAGATCGATTCGGCGACCTCGTCTCGATCCTCTTCGACCAGGCTTCGCTGGCTGAAGGCAATGGTGTGGCGGAGCCGGGCGCCTACGTCCAAAGGGTCAACAAGCTTCTTGTCGACCTGCTGCGCTAGAGGCACCGGCGGCGGTGGACATTGGTGCCTACGCCGCTTAAGTTCGGGCAAAGGGGTTGCTTACGTCCGTTGAAGTAGGGGGACACGATGCAGGCCGCCATCGTTGGCGCGGGGAATTTCGGTACTGCCGTCGCCAATATCGTTGCCTCCAACGGCGTCGACGCACACCTGTGCGTACGTGACGAAGCGCAACTCGCCGACATCCTGAGCCACGGCGAGAACCGGCGCTATCTACCCGGCCACGCGCTCGCAGAACGCGTCCGACCGACCTCGGATCTCGCCCAAGCGCTTGCCAGCAGCGACGTCGTGTTCGTCACCGTGCCGAGCGCTTCATTCCGGGAGGTGACGTCGGAACTCGACGGCCTTGTCCGAGCGGGAACCTGCGTCGTCAGTGCGACAAAGGGCATCGAGGCGGGGTTTCGGCTGATGAGCCAGATCTTGGTGGAGATCCTGCCGCAAGCAAAGGTGGGCGTGATCAGCGGTCCAAACCTTGCCGAGGAGATGGCGGACGGCCGCTACACGGGTACGGTGGTGGCCAGCAGCCACCCGGAGCTGCGCTCGACCGTGCAGCGCATACTCACAAGCCCGACGTTCCGCGTCTATTCCAGCACCGACGTGTACGGTGTCGAACTCGGCGGCGCGCTGAAGAACATCTACGCGATCGTCTGCGGGATGGCCACGCAATTGAAGGTCGGGCAGAACGCGTTGGCGATGCTGGTAACCCGCAGCCTCGCGGAAATGGGGCGCTTTGCCGTCTCTCTCGGCGCCAATCCGTTCACATTCCTCGGCCTGTCCGGTGTCGGCGACCTGTTCGCGACGTGTACGTCGCCCTACTCGCGGAACTTCCAACTCGGGCTCAAACTGGCCCGGGGCACGTCGCTGGATGCCGCCATGGACGAACTCGGCAAACTCGCCGAAGGCGTCAACACCGTCCGGGTCGTGCATGCCAAGAGTGCGGAACTCGGCGTCTACATGCCGCTCGCGGATGCACTGCACGGCCTGCTGTTCGACGGAGCGGACTTGGGGAGTATCATCTTCGGCCTCATGACGAGCGAGCAACGAGTGGACGTCGAATTCGTAGCCCCCACGGCCTGGAGCCACCAGGAATGACGGTTTGGCGGGGACAACGGCCATCCCTGGCCGTCGTGGCTGTCGCGTTGCTGACCACCACGAGCGCGTTTGCCCAGTCGGACATCTCCGGATCGTCGGATCCCGTCGGCATGACGCGTTATCCCGGTGCATGGATCATCGAGTACGCGCCGGAGACGAATGTTCGCAGCTACGAATTCGTCACCGGCGAGGTCGCCAGGATTCGTCGGGAGGTCCGCATCGACCGCAGCATTCGGACAGCGGCCAAGCTCGTCCGGGTGACCTATCGAACGCCCAACGGCACCCGACTCGACGATGTCATCGAACACTACGAGGAGGTGATCAGCGATCTGGGGGGGCGAGTGGAATTCACCTGTCGCGGCCAGGACTGCGGGCACAGCACCATCTGGGCCAACCAGGTCTTCGCGGTCAAGGAGCTCGCGGCACCCGACGCCTCGCAGTTCTACCTCGCGTCAACGCTCTCCGGGTCGGCGGTTGGACTGGCGGACTCGGGGAGCGATGCGTTGGTTTCGGTGTACGTGGTGCAACGCCCGAATCGGCGCGTCAACGCCCAGGTCGACTTTGCCATCGCCTCTTCCAGCAGTTCTGGAAGTTCGGCAGAAGATGTTGTTAATGCACTGAATTCAGTGGGCTTTGCGGTGGTCGCTACGGCATTGCCGAATCGTTCCGGCGAACTCGACGAAGCCAGCCTCGAGGCGCTCGACGGGCTCGCCCCCGCGTTGGCCGCGTTTGACGGCCGGCTCGTCGTGGTCTGCCACCTGGGAAGCCTCGACGACCCCGAGCAGTCGCGCCGACGCACCGAGGCGTGCGCCGAACGTGGTTCCGAACGACTCCGGGCGGCAGGTGTCGAGGCGGGTGCCTTCGGGGCTGGCGCGTTCCTGCCCCGGGAAGGGGAATCGCCCGATCGCCTGGAGCTGGTGATTCCGGGTGCCAAGCCAACACCCTGACCGCGACGCCGAAGCCCTCATCGATGCGTTTGCCGCCCGACTCGAGGCGGCGGGCGTCGTATTCGGGCACGGCACCGACAACGCCCGGGACGAAGCGTGGCGGCTGGTGACCGGGGTTCTTCGCGGCAGCCGGGTGACGCCGCGACGGATCGCCGAACTGGAAGCGCTGTTGCGCCGCAGGATCGAGGAACGTGTTCCCGTGCCCTATCTGACCGGGGAGGCCTGGTTCGGGGATCTGCGCTTGCGGATCCCGCCCGGGGTCATGATCCCGCGTTCGCCGATTGCCGAACTGCTCGCGACCAGGATCCACCCGTGGCTCCGCCGCGAGCCGAATCGGATACTCGACCTGTGTTGCGGATCGGGCTGCATCGGCATCGCCGCTGCGTACGTGTTCCGGGGCGCCTGGGTCGATTTGGTGGACGACGACGATAGAGCGGTTGCGGCCGCGCGCGAGAACGTCCGCGATACCGACCCGGCGGTTTCATCTCGCATCGAGGTCGTTGCATCGGACCTCTTCGAGAGTCTCGGCAGTCGGCGCTACGACCTGGTCCTCTGCAATCCGCCCTATGCGCGCAGCGTCGAACTCGACGTTGCAGCCGAGGAGTTCCAGCACGAGCCCCGGCATGGCCTCGACGGTGGCGCGGACGGGCTTGCCGTGTGGCGGCGGATCGTAGACGACATCGGCAGTCGCTTGAACCCGGGTGGAGTTCTGGTCGGGGAAGCGGGTGGGCTCAGTCACGAGTTCGACGCCGCGTTTCCGCAGCTCCACGCCGTTTGGGTCGACTTGGAACGCGCTGAGCCCCAGCCAGGCGGGGGATTCGGCGTGTTCGTATCCGTCGGGGAAACGGTGGGTGTGGGACGAGTGGGTTAAGCTAATGCAATGGCAGGTAACACGTTCGGACAGGCCTTCACCCTCACCACCTTCGGCGAGAGTCATGGCGTCGCCTTGGGCGCGGTCGTGGACGGGTGCCCGCCCGGTTTGCCGATCAGCGAAGACGATCTGCAGCGCGATCTGGACCGGCGCCGTCCCGGCCATTCGAAGTACACCAGCCAGCGTCGAGAACCGGACCAGGTTCGGATTCTCTCGGGGGTCTTCGAAGGTGTCACGACGGGCACGCCGATCGGTCTTTCCATCGAGAATGTCGACAGACGGTCGCGGGACTACAGCAAGATCAAGGATCAGTTCCGCCCGGCACACGCGGACTACACCTACCAGGCTAAGTTCGGGAAGCGGGACTATCGGGGCGGGGGACGTGCCTCGGCGCGGGAAACGGCGATGTGGGTGGCCGCTGGCGCCATCGCTCGCAAGTACCTGGCGCAGCACGCCGGGACCACCATCCACGGCTACTTGGCGCAGATCGGCGACCTGGTGATCGATGTCGTCGATCTCGATGCAGTGGACGACAACCCGTTCTTCTGCCCGGACCCGGATGCCGTGGACGAAATCGGGGCGCTCATCGACGCTTTGCGCCGGGATGGGGACTCCATCGGCGCCAGGGTGACAGTCGTCGCCCGGGGGGTGCCGGTCGGTCTCGGCGAGCCGGTGTTCGGCAAGCTCGATGCCGACCTCGCCAAGGCGTTGGTGGGCATCAATGCGGTCAAAGGCGTGGAGTTCGGGTCGGGCTTCGCTTCCATTCGCCAGCGCGGCAGCGAGCACCGCGACGAGCGCGACTTGACGGGCTTCCTGTCAAATGATGCCGGCGGCGTGCTTGGCGGCATCTCGTCCGGTCAGGACATCGTCGCCAGCATTGCCCTGAAACCCACATCGAGCATCACCAAACCGGGTCGAAGCATCGATGTTCACGGTGACGAAGTGGACGTGGTCACCACGGGGCGCCACGACCCCTGCGTAGGCATCCGCGCTACCCCGATCGCGGAAGCCATGGTTGCGCTCGTGCTCATGGACCACCTGTTGCGCGACCGGGGCCAGAACGCGGATGTCGAACGGTATTAAGAGCTTGCGCACAAACGCGTAGGGGACGGGCTTGTCCCGTCCCGCCCGGCGACGGACGCGCGCGCACGTGTCGCGGGCGGGGACACGCCCAGACGGGCCCGTGGTACCTCAACGAATCACCGCGAGCGCTTGGCTCTCCTGCTCCTTGGCAAAGCGCTCCTCGAGTTCACGGGCGTGCTTCTTGGCGGCTTCGAACTGCGCGTACTGCGTCAGATAGCAGTAAAGGCAGCGTTTATCCATGTCGGGTGGCAGAACCCCGGTGGACAGGCCGCGTACTTCCATGAGCGAGCCCAGGAACCTGGCAACGTGCGGTTTCTGCGAGATGCCCATCTTGTAGAAAACGCCCGTCGCTACCGAGAGCGGCGTCAGTCCGCGGGTGTCCACGGCGTCCAGCTTGGCACCGCGTTTGACAAGCAACTGTGCGACATCCAACGCGCCGCGGTAGGCCGCCCCGTGCAGCGCGGTATCACCCACGTCGTTGACCGCGTTGACGTCGTTGCCGAGGTCGAGACAGATCTTCGTGGCTTCGAGCACGTGGTCGGCCCAGCCGCGTTGCACAAAGCGACCGTAGTTTCCGGTGTCGCTATAGAGTCCCGCGGCGACCATGAGGGGCGTCGTTCCATCGAAGGTCGGGATCGTCGGGTCCGCGCCGGCCTCGAGCAGGAGGCCCATCATCTCGAGATCAGCTTCCTTGGCCGCCAGGAGGAACGCCGTCGCGCCGACGCGGAACAGAACGTCGCGCATGTTCACGAAGCGCTGTTCCTTTAGGCGGTCCTTTGCCATCCGGGCGTTCACGTCCAGGCCGTTCGCGATCATCTTCCTGACCAGGCCCATGATGATGTCGAGCGAACCGATGGGAATCGCCGCCTCTTCGCTCCCCACCACGCCGCGGATGATCTGGCGTTGCACCGTGACCCGGTGCAGGGCCGTGTAGCCGGCGTCCGCCTGGTTGGGGTCCGCGCCGCGGTCGAGCAACAAGCCGGCGATTTCCCAGTGCGTGTTGACCAAGGCCGCCTCCAGGACGCTCTCGCCCGTCTCCATGGTGGAGGCGATGTCGGCGCCCGCATCGAGCAGCGCTTCGGTGGCCGCCCGGCGTCCCGCGCGCGCCGCGAACATGAGCGCGTCAAGGCCTTTGGGTGTCTTGGCGGCGAGGTCGGCCCCGCCGTCGACGAGGGCCGTGATCGCGTCGGGGTTGTTGGCCGCACCCGCCCACATCAAGGCGGTCTGGCTGGCGTCGTTGGGTAGGTTGGGATCTGCGCCTGCGGCAAGCAGCACGCGGATCGCATCCGCATCGCCCGTCCTGGCTGCGGTCATGATCGCCGACTCGCCGCCCGGCACCGTCGCGCGGGCGTCGGCACCGGCATGGATCAGGAGCGTCAGGACATCGGCATTGCCGTTCATTGCGGCGAGCGCAATAGGCGGAAAGCCGTAGCGGTTGCGTACCTGGGCGTCGGCGTCTGCCGCGAGCAGCGCTTCGACCATGCCAAGGTGGTCCTGGTTGACCGCCCAGTGCAGGGCCGTGGAACCATCGGGCCCGGATTGGTTGACGGCGGCGGGGTCGGCCTCGATCAGCGATTGAACGCGGTCAAAGTCACCCGCCTTGGCTGCGTCGACCAGGGCGGAACCGAGGGCGGTGCTCGCGAGCAGCGTTGCCGCGAAGAGTGCCGCCGCGGTCGTTGCCGAAGACCTCATCCGTGGGTGGCTATAGGAGGGCTAAGCGCCCGGTACTGTCGCCGATCGTGTCGACGTGAACGCCGACCTTGTCGAGCAGCGTGACGCCGGCGTTCATCAGCGGCGTGTCCATCGGGTAGACGAGGTGCCGACCGCCCCTGTGATTGCCGGTAGCGCCGCCCGCGATCACCACGGGCAGGTTGCTGAAACTGTGGGTATTGCCGTCGCCGAGGCCACAGCCGTACATCAGCAGCGAATGGTCGAGCAGCGAACCATCGCCGTCCGGGGTTTCCCGCAAGGTCTCGACGAAGCCCTTGAACAGCGTCATGTGGTAGGTGTCGATCGTGACCTGCTGGGCGATCTTGACGGGGTCGTTGCCGTGGTGGGTGATGCTGTGATGGCCGCCGTTCACACCGATCCACGGATAGCTGCGATTGCCGTTCTCACGGCCGATCTGCGTGCAGCTCACCCGGGTGATGTCGCCCCGGTAGGCGAGCACGAGCAGATCGAACAGGATCTTGATGTGGTCCCTGAAATCCTCGGGGATGCCCGTGGGCCGCGGGTAATTCGCTCCGACGGCATCCTTCTGGTTCTTCTCGATCTTCTGGATGCGCGCCTCGACATCGCGGATGGCACCCATGTAGTCGGTCACCGTGCGCTGGTCGTCGACACCGAGGCGGCGCTCGAGTCGTTTCATTTCCGCGGCGACGGAGTCCAGGATGCTGCGGTCGTTGGCGAGTTCCCGAGCCCTCGCCTCGGGCGTCGCCTCGGTGCCGAACAGACGTTCGAAGACCGCGCGGGGATTGTTTTCGTGGGGTAGTGGCGTGGTCGGTGTGAGCCACGACGTCGAGTTGCGGTACACGCAGCTATAGCCGAGTTCGCAAAGGCCCGCGACGATGCTGTCCTCGGTGGTTAGTTCCAGGGACCGCAGAATCGTATCGCGCCCGAGGACATCGGCCGCGTACTGGTCGAGGGTCTTGCCGGCCCGGATGTCCGAGCCTTCGGTCTGCTTGGAGGGTGCACCGTTCAACCAGCCGGAATGGGCACTGGAATGGCCACCGCCGCCGCGGGCCGTGGCGATGTTGCTCAACCCGGTCACGACGGTGACGTGCTCTCGAATCGAAGCAAGCGGGTCGAGAACGGGTGTGAACTTGTAGTCCGCACCGCCGTCACCGGCGGGGTGGAAACTCGGCGGATGGATGCCGTTGGGGACGTAGAAGAACCCCATGCGCGGGGTCGGCCGGGTCGCGGCGGATGCGCTCATCGCTGGAACCATGGCCCCGAGGAACGGCAGCGCCAAGGTCGCCCCCGCGCCGCGCAGGAACGTGCGCCGGTCGATCGACTTCCTCGTGATGAACATCAATCGCCACCCTGTCGAGATCGCCGAGGCGACGCGCGCACGCGCAAGGGATCGCCTCCGTGATCAACGACCGTCTACCCTACTCCTTATCGTCGCGGGTCTCCATAGCCGCCGGCGTTAGGGCGCGTATCACAGCGCCCTGTTCGCTCGGCGTGCACCTCGAACGTCGCGTCGATTGCGCGGCAAGGATCGTCATTCCGGCGCCGTGGACAGGTTGGTCAGGTGCCCCGTCGGGCTCGCCAGCAGGCTCATCACGGTGACGGGCTGCTCGGACTCCACGATCAGCTGCCACTTGCCGGCTCCGTCGCCGAGTCCCTCGGCCTCCAGTTCCTGTGCCGTCAGCGTCTGCGATGTCCCCGCCGCCACCGTAACGGAGACGGCGCCCGCCGACTGCGCACCGAGGTCGTCGATGCCCCGGATCGTGACCTCGGCGGCCGTGTCGCCAGCATTGACCAGCCTCAGGCGACTCACCTGGTCCGTATTGGAGCCTGGATTGAACATTGGAACGCGGTACTGGTCGTCCTCTCGCGGCACGATGTCGTGCATTGCGGTCAGGAAGCCGTCCGTCGTCGTGCGAATGTACGCGAGCACCTCGATGTCTAGGTCGCTTGAGAGCACAAGCCGCCAGTCTCCCTCACCCGCGCCGGTGCCACCGGTCAATCCCTTGTCGTTATTGCCCATTTCCAGGTCGTTGGAGTTGAAGTGCTTGGTCTCGTTGGCGGCCAACGTCAACGTCGACATCGGGTAATCCCGATCCGTGTCGTCGAAGGCCTCGATCGATACCTCGCCCGCCTCTGCGGAGTGGTTAATCACGCGAACGAACCCTTGCCGGCCCAAGGCGTCCGAAGCCGCCGGGAACATCGGCACGGTGTGCCCCGCCTCGTCCACATTCGCGGGCGCCGTCGACAGGTTCGTGAGGTGGCCCGTCTGGGCGAGCGACATGAGGTTCACGACGTGGATTGGCGTGTCCGATTCGACGAACAGCTGCCACTTGCCCATGCCGTCGCCGAGTCCGTCATCGGTACCGTCGCCCTCCAACTCGCTCGCATCAAGCGTCGTCGACGCCTGGGCGAGAACGGAGACCTGCACCTCGCTGCCCGGCGATGCGCCGGCGTCGTCGATCCCGGTGATCGTGACCGTGGCGGTCGCGTCGCCGGGATTGATCAACCGAAGCTGGCTGAGCTGGTCCATGTTGTTCCCGGGATTGAAGATGGCCACGCGGTGTCGACCGTCTTCGCCCGCCGGGACGGAATCGTGCATGGACGTGAGGAAGCCGTCGGCGGTGCGGATATAGGCGAGCACCTCGATGTCGAGTTCGCTCGAAAGCACAAGCCGCCAGTCGCCGCTTCCCGGTCCCGTGCCCATCGGCAGACCCTTCTCCGCGGCGCCGTCTTCGAGGTCGTCGGAGTTGAAGTGCGCCGTCGCGTTGGCGTCGACCTCCAAGGACACCGGGCCGAACGTCATTCCCTCGTCGTCGATGGCTTCGATCTCGACCGTCCCGGCTTGTGCGGCGTGGTTGATGACGCGTGCGAAGCCCTGGCGAGTCGGGTCCGCCGCGGCGGGGAACATCGGCACGTCGTGCGCCATGGTCGTCCCGCCGACGTCGGTTTCCTCGACGCTGCGGTTCGGATCGAGGGGGTAGGCGTCGTCCACGTCGAGCGTGCCGTCGTCGTCATCGTCCGTGTCGCAGGCGTTGCCTTCCCCGTCGAAATCGGTATCGGTCTGGCCGCTGTTCAACACCGCCGGGCAGTTGTCGTCGTCGTCGAGTACCCCGTCGCGGTCGCCGTCGGTGCCGACGGTGACCCCCGCCGTTTCCTCGGCCGTTCGCCCGAGGCCGTCCGTGGCCGAGAAGGTCACGCGGGTCGTACCGAGATCGAACGTGTCGCCGGCGTCGTGCGTGACGTCGAGTTCGTTGCCGTCCTGGTCGTAGGCGGTGGCGCCGGCGAGGAAGTCCGCGATGGCCTGAACATCGCTCGACACGGCGGCCCCGTCCGGCGAGACCACCGCGATGTCGTCCGGCACGGTGAGGTCCGGGCCGATCTTCGCGAGCACCATGACCGCCATGGTCGTCTCGTTGCCCGAGTCGTCGGTGGCGGTGAACACCACGTCGACCTCGGTGTCGATGACCAGGCTGGCCGGCAGGTCGTTGGTCAAACGGACATCCGTGTCCACGGTGTCCGTCGCCGTGACGGAATCGACGAACCGCTGCATCTTGGCGGCGCTCGATGCGGCCACGCCGCTCGGCGCCCCCGCGTCGGTCAGGCGCAGGTCGAAACTCAGGTCCGAACTCGTGGTGCTGACCTGGTGGACCTCCACTGCGAGCAGGTTTTCGCCTGCCACCAGGTCCGCCACGTCGAGCGTGAACTCGTGGAAGTTGTTGCCGTCGTCGCTTGCGTTATCCGCCGTCGTGGTGGACGTTATCTCGCCATCGGGCAGGTTGTCGCGCGCCACCTCGGTGCCGTTCAGATACACCACCGCGCCGTCGTCGCGCTTGAGATGCAGCTTCAAGGAGCCGATTCCGGCGGGATTCTCCACGCTGAAGGCGTGCCGGAAGTAGTAGGTGATGTGGCCGGAGGTGATCGCCGTGGCCTCGTCGTCCTCGCCGAAGCCCAGTTCCGCCGGGCCGCTGGACCAGGCCGAATCGTCGAATTCGGCGGACTGCCAGGCGCTGCCCTGATCGCTACCGTCGTCAAGATATCGCCAGGTGGAGCCGGCGGCCACGAGGTCCGTATCGGCCTGTGCCGTGTCGAGACTGAGATTGAAGCTGACGTCGGAACTGGTGCTCGAGCTTTGATGGACTTCGACCGCGAGCACGTTCTCGCCTTCTATGAGGGCATCCGAAGCGACCTTCGCGGGGAAGTACGCCGACTCGTCACCGCCGCCCACGGCCCCGCTCGCCCGGGTCTGGTAGTCGATGTCGCCGTCGGGCATGTTGGAGCGGTGGATCTCGGTGCCGTTGAGGTAGATCACCGCGCCGTCGTCGCGCAGCAGTTCGATGGCCAGCGTCTCGACCGAGGCGGCGTTCGTGGCCGAGAACTCGTGCCGGAAGTAGTAGGTGATGTGCCCGGCGGTGATGAGCGTCGCCTCGTCGCCATCGTTGAATCCGAGTTGCGCGGGACCGCTCGACCAGCCCGAGTCGTCGAAGTCCGCCTCGCGCCAGGCCGTGCCCTGGTCGCTGCCGTCGTCGAGGTAGCGCCACGTCGAGTCCTTGGCGATCAACGTGGCGGGCACGAACACGCCCGCGTCGGAGGTGAACAGGTTGATGGTCACCGTGTCCGGCGCGTGAATCACCGGTGGCGTCGAGTCCATCACCGTGACGGTGGCGGTCGCGGATGCGGAGTTGCCGGCTCGGTCGGTCGCCGTGAACGTCACCGAATGTGCACCGAGACCAAGCGGACTCAACGGGCTCGTCGAGATCCGGATCGCTTCCGCCGAGTCGGCGTCGTCGGATACCGTTACGTGAGGTTGGTAGACCGACGGCGTCAGATTGATGCCGGCCGGGAACTTGGCCTCGACCGCGAAGTCCGACGCGCTGATTTCCGGCGGTGTGTCGTCGACGCTCCGCGTCGCGTCGAGCGGGTAGGCGTCGTCTGCGTCGGCAACGCCGTCGTCGTCGTCGTCGTCGTCGCAGGCGTCACCGTCGCCGTCCGAGTCGGTGTCGGTCTGGTCCTCGTTTGCGATGTTGGGGCAATTGTCTTCGTCGTCCATGACGCCATCGCCATCGCCGTCGATGTTCTTCGTGAGTCGGTACACGTCGTTCACGGCACCGTCGTTGCGGATGAAGTAGGCATCCATCTGGGTGCCTTGGATGTCGAGGACGACGGAACCTTCGATGTTCTCCTGGTACCACATGACGGGGTGTTCGAACATGTCGCCCTGGTTCTTGGACGAACTGCCGACGACCGAGTAGATCGCGCCCTGGTTCGGGCCCTGGTCTTTCGTGTAGCCGCCGTCGGCGGGATCTCCGCTCGACGCGTCCTTGGCGTGAATCCCGCGTCGATAGGTGCCCGAAAGGTTGTAGAGGCCATCGATCAACACGGAGCGCTCGTAGGAGTGGCTGTGCCCGGAGAGGTTCAAATCCGCCCCGTAGTGCTCGAGCATCGGCACGAATCGCTCCCGCATCTCGTGCATGCGTCCGCCGGAGTCCGAGCGGAGGTCCGAGTCGTGGGAACCCTTGGTGTAGGGCGGGTGGTGCCAGTAGCTAATGATGAAGTCCTGGGTGGTTGCGGCCAGGTCTTCGCAAAGCCAGTTGTACATGGCGCCACCCGAGCCGTCGCCGGGACAGATGTTGGTCTCGGAGTTGGCGGGCGCGTCCCGGTTCGTGTCGTGCGAGTCCAGCGCGACGAAGTGGACGTTGGCGTAGTCGTAGGAGTAGTACGCCTCGGTGCCGCTGGCGACGCCGCCGGCTTCGGCTGCCGTGGGCAGCGTGAAGCCTTCGTAGTAGGGCCCCGATTGGGTGGGAGAGTCCGAGGCACCGAATTCGTGGTTGCCCGGGACCGGCCAGAGGACATGGTTGCGCAGGACTTCCGCGAACGGCTCGAACAAGCCTCGGGTGGTCTCGCTGTCGGTGGCGTCGTTGTAGGCGTTGTCGCCGAGCATCAGGATGATGTCGGCCTTGCGCCCGCCGTTCTCGGCTGCCCACTCTAGGTATTCGCCCATCACGGCGGCCACCTCGTCGCAACCGTCCTGGTCGATGGCGCACTGTCCCGAGTCGCCGATGACCCAGATCCGTACCGGTTCCTTCGAGCCCGCGGGCGGCGACGTCTTGAAGTAGTGGTCGTCGTCGCCGCCGGCGAACGTCGTGTCGGAATTGCCGACTTCGTAGTAGTACCTGGTGTTGGCGTCGAGGCCCGTGATCAGGACCTCGTGTTCGGCGGTCAAGGCATCCATCGTAATCGTCGTATCGAGGCTATCGGGTGCCGACCCGTAGGAGAGCTTCGAGTCCGTGAATCCGTCGGTTCGCCAACGCACGATCATCGACGAGGGCGTGCCCATCTGCAGGTACGGCCCACGGACGATTTCGGCATCGGCGGCCGCGACGATCTTCACCAGGTTCATGTCGAAGCTCAGATCGGAGCTGGTGGCGTTGACCTGGTGGACTTCCACCGCCAGCACGTTGTCGCCGTCGACCAGCGCGTCGGTGGACACGGTGTACCTGTGGAGATTCTGTCCGTCGTCGGAGGCGTTCATGGCGAAGGTTTGGTAGTCGACCTCACCGGCGGGCATGTTCGACCGGACGATTTCGGTACCGTTGAGGTAGATGATTGCGCCGTCGTCGCGCCGCAGGTTGATTTCCAAGCCGACGATTCCGGCACTGTCCACGGTGAAGTCGTGCCGGAAGTAGAAGGTCGTTGCGCCGCGCGTTATGGCCGTAGCCTCATCGCCTTCGCCGAAGCCGAGTTGCGCCGGCCCGGATTCCCAGCCGGAGTCGTCGAAGTCCGACTCGCGCCACGCTGTGCCCTGATCGGACCCGTCGTCGAGGTAGGACCATGTGGATCCCAAAGACACGATGTCGTTGGCGCCCGGCGCGGTGGCCGTCGTGTCGAGGGAGAAATCGAAACCCACGTCCGAGCTGGTAAGGCTGCTCTGGTGGACCTCGACGGCGACGACGTTCTTCCCCGCGACCAGACCAGACGACTCGAACTCATGCTCGAAGTACTGGTTGGATTCGATCCCGGCGGATGCGAACGTGTTGTAGGAAATCGTGCCCGCCGGCATGTTGTTTCGGTAGACCTCGGTGCCGTTGAGGTAGACGACGGCCCCGTCGTCGCGGAGGATGGCCAGCTTCAGGCCGGCGATTTCATCCGGATTGTCGACGGTGATCGAATGCCTGAAGTAGTAGGTGATATGGCCACTTTGGAGTTCGGTCACCTCGCCATCACCGCCAAATCCGAGTCGGGCCGGCCCCGACGCCCAGCCGGAGTCGTCGAAATCCGTAGCCCGCCACGCGGTTCCCTGATTGCTGCCGTCGTCCAGGTATCGCCATTCGGATTCCCTCGCGATCAGTTCTTCGCCGTAGGCGCTAGGCAGCGAGAACGCGCAGATGGTCAATGCCACCAGCAACGCGGGGAGCGAGCCTTTGCGCGCGCCGGCCGAGGAGGTCGTGGGATTTCTCATGGAGAGGTGTCCTTGTCGAGGTGGGCGGAGATGGTCTCGCGGAGCGCTTTCATCGCGGGCGATGAACGGACCCTGCTAGGGAGTGAACTCATGGCGGCCCTTGCGAGCCGGAAAGCGTCGAGGGCTTCGGATTCCCGACCGATCGACGCGAGAATCCGGCCTCTTTGTACGAGCCAGGTTTCTTTTCGGGGCGCCTTCGCAAGGACTTCGTCGATGCGGGCGATCGCTCCGGCGGGGTTGTCGCGGTCGAGTTCGATCCCGACTGCGAGTCGCTGCAGCGTCACGAGAGGTCCAATCGTCGACATGCCCTCGTCCAGCCCCTCGAGGGCCAGGACCAGATAGGCTTTGCCTGCTGCCCTGTAGGCTTTCGCGCGGGCCAGGTAGTGATCAGGTACCGGCGTCGGTTGCGCGCCAATGGCCACCGTGTATTCGTCGGCGGCCGCCAAGTGGTGACCTTGTTCCGCCAGTGTTTCGGCAAGCGCGATGCGTCCGGCAGGGCTGTCCGGCACGGCCTGCAGATAGCGCCGCAGGGCGGTTTCCGCATCGGCGGGTTTGCCGCTGTGGAAGTGCGTGAGCCCACGCAGGAAGTAAACCTGGTGGTTGTCCGGGGCGATCGCGAGCACACGGTCGAGGTCGGCGAGAGACGCCTCGTAGTGACCGAGCCGGCGGTGGGCGGCGGAACGCTCGATCAGGAGGGGAACAGAATCCGGATCGGCCGCGATCTCGGCATCTAGGTGGGCTAGGTGTTCGTTCCGGTCACCGTGGCCGGTCGCGCCCGTTACGAAGACCGCTACGGAAATCAAGACGACAAACGCCTTCAGAGCCGATCGGGACCGGTCCCTCCAAGCAGTCCATTGCGTCGATTTCGTCCGTGATCCGTGCCCGGGCCAGGCCCAGAACTGGATCATTCCCCCCCCCCCGAGGTGCGCGGTTAGTCGCGCAACGTGCAAGAATGGCCGCAATCCCGGCAAACGTCAAATAGCCGACCGACGGCGTCCAGCCGCAGCCAACGCGGGTTCGTCAGGCGGGGACTGCGTTCCGCCAGAAAGTCCGTGCGCCGCGCTTCAGATTGTCGAAGTGAACGAACAGAAGCGGCGTCAACAGCAGTGTCACCGCCGTCGCGAAGGTCAGTCCGCCGATGATCGAGCGCGCCATCGGCATGTAGCTTTCGCCGGAACCGCCGATCCGCACGTCGCCGATAGCCAACGGCAACAGTCCCGCGACGGTGGTGGCGGCGGTCATGAGGATGGGCCGGAGCCGGTCCCGCCCGGCCTGAACGATGGCTTCCTCCCGTGTGCGCCCCTCGCGCATGAGTTGGAAGACGCGGTTCAGCAACACGATGCCGTTGTTCACCACGATGCCCGCCAACAGCACCATGGACCATCGCCATCTGGGTCAGCGGCGTGTCGGTGGCCCAGAGGAAAAGCATCACGCCGACGGCGGAATAGGCGATGGAGAACAGCACCGCACTCGGAAACAGAGCCGACTCGAAGAGCGCCCCCATCAGCATGTAGACGAGCAGGATCGCAGCGCCGATCATGATCAGCATGTCGCGGAACTGTTCGGCCTCGTGGTCGAAGTCCCGGCCCATTTCCCAGCGGTAGCCGGTGGGCATCTCGAAGTTGCGCATCACGGCTTCGACGCGCTGCCGGGCCTCCATCGGCGCGATCTGCCGTAGATCGAACTCGACGGTCGCCGCGGTTTCCCGGTTCTCGCGGCGGATGCCGCCGAGGGCGGGCCGGAAGCGCACATCGGCCACCGCTTCGAGCGCCACCGTGCCGCCGCCCGGCACGAAGATCGGCAGCCGCTTGAGATCCTCGAGTCGGATGTTCTCGCGATCCTCGATCTCGAGATGGATGTTGTCCTCCCAGCCGCCCTGATCGAGTCCGCGGCGCATTTGCACGCCGGCGAGTGCCACCGAGATGCTGCGCGCGAGATTCTGCCCGGTCACGCCGAACTGACCGGCCTGCTCGGGCCGTAGGTGAACGGTGAGCTCCATGCGGCTGGACTCGGACTCGGTGTGCACGTTGCTCAAGTAGGGAAGCGTTTCGAGTATGGCGATGACGTCTTCGGCGATCGTCACCAGTTGCTCGGTGGAGTCGCCGATCAGGCGCACCCCCATCCCGCCGTCGCCGCCCCGGGACCAGCCTCGACCACCCCGGGAGGACCGGAAGTAGAAGTTGACGTTGGGAACGGACGGCATCATGGCGAGGATGCGATCCTTGACGACGGGGGCGGCGTAGGGCGCGTCTTCGCGCATGTTGATGTAGACGTCCGCACGGTCGTAGTCGAACGTCGTGGAAACGTCGCCGATGCCGAGTTCCTCCCGGCTACCCATGATCGATGCTTCCACCTCGTCGACGATGGCTTCCATGCGTTCGAGCGCGATCGTGCCGCGCACCCAGAACCGCAGTTGCAGCGTCTGGCTGTCCTCCTCGGGTTCCATGTCGACATCGAGCTGGGTGTAGCCCCACCAGCCTGCCGCCGCGATCAGCGCCGCGACCAACAGGGCTGAATAGCGGTGGCGTAGGGTGAACAGCACGATCCGCTCGTAGGCATTGCCCAGTCGTTCGAAGACCCGGTGCCGTGGTTCGCCGCGACCCTCGGGCATCCGCGCGAGGAGGCTCGGAATCAGGGTGGTCGCGATGACCAGCGACGCGGCGATGGATGTACAAAGGGGGATGGCCACGTTGCGCATCGCCGTCGTCGTACCGACCATCTCCAGGAACAGGGTCGGCACGAACACGACGATGGTCGTGAGCGTTCCGGCGGTGATCGCGAGGCCCACCTCCGTGACGCCCCGGTCGGCCGCCTCAAATGGGCTCAAGCCGTGGTCGCGGCGCTTGAGGGCGATGGACTCGGACACCACGACCGCGTTGTCCACGAGCAGGCCCACCGCGAGCATCAGCCCGACGAGCGACAGGACATTGAGCGTCAGACCGGCGAAATACATGGCGCCGAGGGTGGCGACGAGCGCCAGGGGCACGGTTGCGGCAATGAGCAACGTCGGGAAGAGGCGACGTATGAAGGCCAATAGGACGATCGCCGAGAGCGCGCCGCCAATGACACCGTTCTGGATGAGATTCTCCAGGGACCGCAGCACGGGTTCGGCCTGGTCGCTGACGGTCAGGAACGACGCCTCGGCGAGTTCCGGATCCTCTGCCGCCCGGTCCATGGCGCCCCGCACGTCGTGGGCGACGGCGACCAGGTTCGCCTCGGGCTTCTTGTATACCGACACGCCTAGGGCGTCGTCGCCGTTCAGGCGGCGCTGGTCGGCCTCGTCCCGGGGCACGTATTCGACGGTTGCGATGTCGCCCACCGAGAGGCCTGGACGCACGGGCAGGTCGAGAATGTCGCTGAGTCCGCCGAACCGGCCCAACGGCCGCACCTGGGTCTCGAGTCTCGCCAGGTCGATGCTGCCGGCCGACAGGTAGAAGTTCTCGTCCGACAGGCGTCGCTGCACGTCGAGAACGTCGAGCCCGTGCGCCTCGAGACGACCGGGGTCGAGGGCGATGCGCACGTACTGCTGCTTGGCTCCGAACAGGTGGACGGAACTTACCCCGGGAACCCGTTCGAGCACCATCCGGACGCGGGCGTCGAGCAACCGCCAGGCGTCCTCCTGGTCCAGGTTGGGGGCGGCGATGACGAAGGACAGGATCGGCGCGTCCTCGCCTTCATCCCAGCCGCCGAGCTGGATGTGCCGGATGTCGTCGGGTAGCCGGTGCCGGATGCTCTCGACGAGTTCCTTGGCTTCGATGCCCTTGGCGGCGACGTCCTCGCCGTCCTCTAGCTGCATCGAGACCCATACCCGGCCCGTGCGCGTTCGGGAATACATGCGGTCGATGCCGCCCATGGTGGAGAGGATCTCCTCCACTGGACGGGTGACGTTGCGCTCGACTTCCTGGGTCGACGTCGAGCCGTAGGGAATGCCGATGCCGATGTAGGAGCTTTCCTGCTCGGGATACTGCTCGACGGCCATGCGCAGCCCGGCGAACGCGCCGACGATCACCAGACCGATGAACACCATGCCGACCGTGACGGGGCGGCGGATGGCGGCGCGAGAGACGATCATGCCCGGGCCTCCTCGAACACGTCCCCGTGGATCTGCTTGCGGTCAACGAGATCGTACACGACGGGGATCACCACGAGGGTCAGCAAGGTGGCCCCCAACAAGCCGCCGATCACGGTGATCGCCATGGGGGTGCGCAGTTCCGACGCCTCGCCGAGGCCGATGGCCATCGGCAGCAGTCCGAGGACGGTGGTGATCGTCGTCATCATGATCGGCCGGAACCGCTGCCGGGCCCCGGTGATCACCGCGGTCCGGCGGTCGAGTCCGTCGAGCCGTAGCCGATTGACGCGGTCCACGAGCACGATGGCGTTGTTGACGACGATGCCGACTAGGAGGATCGCGCCGATGAACACCACCACCGAGATCGAGACGCCGGCGAGGTAGATTCCCAACACCGCGCCGATCGCGGCCAGCGGCGCCGTGAACATGATCACGAACGGATGCAGCAATGACTCGAAGAGCGACGCCATCACCAGGTAGACGAGGATGAGCGCCAACAAGAGCGCCAGTTGCAGCGACGTGAACGAGGCTTCCATTTCCTCCGCCTGGCCGCTGATCCGGCTGGTCACGTTGGGCGGGTGGGGAATCCCGGCGAGCAGGTCCAGCGCTTCTTCGCCGCCCAAGGCCAGATCGCCGTGGTCCACGTGCGCGCTGACCACGGCGACGCGCTTCTGGCCGATGCGCTGGATGTCCGCGGGACCCACGGCCATCGATACTTCCGCGAGTGCGCCGAGACGGATCTGCCGATTCCCGGCATCGACCAGCAGGTTTTCGACGTCCGCTTTGGAGTTGCGTTCCGCCTCATCCAGGCGGATCCGGATGTCAACGCGCTTGTCGCGCCAGGTGAACTTCGTGGGGACGTCGCCGCGGATTTTCCGAACCACCCGGTTGGCGACGTCCGGTACGAACAGCCCGGTCGCGGCGGTGCGCTCCTGGTCGAACTCGATCTGCAGTTCCGGATAGCCGGGCCGGATGCTCGACTCCACATCGCTGAACGACGGCGATGCCGACATGACCGCAGTCAGCCGGTTCGCCACCATCTCCAGGGCCTGCAGGTCGTTGCCTGCGATTTCGATCTCGAGCGGCGTCGCGAACGTGAAAAGCTGCGGACGTTCCACGGTGAACTGCGCGGCGGGAACCGACTCGAGACGGTCTCGCGTCAACGACATCACCCGTGCTTCGTCCGAAGGCGTTGCGTCCGGCTCCAGAACCACGCTGAGTTCGCCGATCTGTTCGCCGCCTCGGGACGCGCTGGCATCGAGTCTGCCGCCGGTGCCGGCTACCGAATAGGTGGTCGCGACGCCGGGAAACGTGAGCAACGTCTGTTGCGCCTCGGCGAGCAATGCATCGGTGAGTTCCAACCGGGTACCCGGTTCGAGTTCGATGTCGACCCGGAACTCGCCCTGCGAGAGCGGGGGAATCAGTTCCACCGGGAGGTCCGGCACCAAGGCGGCGGCGCCGCCAAGGGCGGCGAAGGCAACGGACAGTGTGAGCGCCCGAAAGCGCAAGGCGCTTCGCAGCAGTACGTCGTAACCTGCAAAGACCCGGTCGTAGACCTGGTCGAAAGTCCACTCCGCGGGACGGGCCAAGAGCGCCATTGCCCGCTTGGCGAGTCGCCAGCCCGCCACGGTGCCGCGCACGGCCATGCGAAAGGGCACCCCGAGACCACGACGCCACCATGGCGCGGACGCCGTGCCCTCGGTCGTCGCCGCATTGCGTTGTGGGGCGATTGCCGACAGCATCGGAATCAGGGTGAAGGCGAGCACCAGCGATGCCAGCAGGGCGAACGTGACCGTTAGCGCCTGGTCGCGGAACAATTGGCCGGCGATGCCCTCGACGAAGGCCAGGGGCAGGAATACCGCGATCGTGGTCATGGTCGATGCCAGCACGGCGCCGCCCATCTCGCCGGTGCCGCGTCGTGCCGCATCGCGGAGCGTGGTCAAGGGATCGTTGCGATGCCGAGCGATGTTCTCCAGAACGACGATGGCGTTGTCCATCAGCATCCCCACGGCCAACGCGATCCCGCCGAGGCTCATGATGTTCAGGGTGATGTCGAAGGCGTCCATGAGCACGAAAGTGGCCAGCACGGAGACGGGAATGGTCGCGGTGACGATCAGCGTGCTGCGTACGTCCTTCAGGAACAGGTACAGCACGATCACCGCGAGCAGGCCGCCGATGATCGCGGCGTAGCGCACCTCGTCGATAGCCGCCGAGATGAACTCGGCCTGGTCGTAGATGGTCACGAGCTCGTAGTTGGCGGGGAGATCGGCCGCGATCTCGTCCATCCGCTGGTGGATGGCGGCGGCGACCGCCACGGTATTGGCGTCGCCCTCCTTGTACATGGCGATCTCGATGGCCTCGTTGCCGTCGACGCGCATGACGCTGTCGCGTTCCTTGTGGCTCTCGTAGACCGTCGCCACGTCCCGCAAACGCAGCACGCGGCCCTGGTCCTGGAAAACGATCGTGTCGGCGATGTCGCCGACGGACTCGAACTCGTTGACGGTGCGCACCAGGAATTCTTCGCCCCGCGCCGTCAGCCGCCCGCCCGAGAGGTTGATGTTGGCGGCCTGCAGGCGCTGCCCCAACGACTGCACGCTCATGCCGAGTTGGGCGAGCCGTTCCTGGTCGACATCCACGGCGATCTCGTCCTCGAAGCCGCCGCTGACCAGCACCGCGGCGACGCCGATTACCGGATCGAGCCGCTTCTTGACGACTTCTTCGGCGAAACGGCGCAGCTCCTGGAGCTGCGCCGTCTCGGCGCCCGCCTCGCGTTCCTTGAGCACGACGGCGGACCGGGCGATCGGGTCCAGGTTGGGGTTCAGGCGCAGGATGGACGGTCGTTCGACCTCCAACGGCAGCCGCACCAGGTCGAGTTTCTCGCGGACTTCCACTGCGGCGTTGGTCATGTCCGTGCCCCAGGCGAACTCCAGCACCACGTCGGACCGCTCGGCCGCGGAGATGGAGTGCATGCGCCGCAGCCCGTTGATGACCCCGACGCGTTCCTCCAGCCGGCGGGTGATCTGTTCCTCGACTTCGGCCGGCGCGGCGCCTTCGAAGTCCGTCCTAACCGTCAACGTGGGGTAGGCGAGTTCCGGGAGGAGATTCAGGCCAAGGCGGTCGAGGGAGAGGCCGCCGAAGAGCGCCACGGCGAACGTCGCCATCGCGACGGTGACGGGCCGGGCGATCGCGGTCGCGACGATGTTCATGGCATGACCCGGGCGCCAGCGTGGGGCTCGGGGCTAACCGGAACCCACCGGGCCCGTGTCGTCCACGACCGACACCCGGGCGCCGTTGCGCAGTCCGCCGTGGCCAGTGGTCACGACCCATTCTCCTGCGCCGACGCCGTTCAGGATTTCGACGTTGCCGTCGGATACGTAGCCCATGGTGACGTCGCGGCGTTCGACCATGCCGCCTTCGACGACGAACAGGCTGTTGTCGTCCCGCCGGGTGACCACGGCTTCCAGCGGTACCAGGAGTGCGTCCGTGTGTTGGTCGATCCGAACGTCGACGCGGGCGAACATTCCGGGTTTCAGACGCGCCTCGTCGTTGCCGAGCGTCACCGTCACCCGGAACGTGCCGGAACCGGCATCGACCTCCGGGGCAACCCGCGTGACCTTGCCGTCGAACTGCTCGTCGGCGAGCGCATCGATGCGGACCCGGGCGTGCTGGTCAGGGCGGATGTTCTGGATTTCCCGTTCTGGCACGTTGAGTTCCGCCTCGATGACGTCCAAGCGCTTCATCTCGAATGCGGGCGCGTTCTGGTTCAACGTGTGGCCGACCTTGATGTGGCGACGGGTGACCACCCCGTCGATGGTCGCCCGGATTGTGGCCTCCTTCAGCTCATACTCGCGTAGACGCAGGTTCGTTTCCTCCGCTTCGAACGCGAACCTGGCGTCGTCGTGGTCGTTGGGCGAGATCATCTTCGCCTCGAACATGCGTTGGGCGCGCTCGTAGCCTGTCTTCAGGCGATCGAGTTGCGCCCTGGAGCGGGCCAGCTCGAGGTTGAGCCGTTCGGTTTCGAGCTGGGCGAGCGCCTGTCCTGCCTTCACCACGTCGCCTTCTTCGGCGAAAAGCGCTTCGACGACGCCTTGGGTGCGGGCGACCACGACGGCCTCCTCGGCGGCGGTCAGATTTGTCGAACTCCCGTAGTACGCCTCGATCGTACCGCGTTGAACTTGAGCGACATTGACGGGGACCGGCGGGGCCTCGTCGCCAGTGCCCACTCCGTTTCGCCCGCGTTGGCGGTGGTCCCCGCTTACATCGGCGCTTTGGGTGCCATCGCGCTCGGCGGCCGTGCCGTCGGCGCTTTCTCCCTCACCACCGCACCCGGCGAGTGTCAGCCACGCAATGACGCAGACCACGGGGCCTGCGACGGGTCGCCGTCGGTTTGAACCAACTCGCGACCTTTCGCCCATCGAGCCGGTTCTAAGCGCATGCGAAGCCAACTACCTGTCCTCAAGTGGCGGGGCCATTCGGAGTGATTGGATATCATACGTGGTCCTCTGGGGAAACCGTCGAGAGCGGGAACGGGCCATCCGGAATTGATCAGACGGACGGTTGCCGCCATACTGCCCCGCTGGCGGAAAGGGGAAACTCCATGACGCGCATATTGATCGCTTGCAGCTTGATGGCGTGCTTGACGGCGCTCAGCGTCGCGGCCAACGGCGTCGGCGACCGGGTCGACAACTTCAAGCTGCTCGACCACCGCGGCGATTCGCACGAATTGCACTACCTCTCGGACATGAAGGCTGTGGTCCTGATGTCCCATACCAATGGCTGCGAGGCCGTCGCCGGGGACATCGAACGCTTCGAAGCGCTTGCCGGCGAGTACGCCGACCAGGATGTCGAATTCCTGATGATCAATGCCGACGGTCTGGCTGACCGACGAGCAGTTGGCGAAGGTCCGAAAACACCGGTGCTTGTCGACGAGACGCAGATCATCGGTGAGTCGCTCGGTTTCCGGGCGGCGGGCGAAGTCTTGATCATCGATCCGGCCAAGTGGCAGGTGGTCTACCGCGGCAACGCCAAGGCGGGCGCGGCGCTTGCGGACTTCCTGGCTGGTCGGGAAGTCGCCGGCGGCACTGCGGATCCCGGCGACTGCTCACTGACTTTCGACCGACCGGATACGGACCTCACCTACACCGAGGACGTGGGGCCGATACTCGCGGCCAACTGCGTGACCTGCCATCGGGAGGGCGGCATCGGCCCCTGGGCCATGACAGGCTACCCCATGGTGCGCGGCTTCGCGCCCATGATCCGCGAAGTGATCCGCACCAAGCGCATGCCGCCGTGGCACGCCGACCCGGTGCACGGAGATTTCTCCAATGACCGCTCGCTGACCACGGAAGAGATCCGCATGATCGTCCATTGGGCGGAAGCCGGCGCCCCGAGGGGCGAGGGCGATGATCCGCTGGCAATCCTGGATCAGGAATGGCCGGAGTGGCCGTTAGGCGAGCCGGATGTCGTCATCGACATCCCGTCCTTCGAGGTCCCGGCATCGGGCGTGGTCGAGTACAAGTATCAGTATGTCAAGAACCCCCTCGAAAAGGACGTCTGGGTACGCGCCTCCGACATCCTGCCCGGCGACCGCGCCGCACTGCACCACGTCATCACCACTTGGACAATGCCGGGCCGGGACGAGAACGGCAAGCGCCAGCGTGGCAGTCTGGGGGGCTACGTGCCGGGCATGGTTTCGGCGGAGTTTCCGGAAGACACCGGAACCCTGCTACCGGCGGGGTCGTTCATCGTCTTCCAGATGCACTACACGCCCTACGGCAAGGCCGTGACCGACGCGTCGCGGTTCGGCATCTATCTCTATGACGAGCCTCCGAAGCACCGTCTGCGTTCGACCGCGCTGATCAACGGCGAGATCAAGATCCCGCCGCACGCAAAGAACCACGCCGAAACCGCCGAACGCACATTCGAGAAGGACATACTGGTCTACACCCTGCTGCCGCATGCGCACTACCGGGGCAAGGCGTCCGAGTTCCGCGCGTTCTACCCGGATGGAACGGAAGAGGTCCTTCTTTCCGTGCCGAACTACGACTTCAACTGGCAGACCACCTACCTGTTGACGGAGCCCAAGGTTCTCCCAGGCGGTACCCGGGTCGTTCACCGAACCTGGTGGGACAACTCGGCGCAGAACCCCGCGAACCCGGATCCAACCCGCGAGGTACCCTGGGGTCTACAGTCCTGGGACGAGATGCTCTACGGCGCCATCGACTTCCGCGTCCTGGCGGATGACACGCCTAAGGTCGAGGCCGCCGGCGCGGAATCCGGCGCGGAATAAGGTCGACGCCGAACACCCGTAGGGGACGGGCTTGTCCCGTCCCGCAGCCACACCACTCGGCGTTCGGACGCCGGTGCGACAAGCCCCATCGGTCCATTCGGCGGTTTGGGGCGATGCTGGACTCAGCGGTAGTACCGGCAGAGCTTCTCGCAGGGAATCCCGTCGCCATCGCCGTCGATCCGGGTCAGCTTGCATTGCCGGAGAAAGGCGATGGCTTCTTCGCAACTGGTCATCTTGGCGCAGGACTGCTTGGTCCCGCACTCGACTTCGGGTATTGCGCCTAGCTGTCGGTCGGTGGACTGCTCGGTCTTTCGCCAGATCCACGGCGGCACCGGATCCTCGTCGGCCCACAAACCGCGCCCGGCCTGCCTCGCTCCGTCCTCCAAGGCGACCAGCGATGGCGCCGGATCATAGGCACGGCGCACCCAGGCAAGCCCGAGCCGAACGAGTTCCGCGTTCACGTCGAGATCGCCGACGAACACGTGGGCCACGATGCGGCGATAGGCATCTCCTCCGACCAGTTCCAGGCGTACTTCCTTGCCGTCGACCAGGGACTTCAACGCGTCGCGGGCTTCCTCGCCCCGGGGCTGGTTGAACTCCGGCGTATCGATGTCGGCCAAACGGACTTCCACCTCGCGGCCGTTGGAGTCGACCACGAGACTGTCCCCGTCCTTGACCCGGACCACGGTCTCGGCGGCGCTCATGGTGGGGAAAACCACGCACGCAAGCAGTGACGGCCACATGATCTCGTGCAAACGCATACGAACATCATGCGCACGAGGACGCCGTGCGGCAAGCGGGACCGCAGGGAATGGCTGAGAGTGTCCGGGACCGTCGGGCGGTACGAGCGCTGGTCCTCTCGCATGAGGATGAAGCCCTTATGCTGCGCTTCGCCAATCCGTTCGGCGGCAAGGATGTTTGGCTCACCCCCGGCGGGGGAATCCACCCGGGCGAGGACGACCGCACGGCGCTCCACCGCGAGGTCTGGGAAGAAACGGGTTTGCGGTTGCTCGACGGCGTCCCGCTGATCTGGCGCCGGGTGCATACCTATCCACTACGGGGCGAGCAGGTCCGCCAGTCGGAGGACATCTACTTCGCACGCGTGGCGCGGTTCGAACCGACGTCGGCCCACAATCCAGCCCACGGCGAGGTCGACATCTTCCGCGAGTTCCGCTGGTGGTCGCTTGCGGAGATTCGCTCAAGCGGCGAACTGTTCGTTCCACGGGGTTTCGCGGGATTGCTGCAGCAGCTCATCGCGAACGGGCCGCCTGCTCCGCCGGTGACCCTAAAGGCATAGAGAACGTTGACGGCGACCTTGACACCTGCGCCAAATAACGCCTAAAGTCACGTCATCTGACGCGACTCGGCTAACGGGCTACATCATGGCGGTCGCCGCGAATATTCTGCCAGCCTACGCGGATCCAGCGACTCGGTTCGGTAGCGAACCAAAACGATTGGCGCGACTGATGGAGTTGAATGTTCCCCGTGAATTCGACGACGTCGCCCTGGCTCGCCAGGTGGCGAACGGGCTTCCGACGACGGTCGTCATCGCCTTTGCTCGTCTACTAGGTCGATCGAGAGTTATCGGATTGATGATCCCGGAAGCGACCTACCGACGCTTGCGCAAGGAGGGGAAGCCGCTGCCTCGGGAACACAGCGAGCGGATCTACGAAGTGGGGCGCGTACTCGATTTCCTAGCCCAGGTGTACCACGGCGATCTCGACCGGATGGTCGACTTCCTCAGCGGCCCGCACCCGCTGCTTGGCGGTGAGACGCCTTTCGATATGGCACGCTCGAGTTCGGCCGGTGCAGAAGCGGTTCTCAATCTCTTGCGACGCGCGGCCGCAGGTGTGCCGGTGTAGTCGACCTTGCGCGGACTTCCCGAGCAGTTGATCGCCTACCGAATTGGCGACCCGAACGGCGTATTCCCCGTCTACAGCCCAGACGGTGCCAGCGAAGTAGAGGGCCGTTGGCACGAAACGGGTGACCGGGTGATCTACGCTGCTGACCATTTTTCGACAGCGATGTTAGAGACATTGGTCAACTGGCGGCGCGTCTTGCCACCGAACCAGCATTACATCGAAATCGCGATTCCAGCCGGAGTCACCTACGAAGTCGCAAGCTCGGATCGGTTGCCGGGTTGGTACCGACCGGACGGTACGTCAGCCAGGCAGTTTGGCCACCGGTGGTACGCGGAGAGACGCTCGGCGCTCCTATTCGTGCCATCTGTGGTCGCGCGCGTGGAACGAAACATCATCATCAACTCGAACCATCAGGACTTCCCGCGAATCAGACCGAGTCTCGAAACACCGGTTTGGTGGGATGAGCGTCTGTTCGGTTGACCAGAGGTGCGCCGCCGACCGCTGTTGGCGGCGTTGAGCGTCGGCTGCACCGCCCAAACTGGGCTGGTCTTCGGAGGACTGTTCCCTGGCTCGCAACTCCGCAATAACCGACGCTTGTCGAAGTCGATTTCCGCAGGTAACTCCAAGGTTGTGGTGTCCTTCTCGCACACACCCAATGGCTAATCTCTCACAGCTGACGTGGGCGATAGCGCCTGCCTTCAGCATCTGCCGCATCCTATGGTCTGCGTGTGGATACCACGCAAGCCAAGGACAAGATCTGCAAGCGACTGTTTCGCCACAGGCGACTCGTCGAGGATCTGCTTCGCACGCACGTTCCCGGTCGATGGGTTCGCCAAGTCGACTTCCGCACTCTTCGCCCGATGCCGACGGAGTTCGTCAGCCGCACCGGCGACAGGCGCTTCGGCGATGTCCTTTGGCTGGCCAGACTTCGGGATGGCCGCCAAGTAATGGTGACGATCGAGATCCAGTCGAATGTCGACAGCGACATGGCGGCACGCATGGCCGCCTACGTCGGCATGGTCTACGAGAGTCTGACGCCCGCCGCGCGCGGAACCAATGACAGGTATCCAGCCATCTTCCCGCTGGTCGTTCACACGGGAACCGCGGAGTGGAACGCGGCGGACAACCTCCGCGACGTGGCCGATGCAATTCCCGGCTTGGCGGGCCACATCGCGGGTCGCCGGTACATGCGACTTGACCTCGGCCTGCCCCCGCGTGACGATCTACGGAACGACCGGCTCAGCGTACTGGCACACCTGACCGGTGGCCGTTCGCTGTCGGACATGGTTCGTGTGCTCTCGAAGGCAGCCCAGTGGCTGCCACGGGATGGCGATGCGGAAGACCAGAGCCTATTCCGTGCCTATTCGGACTGGGTGAAGGCGCTACTGCCGGGACTAAACATGCCGGTTCCGGAACCGGACACAGACGTGATCTTGGATTGGAGAGATCTGATGGACGGATTGACCGAATTGGAAGCGCGGGCGCGCGAATGGCCCCAGGAGTGGCTGCAACAAGGCCGGGAGGAGGGCCGGGAGGAAGGCCAGCTCGCCTTGCTGAGTCGCCAGACTTCGCACCGGTTCGGTGTAGCGACCGCCCAGGCGCTGGTCGCCGAGTTAACAGGCAGCGACCATGTCCGCCTCGAGGCGGTGGCAGACCTCATCGTGGACTGCGAAACCGGCACGGAGTTGCTTGACCGCATCAACGGGAAACCCAGCCCGTAGGGGCGGGGCTTGTCCCCGCCCGCGCCAGACGCTCCTCGCGATGAGACCTGCATGGGAGGCGGATCCGTCTCTGGAACGAAGAGCTCGAATCCCCCGCCGCTCAGGACGCGGGACAGCGCTTGTGGACGTCTTTTTGAAAGGTACCGTAGGAGCCGAGCATGAGTATCGGTGTCGAAACGAAACAACTCATCGGCATACTCTAGGGGCGGCATTCCAGGTTCATTGCGACGACTGAGAATCGAAAGGTCAAGCTCCAGGCCGAGAGGCGTGCGCCTGATCGGATTTGCCATGGAATTGCTTGAGGCCAGGTCCATTCGTACTACCGAGTCCCTCGCTTGGGTAGTCGTAGCAACCAGGTGTGCTGCGTGCTCAATTCCGGACTCTCGCTGGACGTGGAATTGCGAGTTGTTGAGTCGATCTCAATCACTTGCTTGCTTGATTGAATACGAACAGACAAGAGCTAGACCCACTCCTGCACCCGCGCCGCCTCTTCCCGAACCAACTCCGGCGCCCCCAACAACTGCCGGTTGAACCCGATCCGTTTGAACCAGTAGTGCAGACCCAGCAGGTCGGTGATCCCCATGCCGCCGTGGACCTCTGTGGACTTGCGTGCTACGAACTTGCCGACCTCTGCGAGATGGGCCTTGGCATGGCACGCCATCAGCCGGCCTTCCTCGGGAATCGCTGAGTAGGCATGCGCGGTGTACCAGACCAGTGACCGGCAGGGTTCCAGCTCTGCGGCCATTTCGGCACACATGTGCTTCACGGCCTGGAACGATCCGATCACGCGATTGAACTGGCGACGCTCCTTGGCGTAGTCGACGGACTTGTCGAGCATGGATTGGGCGGCGCCCAGGGTGTCGGCGGCGAGGATTACGCGGCCGACGTCGATGGTGGTCAAGAGCGGTTCGCGGTCGCCGACCGAGCCCGGCAGCACGTCGCCGGCGGCACCATCGAGGACGACTTCGGCCACCGTCCTTGTTCGATCGATGGTCTTGAGTTTGTTGCGGGTGATGCCGGGTCCGTTCGGCTCGACCAGGTGCATGGCGCCGTCGTCGGAGGCGATGATCAGTACATCGGCTGACCCGCCATCGAGGACGAACATCGCCTTGCCGTTGAGCTTGCCGTCCGTCGAGGAAACACCTTCGGTCTCCCGGCGGCCGATCTGCTCCGAGACGCCAACACCGACGACGACTTCGCCGCCCGCGATTCGTGGCAGCCAGGCTTCTTTCTGTTCGTCGCTACCGGCGGCGGCAAGAGCCGTGGGCGCCATGATCGACGAAGCGACGTAGGGGACAGGCGCGACGGCATTGCCAAGAGCCTCTGCGATGAGGGACGCCTCGAGGCGACCCAGACCGACGCCGCCGTAGTCCTCGTCGACGAGCACGCCGTGTACACCGAGGTTGGTGAGTTCGTTCCAGATGTCGTCCGCGCGGTCTTCGCGTTCCTCGGCGACCTCTCGGACGCGTGTCAAAGGACAGCCGGACTCGAGATAACCCGAGATGCTGTCTTGCAGCATGCGCTGCTCTTCACTCAGTGCGAAGTCCATCGTGTTTGTTAGCTCCTTGGTCCTGTTCCGGCGCGGAGACGGGTCTGGCGTAGGGGCCGCCCTTGTGGCGGCCCGTCGGACGGAACCCGCATCGTCGTTGACCAATTACGGGCGACCACAAGGGTCGCCCCTACGCCGCTTCTACTTTTGGTTCTTTCGGCAGACCAAGCGCTCGTTCCCCGATCATGTTCTTCTGGATCTGCGCCGTGCCGCCGCCGATGATGAGTCCGAGGTCGAGCATGTAGCGCGCTTGCCAAAAACCGCCGTCGCGCAGGTAGTCGCTGCCGTCGTAGAGCAGGCCGAGCTCGCCGAGGACGTCGATGGCGAGGCCGGCCATCTGGTGGTTCAGCTCGCACCCGTTGAGCTTCACGATCCACCGCGCCATGCCGGGCTCTTCGCCCTTGATGTTGTGGGAGAGCACCCGCATGCCGTTGAACTTCATGGCGAGAATCTGGCCCTGGAGCTTCAGCAGGCGGTCGCGGTAGATCGGGTTGTCGATCAGCCGCTCGCCGCTGACGGTCTCGCGCTTCATCATGTCGACGATACGGTTCAGGCGGTTTTCGGCCTCGTTGGGATCGCCTAGGCCGCCGCGCTCGTAGCGCAGGGTGGTGTTGGCGACGAACCAGCCCTCGCCGCGCTTGCCGATGATCTGGTCCTTGGGAACCCGCACGTCGGTGAAGAACACCTCGTTGAAGAACGCATCGCCCATCATGGATACCAGCGGGCGCACTTCGATGCCGGGCGTGTCCATGGAGAACACGAGGTAGCTGATGCCGTTGTGCTTCGGGGCGTCGGGTTCGGTGCGCACGAGACAGAACATCATGTCCGCGTTCTGGGCACCGGACGTCCAGATCTTCTGGCCGTTGATGACCCATTCGTCGCCGTCGAGTTCGGCCTTCGTGGACAGCGAAGCGAGATCGGAGCCCGAGCCCGGTTCGGAATAGCCTTGGCACCAGGTCATCTCGCCTCGAACCGACGGCGGAACCAGCCACTGCTTCTGCTCCTCGGTGCCAAGTTCGAGCACGGTGGGCACCAGGCGGTTGTCCCCGGAGTGCCCCGTCGGGACCCGTGCCCGGGCAAACTCCTCGGCGATGATGCGCGTCTTCAGGATGTCCGGTTCGGCGCCGTAGCCGCCGTACTCCTTCGGGATCGTGCGGGCCGCGTAGCCGTGTTCGATGAGGAGTTGCTGCCATTCCTTCGGCGAGTTCGGCCGGCCGGGAATCATCCGTGCGGCGTTCGGGGCCCGGTGCTTGTTCTCGTCGAGAAAGGTGCGAACCTCGTCGCGGAACGCCCGGTACTCGGGGCTGTACTCGAGATCCATCTAGGTCTCCGGTTGACGACTACTGCGGCTGCGGAACGATGCGAATGTAGGGCTTTGGCGAATCCCAACCGTCGGGGTACTTCGCCTTGGCTTCCTCGTCGGATACCGCTGGCACGATGATGACGTCGTCGCCGTGCTGCCAGTTCACCGGCGTCGCCACCTGGTGCTGCGCGGTAAGTTGGCAACTGTCGAGCAGCCGCAGCACTTCGTCGAAGTTCCGCCCCGTGCTCATGGGGTAGGTGAGCATCGCCTTGACCCGCTTGTCCGGTCCGATGACGAACACCGAGCGCACCGTCGCGTTGTCCACCGGTGTGCGTCCCTCGGAGGTGTCGCCGGCGTCGTCCGGGAGCATGTCGAAGGCCTTGGCGACCTTCAGTTCGGGGTCGCCGATTAGCGGGTAGGTGACGGCGTGCCCTTGCGTCTCCTCGATGTCCTTCATCCACTCGGAATGATTGGTCACCGGGTCGACGGACAGGCCGATGATCTTGCAGTTGCGCCCAGCGAAATCGTCGGCGAGGCCAGCCATATAGCCGAGTTCGGTTGTGCAGACCGGCGTGAAGTCCTTGGGGTGCGAAAAGAGGATCGCCCAGCCGTCGCCGATCCAGTCGTGGAAGCTGATCTCGCCTTGCGTGGTATGGGCGGTGAAGTCGGGTACTTCGCTGTTGATGCGTAGGGTCATGGTGTCCTCCGCGCGCTCCTTGTTTGGTCAGTGAACGGGCAATGTTACTCGGTGCCGGGGTAGGGCGCATCATTCCGCGAGGGGTCCAGGATGCCCGTAGGGGCGACCCTTGTGGTCGCCCGGACTCGCGGTGCGCGGGCTCGCGTGGGACTACGGACTACGGGACTACGGACGCGGGACGGGACGAGCCAGTTCCCTACGGCACCGGTACCGTCCCCGCCCTCGCCACAAAAGGGTTCGTCATTCACCTCTGGATGATCCGCGGTTCGACGGGCGGATTCTTCGCTGTGGTACGTTCAGATGATGCGAAGAGCAAGTCCCCGTGCGAACCCAGCCGCAGCTGCTGGCTCGCGCACGATGCCGTTGTCGGTTATCCATGCCGAGGCGCTGTACCGCCCGGTGCCGCCGGTCGCGTGTGACGACCACGGCTATCCCTTTGAGGACGAGGGGGTGTCGGAGAGCAGTGCGCACGACGAGCAGCGCGGCTACGCTGCGGCTGTCCTGCGTCAACGCTATCTCGACGATCCCACCGTCTCCGTCGGGAGTGGCCAGGTTGTGCATATCGAGCGCGGCAATCGCGCCGCAATGGTCGAACCGGACGTGTTCGTCGCCTTCGACGCGGTCAAGCACCCGAGGCTGTCGTACAAGATCTGGGAAGAACCGGGGCCACCGGATTTTGTGTTGGAGTTGGTGTCGTTCTCCAATTGGCGCAGAGACGTGTTCCGCAAGCCGGATCTCTACGCCGACCTTGGCGTGCGCGAATACTGGTTGGCCGACCCCAACGGTGGTCGTGGGGACGGGGGGCCGCTGCTGGTCGGCCATTCGTTCAGGCCAGGGGGTGTCCGGGAGGTACAAGACGCGACGCTTGCGGGTTACAGCGAGGTGCTAGAACTGGAATTGGTGGTCGACGACGGCTACTTTCGATTTCGCGATCCCACCACCGGTCAGATTCTGCCGGACTACCACGAAATGACGGCGATGCGGGACGACGCGGAGGCGCGGGCGCAAGCGGCGGAAGCGCGCGCCGCGGAACTTGAGCGGCGACTTGACGACCTCGGTGACGGCGGCTTGCCGCCATAGTGCGGGAGGGTAGTCAGTAGTCGTCGAGCGTTTCGAATTCCGCGGCGAGACTGGTGATCGTCTCGATAATCGATTGCTTGCGCGAGGGATCCAGAGCCAGCAGGTCGTCCTCGTCGGCGACGTATGCGTCGAGTTCCTCGCGGAGGTCGAGGAGACTGTCCAGATGTGGTTTCGCCTGGTCGCCAAAGGTCGCGATCGCCTCGACGATGGTCTGCAACGCGTGGTCGCGTCTGTCCAGGTTGGCCACCAATGCAGCCAGCGCCGCGTCGCTGCCGGACAGGGCGAGTCCTTTGGCGGCAGCCACTGCGTCCGCCGTAGGTGGGGCGTGGAGGGCGGCAATGCGGATCTCGTCGGCTGGCTCGCTCCTGAATCGGCCGGAATAGAGCAATGTGGCCAAGCCAGAGGCATCATCGACCTGGCGCCACCAGTCGATGAGGAAGTCATGGACCACGGGATCTTGCGGAAAGTAGACGGGTAGCGCTAGCCGGGCCGACGACCATGTTAGGACCTGTTGCCGATCGGCCTCCGACAGGGAATCGTATTCCACCTCGGGGTCCGTCCAGATCCTGTTTAAGTCGGCACTCTCCCTGACGAATTCCATCAGGCGTTCTTTGAGGCCGGGTACGGCGGCGAATTGCCGGCGCAACGGTTCGAACCTCTGGTGCGGTTCCTTGAAGCCGTCGGAGATGTCGGTGTCGAAGTCCTCAACCGTGCCCAACATCGCGATTGCACCGATCTGTCGTAGCGTGTGTTCGACCGTCTCGGGGTCGTCACTCCCGATGCCCTTCAGGATGACGGCTTGCATTTCCTCGACACTCGTCGTGTTCGCGAAGTCGGGTATGACATCGGCAAACGTAGACCTCTGGGTATCGGGCTTGGTCTCGTCCGATGGTTGGGCGAGCGCTGCTGGACTGATCAACAGGAGGCAGAGAGAAGCAGCACGGAGTAGAACCCCGGATGGCGTCACGATCCCTCCGCTCTAGCTGTGATCGTCCAGCATGCAGTGACAGGACTGCTAGTTGCAACTTGAAGACGGCGAGTGCCAATACCATACTCGGCTGGTCCTATATGGTGATACCTCATGGTCCAGTCCAAGCGAATCGTCCAAGCGTTGAAGGGGGTGCTCAAGGAGCGCCGGGTGTCCTACGATCAGGTTGCCCGTCACCTCGACCTGTCGTTGAGCAGCGTCAAGCGGCTGTTCTCCACCGGAGGATTCACCCTGGAACGCGTGGAAGCAATCTGCGACCTGGCGGGCGTCGACATCCTGGAGCTTGCCCGCCAGGCGGAAGCCCAACGGCTGGAGGTCGCGTCGCTGACCGAAGACCAGGAGCGCGAGCTGATCGGCGATCCGGCGTTGTTGCTGGTGGCGATCTGTGCCCTGAATCGCTGGCGCTTCGGTCGGATCGTCCAGCACTATCAACTATCGGAACCGCGCCTGATCCAGCTGCTCGCCCGCCTCGACCGCATGGGGCTGATCGAACTCCTGCCCGGCAACCGCATCAAGCTCCGAGTGGCCAGGAACTTCGCTTGGCTACCCAGCGGACCCATCCACCGTTACTTCGTGGACCACGTCCAGAGCGCCTTCCTGTCGGGTCGGTTCGAACCGGATCGGGACCTGCACCGATTCGCGTGGGGGATGCTGTCGGCGGAGTCGGCGACCGTCCTGCGGGAGAAGATGGTGGAACTGATGGAGACCTTCGACGACCTGACCCGGGGCGACGAAGTCCGGCCGAGCCAGGAAGGCCGCACCGCGGGCAGTTGCCTGCTGGTGGCATTGCGCCAATGGGAACCGGCAGGGTTCCGGGCGATGCGGCGTACGGAGTCGATGGCATGAATTCGTAGGGACGACCCTTGCGGTCGCCCGTGCCGGATTGCCAGACAACGGGACGGGACAAGCCCATCCCCTACGGCCTGGCCATCCTACAAGCCCACAGCCCGGACGGGACAGGAACCTAGGCAAATACGCACGTCACTGAGGGGCCATTTCTCACAGCGAGCATGGGCGTCGGCTGTCATCGCGGCAGGAGCGGAGCTTGGACAATGAGCACGTCTCTGAGCCGGCGGTGGAGCAACCATGCTCGCTTTTTCATCCCACTTCGACACGATTGAGCGCGCGCATCGGTCATGTTACGTTCACTTCAAGCCCGCAGTTTCGCCTGCGTCCTTCGATCGAGGACAGTTCCATGAGCGAAGCGCTCATTCCCCCGTCGGACCCCGTTGAATACCCCACAAGGGACGGCAGACCGGTGGCGGAGACCGACCTCCACTACCTCAGGTTGGCGGGTGCGGCCTACGGGTTGCGGAAGTTCCTTGCCGACCGTGACGATGTCTACGTCGGTTCGAATCTCATGGTCTTCGACGAGCTTGGCAACCCGCGCCGGCATCTGTCGCCGGACATCTTCGTTGCGTTCGGTGTTCGGAGCGGACTGCGGGACCTATTCAAGATTTGGGAGGAGAAACCGCCGTCATTCGTGCTGGAGATCACGTCGAAGTCCACGCGACGGGAAGATGAACGCACCAAGCGCCAGCGATACGCGCAATGGGGTGTGCAGGAGTATTTCCTTTACGACCCGCGCGCCGAGTGGGTCACGCCTCCGTTGCAGGGGTTCAGCCTTCAGGGTCGACGCTACCGCAGGATGCCGGAGTGTGTCCTGCCGAACGGCAAACGCGGGCTCGAATGCAAGACACTGGAGTTGTACCTGTGGCTGCGCGATGGCGAACTGCGGCTCTACGAGCCGGTAAGCGGTCGTGACCTCCCGACACCCGAGGACGAAGGTGCCGCGCGTAAGTTGGCCGAGGAGCGTTTGGATGCCGCAGTTTGCAGTGCGACGGCTGCGGATGACCGAGCGAAAGCCCGGGAGCAAGAGATGCGGCACGATGTGTCAGCGATGCTGGCAAGGCAGGCCGAGCGAAAGTTCGGGGCACCTGTGGCGACGAAGTTGGGCGCGCTGCTGCAACGCGCCCCATCGATGGCGACCATCACCGCGGTGGGGGATCAGGTAATGCAGGCAGCAACGGCCGAGGATCTTCTCTCAACGGTGGAACGCCTCGTCGAGCCGTAGGGGACGGGCCGAGGAGTCCGCGCCGTAGCGGCACGAAGTGGCGCAGGCAAGCGCGGAGTCCTCGGGCGGTGGGGGCTGGGGCCAGACGGCGAGTGCGCGCCCTTGCGGGCGCGTTCGAGCCGTTTGGCGGCGTTGTCCCGTCCCGGTCAGATGCCGAGATTCAGAAGGTGATACCCCTCTAACACCGCTTTGCGTGTCGCCTCGTTGAACCGGTTGTCATCTTCCAGGCCGACAAAAGGCTGGTAGGCGTACGGCGCCTCGAGCGGGCAGTGACGCCGACGGGCGTCGATCGCCAACTGGATCACGCGTGAACGCCTGTGGATCCTATCCTCGTCGTAGACCACGGTTTCGCCGGTACGCTGTTCCTTCTTGACGCTTAGCACCGAATCCCGGCGATGGAAGCCGATCACGATGGACACGCGCCGGTCGGCGGACGTATTGGCGAAGGATCCATGTAGCGCCTGGCGGTTGCAGATGGCGACGTCCCCGGGTTCGCAGAGCATCGGCACCGCGTCGGGAAGCCGATCGGTACCCGCGTCGTCAACGAGCGCCCTGATGTCGATCTTGCCGAGCTTGTGGCTGCCCGGCACGACCCAGAGGGCGTTCTCCGGCGTGGTGCGGCACAGTTGGGCCATGAAGTTGAAGCCGTGGATGTTTTCGTCCCAGCGCGGGTGGTTCCAATGCGTCGTGCCGTCCTGGTGCCAGGCGACGGAGGTGCCGAGGCCGGGTTCCTTGATCCAGATGGAGTCGGCGAACGGTACGAAGTCGGGTCCGTTGATCGCCTCGGCGACGCGAAGCAGGTCAGGATGGCCGTAAAGCCGTAGGCAGGCATCCATGCCCTGGAAGATGCCGTAGACGAAGTAGAGGGTCTCTTCCGGCGCGTCCCGGGCCGGTTCGGGTTCGAACATCTTCGCCGGATGCCTGCCGTAATTCTTGTCGGTGCCGCCGTAGGGGTCCGACAATGGCTTACCGAAAGCAAAGGCCGGCGTGGTCCGGTCCTTACCGATGGCGGGGCGACCTTCGCGGTCGACGGTCGAATCGGGACCGGTGGGCGCACGGGTCAGCAATTCGGCGAGGTCGGCCTCGAGTTCCTTTACCTCCTGGTCGCCGAGCGCACCCTCAAAAACGTAGAAGCCACACCGCCGGTAGGCCGCGTCGATTTCCGGGTGAAGGCGTCCATCGTCCGTGAACCGAATCGGTCCACGGTTGCCAAGTTCGAACGCCCGGGTCCGCCCCGTCCGGAAATAGTCGTCCACGTTGGACCGACGAACCGTAGGGGACGGGCTTGTCCCGTCCCGTGCTGACCGCAGGCGACGGCGCGCCCTGGCGGGCGCGATGTCATCGCCCGTACGACGTTCGTCCATATGTTGTTCCACTGTGACGATGGCGCTTAATCATGGAGTGCTAGGTGGTGGCGTAGCACCTGGCCTGCGCAGGCATCGGTCAGCTCGCCGTCGATGACGTGGAACTCGCCGTTCACCAAGGTCGCCTTGTAGCCGATGCTCCCTTGAGTCAGTCGCTCGGCACCCGCCGGGAAGTCGGCCACCCGGTAGGGATGCGCTTCCGCTACGGTGTCCGCGTCGAACACGTTGATGTCGGCGCGCATGCCGGCCTGCAGGGCGCCGCGATCCTTAAGTCCGAGTATCCGCGCCGGCCCGCTGGTCAAGCGCTGGATCCCTTGGCCCATGGTGTACAGGCCGTTTTCGCGAATCCAATGGGACAGCACGAAAGTCGCCCAGCCGGCGTCCATGACCATGCCGACGTGCGCGCCGGCATCGCCGACACCCGGGAAGACGCCGCCGGCGAAGAGGTCGCGCAGCGCTTTCAGGTTCTGATTCTCGCCCACGTGGTTGAAGAGCGCGGTGCCATTGGTTTCGTCGGACAGACGCAGGAATGTCTCGGACCAATGCTCGCCGGCTGCTTCCGCCATGGCCGCGAGGTTGTTGTGACTGCCTTGGGTATGGTCCGGCGAGACGCCGTTGCCCAAGTAGTACATCCAACCTGGCCGCGCCCAGCCTTTCGGCTCCTGGGCTTCAGCGATCAACCGCGTCCGGAACTCTGGATCGCGGATGGCCTTGAGCTTGGCCTCAAGCTCCATCCGACGCAGCTTGGCCCAGGTCTCGCCGGCACCCGGAACCAGCGCCTGCAGACCGATTAGGGCACCGCTGCCGCGTACCTGGGCGACCCCGGACAGATCCCGACCCTCCGCGACTTTGCGGATCGCTTCCAAGCGTTTCTTGCCGGCGTCGTCGTCGAAACCCTGCAATGTCGAGTTGAACAGCATCCGGGCCCCGGTTGCGTCGACGACGTGGTCGACGTGGTCGAACCGCATGCCGACGTGCTGGTAGAGCGCGTCGCGCTTGGCGACCTCGTTGCCGATCAGCACCAGTTCGTCGAGTTCGGCCAGCGTTCCCGGCACGGCGCGGCCATCCGGTATGCGGTGCCCGCGGTAGCGGTTCGACGAGAAACCCACGGCGCCACGGTCGATTGCCTCGCCGACCAGACGCGCCATCTCGTGTTTTTCCTCGTCGGTGGCGTCTTCCTCGACCCCGCGCTCGCCCATCACGAAGTAGCGCAACGCGCCATGGCCGATCATCCCGGCGATGTTGATGCCCGGGCCGAGACGCTCCACCGAGTCCAGGTAGTCCCCGTAGTGAACCCAGTCCCAGGGCAGGCCGGCGAGGATGGACTGACGCGGAATGTCCTCCACCGTCTCCATCATTCCGGCGAGCAATTCGCGGTCCTCGGGGCGGCACGGCGCGAAGGTCACCCCGCAGTTGCCGATCAAGGCCGTGGTCACGCCGTGGCGGGACACCGGCGAGACGTGCGGATCCCAGCAGATCTGGGCATCGAGATGGGTGTGCATGTCGATGAAGCCGGGTGTGACGGTGAGGCCCTGGGCGTCGAGTTCGCGTTTGCCCTTGGTGTCGACTTTCCCGACTTCCGTGATGATGCCTGCATCGACGGCGAGATCACCCGGAACGGGTTCCCCGCCCAAGCCGTCCACGAGGTTGCCGTCTCGTATAACGAGTTCGTGCGTCATGGTTCCCTCCTCCTTGACCAAGCCATTGTATGCCGCTTGGGCGTGGATGGCGTGGACAACCCCTCAAGGAGCGTGTAACGCTTGGCGCTTCGCGACTCGAACTTAAGGATTCGACCCATGGGATTCGCACTGTCCTCGATGCAACTCACTTCCTCGGCTTTCTCAACCGGTGGCGCGATTCCGAGCAAGCACACGGGGGAGGGCGTGGACGTGTCGCCCGAGTTGTCTTGGTCCGATGCGCCGGATGGAACGAAGTCCTTCGCCGTCATTTGCCACGATCCAGACGCACCGTTGGTGACTCCGGGCCGCTACGGCTACGTGCATTGGGTCCTCTACAACATCCCGGGCTCGGCCACGGGGCTCCCCGAAGCCACCGGCGAGCACACCCAGGGGGTCAGCGACTTCGGCAAGCCCGGCTACGGCGGGCCCATGCCGCCCGAAGGCCACGGCGTACACAACTATTTCTTTTGGCTCTTGGCCCTCGACGCCGAACTCGACTTGGAAGCCGGTCTGGGTATGTGGGACCTGCTCGAGCGAATCGAATCCAACGTGATCGGCATGAACCGCCTCGTAGGTACCTACCAGCGGGGGTGACGGTGCCGAAGAAGGGCGGTATGGTTGCCGCCCTTCGCTTGTCCGCCCCGGTGGCACAGTTGGATAGCGCGGCCGCCTCCTAAGCGGCAGGTCCCAGGTTCGAATCCTGGTCGGGGCGCCAAACCCATGATTGCCGCCGGTCTTCGACAGCATCGCCGGAGGCGGGCTTGAACTTGGCAGCGAGTGGCCACCGATCGAAGACTGCGCTACGGTGCCAGGGTCACTCCCCCTCTCCATAGGTGACCAATGCCGACTCTTCACCTGCGAGTTGCCTGCATCGCCAAGACCTTGGCTCCAGTGATGCTGGCCAAACATGTCGTCGACGTTCGATCGAGAGCGTGGCTGGTGGCGGTGACCCTGTTGCTGTTCTCCGGTGCGTCGACCGAGGCGGAAGACACGGCGTCCCTGCGCGCAAGGACGTTGAGCGGGGTCGACGTGACGGTGCCGGATCCGGACCGGGCTGCCGTTCTCGTGGTCGGATTCGGTCGGGCTGCGGCGCGGCAGGTGCGTGGCTGGCGGCTCCGCATCGACGGTATGGAGTCGGTGCCCTCGGTCGCATCCGTGCTGGTCATCGACGAGATGCCACGGCTTGTTCGAGCCGCCCTCACCCGGGGGATGCGCGGCGAGGTGTCCGAGGAGAGGCAGGAGACGATATACCTCGTCACCGAGGATGGCGAGGCTTGGCGCGGTCTGGTGCATGTCAAGGAGAGCGACGGTGCCGACGACGCCTACGTCGTACGTTTCGACGCCCAAGGACGGGTGTGCTTTCGCTATGTCGGCGAGGTCACCGATGCGGCCGCATCGGGCCTGCTTGCGGCCGACTGCGGCCCGGGGTCCGCCGGCGGGGACGCCAAACAGCCGACAGACTCGTAGAGATATCGCGGTCCGCCGGCGGGGTGCTGAACAAAGGCTATTGCCTTTGCATTCCCCTCGGACTTGCGTAGGCTCCGAAATTGCTGGTAGTCGGTCGAAACGCCGTTGGTCGGTCGTGCGTACGTGGCGCAGCCGCTGGCGTGCGCGGCCCGCTTGGAACGGGCAATTCGGGGGTAGTAGGGACATAGGCGAACGGTAGGGGGACAGGGTTATGGCGGATGCTGCGGAGCGCGAATCGCGCGGCTGGGTCGGCTGGGCGCAGGTTGGCTTGCTCATAATCGCTTTGGCTGCGGGCATCTACTTCGCCCGCTCTCCGGGCGTGGCACCAATAGGCGAGGACTCGATCCGCAGCGCGGAAGCCCCGTCGGTGCGGGTTCTGCGCCCGGAGGTCGGTTCGCATTCGCTGACGGTGACGCTCACCGGGGAAGTCCATGCGCGGACACTGGTCGCGTTGCGTCCGTTGGCGTCTGGCCGCGTGGTCCAAGTCTCGCCCGCTCTACGTGCAGGCGGGACGTTTAAGGCAGGCGAGACGTTGTTCGTCGTGGACCCGGAGGACACCGAACTGAGGCTCGAGCGGGCGCAGGGCATGCTCGCGGCGACTCGCGGAAGGCTCCGCCGCCACCAGGACCAAGGGGCTCTGGACGCGGCACAGTATCGGGAGCGAAACCCGGGCGCGGAGGTTCCGCCAGCGGTTGCGCGCTTGGGCCAGATCGAACGTTTCGAGGGCCGTGTGCAGGCAGCCATTGCGGACGTCAAGCTGGCCGAGATGCAGTTGTCCGAAACGCGGTTCTCGCTGCCTTTCGACGGCACCGTGATCGCTGCGCCCGTGTCGGTTGGCGAGGTCGTCTCACGCGCAACGAGTGTCGGTACGGTATTCCAGACCGGTCGCCTGGAGACGCGCGCGCCGATCCCGGTGGATGATCTGGCGTATCTCGGCGACCCGCGCGGTCGGCCGGCCACCGTTCTCGCCGGAGGGCAACGCTTCGAGGCGGTGGTCTCGCAGGTCTCTTCAGTGCTGGCCCCGCGTACACGGCTGTCCATGCTGCTGCTGGACTTCGCGGACGCGAAGGGTCCCCCGCCTGGGACGTTCGTTCGCGTAGCCCTAGACGGGCCCGCGTTCGACAATGCGTACCTCCTGCCGCCCGAGGCGCACCGTGCCGACGACAGCGTATGGCTGGTGGACGACGGCAAACTGTTGCAGGAGACGCCGCGTACGCTCGGTCGAACCGACACCGGATGGATCGTGGCGTCGTTCGACGCGCGGGAAGGAGTCGTTCTCGGCGCGGTTCCGGGCGAACGGTCCGGACTGGCGGTGAAAGCCGTTGCCGATGGTGGCGAGCGATGACCGCGTCTAGCGATTCGGGCGGGCAGGAAGCTCCCAGCGGTGTGGGCGCGGTGATCGCCGCGTTCGTGCGCCGCCGCGTGGCGGGTAGCCTGCTCATGTTATTCGCCCTCGGCGGCGGGCTGTTCGTCGCGTCGGGAATCGACGTCGAGATCATTCCTGACGTGGACGGCAGGACAGTCAGCGTCACGGTGCCATACCCCGGGTCGAGTCCGACGGAGGTCGAGGAGACCATCACGCGTCGAATCGAGGAGCGCGTAGTCGGGCTGGCCGGGGTACGCCGGGTGGTTTCCGAGGCGTCGGCGGATGTTGGCACCGTCACGCTTGAGGTGGGTGCGTTCGCGGACACCGAGGAGGTGCTGGGCGAGGCACGCACGGCGGTCGACCGCATCGAGAGGTTCCCGCCGCCTGACGCGGAGCAGCCCGAGGTCGGCATACCGTTCGTGCACGTTCCGGCGATCACGGTGGCCTTGACCTCGGCTGAGCTGTCGACGGAGGGGCTGCGCGTCGCGGCGGAGCAGATGCGCGAGGACATGCTCGCGCTACCCGCGGTGTCAAGCGTTTCGCTTGACTGGTCGCCGGAGAGAGAGATCGTCATCGAGGTCGACGAGGAGGCGTTGCGCGAGCATGGCCTGACCATCGGCGAGGTGGCGCGCAAGGTTCGGAGCTCGTCGGTGGACCTCACGTCCGGGCGTCTGCTGACCAGCGCCGGCGGGATGGTCGTTCGCGTTGACGACCGGCGCATCCGTGCCGAGGAGTTCGAGGACGTGGTTCTACTGTCGTCCCCGGGCGGCGCGCTGGTCACGGTGGGGGACGTGGCGACAGTCAGCGAAGGGTTCGGGGACGCTGTAGGTGTTACCGAACTCGACGGCGTGCCGGCCGTCTTCGTGACCGCGCTAGCAGCGCAGCTAGGCGAGTCGGAGGTGCAGATTGCCCACGATGTGCGGACAATGCTCGCCGACTATGCCCCGCCACCGGGGGCCGAGGTGACCATCTGGGAAGATAGCTCCCGGCGGGCGTCGGCTCGCATGGACCTGGTCACGGGCACGGGCGCGCTGGGCCTCGTGCTTGTGTTCCTCGTCCTTGCGCTGGTGTTCGACTTTCGCTTTGCGACATGGGTGGCGGTCGGTTTGCCGGTCTCCTTCCTGGGTGCGGCGTTGTTGTTCCCGGCGTTCGATCTCACCTTCAACCTGGCGACGGTCTTCGCGATGATCATGATGATCGGCATCGTCGTCGACGACGCGGTGGTGGTGGGGGAGAGCGTCGCGACGGAGCGGGAACGTGGTCTGGTGGGAGCGGCTGCGGCGGTTGCCGGGGCGCAGCGCGTGTTCTGGCCGGTGGTGGTCGGCGTTGCTACGACGCTGCTGGCCTTCTCCCCGCTGCTATTCACCTACGGCGTGTTGGGCCAGTTCCTGAGCGTGTTCCCGATCGTCGCTTTCTTGGTGCTGGGCGTGTCGCTGTTGGAGGCGTTTTTGATCCTGCCGTCGCATCTAGCGCACGGGGGCGACTGGAGTCGTTGGCCCATGGCTGCTGTTCAGGCGCGGGTCAGAGAGGCGATCGACGTCCTCCGCGACCGCGTCGCCGTACCCGCTGTTGCGGCGGCGACCCGCCACCCGGTCGCTGCTGTGCTGGTAGCGGTTGGTCTGGTGGTCGTTAGCGGTGCGTTGCTCGGCGGCGGCGTTGTCCGCGTTGGCGACGTGGCGGCCCTCGGTACCGGAAGGGTCGAGGCGGCCATCACCTATCCTGTGGGAACGCCGCTTGAAGTCACACACGCGGGAGCGCGCCAGTTGGAGGATGCGGCCAGACGGAGCAACGAGGAGCTTGGTGGGTTCCCAATCGTCTCGGTCGCCACGGTTGTCGGGCACCGCCCCTCCCGCGGCATCTTCGCGGCGGATGGGAGTCGTGCCACTCATCTCACCGCCGTTACGCTGCAGCTCCGGGAGGAGTCGCAACGCACGGTGAGCGCCGAGGAGGTCGCCCGGGCGTGGCGACGGAACGTCGGCGAGGTCATTGGCGCCGACCAGCTGACGTTCTCGACGGCGGATCGTTACGGCAGCGGTTACGACCTCTCGGTGGCTCTTGTCCACCCGGACAGCGACATCCTCGCGCGGGCCGCCGCAGACATGGTCGGGGCGATCAAGGCTGCCCCCGGTGTGCTGGATGCCTTTGACTCCCTGACTCCGGGCAGGCGTCACTTCGATCTGCACCTGACGCCTGCGGGAAAGGCCGCAGGACTTACCGCGGGCGAGTTGGCGGCACAGCTCCGGGCGCGCTTCTTCGGCACCGAGGTGCAGCGCGTCCAGCGCGGACGGGACGAGGTCAAGGTCGTGGTCCGTTACCCTGAGAATCGGCGGCGGAGTTTCGCCGAACTCGTGGACGAGCGCATCGAGCTGCCGATGGGCGGCGACATCCCCTTAGGTGTGGCGGCGAGGGTGGTGGAGAGTCGCGAACTCGAAACGCTGCTGCGGATCGATGGCGTTCGCGCAGCTGAAGTGGGCTCTTTCGTGGATCGTGCGGTGACAACACCGCGCGAGCTGTGGGCGCACGTCGAAGACAGTGTGCTACCGGAACTTGAGAAGCGGTATCCCGGCCTTGGGCTGGCATGGTCTCGCACGGGCGTGGGTGACGACGAGCAGTCCCTCGCGCCGCTGGCCTATACGTTGCCGGTCGCGCTCCTGGTGATCTATATGATCATAGCCATACAGTTCCGCAGCTACGTGCAGCCGCTGGTCGTGCTGACGGCGATGCCGCTGGCGGCGGCCGGGGCCGTGTTGGCGCACCTGTCGCTGGGCTACGACATGAACCTGGCGTCCGCATTCGGGGTGGTCGCCGTCCTCGGGGTCGTCATCAATGACACGCTGCTCCTCATGGACCGGTGCAATAGCCTGCGCGCCGGTTCGGACCTGCCGGCGATCGCGGCAATCGCGGGTGCCGTGCGGGAGCGTTTCAGGCCGATCTTCCTGACCACCGTGACGACCGTTGGCGGCCTGTTGCCTGTGCTTTATCTGACGTCGGAGGCCACGGTTACCAATTACGTGCCGATGGTGGTCAGCATCATCGGCGGGCTTGCGGCGGGCAGCTTGGGGATACTCTTCGTCGTGCCTGCCATCCTGCTGATCGGGGAAGGCGTCCGCGAACGCGCCGGCATGGCGTGGCCGCGGCGAGCCGATGCCGCGATTTGACATTGTCCCAGCCGAGGGCCGAATAGCGTTACGGAACCGCATACGCCCGTGCCGGCGAAGGTCTGAGGACGACGGTGCATGAGTCGGGCTAGCCGGACGACCATCAAACGCTACCTGGGCTCGTTCTCGGTCGCCGTCGTGGGAATCGCGCTGATGGTCGTGATCGTGGCGAGGGGGCCCGTGACGGAGCCGGAAGACTCTGGGGTTCGGGCACCGCTCGTGCGTTTCGTGGAGGTACGTCCCGGTCCGGTTCGGCTGACCGTGGCAGCACATGGCGTGGTGCTGCCGAAGACCGAGAGCCGCCTGGTGTCCGAGGTTTCCGGTCGCGTCGTATCCGTTGCGGATTCCATGGTTTCCGGCGGTTTTTTCAAGCGGGACGACGTGCTGGTCACCATCGACCGCGTCGACTACGAACTGGCGTTGGAGCAGGCGCGCGCACGGCTGGCTTCCGCGAGAAGCGAACTGGCGCAGGCACGCCGGGCGTTCGCCCGCCAGGATCGGCTGACGGCGACGGATTCGGTCAGCATATCGAACCGCGATGAAGCGGAGAACCGCCAACTGCTGGCCGAAGCGCACGTTCGCGAGGCGACGGCCCAGGAACTTCGAGCAGAACGGGACCTCGAGCGAACGCGCATCGTCGCACCGTATGACGGTCGCGTCCGAAGCGAATCGGTGGACCCGGGCCAGTTCGTCAACCGCGGGGAGACCGTTGCCAATCTTTACTCGGTCGATATCGCCGAAGTGCGCCTGCCGGTGCACGACGAGGATCTGGCGTTTCTGCCGGTGCCCCTCGGCGGTGCGTTTGATGCTGCGGCCCGGCTTACCGTGGTTCTGCGCGCCCGGTTCGCGGGTCGCGAGCATGAGTGGCACGGCCGAATCGTGCGCACGGAAGGCGAGATCGATCCCGGGACCCGGATGGTCAAGATGATCGCCGAAGTGCAGCGACCCTACGATCAGCCGGCAGGCAAGCCGCCGCTCACGGTGGGTCTTTTCGTCGATGCCGAGATCGAGGGACGCGAGGTCGGTAACGCCGTGGTGCTCCCCCGCGCCGCGCTTCAGTCGGAAGGGCATGTCCATGTGGTCGAGGCGGATGATCGGCTCGCCGTGCGGGCGGTGGAAGTGCTGCGTCTGCTCGGCGAGGAAGCCTACGTTCTGGGCTTGCGTACCGGCGAACGGGTCTCGCTCACGCGACTGCCGGGCGCGGTCGACGGACTGACCGTCCGGACGGCGGGCAACGGGGGCGCACCGGCAGAGGTGCCGTGAAACGCGTAGTCTCCTGGTTCGCCACCAATCCGGTGGCGACCAATCTTCTGGTGGCATTCCTGCTTCTTGCCGGCATCGCGTCGTTCGCGCGTATATCGGTGCAGATCTGGCCGGACCTCGACGTGCCGGTCATCAGCATCGTGGTTCCGTACCTCGGCGCCGCACCCGAGGAGGTCGAAACCGCGGTCTGTGCCCGCATCGATGAGAAGCTCGACGGCATCGACGGCGTTGACCGCATTCGGTCGACGGCAGAGGAGGGGCGGTGCCGAGTGATGGTCGCGTTGCTTTTCGACGCCGATCGTGCCGCCGCGCTCGCCGACGTCCAGAACCAGGTCAACGCCATCGACACCTTGCCGAAGGAGACGGAGACGCCGGTCGTCCGGCTGCTGTCGTCAAGCGACGTGGTGATCGAGGTGACGGTCACGGGCCCCACGGACGAGAGAGACTTGAAGGAGCTGGCGCGCCGGGTCCGCAACGACCTGCTCGTCCTGCCGGCGGTCATGCGGGCGTCTGTTGCCAACGTGCGCCCCTACGAGATCTCCGTCGAGGTCTCCGAGGCGTCCCTGCAACGCAACCAACTCACCTTCGATCAGGTCGCGGGCGCAATTCGCGGCAACTCCCTCGATCTGCCGGGCGGGGCGATCAAGACGGACCGGGGTGAACTGCTGCTGCGTACGCAAGGGCAAGCGGATGCCGGGGAGGAGTTTAGGAGGATCGAGGTGACCACGCGCGACGACGGGACGCGGGTGCTGCTTGAGGATGTGGCGCGCGTCGTCGACGGCTTCGCCGACACGGGGCAGGAGTTCCGGTTCGATGGGCGCCCGGCGGCGCTGGTACGGGTTTCCCAGGTGGGAAGCCAGGATCTGCGGGAGATATCGGCCCAGGTCAGACGCTATGTGGCCGAGTCCGGGGCCAAGTATGGAGAAGGTGTCACGCTCACGGTGTGGAACGACCAGTCGTCCTTGCTTGTGGATCGCCTAACCACGTTGATCGACAGCGGCTTGCAGGGGCTGTTGCTAGTGCTGGTGGTCCTGGCGCTGTTCCTGCGGCCTCACCTGGCGCTTTGGGTTGCGGCGGGCATCCCCATCGCGCTGCTCGGTGCCGTGTTCCTGCTGTTCTGCTTCGGGGTCTCGATCGACGCGATCTCGCTCATCGGCTTCATATTGGTTCTCGGGCTCTTGGTCGACGACGCGGTCGTCGTCGGCGAATCGGCCTACGTGGCGCAGCGCGAAGGCGCCGGACAGCTGGCAGGTGCCATCGAAGGTGCCCGGCGCGTGTTCGTGCCCGTCACGTTTGGCGTTCTGACGACCGTGGCCGCGTTCGTCCCGATGCTCTTCCTGACCGGCGTTGCCGGTCAGTTCATGGCGGCGGTCGCGGCACCGGTGATCTGCTGCCTGGCGTTTTCGCTGATCGAGTGCCACGTGATCCTGCCGCTGCATCTCGGACATCGGCCGGATTCGATGCCGCTCGGCGATTTCGGCATCGCGCTGCTGACTGTCGCCGTGCTCGCTGCGGTCGTGCTGGCAGCGGATGGGCGGGACGCGGTCGGCCTCGCAATCGGCGTTCTATGCCTGGTCGTGGCTGCACACGTGAGCGGCGCGCTGCGTTGGCTGGGCGCGGCATTCGCACGCGTTCAGGTGCGCTTCGAACGCGGGCTCGAGACGTTCATCCAGGGGGCCTTCCGCCGCATGATCCGGCGCGCGCTTCGACGGCGGGTGCTGACGGTCACGTCCGGGGCCGTCGCGATCGGGCTGGCTATCGCGACGGTGGTCGGCGGCCACTTGCCGTTCTCGTTCCTCATTTCGGATCAGGGCGACCGGATCGTGGCCAAGCTGTCCATGCCGTTTGGCGTACCGCAGATCGACACCGCTCGCGCGCTCGAGCGGTTGGTCGCGTCGGCTCAGGGTTTGCAGACCGAGCTTGCCCGCGAACACGGCGTGCCGGTCATCATGCACATAGCGGAGTCGCATGGCTCGCACCTCCCTGGCGGGACGGGCGGCGACACGGCCCCGACCGGAAGCCACCTTGGCGAGATCTATCTGCAGTTGTCCCCCTCCGAGGAGCGCGGGATTACGACCGTCGAGGTGGCCCGCGCGTGGCGGACTGCGACCGCGCCGATCGAAGATGCCGAGCAGCTTGTGTTCGTGACCGACTTCAGGCAGCTGGCTCCGGACATCGACATCCGGCTGTTCGGGGACAGCATGGACGATCTCAAGGCCGTTTCCGCCGCCGTGGAGGCTGAGCTAGCAGGCTACCCGGGTGTCCTCGAAGTCTCCAACTCGTTCAGGGAAGGCAAGGAGGAACTCTCGCTTTCGCTCACCGACGCCGGCGCCGCGCTTGGGTTCACCCTCTCCGATGTGGGGCGGCAGGTCAGGCAGGCCTTCTACGGCGAGGAAGCGCAGCGCGTCCAGCGCGGGGAGGACGACCTGCGCGTCATGGTTCGCTACCCGGCCGAGGCGCGGCGGTCGCTTGAGTCCTTGCAGTCGCTCCACGTCCGAACGCCTGCCGGAACGTACGTGCCGTTTCGCACAGTCGCCAGGGCGGAATGGGGGCGGGGAACGCAGTTGATCGAGCGTGTCGACAGCGTTCGTTCCGTCAACGTATCCGCAAAGGTCGACCTGAATCAGACCTCCGGCAACGCGGTGCTGGACGCCATGGAACCGTTCCTGGGCGCCGCGGTGGACGCGAATCCCGGACTTGGCTACGAGATCGAGAGCAACCGCGCCGTGCGGGAGACCGTGGCCAGCGCCGGGCCGCTGTTTCTGGCGGCGTTCGGCGCCATCTACGCGCTCCTCGCGATCCCGCTGCGCTCGTACCACCAGCCGCTCATCGTCATGGCCGTGCTGCCGTTCTGCTTCGTGGGCGCGGTTTTGGGGCACCTCCTGGCCATGATCCCGGGCATCGTACTCGGCTTTTCCATGCCGTCCGCGTTCGGGCTCTTGGCGGCCGCCGGGGTGGCGATCAATGCCTCATTGGTGCTGCTTCACGGCGTCCAGCGCTTCCGCGCTGACGGGGACGCCGTGGAAGCGGCCCTGGAGAATGCGGCTGCGGCCAGGTGCCGGCCGATTCTCATTACCACGGTGACGTCATTCGTCGGCCTGATGCCGTTGATGCTGACGCGCAGTCCCAGTGCCGCGCCGATGGTTCCAATGGTGGTTTCGCTGGCCTTCGGCATTGTGGTGTCCTCGGTGGCGGCGCTCGTTTTCGTGCCGGCCCTTTGGCTTGTCCTGCACCGCGTCGGCACCGGTACCCGGCGTACTGCGACGAGTCTCGGCGACCTCGTCGGCCGGGCGCCGCGCATCGTACAGTGGCTGGCGCGCTACCCCTTTCTCCAGGACAGCCTGCGGAGCCGCGAGTTCACCGACCTGTTGATCGAGGACGAGGAGGGTCTGGACCCCGAAACCGCCCGCATCGCCCGCACGGGTCTAGTCCGGCTCTACTACCAGCGAGAATTCGACCGGCAGGCGATGGGTGAAGAGCTGTCGGCGATTGCCGAGAAGGCACCCTCGACCGACGACCTCGTCGCGGAGACTCGGAACTGGGCCCAGCAGCGTGCGTTCCAGCTTGGTGCCCACATGCTGCGCGGTGCGGTGGAGCCGCGGGAAGCCGCGCGACCGCTGTCACATATCCTCGATGCCTGTCTGGTGCAGACGCTGTCCGCGGTTCGTCAGGACTTCGCCAAGGAGCATGGTGCCATGGAAGACGACTTGCTGGCCCTCGTGGCGCTTGATGCGCACGGCCGGCGAGAGTTCGCCATCGGCGGTCCGCTGCGGATATTGTTCCTCTACGACTGCGCTCGCACGACCGACACGCAGGCGTGGCACACGTCGTTGCTGCAGCGCTTCGACCGCGTGTTCGGCGAGCTGTCGCCTGCGGCGATGCTCTACAACCCGCAGCCGCCGTGGCACGGGGAAGGTCACGGACGCTCGGCGTATTCCCTTCGTGCCCTCGAGGAGTACTACGCGAACGGGGCGTCCGCCGCCGATCTGCGCATTCTGGCGCATGCCCGCGTTGTATTTGCCGACGGCGATCTCGGAGAACGATTCGAAGCCCTCCGCCAGGCGGTTCTCGGCCGGGAGCGGCCGCTCGACGCGCTTGACGAAGCGCTGTCGGCACTGCGCCCGAAGCGTGACGAAGGGCGGTGGGACGTACTCGGTGCACCCGGGGGGCTTGTGGACATCGAGATGTTCGTTGCGCACCTGCATCTTGAGGCCGTCGCGGGCGCGCCGGGTTCCGCAATCGTCGGCGACGGGCTGGTAGCCGCTCTGGAGGCCGGGGCGAAGCAAGGGCTGATCGATGCGACGGTCGCAGCGGACTTGGCTGACGCTACAAGGCTGTGGCAGAACTTCGACGGCTTCATGCGCATGGTGGGCGTCGACCAGGATCCCACGCTATTGTCGCCGGAGGAGCAGTCGACGCTGGCGCAAGCCTGCGGTGCGGTAGGGGTTGAGGATTTGGCCCGGTCCCTTGCCGAATCCCGGCAGCGCAGCAGAGCTCACATCGACTCGTGGTTTTCCACGTACCTGCGTCGCGCCGAGGCGGATGACTAGACAGACGGGATCGAACGTTGCCCCATGCGCGGCGGGCGGCAACAATGTGCCGTAGGGGACGGGCTTGTCCCGTCGCCTTGCGGCGCGGCCGTAGCCATCGCGGGCGACCACAAGGGTCGCCCCTACGATGCGGACCGGCGTTGGGTGCAGTTCGTAGGGGACGGGCTTGTCCCGTCCCGACAAAGCCGCGTGGCCATATCGGGGCGGGTGACGACAAGCGTTGGGGGGCACGCGGGCACACGGGCTTTTGATACGGGAAGGCTGGTAGCTAACTTCATGGGTACCTCGATTCAATCCGATACCCCGGTGCGCCTGGACGCGCAGGCGCGTGCGGAGTACGTGGAGTTCGCGTGCCGCCTGGCGCAGCTCGCGGGCGAGGTGATCCTGCCGCAGTTCAGGCGTCCCGTTGCCGTGGACAACAAGCAAGCCGGTACGGACTACGATCCGGTGACCGAGGCGGATCGTGCGGCGGAACGCGCCATGCGCGAGGAGATTCGAAAGCACTATCCGGCACACGGGATTCTGGGTGAAGAGTTCGGTCTCGAGACGGGGGACGGCCTGACCTGGGTGTTGGACCCGATCGACGGGACGCGTGGCTACGTCATGGGCCTCCTGCACTGGGGAACCCTCGTGGCGCTGTTCGACGGTGAGCGGCCGGTGGTCGGGGCGATTCGTCAGCCAGTGCTGGACGAGACGTTCGCCGGCGACGGCAGCAGCGCGATCTACACCCGCAGCGGCGAGCAGCGAGCGCTGGCCACACGACCCTGCCCCGGACTGGGCGAGGCGCTTGCCGGGACCACAGCACCGGAAATGTTCCGCACCGAGCGGCAAGTGGCGGGATTCGGTCGCATCCGGCAGCTTGCCCGAGGCATGCGCTACGGCACCGACTGCTACCTCTACGCGATGCTCGCCATGGGGCTTGCCGACCTCGTGATCGAAGCGAACCTGAAGCCCTACGATGTTCAGGCGCTGATGCCCGTGGTGGAGGGCGCCGGCGGTGTCATCACGGATTGGGATGGTGGCAACCCGGCCATGGGTGGGGAAGTGCTGGCCACGGGAGACGCCCGGCTGCACGAACGTGTATTGGAGGAACTTCGGCATTAGGCATGCCCGGCAAACCGCACATCATCATCTTCAACCCCGATCAATGGCGGGGCGACGCGCTCGGGCACATCGGCCATCCGGCGGTGAAAACACCGAACATCGACCGGCTCGTGGCAGACGAGGCGGTCTCCTTCGGCCAAGCGTTCGTCCAGGCCACCGTGTGTACGCCGAGCAGGTGCTCGTTCATGACCGGCTGGTACCCCCACGTCCGGGGTCACCGCACCATGCACCACATGCTGAACCCGATCCTCGGGGAGACCAACCTGCTCAAGGTTCTCAGGGACAACGGCTACTTCGTCTGGTGGGGCGGCAAGAACGACCTGGTGCCCGGGCAACTCGGTTTCGAAGCCCATTGCGATGTTCACTTCCGGCCCAGGCCGGCCGACTACGAACGATGGGGTGTCGTTCCCCGACCCGGGAGCCACGGCGGCGACTTGGCTTGGCGCGGCGATCCGGACGGCGACAACTATTTCAGCTTCTTCAAGGGCCGCCTCGATGCCCCTGAGGGTGGTGTCTGGTTCGATGGGGACTGGGCCATGGTCCACGGCGCCATCGATTTCCTGGGTACCTACGACGGGGATCAGCCGCTGTGCCTGTTCCTGCCGCTGGGGTATCCGCATCCGCCGTACTGCGTGGAAGAGCCCTGGTATTCGGTCACGAGCCGGGACGATGTCCCCGAACGTCATGTGTACGAGACCTGGGACGACAAGCCCGGGCTGCTCAAGGGAATCCGCGATGGCCAACATCTGACCGGCTGGACCGAGGATCGCTGGCGAGAGCTTCGGGCGACCTACTACGGCATGTGCGCGCGGGTCGACCATCAGTTCGGGATGTTGGTCGAGGCGTTGCGCGGTGCGGGAATCTTCGATGACAGCGCGGTGTTTCTATTCTCGGACCACGGCGACTTCACCGGCGACTACGGCCTCGTGGAGAAGACCCAGAACACGTTCCAGGACTGCCTGAGCCGGGTGCCCTTGGTGGTGAAGCCGCCGACGAGCGTCGACATCGTGCCGGGTGTTCGGGATCAACTGGTCGAGTTGGTCGACTTTCCGGCGACGGTCTACGATCTCGCTCAGATCGACTGCGGCTACTGGCATTTTGGCCGCAGCTTGGCTGGCCTCTTCGACAACCCCGACCGTCCGCACCGGGACGCGGTGTTCACCGAGGGCGGACGGCTCGTGGGGGAAGTCCACGCCAGCGAATACGAGAGCCTATCCGCCGGTTCGAGACTGGGCCTGTACTCGCCGCGGGTCAGCCTGCAGGTCGCCGAATCCACGCCCCTGCCGCATACCAAGGCCGCGATGTGTCGCGACGAGGGGTTCAAGTACGTGCGCCGGGCATTCGAGATGGACGAGTTCTACGACTTGGTCGAGGATCCGGGCGAGACGCGGAACCTGATCAGCGATTCGCGTTACGGCGGGGAGATCGTGCGCCTCAAGGAACGCATGCTGACCTGGTACATGGAGACCTGCGACGTGGTTCCGCGGAAGACCGACCGGCGCAACTTCGCCCGCGCTTGATCAACGTCTTGAAGGTATCCTCTCGGGCACGATGGATGCATTGATTCGACGCGCAGGCGACATGCTCGACCGCTACGGGGTCGCGCTGGCGGCCGCCAAGGATCTCCTCGATACGCGTTTGGTGCGGGCCGTCGAACTGATCGCCGGCCTTGACTCGATTCTAATCGTCACGGGGCTCGGCAAAAGCGGCCTGGTCGCTCAGAAGGTGGCGGCGACGCTATCCAGTACGGGCACCCAGGCCGTGTTCGTGCATCCCGTGGAGGCACTGCACGGCGATCTGGGTATCGTCCGGCCTGGATCGGCATTGCTGGCGTTGTCCAAGAGCGGCAGCAACGAAGAGACCATCGCTTTCGCCCGGCAGTTCAAGGCCGTGACCGGCGGGCAGGTCGTCTCGCTCACGGAACCCAATTCGAAACTCGCCGCCATCGTCGACATCGCCTTGGAGATACCGGCATTGCCCGAGATCGACGAGTTTGATCTCGCACCCACGACCAGCGCGGTGACGGCCATGGCGGTTTGCGACGTGCTGGCGATCCTTGTCCAGCAGGCCAAGGGCTTGACGGAACGCGATTTCGCGAGATTCCACCCGAGCGGCAGGCTAGGCCGGCGCCTGCTCCTCTCCGTGGACGATGTCATGATCAAGGGAGAGGGCCTGCCCGTCGTCGACACGGCCGCACACTTTCCCGATCTGCTCTATATGATTTCGTCCAAGGGCATTGGCATGACGACGGTGGTGGACGAGGGTGGGACGTACGTGGGCGTCGTGACGGACGCCGACATCCGCAGGCTCTTGCTGCGTGGCGAGCATGTCAATCGGCTGACCGTGGCCGAGTGCTTCGAACGCAGTCGCCGCGGCAGCGAAAGCTCGGCGCCGACCGATGTGGACGGCTCGGCATCCGCCGACACCAAGGCCGTCGATTGCCTGCGCCAGATGCAGGCCAACCAGATCACGGAACTGGTCATCCTGGACGCGCAGCGACCGATCGGCGTGGTCCGGCTTCAGGACCTGATTGCCGCCGGCCTCTAGGGCTTGTTCTACCCTCGGCGGCGCGAGCGAGTCGTGCCGGTCCTTGAGCGTGCGTGATGGCACCCGTGGCGAATCTCGGAGAATTGCGTGAGAGAGTGCCCGAGGTGCCCCTCAGGCCGGGCCAATCGGCATATCGTCGGGCTGCTGATTCGACAACTTATGGAGATTTGCGATGAAGAAGCAATGTTACGCATTGGCGTTTGTGCTGGGGCTCGCCGGCTTCGCTGCGAGCGCGAACGTAGCCGTGGGTGTCGTGCCGCAGTCCAAGGTGGTCCATTGGGCCACCGTAGTGTTCTGCGACGACGACGGGGACCGGATCGACGAGATCTGCGTCGAGGGCCACACGGGGTTCGTGGTCCGGGAGTTCGTGGACGTGACGCTCAGTGCGCTGCCGGGAACGCCTCCGACGAGGTTCCTGGCGCAGTAGCGTAGCGCTCCGATTCCGCGCGCTTGCGCGGCAACGCGATGGCGCGCGGGGAGCGCATCGTCGGGTGATGGTCACGATGCCGTCTGAAACGGACAAGGACTACTCGTTCGGCCGGTTCTGTTGCGCCGTCCTGCTGCTGCTGGTCGGTCTGGCCGTCGGTACTGCCGTTGCGGATTGGATCAACGCGATGCCTACCGAGACGCTGCCGCCGATCACCGCCGATCGAACGGCCGGGCAGGAGCGATCGGACTGGGAGCTCTTTGTGTTCATCCTGAGACGGAATATGACCGTCTACGTAATGCTGCTCCTAGGCGTCGTGTCCGCCGGTCTCGTGACGGTCGCGGTCCTTCTCGGCAACGGCCTGGCCGTCGGCCAGCTCATCGGCTTCGCAAGGGTCTCCGGCATGTCCAATCTAGATATCGCGAACCTTCTGTTGCCGCACGGCGTACTTGAACTGGGTACGCTGTGCATCGCCGGGGCGGTGGGCCTGCAAGGCATTCCACTGGCGCTCAGGGTGTCGTCGCTCGATTGGAGTTCGATCAAGTCGCTGCGCCTCGGGACGGCATTGCTATTCGGTTTGGGTGCGCTCGCGGCGGCCGCCGCAGTGGAGGCGTTCGTGACGGCGGACATTGCCGAGTCACTGCGCGTCGAGCGATGAACGGGGTCGCGGCGCGATTGGCCGGGGCGGCGTTTCTGCCTGTGGGCGTTTGGCTCGCCGGATTGGCGGCGTTCACCGTGCTTGGGGTCGACGGGTTGTTCGCCGGCCCGAACCCGGTGTTCGCGGTTGCACGTGTGACGGCCTACGTGACCGTGGTGATGGTCGCGGCGGTAACCGCGGCGTTCGTGGCCATATTCGGACTGGCGTGCGGGGCGATGCTCGTCTGGCTCGGCGAAGACGCCAACGTGCGACTGATCGCAACCGCGATGAGTCGGTCGTTCTGGTGGGTCGCCGCGTACGTCTGGGTCGGTGTCGCGCTGTTGATCCTGGACCCCCCGGTGGCGTTAACCGTATTCGAGGTGTGGGAGAGCGACTCGCTGGCGGCTCGGGTCGGGGATGTCGCCGCGTTCGCGTGGATGGGCAGGTTGCGCTACGTAGCGCTGATTGGCTTTCTCGCGATGGCCATCTGGTTGTTGGCGCGACACACCAAGCCGATGAACGCCCTGCTTGCAGTCGCGTTCGGCGCAGCGGCCATGGCGGCGTTGATGACCGTTCTTGGACTGCTGGCGGGCCCCGAGGAAGCACTAGCCTAGCGAGGCTCTGCATCGGAACAACGACAATACGGCATCATCCTGCTACGGTTTCGGCGCGAAGTGACATGAGCGACCAACGTCGCGATGACGACATGGCAGATAGAGACCCGTAGCGTTTACGCCGATGGCCGTCCTTTTGAGGACTTCGGCGTCTTCGAGATCGTGACCGGACGAGTCCACTACTCGATTGATCCGGCGGATGATCGCAATGCGGGAATCGTGGATCTCCAACATGCGCCTCGGGATGGGGGCGGATGGGTTCGCTACAGTGGCGACTACACCGTGGTTGCGCCGCGAGATCAGCCCGCACGGAAGCTGCTCATCGACGTTCCGAATCGGGGCCGGCGATTGGCGTTCTCCATCCTGAATCGGGCGCGGCCGGACGATCTCCTTCACGACCCGTGCGCGCCGGGCGACGGTTTCCTGTTTCGGCGCGGTTTCGCGCTCGCCTCGATCGGCTGGCAATGGGACGTGGCGGCTGGCCTTCGCTTGGACGCCCCGGAGGTCCTCGAGGATGGCAAGCCCGTCGAAGGCGATGTCGTATGTCGGGTCCAGCCGGGAAGCGACCGGACTTTCGTTTCCTTCGGCCAACTCGGCGAGGTGACCTATCCGCCCGCCGATCCCAGCAAACCCGGTGCGCGTCTTTTCGTTCGCGATGACGACAACGCGCCGTTGGTCGAGATCGACCGGTGCCGGTGGCGGTTCGCACGGGAACGAGATGGCAGGGTCGAACCGAGCGATCGGTTTATCCACCTCGCGGAGGGGTTCGAGAAGGGTCGCATCTACACGCTCGTGTACCGGGCCCGGGGGGCACGGGTCACGGGATGCGGATTGCTGGCACTGCGCGATGCTGCCGAGAGCCTCCGGGACGGTGCCGGTCCCTTTGCGACGGCAAGCCCCGCCGTGGTGGCGTTCGGCGCGTCCCAGACCGGTCGCGTTCTACGACATCTGCTGCATCTAGGCCTCAATTCGGATTCGACCGGGAAGGGGGTTTTCGACGGCGTGCACATCCACATCGCCGGTGGTCAACGAGGCGATTTCAACCACCGATTCGCGCAACCCTCCAGTGCCGGGGTGCCGGCGGCGGGCCAGCGCTTCCCGTTTTCGGGGACAACCGTTCGCGATCCGTTGAGCGGCGCCACGGGTGGCCTGTACGACGATCTTGCACACACGCCCAAGGTGGTCATCACGAATACGTCGTTCGAGTACTGGCGGGGCGACGCCGCCCTCACCCATGTTTCCCCCGATGGCGCTTACGACGTCGAGCCGCACCCCTCGGAGCGCAACTACCTCTTCGCAGGAACCCATCACGTCAACGGTGTCCTGCCACCGACGAACACGTTCGCGGTGACGGGCGAGAAAGCACGCTATCCCTTCAACGTCGTGGATCATTCGGCATTGGTGCGCGCTGCGTTCGCCAACCTGGACGCGTGGGTGTCCGATGGGGTTTCGCCGCCAGATTCGCAGGTACCGACCCTCCGGGACGGCACGCTGGTCGAACGCGGCGTCGTGCTTGCCAAGTTCGCGTTGATCGACGGTTTCCAGGGTCTCGATGCGGACCGCCTTGGCGGCCTCGCGACCCTCGACCTCGGTAGGCGCGTAAACGACGGGGTTTGCGCGTTTCCGGCCGTCGAAGGACTGCCCTATGCGCGCTTGGTGTCCGATGTCGACGATTCCTTGAACGAACGGGCGGGCATCCGGCTGCCCGAGGTGGCGCTTGCCATTGGATGCCATACGGGCTGGAATCCAAGGCACCCGGACCACGGTGCCCCGGAACTGCCCGCCATATTCGTGGGTTTCAGTCTGTTCGGCCATCAATGGGCAACCCCTGACGACATCGAGAGCCACGCGCGGGAATGCGTGAACGCGCTGGTCGACGGCGGGTTCGTATTGGCAGAGGATCGCGAGCGCGTGGTCGACCGCTGCCTGCGCGTACACGCCACGGTCTTGGCAATCGACGAGGATAGCCCTTGATGTCGGCAAGCCGAGGCGAAGTCCGGCTAAGCATGATCGTGCCCGTGTTGAACGATGCCGTTGCCCTGCGGTCCCTGATCGCCGACCTGCGGCATGCGGAAGTGGAGATCGTCGTCGTTGACGGAGGCAGCGACGACGACAGCATGACCGTTGCAGGCGGTGCCGATCGGGTCGTGTCGGCCCCGCGTGGACGTGGTACGCAGATGAACGAAGGCGTCGAGGTCGCCAACGGGGAATGGCTTTGGTTCGTCCATGCGGATACGCGCTTGCCGAACGGTGCCGTGGCCGCGCTCGGCGAACGGCTCGGCACACCCGGTTGGGGTTTCTTCGCGGTGCGTCTCGACGGCGAGTCAAGGGTCTACCGAATCATTGAACGGACGATGACCTGGCGCTCGGCCGCGACCGGCATCGCGACCGGTGACCAGGGCATATTCGTGCATCGGGAACTGCTTTCTGCCGTGGGCGGAGTTCCGCGGCAGTCGCTCTTGGAAGACGTGGAACTTTGCCGTCGGTTGCGTCGGTTGGCGAAGCCGCGCCGGATCCCGGAACCGGTGGTGGCATCGTCGCGGCGTTGGGAGCGCCACGGCATCGCCAGGACGATCGTCTTGATGTGGTGGTTGCGGTTCCGCTACTTCATCGGCGGCGACGCCGAAGCGCTAGCCTGCCGCTACTACGAATGAACCGGTCACGTCCGGCCCGGGTCGCGATCTTCGCGCGCGCCCCCGTCCAGGGTCGGGTGAAGACCCGCTTGGCGAGAGCGGTCGGAGCCGAATCGGCGCTGCGGGTCTACGAGGACCTGCTCGCCTCGACGCTGCAAAGGCTGGGGCAGGTCAGCGAAACGATAGCACCGGAGATCTGGGTTGATGGCGACCTCGGCGTATTCGCTCGTTGGCAAGGGCAAGGCACCGCCGAGGGTTTGAAGGACCTGCACATCCCCTTGATAGCGCAGGGGAGGGGGGATTTAGGGCAACGCATGTCGAGGGCATTCGACCACGGTGTCCGAGTTCTCGTCGGTACCGACATCCCCAGGATGACGGCGGGCTACGTCGAAGGCGCGCTCAACGCGCTGGCGTGCGCCGATCTGGTGCTTGGTCCCACCGAAGACGGTGGCTACTGTCTCATTGGGATGAACTCGCCCCATCCTGAATTGTTCGATGGGATTGCCTGGGGCACGGCCAGCGTGCTGACGTCGACGCTGCACGCGGCCAAGGACCTTCGGGTGAGGCTCCTAGACGAGATGTGGGATGTCGACGACGTCGACGACCTGACGCGCTGGCGCGGCCTCTAATGGAAACGGACCTACAAAGCGCATCGGATCGTAGGGGACGGGCTTGTCCCGTCCCGATGAACCCACGATGGCAATCGCGGGACACCACAAGGGTGTCCCCTACGCGGCTCGCGTAGGCGACACTGGGTCGCCCGCAGGTGTTAGGTCGCGCGAATCGCGGTGCGGCGTTTGCGCGAGATGACGATGTTCTTGCTACGCCCCATCTTGTCTTGGCCACTGACGCCCATGGGGATTACCTGGATCTTCTTGCCCGCGGCTAGGAAAGCCTGGAGGTCCTTTTCGATGGTCTTTCGCATTTCAAGATTGTTCTGGTTCAGTTTCTGAGCGCGGCTCAAAACGTCCTCCTCAAGTAAAAAATGCCGCGTCGAGCCGTAGGCGCGTCGTTCGGCCGTCACCGAACCGAGGGTCACTGCGCGTAAGGCTGTGTCGAACCCGGTCCTTCTCCCAAGCACGCCACCATAGCAGTGTTCCCGCATGATTTCACGTCGAAATTGCGACAATCGGATATAAGACGCGGTTTCCCGTGCCCCGAGACACGCCGCCGGTCAGGAGTCGGTGTGTTCCCGGGCGATGCTATGGACCTTTCCAACCATCGCGCGAAGCCCGTTGCCGCGGGTCGGGCTCAGGTGGCCCATGAGATCCAATTCGTCGAACAGGCCCTCGATGTCGAAGTCGAGGATTTGCCGCGGCGAACGGTTGTCGTACGCGGCCAGGACGATGGCGATGAGGCCGCGGACAATATGGGCATCGCTGTCGATGGCGAGCTTCAAACGGTCTCCGTCGAAGCGCGGCACGAGCCAGACCTGGCTTTGGCAACCGCGGACTAGGTTGTCGTCCACCCGGTATGCCGCGGGCAAGGGGGCGAGCGCCTTGCCGATATCGATGAGAAACGCGTATTTGTCCTGCCAGGAATCGAAGAAACCGAACGTCGAGCGGATATCGTCGAGAGAAGTTGCCGAAGCGGCCAACGTCAAAACAGTCCGAGTTCGAGTTGCGCTTCGTCGCTCATCATCTCCCGGCCCCAAGGCGGGTCGAAGACGAGGTTCACGTTAACCTCCTGAACGAACGGCACGTTGCCCACGCGCCGTTCGACGTCGGCGACCAGCACGGGTCCCATGCCGCAGCCGGGAGACGTTAGCGTCATGTCGATTCCGACCACGTTGTCGTCGACCGTGCAATCGTAGATGAGGCCCAAGTCGACGATGTTCACCGGAATCTCGGGGTCGTGAACCGTGCGCAACGCCTGCCACACCTGGTCGTTCGACACGGCACCGTCCTGCGGCGGGGCCAGGTCAAGAACTTCCGGTTCGAGGCCGAGTGCGTCGACGTCTTCCGGTTCAACCCGGGCCATGTTGCCGTTGTAGACGATGGTGCATGCGCCGCCGAGGGTCTGCGTCAGCGTCACGAATGCACCTTCCGGCACCGTCAAGGGCGTTCCGGTCGGCACCAGGCGGGCCTCGATGGACCGGGTGACCGGGATTACGCGGCGTTCCATCTCGCGGCTCTCCTCACGCGCTCCTCACGCCTTAAGGGCTCGTGACCGAAAAACTCTCGCCGCAGCCGCATTCCGCCGTGGCATTGGGATTCTTGAATCTAAGCGCGGAGTTGAGGCCTTCGGTCACGTAGTCGATGACCGTGCCTTGGACCAACGCCCAATCGGCGTCGTCGACCACTACCGTCACCTCGTCGAAGCGGAAGAAGCGGCCTGCGTCCAAGGTCCCGGCGAGGTAGGAGAGTTCGTACATGTAACCGTTGCAGCCGCTTTCGGTGATACCGAGGCGCAGCGCGTCGGCACCTTCCCGGGCCAACTGTTGGCGGACGTGCGCCCGAGCTGCCGGCGTCATCGTTATCGTGGTCAATTCGGCGGGATCAAAGACCTCTGCACTCATTTGGATCTCCAATGCGACCGCAAAGCAATCGCGTTCACAGCATCGACTTTGCCGTTCGAACGGCCTGACACAGCTTGTCCACGTCTTCCAGGCAATTATACAAGCTGAACGAAGCACGCACGGTGCCGGGAATTCCCAAGGCGTCCATGAGCGGCATGGCGCAATGATGACCGGTTCGCACGGCAACGCCCTGTTGGTCGAGCAACGTGCCGACATCGTGGGGGTGTGCATCCTCGAAAAGGAACGACACCACGGGTCCCTTGGCGGATGCCGTGCCGACAATGCGCAAACCCTCCACCTGGTTCAACGAGCTCGTCGCATAGGCGAGCAGCCCCGCCTCGTGGGTCGCCACCGCGTTGCCGTCCTGCCGGTCGAGGTAGTCGACGGCGGCGGCGAGCGCGATTGCGCCGCTGATGTCGGGCGTTCCGGCCTCGAACTTGAAGGGTAGGGGCGCGAAGGTGGTCTCCTCGATACGGACCCGCTCGATCATCTCGCCACCGCATTGCCACGGCGGCATCGCATCCAACAGTTCTTCGCGGCCGTACAGCACGCCGATCCCGGTGGGACCGTACATCTTGTGGCCGGAGAACGCGTAGAAGTCGCAATCGAGTGCCGCCACGTCGATGTCGAAGTGGGCCACGGCCTGGGCGCCGTCCACGACCACGACGGCACCGGCTGACTTGGCGCGGCCAATCAGCGTCGGCAGATCGTTGACTGTTCCAAGCGCATTCGAGACATGGCTGATCGAGACGATGCGCGGCTGCTCTTCGAGTCTGGCATCGAAATCGTCGCGGTCGAGTTCGCCGGACGGCAACACCCGGACGGCGCGCAGGACCGCGCCGGTGCGTTGGCAAAGTTGCTGCCAGGGAACGATGTTGGAGTGGTGCTCCATTTCCGTGATGAGGATTCGGTCACCGTCGCCGACGGCGAGTGGCCCGTAGGATCCGGCTACCAGGTTGATAGCCTCCGTGGTGCCACGAGTCCACAGCACCTCACGGGACGAGCGGGCGTTGATTCGCCGGGCAAGGGTCTCGCGGGCCGCCTCGAACGCTGCGGTCGCTTCGTCGGAGAGGCGGTGGGCACCACGGTGCACGTTGGCATTCGTGCAACCGTAGTAGCGGGCCAGGGCATCGAGAACCACCGTCGGTTTCTGCGTCGTGGCCGCGTTGTCCAGGTAGACCAGGTCGGCGCGGTTGCGAAGCAGCGGGAAATCGCCGCGCCAGGAGGAATCCTTCATTGGATGACTCCCAACCGGCGCGCGGTCTCGACATCGTCGATGGCTTCGCGCAGGAAGCCCCGTACGAATAGGGATCGGGCAGTTTGCCCATCGATCCCGCGGGTGCGGAAATAGTTCACGGCATCCTCGTCGATGGCACCGACGGTGGCGCCGTGACTGCACTTGACGTCGTTCGCGTAGATCTCCAACTCCGGCTTTGCGTAGACCTCCGCAGTGTCGCTGGCAAGGAGGTTCTTCGTGCTGAGCGACGCGTCGCTCCGTTGGGCCCCCGGGGCGATCTCGATCCGGCCGTTGAGCACGGCCCGCGAACGTCCGCCGGCAACCCCCCGGTAGGTCTGTCGACTCGTGCCTCCCGGGGCGTCGTGATGAACGGCCACCTGGTTGTCGAGATGCCGGGTCCCGTCCAATCGCCACGCACCGCGCAACGTGACGTGGGCGGATTCTCCGGAGAGCGTGGCGACGATGTCGTTCCGGCGCAGATCGCCGCCGAGCGACAGTTGGGCAAGTTCGTAGTTGGCATTGGCCTCGACGCGGACCGCGACGAGACTGCAATCGCGGTGGGGCGACGCCGCCTGCAGACGGCGGTGCAGGAGCCGGGCGCCCGATTGCACCACCAGTTCGACGAGGCGATGCGTAAACGGCGAGGGTTCTTCGATCAACTCGGCCTCGGCGCCGGACTCGACGATCATGAGAATGCGTTGGTAGGACGCGGGCAGGTCGACGACACGTACCGGGTGGAGGCGACCGCCGCGAGCAGGCACCCGAATCGCGACGCCGGCACCGAGCAACATCGCGTTGAGAGCCGCGATGGGGTGAGCGGAAAGTTGGTACAGCTCGTCGCCACGCAGTTCAAGGAGTTCGGCCGCGCGCGATTCCTCGAAGTCCACGACCTCGACAGCACCGGCGAATTCGATACGGCGCGATTGCGCAACGGACTCGTTGCCGTTCAGGACCGTCTGGTACCAGCGCGAAATGTTCGTGTGCCGCCACGCTTCCGAGCGGAGTTCGGGCAGGGCCCGCTGCTCGATGAGCTCGAGGTGCGGTCCGCGGTCCAGCCATGGCGCGTAGCTGGCGGGTCCCCGCGCCAGCAGCGCCTCGGCGAGGCTTCCCGCGTTAAGCGTCAAGCCAGCCATATCCCCGTTCCTCGAGTTCGAGGGCGAGCGAGGCGTCCCCGGAACGGACGATGCGACCGTTCGCAAGGACATGCACGTGATCCGGCACGACATAGTTCAAGAGGCGTTGGTAGTGGGTGACGAGAATCACGGCGTTGCCCACGTCCCGGAACGCGTTGATGCCATCGGCGACGACACCGAGGGCGTCGATGTCCAGGCCGGAGTCCGTTTCGTCGAGCACGGCCAGGCGCGGTTCGAGGATCAGCATCTGCAGGATCTCGTTGCGTTTCTTCTCGCCGCCGGAGAACCCATCGTTGACGCCGCGTTTGAGAAAGTCGGGGTTCAACGCAAGACGGGAGGCCGCAGCGCGGGCGCGTTTCACGAACTCGACCGCCGAGGGGGGATCCTCGCCGCGACCGAGCGCATGGGCGTCCACCGCGGCCTTCAGGAACTCCATGTTGCTGACCCCGGGAATCTCGATAGGATACTGGAAGGCCAGAAACAGGCCGCGCAGCGAGCGTTCCTCCGGCTCAAGCCCTGTGACATCCTCCCCGTCAACGGTGACGCAACCCCGGGTCACGTCGTATCCGGGGCGCCCCGCGAGCACGTTGGCCAGCGTGCTCTTGCCGGATCCGTTGGGTCCCATCACGGCGTGAACTTCGCCAGCGCGGACCTCGAGATCGATTCCCGCGAGGATGGGCTTGGCGTCGACCTCGACGTGGAGGTCCTCGACCCGGAGCAGGCTCATCCGACGGCACCCTCGAGGCTGACTTCGAGAAGCTTCGCCGCCTCGACCGCGAATTCCATCGGCAACGTACGGAACACGTCCCGGCAGAATCCGTTGACGATCATGGCCACGGCCCTTTCCGGCTCGATGCCGCGCTGCTGGCACAGGAACAGTTGCTCGTCGCTGACCTTGGACGTGGTTGCTTCGTGCTCGACGACCGCGGATGGGAGCTTGGATTCGATGTACGGGAAGGTGTGCGCCCCGCACGCATCGCCGATCAGCAGCGAGTCGCACTGGGTGTAGTTGCGCGCGCCCTTGGCACCGGGGTTCATGCGCACCCGGCCGCGATAGCTGTTCTGGCTGCGGCCGGCGCTTATGCCCTTCGAGACGATGGTGCTCTTGGTGCGCGGGCCGATGTGCGTCATCTTGGTGCCCGTGTCCGCTTGCTGGAAGTTCCGGGTGAGCGCCACGGAATAGAATTCGCCCACCGAATCCGCCCCGCGCAACACCACGCTGGGGTATTTCCAGGTGATCGCCGAACCCGTCTCGACCTGCGTCCAGCTGATCTTCGAGCGTTCGCCCAGGCAGGCACCGCGCTTGGTGACGAAGTTGTAGATGCCGCCGTTGCCCTGCTCGTCGCCCGGGTACCAGTTCTGCACCGTGGAGTACTTGATTTCGGCATCGGCGAGCGCCACCAGTTCGACCACGGCGGCGTGCAGTTGGTTGTCGTCACGCATGGGTGCCGTGCAGCCTTCCAGGTAGCTGACGTAGGCGCCTTCGTCGGCGATGATCAGGGTGCGTTCAAACTGGCCGGTGTTCTCTGCATTGATGCGGAAGTACGTCGAGAGTTCCATGGGACAGCGGGTGTTCTTCGGTACGTAGACGAACGACCCGTCGCTGAACACGGCGGAGTTCAAGGCCGCATAGAAGTTGTCGGGTTTCGGCACGACGCTGCCGAGGTACTTGCGCACCAGTTCCGGATGTTCCCGGATGGCCTCGGACATCGAACAGAAAACGACGCCGGCCTCGGCTAGCCGCTCCTTGAACGTGGTTGCCACCGAGACGCTGTCGAACACGGCGTCCACGGCCACTTGCGGGGCATCTTCGGCCGCGGTTTCGACGCCTGCGAGACGGGCGCGCTCATGCAGCGGGATGCCGAGTTTCTCGTAGGTGCGAAGAAGCTCCGGGTCGACCTCGTCGAGCGACTTCGGTGCGTCGCCCTTCGGGGCCGAGAAATACGAGATGGCCTGGAAATCGATGTCGGGAAACTGCACGTGGGCCCAGCGCGGCGTGCGCATCCGCTGCCAACGCCCGAAGGCATCGAGGCGCCACTCGGTCATCCACGCCGGTTCCTCCTTCTTACCGGAGATCGCGCGTACGACGTTCTCGTCGAGACCGGGCGGGAGGGTGTCGGTTTCGATCTCGGTGACGAACCCGGCGGTGTACTCGCGACCGGTGGCAGCGTGTTCTGCGCCGACGAGATCGGCAAGTTCGTTCGATTGTTCGGACATGGACATCCGCCGCACCATGGGTGAGGCGAGGATTGTACCGAATAACCGACTATTTTACTCGGGTATTTTTGTCCTCTAGGCGCGTGTCAATCGACGGGCTGTGTTACCCGCACCAGGATCGACTCCAGCCGGGTGGCGAGCAGGCGGCCCTTCGAGGCGAGAAGACGGCGGTAGACGAATGCGACAACGGCCAGTTCGAGGATGGAGAAGATCAGGTAGAGGGGGATTGACGACCCGCCTTGGACGAGGCGCCGTTCCAGCGCCAGCGGTATTGCGAGCGGCGCGATGAAGGCAACGAGCAGAAGCAGGCTCAGGAACGAGGCCAGGAACGAAGCCGCCGTGGCGTTGCGCATGCCCATGGAGGTGGACGACATCGGCCACGGTGCCCGGACCGAGAACGAGTTGCCAAGCATGCAACCAACCAGGTACAGGACGAGGAGCTGCGCAAAGTTGGCTAGGACGTGTGTCGGGGGCAACGGGTGAACCCATTGCAGAACCGCGATGATCACCGAGCCAATCACGAGGGCGTAGGGCAGCAGGGCAAGGTTCTTGCCGAGTAGCAGTTCGGTTGGCGGCACGCTGGCGAGGACGACGGTGCGAAAGCCATTGCCGTCTTGGCCGAATACGTTGGAGAAAAGATTGAATGCCATCATGATCATGAAGCCCATCATCGCCAGAACCACGAATTGCGCGGCCCAGCCGCCCTGGGTGAAATCTCGGAAGATCACCAGGTAGAGCATGATCAGGAGGAGCGGGCTCAAGAGCACCATCTTGCCCTGCGGTCCCCGTATCCAGAGACGCACCGCAACCCATGCCACGGCACGGGAATGGTCCGGAACGGAGCGCATGATCGGATCGAGCATCCTCCCGAGTCCCGGCGGCATGCCAAAAGCGAGCCCGGCCGCTGGCGCGGCAGGGCGCGTCGCGGGCTTCGTCCTGTCCTCGGCACGAGCGGGGCGTTGCCCAGGGCGATCGTCACGGGCGATTGCGCCGAGGGTCTTGCGGTAGGAACGCCGAAGGCTAAGCAAGGCTATCCCGAACATCCCGACTGTCGCGAGGGCACTGATCCAGACCCCGCCGTCGGCTGCACCCCAGGCACCGAGTGCGAGCCAACCCGGGGGGAACAACGCGTTGGCGACGAGTGCCCACTGCCCGACTTGCTCCATTCCCCAGGAGACATCGGCGCCGACCAGGGACCGGTTCAGGAGCGCAGGCAGATTTGCGAGCACCACGAATGCTAGGACGGCCACCGCCACCACGGTTCCGCGCCGGCGCTTGTTCGCGAACACTCGACCAAGCCAGCTTTGGAACTGGTGGGTGACGCACGTCACTAGCGCCGCTAGGCCGAGCACCAGGGGAAACAGGACGAGGTGGGCTGCGCCGAGGACCGTGACGCTAGCGGCGGCCAACCCCAACATCACGCCGAGAAAGATGATCAGGGAAACGCGCAACTGCGAGCCGAGGAAGTTGACGAAGAATGCGCTCGACACGGAGACGGGCATATGCAGCAGCTTGTCGAGGGAGAGGCTTTCGCCGCCGAGCTGGAGCTGAATCAGGAGTCCCGTAAGCCACAGCAACAGAAACACGGCGATCACGCCGTCCCATACCAGCATCAATACGAGCGGCTCGGCCTCGGGCAGGAGCGCAATACCTAGAACCAATGCCATTACCGCGGCCACCACGGCGGAACCGATGCCGACAACCGCGACCAGGACCGCAAGTCCACCGAGCAGCGGGCTCTGGCGCTCCCAGCGACGTCGGGAGAGTTTCCAGGCAAGCCGGAGGATCGGCCAGACGATCGAGGTGTCGAAACGGATCACGGTTGCGAAGCGGGTTTCCGGTCAGCTGGAGGAACCGTCTTCGCCCTCGTCCAGCCAACTCAGGTTGGCGCGTACGTCCTCCGTGGAGCCCACCTTGGCGAGAAAGGTCTCTTCCAGCGTACTCGTCTGTTGGATTTCCGAGAGTGGCGCCTGGGCCACGAGCCGCCCTCGGTCGATGATTCCGACGTGGCTGCACAGTCGTTCCACGATTTCCAACACGTGGGATGTGATGAAGATCGTCGCACCTTGCTCCGCAACGCGCCTGAGCAGGTCGCGGATCACCCTCGAAGTCACCGCGTCGACACCCTCGAAGGGTTCGTCGAGAAACAGCAGCTCGGGATTGGCAATGAGTGCCGCGGCCAAGGCAAGCTTCTTCTTCATCCCATGCGAGTAGTCGATGACCAGTCGTTTCTCCTCGCTTGCGTCGATGCCGAGTTCGAGCAGGGCGAAGAGCTCGTCGATGCGGTCTTGCGCCACGTCGCGGTCGACGCGGTACATCCGACCGACGAAAGTCAGGTTCTCCCGACCGGTCAAGAGGTCGTACAAGGCGAGGTCTTCCGGAACGACGCCGACGCGGCGCTTCACGTCGATCGTCTCAACGGGATCCAAGGGGTTCCTGCCGAGCATCCGGATGGTGCCGGACGACGGTGCCAGGAGGCCGGTGAGCATCTTGATGGTCGTAGACTTGCCGGCGCCATTGCGACCGAGAAATCCGTACAGGGTTCCCGGTTCAACGCGAAGATCGAGGTTGTCCACCGCGCGAAGATCGCCGAATTGGCGACACAGCCGAAACGTCTCGACGGCGGTTTCGGCGCTTGCGTTCATGCGATCATTGTACAGTTCGAGATCAACCTCGGGAAAGCGGATTCAATGATGACGGACAACGACGACTCGATCGCGACCGGAGCCGGGGCTACGCCGTGGCGACCTTGGGGGTTCTGGGCGACGGCGGGCTTGGGCGCGGGGGTGCTCGTGGCTTTCCTCCTGCTGGAGCTGGCGGCGATTGTCCCCTTCGTCATCTCCGCGATGATCGCGGGGGACGCCGGCTCGGAGGCAATCGCGGCGCTGGCGACGAACGCGGAGTATCTCGCCGCGGCGTTGTTCGTATCGGGCTTCGGTTGCACGGCGCTCATACTGCTCCTTGTGCGCTTGCGCCAGGGTGCGACGGTGCGCGAGTACCTGGCGCTCCGCGCGCCGCGATGGCAGGAGCTATTGATTTGGATTGTGTTGGCTCTGGTCGTCGTTGCTGCGATGGACGCGATATCCATGCTGCTCGGCCGCGACGTGGTCAACGATTGGTGGGTGGACGTGTGGGCCAACGCGAAAGCGCCCCTCGTCCTTGTGTTTGCGACGGTCGTGGCCGCACCGTTGTTCGAGGAGACGTTCTTCAGGGGTTTCCTGTTCCGGGGGCTCGCCCATTCGAAGCTCGGCGTGGTCGGCGCGATTCTCGTCACGGCTGTGGTATGGGCCGCGATCCACCTGCAGTACGGCGCCTACGAGATCACCCAGATCTTCGTTCTAGGGATCCTCCTCGGCATCGCAAGGCACCGCACGGGTTCCTTGGTGGTGCCGTTGGCCATCCACGCGGCGGTGAACTTAGGCGCCAACATCCAAGTCGCGTATCTGACGTAGCCTGATCGGGGCTGCCCCCCGACATGGTCCAAGTGCAGGCCGATGCCCTTTCTTGCGCCGCAAGGACGCGGCTAAGATGCTGCACGTAGTCCTCGATGGAACCCACATGCCCGAACTCGAACGCATCCCGGAGGAGCATATGTACCGGGCGTATGGGATCTACCTGCTTTCGTCGCAGCACCGGCTGATCCGGCGCCTTAGGCGCGTCTACGAACCCTCGATCCACGGCAACAAGGCCTGGCGGTCGAGTTTCCTGCTGATGGACTACCTGCTCCACCACCCTCCCCGCCGCGGCGTGCGCGTCATGGAGCTCGGCTGCGGCTGGGGACCGGGCGGGGTGTTCTGCGCCCGGCGCTTCAAGGCAAGGGTCACCGGGGTCGACCTCGACAGCAACGTATTTCCCTTCCTCGAGGTCATTGCCGCGTTGAACGACGTCAAGGTCGCGCCGATGGAGGGCAACTTCAACAACCTGACCCCGGAATGCCTGGGCCGGGCGCAGCTTGTCATCGGCTCGGACATCTGCTTTTGGGACAGCATGGTCAAGCCCTTGTTCGGCGTCGTACGCCGCGCCTTGGAAGGCGGCGTGAAGCGCTTCGTGATCACCGATCCCGGACGTCCGACGTTCTACGAACTGGCCGACCTGTGCGCGAAACAGTCCTGGCGGGTCATCCTGAAGGGGTGGTACGCGGTTGAACCTTCCCGGACCACCGGCGAGGTGCTCGAGATTCGGCCCCCGAAGTGATCGGGTTTCAGCCTTCCGGCGGCATCGAAGCCATGTCCGGGTGGATGAACGTCTTGATCTGGGCGGACAGGTTGGCACACGCCTTTTCGCGGACCCGGGCGATGACAGGGATCGGCACGACGACGGCGGGGACGAAGCTCGTGCCCGCTGCCTCGGAACTCAACGTGCCCACGGTCATGCCGCGTTCGACGTCCCAAACGGATGCCTCGTAGTTGGAGCCGCTCTCCCAGGACAGGAAGCCGAAGCAGGCCGGTATGCCGCCGGAGAAGATCGTGCAGTTGAGGCTGCCGCTCTCGTCGGTGCGTTCGGTGGTCCCTTCGATCCAGACCAGGTAGCGAACGCCGATCTCGTCGATTCGTCTGGAGAGGAGCGGGCGGGCGATGACCGTCGCGAGATCCTCCATGTTGAGCGGTGCGGTTCGGGGCTCGAACCAGGGAAACGTGGCATCGACGAATTCGCGTTCGCTCAAGATCGGCAATGCGCCGTCGCCACGGTTGACGGCGTCGCTCACGCAAGTCACGAAATCGTCCTCCGTCTCGCCCTGGGTCTTGTGTTTGCGGGACAGGATGACGATGGATTCACCGCTTCCGATCCGTGTATCCGCCTGTCGCACCTCTTGGACAGTGGTTTGGACGCATCCGACCGACGCCAGTCCGGCAGCAAGGCAAACAGCGACCAAGAATGCGGGGCTACGGTCGCGGGGCTGTTCTGGGAACTTCATTGCGCCGCTCCTCTATTTTGGCTCGACACCGATGGCGGCAAGCCAGTCCTGGACTTGCACTTGGTCACGGAACCGCAACGATAGCTCCGCCGCTGCGCCCCGCAGGGCCCAGGTGGTTGCTTCGTGGAGGGCCGGCGTCTGCTGGCCCAACTGGCTGAAATTGCGCTCGTTGGCTTTTCCATAGCCGATCACGGGCAGTTCACCGAGGCTGTGTCCGCCCCTATCGAACAGAGTGAGCTTGTAACGAATCCAGACCTCGTAGAAGTCGCCGCCGGTCTGGTTGGGAATTGCGAACTGCACCTCTTCGATGGACGGCGCGATGATGCCCGCGATCACCGGGGACGACCCGTCGGTTCCAACGAAGCGGATGGACTTGGCAGTTGGCTCCGGTTCATTGGGAGGAGTGCCCTTGGCGCCGTCTGGATTCGCAGGCTCAACCCGGACGACGTCTTGGAACATGGCATCGAATACGCGCGCGAAGACCGGCGCCTGGGATGCCCCGATGTCGAGACGGTAGGCACCGTACTCTTCCAGCTCTTCCTCGTGGACGTAGTTGACGAGGGCATCGTCGAAGTAGACCCCCATCGAGGCTCGAATGGGATCGACCAGGGGCCTCGGCACGGTCGCGTCGACGGTGATGGAAGCGCCACCCTTGCAGCCTCCGAGCAGCATCGCGCCGACCAACAGCACCACTGGGCCACACACAACGGTTGCGGTTCGACCGTGGCGCTTTGCAGGACGGCACCGGAGCCATCCCTGCGAAGCGTTGGCCGGGACTGAGTGCTCGGCCATGCGTGAGTCGTTCCAAACCACCACGATGAGAGCCTACTCGAAAGTCGACAGGCCGACAAAGGTTCCGTTGTTGCGGAAGGTCAGTTCGCGCATGAGAGCGGCGAACCGGTCGCCGGAAGCGGCCCCGAAACGCACTGGAAAGCCGACGGCGTGAATCCGCACGCGCCGGCTGCCGTCTTCCACAACGCGGTTTATCTGGTCGACGGTATCCACGATTCGCTCGATAGACCTTCCGGAGAAGTCGTCGCCGAACACGTAGATGCTGATCTTCTTGTCGCTGGCATAGAAGGTATTGATCGCCGCCTGGATGCCTTCCACGGGGCTCGAATTCGAGTTCGGGCTCCATCCCGCCAGTGTACGCAGCATGTCCCGTCGCCGGCCGGGAGTGTCGGGAATCCAACGTCCGGCGTACGCGGGGAACATGTAGTCGCCCATGTCGTTCATGACCTGTATGCCCTTGACGCGGGGATAGATGTCGAGCGCCTCCCGGACCTTGCGCTGCACCGCGCGCCACGCCCACTGTTGCATGCTTCCCGACGTGTCGATCACGAAGATGATGTATTCGCTGTCCACCGTGACCCCGCCGATCGTGTTGCTCGCGCGCACGAAGTCGATTCCCAGCAGGCGCTCCATCTCGGCGGTGAGGGATTGCTTGGCCGTGACCAGGCGCTGTCTTGCCGACTGCTGGAATTCGGCTTCCTCCTCAGTAGCGCGGTAGCGCCCGAGGATGTCGTTGATGTCGCGTTCCACCTTCGCAAGTTCGGCGAATTCACGCGTTAACTGCCGCTCCTCGTCGGTGAGTTGGCGTTTCAGGATTCGGGTCTCACCGAGGATCTCGTTCAGCTCCTCGCGTTTCTGCACCAGACCCTCCCGGGTGATCATCGGATCCTCGATGAGGATCGGCTCGACCGTCTTTACGATCATCAGGAGCAGGATGATCGCGCCGAACCCGCAGCAGATGACGTCGAGGAACGACAACCCGATTTCCTCAAGACCGCGCCGGCGGATCACGGCCAGTCCCTCGACGGCGACATGTAGGTGCCGCCGCTTCTCGCGGCCAGGTACCAATACGCCGCCGATGCCTTCCAGTCCCCCTCCATGGGAAACATGATCACGTTGACCGGAACGCCGGTCGGCCATAGCCTGGCGGCGTCGTTGAAGAGCCTGACCCGCTGCCGACCGTCGACCGTCGAGGACCGCGGTTTCCTGTTGGAGCGAGTGGGCAGCCCGTCGGTTACCAGGAATACGTTGTCGGGTAGAGGACGCATCTCGCCGATGAGTTCGAACAGGCCTTCGAGATTGGTCCCGCCCGCGGGCACGATCTCGCCAAGCCTCTCGAACGTGTCGTGGAGGGCCGCTGCCTCGGTAACCGGTATCCAGGCCGTCTCTGGCAGGACGAACCTCGCCTCGTCGCCGTAGACGACGGTTTGAAAGTTGCTGTCGAGGGGAATCTGGGCGGCCAACCAGTCAACTGTCTTCCGGGCTCGTACCCACTTGGGGGCCGTCAGCTGCCTTTGCCGGGACATGTTCCGGCGCCGGATCACCTGTACGATCGTTTCGTCGAGCATGCTGGCGGAGGCATCGAGGGCGATCAGGATGTGGGTGCCCCCCACGTAGAGGCCGGTCAGGTACTGGCGGTCTCCTTCTCCCTTGATCTCCCGCAGCCTGTTGCCGGCGAGCAGTTGCTCCTCCTCTTGCAGCCGCTTCACGTCCTGTTCCCGCGACTCGACGTCTGACGTCAGTTCCTCGACGCTTTCGCGCTCTGCGGCGGTGCGCGCATCGAGTTCTTCGAGATCCTCGAGCCGTCTGTCACGGTCCTCGATCAATGCGAGCAATTCACGATTGGCCTCGGCGACCCGTTTGCGCCTGTCCTCCAAGAGTTGCTGGAGATCCACGAGGTTCTTCTCGCCGGTGAGAATCTGAATATCCAAGAAGCGAGATTCCGAGAGCAGTTCCGGGTCGACATCCTTGGCCTCGTCGTCGATACGGTGGTTGATGATCAGAAAGACCAGCACCACGGCGCCGAACCCGCACGACATCACGTCGAGAAACGATAACGAAAAGACGTTGAACCGGCGCCCGGACGCGTTAGCCATCTTCTTCGCCGTCCACGACGGCAATCAGGTGGAAGGCGAGATCGCCGCTGTCGATGGTATCGCCCGCCGCTGCGGGATGTTCGAAGTCGATCGGCATGCCGTTCAACGAGATGGCGGCGTCCGGAGCCGGAACCACCGAAGTGCCGTGCTCGCCCCGCTTGATCCGAAAGTTCGGAGACCCGGGCCGGAACGCCGGATGCTCGCTGGCGCTGACCTCGCCGAGCAACGGTATGGCCAGCGCATTGCACAGCACATGGGTAGGCCTTTGGGCCGCCGTAGCGGTCGCGGATGAACCCCCCGAGGCGGGGAGAGCGGCGATCAGACGGGCACCCGGGGTCGCGCCGGCATCTCCCTCCCGAGGCAGTATGTCGGTGGCCCGCTCCCGAACGGCGGCATCGATGGCGTCCGGGGCCAGGGGAAGGAGTTGGTGGCCGGCTTCCTGCAGAAAACCGGCGAGCCCCGGCAGGCGCAGCACGCGATGACTGACCGCAAGCGTGCCGGCACCGCCCAACGCACGCGCCAGCAACTCGTAGCGCTGTGTCGACTTCTGCGCGAGGGCGTGCCGTGACACGCTCACCCGGCGTGTGACGTCGTGGTGATTCACCTCGATGGCGAATTCCGCCGCACCGGTGTCGATCCCGGCCAGGAGTTGGTCGAAGACCTGTTGTTCCGTGTTGGCGATCCGAAGCGGGTCGAATCGGGTACCGTCGACGAAGCGGTCGGCGACGACGTCGATCCAGCCCTCGACGAGGCCGGCGAATCCCGCGGCGGGAATCTCGTCGACCGACCCACGGCGCACGACCGGCCCGGCGTCGGTGTCCTTCCGTTCGACGCGCGTGACGGTCGCCCGTTGCAGAGCAACGTCGAGAACCCCGCAGGAGCCATCCCAGGTCTCCCGGCTGGCGGCCGCAACGGAGGCATCGACGATGGCGTGCACGACGAATCCGGCCTCGGCCGCGATACCGAGGAGAACCGCGAACTGATCGTTGGTCACTGCGGAAGGGGCGACGACGATCACCGCAGGACGCTTTTCACCCGATGCAGCGCGCAGTTGCTGTAGCTGCAGGTAGACCAGGTCCGCTTGATTGGCCACACCACGTCCATGGGGCGTTACGGGATCGGCGTTGAGACGTTGCCAGAACTCGTTGTGCGATTGTTGGGGGTGGAGTCTGGAGCAGGCGAGGGCTTCGTTGCCGAGGACCGTGGTCTTGGGCGCGACGTTCGCGACGCCAGGCTGCCGGTAGAGTTCCTCGCCGTTTCGCCTCAACGTGATCTCGGCGTCGTTGATGTCGAGGACGAGCATGTCAACGGACCTGCATATGGCGTATCAGGTTGTCGTCGCAATAGTGTTGCGTATCGAGCACAAGGCGTTCCTGGATGAGCTGCAGTTGGTGCATCAGGAACATGACGACGATGCTGATGACCAGTGCGACGAAGGTCGAATTGAAGGCGACCCCGAGGCTCTCCGTGACCCCGGCGATGTCGCCTTCGACGGCCCGGTAGGCCTGGCCCAGGGCGTTGCCGATGCCACGCACGGTGCCGATGAAGCCGATTGACGGGATCGCCCAGGCGATGTAGCGGACCATGGCCAGTTCGCTGTCGAGCCGGTCTGACTCGGTATCGCAAACGGCCCGTACCGCGTTGGAGACATCCTGGACGTTGCTGGTCGAGGCGAACCGCTGCAGTGCGGCAAGCAATGCCCGCGGCAGCAGGTTGTTCCGGGTCGACTCGGGCAGTGCCTGCAGCGGCCGCGAGTATTCGCGGGTGTCCTCCGGCAGGACGCTCATGCCTTCGGTCACCTCGACGAACGGGTTCTGGAGCATGCGGCGTTCGCGCAGGCAGTTGCGGGTCTTGAGGCCCATGATGGCCATCGCCCAGAACATCAGGATGAAGCAGCACTCTTGTTCGAAGTTGTGCAGTACTACGTACAGCGACCGCTCGGGAACGAACGCCTCCTCGGTCTGGGCCCGCTCGGCCTGCGCCTCCAGGATGGCATCGGCGTTGGGCCGCACTACCGTGACGTAGACCAGGTGCACGATGATGATGGCGACCACAAGCGCGACCACCTGGTAGATGAAGTCGAAGGGTAGGGTTTTCTTCATCGGCTTTTCGCGGCGTCAGATGTCCACGGGGAACGGGACGTCGATGTCCTCCGATATGTCTTCACTGGGAACGAAAACCTCCTCCGACTTGTCCGCGTCGGGCATGTCTGGCGTGTCCTTGGAAGCGCCGTGTTCGGCGTCCGGTGACGATTCGGATTGGCCGGCGGCGTCCCCCGCGTTGTTCGGGGGGATCGAGTCCTCGGCCGGCGTTTGTTCGGCCTCCGTTGCCAACGCGACTCCCGGCCCGTGCAGCGGCCCGCTGAAGAGTGTGCTCGCCGCCGCGCAAAGCGCCACTGCGGCGGCGATCCGCCATTGTCGGGTCAAGCCGTTGTTCATTCCGCGAACCTCGCGATTCTGAAACCCACGTCCGGACGCGAGTCGGTCCCGTAGTCGCGTCCGGACAACCGCAGGTCGGAAACTGTACCGTGCATCCAGCTTGCGCCGCGAATTACATGGTAGTCGCCCTGTTCCGGCCCAAGCGGATCCACGCTGGCCGCGCCGTGGGGTATTTCATAGAAGTCATGCACCCATTCCGCGACATTGCCGCCGAGATCGTAGACACCCTTTTCGTTTGGCGGGAATGTCCCCACCGGCGCACTGGTGATGTAGTTGTCGTTGTAGCCGAAGATGATGCGGCCCACCGTATGCGACGCCGATTGATCGGCGTAGTTGCCGTGCTTGTCCGGGGGCGGCAGTTGATCGCCCCAGGGGAAGCGCAACACGCCGCCACCGTCGATGTGCCGGGCCGACCACGCCCACTCGGCCTCGGTGGGCAGTCGGTAGCCGAGCGCGCTCGGATTGAATCCAACGATCTTGCCGAACTCGTCTCGATAGAACGGCTCGAGGCCGTCTTGATCGGATAGCCAGTTGCAGTACAGCGCGGCTTCCTGCCACGAGACGCCGACGACCGGCTGCGTATCGCTGTCGAGGTCTCGGTTCTCGAACTGTCCCGACGAGTGGCCCTTGGCGAAGGCCCGGAACTGAGCGTTCGTGACCTCATGCCGGGAGAGATAGAAGAGCCGCGTGAGATCGACGTCGCGGAGCACCTCGTTGGCCCGCCGTCCAGGTTCCCGGCGGGATGCGCCCATGCGGAAGCTGCCAGGGCTCAAGAGGACCAGTTCATGACCCTGCCCCGTGGTTCGCACCTGCTTGAGGCGCGCCATCCGCGCTTCCTCCAGGGTCAGCAGCTCAACGTTGAGTTCCCGGGTAAACCCGGGTCGTGGCACGATGGTCTTCTTGAACCCGGCATGGCCTTCCATCTTGATTTCCACGACGTGCGGTACCGCCGCAAGGGTAAAGACGCCCTTGGCGGGCCCACGGTGTTCATTGTCGATCCACAGTTCCGCGCCCTCCGGGCGGGTCTCAACGGACAGATCGCCTGTGAGCGCGGTCAGCGTCACGTCGATGTTCCGACGTTGGCCGGACGCCAGTTCGACGGAGAGGCTTCGCGGTGCGTAACCGACCTTGAACACCCTCAACGCGTGGGCCCGGTCTGCGTCGAGGCCGATCTCCAAGGGCGTGGCCCCGGCGTACTCGCCGCCAACGGTGACCCCCGCCCCCTTCGGCGACGACTGGATCGCGAGGACGCCGTCGGCCTTCTCGAGCACGATGGGCGGCAGGGCGATGGCTTGGCGGGCCTCGGCGAAGATGATGTCCCGCCACGGCTTGTAGCCGGGCAACGACACCGCGACCCGGTGTTCGCCCGCCGCAACCGGTATCGGCCCGGGCGTCGCGACATCCGCGGGTTCATCGTCGATGCGCACCTCGGCGCCGGACGGCGTTGTGGGCACGGTGACATCGGCCCAGTTGGGCAGCAGCGCGAGCTCAACGGTCTGCGCCTGGTCCCGACCGAGCACGTCGAACTCGACCACGCCAGCCTCGTAGCGCGGGTGGGTGACATGGGCCGTCTGCGCGCCCGCGGGCACCGGCAGGGTGAGTGGGGCGGTGCCGTTGAGGTCGAAACCCTCAACGACCACGGTTGCGCCGGGCGGGTCCACCGCGAACGTCACTCTACCGGGTAACGGGGTCATGCTGAACGGGATCGTCTGGTTGCGGTCGCCGCCGATGCTGATGCGTTGACTGAGGTCGAAATAGCCCGCCGCCGTTGCGCGGACGCGGTAGTTCCCTTGGCGCATCAAGTAGACGTCGCCGAGCCGAAAGGCGAAACCGCCGCTCACTCCCACGCTAGCAGGGGCCGGCGTTACTTCAAGCCGGACGCTCTTGGCCGTGAAGATGAACCAGATGAACCAGACCACGGCCAGGACCGCGACCAACGCGACAACACGCCATGGGCTTAGCCAGGCACGCCGCTTGGCCGTGGCGGTGGGTGTCGGACGAAACCGAACGGCGGCAATCTGCTCGCCATCAGCGGCTGGGCGGGTCGGATCGGTCACGTTCACTCCATCGACCGCTAGATGGGTTCCGTGCACCGAATGTCCACGGGATCGGAGTCGGCTTCGAGGACGATCTCGTCGCGCACGTCCCGATAGCCGTCGCGACTGCCGATGATCGTGTAGCGGCCGGGGCGGAGTTTCAGTTCGTGGCGGAGGAACGTTCCGAACGAGCCGATCTTCTGGATCATGATCTCGGTGTGGTTGTCCGAGTCGATGACCAGCGCTACGGGTACGGAACTCCGCTCGACGACCGCGCGCAAGTCGTCCAACTGGCTTCGGAGAAGGGGACCGGCCGCCGCGTCCGCGCTAGCCTCGGCAAGTATTTCTCTGGCGCGGGCGAATTCGTCGTTGTCGGATAGCAGCCCCGGGTCGTCGATGAACCCCTGCATGGCTTCGATCAAGGAGATGCGATCGCCTATCCGTGTCTTGCCGTCCCTCGCGAAGCGCAAAGACGGATCTAGGCCCAAGACGGTGTCGTAGGTCGCAAGCGCGGCGGTCCACTCGTCTGCGGATTCCTGCTGCTGTGCGAGTTCGCGCAATCGGTCGATCTCGGCCAAGAGCCTCCCCTGCTCGGCCTGCTGGACGCCTGCGAGACCATCCGGATCGGCGGGGTTGTCCCTGAGCACGCGATTGAACGCGGCCAGTGCCGTGTCGTACTCGTCGCGCTCCAAGGCGCTGAAGCCTTCTGACAGCGTGGCCCTTCGCCTTTGTGTCCCCCGGGCATCGGCGATCTTGGCGGCTCGCTCGGCCAGACCGGGTGTTGCGGCGTCGAGTGCGCGCACCTGGGCAAGGTATCGATCGGCCGCCACCAATTCGCCGCGTAGCACCGCGCGCTCGCTTTGCCGAAGCAACTCGACGATTTCGGGCAGGGCCGACGCGCGGTCTCTGCCGAGAGCCGCTTGGCGATCATCGGGTCTGATTGTGAGGGCGAGTTCAAACGCGTCGGCCGCGTTTCGGTGATCGAGGTTGGCCAGCGCAGCTTGGCCGTTCTCGACGGCCGATTCGAACAAGGCGCGGCCCTTGTCGGCGAGGGTCGCCAAGTCATGAACGGCACCGGCGTATTCGTCCAGGGACTCCCGGTAGCGGCCCTCCACGAACATCTGGTCGCCCGTGCTCGCGCGGCCCTTGATCTCCTTGAGTTCCTCGGCGCCCCAGGCGTTGACATTGAGCTCGTCGTTCAGCTCGGCTTCGAGTTGGAAGAACTCGGCAAGCTTGGCCTCGGCCCGATTGCGCGCGCGTGCCAAATCCGCCGCTTCAAAGGGCGCGACCACGTCTCCCGGGGACGCTGCGGGCCGTCCGTTCTGCACCGGCGGCGGCGCGTCCCGAACGGTTGGCGCGGGAGCCTCGACGCGGTCGGGTAGGTATACGAAGATGAACGTTGCCAGGGCGCCGAGCAAGAGCATTGTGACGCTGAAGCCAACGACTCGCGGCGTCGTGCTGGGCCTCGGCAGGGGGCCCGACACGGCTCGACGACCCGAACCGCGGCTCGACAGCGGCGCTTGCGCAGGTTGGATTTGGATTGGCTCGTCGGGCGTCGTCATACTGGCAGTGAACCGCTTTTGGTGAAGCAAAGAGCGCCGTGCTATGAGCGCCTACGGGGATTCGTGAGTTGCCGTTGGCCTCACGGCGTTCTTGAGATTCTCTTCAGCCGACGCCACTGCCTTTGCGACCTCGGGGTCTGGCGGCGGCAGTCCTAGCTCGCGGTAGTAGAGGGTCCTTAGGATTCTCCGTAGCTCCTTGTACTGGGCTTCGACGGTGCCTTGGAGGCTGAAGGTGCGGTTCTCGAGCTCGATGGTGTGGGGGGAAATCTCGGCCTCGGCAGAGACGCCCAGTTCTTGAAGCTCGTTGGCGTGGGACCTGGCCTTTTCCAAGTCGCGAATCGCACCGATGGCCAGCGTGGCCCCGCCGATTACCGACACGGCCCCGCCGTATCGGGTCAAGGCCCGATCTTGCGTCTGGCCGACCAGCCCCGCGGTGATTCCCACGACACCTGCTATTGCCTTGCGGCGCACCTTCTCGCGTTGGTTGCGGTAGGCGATCGCGTCCACGTAGGTCGCGCTTCGCCAACCTTGGTAGGTCGGGTACATCCGGGCGTGGAAGTTATCGAAGTACTCGTCCAGGGTGTCGATGAACAGGTACTCGCGTTCGCGCACCTTGCGTACCCGTTCGAGTGTCGGGTCGTTCTCCGCCGGCAGCCGCCGAATCTCGAAGACCCCCGGGCTCGTTTGCACGAGGTAGTCGGCGAATGCATCGGGCGACATGTCGGCCGCGAATTTCATCTCGGCGGTAGTTCGGATTCGCCGAACTTCGTCGGGGTTGAGCGTCTTGAGGTACGCAAGCATGTCGTCCGCCAGCCGGCGGTAGACGGACTGGAACGGGTCGATGTCCCGCGGAATGGTATCGTCGTAGGCGTACTTGCTCGCGAGCGCCTCGTAGCTCGTGGCGAACCAGACAACCCCCCGCGCGTCATGAACCTCGACCTCCACGATCATGCGTTCCCCGTCGGAATGCACGATGACGCCGTTGACCGTCACGTCGACCGCGTGGGTGGGATTGGGTATCACTCGCACGGCGCCCCAGTTCCCCGTGGATTGCAGCAGGTTCTTGGCGACGTAGGGCATGAAGTTGGCCTCGGCGCGACGCACCTCCGGGGCGATGTTCCGCGCGACTTGGTCGTCGAACGCGACGGGTACGTTGGAATCGAATACGGATATCCCCACATCGAGCAGCATGTCTTCCGGCAGGTCGAGGAGTTGCTCGGGGGGCGTCATGTCCACGACTCGAACCGTGTGCGAGGCGCAACCTGCCGCCAGCACGGCGACGGCGACCGCCACCGTGATGCCGCCCCGTCTCCTGGCGTCCCGCACGGTCTCGCCCACGCTACCGGACGGGCGCGCGACCGCTACGCAGGTGCGGCTCGCATGCAGTCTGCAACCCCGGGTTTCGGTTCTCATCCAACGCGCCTTGCGGGTCTACAGTCCGGCTTTGTAGCGCCGATACTCTTCCCACAGCTGCTCGCGTAGTTCCGGGTCGGTCTCCGCCATGGCCGCCTCGCGAAGTTGCCGCGCGACCACGTCGTCGTCCCGAGCATCGGGTTGGTCCGGAGGCAGCGGTGCTGCCGGCGCTTGCGGGATTTCGGGTTCCGCCCTGGGCGGCGCCGGCGCAGCGTTTCCCTGCGGGTCACTGGCAACCTTGCCGGGTCCGGACTGGGTTCCTTCGGTGGTGATTCGCTCGTCGAGTATTTCGCCATCGAGTTCACCTAGGGCACGCGCCAATGCATCGCCCTCGTCGCCGTCCTCGGACCCCCCGGCTTCGGTGCTCGCGCCGTCTTCGCCGGTCTGTTGGTCTGTTTCGCCATCCGTGCCTTGCTCACCGGCACCTGCCGCACCGGGTTCGTCGCCGGTTTCGTTGCTCACTTCCCAGCCGATGTCCGGCCCACCGGCTTCGTTGCCGTCTTCGCCACCTGATGGGAGGTCCAGCCCGCCTTGGCCACCGCCTTGCTGGGGACCACCCCCTGCCGGCGGGATGACGCTGGGATCGCCGGCCGCGCCGCCCCCGGAGGGTTGCGACGCTGAAGGCAGGGAAGATGACGGTGCGCCAGCCGACGGCAGCGACGGTGATGGAAGCGACGGTGATGGCAGCGACGGTGACGGCAGCGACGGTGACGGCAAAGACGGTGATGGCGAGGACGGGGACGGCAATGACGGCGGCGAAGGCAGGGATGAAGGCGAGGGCGGCGAGGGCAGGGATGGTGCCGGCGGCGTCGACTGCGGCGAGCCGCTGCTGGGCATGCTCGGCATGGGATTCGGCATCCGTTGCTGTTGGGACGATGGCAACGTGACTACGCAGCCCGTCACGGCAAGACCGAGGACACCCGCGAACACGCCGATGGCCGATTGCCTGATTGATCGTCGCCATTGTCCTGACGGATGTACACGGCTTAGTCGTCTCATCGCAAACTCCTGGAAAACCCGGTCCTTGCCGGTCCCGGATCAAGCCCGTTCTGGCTGCGTTGTACGAACGCCTGGCGTTCCCGCGCCGCACCGCCGGGGTGGTAGGCGGCCTTGGCATGCTCCTTGGAGCCGACGTCAGCCGGGAGGTCGTCCGTAGGGTAGTACATGAACTCATGGCTCACCCGCACGTCCTCCGTGGCCAGCGTGGTCTCACCATCGAAAGCCGGGCGGTAACGCGCACGGCGCACGGCGCGCCGCACCTTGACGTCCATGAGATCCTGCGGCTCGGAACGCAGCGTCGCTATTCCGCTCACGCCGCCGGATTCGTCGACCCGGAACGACAGCTCCACGACGCCGGTCCGGGGACGGCCGGCCACGCCGTCCGTGTCTGGATCGCCTGGCAGGGGAAGGTAAAGCGGCGTTGGCACGTCGAAGATCCGAGCGAGCTCATCCGGCTTGGCTTGCAGCAGTTCCCATACGTGTCGATACAGGGTCGTTGCGCGACCGTGTTTCCCGAATATCAGGTACCAGTCGCCGAGTTCCAGTACCGCGTCGGCGACGTCTTCTTGGGATGCTTCGCCGCTTGCCATGAGGACGTTGACCACCTCGATCAATGCTCGTTCACCCTTCGCGAAGTTATTGATGGCGGGCATGGTGCCGTACCGGTAGCTCAGCGGCTGACTGGAACTGGACCCGGTCTCCTTCTGGTACGGCGGAAAACGCTCGCTCAGATATGTCGCCGCCATTCCGCGTAGCGCCCTCAGCCGTTTCGGATCCGCCGCAGTGAGGGTCTCGTCTGCCACCGACAAGGCATGCTCGTAGAGGCCGCGCGCCGAGAAGATGTTGTAGTTGACGAGATACCAGTCGGCTAGTGAGAAGATCCCGGGCAGCAGCATCGGGCTCCCGCCGCCGTGGCTGCGCAGCAGGATTCCGTAGGCGTATTCGTGTCGCCGGTTGGCCTGCGCGACCTCGCCGTTCGCGGCGAGCACGTTGGCTTCCCGGTACACGATGTCGACTTGGCTCGGGTGGTGCAGGCCGCGGTTTACGCGGGTGATGTGTACGGCGCGGTCAAAGGCACCGAGTGCGCCCTCCCGGTCGCCGACCCCCGCCAGCGCGTCGCCGAGGATGACCAGGGGGCGGGCTAGTTCGATGTTGTACCGGTTCGATCGACGTTCGATGTTGTCGATCTCGAGTTCTACGATGTTGATCGCTTCCACGTATTCGCCGACAGCGACCAGACCCTCGGCATTGTCCACAGGGCTCTGCGGTTGGTCGGACTCCTTCAGGACGAGCTCGTCCGACCGGGGCGCGACATTCGACTCGGTTGCGGCAATCGGTGGCGATTGCGCTGACATCGAGAGCGCGACGACGGCGCTCCCGGCAATAGCGGTGGGCATTCTGAACACGTCGCTTTCCTGGCTCGTTCGATGCGCCGTGGCTGGCGAAGTTCCTCAAAATCGAGTGTCTGCGCGCAACGTAGCGCAGTCAAGGTGTTTTCATCCGCAAAGGCCGCCAGTTCAGCTTCCATTCAGTTTCGGGCCGCGGGCGAGGGCGACTGGTGCATTCGTCGCGCGGCGCGGGACCCCTCTGGCGTGTCGCGTCGCCGGCTCTGATGCACCTACGGTGCGGTTTCGCTACCATCTCGCGCCTCCAAGGACCACGGAAGACCGGCCGGCGTCGATGGACGAAACGGACCATGCAATCGACGCGGTTGGGCTCGAGTGTCCGGAACCCCTCATGATCCTTCGCAACAAGGTACGCGGCATGGCCGTTGGGGAAACGGTCCGTGTCGTGGCGACTGATCCTTCGACCGTGCGGGACTTCACGAACTTCTGCCGTTTCATGGGCCACGAACTGGCGCAGTCCGCCAAGGACGGCGATCAATACCGGTTCATCATCCGCAAACGTGGTAAGAGCGCCCGCTAGCGTTCCAGCATCCGAAGTCGGCTTCGCACTTGACCCCGGCACCCGCCCGCTCGGGTCGGCGTGCAGCCCGTTCGAACTCGTTGCCTGTCGTGGCTGAACGTTGCGAAGCCGTCGTGATTGGCGCCGGCGTGGTGGGCCTTGCCGTGGGCCGCCAACTCGCACACGCGGGCCGGGAGGTACTGGTGCTCGAGCGTCACGAACTGATCGGCTCCGAGATATCGAGCCGCAACTCCGAGGTCATTCATGCGGGCATCTACTATCCGAGCGGCTCGGTCAAGGCGCGAACGTGCGTACGGGGCAAGGCACTTCTGTACGAGCACTGCAAAACCTACAACGTGCCCCACGAGCGCATCGGCAAGATCATTGTGGCGACCACACGTGCACAGCTCGAGACGCTCGAGCTCTACCAGCGCCAAGCCCTCGCGAACGGCGTCGGGGAGCTTCCCTGGATGACGCGGGCGGACATCCGGGCCTTGGAGCCGGAAGTCGAGGCCACTGCGGGCGTGTATTCGGAATCCACCGGCATCATCGACAGCCATGCCTTCATGCTGAGCCTGCTCGGCGACATCGAAGCCGCCGGCGGTGCCATCGCCTATCTGACGGCGGTGACCGATCTTGCGGAGATCGGCGCCGGGGTTCGCCTGCAGTGCGGCGACTTCGTTCTCGACGCGGACATGGTTGTCAACGCTGCGGGCCTCGCCGCGCCGGCCATGGCAGCTCGGCTCGGGGGAGTCCACGCCGGGTACTACGCCAAGGGCCACTACTACACGCTTTCCGGGAAGTCGCCTTTCCGTCGCCTGGTCTATCCGGTGGCGGAGCCGGGCGGCCTCGGGGTGCATGTCACCCTCGACCTGGCCGGGCAGGCCAGGTTCGGCCCCGACGTCGTCTGGCAGGACGACGAGGACTATGGTTTCGACGGAGTGAACTTCGGTGCATTCGTGGAAGCCATCCGCCGCTACTACCCCGCCCTCGACGAGACGCGGCTGAATCCCGGCTACACGGGCATACGCCCGAAACTCGCGCCCCCCGGCGAACCGGCGTCGGATTTCGTGATCGAAGGGCCCGAGGATCACGGCGTAGCCGGTCTGGTCAATCTGCTCGGTATCGAATCGCCGGGTTTGACATCCTCCCTCGCAATCGCCGAACACGTGGCGGATGTCCTGGCCGCGTAGGAGCCGGGTTTGTCCCGTTCCGTTCCGCAACCGGGCTGGTCTGCGGGCTTGTTCACGGATGGTTGACGCGGACAGCGGCCCGCGCGAAGCATAATGCGCGCTTGCGAGAGGAGTCATGCGCATGGGTAACTTCACAGGATTCGGCCCGGCCACGCTCGATTTCCTAGCCGAACTCGGGGACAACAACAACCGCGACTGGTTCCAGGCGAACAAGGCCCGCTACGACGAGTTCGTGCTTGAGCCCGCCTTGGACTTCATCGTCGCCGTTGGCGACGGACTGCCCACGATCTCGAAGCACCTGGTAGCCATGCCGAAACGCAGCGGCGGCTCGTTGATGCGCGTCTACCGCGACACTCGGTTCTCGAGGGACAAGACGCCGTACAAGACGAATATCGGAATCCAGTTCCGTCACGAGCAGGGCAAGGACGTGCACGCGCCGGGGCTCTACTTCCACCTGGACAATCGCGAGTGCTTCCTTGGCGTCGGCATGTGGCACCCGGAGCGCGACGCGCTGGCGGCGATCCGCACCGCCATCGTGGACAACGGCGCAACCTGGAAGCGCGCTCGCGACGCGAAGGCCTTCAGGGATGTGTTCGAACTAGACGGTGCGAGCCTCGTGCGTCCGCCCCGGGGGTTCCCGCGGGATCATCGCTACATCACCGACTTGATGCGCAAGGACTTCATTGGAATCTTGCGCATGCCGCCGGAACGGGCTGCGAGCCCGGGTCTCGCGGACGAGGTACTCGGCATGTTTGCCGCCAGCAAGGGCTTCATGCGGTTCCTGTGCCGCGCGTTGGGACTGCCGTTCTGACCGTGCTATTGGCGGTAGGTCGATAGGAAATCGGCGATCCGGGCGATGGCGTTGGCGAGTTCGTCGGCCCGGGGCAGGAAGACGAGCCGGAAGTGGTCCGGCGTGTCGATGTTGAATGCGCTGCCCTGCACCACGAGGATCTTCTGCTTGCGGAGCAGGTCGAGGACGAAGCGCTCGTCGTCGACGATGTTGAACCGCTCCCGGTCGAGTTTCGGGAAGACGTACAGCGCACCCCCCGGCTCGACGCAACTGACCCCCTCGATCTGGTTGAGCATCGAGTGGGCGATCCGGCGCTGCTCGTAGAGACTGCCACCCGGCGCGACATACTCGGTGATGCTCTGGTAGCCGCCGAGTGCACCCTGTATGGCGTGTTGCGTCGGCACGTTGGCGCACAGCCGCATCGATGCCAGGATGTCGAGCCCCTCGACGTAGTCCCGCGCCCGCTCGGTGGGGCCGCTCACCACCAGCCAGCCGGTTCGGAATCCGGCGACGCGGTACGCCTTCGACAGACCATTGAAGGTGACGGTCAGAACATCCTGGGATAGCGACCCGAGTGGGTGGTGCTCGGCGCCGTCGTAGACGATCTTCGAGTAGATCTCATCGGCGAACAGCACCAGGTTTCGCCGCCGCGCCCAGTCGGTGATGTCTTCGAGCGTGCTTCTCGGGTACACGGCGCCGGTGGGATTGTTCGGATTGATGACGACGATGCCGCGCGTCCGCCGGGTGGTCTTGGCGCGAAGGTCGTCGAGGTCAGGCGCCCAGTCTGCGCTTTCCTCGCACCGGTAGTGCACCGGTACGCCGCCGGACAGCCTGACGACCGCCGTCCACAACGGGTAGTCCGGCGCCGGAAGGAGCACCTCGTCGCCGTCGTTCAACAGCGCCTGCATGCTCATGGCGATGAGTTCGCTGACACCGTTCCCAATGATGATGTCGTTGACGTCGACGTTGGCGACTCCTTGGCGCTGGCAGTCCTGCATGATGGCCTTGCGTGCGGAATAGAGACCCTTGGACTCGCAATACCCCTGCGAGGCCGGCACGTTGTGAATGACATCGCGAAGCAGTTCTTCCGGAGCCTCGAAACCGAATGGCGCCGGGTTGCCGATGTTGAGCTTGAGAATCCGGTGACCCTCTTCCTCGAGGCGGTTGGCCTCCGCCAGGACCGGTCCTCGAATCTCGTAGCAGACGTCCGCCAACTTGGTGGATTTGACGATGGGATCCCGCCGCGGGGCGAAGCGCGTCACGACCGCCGGGTTGGTTTTCATGGTGCTCGTCCTAAGCGTAGAATCCGCGAAGCTCGGCAATGGTACAGGATTGGACAATGGACAAGGCAGTCGGTGCCGTGGCCTCCGAGGGGCGCGAGCCCGCACCGGAAAAGGTCGTCAAATCGGAGGCCGAGTGGCGCGACGAACTGACCCCCGAGCAGTACCAGGTCACGCGCCGGGCGGGGACCGAACGCGCCTTTACGGGCGAATACTGGGACACCAAGGCCAAGGGGATGTACAACTGCCGTTGTTGCGGCACAGCGCTGTTCGATTCGGATACCAAGTACGACTCCGGTACGGGGTGGCCGAGCTTCTACGAGCCGGTGGCGGATGACGCTATCGCGACAAAGCGCGACCGCTCGTTCTTCATGGTTCGAACGGAAGTGCTATGCGCCCGCTGCGATGCACATCTAGGCCATGTTTTCCCGGACGGTCCAGTCCCCACCGGGCTGCGCTATTGCCTCAACTCGGCGTCGCTTCAGCTCGAACCGGAAGACGGCGAACCGGGCTAGTGCCACAAAACCCGTAATCGGACGGTCTAAAAGCCGATTGCGGCGCCTTCCTTGCGATGATCCGACGCGGCGCAATAGCCGCCGTCGGGCAGACGGTAGATTAGCTGTGCACCGCCGAACAGCCGATGGTCGGCCGTGACCTCGACGGTATGGCCGCGTTCCACGAGGCCTTGCGCGACGTTGTGCGGATAGCCGTTCTCGAGTGCCACCGTGAAATCTGGCGTGACGTGCCACCGCGGCGCATCGCAAGCCGCTTGCGGATTCTCGCCGTGATCGAAGATGCGGGTGACCATCTGCACGTGACCCTGATGCTGCATGTGGCCTCCCATGACGCCGAAACTCATCGCGGGTGAGCCGTTGCGGGTAACGAAACCGGGGATGATCGTGTGGTATGGGCGCTTGTTTGGACCCACGACGTTGGGATGGCCGGGACGCAGGACGAACCCGGCACCCCGGTTCTGCAGGGCGATACCCGTGCCGGGCACGACGATGCCCGAGCCGAACCCCATGTAGTTCGATTGGATCATCGAGACCATCATGCCGTTGGCGTCGGCAGTGGTCAGGTACACCGTGTCTTGACTCGTCGGCAGCGCAACCGGCGGCAACGGCGCCGCGGTTTCCGTGATGCCGGCCGCGGCGGCGGCGATGGATCGCGGTTCCAACAGGGACTCCGGCGCCAGTCGCATGGCATTGGGATCGGCGAAGTGATCGAACGCGGCACGAATGGCGATCTTCATGGCCTCGGTCTGCAAGTGCGTCCACCGCGCCGAGCCGGGCGCGTCGCGGTGGGTGTCGAGATGGCCGAGGATGGCCAAGGCGATCTGGGCCGCGAGGCCCTGGCCGTTGGGCGGAATCTCCGCCAGTGCCACGCTGCGGTAGGGCTGCACGAGGGGCTCGACCCAGTCGGCGCAATGCCGAGCGAGGTCGCTGCGCCGCAGCGCACCGCCCTCGAGACGGGCGGTGGTCTCCATCCGTTCCGCCAGTTCGCCGCGGTAGAACGACTCGCCGGCTGTTCGGGCGATCGAATCGAGGGTCTCCGCCAAGTCCGGATTGGCGAACACCTCGCCCGCAGCCGGTGCCCGACCGTCGGGCAGGAAATGGTCGAGGAAGGTCGGAAAGTCGCTGAAGGAGTCGGCGGCGCGTGCCCAGATCGCCGCCGTCTCGTGACCGACGTGGAACCCGCTGCGGGCGTAGTGGATCGCCGCGCTGAACAATTCCGGAAAGGGCAGGGCGCCAAAGCGCCGGGACAGTGCAACCCAGGCGCTGACCGCCCCGGGCACGGTGACGGTGTCCCAGCCCTTGTGCGGCATGACGCCGTGGTGCGCGAGTCGATCGAGTGTCCAGGCTGCCGGTGAACGCCCCGAAGCGTTCAACCCCACTAGGCGCTCGCCGTCCCAGACGATCGCGAAGGCATCGCTGCCGACGCCGTTGTTGCAGGGCTCCACGACCGTCAGGGCGATTGCCGTGGCGAGGGCGGCGTCCACGGCGTTGCCGCCGTTCCTAAGTGCTTCGATGCCGGCGCTGGCTGCGAGGGGCTGCGAGGTTGCCACCGCGTTGCGTGCAAGCACCGGGGCCCGCTTCGACGCGTAGGGGAATGACCAGTCGATGCCGGATGCGTGCATCAGCGACTGCCCTTGAGCAGATTCGCGGGCGAGTACTGGTCGGTGAGGGCGCGTTTGGTGTGGTCCCAGTCGACCTTCGTCGACATGCGGCGCGGATACGACGTGATCGGAACGTCGTACGCACCGAGGGCCGGACGCCATGCTCGGGAGTTGGCACGCAGGGTTTCCCTGCTCGGGAGTGGCCCGTTTGTCGCGACTATCACCCGATTATTGCTCGTGCGGACACGCAGGTTGAAAAACTGTCCGAATACAAGACGGTAAGTCTCTGATTCATAATCGTAGAGTTGGGATGTGGCGAAGGTGTTCGCCGCGACGGCACCGTCCGGCGTCAGCAGCTTCCGGGTTTCCTCCAGGAACTCGCCCGTCATCAAGTGTTCGGGAATGTAGTCGCCGCTGTAGGCGTCGAGGATGACCAAATCGTATTGCCGGCCCTGTTGCAGGGCGCGCTTGACGAACACCCTGGCATCCTGGACGTGGACGCGAACGCGCTCGCTGTCCTGGAAGTCGAAATAGGTTCGCGCCACCTTCACGACCGCAGGGTCTATTTCCACGACGTCGATCCGGACGTCTGGCAACAAGGCAGCAAGGGCTGTCGGCAGCGTACCGCCGCCAAGACCGGCTACCAGTACGGTTTGAGGCTCAGGAACAACCAGCAACGCAGCCATCATCATGCGTGTATAGCCGAATACCATTCGCTTCGGATCGTGTGGATCCACGCAGGACTGGTTGCGCGTGCCGTCGCGGACGCTGAACTTCAGGCAACGCCGTGTCGGTTCGGCCACCACCAGGATTGTGTGATAGAGCGACTGTTCGCGGAGCAGGACCTGTTGGTCGGCAGCGACGGGGCCGCTCGCGACCGCGCCGACAAGCAGGATAACGATCGCGACGGCGGGGGCGTTATGCATGCCGGTCGAGGCGACGACAGACGACGCCTAGGGCTCCGAGCAGCAGCAGGATCCCTCCGAGGACGGCAACGATGGTGTTCATCTCGAACCAGAGTACGAAATAGAAGCTTGTCGCGAGCGTACCCAGCGCGCTGCCGAGCGTCGACACGAAGTACAACGTGCCGGCCACTTTGCCGGACTCCTCCTTGTGCCGGACCAGGAGCCGGACCGAATAGGGCGAGATCGTCCCGAGTACCACCGTTGGCGCGACGAACAGGGCCAATGATGCAGCCAGACTCCCGTAGCGGGGATCCTCGATCCGTTCGAATACCCAGACCATCACCGGTTCCGCGAGATAGACGATTGGAACGAGAATGACGGCCGCGACGAGGAACAGGCACCCGAACTTGGCGAGCGAGGGCGTCCGTAGACTCAGTCGACCGCCGATGAAGTACCCTACCGAGAGCGACAGCATGAACACCGTGATGATGCTGCCCCAGACGTAGATGCTGCTGCCGAACCAAGGCGCCAGGATGCGCCCGCCGAGCAACTCCAGGGACATGATCGAGAACCCGCCGCAGAAGGCGAGGGCGTTGATCAGCAGGAATCGACGCGTCAAACGGACACCAGGTGAGACGTCGCTGTTGGCGCCGCTATCTGCCTTTCCAGTTGGGCGGACGCTTCTCCGAAAAGGCGCGTGGTCCTTCGACGAAGTCCTCGCTCCCGGACAGGGTGGCCACCGATTCGTAGCGCACGGCCATGGACTCTTCTAGGGAGCCCATGCTCATGCTCCGGTAGACGACGTCCTTGCTGGCGCGGATCGACAGGGGCGCGCATTCCAGGGTCATCTGCACCCATCGGTGGGTCTCCTCCATGAGCTTGTCGTGGGGTACCACCGCGTTCACGAAGCCGAGCTCGTAGCCCTCCTGGGCCGGGACGTGGCGTCCGGTGAGAATCATGCCCAGCGCCCGCTTCACGCCGATCTGGCGCGGAAGCCGCTGCAGCCCGCCGGCTAGCGCGGCCAGCCCAACCCGGGGTTCGGGCAGTGCGAAGACGGCGTTGTCCGAGGCGATGATGATGTCGCACGCCAAGGCGATCTCGAACCCGCCTCCCATCGCGACGCCATTGACCGCGGCGTAGACGGGTTTGGTTAGGTCGAAACGCGAGGTCAGGCCGCCGAAACCCTGCGGCGTGGGGACGCGCGCGCCGCCCTCTGCCTGGTAGCGCAGGTCGTTTCCGGCGCTGAAGCCCCTGCCTTCGCCAGTGATTATCGCGACCCACATGTCCGCGTCGGCCGCGTAGTCGTCGAACACCTCGCCGAGTTCCGCGTTCGCCGGCGGATGCAGAGCGTTCAGCCGCTCGGGTCGGTTGATGGTAACGGTCATGATGTGGTCGGACTTGTCGACCTTGCAGAATTCCGGCATTGATTGTTCCCTTGTTTGGCGTCGCTTGGATGCAATGGCGCGACGCACGACCATGCGGCCACGGTGGCGCCGCCGAAGACGGCAAGTGTGTCCACAGCGCCGGATTGCCGTCAAGGACTCCTGCCCGGGCAAGCGATGTGTGATTCGTTCAGTTCCTCCGTGTGTGGTTTGAGGCGTTGGCGGTTGCCGGCATAGAACATCGCCCGTTTCAATTCCAGGCCGAGTTGCGTTTCCCACCCTTCGCCCACCGCGCCTCGGTTGATCTTGGGGAC
>VXYL01000070.1:72946-408373 GCA_009846005.1 Gammaproteobacteria bacterium | reverse complement strand
TCGGAGTACACCTTAGTTCCGCCCTCGGACTGTCCAACGAACCGGGACCACCTCATCCGTCGCGGGTGCCAGCTTGAGAGAAACTCTGACATGGAAATCCGCCGACTAATATGTCAACTGGGTCGATGGCATCAACTGCAAGAGACGTGATGTCGGCTTCGATGAACTGGATCTGCGGAAAACGGTGCCGAAACGTAGCGGCGGCAAACGGATCGTTGTCAGTTGCCCAACTAACCCGCAATCCGGTGCCAAGCAACCCGGTGGCAAACCCACCCATTCCACTAAAGAGGCAACCTGCTGTCCAGGCTTGACCGTCGCCCGAGGGGCCGTTAGCGGCTACTTCGGCCGACTTCTGCTCTGCCTGCACTCGTCGAACCATGGTCCTTCTTCAATCACGATAGGACGCGGTCAACGCCGAATCTTGCGCAGCTCCTCCAGCGTCCGTTGCTGGGCGGTCGCCGCCGCCAATGCGGCCTGGGCCATACCGTAGTCCATCTCCGCCGCCGATTCGGACAGCGCCCGTTCCGCTTGCTGCTGGGCTTCGAGCGCGGCGGCTTCGTCGATATCGCCCGCACGAAGCGCGGTATCGGCGAGCACGGTGACAACGCCGGGCTGGATCTCCAGAAAGCCGCCGGAGGCGTAGAACACTTCCTCTTCGCCGTTTTCGTCGCGGAGCTTGACCGGTCCCGGACGTATGCCGGTCAGGAGCGGCGCATGGCCGGGCAGGATCCCCAGTTCGCCGATGGTGCCGGTGACCGACAGCGAGGCGATGCGGCCCGAGAAGATCTCCTCCTCGGCGCTCACGATGTCGCATTGCATGGTCGCCACCATATCTTGGTCTCCCGCCCTATGCCGCTTCCGCCAGTGTCTCGGCTTTCTTTCGGGCGTCCTCGATGGTGCCGACCATGTAGAACGCCTGTTCGGGCATGTCGTCGCACTCGCCGTCGAGGATTGCCTTGAAGCTGCGCACCGTGTCCTCCCGGGTCACGTAGTCGCCGGGCTGGCCGGTGAACTGCTCGGCGACGAACATCGCCTGGGAGAAGAACTGCTGCATCTTCCGGGCCCGGTAGACCAGCGCCTTGTCCTCTTCCGAGAGTTCGTCCATGCCGAGGATGGCGATGATGTCCTTGAGTTCCTGGTAGCGCTGCAGGACCTCCTGAGCGCCGCGGGCGACATCGTAGTGCTCCTGGCCGACGACATTCGGATCGAGCTGCCGGCTCGACGACGCCAACGGGTCCACCGCCGGGTAGATGCCGAGGTCCGTGATGGCGCGGCTCAAGGTCACCGACGAGTCGAGGTGGGCGAAGGTCGTCGCCGGCGACGGGTCCGTGTAGTCGTCGGCGGGCACGAAGATGGCCTGTACAGAGGTGATCGAGCCGGTCTTGGTGGTGGTAATACGCTCCTGCAGGGCGCCCATTTCGGCCGCAAGCGTTGGTTGATAGCCCACCGCCGAGGGCATCCGACCCAAAAGGGCCGAGCATTCAGTACCAGCGAGGGTATATCGGTAGATATTGTCGATGAAAAGTAGCACGTCGCGACCCTCGTCGCGGAACTGCTCCGCAAGGGTGAGACCCGATAGGCCGACCCGCAGGCGGTTGCCGGGCGGCTCGTTCATCTGCCCGAACACCAGCGAGATCTTGTCGAGGACGCCGGCGTCCTGCATCTCGTAGTAGAAATCGTTGCCCTCCCGGGTGCGTTCGCCGACGCCGGCGAAAACGGACAGTCCCGAGTGTTCGATGGCGATGTTCCGGATCAGTTCCAGCATGGTCACCGTCTTGCCGACGCCGGCACCGCCGAACAACCCGACCTTGCCGCCGCGGGCGAAGGGACACATGAGGTCGATCACCTTGACCCCGGTTTCCAGGAGTTCGTTGCCGCCTTTCTGATCCTCGTAGGTCGGCGGCTTGCGGTGGATGGGAAGATTCTCCCGGGAGTTGATCGGACCCTTCTCGTCGACCGGATGGCCGAGCACGTCCATGATCCGTCCCAAGGTTTCCTCGCCGACGGGGATCGAGATCGGTTCGCCGGTGTTGGTGACCGAGAGGCCCCGGGATAGGCCTTCCGACGAGCCCATGGCGATGCAACGGACGATGCCGTCGCCCAACTGCTGCTGGGTCTCCAGCGTCAAGCCCGTTTCCGAGACGATCAGCGCGTCGTAGACGCTGGGAACTTCCTCCCGGTCGAACTCGACGTCGATGACCGCGCCGATGATCTGGACGATGCGTCCGTTTGCCATGCTTCTATTTCCTCAACCTTCTCAATCCGATGGGCGACCGCGCGCCCCGCCGGCGCGTTAGGTCGCCCCTACACCGCTGCTGCCCCGCCGACGATCTCCGAGATCTCCTGGGTGATCGACGCCTGGCGGGCGTTGTTGTAGAGCAGCGTCAGTTCCTTGACGATCTCCTCCGCGTTGTCCGTGGCGTTCTTCATGGCGATCATCCGGGCCGCCTGTTCGCACGCCGTGTTTTCTATGACCGCCTGGTAGACCAGAGACTCGATGTAGCGCTGCACCAGTCCTTCGATCAGTTCCCGGGCGTCGGGTTCGTAGATGTAGTCCCAGCGGTGCCGGAACTCGTCCGCCTCCATCGGTGGCAGCGGCAGAAGCTGACGCAGAACCGGTCGGTGGGTCATCGTGTTCACGAACTCGTTGGAAATGATGTCCAACTGCTGGATGCGCCCTTCCGCGAAGCCGTCGAGCATCACCTTGATGCCGCCGATCAGGTCGGCGAGTTCGGGCGTCTCGCCGATATTGCCCATGGTCGCGACCACGTTGCCGCCCACGGAACGGAAGAACTGCGCGGACTTGTTGCCGATCAACGCCAGCTCCGACTCCATGCCGTCGTCCCGCCGCGAGGACAGGTTGCGGATGAGTTCGCGGAACAAGTTAACGTTTAGGCCGCCGCAAAGGCCCCGGTCCGTGGACACCACGATGTAGCCGATACGGCTGACCTCCCGCGTCGTCATGTAGACGTGGCGGTATTCCGGCGCGGCGTTCGCCAGGTGCCCGATCACCTGTTCGATGCGCTGGCTGTAGGGCCGGCCTTCCTGCATGCGGTCCTGGGTGCGGCGCATGCGGCTCGCGGCGACCATCTGCATGGCACGCGTGCTCTTCTGCGTGGTTTGCACGCTGGCGATCTTCTTCTTGATCTCCTTGCCGGCGGCCATCGGTTACATCTCGCAACCAAGAGTCACGGCGAACAAACGCGGACGACCACAAGGGTCGCCCCTACGCGTTCTGGTCTTTAGGCTGGCGGACATCGGTGTTTACGCGTAGCTGTGGCCCGCGGCGAACTTGTCGAGCGCGGTCTTCATGTACTCGACGATCTGGTCGTTGTGATCGCCGGAGACGGTGACTTCCGCCATCCACTCGGCATGTTCCGCGTTCATGTAGGCCAACAGGTCCCGCTCGAAGTCGAGCACCCGGTCCACCGGGACTTCCACCAGGTAGCCTTCGCTGGCTGCGTACAGCACGACGCCCATCTCCGCCACGGTCATCGGGGCGTATTGCTTCTGCTTCATCAGCTCCTCCACCCGGGCGCCGTGGTCGAGTTGGCGACGGGTCACCTCATCGAGATCGGAGGCGAACTGCGAAAACGCAGCCAGCTCCCGGTACTGGGCAAGTGCTAACTTGACGCCTCCGGAGATCTTCTTGATGAACGGCACCTGGGCCGCGCCGCCGACCCGGGATACCGAGATGCCGGGGCTCATGGCCGGCCGGATGCCGGAGTTGAAACGGTCGAGTTCTAGGTAGATCTGGCCGTCGGTGATGGAGATCACGTTGGCGGGGACGAAGGACGACACTTCCCCGGCCTGGGTCTCGATGATCGGCAGCGCCGTCAGCGAACCGGTCTGACCCTTCACTTCGCCCTTGGTGAATTCCTCGACATAGTCGGCGTTCACGCGGGCGGCCCGTTCCAGGAGACGCGAGTGGAGGTAGAAGACATCGCCCGGATACGCTTCGCGGCCCGGCGGGCGGCGGAGCAGGAGCGAGATCTCCCGATACGCCCAGGCCTGCTTGGTGAGGTCGTCGTAGATGATGAGCGCATCCTCGCCCCGGTCCCGGAAGTACTCGCCCATGGCACAGCCCGAGTAGGGCGAGATGTAGAGCATCGGCGACGGGTCTGACGCGCTGGCCGCGACCACGATGGTGTGGTCCATGGCGCCGTTCTCCTCGAAGGTGCGCACGATGTTGGCGATCGTCGACATCTTCTGGCCGATGGCCACGTAGACGCACTTGACGCCGCTGTCCTTCTGGTTGATGACCGCGTCCACGGCGATGGCGGTCTTGCCGATCTGCCTGTCGCCGATGATGAGTTCCCGCTGGCCGCGGCCGATGGGGACCATGGCGTCGATGCATTTGATGCCGAGTTGCACGGGCTGGTCGACCGTCTGCCGGGCGATGACGCCGGGCGCGACCTTCTCCACCGGTGACGACGAGGACGCGTTGATCGGGCCTTTGCCGTCGATGGGGTTGCCGAGTGCGTCGACCACGCGACCGAGCAGTTCGGGTCCGGTGGGAACCTCGAGGATCCGCTTGGTGCATCGGGCGGTCATCCCTTCCGAGAGGCTCTCGTAGTCGCCGAGTACGACGCATCCGACGGAGTCGCGCTCGAGGTTGAGCGCCATTCCGAACAGGCCCCCGGTGAATTCGATCATCTCGCCGTATTGCGCTTCGGCCAGTCCATGTACGCGGACAATGCCGTCGGACACGCTGACGATGGTGCCCTCGTTCGCCGCCTGGGCGGAAACGTCGAGGTTCTCGATACGGCCGCGGATGATGTCCGTGATCTCGGCCGGATTCAGTTGCTGCATTGGTTAAGACCTCTTGAGTTTTCTCAGTTTCGCTGGAGCGACTCGACCAACCGGGTGAGCCGGCCGCGTACGGACCCGTCGATCACCGTGTCGCCGGCGCGGACAACGGCGCCGCCGACAAGCCCGGCATCGACCTCGACGTTGACGTTCACCGCCTGGTCGAAACGCCGGCGGAGCGCTTCGGTGTAGTCATCCACCTGTGCGTCGGTCAGTTCGACCGCCGCCGTGATCTGTACGTCGAGGGTCTTTTCCGCTTCGGCCTTCAAGGCGTCGTATTGGGCGGCGATCTCCGGCAACAGGTCGAGGCGGTGGTTGTCCGCGAGAACGTGAACGAACCGTCGGCATCGGTCGTCGACCTCGTCGCTAACGACGTCGATCAACCGGTGCGCCTTCACCGCCGGCGCGAACGACGGCGCGGCGATCAACCCCTTGACCTGTTCCGTCTCGACAGCACGGGCGAGCAATCCGAGCATCGGCGCCCATTGGGTCAACCGACCTGTCGACCGGGCGAGGTTGAATACCGCGTTCGCGTACGGGCGTGCGAGTGTGGCGATCTCGGCCACGTCCGGGGCCTCTTAGAGTTCCGCCGCGACCCTGTCGAGCAGGGCGTCGTGACGTTCGCGATCGATGGATGCTTCGAGTATGCGTTCCGCGCCCATGACGGCGAGGTCTGCCACTTCCCCCCGCAGGGATTCCTTGGCGCGGTTGACCTCCTGGGCCACATCCGCCTGGGCCGCCTTTAGGATCCGCTCCCGTTCCGACTCGGCGTCGGATCGGGCATTGTCGATCATCTGCGCGGCCTGGCCGCGGGCGTCGTCGACGATGCCTCGGGCCTCGGCGCGGGCTTCGTTAAGTATCTCCTCCGCCCGGGCTTCCGCGTGCTCAAGGTCGCGCTGGGCCTTCGACGCGGCTTCCAATCCATCGGCGATGGTTTGCTGACGTTCGCGCATGGCACCGATCAGAAACGGCCAGATGAACTTCCAGCAGAACCAAACGAAGATGAAGAACGCGATCGACTGGCCGATCATCGTCACCCAGCTCATGCCATCACCTCCCTACCGTGCGTCGACGTCAAACACCGGGTGGCGCGAAGATAACCAGCAGCGCTATCGCGATTCCGATCATCGGCACGGCATCGACCAAGCCAAGAATGATGAACATCTGCGTCCGCAACACCGGTAGCAGTTCCGGTTGCCGGGCAACGCCTTCCAAGAACTTGCCGCCAAGCAGGCCGACGCCAACCCCGGCACCGACTGCACCAAGGCCAATCATCAGGCCAGCCGCTATTAGGTTCTCCATTTGCTATTCAACTCCTTAAGTTCGAGGACTGCTCTCTTGGTTAGTGCTCTTCCGACGTGTCGTGGGCCTGCGCAAGGTAGATGACCGTGAGGACCGCGAAGACGAAAGCCTGAAGCGTGATAACCAGAACATGGAATACCGCCCACCCCCACTGCAGGACGCCCCCGGCAAAGCTAAGGACGATGCCCCCATAGAGGAGGGCGATGAGAATAAAGATCATCTCGCCGGCGAACAGATTGCCGTAGAGCCGCAGACCCAGCGAGATCGGTTTGGCGAGCAAGGTGACAGTTTCGAGAAGAAAGTTCACGGGGAACAGGTACCACGGGAACGGATGGCACAGGAGTTCCTTGAAAAAGCCGCCCACGCCTTTCACTTTGATGCTGTAGTAGATGATGAGGAAGAACACGGTGAAGGACATTCCCAACGTAACGTTGGGATCGGTCGAAGGGACGATCTTCATGTATTCGACGCCAAGAACGGACGCCAGCTTGGGAATCCAGTCCACCGGCACCAGATCCATGAGGTTCATGAGGAACACCCAGACGAAGATCGTCAGGGCCATTGGCGCAATGATGTCGTTGCGGTGCTGGAAGATGCTCGAGACGGTGTCGTCGATGAAGTCGACGATTATCTCTGCGGCGTTCTGCAGCCCGCCCGGAACGCCCGCCGTAGCACGCTTGGCTGCGGATCTGAAAACCAGGCAGAACACGACGCCCAACCCGACCGACCAAGCGATCGAGTCGACGTGGATGGACCAAAACCCCATCTCGGCCGCTTTCTCGGCGGTGTCGGCGAACCCCCAACCGTCCTCCGGGTGTTTCCCGTACGTGAGGTTCGTGAGATGGTGCGTGATGTAGCCGCCTGCATCCTCGGCCATTGAACCCTGTCTCTCTTCAATCCTGCGGTTGCCTACCGCCTCCGGCCGACCCGCTCAGCCACCCGAACGGAGCCGCCAACGGGGCCATCAATGCTCCAATGAGCCCGATCAGAAAACCCAAGCTGCCCACCTTGAACACGGCCACGGCGACAACCAGGAGCGCCACCATGAGCCCCATCTTCACCAGCCATCGACCGAGGAACTTGCCCCCTTCGACAACTGCCTCTTGCGCCGCATCCTGCCCGCCGCGTCCGGCACGACTCGCCGCCCACGCGAAATACGCGTTCGGGAGAAAAGCCACGAGGCCACCCAGGAACGCGGACTTCGCCTCGTCCACGCTCCAAGCTAGCGCCAGCGCCGCCACGACCACGGTGACGGCAGCCTGCAGGGCCACTACCCGGACCGGCGTTCCCCAACGTCGACCGTTGCCTGATGGCTTGGCCGCGTTCACCGACCGCACCCGCCTCGCGCGGCGCTAACGCGCCGGTAGAGTCCAGGAACGATCCGGGGTTCGCAAAGGGCGCGCATTATACGGGCGGCTTGGGGTGTCTTCAAACGCAGCCTCGAACGGCGAACGACGATCAGCGCTCCAACTTCGTTCCCATCCGGGCAAGAATTCCATCCAGCTCGTCGAGACTCGAATAGCGGATCACGACACGCCCTTTGCCCTTGCTGTTGCTGGTGATGGAGACCGGCGCACCCAGGTGTTCGCTCGCCGAACGTTCGAGTCGGCGCGTGTCGGGATCTGGCACCGGTTCAGGCGGCGATCCGCTCAGGAGTCGCTTGACCAATGCTTCGGTTTGCCGGACCGACAGCGATCGCTTCGCCACCTCCCGGCCAGCAGCCGCCTGCTCGTCGGTGGGCAATGCCAGGAGCGCGCGTGCGTGGCCCATCTCCAACTCCCCGCTGTCGATCATCTCTCGGACCCCGGGTGCCAGGTTCAACAAGCGGAGCAGGTTCGAAACCGCTGTCCGCGACCGCCCCACGGCGTCGGCGACCTGCTCGTGGGTCATGTCGTGTTCGGCGAGCAGCCGCTTCAGCGCTGCGGCTTCCTCCAGCGGATTGAGATCCTCCCGCTGGATGTTCTCGATGAGCGCGATTGCGATGGCTTGACGGTCATCCAGCTCCCGAACCAATGCCGGAACCGTGTCCAAGCCGGCCCGTTGTGCCGCCCGCCAGCGGCGCTCCCCCGCGACGATCTCGTAGCCCCCCGAGGGTCGCGGGCGGACGATTACCGGTTCGAGCAGTCCCTGCGCCTGGATCGAAGCGGCCAGTTCTTCGATTCCTTCTTCGTTGATTCGCCGACGTGGTTGATGGGCACCCCGATAAAGCGTCTCGACAGGTAGCTCCGACAAGCCCTGCGACGGCGCGGCCGCTTCTTCCATGGGTTCCGGCAGCAGCGCGTCCAGACCCTTGCCGAGACTTTTTCGCTTGCCGATCACCGATACCCTCGTAGTCCCCGCCGCCGCTCGGTTGCGGAATCGGAAATTAGCACTCCCGGGCGGCGTTTGCCGCAGGTTTTTCGTATCCCTCGTATGCCTAGGCAGAGTCCGGTCGTCCGCCACGGGCGGCGGTTCGTGAACGCAACTCCCCGGCGAGGGCTCGGTACGCCAACGCGCCTCGACAACGCGGATCGTAGACCGTCGCCGGCAAGCCGTGACTCGGCGCCTCCGCCAAGCGGACGTTGCGCGGCACCACGGTGCGGAACACGTCCCGGCCGAAATACGCCATGAGCTGGCGCGAGACGTCCCGGCTCAAGGTATTGCGCGGGTCGTACATGGTCCGGAGGATTCCCTCGATCGCGAGTCCGGGATTGCCGCGTTGACGAACGCCCCGGATCGTCAGCAGCAGGGCGGTGAGACCTTCAAGCGCGTAGTACTCGCACTGCATCGGAATCAGCACCCCGTCCGACGCCATCAGCGCATTGAGCGTCAGCACGTTCAGCGACGGCGGGCAGTCGATGAGGACGAAGTCGAACGATGGTGCCGAGTCGAGCCGGCGGCGCAGACGCATGGATCGGTCCTCCGCCGAGAGAAGCGCGACCTCGGCGGCGGTCAGATCCGCGTTGGCGGGTACCAGGGCGTAGTCGCCGGAAGATCGTTGTTCGATCTCGGCGAAAGGTTCGTCTTCCACGAGCCAGTCGTAGGCGCTTGCCTGCAGCTCGTTCTTGTCGACCCCTGAACCCATGGTGGCGTTGCCCTGGGGGTCGAGGTCGATCAACAAGGTGCGGACACCATCTGCCGCCAACGAGGCGGCGAGATTGACGCTCGTGGTTGTCTTGCCCACGCCGCCCTTCTGGTTCGCTACCGCTATCCGCCTCGCCATCGCTCTATCGCTGCGCGTCGACCCCGGGTCCGGACGATACGCCGGTTTTCCCGACGACCGTCACCCACGTCTGTTCCATGCGTTCACGGATGCGAATCTCGCCGCCATTGAACAACGTAGCGTCCAGTGGATCGCCGGATTGAAGCAAGGCCACGCCCTCCGGCGCGAGCAGCTCTCGGAGCAGACTCCACGTTGTCCTCGGCGGCGCCACCGCCCTAGCGGTTACGGTATCAAAGACCCGCCCGCCGAGAGAACACCAGGCGCGGCGTCGCCCGACATCGGCTTCGATCACCTCCACATTGCCGAGGCCGAGATCAATGACAGCCTGCCTAAGGAAACGGGCCTTGCGTTCGCTGCGTTCCACGAGGGTCACGGGCGATGCTGGCCGCGCTATGGCCAGTGGTACACCGGGGAAGCCGGCCCCCGACCCCACGTCCAGCAAGGTGCCGCGCCACCAGGGAAGCAGGCTTAGGCTATCCAGGACGTGGCGGTCTCTGAGCCGCCCGATGTCCCGGCGCGACACCAGATTGCCGCGGGCATTCCAGCGCCGGATCAGCCCTTCGTAGTCCTCGAGCGCTTCAACCGCCCGATCCGGTTCGACACCCCGTTGTTCGAGGAATCGCGCGAGGGCTTCACGCGCGGCGTTGTTCGCCGGCATCGCGCTTGGCGTGCACGAGGAGCAGCGACAACGCCGCCGGCGTCACCCCGGGAATCCGGGCCGCCTGGGCGATCGTCGCGGGCTGCCGGACGGCAAGTTTGTCTTTGAGCTCGTTCGACAGGCCCGATATGCCCCGGTAGTCGAAGTCCGGTCGCAGCGTCACGCCTTCGTTTGCCTTGACCCTCGCGATCTCTTCGTCCTGGCGTTGCAGGTAGCCCTGGTACTTGGCGTCGATCTCAAGTTGCGACACCACGGGCTCCTCCACCGCGATGCCGTGGGCGCGGAGGGCGCCTACCAAGCCGACTACGTCGACCCCCGGCCGCTTGAGGATATCGAACAGCGACACCGGCTTCTCGATCGGTTCGTCGGTGGCATCGACGACGGCCCCCGCCAAGTCGCTGCCAGGCACCGCGACGACACCGGCAAGCACCGCCGTGCCCCGTTCAAGCTCACGCTTCTTTGCGGTGTACGCCGACCATCGCACGTCGTCGACGAGACCCAAGGCACGACCTTGCGCTGTGAGGCGCTGATCCGCGTTGTCCTGACGCAGCCGCAGGCGGTATTCCGCGCGGCTGGTGAACATGCGATACGGTTCCGTGACCCCAAGGGTGACGAGGTCGTCGACCAGCACGCCGATATACGCCTCGTAGCGTTCCGGACACCACGGATCTTCTCCCGCAACTGCGCGGGCCGCGTTGAGCCCGGCCAACAAACCCTGCGCCGCAGCTTCCTCGTAGCCGGTCGTTCCGTTGATCTGCCCGGCAAAATAGAGGCCTTCGATGCAGCGCGTCTGGAGCGATGGATCGAGGTCGCGGGGGTCGAAGAAGTCGTATTCGATGGCATAACCGGGCCGCGTGACATGGGCACCCTCGAAGCCGGCGATGCTACGCACCGCGTCCAACTGCACATCGAAGGGCAGGCTCGTCGAGATGCCGTTCGGATAAAGCTCGTGGGTCTCCAGCCCTTCCGGCTCTACGAAAACCTGGTGCGCGGGCCGCTCGGCGAAACGCACCACCTTGTCCTCGATGGAGGGGCAGTAACGCGGGCCCACTCCTTCGATCGCCCCGGTGAACATGGGCGAACGATCAAGCGCCGAGCGAATGATCTCGTGCGTACGCGCATTCGTATGGGTGATATGGCACGGCACTTGGCGCGGATGGACATCCGGTGTCGACAACATCGACATGGTCGGGCGGGGTTCCTCGCTCGACTGGACCTCCATGACGCCGAAGTCCACGGTTCGCCCATCGATGCGCGGCGGCGTACCCGTCTTCAGGCGATCGACACGCAACGGCAGCGCACGCAGGCGCTCCGCCAGCGCGTTGGAGGGCGCATCGCCGGCACGGCCACCGGGTTGATGCTGAAGCCCGACGTGAATCCGGCCGCCGAGAAAGGTGCCCGTCGTCAGGACGACGCAGCGGGCTTCGAAACGCAACCCCATCTGGGTAACGACGCCGCGAACCCGATCGCCTTCGATATCGAGGTCGACGACGGACTGCTGGAACACCGCAAGGTTGTCGCAGTGCTCTACCGCGGAGCGGATCGCGTTTCGGTAGAGCACGCGGTCGGCTTGGGCCCGGGTCGCGCGCACGGCCGGCCCCTTGCGCGAATTCAGGGTACGGAACTGGATGCCGGCCCGATCGGTCGCCTGGGCCATCGCGCCGCCCAAGGCGTCGATCTCCCGCACCAGGTGCGACTTGCCGATGCCGCCGATGGCGGGGTTGCAGGACATCTGGCCGATGGTTTCGATGCTCTGCGTCAACAAGAGCGTGTTCGCGCCCACCCGAGCCGAGGCGAGCGCGGCCTCGGTGCCGGCGTGGCCGCCCCCGATCACGATTACGTCGAACTGTTGCGGATGGTCCATTGGTCCGGCGCGCGACGAGAATGCGGCGGCGGATTATACGCCCGCCGGTCTACTTCCCGATGCAGAACGTGCTGAATATCTCTCCGAGTAGATCGTCAACGGTTGTGGTGCCGACGATGTCGCCAAGATGGGCTTGTACCTGGCGCAGTTCCTCGGCAGCCAAGTCCCCGAAGCCTTCGCTCAAGCGTTCGCGTGCTGCCGCACACCGATCCGAGGCCGCGCGAAGCGCGTTGAGGTGACGCTTGCGCGCCAGGTAGGCGCCCTCGCCAGGTGCCACGCCCGCAATTTTGGCGATCACCGCCCGCAGGACATCGACGCCGTCGCCTTTGAGTGCCGAGATCCGAATCACCCCCCCACCGTCACCGGGTTTCTCGCCCGTGAGGTCGACCTTGTTCCGCACCCGGATCCGACTCGCCGCGACATCGCCTAGGGATTCGGATGCCGTTGTGCCCCCCGGCGCCACGGCTGTCGCATCCTCAACTGCGAGAACCAGATCGGCCTGAGCAATCGCCGTGCGGGCCCTCTCGACTCCGATCGTCTCAACCCGACCCCCGCCGGCGCGCAGTCCCGCGGTGTCCGTCAGGCGAATCGGCACGCCTTCGATCTCGATATCCGCCCGCAACAGATCCCGTGTCGTTCCCGGCACATCCGTAACGATGGCGCGATTCTCGGCAAGCAACCGGTTCAAGAGGCTCGACTTGCCCGCGTTGGGCTGGCCGGCAATCACCACGTCGAGGCCTTCGCGCAAGGCTTCGCCCCGGCGAGATTCGATGGCGAGACGCTCGATCCGCCCCTCGACCGCCCGTATTCTCTCGACGGCATCCGAGTCGGCCAGGAAGTCGATCTCCTCTTCCGCAAAGTCGATGGCCGCCTCGAGGAAGACGCGCAGATCGAGCACGGCCCGGTCGATCTCCGTCACCCGGGCCGAGAACTCGCCGTCGAGCGAGCGCATCGCGGCTCGGGCCGCCCGCGTCGAGGCGCTGTCGATCAAATCCGCGACGGCTTCCGCCTGGGCGAGGTCGATCTTGTCGTTGAGGAATGCCCGCTCGGTGAACTCCCCGGGTCGTGCGATCCTCGCGCCCAGCTGGCAGGCCCGCTCCAGCAGGGCGTCCATCACCACCGGACCCCCGTGTCCCTGCAGCTCGACGACGTCTTCGCCGGTCATCGATCGAGGGGACGGAAAGTAGATGACGATGCCCCGGTCGATGGCGGTGCCATCGGCGTCACAGAAGTCCGACAACTCCGCCATCCTAGGTGCTGGAACGCGCCCCACGAGGCCGCGCAACATGGCCTCGAGACCGGTCCCGGATATCCGCACGATGCCGATGCCCCCGCGGCCTGGGGGCGTCGCGATGGCGGCGATCATTTCGCGGGCTAGCATCACAAATGCCGTCGCGTGCGGGGCGTCGCGTTCTCCCCCAGCCCGAGCCACCCCCTAGGCGGAGGCCCTCTCGATCTTGCGGGTGATATACCACTGCTGCAGAAGCGACAGCAGGTTGTTGACCAGCCAGTAGAGTACCAACCCCGCTGGGAAGAAGACGAAGAGGGCCGTGAACACGATCGGCATGGCCTTCATGACCTTGGCCTGCATCGGATCCGGAGGCGGCGGGTTCAGAAGCTGCATCACATAGAACGACACACCGTAGAGCAACGGCAGGACGAAGAACGGGTCCATGGCCGCCAAATCCTTGATCCACAACACAAAAGGTGCTTGCCGAAGTTCAACGCTTTCGATCAGCACCCAGTACAACGCCAGGAACACCGGCATTTGGACAAGGAGCGGCAAACATCCTCCCAGGGGATTCGCCCCCTCCTTCTTGTAGAGCGCCATCATTTCCTGGGAGAGCTTCTGACGGTTGTCGGAATAACGCTCTTGGAGCCGCTTCACCTGCGGCATGACCTTCTTCATCTTGGCCATGGAACGGTAGCTAGCCGATGCGAGCGGGTAGAGCAGCAACTTGACGCATAATGTCAGCAGGATGATGGCTACGCCCCAATTGCCCACCACCGAGTGGATGGCATCGAGGACGTGGAACAGCGGCACGGACATCCACCAGAGGAATCCGTAGTCCACGGTCAGGTTCAGATGGGGCGCGATCTCCTCCAAGCGGCGTTGATCCTTGGGACCGGCATAGAGCCCGGCGCTGACGCTCGCCAGTTGGTCCGCCGGCACCACGAATCGGGGACCCACGAAACCCACCGCATAGTTGCCGTCATTTAGCCTGCGACCGTAGTAAGCGTTCACTTCGCCCGGTGTACCTACCCACGCGCTCACGAAATAGTGCTGCAGCACCGCGGCCCAGCCACCTTCCGCCTCCACCCGGAAGGTGCCGTCGTCGAGATCCTCAAAATCGATCTTGTGGTAGCGGTCCTCCGGCGTCGTGAACGCGGCCCCGACGTAGGGGCGCGGACCGAACGGCACGCCCGAGTCTTCCGGTCTGGATGCATCGCGCTTCAACTGCGCGAACGCCTGGGCTTCGAAGGCTTCCCCCGAGCTGTTGTCGACATCCTGGTCAACGGCAATGAGGTAGTCGTCAGCGCGGAAGGTGTAGCGCTTGGTCAGCGCCACGCCGTTCGACTCGTGGCGCAGCTCCACTTCGAGTTCGCCTTCCTCGAGGACGTACTCGTCGCTGCGGGTCGCGTAAAGCGGCCTACCATTCCTGTCCGTGCCGTCCGCGCCGATCAGCCCGCTCTGGGCGACGTAGACATGATCGTACCGCCTATCCAGAAGCGTCACTCTCTCATCGCTGCCCACCGCCTTGGGGAATTTCGGCAGCGCCAACTTCACGATGTCGCCGCCGAGACGATCTATCCATACATCGTGGACGGGTGTGCGCACGCGCAGCAAACGGTCCGGATCCTCGAAGACCGGCGCCGGCGCCGTTTCCTCGGGAGATGCCAGGTCGACGGGTACGTCGTCGTCCCGGACCGGCGCCGAGATACTCTCTGCGGGCACATCGGCAACATCATGGCGAGGTTCGGCTTCGGGAAACTCCGCGATTGGCGGTTCGCCGCTGCGTTCGGTCAGCGGTGCTTCCTGTCGAGGCGGAGCGTCCTGCACACGCGGTCCGAAGTCCTGGGTCCAGGTGTACACCAGCAGCCACCCCAAGATGCCCAGGCCCACCAACAGGACGATGCGTTGAACCTCACTCGACAGCATCGCGCGCTCCGGTTCCCTTCGCCGGGACGGGATCCACGCCACCCGGGTGAAACGGATGGCAACGAATGAGGCGCCGGACCGCCAACGCAGCGCCTCTCAAGACACCGTGCCGTGCGAAGGCCTCGATGGCGTACCTCGAGCAGGTGGGGTGGAACCGGCAATGCCTGCCCAGACACGGACTGATGTAACGTCGGTAGGCCTCAACCGCTCCGATCAGGACACGTCTCGGCACCTGCGGCCACTGCGACGCCTCACCCGACATGAGGATTCTGCAATCGCCGCCGGCGGTCGACGATTTCCGCCAACGCACGGAACAGTCGGTCCGCGTCCGCAACCGTAATTGCAGCGGCGGGAACCGCAACACGAACAACGATGTCCATCGCGGGTAGTCCGCCTGCTTGACGGAACGATTCTCTGATCACTCGCTTCGCCCGGTTGCGATCCACCGCCCGCGGCAGCATCCGTTTACCAACGATGAGGCCTAAGCGCGCCATTTCAAGTTCGTTGTCTCTAGCCGCCAGCCGCAATGGCCCTCGACCTGTGCGGACCGACGCACGGCGCAGAACATCGTCAAACTGTTTCTTGCGGAGCAGGCGCCTCGCGCGGCCGAAGTCACGCCTGAAGTCCACCGGCCATCCGGCGGCTCAGACCGACAGTCTCTTGCGGCCCTTGGCGCGTCGCGCGTTCAGCACCTTGCGACCGTTCTTGGTCGCCATGCGTGCCCGGAACCCATGGGTTCGCTTGCGCTTGATCACACTCGGCTGGTAGGTCCGTTTCATGGCTTGGGGGAACCTTGGTCGGCGGCAAACGCACGAGGTTTTCGAAGGGGGCGCGATTGTAGAGGCGCGGCAAGATTGGTGTCAACGTGAACGGCTCGGGGACTCAGTGAGCACAGTTATGCATGGATCCAATATCAACTACTGCTACTTAGATAGGCAATCTTGTCGTTGTTGTTGGGGTATCGGCTTACTGTGCAAGTGGACATCAACCTACGGAATCGATGGCAGATTTCCTACACGCCATGTTGTGCACACCGAGTTGACACCGTGGGCACAGCCGGGGGGTGTCGGGGCGGGCAGTGGGTGCCCGAGGAGCCTCTCCGGCATGTCCTACACGATGTCCACAGCTTACGCACAGGCGGGCTGATTAGGCCTATTCTGAGGCCGGGACGTTAAGTTCTTGAATTGCCAAGAGAACGAGGAAAACATCGGTTTTTCGGCGCGAAACGCATAGCCAAGAGCGCCAATGTGTCATTAGAATGACCCCTCGATTCGTCGAGTTCGTTGGGCTCGCTGTGGCGACGAGATTAACGATAATCCAGGGGGCGCATGCCGAGTTGGGTGGATGAGCCGGAGGATTCCGATGGGGTCCCTCCGGTGTGGCGCAAATGCTTGGCCAGACTCGAAGAGGAACTCACGTCTCGTCAATTCAATACCTTCATTCGACCCCTGCAGGTGCGCCTAGAAGGTGCCAAGCTGGTCGTCTTGGCCCCCAACGACCACGTCAAGAAGCAGGTCCGAGACGAACACCTTCCCTTGGTGTGGCATCTGTTCGAGCTCGACGAGCACGCCGACATCCAGGAGCTTGAGCTAACGGTCGGAAGCCGGGAAAGATCTGCGGGTTCCCCGCTCCGGGTCGAGCGGGCGAGGAAGGGGTCGCGGGATACCCGGGAGCCGAACATCGACCGTTCGCACGTGTTTGCGAACTACGTGGAAGGGAAGTCCAACGAGGTTGCCAAGGCGGCTGCCCAGCAGGTGGCGACCAACGTCGGACGGTCCTACAACCCGCTTCTGCTCTACGGCGGCGTGGGGCTCGGCAAGACGCATCTCATGCATGCCGTCGGCAACGAAGTGCTGATCAAGTCGCCGGGGGCGAACGTCGTGTACCTGCACTCGCAGGCGTTCGTGAACGACATGGTCCGGGGAATCGGCACCGGCACGATCCGGCAGACCATGCAGTACTACAGTTCCATGGATGTCCTTTTGATCGACGACATTCAATTCTTCGCCAACAAGCTGCGCTCCCAAGAGGAGTTCTTCCATGTGTTCAACGCCGTGGTTGAGCAGAATCACCAGATGGTGCTCACGTGCGACAAGTACCCCACGGAGATCGATGGCCTGGAGGAACGACTGAAGTCGCGTTTCGTCGGCGGCCTGACGGCAGAGGTCGAACCGCCCGAACTTGAAACCAGGGTTGCGATTCTCAAGAAGAAAGGGGAAGCCGAGGGAATCGAGGTTCCCGACGACGTGGCGTTCCACATCGCCGAGAACATTCGCTCGAACGTGCGCGAGCTAGAAGGCGCACTGCAGCGCGTCATCGCACACGCGCGATTCCGCCGCTCGGCGGTGTCCATCGACCTCGTGAAGCGGGCGCTGCACGATCTTCTCGCCATCCACGGGCGCCAAGTGACGGTCGAGACCATCCAGAAGGTCGTGGCCGACTACTTCAACATGAAGGTGTCCGACCTGTTGTCGAAGCGGCGGAACAGGACGGTTGCCCGACCCCGGCAGATCGCCATGTGCCTGGCCAAGGAGTTCACGAAGAACTCGCTGCCCGACATCGGCGAGAAGTTTGGCGGCCGCGACCATACAACCGTGCTCCACGCCTATCGTAGAATCAACGCTCTTCGGGAAAGCAGTACCGATATCGCGGAGGACTACAAGATCCTCTCGCGCTTGCTGACCCATTGACCGTTCCGGTCGACCGGGGCGTGACGGGAGCCGCCGTCAACTGAGGAGCGATGAATGAAATTCCGAACGAATCGAGAGACCCTGCTTCGCCCGCTCCAGATTCTGAACGGGGTGATTGAACGGCGTCATACCCTTCCGGTGCTTTCGAATATCCTGGTGCAGACGGACGACAACGGCCTGACCTTGCGCGGCACCGATCGCGAAGTCGAACTGGTGGTCGAACTGACGGAAGGTGTCGAGGTTGAGCAGGGCGAGTCCGCGGCTACGACTGTCCCGGCACAGAAACTCGCCGAGATTTGGCGGTCGTTGCCGGAGAGCGCCGAGGTGACGTTCTCGGTGGAAGGCGAGCGGGTCGCGGTGCGATCGGGCAGGAGCCGCTTCCAGTTGTCGACCGTTTCCGCGGAGGAGTATGTCCCTTTCGAGTCCGCCGACAGCGACGTGAGTATCACGCTGCCGCGAGTCGAGGTGCAGAAACTGCTGGCGCGGACCAGCTTCGCGATGGCCAATCAGGACATTCGCTACTTTCTCAGGGGTCTCCTGCTCGAGATCACGGGCACGAACCTGCGCGCCGTCGCGACCGATGGCGCGCGGATGGCAATGCACACCCTTGACCGGGGTGCGGAGGGCGTGGATAGACTGCGCGCCATCGTTCCCCGCAAGCGCATCCAAGACCTCGAACGGCTCATTGCCGATAGTGACTTGGACGTGGAATTCTCCTTAGGACGCACACATTTGCGGGCTACACAAGGTGAGTACACACTAACTACACGGCTGGTCGAGGGGCAATTCCCACCCTACGAAGGGCTGATCCCACGCAACATCAGCCGATCCATCACGAGTGATCGGGAAACGCTGCGCCGGGCCCTGCAGCGAGCCGCCATCGTGTCCAACATCGTCGGTTTCCAGGTCGAAGGTGAACACTTGACTATCCGAGCGGCAAACAACGAACAGGAGGAGTCCGAGGAAGTGGTGCCCGTCGACTATGACGGCGATGCGATGGAGATCAACTTCAATGCCAGCTATGTTCAGGACGTCCTCAACGCCGTCGATGCCGAAGCAGTAGAGATGTCTTTCCCGGAAGACAACAAGATCGCGAAGATCGAGGCCGCTGGCGATGAGGACTCGCTCTACCTCGTGATGCCAAGGCGCCAATAGGCCGCCGGACGCCGTTCCGATAGAGGAATCGGCCTACTTACCGTCCGCCTTCCAGCCCGGGCAATCCGCTCGATGATCGTTGAACGGATCGACATCGGCAACGTCCGCAACATCGACTCCGCTAGGCTCCATCTCCACCCGCGGGCAAACCTGCTCGCGGGGCCCAACGGGGCGGGCAAGACATCCGCCTTGGAGGCTTTACACCTTGTTGTACGGGGCCGTTCGTTTCGGACGACTCGCGCGGACCAGATTATCCGCCATGGTGAGGAAAAGATGGCGGTCGCCGCTCTATTGGCGGACGAGCGGCTCGGCAGTGTGCGCTTAGGCTATGCGCGGGAGAGAAGGGGGCGGCTGGAACTCCGAAGGGATGGTCAGCTCGTTCGACAGACGTCTCGGGTTGCCTCGCTACTACCCATCCAATTGTTGTTGCCAGACTTGCCGGAGTTGGTGTTTGGCGGTCCCGCGGGCCGGAGGCAGTGGTTGGATTGGGGTGTGTTTCACGTGGAACAGGACTACGCACGGGTTCTGGGCGGATATTTGCGCGCGCTGAGACAGCGGAACGTGGTGTTGCGTGCCGCGGACCTGAAAACGCTTCCGGTGTGGACCGAGCAGGTTGCCGAACTTGGTGAAGCCGTCGCGGAGGCGCGCGGACGGTACTTCGATCGCGTGATGGCACAAGTAGCAGTTTCCCTAGCGACGCTGGATCCCGATCTCGAGGTGGAGTGCGAATATTTGCCGGGCTGGAAGGCAGATAGTTTCGCGGAAGTGCTAGGCCAGCAGGTGGATCGCGATGTAAAATTGGGCACCACGCTTAGCGGGCCGCATCGAGCGGATGTTCGCATCACCTGCGGGTCCGAAAGCGCTGCCCAAGTGCTCTCCCGGGGCCAGGGAAAGGCCGTCGCGAGTGCGCTGCATATGGGGCAAGCGAAGGACTTGGCAGTTGCGGGCAAACGATCGCTGTTTCTCATCGACGATCTCGGGGCTGAACTCGATGAGGAGCACAACGAACGGTACTACCGCCAGCTGGAGGACATGGATTGTCAGATCGTCGCAACTTCCACCGAAGGAGCGATCGGCGAGATCCTGATGGGATTTGGCGGAGGTCGCATGTTTCACGTGAAACAGGGGCATTTCGAATAGGCATGACATACGCCGGTATCGAACGAACCGAGGCGGGTCAGTAGATGACAGACGACCAGAACAACCTCGACGATGCGGCTGGCGACGACCCGGCGCAGTTGGGGGAAGATACATACGATTCGCGGAGCATCAAGGTCCTGAAGGGTCTGGAGGCGGTTCGCAAACGCCCTGGGATGTACATCGGCGACACGGACGACGGCACGGGGCTGCATCACATGGTGCAAGAACTCGTCGACAATGCGATCGACGAGGCGCTCGCGGGCCATTGCGACGAAATCGACGTCGTCATTCATCCCGGTGAGTCCGTTACCGTGCGTGACAACGGACGTGGGATGCCGGTCGACCTGCACGAAGAGGAAGGGAAGTCGGCGGCCGAGGTCATCCTGACCCAGTTGCATGCCGGCGGAAAATTCGACAGCAGTTCGTACAAAGTTTCCGGCGGCCTGCACGGTGTCGGCGCTTCTGTTGTCAATGCGCTGTCCGAGACATTTCGGTTGGTTGTGCGCCGGGAGGGTCTGGTCTATCAGCAGATGTACAGCCATGGTGAGCCACGGGGGGCCCTTGCCGTTGTTGGAGAGACCGATTCCCGCGGCACGGAGTGCTACTTCAAGCCGTCCCGGGAGACCTTCTCCAACATCGAGTTCCAGTACGACGTCTTGGCCAAAAAAATGCGGGAACTGGCCTTCCTCAACGCGGGCGTGTCCATCCGCTTGAACGACGAGCGGACAGGCAAGAAGGAGCGGTTCTTCTACGAGGGGGGCCTGAAGGCGTTCGTCGGCTACCTCAACCGCAACAAGACCACCCTGAACGAGATCTTCCACTTCTCCAACCTGCGTGAGGACGGCATTGCGGTGGAAGTAGCGCTGCAGTGGAACGACGGCTATCAGGAGCAGGTCTTTGCCTACACCAACAACATTCCGCAATCCGATGGCGGTACCCACCTCGCGGGGTTCCGCGCCGCGATGACGCGTACCCTCAACGCCTACATGGAGCGGGAGGGATTCGCCAAGAAGGCGCAGATTGCCACCACCGGCGACGATTCCCGGGAGGGCCTCACCGGCGTCGTTTCAGTCAAGGTGCCGGATCCGAAGTTCTCCTCGCAAACAAAGGACAAGCTGGTGTCCAGCGAGGTGAAACCCGCTGTGGAACAGGATCTCGGCCGTTATCTGACGGCCTATCTCGATGAACACCCACAGGACGCCAAGCAGGTGGTCAGCAAAATAATCGACGCGGCCCGAGCCAGAGAGGCGGCGCGCAAGGCCCGGGAGATGAGCCGCCGATCGGGCGCGCTAGACATTGCCGGGCTGCCGGGCAAGCTCGCCGACTGCCAGGAAAAGGATCCGGCTCTGTCGGAGGTATTTCTGGTCGAGGGCGACTCCGCAGGCGGCTCGGCCAAGCAAGGCCGCGACCGGCGCACGCAGGCCATCTTGCCGTTGAAGGGCAAGATCCTGAATGTCGAGAAGGCTCGCTTCGACAAGATGCTCTCGTCGGCCGAGGTGGGCACGCTTGTTACGGCTCTCGGGTGCGGCATCGGACGCGGTGATTTCGAGATCGAGAAGCTTCGCTATCATCGCGTCATCATCATGACGGACGCGGATGTGGACGGTTCCCACATCCGCACGCTGTTGCTGACGTTTTTTTTCCGGCACATGCGGGAGCTGATCGATGCCGGGCACGTATTCATCGCCCTTCCGCCGCTCTACAAGGTCAGCAAGTCTCGCCAGGAGCGCTACCTCAAGGACGATGAGGAGTTGGATGCGTATTTCCTGCAAGCGGGTCTCGAGGGGTCCAGGCTGCACGTGGCGTCGGACACTCCGCCTATCGACGACGCCGTGCTGGAGCGGATCGCCCGCTCGTACCTGGACGTAGTGGCGCGCCTGGATGCACTACACCGCGTGTACCCCGCGGAGTTGACCAAGGCGTTGATCGATGCGCCGTCACTTTCTCTTGACGACTTGGTCAACCGTGATCGCATGGCCGCGTGGATCGAGGAATATGCAGAGGTCTTGCCGACGGACACGGACTTCACGGTCGAACTGCAGGGAGACCGGGAGCACCACGTCTTCTGTCCGAAGATCAGTTGGCAGAACCACGGTGTTGCCGAGTCCGCCACGCTAGACTACGACTTCTTCGCTTCCGGCGAGTACGACGCGGTCAAGAAGATGGCCGCGGTCTTCGAGGACCTACTGCAGGATGGCGCATTCGTCGCACGCGGCGAGCGAGAGCGGCGAGTGTCAACCTTTGTCGAAGCATTGACGTGGATGCTCGACGAAGCCCATCGCGGGATTGGCATCCAGCGCTACAAGGGACTTGGCGAGATGGACGCCGAGGAGCTCTGGGATACCACCATGGATCCTCAGGCTCGACAGATGTGGCGCGTCACGGTGGATGATGCGATCGCGGCGGACCAGATGTTCACCACACTCATGGGAGAACAGGTGGAACCCCGTCGCGATTTCATTAAGAGCAACGCGCTGGCCGTCGCGAACCTCGACGTGTAGGGGCGACCCCCCATCGCGCCTTAAGGGCGCGCGGTCGCCCGTTGGACATGGTCGCCACTTCTTGGTGGGCCCAAGGCGCGGCCGGAGGACGGGCGCAATACCGTCGCTCTCTCTGAGGTTCAAACTGACTCCAGCCGAGCCATCGTCCGGCTCATCCAATCTTCACATAATGCATTGATTTCTTTGGATGTTTTTCCGTCGGTGGGGAACGGCTTGGAGATCTCTACGTGGATTGTGCCGGGGTACTTGATGAATCGCCGCGCAGGCCAGAAATGGCCGGCGTTGTGCGCGATGACCACGACGGGCAGGCCGGTCGCTGCCGCGAGCGCCGCACCACCACGATAGAACTTGCTGGGCGTGCCCGGTGCCAGGCGGGTTCCTTCCGGGAACAGCGTTACGTACATCCCGCGGGCAAGTCGGTCCTTACCCTGCTCGATGAGTTGGCGCAGGGCGGTACGCGGATTCGAACGGTCGATGGCGATGGGCTTCACCATGGCGAACGCCCAGCCCCATAGGGGTATCCGTAGCAGTTCGCGCTTGATCAGCGTTGTCTGCGGAGCGACGAGGGTCTGTGTCCAAAGCGTCTCCCAATTGCTCTGGTGCTTGACGAGAAAGATGCATGGACCGGATGGGATGTGCTCCCGTCCGGACACCCGCCAGCGAATCCCGCAGGTCGCCGCAAGCCAGAGCAGGGCGGGCCGTGTCCATCCGCCGATGACGAACTCGTAGCGGCGCTTCAGCGGCAGCGTCCAGCCGACGAGCACCGACAAGGAAGACCACGTCGCCGACCAGACCACGTAGCCAACGTAGAAGACGAAAGATCGCAGGGCCAACATCGAACGCCGCGCTCGGTCAACCTCGCCAGTATTCGGGTGTCAGCACCACGAGCAAAGTGAATATCTCCAGTCGGCCGAGAACCATGGCGAGCATGAGGACCCACTTCGTGGCCGGCGGGAGGGCTTGGTAGTTCGCGGCGGCGTCGCCAAGCCCGGGCCCCAGATTGTTGAGATTGGCCGCGACCGCCGAGAATGCGGTGAGGAAATCTAAGTCCGATACACCGAGCAGTATGCAGACCATGGTCACGAACACGATCAGATAGACGGCGAAGAAGCCCCACACGGCGTCGACGACCCGGTCGGGTACGAGTTGCTCGCCGAGTTTGATGTGGAAGATGCCGTTCGGGTGAATCAGGCGCCGGATCTCCCGTATGCCCTGTCGGTAGATCAGCAGCACCCGGTACATCTTCAGCCCGCCAGCCGTGGAACCGGCGCAGCCGCCGGCGAACGCGGCGAAGATCATCAGCACGGGTGCGAGCATTGGCCAGGCGCTGTGATCCGTCGTCGTGAATCCGGTGGTGGTGGCGATCGATACGGCCTGGAAGAGGCCTTCGCGAATGGACTGGGACGGGGCCATGCCATCAAGCAACAGGACGCCGATGACGATTGCGGCGACGGTGCCGAGGGCACAGATGTACAGACGCAGTTCGTTGTCCCGGGCATAGGGAGCGAAACTGCGCTTGGCCAGCACGGTGAAGTGGAGCGCGAAGCTCATTCCCGAGAGCACCATGAACACGATCGCCACGGACTCGATGGCGACGCTGTCGAAATACCCCACGCTGGCATCGTGGGGGGCGAAGCCGCCGATGGAGACGGTCGAGAACGAGTAGCAGATCGCATCGAAGACGCTCATTCCGCCCAGGTAGTACGCGAGCGCACATGCCACCGTGAACCCGAGGTACAGGTACCAGAGCGCCTTAGCCGTTTGTGCGATGCGCGGCGTGAGCTTGGTGTCCTTGACCGGTCCCGGCGACTCGGCGCGATAGAGCTGCATGCCGCCGACGCCAAGCATCGGCAGGACCGCTACGGCCAGCACGATGATGCCCATGCCCCCGAGCCACTGCAGCAGTTGACGATATAGCAGCACCGACCGCGGCAGATCGTCGAGCCCTGCAAGCACCGTGGCACCGGTGGTGGTCAGACCCGACAGTGACTCGAAGACGCCGTCGGTGAACGCTACGCCGACCGACGGCGCGAGAAGGAACGGGACCGCGCCCGTGAAACCCAATCCGAGATAGAACAGCACGGTGATCAGGAATCCGTCGCGACTGCGCAGCTCGATCTCGCCCCGGCCGGCAACCCACAGCAAGCCGCCGACTAGAAAGCTGATGGCGAACGCGGCGAGGAACGGCGTGATTGTGGACTCGTTGTAGATCAGCGCGACCCCCACGGGCACGAGTTGGGCCACGCTGAACAGCATCAGCAGACCGCCGGTGACACGCAGGATGGGGGTGATGCGCATGGTGCGGCTTGCGCGTCCTAGAAGAAGCTCAAGCCCACTTGGAACAGTCGCTCGACGGCGCGGATCCGGGTCTTGTCGGCCAGGAACAGGATGACGTGGTCTTCGCTGCGAATGACGGCGTCGTCGCTGGCCACGATGACCTCGTCGTCGCGCAGGATGGCACCGACGGTTACCCCGGTGGGGAACGTGATCTGATCGATGCGGCGGTCCACGACCCGGCTGTGCCGCGCATCGCCATGAACGACCGCTTCCATCGCCTCGACGGCGCCGCGGCGCAGGCTGTGGACGCGGGCCACGTCGCCGCGCCGGACGTGGGATAGGATCGAGCTGATCGTCGTCAACTGGGGTGACAGGGCGATGTCGATCTCGGTCTCCTGCATCAGGTCGACATAGGCGGGTTTCGCGATCAGGCAGATCACCCGTCGTGCGCCCAGGCGCTTGGCGAGGAGGGACGACATCACGTTCACTTCGTCGTCGTTGGTCACGGCGCAGAACGCATCGGTATCGCGGACGTTCTCCTGGATTAGGAGGTCGCGGTCGGTGGCGTTGCCGTGGATCACCACGCCGCTGGTCACCCGCTCGGCAACCAGTTCGGCCCGCGCCTCGCTGAACTCGACGACCTTGACGCTGAAGTCGTCCTGGATGGCCCGGGCCAGCTGCAGGCCAATATTGCCGCCGCCGGCGATGATGACCCGCTTGTTCGGTCGTTCTTCGTGCTTGAATTCCGACATCACGGCGTTTATGTCCTTCGCCGGCGCGATGAAGAACACTTCGTCGTCCACCTCGATGACGGTCTTCGCGGTTGGGTTGATGGGCCGACCGTCGCGGAAGATCGCCACGACCTTGGTGTCGACCTTCGGGATGTGTTCCCGGAGCGAGCGCAGTTGCTGGCGTACCAGCGGACCGCCGTGATAGGCCCGCATGGCAACCAGTTGTACACGGCGCTCGGCGAAGTCGACCACCTGGAGCGCCCCGGGATGCTCGAGCAGCTCCTTGATCTGCTCCATGACGACGCGCTCGGGATTGATCAGGACATCGATCGGCATGTGATCGCGGCTGAAGAAGCGAATGTCCGCGTCGTCGCCGTTGGAACCGGTGATGTATTCGTTGGATCGGATGCGGGCGATCTTGGTAGGCGTCTGGAACAGGGAATAGCACACTTGGCAGGCGACCATGTTCACCTCGTCGCTGTTGGTCACCGCGATCAACAGGTCGGCGTCGTCGGCGCCGGCGGCCCGCAAGGTATCGGGACGCGAGGCGTGGCCGTGGATCGTCTGGATATCCAGGCGGTCCTTCAGGTCCTTGAGGCGCGCCCCGTCCAGATCCACGAGCGTGATGTCGAAGGCCTCGTTGGCGAGGTGTTCGGCGAGTGTGCCGCCAGTCTGACCGGCACCGAGGATGAGGATCTTCATGACTCGATCCGTCTAGGCCGCGCGCAGATTAACTCTCGGCGCGGCGGATCGCCACAGTCCCTAGCGCACGTCGGCGTGATCACTGTGCATTGCGGCGCGGAGGTCGGCGACCGCTACGGCCGGGTCAGCGGCTTCGGTGATGGCGCGCACCACGGCGATGCTGCCGACTCCCGAGGCCATAACACCGGATACCCGTTCGACGTCGATACCGCCGATGGCAGTGAGCGGATAGCGTGGCTTGAGGAGGTTCACCCAACGCCTAAGCCGTGCGATGCCTTGCGGTGCGAACTTCATCGGCTTGGTCGTCGTGGCGAAGATCGGGCCGATCGCGACATAGCTCGGCGCAATTGCATGGGCGCGCGCGATCTCGTAGTAGCTGTGCGTGCTTACACCCAATCGGAGGCCGGCCGCGGCGATTGCAGGAAGGTCGGCATCGGTTAGATCCTCCTGTCCAAGATGCACGCCGTAGGCGCCGGCGTCGATCGCCTCGCGCCAGAAGTCGTTGACGAAGAGGCGGGTGCTCGACCCTCCGGTGGCAGCAACACTTTCCGCGACGGCGTGCCGAAGCGCGGGTGCCGGCAAATCCTTGACCCGCAGCTGCACGGTGTCGACGCGCAGCTCGACGCAACGTCGTACCCAATCGACGCTGCCGACCACGGCGTATAGACCGATGGGATGTGACAACGGGGGAAAGGTGGCACCAATGTCGCGACCGGCGTCCACGACCCTCGGCAAGTCTTCGGCGTCGCCCGGCCAGCCGAGGTGCGGCAGGGGCGGTCGTCCCGCGCCGGGATTGCCGACGCGACTGGCGATGGCGCGCAGTCCCTGGTGAACGTACATGTGCGCAAGCACGGGGGCCGATTCCTCGTCTTCGCGCACCGTGGCCGCTGCCAGCGCGCTGGACAGGCTGCACCCGCCGCCGTGGGCACCGCGACCTGGCAGGGCGTCCCCCCGGATGGCGAAACTGCATTCGGCAGACTCCCAATGGTCAACACCGGGCGTGTTTCCATGGCCACCGGTCAGGTAGACCCGTTCGGCACCCCGGTTCCTCAGCAATCTAGCCGCCTGCGCCGGGCTGTGCGGATCGATGTTCCAGGTGTCGGCGAGTTCCTCCGCGTTGGGTGTAACCACGTCGACGTGCCGTAGGAACGCATCGATAGTATCGTCAGACAGTACTCCAAGCGCGCCGCCAACCGAGGCATAGCGCACGGGGTCCCATACCACGAACGGTCGACCGTCGTTTGGCAAGGCACTGAGGAACTCTAGGACGGCGCTCGCGTTGTCGGGACTGCCCAAGGCACCGATTTTGATCGCCGCCGGCGCGAGATCGTCCCACAGCGCTTCAAGCTGTGCTCTGACAGTTGCGGCGGGAATGACGTGGTTGTCGGTGAGCGCGGTCGTGTTCTGGGCTGTGACGCAGGTTACGACGCTCGCCCCATGCAGGCCGAAGTCGTGGAAAGTGAGAAGGTCCGCCTGGACGCCGGCGCCGCCACCGCTATCGGATCCCGCGATGGTCCACGCAGTTTCGGACATTCGAATCAGGCGCGGCGATCATGCCAGAACGGGGTTCCGACCACCGGCGTCGAAGGTTCGGCTGTCTCCGACTCGGCCATGGCGCCGGCTCGATAGGCGATGCGACCGGCTTGCACGGCGTGTGCGAAGGCGCTGGCCATTTCCACGGGGTCGTCGGCGCGGGCCACCGCCGTATTCAACAGCACGCCGTCGAAACCGAGTTCCATTGCCCGGGCGGCGTGGGACGGCAGCCCGATGCCGGCGTCCACGACTAGCGAGACGTCCGGCAGACGGGCGCGAAGGGTCTCGAGCGCATAGGGATTGAGCAACCCCTTGCCGGTGCCGATGGGGGATCCCCAGGGCATGACGACTTCGCAGCCGAGGTCGCGCAGACGTGTGCAGACGACGAGATCGTCCGTGCTGTACGGGAAGACCTTGAAACCGCGTTCGACGAGCTGCGCGGTGGCGTCGATCAACCCGTAGGGATCGGGCTGCAGGTTGTAGTCGTCGCCGGTGACCTCGAGCTTGATCCAGTCGGTGCCGAAGATCTCCCGGGCCATTTCCGCAAGCGTGACCGCTTCGGTCGCCGTGTGGCAGCCGGCGGTGTTGGGAAGGATCCTGCGTCCAAGTCCGGCTATGCGTTCCCAGAAGGATCCACCACCGACCTCGCTCGGTGCTTGGCGACGCATCCCGACGGTGAGCACTTCGGCACCGCTTGCTTCCACGGCATCGGCCATGACCTTTGGCGACGGGTACCGCGCCGTGCCAAGGAACAGCCGGCTACCCAGTGCCTCGCCGTAGACGGTCCAGGAATCCGGGGACACCCTCAGCCTCCCTGGATGGGTGCCACGACGTCCAAGCGGTCGCCGGATTCGATGAGCCGGTCCGCCCACGCGGCGCGCGGCACAAACGTCTCGTTGACCGCCACGGCGACCTTGCGGTCCCGGTAGCCGAGATCGACGAGCACCCGGTCGAGCCGCGGCGTTTTCTTGGCAGAGCCGTTAAGCTCGGTCAGCTGGCCATTGACTGAGATGTGCATCCGGTCAACTCCGGGTGTTCGATGGCCTGAACCGCTTGTGCGACCACGGCGGGGGCGGCGAGGAATCCGTGTCGGTAGAGCCCGTTGACGCGAAGGACGCCATCGCGCCAGTACACCCGCGGCACGTTGTCGTCGAAGGCGGCGCGCAATCCCACGTCGAGGGCGAGGATTTCGGCCTCCGCGAAGCCGGTGTGGAGGCTGAAGGCGGCGGACAGCAGTTCAAGCGCGCTACGCACGGAGACGCCGGTGCGGCTATCGCTCTCGATCTGGGTCGCCCCCACCACGTACTCATGGCCGCCACGAGGCGCAATGTACAACTGGTAGCGGGGGTGCATCAGCCGGATGGGTCGCCGCAGCGTGACTTCAGGTGCGTGCAGTCGAACAGCCTCGCCCCGTACGCCGCGCAGACCCGGTTCGTCGCCGTCGGCGCCGCGACAGTCGACGCAGGCGTCGAAGCTCGTCCGGCGTCGGCTCCAGAGGGGATCGCCGTCCAGGTCGACGCACTGGGCGTAGCGGATCTCGCCGCACCGATCCTCCAGTGCACTCAGCAGGGCGCGGTTGTCGATCCAACCTTCGCGGGGCAGCAACAGGCCGCGACTGAACGCGGGTGCCAGGCCAGGCTCGAGATCGCTCAAACCGGCGCGGTCGAGCCGCTTGGGCGGTTCGTCGCTACGGGCGCGCAGGACACGTTCGAAGGTCTCGAGAAGGGCGTGGTCGGTACGGTGTGCCACGGCGATGGCGCCGTCGAAACCATGGCGTACGTCGAGTGCGGCGAGCCATTCCGGCCAGACCTTGAGGCTCGCCATGCCCATATCGAAGACCGCGCGATCGCTGTCGGGCAGTTCGCTCATCGGCGCGAGCATCGCGGCGGCGACATGGGCGGCACTCCCGGGCTCGCCCGGCTCGCTCTGCTCGAAAAGCGTCACGTGGTGACCCGCTTCGGTCAGACGCCAGCCAAGCAGCCGACCCATCAGGCCGGCGCCGACAATGGCGATGTCCATGTCAGTAAATCCTTACCAACCCTATACGCGCCGGTATATCTCGCTCCCCTGCTCGCGGAACTCCTCCGCCTTGTGCGCCATCTCGGCCTCGACATCGACCATGCGGATCCGGTCTGAGTTGACGCCGGCCGCCTCGCGAACCTCCTGGGAGATCTTCATGGAGCAGAACTTGGGCCCGCACATCGAGCAGAAATGAGCGACCTTTGCGGAGTCCTTGGGCAGCGTCTCGTCGTGGAACTCGCGTGCCTTGTCGGGATCGAGCCCGAGGTTGAACTGATCCTCCCAGCGGAACTCGAAGCGCGCCTTGGAGACCGCGTTGTCCCGAATCTGCGCGCCGGGATGACCCTTGGCGAGGTCGGCGGCGTGGGCGGCGACCTTGTAGGCCATGATGCCCTCCCGGACATCCTCCTTGTTGGGAAGCCCTAGGTGTTCCTTCGGCGTCACGTAGCAGAGCATGGCGCAGCCGTACCAGCCGATCTGCGCGGCGCCGATGGCGGACGTGATGTGGTCGTAGCCGGGTGCGATGTCGGTGGTAAGCGGCCCCAACGTATAGAACGGCGCTTCCTTGCAGACCTCGAGCTGCTTGTCCATGTTCTCCTTGATCAATTGCATCGGCACATGGCCGGGTCCCTCGATCATGGCCTGGACATCGTGCTTCCACGCGATCTCGGTGAGCTCGCCGAGCGTTTCCAGCTCGCCGAACTGCGCGGCATCGTTGGCATCGGCGATCGAACCGGGGCGCAGCCCGTCGCCTAAGGAGAACGACACGTCGTAGGCCTTCATGATTTCGCAGATTTCCTCGAAGTGCGTGTAGAGGAAGCTCTCCTCGTGGTGCGCGAGACACCACTTGGCCATGATCGAGCCGCCGCGGCTGACGATGCCGGTGACCCGCTCGGCGGTGAGCGGCACGTAGCGCAGTAGCACGCCGGCGTGGATCGTGAAGTAGTCGACGCCCTGCTCCGCCTGCTCGATCAACGTGTCCCGGAAGATCTCCCAGGTGAGATCCTCGGCGACACCTTTGGTCTTCTCCAGCGCCTGGTAGATCGGCACCGTGCCGATGGGCACCGGCGAGTTGCGCACGATCCACTCCCGGGTCTCGTGGATGTGCTTGCCGGTGGACAGGTCCATCACCGTGTCGGCGCCCCAGCGCGTGCCCCAGACCATCTTCTCGACCTCTTCGGAGATGCTGGATGTCACGGCGGAGTTGCCGATGTTGGCGTTCACCTTCACCAGGAAGTTGCGGCCGATGATCATCGGCTCGGACTCCGGGTGGTTGATGTTGCACGGGATGATGGCGCGCCCGGCCGCCACTTCGTCGCGCACGAACTCCGGCGTGATCTCCTTCGGCAGGCGGGCTCCGAAGTGTTCGCCCCGGTGCTGGCTGAAGTCGGCGTCCGGGTTCGCCCTCGCGAGATTCTCGCGAATGGCGATGTACTCCATCTCGGGCGTGACGATGCCTTGGCGGGCGTAGTGCATCTGACTGACGTTTCTGCCGGCCTTGGCGCGCCTCGGCAGGGGAATGTCCCGGAAGCGCAGCTTCTCGAGGCTCTCGTCGCCATTGCGTTCGCGGGTGTACCGGGACGAGAACGCATCGAGCTTCTCGGTGTCGCCGCGGGCTTCGATCCAGGCCTCCCGCAGTCTCGGCACGCCGCGCCGAATATCGATCTCGGCGTCGCTATCCGTGTACGGACCCGACGTGTCGTACACGCGCACCGGTGCATTCGGCTCCAAGCGGGACTGCCCGCCGTTGCCAAGCACCGGCGTCGGCGACAGGGTGATCTCGCGCATCTTGACGTCGACTCCCGGCCGGGTCCCGGTCACGCTGACCTTGTGCGAACTGGTCAGCGGCCGGCGCATCTCAGGGTCAAGCTGTGCCGTGGCGGAAAGATCGTCGGTAACGTAAGCCATCGAAGCCCCCTTTGCTGCGGCGGCGCCAATGGACACGCACCGCTGGTTAACGCTTGTGTTGGGGGCATTGTTCCCTACGCCGGTACTAGCCGGATCAGGTTCAGCGGGTCCGCCCGGTCCTCGTCGAAGACTGGCGTCTCAGCCCGAAGGCTCCCCGACAACGATTTGGAGTCTACGCCAAGGCGTCGAGGCGTGTCGACCATAACTAGGAGGGACGACCACGAGGAGGGAGCCAAACCCTTCAACATGCGATACTCCCGATTTCAAGGTCGAGGACTGCCGAGCCCCCGGCACCATGTCAGAGAGACCCATTGAAGCAACGTCCGAGGCGTCGTCTCCCCAACCGCTCTATTCCCGCACGCAGGTAAACGCAGCGGGCGACGCGCTGATTGCACCGTCGAGTTCGCTGGATGACCTGCGTAACGCGCGCTCGATCGTCAACAATTGGCGAGCCGCACACAGTTTGCCTCTCGACTGCATTCGCATGGAACTGCAGCGGAGGGTCGCGGAATTTGGCGAAGACGCAATCGTCGCCGCGCGTCTGAAACGCCTGTCTTCCATCGAGGCCAAGCTTGGCCGGTTCCGCAGCATGCGGCTCGGGAGAATGCAGGACGTCGGCGGATGTCGAGTCGTCCTGCCGTCGGTCGCGGATGTCCTAAGCATCACGGGCCGCTACGGCAGAAAGCCGTCGCCGCACGCGGTGATCCACTCCGACGACTACATTGCCGAACCGAGAGCCAGCGGCTACCGCGGAGTCCACTTGGTAAGCCGGTTTCGACCGCAAGGCGAAGAACAAGCGGTCTACGAGGGAATGCGGATCGAAATCCAGCTTCGCTCCCGGTTGCAGCACGTCTGGGCGACTGCCGTCGAGACGGTTGGTACGTTCTCCGGCCAGGCCCTTAAGTCGAGTGTGGGTGACGAGCGATGGTTGCGCCTGTTCGCCCTCATGGGTTCCGAGATGGCCTTCGCCGAAGGCCGCCCGCTGGTACCGGAAACACCGAAGACGCGACAAGCGCTACGCGAGGAACTGTCGAAGGTCGCACATCGCTTGGATGCGGTGGCGAGGCTTGAGAGGTATCGCGAGACGCTGCGGGTACTAGAGGGGCACGTTCGAAACGGCCAGGCGGAGTATTTCCACATCATCGTCGATTCGATGCCGGACGACGTTGCCCGCGTACGCTGGAACGAATACGCCGAGCACGAGCGCGAGGAGGCCATACTCGCCTTCGAGGAGGTGGAAGCGGCAATCGAGCACTTTCCCGGCGCCGACACCGTGCTCGTCCGTGTCGCGTCGATCGACACCTTGCGCGACGCCTACCCGAGCTATTTCGCCGACACTAGGGTCTTTGTCGATCAACTCAAGTGCGCGATAGGCTGACGAACATGGGAGCGGACACAGTCACGGATAGGCTTGACGCGGTCTACGCCGACGACAGAGGGGACTCAAAGCTCGACGAGGGACTGCGGGCGCTTCAGTACGCGCTCCTCAAGCAGGTCGAAGCATGGCCTGTGCCTGGTGTTGAACCTGTCGCACCGGCGGAGACGAAACCTACGCCTGTCGATCGGTGATGGCCGCCGCGAATGCCTTGGGTCGGTTCGGCGCGGTCGCCTGCGGCCACCCGGTAACCGCTGCCGCCGCCGCCGAGGTTCTCAAGGACGGTGGCAACGCCTTCGATGCCGTTGTGGCGGCGCAGTGCGTCGCTTGCGTGTGCGAGCCCATCCTCGCCTCCCTTGCCGGGGGCGGGTTTCTGCTCGCGCGCCCGGCAAGCGGCGATCCGGTGGTCTACGACTTCTTCGTGCAGACGCCGTTGGCGAGGCAAGCGCCCGACACCCTCGACTTCTACGATGTCGAGGTGGACTTCGGCGGGGTCAGGCAGGAATTCCACATCGGCGTCGGCGCGGCCGCCACGCCGGGCTACGTGCGCGGGTTGTTCGATATTCACGCCGATCTTTGCCGCTTGCCCTTGGCCCGCCTGATGCAGCCGGCAATCGACGCAGCTCGTGCGGGGGTTCGCGTGACACCTCTCCAAGCGTACATGCTGGACACGGTTGCCCCGATCTGCTGCGCCAACGAGGATGTCCGCGGCGTGTACGCGGGGGGCGGCAGGCGCCCCTTGGGCGAAGGGGATCTCCTGCGCCAGCCCGAGTTGGCGGATTCCTTCGATGTCCTGCGCGACGAAGGCGCCGACGTCTTCTATGCGGGCGAGATGGCCGCCGCCCTCGTCCAGCTGTGCCGCGCGGGGGGCCAGATCCGTCGCGGAGACCTCGCGAGCTATCGCACGATTCGGCGCAAACCGCTTGTGCTGCGCTATCGCGGCGCCGAGATCGCAACGAATCCCCTGCCGTCCACCGGCGGCCTGCTGGTCGCCTTGACCCTCGGCCTGCTTGAGGACACCGAGCCCGAGACCGAAACCCAGCGCATCGCGAACCTCGCCGACGCCATGCGTTTGACGAACCAGGCCCGTCTGGAGTCGGGCACGGCGGCTGAGTTCGACGCGGAACTCATCGGTCGCTACCGGGACGCGATGCGCGGACGCGCCCACGCTCGGCGGGGCACGACCCACATCAGCGTAGCGGACTGCGAAGGCAACATGGCGGCCATGACAGTCTCCAACGGGGAGGGTTGCGGCCGCTTCATTCCCGGAACGGGGATCGCGTTGAACAACATGCTCGGCGAAGAGGACATCAATCCCGGGGGCTTCCACAACTGGACGCCGGACACGCGCCTGGCATCGATGATGGCACCGACGTTTGTCGAGAAGGCGGACCAACGGCTGGTCGTGGGTACCGGGGGGTCGAATCGGATCCGCAGCGCCATTGTCCAGGCCATCGACCATCTCGTGCGGGCGGGTTTGTCGCCGGAAGCCGCCGTCGCGGCGCCGCGATTGCATGTGGAAGGCGACCTGCTCAACCTGGAAGGCGGCTTTTCACCGGAAACGGAGTCCGCACTCGAGGACGCGTTCGACGACATCGAACACTGGGGCCGAACGAACCTGTTCTTCGGTGGCGTCCACATCGCGGGCGAGCGCGATGGTCGCTTCCTTGCCGTCGGCGACCCGCGCCGAGGCGGCACCGGGCTGGTTGTCTCGTAGGGGCGACCCTAACGCGCCCGTCAGGGCGCGCGGTCGCCCGCTCCGGTAAGGGGCGCTATCAACGGGACGGGACAAGCCCGTCCCCTACGACTCCGGTCCGGAGCGGTTCAGATGTCCAAGCAAATGGCCTGGACCCGCCGTCGTAGGGGCGACCCTTGTGGTCGCCCGTTCGGACGCATCCGTTGACCGGATGACTCCGGCGTCCGGCGCGGGTCAGATGTTCAAACCGATGGTCACCTGGACCCGCCGCGGGTCGAAGTAGCTGCGTGGTTCCCCGAAGGTCGCGTCCCGGACCACGGGGTTGACGTTGTAGCCGGTCTGCCGGTCGAACACGTTGAATAAATCGATCCGGACTTCGGCTTCGGTGCCGAGGAGCAAAGGAAATCGATGGGTATAGCGGAGATCCAGCTGCCAATGGCTTGGGCTGCGCCGGCTACCGGCTTCCTCGGCATAGCGGATCGTCGACGAGAAGTACGTGGGCAGCCCGTATGCCGTCGCATCCCAGGCTTCCCACGGTTGCCCGGACTGATAGACGAAAAACGCGCCGACGCTGCCCCCCGACCACGGCGTCTTGACGTGGCCAAACGCCTTCAGGACGTGCGGCCTGTCGCCGCGAAGCACGCCGTCCTTGTGATCCCATAGTTGCCGGCCGTAGCCGTCGGCCAGGTTCGACGAGCCGATGAACAGGTTCGCGTCGTTGTTGGCGCTGGTGTTGTCCTGGTCGAAGTTGCCGGTGTACCGGCTATACACGTAGGAGGCGTTGAGGTAGCTCCGCGCGCCGCTCCATTCCAGCTCGAACGCCACCTCCCAGTAGCGTGTATAGGCGTCGTCCAGCGCGGCGATGACATAGCTCGATCCACCGATCTCCGCGCGGATCGCATTCAAGCCGGGCACGTACGGACCTTGGGCGGCGATGTGCGGCGGTGCGTTGTCGTAGCCCCGGGACCCGTTCCACGTGTCCTCCCAGAAGCGCGATCCCTCGCGCCGGCGCAGGTGGCTGCGGAGGGTGAGCCCGTCGCTTAGCTCGCGCGTTGTGCCGAGCGTCCACTCGTCGATGCGCCTCGGCTTCAAACCGTCTTGGAACACCTTGCCGGACGACCCGGGATGCGGCTCGCTGGAGATCACCCGACCGGCCTCGTCGAACAACACGCGCAGCGACGCGCGAGTGTTGCGATCCCACGACGCCGCCCGGGCTAGCGAACTCGCCTCGGGGTTGTAGCGAGCGAAGTTGGCGAACACGGTGTCCGTGCCGTTGTAGTTCCAAGTAACGCCGAGACGCGGCTGCACCATGTCCTGCCAACGGATGGTGACCATCCGATACCGGTGCCCCGGGGCCAGTGCGAAACCCGACACCGTACCGGTGGCGGCGCGCAGGCCCTGACCGTAGAACACGTCCTGGCTAAACAGGACGCCGATGTCCACGGTGACGTCGTTCCACACGACGGTGTCGTTGATCTCCATGGAGGAGGACTTGGTGTGGGAGTCGATGGGTGCGACCGTGGTGCCGTCCGGACGGCGGAGGCTCATCTGCTCCACGGTCGCGACGTAGAAGGTGGGTGTCCCGTCTTCTGCGAAGTCGACGCCGCCGGGCACTTGGATCGATCCCCAGCCGTTGGACAGGCGTCGTAGGCGCTCGCGGCCTTCGGTGCGTTGCACCCCAACATGCACCTCGTGGGTGATCGCTCCCCATTGGAACTCGCGGTCGACGTTGAACTCGACGCTCCGGCGACGGAACGCCTGGTCGTTGATCCGGGCATGGGCACCCACGGCACCGCCGCCTCGTCGCGTGCCAGCGTCGTTGTAGCCGTAGCGTTCGATGAGCGGTGCCACGGCCGCGTTGAAGGCATCGTCGCCGTCCACAAGCGTCGGCAGGCGCAGGTGCCCCATGCGATCCAGGTTGTCGACGTCGAGGGTTCCGGAAAGGCTCGGCTGCACCGAGAGCACAACGTCGGGCCGGGACGAACCGCTGAGATCGTAGCTGTTGAATCGTAACGACAGCTCGGTCCGGCCGAGTTGCCAGACGCCGTCGAAGCTCGCCACGGTCTGCTCCGCTGCCCCGCCCAGCGACGTCGAGTCGCCGTCGAGCGGTCCGACCGAGACACCGTTCTCGTCGCGGTTGGATGTACGGTATGCGGCGTTCAGCATCACGGTGTCCGTCGGCGCGAACGTCAACCGCGTGTAGTACTCGCGACGTTCGTTGGCGTAGTCCTTGACCGGGCCGTACGCCGTGTCCTTGTTGGTCCGGTCTTCGCGGGGCTCGAAGTACGAGGCGTAGAAGAACAGCCGGGAAGGCAGGATCGGACCCGCGGCGTTCAGGACGATGCGCTGCCGGTCGGTGTCTTGTCGACTGAACGAGCCCGGTACGCCTCGCCGGTCGGCCACCAGGCTCGGAGGCTCCACGGCGTATTGGACGCCGGCGCTGAACGTGTCGCTGCCGGACTTCGAGGTGGAGTCCATCGAGAACCCGCCGCTGCGGTTGAAACCCACGGCCTTGGTGCCGCCCCGCGCGAAGGTGAGCTGATCGATGTCGTGGCTCGAGGGCTCCGCCGAGAGCGTGCCGAACATCGGCAGGGACACGTCGACGCCGTCGAAGCGGTAGACGTTGTCCTGCCCGCTGCCGCCTGCGGAGGGTCCGCGCACCCGGTCCTGGGTGACCTGAACGCCGGGCGCGAGCCGCGCGAGGTCGCGGTAGTCGGGTCCGAGCGGCACTGAACGCACGACCGCGCCACCGATCGCGTTGGCAATCGATGCTTGGCCGCGGCGGGAAACGCGTTTACCGACGACGATAAGCTCCTCGATGGCGTCGGTCGACGGCCCATCCAGTTCGAGACTGAGCACCGTCGCTTGGTCGAGCAGGACCGTGGCAGCCAGCGTGTGTCTCGCTCCGCCGGATGATGCGAAGGTCACGCGGTAAGACCCGGGAAGCAAATGCGGCAGCGAATAACGTCCGGCGGCATCCGTGACCGTTGCCCGGGGCCTTGGCATGGTGTCGCTTTCCGCCACGACGCGGATTCCGGCGGCGGTCGGGCCATCGCGCACGGTCACCGTGCCTTCGATGTGTCCGGTCTGTTGCGCGATGGCAAAAGCGGGCCAGAGGAGACAGGCGACGATTGTTGTTGTTCTTTGCATTCTGGTCTGAGCGTGTGGTTCCGAGAAAACGGTGGAACTCCAAGACGTTGACGCTCGACGTGCCCCAGCACTCCGAACCGCAACGACTACAGGTTCGTCGCGCCCTGTAGGCCGGACATGGCGAGGTCGAATGACGCGACCGGTTGGTGGCCGGCCTTGCGAGCGGCTTGCACGATCAGGCAATCGGCGAACCCCACCTTGGACTGGTCCCGGAACATTTGGAGGGCGGCGCGGACGACATCGCCGTCCTGCAAAACCAACCGATCATGCTCTAGCAACATTGCGATGGCCTGGGCGATGCGAGCCGTGTCCAAGCCGTATACGGATCCCAAGACCCAGACGGTTTCCGCCAGCACGATATGCGACACCCATGCACCGGACTCGACGAACGCCTCTGCGGCGTCGACCTGGCTCGCGTCGTCCCGGGCGATCAGCCTGACCAATACGCTCGTGTCAACCGCGCGCATACCTGGATCGGATGTGCTTGCGTATTCCGTTGTCCATATCTTCGACGGTTCGATGCCTTGGAGAATCGGAGAACACGGCGTGGTGGATGTCTTGGGATGTGAAGGTCGATGCCCGTCTAACGACCACGGCGTCGCCGTGCTCACACCACTCGATCTTCGATCCGGGCGCAAGTCCGAGCTTGCGTCGAACACGAACAGGAATCGAGACCTGGCCTTGGGAGGTAATCCTGGATTCAATTGGGTCCATAATGACGCACCCTCGGGTTGCATTACCGGTGTAATACTCGACGAATGGGTGCGGCGAGTCAACGGGGTTGCGCCGGTGCTCTGGGCCGGGATGCCGGTCTACCGTTCGCCGATTTGAACCACCGCTCACCGCGTCGGGGACGGGGCAAGCCCGTCCCCCACGGTTCCGAGGATTGCATCAATCCCGTGCGCGGAACCGGAAGCGCACGTAAACCGTACGTCCCTTGATGTCGTGGACGAACCCGTCGAAGCCGGGCCGCAGGTTGTGGCGGTGGACGCCCTCGCGTCCGCTCGGCAGTGGTGGCGGTTCCCTGTCCGTCAGGTTGCGTGCACCGACGTAGAAGGTCGCCTCGCCGCCGAACAGGCTGACGGAATACGCGTAGTTCACGTCCAGCGTGGTCCAGGACGCGATCTCCGGGTGCGACGCGACCTCGTCGTTGCTGTACGCGTCCACGTAGCGGACGGCCAGGCCGGCTTCGTGCCCTCCCCGGCGCCATCCCAGAACGACGTTGAGGCGCAGTTCGGGGGTGGGCGCGAAGCTGTTGGTGTCATTGCGGCTGCCGAGGCGGTCGACGAACCCCTCGCCGCCGGCATTCACATCGAAACGCGTCACTAGGGTCGCGTCTGCGCTGACGCGGAACTCGCCGGCCGGCGTGTCCAGATCGTAGCGGGCGTTGAGGTCGAGGCCCGCGGTTCGAACCGCCCCGACGTTCTCGTAGTCGGTGGACACCACGGACAGTTGTCCCGAGGAGTCGCGCTCGATCCGGGCATCGTCGGGTCGCCCGTCGTCGCGGCAGTCGTCGTCCACGATAGCCTGAAAGCTCTGCCCCTGGGCGATGACGTCTCGGTAGTCGAGCGTCCAGTAGTCGACGCTCAGCGCCGAGTTGTCGAAGGGCGTGAGCAGCAGTCCCACGTTGGCCGAACGTGCGCTTTGGGGGCTGAGCCCGCCGCCCCGCAACACCGTGGCGACGGCGAAATTGTCCCCGCGGTTGATGATCGCGCCCGAAGCGTCCACCGTGCACCGCCCGACACCTTGGCCGTCGAACCGGAACGGGTCGGTGAGCGTGCGCGAACTGGTGTTGCCCGCCGCCTGGAACACGCTCGGCGCCTGGAAAGAGGTGCCCCAGGAGGCGCGCATCGAGAGCCGGTCGCTGACGGCGAACCGTCCGGCGACCTTCGGGTCTGTCGAGCCGCCGGCTTGGTCGTAGCGTTCGTGGCGTGCGGCGAGCTGCAACTCGGCGCGGTCGCCCAGGTACGCCAAGCTCTCCGCGAACACGGCCCACACCCGCTGGCCGGCCTCCCTCGGAAACTCGCGGATCTGCTGCGGACCCTCCCCGGCGGCGTTCAGAGGGTCCGGTCGGAAGCGATACTTGAGCTCCCGGTACTGCGCACCGGTCGCCAGCGTCACCGGCCGGGCGAGCCCACTGAAGACCTCGCCGGTCGCCACGAACTCCGCGACGTCCTGCACGCTGCGGGCGCTCTCCGTTCTGACGCTCTCGAACGCGGCCAGCGTCGCCGCGTCGTTGGCTGCGCGCCGACCGGCGAGCGCCGGATTGAGCGCGTCGTCGGCTGTCGTCTTGGGCGTTGCCAAATCCGGCGTCACCAGCCGTGTGCCGAACGGGTTCCATCGACCGTCCGCCACCGCACGGGCGAACTCGGCGGCGTTCCAGTGGCGCTCGGAGCCGACGTCGAGGTTCGTCCGGGCCCGGGTCAGGTAGCCATCGCCGGTCCAGCCGCCCGGCAGGTCGGTTTGGAGTCCGACCATCACGCGAAGGCTCGCGAACCGGCGTAGCTCGTCCCCCGAATTCTCTCCCGCCGCCTCGGCGCCGAGCGGTCGGCCGAAGTAGCCGAGCGGTACCGCCTCGTGCAGCGCCGGATTCCAGTCGGTGGGCGCGACGTAGGTGAGCAGTCCGTCCCCGTCGGGATCGGTCCAGAAATTGAAGGGGTGGTTCGCGGGTACGAAGAACTCGTTGGTCCGCTCGACGTTGCCCCGGAACAGCAGCATGTTGCCCACCCGGTCGGTCACCTCGTTGACCGAGTACCCGACTTCCCCGAAGAGTGTCCGAGCGCTGCCAAAATGAAACTCGGCGTCGGCGAACACCTGGGCCCGCCGCTCGGCGGCGATCATTGTGCGCTGGTCGGAGAAGTCCATGCGGCATAGCGGGCCGCTCGGGTAACCGCCACCGGCCAGGCAGTCCGCATCCGGAAAGCGGGGGGCGTCGTGGCCGTCGACCTGGTAAGGCGAGTAGGTTCCGTCCGCCTTGACGACGGCGCGCCGGAAACTACCCGGCGAGCCGCGTCCCGAGTCGAACGAACCTTCCACGATGTCCCCGTCGCCGTCCGGGTCGATGGCGCGGGGGATCATCCAGTCGAACTCGGTGCGGAAGTTCTCGTCCTGTTCGTACCATGCGCCGTAGAGGCCGATGTGGCCCCGCGCCGTCTCGAAACCTGACGCGAAGCCGAGGTCGTAGGCGCGGTTCGTCGCGTCCCGGTAGCCGCCCGCGAGCTCGAGCCCCGTGAAACGCTTGCGCGTGACGATATTGGCGACGCCGGCCACCGCCTGGGAGCCGTACGTCGCGGAAGCCCCGTCGCGGAGAATCTCGACGCGCTCGATCATGAGAACGGGCAGCGTGTTGATGTCGAAGAAACTCTGTCCCACGTCGTTCGAGACTGGCGCGAACCCGGCTCGACGACCGTTGATGAGCGTCAGCGTCGACGACAGTCCCACGCCGCGCAGGCTGAACTGTGCGACGCCCTGCAGGTAGTTCTGCTGCGTAGCAAGGTAGGAGCCGGTGTTGGCGGTGAGGCTTGGCAGGATGTCGACACCTTGGGCGGCGCCCACCGACTCGAACAGCGCCGCGCCAAGCGTCTGCACCGGTGCCCGCCCCTCGTAGACCTCCCGCCGTCGGATCAGCGAACCCACCACCACGACCTCCTCGATCGACGGGCCAGCGGTCGTTCCTCCGTCGGTGTCCTGTGCAAGCGCCGGTGCCGTTGCGCCCAACGTTGCGGCGAGGCATGCGAGGAACAACTGGACTTTAGCCCGCACGGCGATCATCGCGGCCACTGGCGAGATATCCGGGCTCTAGACTCCTTTGAGCAGCCCTGATGTTCACGCACAGGTTGCATTTGTCAAAGCGGTTGGGATCGCTCTTGGACGGCTCGCGTACTCGCGAGACGCGCTAGCGCGTTGCCTGAACCCTAACGTACACGCGTCGACCACGGGGATCGGCGGAACGTGGATCGTAGCTTCCGGCGATGTTGACGTGGGGCGGATCCGCATCGAGCGCGTTTGCCGCTCCCACGGTGAGGGAAGTTTCCGACGCCTGGACCAGCCACGTTCCCAACGACCACGTTGCGTTGGCATCGAGGGTGGAGAATCCGTCGATGCTGCCCCCGGCATCGTCCTCGTATGCGCCGACGTGCCGCACCATGGTGTTGAGGCGAAGCCGGTCACGCGTCCAACCCAAGCCCCCGGCGAAGCGCAGCCGCTGATTCGGCGCCCCGACGTTGGCGCGGTTGAGCTTGCCGAGCCCGTCGATTTCGACGCCGGCGTTGGTCACGTCGTAGGCAAAGAGCCAGGTCGCCTCGGCCCACGCCGAAAGAGTCCCGCGGGCGGTGACGAAGTCGGCCCGGGCGGACAGGTCCAGACCGGTCGTTTCGATGCGGTCCGCGTTGATGAAGGCGACGTTGACGATGGCGATGGTACCGGCGGACGTGCGCTCCACGCGGGAATCGAACGGGTTCGCGTTGACGATGGCCTGCGCGTTCTCTTTCCGCAGCACGTCCTCGAACGAGTAGCGCCAGAGATCCGCATTCAATGCCCAGTTTCCCGTCTGCCAACTCAAACCCCCGTTGTAGGCGCGGGAAGTCTCCGGCTGCAGTTGCGGATCGCCCAGGGTGCGTCTACCGGCGAAGGTCCGGGAGCCGTCGTGGTCGACGATGTTCGTGAAGTTCGTCTGCACGCCTCGGGTCTGGAACGGGGACGGTGCCCGGAACGAGGTGCTGAACGAGCCGCGTACCGAGAGCGAATCCGTCGCGCGGTAGAGAACCGTGACCTTCGGGTCCAAGGTGTCGCCGACGCCCTCGCCGTAGTTCTCGTAGCGCAACGCGCCGGTGGCTTCGAGGCGCGTTGACAGGGGCACCCAGACCTCGCCGTAGGCCGCGAAGACGTCATCCTCGGCCTCGAAATTGGCGTTGCCGATGAGGAACGCGAAGCCGTCCTGCCGTGTGACGGTGTCGTAGGCGAAAGTCAGCGACTGGTCGCGGTACTGGACACCGACCGCGAACCCCGCCCGGTAGCCGGGAAGGAACCCCGTGAGGTTCGCTTCCAGTGCGGTGAGGGTCGACTCGCCGTCGCCGAAGTAGTCGCCGATGATGAACTCGCGCAGTTCGGGGGAGTTGTGCAGCGCGTCACCCGGGGTCGCGGCGAAGGTCGAACTGAACGGATTGAAGAAAAGGCAGCCGCCTGCGCCGGCTACTGCGGGTTCGGGCGCGGTGGGACTGGTATCGCAGGTGCTGCCGCCGAAGCCCTGCAGCGCGGCCTGGAAGTTCGCGGCGATCACGTCGCGGGGGTTCAGGAGCGAGTCGTTCACCGCGTGAACAAGCGAGACGTTCCAATCCGTGCGATCGGAGAAACGCCCGTCAATGCCCAAAGCTAGCCGGGCGGTGTCGTGCTGGTAGTAGTTGATCTCCGGCGGCTGGCCGAAGCCGTAGGGTCGGCCCTGGAAGAAGACCGCTTCGCCGAATGTGTTGCCGGGGTTGTTGGCGGGCACCAGGGGCGTGTTGAGTACCGGGAAACTCGGCGAGACATCCCGGCTGATGTCGTTCCGGGCGTAGCCGAACTCCGCCCAGAGGTTCGCCGTCTCGCTCACTTCCAGGTCGACCCGGCCCCAGGCCTGGGTTCGCTGCTCGTTGGGGATCGCCGTGATCTGGGGGCCGTAGTCGAACCGGCAGATCGTGCCGCCGCCCGCGAGTTCCTGGAGCAAGCCCGCGTAGCGTTCGCATTGGGGGTCGGCCACCGTGCGACCTAGGGACGGCACGCTAAAACTGCCGGGGTTGCCGAAACCGCTGGTAGCGGGTCGCAGCCAGTCGACCTCGATCAGCACCAGGCTCGAACGGTCGAGATAGCTGCCGGCAAGCAGGAATTCCGCCGTGCCCGCGTTGCCGCCGATCACTGCATCCAGCGCGAGGTCGTCCTGCGAGCCGTCGCTGACCCGGCTTCGGTACTCGGCCTGGACTTCGATACCCTCGAGGCCTTGTCGGGTGATGAAGTTGGCGACCCCGGCGACGGCTTCAGACCCGTAGATGGCCGTGGCGCCGTCCTTCAAGATTTCGACCCGCTCGATGGCCAGCATCGGCACGAGTGCGGCGAGGTCCACGAAGCTGGATCCGTCGTCCGTTTGCACGGAGGACAGAACTTGACGACGACCGTTCAGCAGCACCAAGGTGGAGGCGACGCCTAGCCCGCGCAGATTGATGTTGGCCGTACCGACCGTGAAGTTCTGGGTCAGGTTGTCGGAGTTGTTCTCCGACCCGGCGTTGATCGACAGAACCCCCACAAGGTCGCGGATGTCCTTGAGTCCGGCGTCGAGAAGATTCTCGCCTTCGTAGCTCGACAGCGGGGACGGGGAGTCGGCTTGGCGGGCGATGCGGCTGCCGGTCTTGGCCGTGACGACCACTTCCTCGATGATGCCGGATCGGTCGGTCTCGCCCCATGCGAGCGTGACGGCGCAAACAGCGGTCGTCGCGAGCCATCGTTTGGTGAGAGGTGGTCGATCAAAGGTGGCGGCACTCCTACGCGAGGCCGTCCGTCCGGCGCGATTCGAACGGTGCCTCATTCGTCGCCTATCTGTCCGAAACGGGCTCCATCGAACAGCAACTTCGGAAAACCGTTAGCGGCGCTTTTCATTGGCATAGCTGTGCCCCTGCCGCGATTGAGTTGTACGGTGAGCGGCGCGAGTGCGCCTGTTCCACATGCAATCTGCCACCGATTGTCGATCCGACGCAATGTTCCGGGCGGCGAATCATCGTTCCGGCTCACCGGTTGCGCCGCAAGAAGGCGCATTCGAATGCCCTTCCGTGCCGTGGTGTACGCAGCCGCGCGACCAGACAACGCCCTGACTTGGCGGCCGATTGGGCCTGCGTCCTTGCGCCAGTCGATTAGCGAATCCGCGCTGGTCAGTTTACGGGCGTAGGTGGCCAATGCGTCGTCTTGGGGTTGGGGTAAGAGGTCGGGAAGTTCATCGAGTACCTCGAGCAACGTGTCCGCGCCATGAGCCGCGAGATCCGTCGCGAGTGTTGCGCCCGTGGCATCATCGCCGAGAGAGATCCGGCGCTGGCGGTATACGGGGCCCGAGTCCAGCTTGGCCTCGATTCGCATGATGCTGACGCCGGTCTCGGTATCGCCGGCCATGATCGCCCGTTCCACCGGTGCCGCACCGCGCCAGCGGGGCAGCAGGGAGGCGTGGACGTTCAGGCAATGGTGCCTCGGCGCGTCGAGTACGGACTGGGGAAGCAGGAGCCCGTACGCGGCGACGACCAGCCAGTCGAACCCGGTGAGGAGGGCTTCTTCGCCCTCAAGCTTGGGCGGCGTTCGCACCGCGATGCCGGCGGTCTCCGCCAACAGGTGGACCGGACTTTTGGAGACCTTTCGGCCGCGGCCCGTGGGTCGGGGCGGTTGCGTGTAGACGAGGTCGACGCTGTGCGGCGAGTCCAGCAGCCGCGCAAGAATCGTTGCCGCGAACGCCGGCGCGCCCGCGAACGCCAGTCGCCACGCCATGTTGTGCTTGAAGTGTCTGTCAGCCCCGGCCGGCGCGTGCGACTGCTGGTCGGCGACCGGAATCGGATGGGCGCTTCTGAAGCTTCTTCTTGATGCGCTGCCGCTTGAGGCTCGATAGGTAGTCGACGAACAGCTTGCCATCCAAGTGGTCGCACTCGTGCTGGATGCACACCGCGAGCAGCCCCTCGGCTTTCAGCGTGAACGGTTTGCCTTCCCGGTCCAGAGCAGCAACCCGGATGCGCTCGGAACGTTCGACGGGCTCGAAGAAACCGGGTACCGACAAGCAGCCCTCCTCACGCTCCTGGGTGCCTTCGGCGAACTCGATGACCGGGTTCACGAACGCCCGGGGTTCGTCGCGGTTCTCCGAAACATCCACCACGAGGACACGCTTGTGAACGTTGACCTGGGTGGCCGCGAGACCAATACCGGGGGCTTCGTACATCGTCTCGAGGAGATCGTCGATCAACTGGCGTATGTCGTCGCCCACGACGTCCACGGGCTTCGCCTTGGTGCGAAGCCGAGGATCCGGATAGTGGAGGACGGGCAAGCGGGCCATGGGTCGAATCTGTGAATCGAGGGTCGGCAATGGTGGCACAAAGCCGCCGGCGTTAGAACCCGCGTGCAGGGGCTTTTGGACTCACGTCGAGACGCTAGGCTCTGCCTTGGGCAAGTCCACCGCGACTGTCACGATGTCGGTGTCGTGATACTGCTGGTGACGCACCGATGAAGCCAGGTGACGCAACAAGCGCAGCGAGACTTCCCGTTCGCGCGAGGTCTCGTCGAGGCGGTCGTTGAGCAGCGCGATGCGATCTTCGAGGTTGGCCTCGCCTGGTGCCGCGATGAACTCGAGTGTCGCCCCGCCGTCTTGCTTGTGTACGGTCAGCTGCAGTCGCCGGGGTTCCGGGGCCGGTTCCTCGTCGTCCGGAAGCAGCGTCAGCAACGTCTCTTCGCTGGCAGCATCGAGTCGCTGCGTCATCGCCTCGTTCCAGCCGTAGCGGGATGCGCACCCGGCAAGGAATTCCCGGATGCTCGGCAGGGCCGAAAGTTCGAACGCCAGCTCGATCCGACGTCGCCGAGGCGCCGTCAACTCCACGAACAGGGTGAGCAGAATCGCCGCGAGGCCGCCTGCGGTCATCCCGTTCTGAAGCAGACCACCTGCGAAGTCGGCCAGAAACTCCGGGAAGATGACGCCGTTCTGGAAGCCGACGCCGAGCCAGAACGACACCCCCACGATCAGCCCCTTGCGGTAGTCGACGCCGTCCTGGACGATGATCTTCATGCCGACCACGAACAACATCGCCAACAGCACGGTGACGTAGGCAGCGGCGACCGGGCCGGGGATGGCCAGGACCACGGCCAGCGCCTTGGGGAAGAACGCGAACGCAATCATGACGAGCCCAAGGACGAGGCCGACGACGCGGGCGCCGACGCCGGTGAGTTCCGTAACGGAGACGCTGCTCGAATAGGTCGTGTTCGGAACGGTGCCGGCGAGTCCCGACAGCAGGTTGCCCATGCCGTCCGCGGCCACTGCGCCCTGCACCGCGCGGAAGTCCACCGCTTTGGGCCGCTTCCAGGACACCCGTTGGATTGCCACCGAGTCGCCGATGGTCTCGATGGCACCGACGAGGGTGACGAAGATGAAGGCCGGAAGCAGTGACCAGAAGGCGGCGCTGAACTCGAGGTCGAAACCAGGCCACCCGATGGTCGGGAACCCGATCCACGACGCCTCGGCGACCCGATTCGTGTCGTAGAGGCCGAAGTAGGCGGCGACTGCCGATCCGACCACGACACCGATGACCGGCGCCCAAAGGCGCAGTGCGCCGGTCGCCTTGAGGGCGATCGCACAGACGGTTATCAGCGTCGCGACGGCGCTTATCGGCGCGCCGAGCGGTGGCGAGTCCTCGGGCACCTCCGTCAGCATCCCGAAGATGATCGGCATGACGGTGACGGCGATGAGCATGATCACCGTACCCGCGACCGTCGGTGTCAGCACGCGCCGGAACAGGGAGAGCCGGGCCGAAAACGCGAACTGGAACAACGCGGAGACAACCACAAGGGTGGCGAGCAGGGCCGGCCCTCCCTCTACCAACGCCGTAACGCAAATGGCGATGAATGCGCCGGACGTTCCCATTGCCAGCACATAGCCGGCACCGATGCGTCCGAAACGAACGGCCTGCATCACCGTGGTTGTGCCGCTGATCGCGACGGCGGCGAACACCGCCCAGGCCAGGTAGGTCTCGCTGCCCCCGGCAGCGCGAATGACGATGGCGGGGGTCAGCACGATCCCGGCGACGATGAGCACCATTAGCTGTATGCCGAGACCCACGGATAGGGGTAGCGGCGGTTGTTCGTCGGCTTCGTAGCGGACGGTGGTCGGGAGGTCGTTGCCGGTGGCCATGGTGCGCCTTGTCAGGAGGCGACGAACGCTGCCGCCAAGCGACTTCAGCGGACATGATACGCGACTGCTCTTGGCCCGACCGGCACCTTAAGGACGTCGCGGGCGCACTTCTCTACGGCAACTGGCGTCGAAGGATTACATAATCAGCCGGGCGAACGGGGATACGTCGTGCTGGACTCGAATGTTGCGACAACCCTAGCGCGACGTCTGCCTAGCTCGACGAAACGAGACCAGACTACCGCAGAAAACATTTGACCAGGCTCCTCTCCCTTCCGAAGCTGCTGACCCCATGCCGGCAACCGAAAAGAGCCTGTTGTGTCCACCATGCGATCGATCATTCCCGCCTTTTGCTTTCTATTGGCTGCATACACCACTACAGCCGCCGAGTCGAATCCCGCACGGTCGGCTGCCTCGGTCACTGCCGACCTATCCGATATGGCCGTTCCCGGTTGCTTCTCTGAATGCTCCGTCATCGGCACCATCGGCGGTGCGTTGGCCCTCGCAATCAAGGATGCCTACGGCCATACCACCATTGATTTCGTCGACGACGCCTCGCTGCCTCGCGGTAGGAACGTTCGCAATCTCCCCTCCTTCGACCAGGAATTCCTCGAGACCGTCGAGACCAGCGATTGTGTCTCCGACTGCGTAGTGACGCTCATCGTGGATCGCCGCTTCACGCTGGTCTATCGTGATGCCGCGGGCGGCGGGCTGGTGCATGTCTCGGAAAACGATCTCCCCTTTCGCTCCGAAGCGGTCGGTTCCGCCGCTGACGAAGAAGAGTGCGAGCACACGTATGTCCACACACTTCTCAACTGTGGTTGCATCGCCGACAATAAAGCCTCTGGACGACCGATTGTGAAGGTCGTGTATCTCGTCGAAGACTTCGACTGCACCCGCCAGCTCGTCGACTTCTATCACCACGTCGACGAAACAGGCTATAGCGCCGGTAGCGGTTGCCTTTGCCGACATCTGGGGCGTCCGGACTGAAAGGCTGGAACGGCAGCGTCTCGACGGACTAGGGGGCACCGTGCCTTTTTGGCCCGTCTTCGTAGCGGACGGAGGTCGGGAGGTCGTTGCCGGTAGCCATGGTGCGCCTTAGACAGGGGCGAAGAGCTGCCGCCAAGCGACTTCACCCGGCAACATGACGCGAGTGCTTTGTGCGCAAGCAACGTGCCTCCGGCTGCGGCGCGTACATTTCGTACGGCAACTCGGGCCGATGGCTCACATACCCGGTCCGGTGACCCGGCTACGATGGTCAATCCGCCGCCATGTTTCGGGCCAGCATCGTGCAGTACCCGCCGGACAACCCTGACATCGCCTTGTCGCGGCGTGACCTGCCGTTGGCGTTGCGCTCGATTCCGGATCCGCCCCTACGGATCTACTGTCGGGGCGATCCCGGCGCGCTCGACCGGCCTGCAGTCGCCATCGTCGGCAGCCGTCGTTGCACGCGGCAAGGGCGCGAGATGGCGTTTGCGTTGGCCCACGGCCTCGCGGCCCGGGGCGTGAGCGTGGTAAGCGGTCTGGCCTACGGCATCGACGCTGCCGCTCACCGGGGTGCTTTGGCGGCGTTACGCGAGGCGTTCGTGCCGGAAGCGTCCCGTCGCGCCGCGACCATCGCCGTGCTTGGCAGCGGGCTCGACAACATCTATCCGCGGTCGCATACCGGACTGGCAGCCGAGATCGTCGCGGCAGGAGGCGCGTTGCTCTCGGAGCACGAACCCCACGAGGGTCCGCGGAAACACCACTTCCCGGCCCGGAACCGCATCGTCAGCGGACTTTGTCTCGGTGTCGTAATCGTTGAGGCATCCGACAAGAGCGGCTCGCTCATCACGGCCCGGATGGCCTTGGAGCAGGGGCGCGACGTCATGGCAGTGCCGTCGCTTGTGTCGAGCCCGCTGTCGGCGGGCTGCCACCGGTTGATTCGTCAGGGTGCGGCGCTGGTCGAGACGACCGAACACGTGCTGGAGGCCTTGGGGCTGGAGTGGACCGAGCACGAAGAGAGAGCCGCTGCACCGACGGATGCCGTGTTCGAGGCCGTCGGCGCAACCGTCACAAGCTTAGACGAGATCATCGCAGTGACCGGCATCGGCCTTGAAGCCGCCCTCGAACGACTGATGGAACTCCAGATCGACGGGCTCGTTGCGGAACACGGCGGCGGGTACATCCGGCGCCCGGGTCGAGCCGTGGATCCCGTGCAGTGATTCGCTTGTCGCGCCGGCTGCCGTGACACTGTTGGTAGGGGCGGCGCGGGCGACCACAAGGGTCGCCCCCACGGCCCCGGCCCGGCGCGCGGACGCGTAGGGGACGGGCTTGTCCCGTCCCGCCGGTCTCTTGGCGTATCCAGCGCGGACCACGGCAAGGGTCGCCCCCTGCGGCAGCCGCCACGGGATGACCGCGGGCCCTTCGCCCATCGTCGTCACGCAGCAGCCCGATTCGTGCCGCGATCGGCCCGCTCCGATTGTCGGTGCACCGGGCGGCGGGTATATTCGGCTGTTTTCCTACTCGCCGGTCGACCTCCCGGTGCCGGTGAACCGAGATCAGGAGCAAAAAATGGCGTGGGTTGCCGTATTGATGGGTTCCGAGTCGGATTGGCCGATCATGCAGAGTTGCACGGATACGCTCGACTCTTTGGGCGTCGGCTTCGAAGTCCGTGTCACGTCGGCGCACCGCACGCCGGCGGCGACGGCGGAGTATGTTGACGACGCCACGGCGCGCGACTGCCGCGTCTTTGTTTGCGCGGCGGGTCTTGCCGCGCACCTGGCTGGCGCGGTTGCCGCGCACACGACCCGGCCGGTGATCGGCGTACCGATCGACGGCGGACCGTTCAACGGCGCGGACGCACTCCTGTCGACGGTGATGATGCCCGGCGGCGTACCGGTCGCCACAGTCGCGGTCGGCAAGGCCGGCGCCAAGAACGCTGGCTATCTTGCCGCGCAGATGCTGGCGGTTGGCAATGACGACTTGGCGCAACGGATCGCGGCGGACCGGGAGGCGAATGCGGCGAAGGTGGCGGTCCAGAACGAGTCCGTACAGCAGTCGCTGACTCGGTCCCCGTAGCACGCCGAACCGAACGAGAAATCCCGGTGTCAGCGGACGGCGAGTCCGGCGGCCACCTCCGCAGCGCCGTCGACGTATTGCACGGCGGCGGCGTCGTCGCCCATGCCACTGAAGGCGTCTGGGGCCTTGCCTGCAATCCCTTTGATGGCTCTGCCGTCGGTCGGGTACTCGAGATAAAGGGCCGAGACGCCGCCAAGGGACTCATCGTCGCCGCCGGACGGGCGGGGGCGTTTACGGCGGAGTTGGAAGCCCTCGACGACGCCATGGCGACGCGAATTCGGGCGAGCTGGCCTGGTGCCGTCACCTGGGTGGTCCCGAACCGTCGGTTTCCGCAGTGGATCACGGGTGGTCGCGATACGGTGGCGATCCGTGTTCCAGGCCATGCCCAGGCGCGTGCGCTGGCGGATGCCTTCGGGGGCGCTATCGTGTCGACGTCGGCAAACCGGAGCGGGGACGAGCCCGCGCGAACGTCCCAGGCGGTCGCGGAGGCTCTCGGGGAGGCGGTGGACTTCATCCTGCCGGGCGAGACCGGTTCGAACTCCGGCCCTAGCCGGATAATCGATGCGTCGAGTGGCAGGACACTGCGATGACGGATCGATATGCGGTGATCGGCAATCCGGTTGACCACAGCCTGTCGCCCCGGATTCACACCGCTTTCGCGGCGCGCACCGGCGAGGACATCGAGTACGGCAGGCTGGAAGCGCCGACGGATGGCTTTGGCGATGCTGCGCAGACATTCCTCTCGGAAGGGGGCAAGGGTCTCAACGTCACGCTGCCGTTCAAATTGGATGCGTGGCAATGGGTTGGCAGCCACGACGATGCGGCGGCGTCATCTGGTGCCGTAAACACCATCGTTGTCGACGGCAACGCGACACGGGGCTGCAACACCGACGGCGTCGGCTTGCTCCGCGATCTCAAGGACACGCTGGGTTGGGATCTCGATGGTGCCCGGACGCTGGTTCTCGGGGCCGGCGGTGCGGCGCAGGGCGTCATCGAGCCGCTCAAACGGGCCGGTGCCGCCGGTCTGACGATCGCGAACCGGACGCTGACAAAGGCGCAAGCCTTGGCGGCGCGTTTCGGCGTGGCCAGTGCGGGACTCGACGAGGTGGGCTGCGGCTGGGACGTGATCTTGAACGGGACGGCCGCCGGCCTCGTCGGCATCGGCGGATTGGTCGCCCCGAACGTCGTCGCCGCCAGTCGATGCTACGACATGTTCTATTCACTGGAAGGCGAGACCCCGTTTTGCCGATGGGCCGCCGATCACGGTGCGTGCGCCGTCAGCGACGGTATCGGCATGTTGATCGAACAGGCGGCGGAGGCGTTCTACCTTTGGCGGGGTGTGCGGCCCGACACCGCCGGCATCGCGAAGGCGTTGCGCTCGAGCCCGTGATGGCTGGCCAACGAGCGTTTCGCCCGGGACGTGCATTGACCCTGCAGGTGGCGGCGGCGTTGGTAACAACCGTCGGACTGGCGACGTGGCAGATCACGCGTGCACTCGACAAGATGGCGTTGGCCGATGCCCGCGATGTTCGTTTGCAGGCGGAACCGGTCGACGCTCCCCGCTACGCGCCCCAAACGCCCGACTTCACCCGACTCGCACTCACGGGTCAGTACGATCCCGAGCGTTTGTTTCTCGTCGCGGAACGACCGCGGACGCGGGGCTTCGACGTAGTTTCCGTGTTGAAGACCGATACGGGGAGTTTCCTCGTCAACCGGGGGTGGACGTTGCGATCACCTTCGCAGGCGGTTCCCGAGACGCCGACCGGGATGATCTCCGTGATCGGCGTGGTCTGGCCGACAACCTCCGTGTCGGATGCACGCTGGCAAGAGGTCGGGACGGAGGGCTGGCCGAAGACGGCACGCGTCGTGAATCCTGAGCGCATGGCCGCGGCGACCGGTGCCCATGCGCGGGAAATTCGACTCGAGGCCGGGGGTGCGGGCGTGTTCCGTGCTGCCTCCCTCGCGTGGGACTACGAGCCCGGTACGCACTGGAGCTACGCCGTGCAGTGGCTGCTGATCGGCTTGGGTGTTGGCATCGGCTACGTGCTCATCGGTCGACGAAGAGGAAGGGAGGTCGCGGACGATGCCTGAGGCCACGCCTCGGATGACGAATCTTGTCGCGGTTGCCGTTGGGCTTGCCGCGGTTGTGGTCGTGCTTGGCGCCTACACGCGCTTGGTGGACGCCGGGCTTGGCTGTCCCGATTGGCCGGGCTGCTACGGCATGATCCTGGTGCCGGAGACAGCGGAGGAGATCGCGCGCGCCGAAGCCGCGTTCCCCGATTCTCCCGTCGAAGCCGACAAGGCCTGGCCGGAGATGATCCATCGCTATGCCGCGGCGTTGCTGGGGCTCGTGGTTCTGGCAATGGCCGTCTTGGCGATCAAGGAGCGACTTCCTTGGAAGCTGCCGGTGGCGCTCGTCCTATTGGTGATCGCGCAAGGCGCGTTCGGGGCATGGACGGTCACCCTGAAACTCTGGCCGCAGGTGGTGACCACGCACCTTCTGGGTGGTTTCGCCACGCTCGCGCTGTTGTGGGTGTGGTGGCTGGGACTTCGACACCCACCGTGGCGGGTGGCCACGTCGCTTCGGGGACTATCGACGACCGCCCTGGTCGTCGTGGTGATCCAGGTCGCCTTGGGCGGTTGGCTAACGGCCAACTACGCCGCCCTTGCCTGTCCGGATTTTCCCACCTGCCACGGTGTTTGGATTCCCGACATGGACTTCGCCGCGGGTTTCGACATCTTCCAGGACGTCGGGCCGAACTACCTGGGCGGCTTGATGTCGAGCGACGCCCGGGTGGCGATCCACGTCGTGCACCGGCTCGGCGCCGTGGCGGTATTGGCCGTTGCCGGCTGGCTGGCGTTTCGCATGGGAGCGCGACCGTTGGCCTGGGTGCTCGGTGGCGTGCTGGCGCTCCAACTGGCTCTTGGCATCGCCAACGTGGTCTTCGCCCTCCCCCTCGCCGTTGCCGTATTGCACAACGCCGGGGCAGCCGTCTTGCTGCTGGTTGTTGTCACCATCTACCACTCGATCCGCCCCTCCGGCGCATAATCGAACGATGAAGGTCGCCGTCCTAGCACTGCTCCTCGCTGTCCTCGTCGCGACGGGCGTGGCGGTCGTCTATTTCGGTCCCGGTACGCGGTTCTCCGACGAGGAACTCAGAGCGTTCAACTTCACGCCGTATCCGGAGCCGCGGGACGTCGGGGCGTTTCTGCTCACCGATGCCGCCGGCGGTGACTTCGGTCCGCAACGGCTGCGCGGTCGGTGGTCGTTTATGTTCTTCGGTTTCGCCAACTGTCCGGACATCTGTCCGATCACCATGGCCGTGCTCGGCGAGGCCGAGCGGGTGCTCGTTGAGGCAGGCGACGAGCCATTCCAGGGCATCTTGGTCACTGTCGATCCGGAGCGTGACACGGCTCCCCTCCTACTAGAGTATGTCCGGACCTTCTCCGACGATTTCGTGGGTGTGACCGGTTCGGTACCGGACATCTTCACCTTCGCCCGGAGCTTCCATGCGGGATTCTCCAAGGAGCTGTCGCAAGACTCGGAGCTTGGCTACACGATGAACCACTCCGGTCGCATCGCGGTCGTGGATCCTTCGGGCAGGCACTACGGCAACATTTCCTCGCCCTTCGATGCGAGGCGCCTTGCAACGCTCTACCGGGCCTTGAGCACGCGTATTCCGGCACGCGACTGATCTACGCCGACCTCTTTTTGACATTGCGCGCGCGGCTTTCCTATGCTGGCGCGTTTGGCGAGGGACGTCAGGTGACCAATCCACCAACACGACACGCGGGTTGCGCCGCTGACGGACACGCTTGTCCGGCCTCGGGCGGGGTCACGGCGGTCGCTTGAACGCGAATGCCGCAAGGGGCGCCGACACCGCTCCGCGTGAGGAAACCACGCGGTACGAAGAGGTCCGTCGACGTTCGATAGCTATCTGCGAGCCGCTCGCCGTGGAGGACTACGGCGTTCAACCCATCGTCGAAGCCAGCCCGCCGAAGTGGCACCTGGCGCATACGACCTGGTTTTTCGAGACGTTCCTGCTCAGGGCATTCGTACCCGACTACCGCCCGTTCCACGCGGATTTCGAGTACCTGTTCAACTCGTACTACGACGGCGTCGGGCAGCAGTTCCCGCGTCCGGAGCGCGGACGGTTGTCGCGGCCCACGGTCTCGGACGTCCTCGACTACCGCGAGCACGTGGACGCTGCGATGCGCGGTCTGCTCGGTCGTGACGATGCGGATGTCGCGGGCCGCATCACCCTGGGGCTGCACCATGAGGAGCAGCACCAGGAGCTGTTGGTTACGGACATCAAGGCGAATCTCGGCCTCAACCCGCTCAAGCCCGCCTATGCCAGGGGGGGCGATGATGATTATCCGGCGACGTGCGAGACACTCGCATTCACGGAGTACGCGGGGGGTATCGTCCAGATCGGCGCGCGTGGTGGCGAAGGTTTCGTGTTCGACAACGAATGCCCACGGCACCGTGCGTGGATCGACGACTTCGCGCTCGGCAACCGCTTGGCCACAAACGCCGAATTCGCCGAGTTCATTGCCGACGGCGGCTACGACGAGCCGACGCTATGGCTGTCGGATGGCTGGCGCTGGCGACGGGAACGCGCTGTCGTCGCGCCCATGTACTGGCGCTGCGTGGACGGCTGCTGGTTGGAGTACTGCCTAGACGGCGAACGACCCTTGGCGCCGAACGCTCCCGTTACCCATGTGAGCCACTACGAGGCGGATGCCTACGCGCGCTGGGCCGGCGCGCGGCTGCCGACGGAGGCGGAGTGGGAGTTCGCGGCCGCCTCGCACGCCGTTTCCGGCAATTTCGCCGACGGCTTGCGGGTGCCGCATCCGCGACCGATCGGCACCGACGGTATGGGGCAACTGTTCGGCGACTGCTGGGAGTGGACGTCGAGCGCCTACGTTCCGTACCCCGGCTTCGAGCCCTTGCTCGGCGTCCTTGGCGAGTACAACGGCAAGTTCATGTCCGGGCAAATGGTGCTGCGCGGCGGATCCTGCGCGACGCCGCCGGGCCATGTGCGTTCCACATATCGCAATTTCTTCTACCCGCCGGACCGTTGGCAGTTCACCGGCGTACGGCTTGCCAGAAACCGGAGCTGACCCATCGACACGCTCGTCCACAACGGGGAGGCGACTTCCCGCTATGAGTTCTTTGATCTGAAACCCGCGCTTCCCGACATGGCTGCCGAGGTGCTGCACGGCCTGTCGCTCCCAGCGAAGTCGATTCCGCCCAAGTACTTCTACGATGCGGAAGGGTCGCGACTCTTCGACGTCATTACCAAACTGCCGGGCTACTACCTGACGCGCATCGAAACCGCAATCCTGCGCGACAACCGGGACCTGATCGCCGGGCGCGTGGGCACCGGGGCCTGCCTTGTCGAATACGGCAGCGGGAGCAGCGTCAAGTCACGCCTTCTGATCGAGGCGTGCCGGCCGGCGGCCTATGTTCCGGTGGACATATCCCGGGACCATCTCGAGCAATCCGCGCAGGCGGTCTTCGACGGCTACCCGGAACTTGCGGTCTATCCAACCTGTGCGGACTACACGACGCCCTTCGAATTGCCGTCTCCGGCAGCCACGTTGCCGCGCTTGGCGTTCTTTCCGGGGTCAAGCATCGGCAACTTCGAACCGGCCGCCGCAGGCGCGTTCTTGCGTGGCGTGGCCCAGGTCGTGGACGCGGGCGGTTGGCTGGTCGTCGGCGTGGACGCCAAGAAGGATCGCGATGTCCTCGATCGCGCCTATACCGACGCGGCTGGAATCACCGAACAGTTCAACAAGAACCTGCTGGCGAACATCAACGCCGCGGTCGGCGCTGACTTCGACCTCGGGGGGTTTCGCCATCTGGCCGTCTACAACGAGCTGGCGGGCCGCATCGAGATGTACCTCGTCTCGCAACGCGACGAACGGGTCACAGTGGCCGGAACCGAGATCGACTTCGCAAAGGGCGAACGACTGCACACGGAGAACTCCTACAAGTATGCGCCGGACGAGTTCGTCGCGATCGCCGAGCAGAGCGGCTTCGAGTGTGTCGACATCCTGACCGACGAACTGGCCTACTTCATGGTGTTGCTGTTGCGGGCTCGCTGAATTCGCCACCGCCTGCCAGGCATTGCGTTTCCGACGGGTTTCGTAGGGGCGAGGCTTGTCCTCGCCCGTGCCGGTTGTTGCTCCGACCACGGATCGAAGGCGCGGGACGGGACAAGCCAAGGCGCGGGACGGGACAAGCCAAGGCGCGGGACGGGACAAGCCCGTCCCCTACGGCACGTCGGTCTGAGGCAGAGCCTAGCTAGAACTCGATCAACACCCACCGGGGAACCAGGGTGTCGGCCTCCTCCAAGTCGCCGAAGCCCGTCGTGGGATCCCGCGGGGCTAAGTAGTAGGGTTTGCCGACCTTGGGGACCACCTTGATCATGCGCAACTTGCCGTTCTGGCGGTACTCGTACACGGTGCGCTCCTCCCCGGCGATCAAGGTGACGTCCGGACCGCGGGCTTCCTCGAGCGATGGTGCGGGCGGCGGTCGGGTGGGACGAACCCCGGGTGCCTCTTTGTCGGCCGGCGCCGTGCCAGTTCCATTGGGTGCCGGCCGCTCCCGGGCTTCCTCGGATGGCGGGGTCGAGGCTGCTGGCGTCCCGCCTTGCTCTTCTGCGGCGCCTCCGGTCGCCGCGAGAACGGCAAACACGATTGCCCTCGCGTGCGTCGAAGCGCCTCGATACGATGGATGACATTCCGGGTACGGCACGGCGCGAGAGGCGTTGTGCTAGTGTCGATGCGGAGGGAATCTAGCATGGCTGCCGACAAACCGTTACTGCTCGTCGACGGCTCCTCCTACCTGTTCCGCGCGTTCTACGCCCTGCCCGACCTGCGCACGCTGAGCGGTTTCCCGACCGGGGCCATCCGCGGCGTGATCGGCATGCTCAGGAAGCTTGCCAACGACTACGAGGATAGCCCCGTCGCGGTGGTCTTCGACGTTGGCGGCAAGACCTTCCGCAACGAGCTCTATCCCGAATACAAGGCCAATCGGCCGCGCATGGCCGACGACCTGCGCGTCCAGATCGAGCCGATCTTCGACATCATCGAGGCGATGGGCATGCCGCTGCTGCGGGTTCCCGACGTCGAGGCGGACGACGTCATCGGCACCCTCGCCGCGGAGGCCACCCGCACGGGTCGCCGCACGATCGTCTCGACCGGCGACAAGGACATGGCGCAACTCGTCTCCGAGCACGTCACGCTGGTCAACACTATGTCCGATGTCGCGCTTGATCGCGACGGTGTCATCGAGCAGTACGGCGTTCCGCCGGAGCTCATCGTCGACTACTTGGCATTGATGGGCGACAGCGTCGACAACATCCCCGGCGTGCCCAAGGTGGGGCCGAAGACGGCCGCAAAGTGGCTGGGCACATATGGCTCCCTGGCAGAAGTGATCACTCACTCCGGCGAGATCAAGGGCAAGATCGGCGACAACCTGCGCGGCAGCCTGGAGACGCTGCCGATGTCCCAGGAGCTGGCGACGATCCGGTGCGACGTGGACTTGGGCGTTGGTATTGCCGAACTGGAACCGCGCCCGCCGGACGAAGACAGACTGCGCGAGTATTTCGAGCGCTACGAGTTCAAACCCTGGCTTGAGGAACTCGGCGGGGGGATGTCGGAACCCGAGCCCACAGCGCCGCTGGAGACGGCAGTTGTTCTTAGTCGGAACGACCTCGAAGGACTGCTTGCGCGGGCGCGCGCGGCGGCGAGACTGACGCTCGCCGTTGAGACCACACCGGGCCGATTCATGGAAAGCGAGCCCGTGGGCGTGGCGCTCGGCGTCGAGACGGGGGAGGCGGCCTACGTTCCGGTCGGGCACGACTACCTTGGGGCGCCCGCCCAACTCGGTTGGAGTGAATTCCTGGACGCCGCCGGGCCGGTCCTCGAGGATGCAGCGGTGGCCAAGACCGGTCAGGACTTGAAGCACGCGAGCAACATCCTGGCCCGGTTCGGGATCGAACTCGCTGGCGTGGGCAATGACACGATGCTGGAGTCCTACGTGGTCGACAGCGTCGGTGCGCGCCGCCACGCATTGGAGGATGTCGCCAAGAAGTACCTCGGGCGGGAAGCACCGACGTTCGAAGCGTTAGCAGGCAAGGGGACGAAACAGCGTCCGATGAATCAGATCGACATCGTGGAGGCGGCCGACTACGCGGCGACTCGCGCGGACCTCGCGACCCGGTTGCACGAGGCCCTGCGGCCCCGGCTGGATTCGACGGCCCGCTTGGCGGAGGTCTACGACGAGATCGACCGTCCGTTGCTTGGCGTTCTCGGCCGGATGGAACGTCGAGGTGCCTTGGTGGATTCCGGTTTGCTCGCGGAACATAGCCGCGAGCTAGCGCGAGGCATGGAGGAACTCGAACAGCTAGCATTCGAAGAAGCGGGCGAGCCCTTCAATCTCGGTTCCCCGAAGCAGCTCCAGGAGATCCTCTACGACAAACTCGAGCTGCCAGCGTTGCGCAAGACCCAGAAGGGCCAGCGGTCGACGGCGGAGCCGGTGCTTCAGGAACTCGCATCGCGGGGCTACGAACTGCCGTCGATCATCCTCGAGCACCGATCGCTTTCCAAGCTGAAGTCCACCTACACGGACTCGCTTCCCCACGAGATCAACCAGCGCACCGGTCGCATCCATACCTCCTACAACCAGGCCGTGGCCGCCACCGGCCGGTTGTCGTCGGCGGACCCCAACCTGCAGAACATTCCAATCCGTACCGCCGAAGGCCGCAGAATCCGCCAGGCTTTCGTGGCGCCGCCGGGAAAGAAACTCGTTGCCGCGGACTATTCGCAGATCGAGCTCCGCATCATGGCCCACTTGTCGGGTGACACGGGCCTGGTCCGCGCCTTCGAGAGCGGCGACGACATCCACCGCGCGACGGCCGCGGAGGTCTTCGGTTGCGCTTTGGAAGCGGTCTCGGACGATCAGCGGCGCAGTGCCAAGGCCATCAATTTCGGGCTGATCTACGGCATGTCCGCGTTCGGCCTAGGCCAGCAGCTTGGCGTGACGCGCCATGTCGCCGAGGAATACATCACCCGCTACTTCCAGCGCTATCCAGAGGTCCACGTGTTCATGGAACGGACCCGTGCGCAGGCCGGCGACGACGGCTTCGTGGAGACGCACTTCGGTCGGCGGCTGTACCTGCCCGAGATCAACGACCGCAACCGCATGCGTCGTCAGGCCGCCGAGCGGGCCGCCATCAACGCGCCCATGCAGGGCACGGCGGCGGACATCATCAAGCGCGCCATGGTTGCCGTGGACGCGTTCTTCCGGGACTCCGACCTCGACGCCGCGATGATCATGCAGGTCCACGACGAACTGGTTCTCGAGGTGGCGGAGGACGACATCGCCAAGACCGTGACCGAAGTGACGGCGAGGATGCGCGATGCCGCGGATCTCGCCGTGGAGCTAGTCGTCGACGTTGGTGTCGGAGACAACTGGGACGAGGCGCACTAGCGGTCCTGAGCGGTTCCCATCTCGACAGTTGAGCAATGTTGGGCAGCGGGCGTAGGGACGACGCTTGTCGTCGCCCGCATGATGGGGAACGGGACGGGACAAGACCATCCCCTACGGCCGTCGGTCTTAAGCTTAGCCGCGATTCAGCTGCTCCCGAACCGCCACAATCGCTTCGTCGGCACCCAGTCCGGTTGCAGCCGAGAACAACAGTGTCAGGGTGTCCGGCGGCACTTCGGCTTCGACGGAGCGAAGAACCCTGGCGCGTTCGCCGCGTCCTAGCTTATCGGCTTTGTTGAGCAGCGCGAGGAGCGGCATCGACCGGCCGGCGCACCAGTCGATCATGTCCCGGTCGAAAGGCTTGAGCGGATGGCGGGCGTCCATCACCAGAACGATGCAGACCAGGTTAGTCCGTCGGTTCAGATACTGGTCCACGGCTTGGCCCCAAGCCTCTCGGCTCGACTTGGCTGCGCGGGCGTAGCCATAGCCGGGTAGGTCCACAAGCCGACCGCCTGCGTTCACCGCGAAGAAGTTGATGAGCTGGGTACGACCGGGTGTTTTGCTCACGCGAGCAAGCTGGCGGCGGCCGGTTAGGCGGTTCAACGTACTCGACTTGCCCGCGTTCGAGCGTCCGGCGAATGCCACTTCGGGAACGTCGTCCCGCGGACAGGCTTCCAGCCGGTCGGCGCTCGTGAGGAACTCGCTCGCCAGCGGGTGTGGCGCAGTTGCCGGGGGCAGTCCCTCGTTGTTCACGGTGCTATATAATCCCGCCGCTCGGGAAGACGGAGTCTAGCGACCCCAGCGGCCGATTACGCCGCCGGCGGGGTTGTTTTCGAGAACTTTCGTGGGGTCATGGTGAGATCGCGAACGATCATTGGGATTGGCACGCTGTGTGCGGTTGTCGGTGTGTCGCATGGCTCAGCTGCCCAGAACGACGACGAGCTGCGCCCAGGCGACGCCGCTGCTGGGCGCGTGCTCGCCTCGAAGACCTGCATCGCCTGCCACGGGGAAGATGGCAATTCCTTAATCGCCGGCTATCCCCACATCGCTGGCCAGAGCGCACGTTACCTCTTCCGGCAGATGAAGCTCATGCGCGACGGTGACCGGGACCCCGGGGACATGGCGGGTCAATTGGACAACATGACCGACCAGGATCTCGAGGACATGGCCGTGTTCTACGCTAGCCAGCCGAGCAGGGTTGCCCAGGCGTCGCGGGAGGGTATCGAACTCGGCGAGGCGATCTACCGGGGCGGCATCGTCGCCAAGCAAGTGGCGGCATGCACCGCGTGCCATGCACCGGACGGTAGCGGCAACGCGCTCGCCGGCTTTCCGAGCTTGTCCGGGCAGAGCACTGCCTATGTGGTGGAGCAACTCAAGGCGTATCGCGAAGGTCAGCGCAGAACCGACGCGGGCGACTACGAAGGCATGATGCGCCAAACGGCGGCGAACATGTCCGATGGGGAGATCACCGCCGTCGCCAACTACGTGTTGGGATTGCACTGACGGATACCGGCACGGTCTAATGCGGCTCGTCGTCCGCGAAGGCAAACCGATGAACCTTGTCGCCCGATCTCTTGCTGTCGTAGCCGTGGCAGCGGCGATTGCCGTCCCCGCCCAGGAATTCAGGGAGCGCAAGGACTACTTCAAGCTGCCGGTTCCCGTCGAGACCCGCGATCCCGACAAGATCGAGGTGGTGGAGGTGTTCTCCTACGGCTGCATCCACTGCTATCAGCTTGAACCCATCTTGAACGCATGGGTCCTGGCCCAAGGTGACGACGTCGACTTCCATCGAGTGCCAATGGCGACACGGAACTTGAGAACCCTGGCCCAGGCCTTCTACACCGCGAAGGAGCTGGATGTTCTGGCAAAAGTGCACATGCCGATGTTCGAGAATATCCACGACTACGGCATCGACATGAGTCGTCCGCAAATGATCCGACGAATGTTCGAGACCCAGGCGGGGGTCGACGAGGAAGAGTTCGCGCGCATGTTCGACTCGTTCGCAATCGCGACACGGGTTCGCCAGGCCGACGCGCAAACGCGCCTGTACCGGGTCCAGGGAACGCCGACGATAATCGTCAACGGTCGCTATCTCGTCGACACCGTGTCGGCAGGAAGCGCTGAAGGCATGCTGCTGGTTGTAAACCACCTGCTCGCGAAGGAACGCGCGGAGCGGGAGGTCCAGGCCGCACAAGGGGGCGTCGGCGAACAAGCGCCCACATCGCCGACGGGCTAGAACGCCGCGTCGAAATCAACTCGACGCGAACATGTACCTAGGTATTGATCTCGGAACGTCCGCCGTCAAGGCGGTGGTCACCGACGCCGGCGAGGTCGTCGCCGAGGCCAGCGAGAATCTCACCGTCTCGCGGCCCGGACCCCGGATGAGCGAACAGTCGCCGGAGGACTGGTGGCGGGCAACCGATGCCGCGGTTCGGCGGCTCAAGGACTACGCGCCGAGGATCGACGCCATCGGCCTCTCAGGGCAGATGCACGGTGCCGTTCTGCTCGACGACGGCGGACGGGTCCTGCGCAACGCGATTCTCTGGAACGATGGACGTTCGGAGTCGGAGTGCCGGGAACTCGAAGCCGCGGTCGACGTGCCGGCGTTGACCGGCAACCGCGCCATGCCGGGCTTCACGGCACCGAAGTTGCTCTGGGTGCGTCGGCACGAACCGGAGACATTTGAGCGGACGCGGACGGTGCTCCTGCCCAAGGACTACTTGCGCTACCGCATGACGGGCGAGTTCGCGAGCGACATGTCCGATGCTTCGGGCACGCTATGGCTCGATGTGGGTGGACGGCGTTACTCGGAACGCATGCTGGACGCAACGGGCCTTTCGCTCGCGCATATGCCGCGGCTGGTGGAGGGCTCGGAAGTGGCCGGCGAACTGCGCTTGGATGTCGCTCACGATTGGGGAATGAAGTGCGTGCCCGTCGTTGGCGGTGCCGGCGACCAAGCCGCGGGCGCGGTCGGAGCGGGCGTCGTCGTGGAGGGGGTGAGTTTCCTGTCGCTCGGCACCTCCGGGGTCTACTTCGTGCCGGACTCGGCCTATCGACCCAACCCGCAAGGCGGCGTCCACGCCTTCTGCCACGCGCTCCCGGGCATGTGGCACCAGATGTCGGTGATCCTCTCCGCGGCCAGCGCGCTGACCTGGGTGACCGCCCTCACTGGCGCGGATTCGGAAGCCGCGCTCATCGGTGAGGTCGAATCGTCGGGCGCGGGTCCCGGCAGCCTCTACTTTCTGCCCTATCTTTCGGGCGAACGCACCCCCCACAACGACGCCAATGCGCTCGGCGCGTTCGTGGGACTCGATCACGACGTCGACCGCGCCCGCCTCGCCTACGCCGTACTCGAAGGCGTCGGCTTTGCGCTGGCCGATGGTCAGCGGGTGCTTGAGGAGGCCGGCGCCAACATCGGCGAGGTCAGCGTGATCGGCGGCGGTGCCCGAAGCGTGTATTGGGGCCGCATTCTCTCCGCCGCCCTGGGGCGGCCGCTGACCTACCGGGAGGATGCTGCGGTTGGCCCCGCTCTAGGTGCCGCGCGGCTAGCTGCCCTGGGTCACCGGGGAGGCGATCCGGCCGAGGTCTGCCCCCAGGCCCCGGTGGTCGAGACGGTACAGGCATCCTCCGAGGAGACCGAGCGGTCCCTGGCGCGGTTTCCGACCTATCGCGCCCTTTACGACGACCTCAAGGAGCGCTTCCCGGGGCTGCACGACGCCTGACCGCAAGTGCCACGCAAAAAGGCCATAATCCCGACGGGGACACCTTGGAGATGGCCGACATGAGCTTCTTTCCGGACGTGGACACGATTCGGTATCGGGGTCCGGAGTCCACCGACCCGCTGGCTTTCCGCTACTACGATGCCGACGCCGAAGTCCTTGGCAAGACGATGAGGGAGCACCTGCGCTTGGCGGTCTGCTATTGGCATTCCTTCGACGCACCGGGGTCGGATGTGTTCGGCACCGGCACTTGGGACCGGCCTTGGGCCAACGGTAGTGCGGACCCCATGGCCGCGGCGAGAGAGAAGCTCGCGGCCGGATTCGAGTTCATCGCGAAACTGACGGCGCCCTACTTCTGCTTCCACGACCGCGACGTCGCGCCCGAGGGGTCCACCTTAGCCGAGACGGAGCGACACCTGCTTGCCATCGGCGAGGACATGGCGGGTGCGATGGAGCAAAACGGAATCAAGCTCCTTTGGGGGACAGCAAACCTGTTCGGCCATCCCCGCTACGCGGCGGGCGCCGCGACCAATCCCAATCCGGAAGTGTTCGCCCATGCCGCCGCCCAGGTGAAGACCGCCCTCGAACTCACCCACCAGTTGGGCGGCGAGAACTACGTGCTCTGGGGCGGTCGCGAAGGCTACGACACGCTATTGAACACCGACCTCAAGCGCGAATCCGACCAGCTTGGCCGTTTCATGCAAATGGTGGTCGAACACAAGCACAAGATCGGCTTTCAGGGCACGCTGCTCATCGAACCGAAGCCGTGCGAGCCCACCAAGCACCAATACGACTTCGACAGTGCCGCTTGCTACGCCTTCCTGCAGAAGTATGGCCTGACCGACGAGTTCAAGCTCAACATCGAGTGCAACCATGCCACGCTTGCCGGCCACACCTTCCAGCACGAGGTCGCGTACGCCATCGCGCACGGCATCTTCGGCAGCATCGACGCCAATCGCGGCGATCCCCAGAACGGCTGGGACACCGACCAGTACCCGAACAGCGCCGAGGAGGCGACCCTGGTGCTCTACGAGATCCTGCGCGCAGGCGGCTTCGGCAGCGGCGGATTCAATTTCGACGCCAAGCTGCGCCGCTTAAGCGTCGCCCGGGAGGATCTCTTCTACGGCCACATCGGCGGCATGGACACCTTGGCGCGGGGCTTGTTGAACGCAGCGGCGTTGATCGAATCCGGCGAACTGGCCGAGCACGTCGCGAACCGCTACTCGGGATGGGACGACGCGTTCGGGCAACGCATCCTGAACGGCGACATGGACTTCGCAAGTCTGGCGAGCCATGTCCACACGGCGAAGGCGGATCTGGCCCCGATCAGCGGCCGCCAGGAACTCCTCGAGAACATCGTCTCCCGGTTCGTGAGATAGCTAAACGCGTGCAAACCGGGCGCACTCAGAAGCAGCTCACCGTCGCCCGGCGCATCCTGCGGCTGCTGAAGAACGATGCACTCATCGCCGCCGTTGCGGTACTCGCGGTTTCGTTCGTCGCGGTCTTCGGCGTGGCCGTGATCACTTGGTTCACATACCGGGAACGATACGGCGTTGGATTCCTCGAATACCTGAGAATCTTCTTGTAGGGGACACCCTTATGGCGACCGTGGTGATGAACCGACGAGGTTGGATGCAGTTCGGGGTTAAGGCGACGCTCTACGTCGTCGCGGCCGGCTTCGCGGCGATTTGCGTGGCCCCGGCACCGGTCGCGCACGCTGCGAACAACCGGGAAGCGCGTCCGCTGTCCGCCTTTTTCGGGCTGGACAACAACCTGCCCTTCGGGGCAAATCGCATCTGCTTGGGCGCAGCCGGCAAGGATGGCATGCCGGTTGTGCTGTCCCATACGCTGGACACCGAGACGCTGCAGCCCGAGGACTTCCGGATCGTCACGCGGTCCGGTACTGAACGCACCCCCATCTGCTCCACCTTCAGGCCGGCGACCGATGCAGGCGAACTCAGGACCGTACTCCTCATCGGCGAGTTCGGCGACGCGGCCGACGACCCGCCGGTGAAAGTGCTCGTTGTCGACGACCTGTTCTCGGATGGAACGTCTGGCGGTTCAGTGAATTTTCGCGGAACGCAGACGCATGTCACCCCGCTCGGCGCCGGTCCCTCTCTCGTGCTGGCGGAGGTAGTGCCCGAGGGCGGGCGGTCAACAGGGGACCGGGGGTCCGCCTGTCCGGGAGGTACTCGACAGGTGGTGCGGGCAACTTGGGCCGGCGGCGTGCGACGGCCTGATGGCGACGAAGCCGGCGACGCCGAACGCACACTCTATCGCGTGACCGTGGAGCGCTCGGATGGCTCGCGTCACGAGATCGTTCCGGCGGCGCTTGCGGACCTGGGGGACCGGGACAACAACCACCATCTGTGCCTCGATACGTCCGCCCCGCCGGTCTCTGTCCGCTTCCCGGCCGGTCACCTGGTCGATCCCAACCAGGATCTGAATCCCGATACGCGCGTTGCGGTCAACAGGTTGGTCGGGGACTGACAGCGGCCCTGTCAGAACGGTTCGCGTGTGTGTCCTCAATGCGCCATCCTCAATGCGCCACGCGTGTGTGTCCTCAATGCGCGAGATGGCTTGAGATTGACACGAAGTTCGTGAATCACTATTTTCGTGATATGAGAAACATAACCGTAGCGTTGCCTGACGACGTCGCGCGCTGGGTGAGAGTCCGGGCGGCCGAACAGGATCATAGCGTGTCCAAATGGCTTGCCGACGTGCTTGAAGGCATGCGCCGGCGAGAGGATGCCTACGACGCGGCGATGGAACGCTTCTTCTCGAGAGCCCCCCGGGAACTGACCTGGGTCGAAGACCGTAAGCCCACCCGGGACGAATTGCATGACCGCCCCGGTCTTCGTTGACACGAACGTCCTGGTCTACCGGCACGACAGTACTGATCCGGCCAAACAATCGCGGGCGGACGAGTGGCTGAGTACGTTGGTGCACGAGCGGGCGGCCCGCGTCAGCTATCAGGTGCTTCAGGAGCTCTTTGTCACGCTCACTCGAAAGGTGCAACCGCCGACGGCTGATCCGGAAGCGCGGGAGATTGTGCGCGACCTTGCATCGTGGCAACCGATTGCGATTGATCTGGCCATCATGGAACGCGCGTGGGTCAACCAGCAACGGTACCTGCTGTCGTGGTGGGATGCCTTGATCGTCGCGGCCGCGCAGTCTAGCGGCTGTATCGCGCTCCTAACGGAAGACCTCCAACACGGTCAAGCACTTGGAGATGTGCGAGTGGTCAATCCCTTCGCAACACCGAACAGCACTGCACAGGCGATTCTTGCTGGGCTCAGGTCCTGATGAGGTGCCACTGGCTTGTGAGTCAAAAATGCGCCCGGTAGTTGGTGGCTCGCAACGTCACATGCCCTTCGACATCGCCCGGTAGCGTAAACAGCTTCGGGCGTTCGCGGAACTCGAAGACCCGGTAGAGCTGGTAGGCGTCGCTGTTGGCCTTGGAGAATCGAATCTCGCCGGCGCTGATGTAGAACGGCGTGCGTTTCCCGTAACGGGTGGTCTTCACTTCGACGAAGCGGTCCCGGCCGGTCTCTTCGTACGAATGGATGTCGTAACCGAGGTGGTCCCCGACGGTCTTGGAGACCTGCTCCACGTTTCGTGCCAGATGATCCTTGCCGGCCCGCTCAAGCCGGGTTCGCTCGTAGACCATGATCAAGGCCTCGCCGGCATCGCCGAGGGATTTGTTCGCTGCTTCCTGTTGGACGTAGTTGAACGGCTTCGGGCTGCGTCTCGATAAGACGTACTCGGCGGGTTCCTCTGCCACGGCCAATCTGTTCTTGGGGGGCTCGACCTGAATGGACAGGATGTCGGCTACGGTCAACGCCTCCTGCGGCGTCGAGACCTCGCGAGTCAATTCGTCGATCAGTGGCGAAACGCGCTCGCCAACCACCTCGCGCAGCAACGCTTGGACGTTGCCTCTCGGCTTGTAGCCGTCGATGTAGGGTAGTCCCATGCCGGCGAGAACCGCGCTGATGTTCTGGTGTTTGAACTCGACCGAGCCGTGGGACCGGCCTTGCAGTCGTCGGCGCAGCACCCGATTGTGTTCTTTCTTCGTGTACGGCTTGCCGGATCGTTCGAGCGCGAGCATGTCTAGGTAGTCCTGAACAGCGGCTTCCACCTCCGCTCGGCTCCAGTCTCCTCCCGCCATGGCGGGCAATCGTACACAAGTGAACGAGTAGCTGAGCGAGTCCCCTATGTCCGGCGTGCTGGGTCCGGCTGTCCAGCGTTGCTAAGGCTCTGTGGCGGCGACCACCCGCTTCGTGCAAGCCGTGCCGAACACCTCCGGATATTGCTCCGGGTAGTCGCTCATGCACTCGGCGATCGCGGCCTTGGCTCGGTTGACGACGTAGCCGTGCACGAGGTGGGACTCCGCTTCGCTCAAGATCTCCTTGAAACCCGGCATGCCGACCGTCTCGTAGGCGCCCTCGCGGACGATCACGTCCCAGCGCGAGTGTGCGGCGGCAGGCAGGTATTTCAGGTCGGGTACGGAGCTTCCCGAATGGACGTCCGAGCCGTGGCAGGACGAGCACCAGGTGTGGTAGAGCATCTCGCCCTGGGCGAGTTCGGCTTCGCTGAGTTCGATCTCCGGCGGTTCGGGGATGTTCACGTAGGTGACGTGGGGTTCCGGCAACTGGGCTTCGCCGCCAAGCTTGAAGGCCAGCAAGCGCCCCTCGGAGAGGAGATTGCCCTTGTGCCGCGGTGCGCCGGTGAATAGCGTGAACGATCCGCCCCAACCCGCAATGACCGCGACGTACTGTTCGCCGTCGATGACGTAGCTGACCGGCGCGGCGACGATGCCCGTATGCACGGGCGTCTCCCACTTGAGTTCACCGGTATCGGCGGCGTAGGCGGCGAAATAGCCGTCGGATCGCCCCTGGAAGACGAGGTTCCCGGCGGTGGTCAGTACGCCGCCGTTCCACGTGCTCGGATGCTGCACGCGCCAGGCTTCCTTCTGCGCGACGGGATCCCACGCCGCTAGGTGACCCTTCATCGACTCGAACATGGCGGCGCGCGCCTCGACGGTCTTCGGCGGCAGCAGGGGGGTCAGGTCGATGCCGGAGTTGAAGGCGCCGGGCTGGTATTCGAAATCGGGCTTCTTGGCATACGGGAAGGCCATCTCGATGGCCGGGATGTAGACGTACCCCGTGGCGGGGTTGTAGGCCATGGGGTGCCAGTTGTGGCCGCCGTGGGCGGACGGGTAGACCAATGCCGTGCCTTCTGGGTGGCGCGCTTCGGGAATCTCGACCGGGCGGCCGGTCTCGGGGTCGATGTGGGTCGCCCAGTTGACGGGTACGTAGGGTTCGGCGGAGATGAACTCGCCGTTGGTCCGGTCCAGCACGTAGAAGAACCCGTTCTTGGGCGCCTGCATGATGACCTTGCGCAAAGTGCCGGCGATTTCGATGTCGGCAAGTATCATTTGCTGCGTCGCCGTATAGTCCCACGTCTCTCCAGGTGTCGTTTGGTAGTACCAGACGAGGGACCCGTCGTTTGGATTCAGAGCGACGATGGAAGCGAGAAACAGGTTGTCGCCGCCGCCGGGACTGCGCAGGTCCCGGTTCCAGGGCGTGCCGTTGCCGACGCCGACGTAGAGCAGGTTGAGTTCGGGATCGAACGCCATGGAGTCCCACGCCGTTCCGCCGCCGCCGATTTCCCACCAATTGCCGCCGCTCCAGGTCTCGGCCGCGAGCTCCATTGCGGGACTTTCGAAAGGCTGCGACGGATCCCCCGGGACGGTCCAGAAACGCCAGCGCTCCTCGCCGGTTTTCCAGTCATAGGCCGTCACGTAGCCGCGCACGCCGTACTCGCCGCCGCCGTTGCCGATCACCACCAGGTCCTTCACGACCCGGGGCGCGCCGGTGATGGTATAGGGGCGTTCGGGGTCGATGGTCAGCGTTTCCCAGACCACCTCGCCGGTGCCTGCGTCGAGGGCGACAAGGCGGCCATCGAGGGTGCCGACGAACACCCGACCCTTCCAAACAGCGACACCGCGGTTGACGACGTCGCAGCAGGCGTATTTGCCCCAGGCCTTGGGTACCTCCGGGTCGTATCGCCAGATGAGTTCGCCGGTACGCCCGTCGTTGGCGTAGACGCGGCTCCAGGTGCCGGTCGTGAAGACGACGCCGTCGACGACGATGGGCGTTGCTTCGAGGCCGCGGGTATCGCCGGTGTCCCAGTACCAGGCGAGGCCAAGGCCTGCGACATTGTCTGCGTTGATGTCCGCCAAGGGACTGTGACGTTGTTCATCGTAGGTCCGGCCGTGGGTCAGCCAGTTGCCAGGCTCGGTATTGGCCGCGACGACACGGTCGGCGGCGACGGACCCGGTGGCGGCGCGGATGGCTTCCACTCGCGATGCTGCCTTTTCGGCTGGCGTCGGTCCGCATCCGGCAATGCCGGCAATTGCCGCACCAATAGCCAACCGCCGAATAACCTGCTTTATTGTCTGCACGTTCCTGTCCGCCACCGGTCCGCCGGAAAACCGCCGAAGCATACAACCTACCCGTCAATGCCGGTATTCTCGTTGAGTCGGACAGGCACGGAACAAGGATCTTGGCGGAACCGCAGCTAATGGAATCCTCCGCCGACTGGGAACTCGAGCAGCAGGAGTGGGTCGAGGCCTTGGCCGGCGTTCTCGACGAGCGCGGCAGCGACGATGCCAAGGCTCTGCTTGCGCGCCTGCAGCATGAACTCTCCCAGAAGGGCATCGTGCTCACCGACGCGGCGCTCAACACGCCCTACAAGAACACCATCCCGTTGACCGACCAACCCCCCTACCCGGGGGACATCGAGCTGGAGAGCCGCATCGAGGACGTCCTGCGCTGGAACGCCGCCGCGATGGTGCTCCAGGCCTACGACAGCGGCTCCGGCGTCGGGGGCCACATCGCCACGTATCTCTCGGCGTCGACGATGATGGAAGTGGGGCTCAACCATGTCTTCCGATCCCGAAGCGATACCTATGGCGGCGACCAGGTCCACTTCCAGGCGCACACGGCGCCGGGAATCTACGCCCGCGCCTTCTTGGAGGGCCGGCTGTCGGAGACGGAACTCAAGAACTTCCGTCGGGAATTGGCCGAAGGCGGTGGCCTGCCGTCGTATCCGCATCCGCGCCGCCTACCGCATTTCTGGCAGATGCCCTGCGCCAGCATGGGCCTGTCGACGCCGAGCGCGATCTACCAGGCGCGTTTCGCCAAGTACCTTGAACACCGGGGCTTGAAGGCGGACAACGGCGGCAAGATCTGGGCGTTCATCGGCGATGGCGAGTCGGACGAGCCGGAAGTGCTCGGCACCATCGCCATCGCGGCGCGGGAGCAACTCGACAACATCGTCCTCGCGGTGAACTGCAACCTGCAGCGCTTGGATGGCCCGGTGCGCGGCAACGGCAAGATCATCCAGGAGTTGGAACGGGCGTTCCGGGGTGCCGACTGGCACGTCATCAAGGTGATCTGGGGCAGCGGCTGGGACGTCCTCCTACAGCGGGACGTCGAAGGCATCCTGCAGGCCCGCATGGAGCAGGCCGTGGACGGCGACTACCAGATGTACACCGTGTCGCCCGGAGACGTCGTTCGCGAACACTGGGTGGAGAACAACCAGCCGTTGAAGGATCTGATGAGCGCACTCACGGACGAGGAGATCCGCTCCATCAAACGCGGCGGCCACGACCACAAGAAGATCTTCGCGGCCTTCAAGGAGGCGGAGGAGGTCACCGGCAAGCCCGTAGTACTGCTTCTGAAGACCGTGAAAGGCTACGGCTTGGGGCCGGAGATCGAGGGTCGCAATACGGTGCACCAGAAGAAGCACTTGAACCCGTCGGAACGACGGGCGCTTGCGGAACGACTGCGCATCCCTCTCAACGGCGATGCGATCGAGCGCGCCGAGTTCTACCGCCCGCCGAACTCGAGCGAGGAGGTGCGCTACATGAAGGCGCGCCGGGACGCGCTGGGCGGGCCGATTCCGAAGCGTGAGGTGAGCTGCCCGACCTTGTCGCCGCCGCCGCTCGAGTTCTTCCAGGAGATGCTCGACGGCTCCCGAGGGCGCGCGGTTTCCACCACCATGGCCATGGTGCGGATGCTGCAGAAGCTCCTACGCGAGAAGAGTATCGGCAAGTTCATCGTGCCCATCGTGCCCGACGAGGCGCGCACGTTCGGGATGGACGGGTTGTTCCCCCAGGCAGGCATCTATTCACCCGCCGGCCAGCACTACAAGCCCGTGGATGCCGGCACCATCGCGCCGTACCGGGAGGCGGAGGACGGCCAGATTCTCCAGGAGGGCATCTGCGAAACCGGTGCCATCGCGTCGTTCCTGGCCGCCGGGACCGCGTATGCGAACTACGGTCTGCCGATGGTGCCCTTCTACATCTTCTATTCGATCTTCGGCTTCCAGCGCGTCGGCGACATGATCTGGTCCTGCGGCGACATGATGTGCAAGGGATTTCTGTTGGGTGGCACGTCGGGGCGCACCACGCTGAACGGGGAAGGCGTGCAGCACCAGGACGGGCATTCGCACCTGATGGCGGCCACGGTGCCGAACCTGGTCAGCTACGACCCGGCGTTCGCGTTCGAACTCGCCGTCATCGTACGGGACGGCATCCGGCGCATGTACGAGGCTCGGGAAGACGTCTTCTACTACCTGACGCTAACCAACCAGAACTACGTCATGCCGCCGATGCCGGCCGGCGCGGCGGACGGCATCGTGCGCGGCATGTACGCGCTAGAGCGTTCGACGCGGGCGTCGGTGAACCTGCTCGGCAGCGGCGCCATCATGACCGAGGTGCTCGCGGCGGCCGCGGCATTGCGAGCAATGGGCAAGCGCGTCAACGTCTGGAGTGTCACCAGCTACACGGAACTGGCTCGCCAGGGCGTTGCCGCCGAGCGCGCCCAGTTGCTCGCCGCTGGCGGATCGGATGAGCGACCCTACGTCGAGACGCTGCTCGCAGGCGAGAACGGCGTGTTCGTTGCCGCGTCGGACTACATGAAGGCGCTGCCGCTTTCGATCGCGCGTTGGTTTCCCGGCGCCTACACGGTACTTGGCACCGACGGCTACGGCTTGTCGGAGTCCAGGGAAGCGCTGCGCGGCTACTTCGAGGTGTCGAAGGAGTGGATCGTGTTCTCGGCGTTGTCGACGCTCGCACAGGCCAACAAGGGGACGGTAAAGGACGCGACGGCGTACGCCAGTTCGGCCGGTCTAGACCTGGACAAGGCGATGCCGGATTGAGGCTCTACCAGCCCGCCTGGTCTTAATTCGATCTCGTTTAGAGCAAATCCGTCTAACGACGCCCTTTCGTTCCGCGCCGACAGAGTGCTAAATAAGCAGCATATATATGCTGCAAAATTAGCAATTCCCCATGGATGACCACGTACACCTAACGCGCCGGGAACGGCAAATCATGGATGTTCTCTACGAACGCGGAGAAGCATCCGTCGGCGAGGTGCGTCGCGCCCTCCCCAATGCGCCGAGCTACTCGGCCGTCCGCGCACTCATGCGCAAGCTGCTCGACAAGGGCCATGCTTCCTACCGCGAAGAGGGCACCCGCTACGTCTACCGGCCGGTGCTGGCGCGCAATCGGGCCCGGCGCAGCGCCCTGCAGCGGGTGGTCAACACGTTCTTCGACGGTTCAGCAGCCGACGCGGTCGTGGGACTCCTCGGCAACGAGCGCAACCTCACCGACGAAGAGTTGGCGCGGATCCAGGCCAGCCTCGAGAAGCTCAAGGCTCCCAGGTCATGACCGACGTCGTGCACATCGACGCCCGCTGGATCGTTCAGCTCGTCTTGTGCTCCGCGTTGTTGAGCGCATTCGCTTTCGTCGCTTTCCGAAGCAACCCGGTGACCCGCCGCGCCTACACGCTAGTCGCCGGGTTGATGCTGACCGCCTTGCCGTTCACGCTTGCCCTGACGAGCGGCTGGCATTGGACGGCGCCGTTCGAGGTCCTGAAGCTGCTGTCTTTGGCGGGCAGCGTACCGATCCCGGTGTGGCTGATCGTCGTCTGGGCTGTCGGTGCCCTGGTATTGAACCTACGGGCCTTTGTCCGTCTGTTGGAGACTCGGCGTGAGCTCGCCGCCCTGCCGACGGTGGACGATCCTCGAATCCTCAAGGAGGCCGGGATCGTTGCCAAGCGGCTGGCGTTCCACCGCCCCTACCGGGTGCATCTCGGTCCGAATTCGTGCTCTTCGACCCTGGCGGGCAATCGGATCGTCCTGCAGTCCGACGCCAGGGACTGGGAACCTCGCGCCGTGCGCGCGGTGCTGGCCCACGAGTTCGTGCATCTGGCGCGGCGCGACGACCTTTGCCTGTTCGGACTGGGACTGGTGCTGAACTGGTACTGGTTCGCGCCTTGGGTGTCCCTGCTGCGTCAACAGTACGCGGGTGCCATGGAACAGAGCTGCGACGACCGGGCGGCGGAGATCCTGCCGAGTTGCGCAGACTACTTAGATGGCGTCCTGTGCGCCGCCCGATCCGAGCAGGAGCCTTCCTTCGTGGCCACGTTGGCGGGCACCGGCCTCGTCCTGCGTTTCCAGCGCTTCCTGGGCAGTCGCGAACGCCAGCTCGATGTCGGCGGCGTCTACTGGGGCCTCGTCGGCGGATTGGGCGTCGCATTGTTGTTCACCAGCGTCGAGTTCGAAGCCCATGAAGCCGTGCCGGTCGCGCCGTTGGCCGACTACACCGGACTACGGACCCTGACCTTTGAACCGAAACTCGGTCTGCCGGAGGTGCGGGAGCGCGCCTTGGGGGAAGATCGTGCCGTAAAGCATGCACCGCTGACGATTTACCCGGGGCGGGCGATCAGCGACGGCATCGAGGGTCACGTTGTCGTCGAGTACGCGGTGTCACGCGATGGCCGCGTGGTACGACCCGTAGTGGTGGCAAGCGACCCGCCGGGCGTGTTCGACGAAGCGGCCCTGCGCTCGGTCGCCCGGCGCGAGTACGTACCGAGCCACGAGCTCGAGAGAGCCGGTTCGCCAAACCCGCCGAGCCGCATCGTTCGTCGCTTCGACTTCGCCCTGCCGGAAACAGATCGCCCGCCTAGGTCGCACGCCCCCTTGGTTCCGCCGCCGAACCTTGCGCCGCCGGGCGTGGAGTGGCCAGAACTGGGTGGAGATTTGGAGCCGCCCATACCGAAGGTGTCTACGAAGATCGTGGATCCCGACCTGGCCGAACCGGTGATCGAGACCGATGAGTTTCTGCCGCTCATCAAGGTCGCGCCGACCTATCCGAGGTATGCGCTCGAAAGGAACCTGCAAGGCCATGTGCTCCTCGAGTTCGCCGTAACGACGACGGGGGCCGTGCGTGATCCCGTCGTTCTCGAAGCCGAACCGCCCGGTGTCTTCGATCGCGCCGCAGTGACCGCGGTGTCGCGTTTCAGATACAAGCCCAAGGTGGTGCAAGGCGAGGCCGTTGAGGTTACCGGCGTTCGCAATCGCGTCATCTTCGAGTTTTCGCACGACTAAGACACCCCCGTTGCGAGAGAAGCCCAAGGAGAAGCCAATGTCCCGACGCATCGATCCGAAACCACTCGCCGCGATCGCGCTGTTGATGACGGCACTGTCGATTGGCGCGGTGCCGCCAGCCAGCGAAAACCACGGAGACGAGAGACTGTCCTCGGAGACCAAGGCTAAATCGCGGCCGCACGTCCAGGGTGACATCGGCCTTCCGATCGTCAAGGTGGCGCCGGTCTATCCCGACCGTGCCATCAAAGAGGGGATCGAGGGTCACGTCCTGCTCGAGTTCGTGGTGACGGAAACCGGCGCTGTCCGCGATGTCGCGGTCTTGGAGGCGAAACCGAGCGGCGTGTTCGAACGAGCCGCCATCAAGGCCGCGTTGAAGTTCAAATACAAACCCCGGATCGTCGACGGCGAACCGGTTGCAACCGCTGGCGTGCGCAATCGCATCGCCTTCGCGATATCCGATGCCGAGGAACCGTCCTCCGAGACGCAAGAAAAACGGCACAAGGAAGCCGTGGGCGACATCGGACTTCCGATCGTGAAGGTGGCGCCGGTCTACCCCGGCCACGCCATCAAGGAGGGGATCGAGGGTCACGTCCTACTCGAGTTCGTGGTGACCGAGACGGGCGCCGTCCGCGACGCCGTGGTGTTGGAGGCGCAACCGAGCGGCGTGTTCGAGCAAGCCGCCCTCAAGGCCGTGGCGAAGTTCAAGTACAAGCCCCGGACCGTCGACGGCAAGGCGGTTGCAACCGCTGGCGTGCGCAATCGCGTGGCCTTCGAGATTTCCGACGAATGAGTTCCTTCACGAGGAGCCGAATTGCGTACCCGACGGCCCTCCAGCCGCCGTACGGTTTCGTATGTGCCAGCACCCGTAGAGCGCTTTCCCTACCGCGTGTTCTGCGCGGACAACCGAGCGGCCTGGCTGGTGCTCCGGTGGTCTTCGGACCCCGGGGCGCCAGCTTTTTTTGACAATGCCAACAATGAAGGCCGCCGCCAACGACTTGATGGGCCGCATCTTTGGGCAGCGTGAAGACGTCGCTGCTAGCCGAAACCCGACAGGAGAGTTCAAGATGCTGCTTCGTTACACATCCGCCATGTTGCTAGGCACCGCCTCGACCATCGGACTGTTGATGTTGATGCGTTCGGTTATCGCCGACCCGATGCCAGCCGAAGACGCCGGTGTGACAGGCGAGGTGATCGACTTCGTCCGCTTGGTGGAGGAACGCGAGATCGTCCTCGACCCACCCAGACCGGAACCGCCGCGGCCGCCTGACGAACCGCCGCCGCCGTTGCCCCCAATCGACCCGGACCCTGACGGCCACACCATTGGCATCTGGGAGGTACCGGAACCGACGCCGGAACCCCAGCAGGGCCTCCATACCTACATCGACGATGGCACCTACCTGCCTATCGTTCGGGTGCAGCCGATCTACCCGCGCAGAGCACTCACGAGGGGCATCGAGGGCTACGTCCTGGTGGAGTTCGTGGTCACCGAAACGGGGGCGGTGCGCAATCCGGTGGTGCTCGTCGCCGACCCGCCCGGGTTCTTCGAACGTGCCGCGGTGAGCGCCGTTTTGAAGTTCAAATACAAGCCGAAGGTGACGGATGGGAAACCCGTGGCGGTCTCCGGCGTGCGCACCCGCGTTGTGTTCGAGATGGAGGACTAGCAAGGCTCCGCCGCCGGCACGGCGCCGTAGGGGCGGCCCTTGTGGCCGCCCGTGCCGACCGCGAGACCTTCTTGGAACGAACACGGGCGGCCGTCGATGCCAGCGCTTGGCTCTGTGATACCGTTGGCACGTCAGCGCCGCGGAATGGGGAGATTTCGCGATGAGTGCCCGAGTGACCTGTATTGTTAGCGGGGTCGTCCTGTTTGCCGGCGTCCTGGCGGAACCGGGTCTTTGTCAGGGGCGGCAAACGAGGGGCGACGACGGACTGCAGGAGTACGACCAGAGGTATTTGCGACCCGGCGTCGGCGAAACCGTGCCAGACGCGCGGACGTACAAATCACTGACGCCCGAAGAGCAGCGCGAGCGAACGCTGCGCAGGAAACTGCGCCGCGTCGACGAACTCATCGAGAAGGGCGAGTACAAGGAGGGCGCGGCGCTGCTAGAGAGCCTGCGCGTGGCTAGGAGCGCCCGGGATTTCGCCCACGTGCAAAGCACGCTGGCGTTTGCCTACAGTCAAGCCGGTCAACCCGAGAAGGCCATCCGGCACTACGAACGCCTGCTCAACATACCTGCGACTCCGGCGTCGATGGGCTTGGCGGCGCATCGTCAGCTTGCCCGGCTCTACTATGGACAGGGCGAGCGGCAACTTTGGGATGAAGACGCCCAGCGGTGGTTCCGGCGCGCGCTGTCCTCGATGCAAACGTGGATCGGCACCGCCCCGGATACAGGCCCGAAGGACTACCTCTTCCTGTCCCGAATCCAGGTCGAGCTCAACGACTTGGAAGGCGGCATCGCGAGTCTCGGGTCCGCCATTCAGCTTGCCGAGGAGCGTGGTGTGCCTGTGGAGGAAGAGTGGCCGGTGCTGCTTGCTCGGTTGAAGTCGGTGCGCGGCGACCCTGCCGCAACGCAGCGCTAACGAGGTGTCTTCTTTGTATCAATGCGGGCGAGGGCGCGCCCTACCGGCGCGATAGCCTTGCCCCTACGATCTGCGGCGCGGTGTGCGGGGTGCACGCGGATGCGCGTTCGACATATCCATCAGCTTGTCGGCGTGCGGCAGTAGATCCTCGTAGGTGGCACCGGCACCGAGCTGCACCGGGTCGTTGACCCAGACCTCGCTCTTGCTGTAGTTGCCGCCGGAGGCGTGGATGACCGCGCCGTTGGGGGCGTCCTCGCTGCACATGAACAACACGGCGGGACTCACCAGGGCCGGGTGCCGCATGGGATCCGGGTCGCCAATGTCCTCGTCGCGTCCCGGGACGGTGTTGGTCATTCGCGTCGCGGCCCCTGGACCGAGCACGTTGACCCGGACGTTGTGGTTTGCCCCCTCGAGGGCGAGGACGTTGGCGAGCCCCAGCATGCCCATCTTGGCCGCGCCGTAGTTGGATTGGCCGAAGTTGCCGAAGATGCCGGAGCCGGAGCTCGTGAAGACGATGCGACCGTAGTTCTGTTCGTACATGTGCGGCCAGGCGGCGTGTGTGACGTAGGCGGTGCCGGTGAGGTGAACCTGCATGACCAGGTCGAATTCATCCAGGGTCATGTTCTTGAACGTACGGTCGCGCAGGATGCCGGCGTTGTTCACCAGGATGTCGATGCGACCGAAACGCTCGACGGCGTCGTCAACGATGGTCTTGGCACCGTCCCGGTCGGCAACCGAAGCCTTGTTGGCGACGGCATCGCCCCCCAATTCCCGTATCTCCGCGACGACGGCATCGGCAGCGTCACCGGCCCCGGTGCCGTCGACGGAACCGCCTAGGTCGTTGACGACGACTTTTGCGCCGCGCTTTGCGAATTCGATGGCGTGACAGCGACCGATGCCGCCTCCTGCGCCCGTCACTGCGGCCACCTTGCCTTGGAACTCGCTGTTCTCGAACTCGCTCATGATGCCCCCCTCAAGCGTTCGGTCTATGCTCCCTCGCGTCTCTACACCGAGCGAACGATGACTCCCGACCACGTTAGCCAGTACAAAGACGCGGGTTATACCACCGTTCCCGGCTTCTTCGCACCGGCACAAGCGGCGGCTTTGAAGCAGGAAGTGGACCGTTGGGTGACGGCGGGCCTGCCCCGCGACGTGTCGATCGCGGATGCAAAGCGAAACCTACAGCTCATACCGTTGTGGCCGCACAGCCGCCTTTTCCGGGCCTTGCCGTTCCATCCCGATGTGGTGCAGGCGGTATCCGCGTTGCTCGGCGACCCGGTAGTCAAGATCCTCGATCAGATGTTCTACAAGCCGGCCGGGGACGGCATGGGCACGAACTGGCACACCGACAACGCCTACTTCCGCATTCCCCAACCGATACGCGGCTGCGCCATGTGGATCGCCATCGACGACGCGACCAGGGAGAACGGCACGCTCAAGGTGATCCCCGGCGTCTACGAGCGCGAACTCCTGCACGAACGCGACCCCGACAGCGACCATCACATTCGTACCTACCTGGACGAATCTAGGGCCGTTCACTGCGAACTCGAGGCGGGCGGCGTGGTGTTCTTCTGCTTCGGTACGCCCCACGCCACCGGGTCGAACCCAACGCCGAGGGGCCGCGCCGGCGTGGGCGTTCACTTTGTGAACCTGGACTACGCCGGCGAGACGATGCGTGCCGGCGAACGCTGGCAGCATGTCCACGTGACGGGAGCGGGCGCCACCGGCGGTGAGCGGGAGTACGGCGAAGCGATCTCGTTTGAGGCGGAGATGGCGCGATGCGCATCCTCGGGATGACGTCGCCGTCCTGACAATGGCCCGCCTTCGCCGCCAGGACCCGCGCAGCGACGAAGCACTGGTGGCGGTGTGCAACAGCGGTGATGCCGCCGAGGCGGCGGACGCTTTCGAGGCGCTCTACCGTCGACACAGAGACTACGTCTTGCGTGTCGCGCTGCGCTTCGTGCCCGATACGGACACCGCGCTCGATGTGCTTCAAGAGACGTTCGCGTACCTGCTCCGCCGGTTTCCCCCGACCGGTGAGGGTGTCGAGCTCACCGCGAAGCTCACCACCTTTCTTTACCCCGTCGCCAAGAACAACGCGATCACCGCGTTGCGGAAATCGGGTCGCTTCCCGACAGCGGAGGATGTCGGGCCGGACGACCTCCCAGGGCCGGACCTCGTCGACAGCCGCGACATTCGGCGTGTGCTCGCAGTGCTGCCAACGGGCCAGCGCGAGGTGCTCGAGCTGCGGTTCGTGGACGATCTGTCGCTGCAGGAGATCGCGGCGGTGCTCGACATCGCGCTTGGGACCGTCAAATCGCGCCTGCATCTCGGCATCGCAAGGCTCAAGGCGTCGGAGTTCGCCAAGAATTTCAACGACGATTGAACCTTTTGCGCCGCTGGCGCGCTAAACGACCAAGGAGAGAGGAACGTGCCCGATCAGAACGTCAATAGCGAGGAACTTCCCGAAGGCTTGATCCGAGCGCTGAAGGCCGCCGACGCGGCGCCCCCTGTCATTACCGCGAAGGTCGACCGGGCGCTCGCGGACATGGCGGCCAGGCATTTCGGTTCGCGCCGAGGGACATGGAAACGGCACGGCGGTTGGGCATTGGCCGCTTCGGTTGCGCTGGTCGCGGTGCTGGCGGTGCAGATGACCGGTCCGCCATCCGGCGACGCCGACGTGCTCTACGCGGACGTGGACGGTTCCGGACGAGTCGACATCGCCGACGTGCTCGCGCTCGCACGCGCCGAACGAGCCGGCGTCGCGCAAGCGGATCTTGATGCCTTTGCCATGCGCGTGGTCGCCCTGAATGCCGGAGGCAGGCGATGACGGGGATTGGTTGGCGGGTGCTTGCCGTCGCGGTCGCGGGTTTCGTCTCGGTCGTCGCGGTCGGCGAGGCCAAAATACGGTTTGTGCCGGTCGACGTCTTCCTCGACAGCCCCGAACCCGTGGCGGCATGGCAGTTCGAATTGAAGGACCGCAACGCCGGGATGACCGTCGTGGGTGTCGAGAACGGCGGCAGCGACGTGTTCGGGCGGGCACCCTACTACGACCGCGAGGCGGTCAACCGGGGCGAAGCGGATCGCATCATCGTCGCCGACTATTCCCTTGCCGAGGAGAGCGCGTTGCCATCCGGCCGCATTCGCGTCGCCACGCTTCATCTGATGATCGAAGGCGATGCCGATCTCGAGCTCGAACTGGTGGCGGCCAACACTGCGGACGGCCGGACCATCGAAGCCGCATCAGTCAGCTTGGAAGAAACGCAAACGAGAGAATCATCATGAAACGTCCCCTTCTCAACACGTCGCTCGGTGTCTGGGCCGCAGGTCTGGTGTTCGCGGCGTCGGTCGCGGTCGTTTCGTGCAGTTCGACCGACATCGCGCAGCCCGAGCCAGCATCACCCGCAGCAGTTCCCGCACCCCTACCGAGCCCGCCAGCGAAGGCCAGCCCTGCGGCGTTGGAACCGGAACTTTGGATCATCGCCAAACCGGCTCCCGACGCTGCCGTTGCCGAGCAAGTCGAGGACGTCCTCGTCACCGGCTCGTTCATTCGCAGGGACAACTTCGATCTGCCGAGCCCGGGCGAGTTCGAAGACCAGGCCGAGGGCCGAACCGCGTTGGAAAAAGCGGTTGGCCATACCAGCGATGCCAGGACGGAACGGGTAGTCGTGCGGGCGCGAAGTCTGCGGAGGCTAGGACAGCCGCCGCAGGACACCGAACTGAGGTTCGAGGGCGCGCGACCATCGCCGTCTCGTCCGGAAGCGGGCAGCATAGCCGTGGACATGCGACAGGCGCCGGGTTCCGGGGCGATGTTGGTGGGCTTTCCCTCCCCGGGCAAGCCGGATCGCATCCGCTACATACCGCTGCCCTTGAAGCACACCGCTGTCGATGCCGCCGTGAGCGGCTACATCGGCACCGTCAACGTCAAACAGGCCTACGAGAACCCCTACGACACCAAAATCGAGGCCGTGTACGTGTTCCCGCTGCCCGAAAAGGCCGCGGTCAGCGAGTTCCTGATGGTTATCGGCGACCGCACGATCCGGGGCATCCTGCGCGAAAAGAAGGAGGCTGAGGCCATCTACAAGGAGGCCCGCCGGCAGGGCTACAAGGCCAGCCTGCTCGTCCAGCGCCGACCCAACATCTTCGAACAGAAGGTTGCCAACATCGAGCCCGGCAAGGCCATCGACATCGACATCACCTACTTTCACACCCTGGCCTACCGAGACGGTTGGTACTCGTTCGTGTTCCCGACCGTGGTTGGTCCACGCTACAACCCACCCGGATACCCCGATCCGATCGATGCCGTGCCCCGCGGCGACGGCGCGAGCGCAACCCGCACGGCGGTGGAGTACCTGCGTCCCGAAGAGCGCTCCGGGCATGACATCAGCATCAACGTACGCGTCGACGCCGGCGTCGAAATCGAGGAGGTGAAAGCGTCCCATGCCGTCGACGTATCGCGCGGCAACGAACGCACGGCCGCGGTCAAGCTCAAGAACGAGTCCACCATACCCAACCGGGACTTCGTACTCGATTTCCGGGTCGCCGGTGAACGACTGAAATCGAACCTGTTGACGCACCGGGATCCCGCAACGGGCGACGGCCATTTCACGCTGATGGTCATCCCGCCCAGTAACTCGACGCTGGTTCCCCGCCAGGCCATGGAGATGGTCTTCGTCATCGACTGTTCGGGCTCGATGCAGGGACAACCGCTACGGCAGGCCAAGGACGCGGTTATGGTTGCGTTGGATCGACTCGGTCCTGCCGATACCTTCCAGGTCATCCGGTTTTCCGACGCCGCGAGCCAGTTCGGGACGAAGCCCGTGCGGGCGACCGAGCGAAACCTGACCAAGGCGCGCCACTACGTGTCTGCGCTCCGCGCAAACGGCGGAACGGAGATGATCAACGGTGTCAATGCGGCGCTCAACTTCCCGCACGACCCGTCGCGGTTCCGGTTCGTGACGTTCATGACCGACGGCTACATCGGCAATGAACGGGATATCCTCGCTGCCGTGCTCGGCCGCATCGGCGCATCGCGAATCTTCAGTTTCGGCATCGGCAACTCGGTGAACCGCTACCTGATGGAACGCATGGCGGACGCGGGGCGCGGCGTGGTCGCCTATATCGGCCTGAACGATTCGGCCCGGGACGTCATGGACGATTTCTTTGCGCGCGTCAGCCGTCCGGCGCTTACCGACGTGGATGTCGATTGGGGTGGCATGGCGGTGACGGACGTCTATCCGCCGAAGCTGCCCGATCTGTTCGTCGGGCGGCCGCTTGTTGTCACCGGCAAGTTTACCGGAGATCCGAAGACCGTTCGGGTGCGCGGCGCCGCCGGCGGCGAACGACGTACACTCATGATCGAGGACGGCAGGCAAGGCAACGCCGGTTCATCCATCGCCAAGGTGTGGGCCCGGCTGCGCATCGCCGATCTGGCCAACCGCCAGACCTGGGTTGGCGATCCCTACGGCGAGCTTGGCGACGCCATCCGCAACACCGCGCTGCGCTACCAGTTGGTGTCGAACTACACGTCTTTCGTCGCAGTGGATTCGTCGCAGAAGACCGTCGACGACCACGGCGTGACGGTACGCCAACCCGTCCCGGTGCCGGATGGCGTTCGCTACGAGACGACCGTGGAATGACGCCTGTGCGCGGTGCGTTGCTAGCTGCCGCTTGCGTGATCGCGTTGGGCGGCTGCATGAACCGCTCCGAAGGTCAACGTCCGGAGGACTATCGAACCATGTCCTGCGACGAGTTGATGAGCCGCCTCGCGGCTTTTGACGAGACGGTGGAGGACGCCATGGCGGAGGCGGCGAAGCACGCCCAGGGTACCCAGGCTCAGCAAGCGGTGCGCCGCCGGCTGCGCGAAACGTCCAAGGACATTGTCCGGGAGCTCAGCAAGCGCTGCCCCGTGATGGTGGAACCCAGGCTCCTGTAACGGTCAGGAACGCATCCGAAAGTCGTTTTCTCCCGATCGGTCGATTCCCCTCATGAGGTAGAGGGTGCGCTCCGACATGGCTAGCGGGCCTCCACGTCGACCGTCGGCGAGGTCTCGTCGATACACGGACGTCGTAGGCATGTAGCGTAGCGTCATGCCGCGCCGGGGTGCGTCGGAACGGTTTGGCTCCGAGCCGTGGATCAGGAAGATGTCGTGCAGAGAGACTTGCCCGGCTTCGAGTGCGATGTCCCGCGCCGAGTCCTCGTCGAACTCCTCGGCACGAAGTTCCAGCGGCAGGCTCAAACCCTCGGCGCCGTTGAAGTCGTGCTGGCGGAGTTCACGGCGGCGATGCGAACCGGGAACCACGCGCAGACAGCCGTTGTGCGTCGTCGACTCGTCGACGGCAATCCAGACCGAGCAGGTCGCGAGCGGGCGGATGGGCCAATACTCGCCGTCCTGATGCCACGGTGTCTTGGTGCCGAAGCGGGCAGGTTTGGCGAAGAAGCTCGAGTTCCACAGCGCGAAGTCTGGACCGATGAGTTGCTCGACCATATCGAGAATCGCGGGAATGCGGGCGATGTTCAGGAAACCGGTATCGAACGCGAGCACGGCGGGACAGTAGTCTGCGAACTCTGGGTGCTTGGCCAGCAGGGCGTCGTGATTGGCGCGGATGTCGTCGAGCACCGCGTCGTCCAGCCGGAAGTCCGGGATCACGTAGCCGTCTGTGTGGTAGTGCTCGATGTCTTGGGTGCTGAGCATGTCGTCATTCCTTCGGGTGAAGAGCGAGCGTAATCGGAAAGACCTGCCGTGGACGCGTTGGGGTCAGGACCCCGGATGCGTCCCCAAGGCGAAGGTGAGACTCCACTCATTGAGCGTGCCCTCGTCCTCCGGTGCTGCATCCACGACTTGCATCGTCCAGTCGCCGTTCGGCGACTCGCCGTAGAAGGCGTTGCTCAGGAGGTCCCAGGCCAGGTCGGCGTTGCCGGCCAGAGCGTCGTTGAAGATGGGGTTCAGGATGCTCTCGGTTCCCGAGGGCGAGGTGAGGTGGATCGCGAGATCGTTGGTTTGCGGATGCGTGATGTCGACATGCAGGGTGACGGCCTCGATGTTGGCGTCGTCAGCGGCGCCTTCGACGGTAAGCGTTTGAGCAATCCCGGCACCGTCGTTGTCTGGAATCGAAACCACGTCGGCCATGGGCGCCGTTTCCATCTCCACGAACGCGCCGAGAGCGTCGGGGGTGTGGCCGGCAACGAGTTCAAGGGCGGCGTCCACCGCCACCGCGCCGAATCCATACCAGTTGTGGAAGCGGTAGCCGGCGGCGTTCGCGATCCACGGAAGCTGTGCGGTATAGACGGTACCGCCCACCAGGTATTGCACCGATTCGATGTCTGCATCGATCTGCCGGGCGGTCTTGGCGAGAATGTACTTGACGTCACGCCAGGTCAGGTCGGGCTGGGCTTCGAGCATCAGTGCGATGGCACCGCTGGCGTTGGGAGCGGCGGCCGATGTGCCCGTGAAGGTACTCACGTAGTTGCCGTGCGGATTGTCGACATCGTCGGGCGGGACGCCGTAGTTCGCGATCACGTGGTAGCCCCGGTCCGAACCCACCTGATCCGTGGTGATGATGGCACCGAAGTTGTAACCGAATTCGCCGGCCGGGGCGCTGATCCATAGGTTGGAGCCTGCGGAGGAATAGCTTGCCCGCGTTCCTTGGGCGTCGAAGGCGCCGACCATGATGAGATATGGGGAGTGATGCGACGACGCGCTGTTCGAACTGCTGCAGCCTATGCGAGCGTTGGCGGGGCGGCGAATGGATCCGCAGCCGTTGAAGGCATTCCCGGCGGACTTGACGTAGAGCGCTCCGCGGCCGTTGCGTAGATTGGTGACGCCGTGGCGGAGCAGTTGGTCTTCGTTGGGATCGACACCGAATTCCCCGGGCAAGGTGCCGAAGCTCATGTTGAAGATGTCCACGAGGGTCGAATCCGGGTCGGTCTCGCTCCCGCCCAGGGAGTCGTAGTACGCACCTTCGGACTCCACGGCCGCCAGCATGTTGTAGCTCCGCAGAACCGCGCCCGGCGCGACGCCTCGGCCGCCGGTTCCGTTGTATGCGGCTGCCGCCGCTATCCCCGCCACGGACGTTCCGTGGTCGCCCGTGGCCCAGGGCAGGTAAGGTTCTGCCGGCTCGGCGTTGTGCCAGTCGTTGGCGTTGAAGTTGTAGGAAGCGTCCGTTTCCACGTTCGCGGCCAAGTCGGGGTGGCAGAGTTCCATGCCCGTGTCCACGACTGCGATCCGCACGCCAGCACCGGTCGGCGTTCCGGACGACAAGACGTTCGTCATTCGGAGATCCTCGCCCACCGAAGCACGGATTGCCGCATACGCTCGCTGGCCGGTGTTCTCGAGGTGCCACTGTTCGTCGAACAAGGGGTCGGTTGCCCCGTCACGGCCGTCGTGGGGCGCCGACGGGTCACAGCCCATGATGAGCTTGCCCTCCTCGTCGACGGAGAAGCCCGAGTAGTCCCGGTTCCTGCCGTTGCGTTCGTCCTCTAGAGCGTCGGCGATCAGCAACAGGTAGTAGTGGCTGTCCGGCTCGAGCTCATCGAGGGCGATTTCGACCTCGAATCGAATGGAGGTCTTCGGATCCAGCGGCGGCACCTCGGCGTCCAGAAGCGTCCTCGTGGTCGAGTCGTTCCAGATCGGTCGCTCGTTGATGTAGACGTGAAGTTGCGTAGTCGACGACGGTACCGCGCCCCAGTTGATGATCGAGACCGGCAGCTCGATGCGATCGGCATGAACCGGGGCGTCGCCAGCGAACACGATGAGATCCGGCGCCATCGACTGCTTCGCGTCCGGTCCGCAACCCACCGCGAGGAACAGGCAGAGCAGGGACGTGATCATCGGGAACGGGAATACCGGTCGGTGCGGGAAACGGCGAGCACGGCCAACCGGCGATCGTTATTGAGGAACACGGATCGGACCCTTGAGAGTGACTTCCGCACTGACGACAACCGAATCTCGTAACAGCGTCTTTGCCACCGTCGCGGGGTTGGACTCCGGAGGAAGCTGCAGCAGGGCCCAGCCCAGGGCTGGATAGTCCTTTGCCCGGAGGGCGCCGGCGGAGGCAGCTACGCGGCCGAGGTCTGCGTCGTCGCTGAGGCGCACGCGCAGGGTGGACGACACTTCCTCGAATCTTCTCGCCGCCGCGTCGTAGGCGTAACGTCGCCCGGGAGTGCCCACGGGCTCGTACACCGTACGGGTGTGCCCGTCCTGGTGGGCCCGGTAGACCCGGAACCCGGCTTCCAGCGACATCTCGATGCGGACATCGCCTGCCGCGATGGATTCCGGACCCGCTGCCTCCAGGCGGGGCAAGACCGTGACCGGACCCCGGGGACCGTCGACGATCACCGGTGCTCTGTCGTCGTCTTGGGCGTTCCCCCATGCGGCCAAGAGCATGATCGCTGCGGCGGGCCATGTCTTATGCGAGCGCACGGTTGCCTCCTCAGCGCAGGTTGCCGGCGGACGGCCCGGGACGGGCGACTAGGCGGTGAGGGGGTGCGCCGGTACATCCTCGCGGGGTTTCGAGGTCGTCGGAATCGCTATCCATGGACAAGACCACCGGACCGAGGTTGGAAAGGTGGCCAGTGGGCGATTGCAGCAGGTTCATGACGACGATGGCACCGTCCGTAGCGATGGCAAGCCGCCACTTTCCGGCACCATCCGGCAGCGTGTCGGTCAGGCTGGGGTCACCGTGCTCCAACTGTTGGGACGTCACCGTGCGAGCGCCGTTCGCCCGCACGGTGAGTCCCACGGGACCATGGGTGATGCCGTGGTCATCGACGCCATAGATGTTGACCGCCGTGTCGTCGCCCGCCCGCTCGACGATGCGCAGGCTGCTGACCTGGTCAGTGTTCGACGCCGGGTTGAAGATGTTTGCTTCGTACACGCATGCGGTGCCGAACGCATCCCCGTCGACGGGTACGAGGATGTTCCCCATAGCAGTGAGGAAGCCGTCGCCGGTTCGCACATAGGAGGTGGCGACAAACTCGAAGTCGGCCTTTAGCTGGACAAACGAGTCGCCGAAGCCCGATCCAAGGCCAGCAGGAATCCCCTTGGCTTGGTTGCCGAACTCGAGGTCGTCGGAGTTGAAGTGGACGGTTCTGCCGCCTTCCACGGACAGAGACGCGGACGCGGCCTCCCCGGCGTCGTTCCAGGCATTGATCGCTATGGTTCCCGTCGCGACTGCCGTGACCCGGACGAACCCTTGCTGGGTCGGGTGTCCCGCCCCGCGCATCAACGGCACGTCGACGACCGTTTGCCCGATCGTGATGTCCGCAGCACCGATCAGGGCGATGCCGGTCCACACCGCCACTCGCGTGCGGAAGCGACCGCATATCGTCATGGTCTGGCGTGGTTCCAGGAGATCAATCCGGTCCACGGGGCGGATCGCTTCGACACCGGACATCGTCTGCGCTCCGGTCGTACCGCTACGGTGCGAACGGTAGGTGAACAGCGGTAGGCGATGCAACCTGCCGCACCGACACCGCATGGACCGGCCGCGCTTGGTGGCTTAACCTCGCGCTCGCGGCTGTCCAGGTTGAGAAGATCACGCGATGGCAACCATCGAAGTCGGCGGCGTGGCGATTCCGGAATCGGCGATGACTTGGAACTTCGTGCGCGCCTCCGGTCCGGGCGGACAGAACGTGAACAAGGTCGCAACTGCGGCGGAGTGCCGTCTCGACCTCGAGCAGGCGGGTCTCGAGCAGGGCGTTCGGCAGCGCCTCGAACGGCTGGCCGGCAGTCGATTGACCGGTGCCGGCGAGATATTGATCGTCGCCGAGAAACATCGAACCCAGGCGCGTAATCGGGCTGATGCGCTAGAACGTCTTGGCACCCTGATCGCGGCTGCGCGGGAGACTCCGAAACCGCGTGTCCCGACGCGGGTGTCGTCGTCGCAGAAGGCGAAACGGCGCTCGGACAAACGGCACCGTGGCGAGGTCAAGAGGCAGCGCAAGCCGCCGGACGACTACTGATCGGTGGCCAATGGCCGCCGGCTGCGCTCACGACCCGATCGCCTTCAGCCGCTCCAGCGTGGTCGCGCCGTCGGGATAGCGCCCTGCAAGGAGGCATCGCGCCAAGGCGCCGAGGCGCGGCAGCGCGACGGGGCGGTAGTCGAGTTGCTCCACCGAGACGTTGATATGCCTCGATGCGCGCGGTGGCTCGTTGTGGGTGTGTCCGTGGACGTTCACGCAACCGTCCGGTACCCGGGTCAATGGTATGTGCGTGAACACGAGAGGCGGATCGCCGTCCGCGAACAACACCGCGCCGATCTCATTGAACCCGTCGACGCGCAGACTCCCCGACCCGGTAAGGTCATGGTTGCCGATCACGAGGCGCTTCTTCGCCCCCCGGCCGTCCCGGATGCGCTGCCAGGTATGCGGGCCGACGGCAGCGCGCATGGCGAGGTCGCCGACGAAGATGATTTCGTCGTCGCACCCGACCGTCGTCGCCCAGTTGTCGTAGAGGGCCGAATCCATGGCGCGGGAATCGGCGAATGGACGGTTCGTGTAGCGGATGATGTTGTCGTGACCGAGGTGCAGATCCGACCAGACCCACACCGATCCCTGTGCGTCTAGCTCGCAAGGCGGCAGCGCCTGGGACGCCTTGAGCATGGCGCGGAACATCCGCCGACCGTGGCGCTTGTCACCGCCGCCCGGGCGGGATCTGGCCTCGAGCTCGGACTCGTAGTGTTGTTTGAGCGTCTTTGCGTTCACTTGGCGCTCGTGCGTCACAAGTTGGTTGATGTTCGGGGAGGCGAATACCCGTGAGGGTTAGAAGTGATCGGGGCAATGCGGCGCGTGGCGGGTACGGAACATCGCATCGGCCCGCACCACCGCGTCCCGGTCGCCGTCCAGCAACCCCCAGTTGGCAAGCTGCGTGGCGGATCGGAAGCCGGTGAACAACGACGTCAACGACTTGGCATTGAGGCGAATGTCCGGCGTCTCGTTGATGGGACGTGCATGGGCTCCTTCCGTACTGGTCTCAAGTCGCCACACACCGTCGTTCCATGGCGTCAGTGCGTCGGGCTCGATGCCGATGGCGAGATCCGTCGTGACGTCGTAGCCGCGCCCGGCGAGCGCGTTGGCGGCGTCGACGACCCGGAACCATGCGCCTTCGTGATCCCGGGCATTGAGCAGACGGGGCTCGTAGAAGAACTCGAATGCGGGATCGTCTGCGGGCGCGGCGTTCCAGGTGACCCGGCCGACGAGGTCGTGGCTGGCGATGAAACTCCACAACGAACGGTAGGCGTCCTGGTCGAGCCAGACCAGTTCGCGAACTCGAAGCTCCTGGCCGCGGGACGGATGGTCCACCTTGTCGGCGCGCAGCGTGTAGACGACGTAGCCCCTGGGGTGCCCGTCGCGGCCGTGGCAGACCGCAACCCAAATGGGCCCGTCCTCCTCCTCGGTATCCAGAACGTTGTTGAGCCATAGGTCTTTGGCGCGATGTATGTTGCACATCCGATCGGCGATGAACTCGATGTAGAGCGCTTTGATGGTGTCGTAGCCGTCATCAAGGCCGACTCGCTCGACGCGACCGGAGCCGTCGTCGCCGTCGTGGAATCGGATGTCCACGGTGTCGACGGCATAGCTCCGCAGGACGGTCGACATCGCGTAGCCGTAGCGTTGATAGATCGCGGCTTGGGATGCCCACAATGCCGCGACGGGCTGTCCGGCATCGCGCATATGCTCGAGCGCCTTGGTGTGGATGCGGCGCACCAAGCCTTGGCGCCGATACTCGGGTTGCGTACCCACCGTGGACACGCCCGCCAGGGGCATGGCGATGCCATTGGCGCGCATCGTAAACGGGATGGTCGAGAAACTCGTCGCCAGTTTGCCGTCGTCGAACGCGCAAAGCGTCCACTCGGGCCGTGTCACCCTGGCGATCAGGTTGTCGGGACCGTCCCCGAACGCGCCGCCGTAGACGTAGCCGCCTAGAATGCCGAACTCCGCCATTTCATCGGCGGTCGCTTGGCGGATTTCAATGGCCATTGTGGATCCGGATCGGGGACGATTGGCTAAGGCGGCATTGTAGCGTGACCCCGTGCAATGTCGTCGGTCGCGACGACGTTGGTCAGATGCCGAGGTCTTTCGTGTTGTAGTCGCGGATGACGCGTTCGTAGGTTTCGGGGCTCCAGCGGTAGTCGCCCTCCAGACCGGCAAAGGGCTGGTAACGGTACGGTTCCTCGTCGCGGAATCGTTGCCTTCTGGCGTCGATGCCGACGGCGATGACCGCCGAACGGTCGAAGATCCGCTGCTCGTCGTAGACGACGGTTTCCTCGGTACCGAGCCCGCCCTTGGCACCGAGGACGGATGTCCGTCGGTGAAAGCCGAAGGTCAGGGAGACGCGCAGGTCGGGCGACGTATTGGCGAACGAGCAATGCAGGGTCTGGCGGTTCACCATTGTGACGTCGCCCGGTTTGCACACCAGCGGCACCGCGCCGGGGAGACGCTCCGAGCCGCCGTTCTTCTCGACCAACGCCTTGATGTCGAGTCTGCCCTTCTTGTGGGTGCCCGGCATGACCCACAGGCAATTGCCGGGCGTCGTCGGATAGAGCTGTACCTGGAAGTTGAAGCCGTGGATACCCTCGTTCCAGTTTGGCGATTTCCAGTGCGTGATTCCGTCCTGGTGCCATGCGACGGAACCACCGAGGCCGGGTTGCTTGATGAAGATCGCGTCGTTGAACGGCGTGAAGTCGGGGCCGTTGATGTTCTCGGCGATGGCGAGAAGCTTCGGATGTCCGTACAGCCGCAACCCGGATTCCATGTGCTGGCACATCCCGTAGGCCATGTGCAACACCTCTTCCGGCGCACTCTCGCCGGGGTCGGGTTCGACCATCTTGGACGGGTGTCGGCCACCCAACTGGCTCGTGCCGCCCACCGGGTCGCTCAGTGGCCTGATGAACGTGAACGCGGGCCTCTTGAAACCGATACCTAACGCCGGACGGCCTGCCGCGTCCACTTCCGCCCCGCGGCGGACAGGCGCGCGTTCGAGCATCCGCGCCATGTCGGCGCGCAGTTCGACGATCTCGCGTTCATCGATCACGTTTTCGAACACGTAGAAACCGTGTTCCCAGTAAGCGGATAGGATTTCCTCGGCGAGGGCATACCCCTTCGAGAAGCGGATGGGACCCCGGTTGCTAATCTGTTCCGCCCGGCGCTCGCCTTCGCGGATGTAGTCGGCCATGGCGGCCGCGTGTTCCGCGACCGATGGTCGCATCGCCTCGGCGGTCTCTTGCATGGTTTCAGTCTCCCCGGTGGCCGACACCTTACCACTTCCGCCGGGCGCCGACCCCGCTCGACTGGGCTACGGTTGGTCGCGTCCGAAGAACTCGCGAACCGTCTCGTCGGCTATACGCCGCAGGAACTTCGCCGTTTCCTCGGGTACTTCGCCGAAATAGTCGTATTCGATGCCGACGACCGACTGCCCGTAGATGCTCTGATACACGACACATGCCGCCAAATAGGTGCCGAACATGTTGGGATGGGTGCCGTCAAAGGTCTCGTGCAGCGGGACCTCCGGGCGCGCGCGGTAGGCGCGCTCGAAGGCGAGGCCGACCGGGACAACCAGCGCCCCGATTTCGTTGCCGGCGGGCATGTAGGAACGCTGGATCTTGTCGAACATCCCGGGGTCGTACAGGGCGTGCGGTTCCACGTAGGCGTGGATCATGTAGAGGGCGACTTCGGCACCCGTGGCGCGGATCCTGCGGTTCAGTTCAATGGCTTTGGCATGGAATTCCGCACGGGCGCACGGCGTCAGCACTTCCCGGCTTCCGCCCTGTAGGATCACCAACTCGAACGGCTCGTCGATTCCGAGCCGGCCCGGCTCGAGCAGTCCGTCGACGTCGTGGTGGGACAGACGAGAGCCGCTGATCGTTGCGGACTTGTACTGGTATTCGCCGGGACCGAACGGACCGATCTCCTCGGCGATCCGTTTCACGTGATTGTGCAAGCTGTCGTTGTAGTACAGGTAGCTGTTGCCAACGAAGAGGACGCGTTTGGGTGTCGCGTTCTCGAGCTGCCGCACAGTGGGCTCGAGGCTTGGTTCCTGGCCATTCTCCGAAGCGGCGAGGGCTGGCGAAGTGATCGAGGACACGCACCACGCGAGCGCGCACATAGGTTTGATCATGGCGTGCGTTCGGTTGTGGCGTCTTCGATGGCGTAGAGCGGTGCAAAGCCGGCTAGGTCGGAGAGCGTCCGATAGGTCTCGAGAATCCGATGCCGGTCGGTTCCTGTCTGGCCTTCCGCCATGAATCGCCCGTAGAGGGTCCGCAAAGCGTCGACGACGACTGCCTGGGTGGTGAACGGGTCGACGACCAGGCTCCAGCCCAGGTCCCGCCAGGCATCGGCCCGGCGAGTGTCTAGGGAACTGATGGTGGCCAATGGACCGTCGATGCGTCTCGGTGCCTGGGCCCACTGCTCGTCCGCCCTGGGCATGAGCATCAGCAGGTCCGCGCCGGCATCGCGGTAGAGGTTAGCCCGTCGAACAGCGTCCTCGAAGGACTCGTTCTTCACTGCGCCGGTGCGGGCAATGACCAGGAAATCGCGGTCGTCGCGGGAGCGGACGGCGTGCTCAACCTTGGCCGCCATTTCTTCCGGTGCAAGGAGGTGCTCGATGCCCCGGTGGTGGCTGACCCGCTTCGGCGCGACTTGATCCTCGATTTCCACGGCGGCCGCCCCCGCGGCCTCGATCTCCCGGATCGTCCGGGTCATGTGCACCGCATCGCCGAAGCCCACGCCCGCGTCGGCGATCACGGCGACGTCGGAACGGGCCACCACACGACGCGTGGCGTGTACGAGTTCGTCGAGGGTGAGTAGCGCCTCGCTCACGGCGTGGGTGTAGCCGAGTGCCCCTCCGCTCAGGTAGACAGCCTGGAAGCCCGCCTGCTCGGCGATTCGCGCGGTGAGTGCGTCGAGGGCCAGGGGCGCAAAGACGACCTCGCGAGCGTCGATGGCGGCACGCAGACGGCTTCGGACGGACATCCTAGCGGCGGCACTCGAGCCCGACGAGCGATAGCGATACTACGGCATCGAGACTTGATTCGAGTGGGAGCCCTTTGCCGCAGTCAAGCATACGGGAGATGCTAAGCCATCCCCCGGTCCGCCGCGAGTCGGGTATGCTGGCTGAGGTCTGGGGGATGACGGGGAACTAGCGCACTGATGGCACAGGGGTTTCTGCTGGAAAGGCTTGCCCGCATCGCGGCCCATATCGACCGGTACGTCGAGGGTGGCCGCTACCCCGGGGCGATGTGTCTGGTCTCCCGTGGGGGCGAGGAAGCCTTCTACCACCAATCGGGATTCGCGGACGTTGAACGCAACCGAGCGATGACCCGGGACACGGTCCTGCGGCTCTATTCGATGACCAAGCCGATCACGAGTTCCGCCTTGATGATGCTCTACGAGGAAGGGCTTTTTCAGCTTGACGATCCCGTCGCCAAACACATCGAGTCCTGGGCCGACCTCGGCGTCTTCGATCGCGGCAGCGAAGAGCAGTACGTGACCGTGGCGCCGGACGCGCCGATGACGATCAAGCACCTCCTCACCCATACGTCCGGGCTGACGTGCGGTTTCATGAACGAGCATCCGGTGGACGCGATGTACCGGCGAGAGCAGGTCACCGGGAACGGCACCTTGGCGGACATGGTTTCGAAGCTTGCGAAGATTCCTCTCAAGTTCTCGCCCGGAACGCAATGGAACTACGGGGTCTCCACGGACGTTTGCGGCCATCTGGTGGAGCATTTCTCGGGCCAGGCGCTCGACGAGTTCGTGGCGGACCGCATCACCGGTCCGTTGGGCATGAAGGACTCTGGGTTCCACGTTCAGCCCGGGGGCGCGGATCGTCTGGCGGCTTGCTATCAGCACACCGGGCCGGGTGCCTACCGGTTGCAGGACGATCCCGAGGGCTCGCGCTACCACACGCGGCCGACATTCTTCTCCGGCGGCGGCGGGATGGTGGGCACGATCGACGACTACCACCGCTTCGCACGCATGCTGCTCGGCAAGGGCGAGCTTGGCAACGTGCGACTGCTGGGCCGTAAGACGGTGGAGTACATGACCATGAACCACCTGCCCGGAAACTGCGACCTCGCTGCCATGGGTCAGCCGGTATTCAGCGAGACGTCCTACGAGGGCATCGGGTTCGGCCTCGGCTTTTCCGTGGTGGTCGACCCGGCGGCAGCGAGCGTGCTGGACTCGGCCGGCGATTTCGCCTGGGGCGGCGCCGCGAGCACGTACTTCTGGGTGGATCCGGTGGAGGACTTGATCGTGATCTTCACGACCCAGCTTCTGCCGTCCTCTGCCTACCCGATACGGCGGGAGTTGAAGACCCTCGTCTACCAGGCGCTGGCGTGATGGCCGATCGCCTCAACAGCGCCATCCGCCGCCTGGCCAATGACGAGCCAGCGTTCTATGTCGGCAACCACGCCGGTGCCGAACTCGGCTTCGAAGCGGGCGTCGCGGCGGCGGCGACCTGGGCGGACTACCTCAATATCGGCATGGAGCACGGCCCGCTGGACTTGGCGGGCCTCGATCAGTTCATGAAAGGCATGGCCTCGGTGCGCACACCGACGCCGGCGGTACTGGTGGAACTGCCGTTCGAGGGCCGCAATGTCGACATCGTCCATGCGAACGCCTGGCAGATCCGACAGCTACTGACGCTGGGCATACACGGTTTCCTGCTCTGCCACGCGGAAATCCCCGACGCCGTTGCCGCGGTCGCGGAGGCGATGCGCTATACCTTCCGGGGCGGCACGCGCGGCTCCGGTGGTCAAGGGGTCGCCAGCGCCATCTGGGGAGTTTCCCCGGCCGAGTATCTGGAACGTGCGGATCCTTGGCCGCTGAACCCGGACGGCGAACTGCTCCTTGGCCTCAAGATCGAGAATCGTCGGGCCTTGGAAAACGCTTATCTGACCACTGCGGTCCCGGGGGTCGCGTTCGCCGAATGGGGTCCGGCGGACATGTCGATGTCGCACGGCTTCCGCGGCGAGCGGGAGGATTTCGAGCGCCCCGAAATGCAGGCTGCAAGGGAACGCGTTTTCGATGCCTGCAAGTCCGCCGGCATTGCCTTTCTGGACAGCGTCACGGAGGAGAACCTTGCCGCCAAGCTGGCGGAGGGAGTGCGCATCAGCGGCGGTACGCCGCAACTCAAGGAACGCGCTGCCGAACTCATGGCCGAGCGCTGACCGTCGGACTGATTGGGTGGCAAGCCTTGCGCGAACTCGACAATCCGGCCTGGCACGCGCTAAGCGGGGGACAGCGCGCTTTTGGCATGGTCGGCGAGCGGGCGGCGCGCTACCTACCCGATATCTCGCCGATTGCGGCGGTCGCGGATCAAAGTACCGAAGCCCTGGTTGAACTCGCGGGCTTCGTCGACCCCGGGCGATTCGTCGCGGTATTCGCGCCGGGCGAAGTGCCTGGCGACCTTTGGCGACTGGCGGCTATGGCACCGCTTTCGCAGTGGGTGTGCCCCGAGGCGCCTGTCGTCGAGGCAGAGATCGATTGGATTGAACTCGCGGATGCCCGGGCGGGGGAAATGCTCCAACTGGCGCGGGCAACGGATCCGGGTCCGTTCGAGATCCGCACCAATCGACTGGGCGACTACATAGGCGTCATACGGGATGGAAGGCTGGTCGCCATGGCCGGCGAGCGGATCTGCTTCGAGGGCTATCGCGAGGTGAGCGCTGTGTGTACCGACGAAGGGTATACCGGCCGCGGTTTCGCCCAGGCTCTGGTGTTGGAGATCGTCCGGCGACAGCAACGCGCCGGTTGCGTGCCGTTCCTGCACGTCAGGACCGGCAGCCCGGCGGAAGCACAGGCCATCCACGTCTACCAGAAGTTGGGATTTGAGAAGCGCGGCGACTACGCCATGACGATACTGGTGAGGAAATGAGCGAGGAGACGTCCTCCATCGACGAACCGCCCGCGGCCTCTCCGGAGCGCGGAAAGTCGCCGTGGTCCATCCTGTTCCGCATCGCCACCTGGATCCTGGCCGCCGGCTGTTTCTATCTCGTCTACACCAAGATCGGGGAGGCTGCAGCGCGCAAAGAGCTCAACGCCTGGCAATACCTCGTCGAGTTCTTCGGCGATGCCGACTGGCTGTTCTGGCTCGCGCTGATGATTCCCTATTCGGTGTTCTTCTTCCTCGTGGACAGCCACGTCACTTGGCGCGTCGTGCGCTGGTTCAACGCGCCGCAGTTGAAGTTCACGAGCATGCTGCCGATCCGCGCCAGCGCCTACATCCTGTCATTGGTCAACGAGCAGGTGGGCAAAGGCGCGATGACGCTCTACCTTCTGCGTCACCACAAGGTGCCGGGCTGGCGGGCGCTGTCCAGCATGATCCTGCTGGGGCTGATGGAGATCTTCCAGCTATTGCTGTTCTCCGCCATCGGCGTCGCCCTGAATTTCCACTTGGTGGTGGAGGCATCCACGACGTGGCCGCTCGACATCATTCTTCCCGCCGTCATGATCTTCGCGTTTGTCTACCTGCCGCTGCATATCGCGTATTTCCGTACCGGCGAGGGCGGCTTGCGGGAGAAGCCCATCCTGACGGCGTTCCGGCAAGCCCGCCCCGTCCACTACTTCCTGATCGTGCTATTCAAGGCACCGAACCTGATCGGGGCGGTCATCGTCTACACCTTCGCCCTGGATCTCTTCCAAGTCGAGGTGAGCCTAGGACAGATGCTGGCGTTCCTGCCGGTGATCTTCCTGGCGGCCGCCCTGCCGCTGCCGTTCCATGCCGGCGCGCTGGTGCTGTGGACCGTGCTGTTCCCCGACTACCCGGAGGTCGCCGCCTTCAGCCTCGTCATGCACACCTTCTTCGTGGTGTTCAACGCGACGATCGGCGTGATGTTCCTGCCCCGGGCGAACCGGGAGTTGTTCGGGTGACCATGGAGTTAGTCAGCTAGGAGGTCGATGAACCGATGGCCAATATTCAGAGTGGCGAAGCTGAGATCGTCCCCCAAAACACCGAGTCGTATGAGAAGACGGAAGAGGTGCTTGCTCTGCTCAACATCCTCGTCTTGGGTAGGCGGCACGTCGCCGAGGGACGGCTCACGCCGGCGGACCAAGTGCGGGAGAAGATCCGCCTGCCACGATCAGCGGAATAGATGGCCATTGGACCATCCTGACTGACGATGCTTCAGGCGATGTCCAAGCTAGGGACGCTCGATTTCGGCCTGACTGAACTCCCGAACGACCGACGGGTCGAGGCCGCTGCGCACGAGCGGTTCCCAGCTATGGATGGGCATGGCCTCGAGCAGTCCGAGCAGCGTTGCGCGGATGCCAGTGACCGGACCCTTTCCGATGTTTGCCAAGCGATTCAGCGAGTCGAGGGCCAGGCCGACGCTGAACACGTTCTCGTCGGTTCGCACGACATCGGCCAGCGCCGCGACGGTTGGCTTGAGTTCCTCCCCGAGGAGCGCAGCGCCGTGCGAGCACAGGACGACCATGGAAGTCAGCGCGTTCTCGCGCACCGCCGAACGCACGCGCTTGAACCGTTCGGTGCCGTAGTTGATGCCGATGCCCTCGCAGACATCGCATTCGTCGGTGGGTCGCACGAACTTGATGCTGCGGTCCTGGGCGATGTTCATGCCTAGCCGGTTCCCCTCACGCCCTAGTGATTCCACGAGTGCGTTGACGCATTGCGGAACAAGGTCTTGGCCAATGCCCGAGGCGACGGCCCGGCGACCCAAACATCCCAGTGCGTTCGCCGCCACGGATCGGACGTAGACGGATGGATCGTTGGCAAGCCGATCGGCCACCGCGTCGAGAACTTGGGCGGTGAGCGGAGCGACATCTCCCAGACCGTAGACACCGGCCTTGCGGACCCACTTGACCGCCGATTCGGTAGCGTCGAGGAACGCGTCCGCCGCCTCCGAGCCGAGTGCTACCAGGCCGTAGGTGGCGGCGCGGCGCACACTTTCGCGTTCGTCGACTAGCGCCTCACCCAGCAGACGCAGCGCGGAGTCGTCTCCGCTGGATGCGAGCTTGTAGGCGGCGCCGATCCGATTCGTTTCCGCTGCTTCGCCCGTCGCATACAGCTCTGCGGCAAGTCCGTTCGGATTCCGGTGTCGACCGGCGCTGCGTCTTGGCGGCCGGCCGGTGTGCAGCCAATGATGATGGTGCCGCCACAGGACGGTGGCATCGTCCGGTGCCTGGGTCAGGTCTACGCGGGTCATGTCGTCGATACCCAATGCGCGCCAATCGACCTCCTCCGGCGCTTCGCCATCGGGGTCGGTGGTCCGGTACAGCCAGAACCGCCACATGAACCGGGGTGTCCCCTTCCACGTCCGCCAATCGTCCCGGCGATGGTTGCCCCGGTGGAAAAGGTTGTGCGAGTAGAGCACCACGCTGCCGGCCTTGAGCGGCGACGCTTCGAACGGCACAACCAGCGGCCAGCCGGTATTCGCCACGGCGTCCCGCATGCGGATGTCGTGCGCCGTTCGGCGGTTGACCACATCTTCGACGTCGTAGGTGGAGTTCGGCCCGCTTACTGGAAGGCGTTCCATCCCCCCAACCTGGTAGCCGAAATCCAAGTGGTCAGCGCCGGCGAAGTTGTCGTGGTTCTCCTCGTGGTTGAACGTCCAGTACTGGGAATAGGGAATGACCGCGGTGGGGCCGTTGTCGTCATTCACCGCCTGCGGGTAGTAGAGCATCTCGATCTGGATGGCCTGATGGTGACGGTGCTTTCGCAGGTTGTAGGGTCCGTTGTCGTCCTTGTGCCAGTGCTGGTCGCGGGAACCGCTCGGGAACGGCGTATTGTGCGTGAACGGCACGATGGCCCAGTTCCTCCCGACCAGGGCGTCGCAGGCGGCGACGACACCCGGCGAGCCGATGACATCGAGAATCTCGGGAATCAGCGAGGCGGTGATGTAGCGACCGGCGTTGAACGCCTCGCGTTCCTTCTCGTAGATCGCCTCGTGGATCTCGCCCGGGATGCCGAGAGTCTCGGGTGCCAACGCGACGAGACCACGGCTTGCGAAGTCCCGCAGCAGGCGGTCAGGCGTCGTATAGGCCAGGTCTCCGGGCGTCACGGTTCCCTCGATGCCGGATTGCCGACGTCCGGCGGTCGTTAGCGGAGCGTGACCGCCGTGCCGCTCGCCGCGACCATGAGCATGCTGCCGCCTTGGCCAACGACTTCGTAGTCGAGGTCGATGCCGACCACGGCTTGGGCGCCGAGACGCTGCGCGGCCACGGTCATCTCTTCGAAGGCGATCTCCCGCGCCTTTTGCAGTTCCTTTTCATAGGCGCCGGACCGGCCACCGACGATGTCCCGAATGCCCGCGAAGAAGTCGCGGAAGATGTTGGCGCCGATGATGGCTTCACCGGTGACGATGCCGCGATAGTCGCCGATGGTCTTGCCTTCGATGTTGGAAGTGGTGCTCAGGATCATGGTTGCTGCAGGCTCGTGCGTCTCAAACCGATAAGCATGGACCGCCGGCGGCTGGCGATTCAACTCGTGCTTGGCGCCGGCTCAGTCCGTTCGAAGTCTGGTGAGGGCCCGGAGGCGATCGAACATGGAGACCAGGGTCGACACCAGGACCAGCAATGCCGCCCAGTAGATGGCCTCGCCCGGCAGCCAGTCGAGACCCAGGGCGTTCTTTCCGATCACAGTGCCGGCGACCACGTAGTAGGCGATGCCGTTGGCGCGGCCAAGCCGACTGGTGCGCAGAGGCTGGCCGGCTAGCGCCTTGGAGTCGAGAAAGTACTGCAGGAACGCTAGGGCGATGAACCACGGGAGAATGCCGGGAACGACATCCGCCCCAGTGCCGACTTCGAGATACGCAATGCCCCAAAGCGTCACCGCGACGAACACGGCGTCGGCGGTGTGGTCGAGAACCCCGCCGAGGGAGGAGACCGTGCCCCGCCGACGGGCGATTATGCCGTCGAGAAAGTCACTCGCCACCGCACCGGCGAAGATCGTCCCGGCGAGCTGCCAGTTGCCGTGCAGGACGGCGGCAAGCGAGAAGGGGGTGGCAGCGAGTCGTGCCAACGAGATGACGTTCGCGATGGTCAACCAGCGCGGCTTGGTGGCGGGAGCCGAGTCGCCGACGCCGGATTCGTTCATCGGGATTCGAGCCGGTATACCCAGGCGTGGCGGATGAAGCTGCGTTCCCGCTCGCCGCCATACTTGTCGAGGTAGGCGTCGGTGACGTCGGCCAGTTCTGCCGGGTCGTCGGTGCGCGTGGCGAGCATGCGGTAGATGTCGTTTCCGATGCGCAGGCGCACCCGCGGTTCGGTTTCGATGGCTCGCGCCCATGTCGCATCCTCGGCATCGGAAGCGGCAACGTAGAAGTGCCGATCCAAGCTGACGCCCCAGACATTCACGGAGTAAGGGTCGGCGGGTCGGGTCTCGATCTGCACGGTGTCGACGTCCGTGCTGAAATCCCAACTCGGCGGCAGGGGCTGTTCCGTGCCTGCAAGCTCGCCTCCGGCGAACACAAACGTGGGCTCGCACCCCGCCGCGGCAAGCGCGGCGAGGAACGCCAAGGACAGGCAGCGCAGGGGTGCGCTCCGCTCTTTACCCAAGGCCATTGCGGCCCCCCGAAGACCGAACAGCGGTATGCTACGCGATTGTCGTCTTTTTCTTGAATCCGGTGACGCGCTGTTGGCGAGATCGACCGGTTGCGTCCACTTCGCCAAGCAACGAGGAAGGACCTGCCCCTTGAAGAACATGAATCTCACTCAACCCCCTTACGACACCAGCTTGGTAGGGGTAGTCAAAGGCGCCCTTGACTACTACGGCATAGACACCGCGCCCGCGGAAACGTTCGTCCTGTCAGGGCATGCTTTCGTGATCAACATTCACCCGGAGTTGTGTCCGAGCGGCCCGTACTGCTGGAACCAGGAACGATTCCGCGATTTGCTCCCGAACCTCGGCATTCGCATGGAGCAGTTGGGGATGTTGGTGGCGGCGGCTCCCGCAGCGGACAAGGGGGAACTAGAGGCGCGGGTCCGCGCCGAGTTGGATCAGGGCAGCGTCTGTTCGTCGCTGAGCCTCGATCATCAACTCGTGCTTGGCTACGACGATGCGGGTTTCGACCTTTCCCAGCCTTGGGGCGAGGGCGTCGTCGACAGCACGCCACGGCGGTTGAGCTTCGGAACCTGGCAGGAATTCGTCCAGTCACCGCCTGTCGCTTTCTTCAAACTCGAACCCTGCAAGCGGCGTTCCGAGTCCACGGCAACCGCTTCGGCGCTGGACTTTGCCGCGGACTTCTGGCGTTGCCCCGATCAATTCGCCTGGGAAACCTACGGCACCGGAAGCCAGGCGTACGAAAACTGGATCGCCGGGCTCGATTCGGGACATGGGGACGATCACGGCAACTGGTGGAATGCGGTGGTGTGGGGCGAGTGCCGGGAGCGTGCTGGGGATTTCTTCCAGCGTCTCGCCGCGGCGGAGTACCCGGGTCCGGTCGACCCGCGCCCGGCGCGCGAACTCGCCGTGGACTACCGGGCGTTGGCGCGGCTTCTGTACCGCGCTTCCGACAAGACCGCCAGCGCTGCTGCCAAACGCGGCTTCGTCGAACAAGCCAAGAATCTCGACGAGAGGTGCATCGCGCGCATCGCGGAAATCCGTGCGCACTGAAATCCGGTGGAACGTGTCCTCGTCACCGGCGCGAATGGCCACCTTGGGCGCCGGCTACTCGAGGAACTGACTGTGCCGACCCGAGCGATGGTTCGCTCGGAAGCGGCAGCCGCGACGCTTGCGGGCCACGGCGACGTGTGCATCGTCGACTATGCGGACGTGGAGGCCTTAAGGCGTGCGTGCGCCGGTTGCTCCGCCGTTGCCCATCTCGTCGGGATCATCAAGGAAAGCGATAGCGCGACCTATGCCGCTGCGCACGAGGATGCGAGCCGCAACCTGCTCCGGGCGGCATCGGACGCAGGCATCAGGCGCATTGTCTACCTGTCAATTCTCGGCGCGGACGAAGACTCAACCAATGCATGCCTCGCCTCCAAGGCCCGGGCGGAGACGATCCTCCTGGGCTCGGCGATCCCGAGCTTGGTGATCCGGGTTCCCATGGTCCTCGGCGAAGGCGACTACGCGAGCGCCGCGCTGCTCGCCAAGGCCAGCCGCCGAATCGCTTTCGAATTCCGGGCGTCGAGCCTGGAACAGCCGATCTACGCGGGCGATGTCGTTGACGCCATTCTGACGGGACTCGCTCCCGGCGTGCCCCTCGGCGTCTTGGAGTTGGCCGGACCGCGGTCATTGACCCGTCGGGAACTCATTGCCTTGGCCTCTGCCGTTGGAACCCGGGTCGTGTCGTTGCCATTGGGGTTGGGCTACGCCTTGGCCTGGATGCTGGAACGCCTCGGCGCCAATCCCCCGCTGACGCGAGCCATGCTCGGCGTCTTGGATCACGACGACGACATCGACCCGCAACCCGGCGCCGAAGCGCTTGGCATTCGTCTGACGGGTCTCGTGGAAATGCTGGCGCGCGTGTCCGACTAGCGCCCCGTCGTTCCTACGGCGGCAACGCTAGTCAGCGGTGGACGCCTCTGCGGTGTCCCTGGCATCGGCAGTTGCCGGGGTGGCGCCGATCGCCAGCGGATCACTCATCGTTCGCCGGGGGTCTAGGGCGTCCCGTGCCGCCTCGCCCACGAAGATCAACAGCGTCAAGAGAATCGCCAGCGTGAAGAACCCGGTGAGTCCAAGCCAAGGTGCGTGGACGTTGTTCTTGCCCTGTGCGAGCAGTTCGCCCAGAGACGGCGACCCGGCGGGCAGACCGAAGCCGAGGAAATCCAACGCCGTCAGTGTCGTTACCGCGCCGCTCAGGATGAACGGCACGAAAGTCAGGGTCGCCACCATGGCGTTGGGCAGAACGTGGCGGCGCATGATGGTGAGGTTGGACACGCCGAGGGAGCGGGCCGCGCGCACATAGTCGAAGTTGCGGGCGCGCAGGAACTCCGCGCGCACCACCGAAACCAGTGCCATCCAACTGAAGAACACCAGGATCAACAGCAGCAGGTACACGGTCGGCTGGAAGATGCTCGCCATGATGATGAGGATGAGCAAGGTCGGCAGCGAGTTCCAGATCTCGACCAGACGCTGCCCGATTAGGTCCACCAGACCGCCGAAGTAGCCCTGCAGCGCACCCACGGCGATGCCGATGCAGGAACTCAAGAAGGTGAGCGTGATGCCGAACAGCACGGACAGGCGGAACCCGTAGATCAGCCGCCCGAGGGTGTCCTTGGCACTGTCGTCCGTGCCCAGCCAATGCTGGCCGGAGGGGTGGGCGGGTGCGGAACTGTCGATGTATAGATCAATGGAGTCGTAGCTGTAGGGAATAGGCGGATTGATCGTCCAGCCGTCGCCCGTCTCGATGAGGTTCTGAACATAGGGGTCCGCGTAGTCCGCCTCGATGGGTAGTTCGCCGCCGAGTTCCGCTTCCGTCACGAACTCGTAGACCGGGAAGAACCACTTGCCGTTCAGGTAGACGACGATGGGTTTGTCGTTGGCGATGAACTCCGCGAACAGCGATGTCACGAACAGCGCGAGGAATATCCACATCGAGTAGTAGCCCCGGCGGTTGGCCTTGAAGTTGTTTAGCCGGCGGCGATTGAGGGGCGAGATGTGCATGTCGGCGCGGGCCTAGCGGGTCTCGAAGTCGATTCGGGGATCCACGAGCACGTAGGTGAGATCGCCGACTAGGTGCATGACGAGACCGACCAGCCCGAACATGAACAGGGTGCCGAAGAGTATCGGGTAGTCCCGTTTAATGAGCGCGTCGTAGGATAGGAGGCCCATGCCCTCGAGAGAGAAGATCACCTCGACCAGGACGCTGCCGTAGAAGAAGATCCCGACGAACGCCCCCGGGAACCCGGCGATGACGATGAGCATGGCGTTCCTGAATACATGCCCGTAGAGGACGCGCCGTTCGGTTAACCCCTTCGCGCGGGCGGTCAGCACGAACTGCTTGTTGATCTCCTCCAGGAATGAATTCTTCGTAAGCATCGACAGCGTCGCGAAGCCGCCCACGGTGAGCGCGGCTAGCGGCATCGCGAGATGCCAGAAGTAGTCCCCTATCTTGCCGTACCAGGTAAGTTCGCTCCAGTTTTCGGAGACCAGGCCGCGTAGCGGGAAGATATCGAGATAGTTCCCGCCGGCGAACAGGATGATCAGCAGGATCGCGAGGATGAAGCCGGGGATCGCGTAGCCGACGAATATCACGGTGCTGGTCCAGAAGTCGAACGGCGTACCGTCGCGAACGGCTTTGGCGACGCCTAGGGGGATCGATATTCCGTAGATGATGAGCAGCGACCACAGGCCGAGGGAAATGGACACGGGCATGCGCTCGATGACGAGATCGAACACGGGGCGATCCTGGAAGTAGCTTTCCCCGAAGTCGAGCCGCACGTAGTTCCACACCATCGTGAAGAACCGCACATGGACCGGCTTGTCGAAACCGAACTGCTTCTCGAGGTCGGCGATGAGTTCCGGATCCAGCCCGTAGGTGCCGAGGTTCTCGCCGCCGGTCAGCGTCGTGTCCATGGCCTGCGAACTGACGCCCGAATCGCCGCCGCCGCCGCTGAAGTTCGAGGTCGTGGACACCGTGCCCATCGTCGCCTTGGCGATGATCTGCTCGATGGGGCCGCCCGGCGCGAACTGGGCGATGGTGAAGGTGAGCAGCAGGATGCCGAACAACGTCGGCAGGATCAGCGTCAGCCTGCGCAGGATGTAACGGCCCATCTACCTCCCCAAGATGTCGGCAACTTGCCGCGCGGATACGTGTGTCGCTACAGCGTGACTAGCTGCATCCGGCGAGACCCCTCTCCTTGCGGTCAGCGGCAAGCTGTCGATGCTACCGAAGATGGGCGCGGCTGTGGTAGTGCTTACTTGGCTGGTTGCCTGAGCGAACACTCGGGGGTTCGAACTCATCGAAGACCGTCGTTGCGAGGACTGGTCGGTGAGCTGAGCGATGCGACATGGCCGACGCCATGTGTCGAGGGCGGGTAGAATCGAAATAGGTCCTTCAGGAGCGGCGCCATGAAACCCATTTCGGCAGACTCGCACGTCGTGGAAGGCCGCGACGTGTTCACGGGACTCCCGGACCGTTTCGGCGACCAGGCACCGCGGATCATGGACGTTGGCGACCAAGTGGATGCCATTGTGATCCCGGCGAACGGCATGCGGGGAGTCAGCGTCGCGCGCATGGGCATGGCCGCCACGCGTCTCGCCCGCAACGAGCCGCTCACCCGTAAGCCCGGCCACAAGCCCGACGTTGCGCACATGAAGGACCCGGAGTTGGTCGCGCTCTTCAACAAGGGCTATGCGGGCATGCGCAAGGGCTTGGTGGACGGTGCCCACCGCTACGAGGACCAGGATGTCGACGGCTTGGCGGCGGAGTTCCTCTACCCGGGGTTCTTCGGCATGTTCGGCCTAAAGAACACGCCCCTGCTCGTTGCGTTGCAGAAGAACTACAACGACTGGCTCCACGACTACTCGACGGCCTCCGGCGGACGCCTGTTCGGCTTGGCAGCCATCCCTGTCCAGGATCCCGAAGCCGCCGTGGTGGAGATCGACCGGGTCATCAAGATGGGCTTCAAGGGCGGGTGCATCCCCTGCACGTCCCCCGCCGACCGTCCGTACTTCGACGACGCCTACGAACCGGTCTTCGCGCGGGCCGAAGAGGCCGGTTTCCCGCTGTCCATGCACGTCGGCACGAACGCCTATGTTCCCCGGGAACAGCGCCGACGCCCGGTGCGGCCCGACGCCATCGCGGACTACGCCGCCTCCCAGGGCACGGTGCAGCGCACCATCGTGGAATTCATGTGCCGGGGTGTCTGCCAACGTCACCCGAACCTCAAGATCGTCGTTGCCGAGTTCAATGCCGGATGGATCGCACACTGGCTCGACCGGGTAGACCAGGGCTTGCAGCGGGAACGCCGCAACATGGACGAACCCTTCACCGGCACGCCGCCCCACGAGGTGTGGAAGCGCCAGTTCTACGCAACCATCGAAGATGACCGACCGGCGCTCGCGACGCGGCAATTGATTGGCGTCGACAACCTCATGTGGGGCTCCGACTACCCGCACACCGACTCCACTTGGCCCTGCTCGAACGAGGTACTCGACGAGTTGTTCGAGGGGATTCCCGACGCGGATCGCGCGAAGATCACCAGCGACAACGTCAAGGCGTTGTACGGGGTCTGAGACGACCTCCCGGCGTGCCCCCATGGCGGGCATGTCGGCTCCAGAACGACGGGACGGGACGAGCCCGTCGCCTACGGGCCCGTTGGTTTCCGGTTGGCGCTATGCAACCGGAGCCGATACGCTTGCCCGGTCTTGCAATAGGAATTCCCGATGACTGTCGCAACCTCCCTCTTCGATCTCACCGGCAAGGTCGCGTTGTTGACCGGCGCTTCCAAGGGCATGGGGCTAGCCATGGCCGAGGGGCTTGCCGAGCACGGCGCCCGGGTTGTCGTCTCAAGTCGCAAGCTCGACCAGTGCGAGGCCGCCTGCAACGGGATCAACGAGAAGTGCGGCGACGAGATGGCCGTTCCGCTGGCCTGCAACATCGGCTACAAGGACCAGCTTGAAGCCCTCGTGGGCGAGACCCGCGACCGCCTCGGGCCCATCGACATCCTCGTCGCCAATGCCGGGATCAACCCGTTCTACGGGCCGATGTCCGAGATTCCGGATTCGGCGTTCGACAAGATCATGAGTTCCAACGTCCGCTCCAATCATTGGCTCGCCCAGATGGTGGTGTCGGACATGGTGGCGAGCGGGGGCGGCTCGATGATGATCACCTCCAGCACGGGCGCGTTCACGCCGTCGCTGACGCTGGGCACCTACGCCATCTCGAAGCTCGCCGACATCGCATTGGTGCGCAACCTCGCGCTGGAATACGGCCCCAGCGGCGTTCGCGTCAACGCCATCTGCCCGGGCCTCATCAAGACGGACTTCGCACGCGCCCTTTGGGACAACGACCAGGCCAAGCGCAACGCCGAAACCAACACGCCGCTGCGCAGGCTCGGGGAATCCGAGGACCTAAAGGGCATCGCCGTGTTCCTGGCGTCGCCGGCCAGCGCGTACATCACCGGCCAGGCCATCGCCGTATGCGGCGGCACCCACATGTGGCGGTGAGCCGCCGGTTGTAAGACGGTGCGGTAGCCGTGGAGCAGGCCACTGAAATCGCCGCAGTGGCGCGCGGTATCATCCTTCAGGCCAGCTACCGCATTCAGAACGGCGTCCCGGTCGTTCACCTCTTCGGTGTGCTGGAGGACGGCGGCACGTTCCTGGTCCGCGACCGCCGCCAGGTCCCGCACTTCTTCGTTCTTCGACGTGATGCCGAACGGGCACATCGACTTGGCGCCACGCGCCAGTTCGAGACCGCCAAGAAGACCTTTGCGGGCGAGACGGTCGTCAGGGTCGATGTCGCTGTGCCAGCGGACACCGTGCCATTGCGTGAACGGCTTCACCGCGACGGCGTGGCGACTTTCGAAGCGGACGTTCGCTTTGCCGTGCGCTACCTGATCGACCGCGACATCCGCGGCGGCTGTGAGATCCGCGGCGCATTCGAGCCGGGGGAGCGGATCGCGCGGGTCTACGACGCCCCGGAGTTGCGTCCCGCTGCCGTTGCGCTGACGCCATCGGTGCTGTCCTTCGATATAGAGACCGACCCGCGGGCGAGGCGGTTGCTTGCCATCGCCGTCTACGGCATGGGCATCGACGAGGTCTACATCGTTGAACCCGAGGGTCGGGAGATGCCCGTCCGCGCCGTTGCGTGTGCCGATGAACGTGTTGCCCTCAACGCCTTCGTTGATCGGATCCAGGGGGCCGATCCCGACATCCTGACCGGCTGGAACGTCATCGACTTCGACCTAAACGTCCTGAACCGGATCGCGAAACGCGTCCGCGTGCCGCTTGATCTTGGCCGCGAACCGGGCGCCGTGCGCCTACGTTCGGCACAGGGCTATTTCGGCAGCGGACAAGCGTCGATTCCCGGTCGGCTGGTGCTTGACGGCATGGACCTCGTGCGTGGCGCGTTCATGCGTTTCGACGACTACTCGCTGAACGCCGTTGCCACCGAGGTGCTGGGCGAAGGCAAGGTCGAGATGGGCGCCGGCGACGACCGGGCGGCGGACATACTGGGGCGGTACCGCGACGATCTGGAGACCTTTGCGGAGTACGCGCGTACCGACGCCCGGCTCGCCCTCGAGATCGTCGACAGGCTCGATCTCGTGAACCTGGCGTTGGCCCGCAGCCGTCTCACGGGGATGACACCGGATCGCGTGTCGGCGAGCATCGCGTCCTTCGATTTCCGCTACCTGTCGGCGCTTCGCAGACGGCGCATCGTCGCCCCAACCGTGGGTTCGGACGACGCGCGGGTTTCGCGGCATCAGGCCGGGGGGCATGTCTTCGAGCCCACCACGGGCATCCACGAGAACGTCTGGGTGTTCGACTTCAAGAGCCTGTACCCGAGCGTCATCCGCACCTTCAACATCGATCCGCTGGGGTATTCGGCGAACCCGGACGACGAGGAGTCGGAGATCCGCCTTGCTCCGGACGCCGCCTTTCGCCGCGACGAGGCCATACTGCCGACCATGCTGGACGAACTCTTCCCCCAGCGCGAGGAAGCGAAACGCCAAGGTGACGCGGTGGCTTCACAAGCCATCAAGATCCTCATGAACTCGTTCTACGGCGTTCTGGGTACGCCGGCGTGCCGGTTCCACAACGTCGCCATCGCCAATGCCGTCACCGGCATGGGCCGACACTTCCTGCAGTGGTCGAAGGCCTGGTTCGAAGAGAAGGGATACGATGTGCTCTACGGCGACACCGACAGCGTCTTCGTTCGTTCGGGCCTAAGCGCCGCAGAGGCGCGCACGACCGGATCCGGGTTGGCGGGCGACTTGAACCGCGCCATCGCCGCCTACACCCGGGACAAATGGCAGGTCGAAAGCCGCTTGGAGATGGAGTTCGAGAAGCTCTATCTGAAACTCTTCCTGCCGTCCTTACGGCACGGTGCATCGGGTGCCCGCAAGCGCTACGCCGGATTGATCGACGGCCATGCCGACGTGGAGTTCACGGGCATGGAAGTCGTTCGCCGCGATTGGACGGACCTCGCCAAGGACGTGCAGCGGGAACTCTACAAGCGGCTGTTCGCGGGCGAGCCGGTGGAGGACTACCTGGCGCGCGTCGCGACCGCGTTGCGCAACGGCGAATTGGACGACATGCTCGTCTACCGCAAGGGCTTGCGGAAGAACCCGGCAGCGTATACCGCCAACACCCCGCCCCATGTCGCCGCGGCCCGCAAGTCGAGTGAACCCGGCCGCGTCATCGCCTACCTGATCACGGTTGCCGGACCGGAACCCTTGGACGCGTTGGACCACGAACCGGACCGGGAACACTACCTCGACAAACAGGTCCGACCGGTTGCCGAACCGGTTCTCGCGGCATTGGGACTGGATTTCGATCGGGTGATCGGCGACGACAAGCAGATGACCCTGTTCTGAGGCGGCAAGCGGTCGCGGGTCGGCCAGGCCGCTTGCCATCAGCGAGCGGTGTCCACAAACTGCGCGCTCGGTTGAGGTGGGAGTTCACCTATGCAGCTTAGGGACAAGGTGGCAATCGTCACCGGCGCGGGACGCGGCATCGGCAAGGCCATCGCGGAGGCGTTCGCGAAGGAAGGCGCATCGGTCGTCTGCTCGGCGCGAAGCGTCGACGAGATCGATGCCGTGGCCGAGGCGATCGGCGGGCTGGCCATACCCTGCGACGTGGCGGACGAAGCGGACATCCGCAGCATGATCGACGCGGCGCTCGATGCCCACGGTCGAATCGACATCCTGGTGAACAACGCCGGAGCGGTTGCTCGACTGCCGGTTCACGAGTTGCCCGTGGAGGACTGGGACCACGTCATGAACGTCAACCTGCGCGGGCTCTTCCTGTGTACCAAGTACGCGCTGCCGTCAATGCTCGACCAGCGTAGCGGCTGCATCATCAACATTTCTTCGGGTGCCGGCGTCGTCGGCCCGCGCAATCGCTCCGCCTATGCCGCCTCGAAGCACGGCGTGATGGGGTTCACCAAGACGCTGGTCGCCGAATACCTCTACCAGGGCATCCGTTCCCACGTCATTCTGCCGGACGCAACGGTCTCAAGGATGCGTAGCGAGGGATTCCCGAACGAGGATCCGGACTCGATCATCCAGGCTGAAGACATCGCGGACGCGGCGGTATTCCTCGCGACCCAGCCAGCGACGGCACACACCATGGAGATCCGGGTCAGCCAGGGCCTTCGTACGCGAACGATGTAGAGCGTACAGGCGATAGGAGCATCGGGTGCATGTCGCCGTTATCGGTGCCGGTGCCGCGGGCCTTGTCACGGCTCACGAACTGGTCGTTGAAGGGCATCGCGCGACGGTATTCGAGCAGTCCGCGCAGGTAGGCGGACTGTGGAACTACACGAACGCCGTCGAGGACGACCCGCTCGGACAACGTCCGAGCCGACGCATTCACTCGTCGCTATACGCGTCGATGCGCGTCAACCTGCCGAGGGATTTGATGGCCTTCGAGGGGTACACCTTCGACGGTGCCGGTGGCGGACGCGACGACTGGCCGCGCTTTCCCCACCATGCACGCGTGCTCGAGTACCTGCGCCGCTTCGCCATCGACACCGGCATTGGCGAGGCGGTGCGCCTGGGTTACCGGGTACGGCAGGTGACCCGGGACGATGGCTGGCTCGTCGACGGCGAGCGGTTCGATGCCGTCGCCGTGTGCAACGGACACTTCTCGGAACCGAGGGTACCCGAGATCCGAGGACTCGCGGACTTTCCGGGTACGGCGCTGCACAGTCACAACTACCGGCGACCCGATGACTTCCTGGGACAGCGCGTCGTCGTGCTCGGTTCGTCGGTGTCTGGGAGCGACCTGTCGCGCGAGTTGGCGGGTGTCGCCGAGGTGTTCTTCTCAGGCAGGCTGTTCGACCAGCAACCTCCGCTCGGGGAGCAGGCGGGGCGGATCAAGCGGTGTCCGCCCATAGCGTATTTCGAGGGTGCGGACGCCGTACTGACCAACACGGAGCGGATTCGCGACGTCGACGCGATGCTGTTCTGTACCGGCTACTGGTACCGGTTCCCGTTTCTCGGTTCCGACGTTGTCTCGATCGGCGACAACTGGGTGAAGGGCCTCTACCAGCAAGTCGTCGCCGTCGAAGATCCCTCCCTTGCGTTCATCGGCCTGCCGTTCCGCGTCGTCCCGTTCCCACTGTTCCAACGCCAGGCGCGATGGTTTGCGCGTGCGCTCGCCTGCCGCTTTCCTCTGCCATCGCCTGCCGACCGGTGCCGGATGCATTGCGACGAGATCGACACATTGCGGGCGGCGGGGGTGGCGGAACGCCATTTCCATCGACTTGAGGACGGTCAGATGGACTACATGAACCGCCTGGCGGCGCAATGCGGTGACCGAAAGGTGCCCGACTGGTTCGTGGCGCTCTGGCGGGAGCACAACGCCAACGCCCGAAGACACCCCAACGACTACCGCGACCGTGTCTTGCAGGGTGGCGGACCGACGGTCGTTGCGTAGCGTCTGCATGGGAAGCAGCATCTGCGCCGGGACCGCACACGCCGGTCCCCTACGGGGCGCAATCGCCGTCGCCGTTTCTCGCCTGCGGTATGATCGAGGGCAGTCCGCGCATCCAGCATGAGTGCCATGGCCGACCGAACACCAAAGGCGCACGAGATGTTCCTGGGCAAGAAACTCGCTTCCGCCGGACCCGTCGACCATCACGTGCACCGCCGGGAAGAAAGGCACGACGAGGCGGTGCTCGGTCTTCTTTCCAAGCGAGCGGATGTCCCGAACATGCGCATTCGACTGGAATCGGCGCGGGACGGGGACGTTGAGCGGGCTGAAGCCAAGCGCCCAGGCGTCGGCGAGCTCGACGCCCGGGGTTGCGATCGCGACGGCTTGGAGGGACTCGCAAGGCTTGTTGCGCCGCTGGACGTCACCGATTTCTACCGCGAGCAGTATCGCGAGCCGAGGCCGTTGGTTCTTCGAGGCCCGGATGATCGGTTTGCCGGGTTGATCACCTGGGATGATTTGAACGATGCCATCTGCAACCGCAATCTCCGGCCGCCGCAGTTGCATGTCGTCATGGACGGCGTGGAGGTCGCCGATGACCTCTTTCAGATCGACAACCTCGGGTTGGGTACCCGGCAGCCCGGTCCGTTTGTATCGAGAGTAGACGCACGGAAACTGGCCAATCTACTGCGCAGCGGCGCGACTTTCATCGCCAACGCGGTTCATGACTACCACGAGCCGATTCGCAGGCTGTCGGACGAAATCGAACGAAGTCTCGCGACCTACGTGAACGTCAATCTGTACGCCTCGTGGCGATCGACGCGAGGCTTCGCGACGCACTGGGACGATCACGACGTGTACGTCATCCAAGCGGTTGGGGAGAAGCGGTGGCACCTCTTCGGTGAGACCCGGAACCTTCCGACGAAGCTGGACAACCGGCCCAATCTGGACAGACCCGACGAACCGGTTTGGTCGGGCAAGTTGACTGCGGGGGACGTGCTCTATGTTCCACGGGGATGGTGGCACGATGCCCGGGTCGACGAAGTCGATGACGGAAAGGGCAGCATTCATCTGACGCTCAGCACCCGGCCGGTAACAGGTACCTGGGTTATGCGCTGGCTCGAGAACACACTTCTCGACCACGAGGTGTTTCGCAAGAACACGCCCTTGGCGGCGGACGAGGCGAGCCGCAGGGACTATTTCCAGCGCTTGGTGGCGTTGATTCGCGGAAAGTTGGTCGACGATCTGGGTGATCGATTCCAATCGGATATCAGGGCGTCGTGGACGGAGGCGAGCCGGACATCGCTGTCGACCTATATTGAGCCTTGGAAGTCGCCGCTATGGAACGGATTTCGACTCTCGCTCAAGGGTCGGCGGCACGCCGCGATCGAGACGTGCCTCGCCAAGGGCACCTTCGTGCTCAGGGCGAATGGCATGGAGCGGAGATTCGACATTCGGTGTCTCGACTTGATTAGTGCACTAGCCCGATCGGATTCGATGTCGGTGGAGGAACTCAAGGCGATCTGCCGCGATGGGTACCCGGACGAGTTCATCGACGCTTTCCTCATGCAGTTGATCAAGGACGATGCCGTGTCGGCATTCCACCCGGCAACCCGTTGAGGTCTTCTGGACAAGAACCGTAGGGACCGATTGGGGCGACCCCAACGCGCCCGAAGCCGCGGTCGCCCGGGCCGGACAGGCGGCTCACTTGGCCACGGGACGGGACAAGCCTGTCCCCTACGTCACTTGGCGGGCGATTAGGGTCTGGAACGTTCCCGGTGCCGCTGCGAGTTCCGTGAACGTACCCGATTGGACGACCCGGCCGTGTGACAGGACGTAGATCCGGTCGGCGTTCTTGATTGTGGACAGCCGATGTGCGACGACGATACGGGTTGCGGCGATTTCACCAATGCTGCGCATGACCTCCGCCTGGCTCTTGTTGTCAAGCCAGTTGGTGGCCTCGTCCAGCAGAATGATGCTCGGGTCTCTCACGAGTGCCGCCGCGATGAGGATGCGCTGTACTTGGCCACCCGAGAACAGCCCTGAATGTTCGCCGACGGGTGTGTGCATGCCCATCTCCATCGCCCGGATGTCGTCGGCCAGGGATGCCTTGCGCGCTGCGGACCAGGCATCTTCCAGGGTGGCCTCGCTGTTGATTCCGACGATGTTCTGGAGGATCGTCCCGGGTTGCAGCGAGCCGTTCTGCATGACGACCCCGATCTGGCGGCGTAGCGCGAGGTCATCGAGGTAGCGGAGGTTTCGTTCGTCGAAGTACACCGCGCCGGTTGAGGGCCGTTCCAATCCCAGGATGAGACGGAGCAGGCTGCTCTTTCCCGACCCGGATTCGCCGACGATGGCGACGAACTCGCCGGGTCGGACGTGCAGCGAGACATCGCGAAGTACCTGGGGCCCGGCTTCCTCGTAGCTGAAGGTGACATGGTCAAGGCGCACCTCCCCCTGGATTCGGCGGATGGGAGCGACGCTTGCCGATGTCCGGGCCTCGAGGGACGGGTCGAACAGGGGCTTGAGTTGCTGATAGGCGGGAAACAGCGAAGCGAGGGCACCGACCGAGCCCCCCATTCGCGTTATCGCGCTGAAGAAGGTCATCGAAGCGGCGAACACGGCGAGGAATGCGCCAAGCTCTATGGGCCCGTCCGGGCGCATCAAGACGACGGCGAATAGGCAGGCAGCGGCGAACATCGGCAGCGATCCCGTCACGGCGGTTGCCAGGGCGTTCAAGCGTTCTACCTTGATCTCGGCTTGCTTCTTGTCGAGATAGCCGCGCACCCAGAACGCGAAAACGGAACTCTCCGCGCCGGTGGCCCGCAACTTTTCGATGCCGTTCACGAACTGGAACATGTCGCCCGCCAGGGTCTGCTGCGCGTCGTGGTATCGACGCTGCCACGTGACCTGGCGGAACCCGAAGCTCGCGACGACGATGAGGCCGAGAACTCCCAAGGCAAGGCTTGTCGTTGCCAGGGTCGCATCGTAGAGGAACAGCAGGCCGAGTATCGGCAGCAGGAAGAGAATCGAACTGAGCGTGCCGGAGACGATGCCGGAGGTGTTCTCGCGCAGTGCCTGGACCACGAACGCCCGTTGCGAGATCTCGCCGGTCTTGAATCCGCGAACATCGTCGCGCTTGAGCCGCAGCAAGCGATCCCAGATGGCGGCCGTTAGCCGTGCGGCACCGCGCCCTTCGACGTGCACCAAGGTCGTGCCCTGGCGCAGCTGGACAAGGCATCCCGCGACTGCGAGCAGTACCAGGGTCGCCATGGCCAGGTAGAGGAAGCCGTCGCTTCGCGCCGGTATCAGCCAATCCACGATGACGGCGACCATGGCGGCCGGCGCAAAGGAGATCAGGCCGGCGATGAGTCCGCTGACCGCGTACCGGATCGAATCGCTGCCGGTCTTGTTCGCGAACAGCTTCAGCGCATCTCTGGCCTTGACCGGTCGTTCGGGGAGGGGGCGGATGAACATCCAAGCATACTTGTGCAGCTTGCCCGCCACGGCCCGGGTCACTGTCGTCGTCTTGCGCGTCGCGGGATCTCGTAGGCGGTAGCGCCCAAAACGCCCGGGCAGGAGTGCGATAGGGGATCCACTCTCGCTGTGGAAGCCGAGTAGCGCGCTGTTGTCGCCGAACCACCAGCGGGTCACGGAGTCGAGCCGGACGGCGCGCGCCCGCACCCTTGAACTGAACGCGATTTCGACAACCGGATCGCCGTGGCTGGCGTCGGGGTCGGGATCAGGGAACTGAAACTCGAAACCCTCGTACGCCCCTACTGCGTTGAGTGCTTCATGGAGCGCGGGTATTGCAGCGTCGGAGTCGGTTTGCTCGAACAGGCGCTTGAGTTCGTCCCGGGCTTGCTCTTCGTCTTCGCGCCGCCGCGTGGAGCGGTCCATCTGAAGATTGGCTTCGTCGACGACCTCGAGCAGCCTGTTGACCCGCTCGGCGTCGAGCAAGCGCCGGTGGAACTTGCCGAGAGCCTCTTCGAGCGTTCCGCTCTCGTGTAGCTGCGCGCTCGACGCCGCGACGACGGTGTCCTGGGATCCCGACACCGTCACCCAGCTTTGCAGGGTCAACGGGAGCCAATCGGCATCGTGGTCGGTGGCGTCGACCAAACCGAGGTAGGAAGCCGCCCTGAGCCCCGACAACCACACCACGCCGCCCCGGGCGGATACGACCTTGACGGCCTGAAGGTCCGGAACATGACCGAGTGAGACGAACGCATCCGCGCGAGGCACGGGCATGATGTCGCGGGCAACCGAGTCCGTGAAGCTGGTTATCCACTGGTCGACCTGGGCGGCCACGGCGTCGTCGCGGTCGATTAGCTCGCCGACCGTCGTGGCGTGGAGGGAGAAGCCTGGCAGGCCCTTGGCCCACAGCTCCAGTTGTCCGTCGTCGCCCAAGTCCAACGGGTCGATGCCGAAGATCACTTGCCCCTCTGCGGCGCGCAGGACGTGCTTGTAGGGGGCGTTGACGATGCCGTCGTTGACGTGGACGAAGAACACGTCGACGGCGCCCGAGTCGACGCGCCAAGCGGAACTGTCGCCGGCCAGCGGAAACGCGGCGCGGTGTGTGTCTCGGCTTACGATGTTGCCCATGTTGACCGAATCCGCCGGTGTCCGCCTACTGGGACGTCACGAGGTCGTGGTAGATGCCGGCCTTGTCGAGCATCAGTTCTTCGTGTTGGCCGCGCTGAACCGTCCTGCCCTGATCCAAGACGAGGATCTCGTCGCTGTCCCGGATCGTGCTCAGCCGGTGGGCCACGATCAGGCAGGCGCAGCCGCGCCTGCGCAACGAGTCGTCGATGCGCGATTCCACTGCGGCATCGAGATCGCTCGTCGCCTCGTCGAGGATGATCAAGGACGGTCGCGGCACGAGTGCGCGCGCGATCTCCAAACGCTGACGTTGGCCGCCGCTGAAGTTCTGGCCACCTTCCTCGATCGTCGTGTCGTAGCCCAATGGCCGTTGGGCGATCTCGTCGTGGATTTGCGCGTCGTGGGCCGCATCGACGACCAGCGCGTCCGGCACCGTGGGATTCCACATGGTGAGGTTCTCGCGGACCGTGCCGGAGAACAGATTGACGCGTTGGCTCACATAGGCAACCGAGTCGATGGCGACTTCGCGCGGTATCTCGTCGCGCTCATGGCCATCAAACAGAACCTGGCCGGTCCACGGTCGATAGATGCCGGCGATTAGCGACGCGATCGTGGATTTGCCGGACCCGCTCGGGCCGACCAGTGCCACACGCTGGCCTGGCTCGAGGGTCAGGTTGAACCCCTCGATGATCGGGTCGTGGTGAAGCCGGTAGCCGAAGGTGACATCGCGCAGTTCCAGCCGACCCGCGAGCCGGACCCGTCGACCGATGCTGAACAGACGGTTCGCCCCGTCTGTCTCGAGAGTGTCTGCACCGGGTCCGGGGTCGGCGTCCTGGATGTCCTGAACCCGCTGCAGATCGGCTTCCAACATCTGGATGAGTCCGGTCGACTCGACATACTTGCCGATCGGCAGCAAAAAGCTGCCGATGACAAAGTAGGTTGCCACGACGTCTCCAATCGACATGTCCCCGGAGATGACGCGCATGCCCCCGACCCCAAGCACCACCGCTCCTCCCACCATGAGGAAGAACGGCGGCAGCGCGTTCGTGAAAGCGCCGAGTTCGGCCGATCGCAGGCGGTAGCGCAGTTCAAGTGCCTGGTAGCCGGACAGGCGCGTGAAGAAGTCGCCCTCGGTTCCGGATGCCCGAAGCGTATCGAGGTTTTTCAGCGCCGTCGCCGCGATGCCGGAGAGCATGCTCTGACTGCGACGCAGTCGGTAGTTTTCGTGCCTGCAACGATCGTAGACGAGACGCACGACGAATACGTTCAGGATCGCCACGACAGCGGCCGTTACAGCGAGTACCGAGTCCTGCAGGGCAATCCAGACGAGGAATATGAGGCTCATGGTCAATTCGATGGCAAGTCGAGCCAACCGTGTGGTCGCCGTGTTGGCGATTCGGTCCAGCAGGCGGGCACGCGAGGCGAGTTCCCCCGAGAATCGCTGTGCGAAGTATTCCATCGGCAGACGCAGCAAGGCGGACAGAAACCGTTCGGATTGCACGAGCGCGATGCGCACGCTAACAGCGAGCAGGACGCGCTGTTGTAGCCAGAGAAGTCCGAACATAACTGTGGCGATACCGACGGTCCCGCCGACCACGAGCGTTACCGACGGGGGAGAGCTGCCGATGGCCGCGTCGGTGAAGTAGCGAAGCAACTCGGGCAGAGCCAGCATCGGAGCGGCCATCAAGAGACCCAAGACGAATGCGACGCCGATCTGGATGCGATGTTCGCCCAGCCAGGGCAACAGGCGGGACCGGAGGTTCGCCGGGCGTTCCGAGGGCGTGAAATCCGAACCCGGTCGCACCAGCAGCACGATGCCCATATAGCGCTCTGCGAACGTCGCCTCGTCCAGCGAGTAGCGGCCATTCGCCGGGTCGTTGATGTAGTAGCGGCTGTTCTTGAATCCCTCGAGTACCAGGAAGTGATTGAACTCCCAGAACAGAATCGCTGGCGCTTCCAGTTTCTTCAGGTACTCCCCCGAACGTTGCCACCCCGTGACTTCGGCGCCGTAGCCTGCGGCGGCGCGTTGGATGTCGGCCGCGGAACACCCATCCCGGCTCACGCCGCAGGCTCTGCAGAGTTCGTTCATTCCAATCCACCGACCTAAGTGGGCGAGGAGGATCCCGAGACTGGCCGCGCCGCATTCGCTCGCCTGGATCTGCTGGAACAGGGGTGTTCGCGGAATCGGGCGCAGCCGGCGTCGAAGCTTGGTGATCACCGGGTTCATGGCTCTCGGGCCGACCGTGTCTTCGCGAAACCGAGAAGCATCTCAAGCGGGCGCTGCGTGCCGATGGGAATGCGCAGCCGGTAGTCGTGGGAGTCCGGCGGCACGAGCGGCGACGATGGGTCGTGTTCGATGTCGAGCCTAACCGTCGCGTTGGGACCATCGAGGCTCGCATGCGTTAGGACGTGGATGTGGCGGACCGTTCCCGCCACGAACGTGTCGGTCGAGGTGCTTGTGAACAGGAGGACTTTCCTGCCAGCAAGCAACAGGTCGACATCGGGGGGACGGACCTCGGTTTCGATCCGAATGACGTCCCCGGGGCGAAGGCCTTGCGTTGCGGTCGCTGCGTCCGCGTCGACGAGTTTGCCGGTCAACCACAGGCTGTGGTCGACACGGCCCAGCGTCAGCCATGCCGCGACGGCGATTGCGAGCGCACCAATGGCGATGGTCACATGCGCCGCATGCGGGGTCGTGGATCGCGTCAGGTTGTCGATGGGCTCGAGTTCGGCGCGATTCCTCGAGGCCTCGTCATTGAACAGCCGGTTCGGAAGGAGTCCGTAGTAGCTCGACGACGCGCCCGGCGAGTCGGCGTTGGGCTTGCGCGTTGAACGCGCACGTTGGGGCCTAACCCAGGGAAACCGGGGCACGGGTTAGTGCGGTCGGCGTGGCCGGGGTGGAGGCGGCGGCTAACAGCATGCGCAGTTGAGGCGTGCGTTGCACAGCGCCGGTCCTGCGATGGGACGCGTTCAAGGAGGCGGACGGTCTTCTAGGCGCCGCTAGCGGCGTTGTCGGTCGATGTTGACGATCACGGCAACGATCGTCAATCGGCATCGGGCACGGGCAATCCGAGCGAAACCAACGCCCGGTGGACGTAGCCAGTCGCGACCGGTGAAGCCGGATCCCGTCCTTAGTCGTGGAAGATCGGGTGGTTCTGCCAGTCGGTATCGCTGGAATTGCTTCCGGCGCTGTTGTCGTCGACTGCGCCGATCCCGCCGCTGACGGCACGCATTTCGTCCATCGTCAGTTGCGGGTTCGGTGGTAGCACGAGATGGGCCGTGGTCTTCGAATCTTCGATGACCTTGAGCTTCATCCCGTCCGGGACAGCGAAACCGTACTCATCCTTGAGGGTCGCTTCCGGTTCGGACAACAGGCGGGATCTGAACTCCGGATCTTCACCCGCTCTCGACAACAAAAGTTCCAGTATTTCGGTTGCTCTCACTTCGGCACCTCCTGTCGGAAGCAGCAGAGGCATCGGTCAACGTACAACAAGCGCCCTCGGCACACAATGTCCGACTGTGTCTCAGTTTGAATGGACGCGCTTGCGGTAGGTCTTTGGTCGGTTGGGTTTGCCCGCGCGCTTGTCGATCAGGTCGACGAGCCAGGTCATGTCCCGCATGTCGTCGTCGAGCCCCGCCGCCATCGCGGGCGTCATGCCCAGTGCCGGGTGCACTCGGCAATAGTTGTAGTGGAAGGCGTAGAGATTGATCATCGCGACATGCTTCTCGAGCCGGCGTTTCTCCGTGTTCGAGGGCATCTGCGGCCTGCTGCCATCCGATTTCGGCGTGTCGACGCTCCTCGGACGCTTGGCCATGCGAATGTCCGCGACATCGTGGTTCCCCTTGAGACCGTTGGTCGACAGTACGGGGGTCTCGCTCAGTCTTCGTCGCACGTCCTCGAGGAAAGCGGCGGTGGTCGTTTGGCTGTTGTCGCCCACCTCGCAGGACACGATCAATTTGCTGTCCGCGTCGATCGCTGCGAAGGTCCACGTGTCGTCGGTGTCTCGGGTCCGATCACCGCGTGATCCCGCCGTCGAGTGGCTGAACGCCCAGGTCTGGCTGCACTCGATCCGGCGACGATCGGGTATCTGCCGTACGTGTTCGTTGAGGAAAGCCTTCGCTGCGTCGCCGGCATCGTTGAGAAGCTTGGCGATGGTGTTGATGCTCACGCCGTCATCGCGGGTAATCGAACGCATCGACGATCCCTCCACCAGCATGCGCAGGATCGCCGCGCGCTTGGCGGTGGGTAGACGGTTCATCTGCAACTCGGGGGGTGCGGGCTAGGCACTGCTGATCGCCCTGTTCGCGTCACGTCGTGGAGGGCCCCATCGGGCAACGGCGGCGAGCATCGTAATGCGGCTGGGACGTCGTCCGCTGGCCGGAACGGCGGTGCTGACTCGTGGTGAGACGTCGGTCTCGACGATCGTCTCACTGGCCTCGCCGGTGGCGATCCTCATGCTGATCACCGCGTTCGCAATCACGGCTGGCGGTCTTTTTTCGCCGTTCGGCCCTATGGGCATCGTTAAACGTTCTTACTGGCTAGAGGGCGCAGCGAACTCACTGAGCCAACTCCGTGGTGGCCGCTGCGTGAGTTGCCTCCAGCGTTGCGGCCTGAATCTCCCCGCACCTATCTTAACCACTCCGGACCCGCCGTGCAGAAGCGGTTCACCGGCCGAACCGGTAGCGGAGCTTGACGAGCAGGGCTTCGCGCTGCGGGTCGTCGAAGACACTGTCCAGAAGATCGAGAAAGCTCCTTTCGGTGGACGACTCGAACAGCGAGGCGTTGCGGTTGTAGACCACGAAGAGATCCGAGAGAGGTGCGATCTGCCAGCGGTAGCGGACCTGCACGGTCATCCTGCTGATCGCGAACCGATCCGTTGCGATGCCGCTCGGCACGAGGTTGCCGCCCGGGGCGATCATCAAGCGCTTTGCCCCATGTGCCTTGAGCCCTGTCCATTCGACCTGGATCCGCAACTGCTGACGTGCGGTGAAGAACGCGTCGAAGCGAAGGCGCGGCGACCATTGCTCGGTTTCGAATGCCTCGAAGCGGCGATCGTGCTGCCAGAGCACCCAGGCATCGCGATGGATGTATATGAGCCCTGGGGAGACCGTGAGCCGGGGGAAGGGTCGCCACGTCGTACCGACATTCGCTTCGAAGAACCACCCCCCCTCGGGCTCGGTGCGGGCTTGGCCGCCTACGAAGGAGTAGAGACGCTTGGACGTGTCGCTTCCCCAGCTAGCCAGGACTCCGGCATGGCGTTTGACACGGTAGTCGCCGTTGCCGCGGCTGTTTCGATCATCCCAGTGTCCGGGGCGGAAGACGCCGCGCAGCGTGGCGCGGGTGTTGTTTTGGAACGACCAGTGTCGCGCGATGTCGACGACGCTGCCGATCCGACGGCCGCTGCCGTTGAAGTCGGCAAACGTCGAGAACTGGCTATACACCTCGCGGAACCGTTCGGATTGATGGTCTTGACGGTCGAAGCTGTACGAGACACCGCGGTAGTCGTTGCGCCAAATGAAGCCGGCGTCGTTAAGGTCGAGTTCATTGTCGTAGTGGTCCACGCGCAGGACGTGCAAGTCACCCCGGCGAGGCGCCCAACGCACCTGGCCGTGCCCCCCTGCTCCGGTGCCGTCCGGCACATCGCTGTAGTACAACTGACCATCCCAGGTCCATTTCGCGTCCACGGTTCGATAGTGGCCGTCCATGCCGTGTGTGACGGCGCGCCGGGCCGGATGGTCGACGACGGTTCCCATCCAGCCGATGGCACGACGGGCACCGCGGGCGGTGTTCTCATGCTGCCAACGCATTACGCCGAATCTTCGACCCGCGGCGTCGATGCTGCCGGCGGCGTTGCGCAGCGCGAGCCGGGTATCGTCCTCGGCCACGCCCAGCGCACCCCATCGCCAGTTGCCGAGTTGGCCGATGCCCTTGGCGGCGAAGAGGAGATCCACGGGTTTGCCGGTGTCGTAGGGGTCGAAGGCGACACCGGGCTCGAAGTCAGGACCGCCGCGGCGGGATCCGACCGACGAGCCGATGCGCCGGGTGTGAAGCAGGTCCGGCCCGAACGTGCTGCCGCGGAAGACCTCCTGGTTCTCGGTGAAGAACAGTCGCTTCTCCTCGAAGAAGGTCTCGTAGGCGGAGAGGTTGACGATGATGTCGTCGGCCTCGACCTGGCCGAAATCGGGATTCACCGCCGCATTGAGAAGGAACGCCGTGGATGGTCGCCAGAACACGTCGACGCCGGCCTTCTGGTCCCGGTGGTCGCGGGCGATGTCGGCGAGGACCGTGGCGTAGGGGAAGACGCTGATCTGCTGACGGGGCGCGACCCCTTCGAAGACCATCGGCTGGAACGCCGAGATGAACTTCGGCTGGATCCACGACAGGCCGGGCCATGCCCAACGCTCGTTGATCGAGGCGAGGTCGCGGGTGATCAAGAGCCCCATCTGCCGCGGCCCGTCCGTTGCGGGCATGTCGATCATCGACCATGGCAGGAACATCTCCACCGTCCAGCCGTCGTCGGCTTCGCGAGTTTCGCCACGCCAGGGGCCGTCCCAGTTGCTGCTGAATCGGCGCTCGGGCATAAGGTGACCATCGGCAAGGGTGCCGCCGAGCACTACCATGAACCAGTACCCGTAGCGGCCGTCCCCAGAGCTGTCGATCATGACCTGGTAGGCGTCGCCCGTTCCCCAGCCGTCGCGACCGGCGAGTCTTGGCGTTAACGAGTCCGCTGGCTGCTCGTTCCAGGCCCCGAAGTACATGCCACGTTCGGTATGGAAGATGAACGTCTGCGTCCGATAGCGGCCCGTGCCACCCTTGTCGGGCCGGATGAGGGTCATCCTGTCGTAGGCAGGCACGTGCGCCCATATCGGTTCGTCGAGTGTGCCGTCGAGGCGGATGGCAGCCTCGGCTTCCGAGAAGCGGGGGATGGCGAGTGGCGCGTCGACGGCCGCCGTGCCGCCCCCGAGATGCAGAACGCTGCCCGTCATCGAACGTTCAGCCGCGTCGATGCCGCCAATCAACCCGGCGAGGCAGATTGCGACCGGCCACGACGGCCAGCGTCGAGTGCGTTGCACCATGGCCTTGAGCATAGCGCGCTTGCGAACAGGTTAGCTCATGGGATCCCCTGCAGGATGAGGAAACCGTGAACGAACGCCCAACCGCTGATCGCGTATGCTTCCTTGGTCATCATCGGGAGATGCGCGCAATGATCCCCAGACGCAACATCGGTGCCACGGATATCGAGGTCACCGAGCTCAGCTTCGGCGGCGCACCGCTCGGTGCCGTGGGGGACCGCATCACCGACGACCAGGCAGCCGCCATCATGCATCGTGCCCGAGAAGGCGGCATCCGCTACTTCGACACGGCACCGCTCTACGGCCACGGTCTGAGCGAGAAGCGTCTCGGGCGGGTGTTGCGTGAACTACCCCGGGACGACTTCGTGCTGTCAACGAAGGTAGGCCGATTGCTGGTGCCGCAATCCGAGGGCGAGCGCTTCGAGGGGATGCGGGACAACGAACCGGTTGCCATCCGCTACGACTATTCCTTCGATGCCGTCCGGTGTTCCCTCGAGGCGAGCCTCGAGCGCCTCGGTCTCGACCGGGTGGACATCCTGCTCTGCCACGACATCGACATCTGGACCCACGGCGACGCCCAGCCGGGAATCTTCGAGGCGGCGAAAAGCGGTGCGCTGCCGGCATTGAGGGAACTCCGCGAGCAAGGGGTGGTGCGCGCCATCGGACTCGGTGTCAACGAGTGGCGGGTGTGCAGCGAGGTGATGGACCTCATGGACGTGGACTGCTTCCTGCTGGCTGGCCGCTTCACGCTTCTGGAACAGGAACCCCTGGACGAGTTCCTGCCCAAGTGCGCCGAACATAGGGTGTCGATCATCATCGGCGGTCCCTACAACTCCGGGATACTCGCGACGGACGAGCGGCGTTTCGCCACCTACGACTACAAGCCGGCACCGGAGCAGGTGTGGCAGAAAGCCCAGGCCATTCGCAGAATGTGCGAGTCCCACGGTGTCGACCCGCGTTCTGCGGCGCTGCAGTATCCGCTGCGGCACCCGGCGGTGGCGGCGGTCATCCCCGGCGTCAGGGCGATCGACGAGGTGGCGACGAACCTCGATCTCTTCGCCGCCGAGATACCGGATGCGCTCTGGCGAGACTTGGCCAGCGCGGAGCTTGCCCGGGCGATCGACTGAACATGCAACGCCTAATCATCGGCTTCGTGGTGGGCGGGGTTCTCGGCACCGGTTTCGGTTTCGCGGTGGGGATCCTGGTGTTCCCCTACCTGTTCCCGCCGCCGGAAGTGAACGAACCGCTCGTCGGCAAGACGGAACGTGAGGCGGTGGCGCATGCGACCTTCATACACGCCAATCCCGCGGACCCGATCCACTACGGGCGCGGTCGGGCGACCCTATACGACGACCTCGTTCGCTTGGAACCGGACTTCGAGGTGGGACCGGGACCGAAGTTCCACGTCTACCTGGTGCCGTTGTCCGAAGTCACGCCGGACACGGAGGTCGAACGGACGATGTTCGTGGACTTGGGGCGCTTGAAGTCGTTCGCCGGCAGCCAGAACTACCCGATTCCCCTGGGCACAGACCTGGCGGACTTCGGTTCGGTCGTGATCTGGTGCGAACAGTTCAACGTCCTCATCTCGCCGGCGGCAATCTCATTCGCCGAGTAGTCCGCGCAGAAGGGCGACCGTTTCCGCCGGTGTCCTAACCAGGCGAGCGTCGAGACCCGCAGCCTTTCCTCCCGCCACGTTTTCCGCGTTGTCGTCGACGAACAGGATGTCGGTCGGCGCCACGCCGATGTCGTCGGCGACCGCGAGATAGGCCTCAACGTTCGGCTTCCTTAAGGCCACTTCCCAGGACGTGTAGATCTTCCGGATGGGGGTAAGCGCGCTGGCGAATCTCGACAGCCAGGCTTCCTGGTGCACGGGGTTCGTGTTCGAGAAGACGTAAAGCGGCAGCTCCGCCGCAACCAGGGGCAGAAGCCGGGCAACGTCCTCGAAGAGGTCGCGCAACAATTCGTTCCAGCCTGTTTGCCACTGGGTGCGGGTCAAGGATATGCCGAGACGTCTCGACAGGCTGTCAAGGTATCCATCGAAGTCGATCGCCCCCACCTCGAAAGCCTTGTAGGCGTCGTCGACAGCCCACCGGGGGGCGATTGCGCCGACGTCGACACCGGCTGCCTGCGCCCAGGAATCGAAGCATGCGAGAGGATCGATGTCCACGATGACGCCGCCGAGATCGAGCAGAACGGCATGCGGACGGGTCGCCTCGGCGGCGCGATTCGCCATGGGTGTTCCGATGCCTATCTGAGGGCGACGTATGATAGTGCTCGAGCCAACAACAGTCAGTCGATCGTATCCACCCATGTACCAGGATCGCTTCGGTCAAGGCATCACGTCGCAATCGGCACGGGCCGTCGAACTCTACGACGACGCGGTTGAGAGGATGTTCGCCCTGCAGCCGGGTGGTGGCACCCTGATCGACGAAGCCCTGGACCTCGACCCGACGTTCGCCTTGGGGCATTGCGCCAAGGCCCGGGCTTTGGCGGGCAAAGGCGACAACGCCCAGGCGCGGGACTACGCGGCGCGCGGCCGGGATCTCGCGGCGAATCTACCGGAACGCGAGCGCCGTCACGCCCAGATCATCTGCCTCGTGTTCCACGGCGAATCGATGGCGGCGCTCGATGCGGTGCGCCAACACGCCGCAGCGTATCCGCGCGATGCGGTACCGCTATCGTTCGCGCTGGGCGTCTACGGGCTGTTCGGTTTCGGCGGCTTCAAGGATTTCCGCGAGCGCCAGGTCGAACTCTTGGAAACCGTTGCGCATGCCTACGGCCAGGACGACGGGTGGTTTCTCGCATCGTACGGCTGGGCGCTAGTCGAGGCAGCGCGAAGTGACGACGGAATCCCGATGCTTGACCGGGCGCTGGCGTTGCGTCCCGACAACGCCAACGCCGCCCATGGCCGGGTCCACGGCTACTACGAACAGGGCGCTGCAGAAGAGGGCGAAGCGTTCATCGAGGCGTGGCTCCCCGGCTACGACCGCGGCGCCATTCTGCACGCGCACCTAGCGTGGCATCAGGCGCTGTTCGCCTTGCAGCGCGGCGATGTTGAACGCGCACGTGGAGTCTACAAGGACAGTATCCGACCCGCCGTGTCGCAGACCCTGCCCATGTTCACGGTGATCGATTGCGCATCGTTTCTGCTCCGTGCCTCGCTGGCCGGATGCGACCTCGAGGCCCAACAGTGGGCAGAGGTCCTTCGCCTAGTCGAAGAGCGGTTCTCGAAACCCGGAATCCCTTTCGTCAACACGCACCTCGCCATGGTCTATGGGGGTGTCGGAGACCCCGAGGCGATGACGAACCTCGAACAGGGTGTAGCGGCGCTGCTCGACGAAGGCAAGCAGCCCTCGGGGGGCGTGGTCGCGGACCTTTGTTCGGGAATCGCGGCGTATTGCGGGGGCCGGTACCAAGATGCCGCGCTCCTGATTCGGCGCACACTGCCGGACTTGGCGCGGCTCGGAGGAAGCAACGCGCAGCGCGACGTGTACATCGATCTCGCGGTATCGGCGTGCGTACGTGCAGGGGACTTCGAAGCGGCGCGGGAGGTCGCGAAGCAACGGTGGACCCGGCGAGCGGGACACCTCGACGACGCATGGCTCGACCGTCAGTGCAGTGGCGCGATCCGCGTCACCTCAGCGCAAACGTCGTTGCCGTAAACGAGTGCGGCGGCAGAACCGCCTCGGCCGAACCCTGAACGAGCCAGCCGTCGAAGGGTGCCGAGGAAACCCGGTCGGGCGCATCGAAATCGTTCTCGGCCTGCAACTCGGCGTGGAGTATCTCGGCGTCGACCACCTTCGCGATCGATCGGTCCAGCTCGACGGATAGCCGCAGGTCCTCGTCGAGGCTTCGGTTCACCGCGAACACGTGCAGTCGGTCGCCGTCCAGCATGGCGGCGTGGTCTAGATAGGCCACCTCGCCGTAGCGCTCGCTGGTGTAACGCGGGCCCACGACGGCGCCGCGTAGCGATACGCCGGTCTTGCGGGAGGAGATCATCCGGAAGGCGTGGAAGATAGTCTGCTTGAACAGTTCGTCGCCACGGGTCATCACCGGACCGATGACGTTCACCAGCTGCGCGAGGTTGGCGATCTTCACGCAGTCGGCGTGGCGGATGAAGCTCATCAGGAACATGGCGACGACGAGGGCGTCCTCCAGGTTGTAGCGTTCCTCCAGGAGTGGGGGCGCGATAGTTCCCCGTCCGCCGCCCTGGCCCCGGGCGCGGTACCAGACGTTCCATTCGTCGAAGCAGAGCCAGGCGCGGCTCGAAGCGCGCCGCTGCTCGGCGACCAAGCGCGTACAGGCATCGACGGCTTCGATCTGCCTGTCGATGCTGTTCGAGATCGCGAGGTAGTCGACACTGTTGCCGTCGCGGTTGCCGACGTAGCGGTGCAGGCTCACGTAGTCGGCGAGGTCGCCGAGGTGTTCGAGCACCTGGCGATCCCATTCCAGGAACGTGGGCATCTGGCTCCCGGAGGAGCCGCAGGCAACGGTGGCGATGGACCGGTCGCAGTCCTTCATCATCTTGGCCGCTTGTTGGGCGCGGATCCCGTACTGGTCGGCGGGCACGTGGCCGAGTTGCCAAGGGCCGTCCATCTCGTTGCCGAGGCACCAGATCGGCACGTCGAACGGATCGGCGCTGCCGTTGGCGGCGCGTTCGTCTGCGTATCGGGTGCCGATCGGCGAGTTGCAGTACTCGACCCAATCCCGCGCCTCCTCCGGTGAGCCCGTGCCGAGATTGACGGCGATCATCGGTTGCCAGCCGACCTTGCGGCACAGGTTCACGAACTCGTCCGTCCCGAAGGTGTTCGGCTCGAGCGACTGCCAGGCCAGTTCGCGGACCGTCGGTCGCGATTCCCTCGGACCCACGCCGTCGCGCCAGTGGTAGCCCGAGGCGAAGTTTCCGCCCGGGTACCGGACGATGGTCATCTCGAGTTCGCGTAAGGCCTCGATCACGTCCTGGCGCATGCCTTCGCCATCCGCATGGGCCGAATCCGGATCGTAGACGCCAGTGTAGATCGACCGCCCGAGGTGCTCTAGGAATCCGCCGAAGATCAACGGGCTCACCTCGCCGATGGGGAACTGCGAATGCAAGACCAGCTTGGTTTCCATGGATGTTCCCCCGACGGTACGTGCAAAACGCGGGAGTCTCGCATAATGACACGCCGCGATGTTGCGTCCGACTCGGCACGCGATGCCCACGGCGGTTCGGAAGAGCTGGTTGATTTCAGAAAAAGTCGACTTCACTCATGAGTATTTTAGAGTTAACGTGATTTTAAACACGAAGACGGCACCGTGTGCATGGCAGGGTCGACGAACAGGCTTGATCGCTATCTGGCGGGTTCGATCAGGAGCGATCTCGACGACAAGATGGTGTTCCTTGGCGGGCCCAGGCAGGTCGGCAAGACCACCTTGGCGCTCACGCTCTTGGGCGCCGTTGGTCGGCGGCACCCCGGCTACCTGAACTGGGACGATCCGCAGGTTCGCCCGGTGCTCCAGCGCGGCGAGTTGCCGGCAGGCCAGAAACTCGTGGTGCTTGACGAGATTCACAAGTTCCCGCGCTGGCGGAACCTGGTCAAGGGGCTCTTCGACACCGAGGGAGACCGTGTTTCGATACTCGTGACGGGTTCGGCCAGGTTGGATCACTACCGCAAGGGCGGCGATTCGTTGCAGGGCCGCTACCACCACCACCGGCTGCATCCCCTCACGCTAGGCGAACTGGGGGTGGATTCTCCCGACGCGATGGAACAACTGCTGAAGTTCGGCGGGTTCCCCGAACCGTTTCTGGCAGGCAACGTGCGGGTCTGGCGCCGGTGGCAGCGCGAGCGTTTGTCGCGCGTGGTCTACGAGGATCTACGTGACCTGGAGAACGTCCGCGAGGTCGCGTTGGTGGAACTTCTGGTCGACGCCCTGCCGGAACGGGTAGGCTCGCCGCTCTCCGTGCAAAGCGTGCGGGAGGACATAGAGGTCGCTCACGAGACCGCGGCGCGCTGGATCGAAATTCTCGAGAACCTCTACGTCTGCTTCCGAATCCCGCCGTTCGGTCCACCCCGGATCCGCGCCGTCAAGAAGGAGAACAAACTCTATCTGTGGGATTGGTCGCAGACACCGGAAGGCGGTGCCCGCTTCGAGAATCTGGTTGCCAGCCACCTGCTGAAGTACTGCCATCGCCGGGAAGATACGCAAGGACACCGCATGGAATTGCGTTTCATCCGGGATACCGACGGCCGAGAGGTGGACTTCGTGGTCATCGAGGACAACGAACCCTTGTTCGCCGTGGAATGCGAGGCAGGCGAGCAGTCCCCGACCAAGGCGATCCGGTACTTCCGCGAGAGAACTGCCATCCCGGATTTCTACCAGGTACACCTCGGCGAGCGCGACTACCTGTCGAACGGGATTCGGGTTCTACCGTTCCGTACGCTCTGCCGAAGTCTCGGTTTGCCCTGAGAGCGCCCAGCAGCCCGGGCTTTCGCATTCACTGTGCGCCAGCAATGGCGTGCGGTGCCCGGTCACGGCGCTTTGGGAGTATTCGCGCTAACATGGCGAGCGCAGAGCTTGGGAGGGCCAATGAATCGAATGCAGTCAATCTCGGTTTTCTTCGGCATCGCGCTATTCGCGGTGCCCGCCACGGCCGACGTGGCGATCACACCCGACGTCGTCTACGGCCACAAGGATGGGATGGCACTCGTCTACGACGTCTTCCAGCCTGCCGAAGCCAATGGCGCGAGCGTCCTCTACATGGTCAGCGGCGGATGGTTCTCCGGTTGGGCGCCGCCCGAGCGTCGCCAGCGGCAGTTTGGGTACCTATTCGACGCGGGTTTCACGGTGTTCGCCGTCCAACACGGCAGCGCGCCCCGATTCAAGGTGCCGGACGCGGTCGCCGATGTTCGTCGTGCCGTGCGGCACGTTCGTATGAACGCCGAACGGTTCGGCATCGATCCGGACCGGCTGGGTGTCATGGGCGGCAGTGCCGGTGGTCACTTGGCGCTGATGCTGGGGCTCGCCAGCGACTCGGGCGATGCGAACGCCCAAGATCCCGTGCTCCGCGTCTCGAATCGCGTGCAGGCCGTCGTGGCGTACTTCCCGCCGGTGGATCTCAGCAAGAGCGCGGGTCCGAACGAGAGGTTCCCGGCTCTTGACTTCGATCCGGCCTTGGCGCCGGACGTGTCTCCGATCCTTTTCGTGAGCGAGGACGACCCGCCGGTGTTGTTGATCCACGGCGACGAGGATCGCTTGGTGCCCTTAAGCAACAGCGAACGCATGGGCGAAGCGCTCGACGGGGTTGGGGTCGCCAACAACGTCGTCGTTCTGCAAGGGGCCGCACACGGCTTCCGCGATGCCCACCGCCATCGCGCGAGCGACGAAACCGTGGCGTTCCTGACGGCCCAGCTCGTGGCCGGTGGCGAATAGTCGAAGAGCGACTCCAGTTGACGTGCATGAACCGTTGGCGATGTCTCTTCGGTTGATAACCGCCGTTTTCCTCCTTGGCATCGTGCCGTTCGAGTTCGCTTCGGGGGGCGAAACACAGATCGTTTTCGAGAAGCGAGGTCTTGAGAAACTCGGCATCAGGCCCGCTGGCAACAGAACTCGCAACCTGACCTTCGATCACACGGCCCGCCGCGACGTGTCGGGCACGCCGGACCTGATGGCCGTGGAGACCATCACCGTCGTGGGGGGTGTCATCTTCGTCGAGCAGGCGAGACCTCAGCTTCCCAAGTATGCCTGTCCCGGTTTTACCGTCGACCCCGACGGTGAAAGCGGCAGGCGGCTCGTTGTGGATTTGCCCGGCCAACGTGTGGCCGGCACCCTCTATGATTGGGAACTCGAGCCCCTGATCGGGTTTGTCCGAAGCGGCTCGGACGCACTGTTCACGTACATGGGCGTCCACGGCGAGTACCACAGGTCGTTTGCGGGCAACCTGGCCGGCTTCAACCTCTTCCTGATCGACACGTTTCGCTCGGTGCGCAGGCCGGAGCAGGCGCATCGGGTGGTCGAGACACCCGTGGCGGGATACACGTTAGGCGAGGCCAGTGATCGCGTAGACAAGGAAGCTACCCGCAAACTCAAACGCTGGATGCGACGTAGCCACCTGATGTTCACGGATGTCGACGTCGACTTCGTGTTCCGACCCCAAGGCGGCGACCTTCTCGTCGAAGGCGACCCGTACTGGATTTCGGTGGATAGCAAAGGGCGAGGGCCCGGTCGAATCACGGGTCGGTTTGACAACCGGGCAACGACCTTGGCGGCGAACCCGGTGGTATTCGGCAGCGGCTTCCGCCTCGCCAAGTACGCCGCGGTGTTCAGGTACCTCAAGGCGGAGTGTCCCGACCGGTGGCGAGCGCTCCGGCGGAGCGTCGCGCAGCACGAACGCGCGCTAGACGTTTATACGATCCCCCTGCGGCAGATGCCCTACGCGGTACGCTGAGTTGCGGCGAGGCCCGCATCCGCCATGACCGCAACGCTGGGCGCGACGTGCTTCGCCGGCCTCGGCCCGTTGGCCCAAAGGGCGCTCGAACGTCAGGGCGCCCAGAATGTCTCCGGCTTCAGGGTCCGCAATCACGACTACCTGTCGTTTCGCCTTGAACGCTCGGAGATTCGATCCGTTCGATCCGTGCACTTGCTCGAGGATGTGTTCCTGGAAATCTCGCGAACACCCAGCATCGCGAAATCGTCCGACATCGCCAAGCTGTCCCGAAGGCTGGACCGCGCCGCCATCCTCCAGTCGGTCGCGTTGAAAAACGAAGCCTTCCCCGACAAGAAGCGCAACCGGCGGGGACGGCCGACCTACACCTGCTTCGTGCGTCAGAACAGGGATCACCGGGTGCATCGAAAACGGGTGTCCCAGGAGGTCGTCTCGTTGATTGGCCGCCTGTTCCCGCGTTGGCGTGTCGATGACCCCGCCGACCTGGAGTTCTGGGTCTTCTGGGCCGACTACGCCGTGCTGGCGCTTCGGCTCAGCGACAGGACATTGAAATACCGGGGGCGTCGACCTCCCGAGCTTCCCGGCGCACTGCGACCGACGATCGCCGCCGCGATGGTCGAACTTGCGGACGTGCAGGACGGACACGCGGTTCTGGATCCCATGTGCGGAACGGGAACCCTGCTCCTCGAGTGCACCCGACGGTTCCCCCGGGCAGATCTCTTCGGCTCCGATCGATCCGACGAGGCAGTCGCAACGGCCAAGGGTAGACTCGGCGGGAATGCGACGATCCGGCGTTGCGAGCTTGACGAACTCGACCACGCGCCCGGAACGTTCCACCGCGTCGTGACGAACCTGCCGTGGGGCGACCAGACGCCGATCCAGGGGTCGGTCTACGCGGCGGGAGTCTCCAAGCTGCTCGACTGCATCACCGACGACGGCGTGGCCGTGCTTCTGACGTCTCGGCGCGAGCTACTGGAGCCGACACTCCGGAGATTGCGCGCGAGGTGGAAGACAACCCGCGTCCTTGTTCAAGGTACCTGGGCCTCGATCTATGTAGTCACCAAGCGCTAGCTAGCGAGCGGATCGCAGAACGCGCACGCCCAGTTCAGTCAGTCTGTAGCCGACTTCCAAGCTCTGCGTCAGTCCCATTGCCTTGAGCTTCCGCACGTTGGATTTGAACTTCGGCGTATCCCACCCCATCGCCGGGGCCAGGTCTCCGGCGCGCGTCGCCGGGTGGGCTTCGATCAATCTCAGGGCTCGGCCCGTCCAGGGTGCCGCGCTGCGCCGGTCGGTGGCCTTGAGACGCTTGACGACTTCATCGGGCGTTAGCGAAGGCGTCGTTTTGGGCGCATCGTCGGTCAGCGCGAATTCCACCCTGGTAACGACGTCGCTTCCCGACAGACCGAGGAAGGCGATCAACTCGACCACCGATTGAAAACCCGCCCGTGCGGCGTCGTCCGCGGTGACATCCGCCAGGTGTGCGCTGGCAAGATCGGTGACCTTGACCGCACCGGTCGGTCGCAGCCGGTAGACGCCGCCGACCTTGGCGTGCGGCCGCCTCCAATTGCGGAACGAGACCGTGACCTTGCCTGACCGTATCTCGTCGCTGTTGCGGGTGGTGAACTGCACGTCTAGGTATTCGCCGCATCCCAGGCGGCGAACGAACTGCCGTCCTCCGCCAGCCGCTTCAACAACGCCGCGGGTCGCCAGGCCTCCCCGTACTCCTGGTGAAACGCGAGGATGTCCCGGTAGACGTTCTCCAGGCCGACCTGGTCCGCGTAGTACATCGGTCCGCCACGGTACTTGGGGAAGCCGTAGCCGTAGATGTAGACCACGTCGATGTCGCTCGCCCGGAGGGCGATGCCGTCGTCGAGAAGTTGCGCACCGATATTGATGAGCGGGTACAAGCAACGCTTGAGTATCTCGTCCTCGTTGATCTCCCGTCGCGAAAACCCGAGTTCCGCAGACGTCTCTTCGATGAGCGTGGCGACAGCCGGATCGGGTTGGCCCTGGCGACTGCCCTCCGGGTAGGTGTAGAAGCCCGCGTTGGTCTTCTGGCCAAGACGGCCGAGGTCGCAGAGCTTGTCGGGCACGATGGTCGTCAACGGCTTGTCGGTAGTGCCGGCCATCTTGCGCGCCCGCCAGCCGAGGTCGAGCCCGACCAAGTCGTTCATCGCAAAGGGCCCCATGTTGAAGCCGAAATCGACGATCACCTTGTCGACCTGCTCCGGCAACGCCCCGTGGAGGATGATCTCGCCGGCCTGGCTCGTGTAGCCGCCGAGCATCCGGTTGCCGATGAAGCCCGGGGCGTTCAGCGACATGACCGGAATCTTGCCGATGGCCTTGCCGAGCGCCATCGCCGTGGCCAGGGTCTCGGAATTGGTCTCGACGCCGCGCACGACTTCCAGCAACTGCATGATGTTGGCGGGGCTGAAGAAGTGCGTGCCGACGACGTCGCCGGGACGCTTCGTCATGGCAGCCATCTGGTCGAGGTCGAGGCCAGAGGTGTTGCTGGCCAACACGGCACCGTCCTTCATGGTGGCATCGAGCTTGGCGAAGATCTCCTTCTTGAGATCGAGGTTCTCGTAGACCGCCTCGACCACCACATCGGCATCCCCGACAGCGTCGTAGTCCAGCACGCCTTCGATGAGGCCTAGGCGCGCGTCCCGTTCCGCTTCTGTGATCCGACTGCTGCGAACCATTCGGTTGTAGTTGTACTCAATGACGGAGAGCCCCTTGTCGAGGGCTTCCTGGCTGACTTCCAGTACCTTCACGGGAATGCCGGCGTCGGCGAAGCTCATGGCGATGCCGCCGCCCATCAAGCCGCCGCCGATGGTCGCGGCGCTGGCGATGTCCTTCTTCGGGGTCTCTCTGGGCACGTCGGGAATGCGTGCTGCTTGCCGCTCGGAGAAGAAGACGTGGATCATTGCCGCACGCTGTTCGTGGTCGTGGCAGACCTGGAAGTTGGCCCGTTCTGCCCGAATCCCCTCGTCGAAGTCGTCGATCTCGACAGCGGCCTTGACCGAATTGAATGCCATTCGGCCGTTGATCTGCCCTCGCATGCGCCGGGCGAGATATGCCTCCCCCGTCTTGAACACGTCCGGGTTCGCCCGGTCCGCCTCGACCTTGTGGCGGCGGTGTCGAACCAGTGGATGCGGCCCACCCCCGGCCGCCTTGGCCTTGGCGAACTCGATGGCACCCGCAACGAGGTCGCCTTCGATGATCTCGTCGATGATGCCGAGTTCGAGAGCTTCCTCGGTCTCGAAAGGATCGCCGGACAGGATCGCGTCCATGGCTCGCTCCGCACCGATCAGCCGGGGCAGCCGCTGGGTTCCCCCGCCGCCGGGCAGGAGACCGATCTTGATCTCTGGCAAGCCGACCGGAGCCCCCGGTGCGGCAACCCGGTAGTGGCATGTCAACGCATGCTCCAAGCCGCCGCCGAAGGCCGTGCCGTTGATGGCGGCGACGATGGGTTTGGTGCTCTCCTCGATCATCGCGCCCGCGGGCCGCTTTGGTTGTTCGTCGGGGTTCGGCGTCTTGCCGAAGTCTCGGATGTCGGCACCGGCGATGAAGGCCCGGCCCTTGCCGGTGATCACGACGGCCTCGACCTTGTCGTCGGTGAGCGCCGTCTCCAGGTGCTGCGACATGTAGAAGCGCACGCCGGAACTCAAGGGGTTCACCGGCGGATTGTCGATGGTGAGCAGTGCGACGCCGTCGCGCACTTCGTAGTGGACGGTTCCAAGTAGGGCCAAGGTGCCTCCCTCGATCGAATGGCGACGGGCGAGTATACCGAGCCGGGGCGGTTGGCTGGGTCTCGCTTGCCCGTGGTCTCCACGAGGGGAACAATGGCGGCCACGATCTGGAGCAGCCATGACCAAGACCAACCTCCCCGCTATCGCCGCGACCGCCGTTTCCCCGCGCCGGGGCAGCGGCTATCCGCATCCGTTTTCCGTTCCCTGTGCGGGACGGATCAAGCACGCCCTCGGCGATGCGTTTGCGCTTGAGCAATACGGCGTCAACCTCGTCACGCTGCCGCCCGGCACCTGGTCGTCGCAGCGGCATTGGCACTCCGAGGAGGATGAGTTCATCTACATCCTCGAGGGCCGACCGACGCTTGTGACCGACGACGGCCGAACGCCGCTTGCACCCGGCATGTGCGCCGGGTTCCCTGCGGGCGAGGCCAACGGCCATCACCTCGTCAACGATACCGATTTACCGGTGACCTACCTCGAGGTGGGCACCCGCCAGGAAGGCGACAACGTCGACTACCCCGACATCGATATGCAGATCAGAGGACGCGGCACCGGTGGTACGTACGCCCACAAGGATGGGACGCGCTACGCGTGAAACCGCATCCGACGATCTGGGATTGGCCGCTGCGCGTCTGGCACTGGGCGTTCGCGGGATTCATCGCGTTTTCCCTCTACTCCGGGCTCTCGGGCGACATCGGCCTGCTCGAGTGGCACCAGCGTTCCGGGCTTGTCCTGTTGGGATTGCTGGTTTTCCGCCTGGGCTGGGGTTTGTGGGGCGGTCGATACGCGCGTTTCAGGCACTACTGGACGACGCCGTCGGCCTTCATCGACCACTTCAGACGGCGAGGTCGACCCGGCGCCCATACGTCGCCCGGCGTGACGCTTGCCGTCGTCCTCCTCGCAGCTGCGGCAGTCCAGGTCTGTACGGGACTCGTCACCACCGACGACATCTTCACCGCGGGGCCGCTACACCAATACGTATCTGACGAGTTAGCGCGAACTGCATCGTGGATTCACCACCGCGTGCACTGGCTGGTGCTCGGCGCGGGCGTCGTTCACCTCGCGGCGCATACGGTGTACGCCATACTGCGGAATCCGACGCCCCTCGCGATGTTCACGGGTCGAAAACGCCTGGAACTGCCGGCAACTCCGCACTTCTGGGTGCGTGCTGCTGTGACGTCGCTTCTGGCTCTCGGCGTTGCCCTGACCGTGACCTACGCCGAACGCCTGTTCTGATCCGGCGGCCTATTCCGCGCGGTAGTCGTCGTGGCAGCCCTTGCAGGCTTGGCCGACACCTCGGAAAGCGCCCATGATCTCGCCCCTGTCGCCTGACGCTGCAGCGGTCTTGAAGGCTGCTGTGGCCTCCTTGAACGCATTCAGCTTGCTCGCGAAGTCCTCGCCGTCCTCCCAGATCGCATCGAGGGCATCGCCGCCCTTCGAACTTTCCGGGAACAGCGTCGGCGCAATCTCGGCGAGATCCGCCATCGCGCTGGCGTGCGTTGCTAGGTGGTCCATGTGGGGCACGTCGCCGCGAACGATGTCGACGACGGCCCGCATGTGGCCGCCGATGGCGCTCATCGTATGTTGCCGGTAGTTCACCTCGCCTTCCGACGCGGATACGGCGAGCGCGACAAGGCAGGTTGATAGCGCGACGGTGGCGAAGGGATTTCTCATCGGTGATCCTCGGGCTAGTGGGAATGGTCTAGTGTATGCGTAACGAGGGCGATACGAGAACGTCTGTATTGCGCCGGGTGCCAGGCAGCGTTTGGCTAGTCATGGCCATCTTGACGGCGAGCGGGTTGCTTGCGATTTGGTGGCTTGTCGACGGCGATACCGCCTTAACGGTAGCGACGGGCAGCCAAGGCGCGAGCGACACCTCGACTCCAGACACCGTCTCGAACGCAACTCCCGAGATTCAGTTGACCGGACCATCGCGGGCGGTGCGTGCACCGACCGCGGAAGCAGTGATCGCCGACCCGCAATGCCGGATGATGGTCGGGCAGCGAACGGCGGCGGACACGGCCCTCGTCTACCTTCCCTTGGGCGACGGAGCCTGGTTCGCCGTGGTGAACACCTTCGGTGTGGTGTTCGATGGCAAGTTGCCTTTCATTCCGGAACGGCCCCGCGTGGGTAAGCGACGCGACGGCACGATCCTCGTGGGGTTCAATCTGGGAGACGAAGTGCAGGTCATTCACGACGGGAGTGTCATCTACGAGTTTGATGACGTTTGGAGCTTCGACATCGCCGATGACGGTTCCTCCTTATTCGTCGTCGAACCGTTGGCGGGCAGTGCCTCGCGGCTTGTAATCCGCAACCTGGAGCTACGCGAGGAGCATCACTTCGATCTCGGCACGACGATTGCGCAAACCGGTCGTGGCCTGGATGTCGCCTTGGCCTATTCGCTGGATCTCGCCGAGGTGATCGTGCGGCCCTCCGGTGGCAGAGGCGGGACGAGCCTGTTCTACCCCGTGGTTGGCGGGGATCCTCGCGAAGTCGTGGTTGAACACAGGCCAGCCATGCCGTCCAAGGACCTGTCGCTGTTTGCGACCAGCGAACTGAGCTACCACGCCCGCAATCTGAACGACGAGCCCCAGGATCGCTACGGCCTGCTTTGGCAGATCGTCAAGGTTGAGCGGGAGTTTGGAAACGGCGAGGACAGTCGGGAGGTGTGGGCACGGGATCTGCAGTTTCTCCCCACCTTGGCAATGCAACTGTCGCTGGACGGTTTTTGGCTCGTACTTGCCGATCCGGTTGCAGGCATCGAGGTCTTGCACACAGCGGATGGCGAGCCGGTGTTGTCCTATCCGGTACGGAGAGACGACCGAATGCAAATGATGCGCTACGGCAGTCGTTTCGTGAATCTGGCGCAACGCTTTCGGGCTCGGTTTGTCGGCGGTGAGTTGCTGGTGGCACAGTCGGTTGCGGGGAAGCCGGACGAGGGGTGGGAAGTGGTGGCTTTTGAACTGGACCCCGTCGCCAAGCGCGCCCGTATAGTCCGGGTGTTCGAGGTTGAGCCAGGCATCGACGAGACGGAGCAGGCGTTCGCCATCCGAACGTCGCTTGATCCCAACGCCCCGGCATCGTGCAAGGACCACGCCCTATTGGACAGACGGCTTGCGGTCAGGGATGGCCGACTGGTCTATTGGGCTCCCAACTACTGAGTCCGGGTGCATGAACGGCATGGAAGCCGGATCCAAGTCAGACGCCGCGAGTTTCACCGAGGGCGACCTTTCCCGCCATCTCATGCGCCTCTCGGGGTACATGATCCTCGGGTTCCTCGCCATGACGTTGGCGAGTTTCGTAGAGATCTTCTACCTCGGTCGGGTCGGCACGGAAGCCATTGCGGCCGTGACGTTCGCCTTTCCCATTCTCATGATCATCGGTGCCGCGACCCGGGGCATCGGCGTCGGCATCGGCGCGGTGCTTGCCCGTGCCATCGGGGCCGGGGACCGGGAGCGCGCTGCATTCCTCACTACTCACGGCCTGCTCCTGGTCCTGGTCTTCAACATCGCCTGCTCGATCCTGCTGATCGCCTTCGCCCGACCGCTATTCCACCTGTTGGGTGCCCGCGAAGCCGTGCTCGACCTCGTCGTCGCCTACATCCGCATCTCGGCGATCGGCTACCCGGTGTTCGGCTTGTCCATGGTCGGCACCGGACTGATGCGGGCGATCGGCGATCCCGTCTATCCCGGGATCGTGATCACCGCGGGATCCGTCCTCCAGGTATTGATCGGGCCTTTCCTGATCTTCGGCTGGTCGGGTCTGCCCGCCCTCGGCGTGGAAGGCGCAGCCTGGTCGTTCGTCATCGCCCGGTCGGCGTCGTTCCTGATCGCCGTGTACTGGTTCTGCATCCGGGAACGCATGATCCGTGGATCGCTAGCGCGGTTCGGGTCATCTGCGCGGGAAATCCTGCATGTCGGCCTGCCGGCCATGACCAGCAACATCATCGAGCCCTTCGCATCGGCGGTGGTCACCCGCCTGTTGGCGCCGTTCGGCGCGGCGGTGGTCGCCGGTTTCGGCGTCGGTTCAAGGATCGAATCGGTAGTATTCATGGTGGTGATCGGCATCGCCACCAACGCCGCACCTCTCGTCGGCCAGAACTGGGGTGCCCGACGTTTCGATCGGGTCGACGAGGCGTTGCGGCTTTGTTACCGCTACTGCCTGGTCTGGGGTGTCATCGCGGCCGTCATCATGTGGACGGGCGGCGAACTGTTCGTCACCTTGATCAGGGACGAGGCGGAGGTCGTCGCCACGGCAACCGCCTACCTCTACATCATCCCGATCACCATCGGCTTCGCCGGCATGTTCAACACCGCCAACGGCGCGTTCAACGCGCTGTCGAAGCCTTTTCCGCCGCTCTTGCTGTCGCTGCTGCGGCTCATGGTCTTCTACATCCCGCTGGCGCTTCTCGCCCGCCAATGGCTCGGCCATGTGGGGATATTCGCGGCGGCGGCGTTCACCAACGTCGTACTCGGACTGTGGGCGCGGGAGTGGAACCGACGGACCGTGACCCGGCAACGGCAGCGACTTGTGGGGATGCCCACCTGACTCGACAATGTCGATGTCTTGCGGGCTAGGAGGGAGTCATGACGGCACGGGCAGAACGGCGCAGTTTTTGGACCTGGGGCTACGTATCGGACGAGCCGAGCATTGCCGAACGCCGGGCGGCCGCCGAGCGCTTGTCGGCGCGAATTGGCGAGTCTGTCGAGCCGCCGCCCGTGCCGGCGATCGACGACATCGTGCTGCAATCGCCGCGGCTCGAGGTGCCTGACTCGCTATCGGGTTGGGTCTCCACCACGACGGCGGAGCGCGTCACGCACACCTATGGCGGTCATTCGCTGGAACTGTTGAAAGCATTGCGGGGCGAGTTCGATCATCCGCCGGACGCGGTTGCCCACCCGGCTAGCGAGGACGAACTGGATGCGACGCTGGCCTGGTGCGACCGCGAGGGCTACGTGGCGATTCCCTACGGCGGGGGCACGTCGGTGGTTTGGGGCGTGAACGTGCCGGGCGATGCGAATGCCGCGGTCACGATCGATCTCGACAACCTGAACACGGTCCTTGAGGTCGACGAGGTGTCGAGGGCTGGTCGCATTCAAGCCGGGATGCTGGGTCCGGACCTGGAAGCGGCCTTGAAGCCCTTGGGTCTGACGCTCCGCCATTTCCCGCAGAGTTTCCCCTGGTCCACGGTCGGCGGATGGGTGGCGACGCGTTCCGGCGGACACTACGCGACGAACCACACGCACATCGACGATTTCGTCGAGTCGACGCGGATGCTGACGCCGAGGGGTTGGTTCGAGTCCCGGCGTCTACCTGGGAGCGGTGCTGGCCCAAGTCCCGATCGCCTTGTGCTCGGCTCCGAAGGAACGCTAGGGATCATCACCGAGTGTTGGCTACGGCTCCAGAAAAGACCGGTGTACCGCGGCACGGCGGGCGTTGTGTTCCCGTCCTGGGTGAGCGGCTGCGAGGCGGTTCGGGCGATTGCGCAGGCGAAGCTCTGGCCGGCCAACCTGCGCATCCTGGACCCGTCTGAAGCCGAGTTCTCGGCGGGCCTGTCGGGTGATCACGCGCTACTCATCATCGGCTTCGAATCGGCCGACATTCCCCAGGGTTCGAATGTCCGCGCCGCGGTTCGCATTGCCCGGTCGCACGGTGGCGTCATCGAGGACGACGCCATCCTTATCGACGACGGTACCGGCCAGGCAACCGGTCGCGGCGGTGCCGTCGGGGCATGGCGGAATGCATTCATCGGCGTGAACGCAGGGCTGACCGCCGGGCTCGGCCTGCTAGCCGATACCTTCGAGACTGCGATCACCTGGGACCGTTGGCCGGATTTTGATGCCGAGGTCCGAGAACGCGTGGGCGTCGCTTTGCGCGATGCCCTGCGCGGCGCTCGGCTTTCCTGCCGGTTCACGCACGTCTATCCGGACGGGCCGGCACCATACTACAGCTTCAGCGGCATGGTGCCCGTGGGCGCGGAGATGGAACGTTGGCGGGTCGTGAAAGATGCGGCGACGGACGCGGTTGTAGCGGCTGGAGGTACCGTGACGCACCACCATGCCGTGGGACGCATGCACCGGCCCGGCTGGGAGGCCCAGCGACCGGCTCTCTTCGGAGATCTTTGGCGGGCGGCGAAGCGGTGTGTTGATCCCAACGGGATCCTCAATCCGGGCGTGTTAATCGATCCCTGATCGTCCCGATGGAATCCAAGCCTACAACTGGGTCAGCCTAAAGGTCGTTCCCGGATCGCCAACGAGTTGCAGGTGGCAGGGCAGATAGTCACGCTTGATCGCGTACTGGACGTCCGGGTCGAAACGAAGGAACACGTACTTTCTCGCGCAGCGGAGCTTTATCTCCTCGATTTGCCCCTCGACGTCGGACAGAAAGAACTCATCCTTGAACAGGTTGTAGCTCCAGGTGTAGCGATCGGCGAAGTCGCCGGGGACCGAATAGACGCGGTCATCGAGCCGGAGGGTTTCGAGTTCGTCGACGACGGTGCGCAATGGGCTCAGGAGGTCATCGTCGAGCGGGTACTCGGATAGGGTTTCGAAAGTCTGTATCGCCCGGCCGAAATCCTGGGTCCTGACGAGTAGCAGGAAGCGCGCCCGCTGCAAGGAAGTGTAGAGCGACTCGGGGAGGCGTTTCTGCGCGGTGTGGTGACCGACTGCGCGGTCCAGGGCTTTGAGTTGCTGTTGTTCGTTGCCCCATGTGGCGTAGTAGCCGGACTTGGCGACATGTAGAAAGGCGTCTTCGTAGAGGTTCAACGGCCCGCTCGAATCGAGCTCTTCGAGCAGGCGGTCCGCTTTCTCTCGGTCGTCGTCGCCGATGGCCTTCATGGCGGCCCGGTGGATCCTGACGAACCACGCCCGGGCACCCGAGCTGTCCATCTCGAAGTGGTAGTAGAGGTGGTGCCCCGCATCGAGCGGCTTGCCTTCAAGTCGAGCAGGCTCGAACCGGGACTTCTCCAAGGCCCGTATCGCGGCGTCGTGGAACACGTCGTCCCCTACCGATTCCGTAACGACGATCTCGTATGGCTGGCCGTCGGTATCGACCATGAAGTCGAGGCGCACCCAGCCTTCCTTGTTCTGGCGCAACGCTGTTAGAGGGTACTTCGGCGTGGCCCTCGAGACGCTGTGCGGACGCGAATAGACATCCAGTTCGACAGCGTCGGAATACTCGGTAGGCGGGGAATCTATCGGCGTTGCCGGTTCGCCGCCGTAGGCTGCGGCGGCGGCTATCGCACCGAGCGCTCCTAGGACTTTGGTCCGCACGGAGTGTTCTCGGTGAAGTGCGCCCGGTAGCGGCGCGACTACCTCACTATAGGGTGTGGACCAACTCAATGAAGTACGTGCGGTCGGTCCAGGGGCTTGTGACTTCCGTATGGGACGCGCTCCTGGACTGATAGCCGGTCGGATTCCACGATGTCTCGACCCACCGGGTGTGACCGCCCGCCAGGTTGCTTGCGCCAAGGTTCAGTCGCATGTTCTTCAACGCCCCGAAACGGTCGTTGCCAAGCCGATAGGTAACCGCGAAGTCCAGTACGGCCGGATACTTGAGCAAGATGTGGGAATTGATATCGCCGTATCGGCGGTCGGCGTCGTCCCGGTGCGAAGCGTTCAGTGCGAGGCGCCAGTTGCCTCGGGTCCAGCCAAGGCGGGCGTGCTGCTTGAACTTCGGCACGGCATACGGGAGACCGACGAGGTCTTCCACGACGCCGGGGGAACCGAGGCGTGATTCGAACCGGTCGTACATCGTGACGCTTGCGCTCAAGGACCAGGTGCCCCAAGCCGTTTCGCGTTGGTAGTCGGCGGTCCAGTCGTAGGTGGCGACGATCTGCGAACCGACATTGGCGGCCCGTGCGTCGATGCCTAGGAACTGGCCATCTTCGCCGAACCGGTAGACGCTGCCATAGCGGTCGAATACATCTTCGGTGAGCCGGGGGATCAGGCTCAGGGTCATTGGCGTGACGCCATCGATCCGGTCGCGGAAGTGGATCTTCGAGTAGTTGAGGATCGATCGGAATCCCTTGAGCCGCTCGGGGGTGAACTCGATCCCGTATGACCAGGACACCGCCGATTCGCCTCTGAGCGACGTGCGACCACCGGATACGATCGTCGCATCGCAGGGGCGCAAGGGGCAGCAAAGCACCTCGGACGACCCACCCCTGTCGTCGAGAAACACCGTCATGGGCGTGGTTGTGGTGGGTAGCGAGGACAGCCAAAGGGGAGGCGCCGAGAACGATGTCCCTTTGCGCAAGCGGACCCGCAGGGCGTCGTTGATGTTCCAGACGGCTCCGACGGACCACGTCGTGTTGGCTCCGTGGAGACTCGTGTCCTCGCGCCGAACCGCCGCGTTGACGGACAACCTCTCGATCAACGGGCGTTCCGCGAGCAGGGGGACCTGGAGCTCGGCAAACGTGCTTTGGACCGTTGTGCCACGTCCCGGAGCGCCTCCGCTGGCATCCGCCAGGACCACGCCATCGATCCCGGAGAGATCCGCATCGCCGCCACCCGAGGCCCCTGGGTGGATGGGGAACATGCCAAGTGGACCATGCGCGACGACGGGAAGGTGTCGCGCCATGGAATCTCGCTGATGCTCGAAACGAACATCGGCCTCTCGGGTGGACACGCCAAATAGGACGTCGAGCTTGCCGGCGGGTGTGGCGGCGAAGGAACGCTTGACCGTGAACTCGACCAAGAGATCCTCGTTGCTCGCATCGAATGTCTGGTCGGAAAGCAGGAAAGGGCGGAAACGGTCTTCGGGAGAGGTATCCGCCGTCGCGTCGAACAAGCCATCGAGCAAGGCGGCACGGAGCGCATCCCGCGACAGTTCATGTTGCGTCGTCGAGTTGCTTTTCTCCCGGGTGTGTTCGATGCCGAGATGCCATTCCCAGCCAGGCAACGCGTCGAAGGATCCATCGACATTTGCGGACAGCGTCCATCGATCCGATTCGCCTTGCGTGAACATGGCGGGCAGTTCCGTGTCGCCGAGCATTCGGGCTGCAGCGCCGACTGGCGAGTCGTCGCTCGAGACACCGGTGATCGCCGGGCGGTAGCCGGTCCTGTGTTGCGTTTCGCCGGGAGTGTAGGCCAACGACGCAGACGCATCCATGTGCCCGGGGAGATCCTGATCAACAGCGATTCGGAAGTATGTTCGCTGACGACTCGCGTACCGCTCGCTTTCCTCGAAGAGCAGATCGTCGGCGAACGAGGGGTTGGCACTGGCCAGTAGATCATGCGCCGGGTCGTCGTGGGGAATCCGGTTGCTCGTCGTGTAGTAGCCAAGCAAGCCAGTTGCCCTTCCCGACTCCCAGGCTCTGGTGCTGGCGAGAAGCGCATTGATCCCATTGAAGGCACCCGCCAACCCCGTTGTGCGCCGGAACTTCACGGTGGTCCCTTCGTGTTGGTCGCGCAGGATGACGTTGACGATGCCGCCGACGGCGTCGGACCCGTACAGGGCTGAGGCGCCGTCAAGCTGTATTTCCACACGCTCCACCATGTCCATGGGGATGCTGGACAGGTCGGCGTAGCCGCCGAGCAAGCCCGATCGGCCGATGCGCTTGCCGTTGACAAGGACCAGTGTTCCCCGGGAGCCGATGCCGCGCAGGTTCAACGGCGTCATCCCCATCGAGAGGTTCGTCGCCTGCATCAGTCCAAGTTGCTGGCTATCCACGCCCCATGCCAGATCCTGGCATTGCTGCACGAACGCAGTGCCGCCGAGCGAATCCGGTTCGTTGGCAAGCAGGTCGATCCCCGGATTGAGCGGATTGGTGCCGGGGATGTTCTGGGGGAGGTCGTCGATCGCGCCCCCGACATTGCCGCCGCCCGGGTCGGTCACCACGACGACGTGGCTCGATACCTGCGACGGTGGCAGTCCGATGCGGCTGCCGGTGACAACCACCTCGGGAGGACGGGCGTTGTTCGTTGACGGGATCTCCTCGGCAAGGGCTTGGGCGTTCGGAAAAGGACCGGCGATGGGGGCGACCCGGTCGCCGGGAATCGATTCGTCAGGTGTCATCAAGGTCGACGGGACCGGGGACACGAGCGCTGGCTTGCGGGAGACGACGACGCCGCTGTCCTGGTACCGGTAGTCCAGGCCCGTGTCGCGCAGCAACGCCCGCAATCCTCCCGGGATCGTATGGATGCCCACGACCGCGTTGGCAACGACGGTGCGCGCGTCGTGCTGGACGATTACCGATAGGCCGGTCTGTTCGCCGAACTGAATGAGTGCCTTGCCGACGGGTTGGCTGGGAATATCGAACCGAAACTGCCCGGCGATACCAACACCGGCCTTCATCGCGCCAGCCACGGCAACGCCGGTGATCGGGAGGTGAAGCGCTAGCACCAAGGCGTATGCGATGGCCCGCCGGGCTGGCGTAGTTCCGAATCGTGGGTTCACTCGGGCACCGGCGGCGTGGCGTGCAGGACGATCCGTTCCTTGGAGGCGCGGACCGGTGTCACCGGCACGGCGTTGGAAATGAAACGAAGCATCGCGTCGGGACTGCGTATCTGGATCAGACCGGTGATGGGATGATCCGGCACGCCATCGGCCACCGCAAGCTCTATCGGCGTGTATCGCGACATTTCGGCCACGACTTGCCGCAAGGGGGTCGCATCGTAGATGAGCTTGCCCTCGCGCCACGCCGTCGCCAACGAGGCGTTTATGGATTCCACCTCCGACATGACGCCGTTGCTCAATGTGATCTCGTCGTTGGCGTACAACAGCGTGGGTTCCGAATCCGATCGGGTGGAACCGGGGACGGACGTTTCGCCGGGACCGGGCCGGTTGAAGACGGCGACCGCGCCTTCAAGCACCGTTACGGTGACGTCGCCACCGTTGAGCCACACCCGGAATTGGGTTCCGATTGCCACGACTTCGGCGTTTCGGGCGGCAACGACGAAGGGACGTTGCGCATCCCGGCTGACATCGAATACGCCCTCCCCGCTCTTTAGCTCCACGGTTCGCGCGTCGGAGCTGTAGCGAACCGCAACCGAGGACGCCGAGTTGAGGTGGATTCTCGAGCCGTCGTCGAGGGAGATTTCCCGTTGTTCGGCCGGTTCGGTGGTGTAGGAGCCCGCCGGATTCGTGGTGATCCATACGCTCACCGCGGCCACGGCGGCAGCGGCGCTGGCAACCCCGATCAAGCCCTTCGTGCGCCGCGCGCGTCTGGCCATGACCCGGGCGTTCAACCGGTTGGCTTCGGTACGCATCCAGTCATCTAGCGGTGCCAGGTCGCGCATCGAGTTCGCTACGGCTTCGAACCGTTCTCGATTGCGGTCGTCCTCCGCCAGCCAGGCTTCATATTCCTGGCGCGTCGACTGGGTGACGTCACCCGAATTGAGGCGCACGAACCAGCCCGTGGCCGAATCGTCAGGTGTTTTGTTTGTGACCAATCGCATAGGGCGTATCGCCTACGGGTTTAAGCAAACTGCTTTCCGGCAACAGTTACGACAGTTGAGACCGGGTTGGGCCTAGTGACCAACGTCGAGCTACTCCTTCATCGCATCCATGACCGCCGCGACGGCGCGTCGCAAATGGTATTCCACGCCCTTGCGGGAGATGCCAAGCTGATCGGCGATCTCCCGGTAGGAGAGACCGTCCGACCGGAACAGCAGGAACACATGCCGCGTCCGTTCCGGCAACGCGGCCAGGGCGACCTGAACGCGCAGCAGTTCCTCGTTCGCCAACACCGTTCGCTCGGGCCCCGGGGCGTCGTGCCGTTCGTCCTCGTGCGCAAGGGACTGGGCCGCCCGGTAGCGGTGTTCGACGTCGCGGTGTTGCAGCGCGTTCAGCGCCATGTTGTTCGCCATGGTGAAGAAATAGCGGCGCAGGTCCCGGATGTGCTGCCGGTCGGATAGCCGCAGGAGTTTCTCGAAGGCGTCCTGGAGGATCTCCTCGGCGTCCGCGGCATTGCCCAGCTTGCGTTCGAGCACCCGCTTCAGTTCGGGCGACGCATCGTCGTACAGCTGGATGATCTCCGCCGTTCTCGGTGCGCCCGCCGTTCCCGGCGCGTTGTCCGACATATGTCCTCCCGGCTCCCCGATAGCACCGCTACTTCAAACGGACTGGGAAACCTGCGGGTCAATTATCCCAAGTTCCACGGACGTTTCCACCACTGCGCGAATGGTGTCCTCCACGGGCCGGATCGTGGCGCCAAGCACCTCCTTCGCCTTCTTGCAGTCGTTGACCATGTTCGAAACCACCGTGATCGGTTCTCCCTGGCTGGTGACGGTGGCGGGCTTGCCGAGGACGTACGACGGGAAGTACTCGTGGAGGATCTCGGCGAGTTCGGTGCCGAAACGGATCGCCGACCGGCCTCCGGTGCCATGCATCACGTAGCGCGGGCCGCCGTGGGTCGCCCGGTGGTCCACCGGCGACTCCGCGGCGAGGCGATGGGCTTTCACCAGGTCGCGCACGTCGATGATGTTGTAGTACATGTCGTATCGGGACGGCCAGTTGGGTTCCAGTCCACCCGCCAGGCGGCCGATCTGCTCGATCCACTGGCCGACCTGCGCCTTGAACAGGATCGGTCCGCAGATCATCGCGGGATTCATGGTGATGGCGTCCCATCGGCCGCCGCTCGAGTCGGCGGCGCGATTGATCAGATGCTCGGTGTCCACCTTGCTGCGGGCGTAGGCATTGCGCGGGCCCTGCCAGCGCTCCGGATCCACGCCGTCGGACGCCCAGTCGGTCTCGGTCCATTCGTGGCCTTTCGGCATCGTCGCGACCCGGGCACCCGAGACCGCGGCCATCGAACTCGTGTAGACGATGCGTTTGACGCTGCCGCTGGCATCGATGGCGTCGATGACGTTCTGCGTGCCGACCATGCCGCCGTCGTAGACGTCCTGGGACACGTCGCCGCTGCCGAGCGGCTGCGACTTGCCGTCCGCGGAATTGCCCAGTACGGCGGCGACATGGAAGACGCCTGAGCATCCCTTGAAGGCGTCGTCGTATGAACCGCGTGTGAAAAGGTCGCAACCGTCGACGATCTCGACCCTCGGCAGGCGGCTTAGGTAGTCGACGCAGTCCTTGCCGCGCCAGGAATTCGCATCCCGGATGCAGGCGCGGACCTCGTAGCCGTGGATGACCAGTTCGCGGACCATGTGGCCGCCGGTGAACCCGGAACAGCCGGTGACGGCCACCGGGCCGTCCTGGGGTGAAATCGCTGGCATTGTCTACCTCGTGGAATGTGGGAGCGTTAGGAATTCGTCGCGTGCGGGTCTGCCCGGTGATGTTCGGCGAGTTTCGCCGTCGGATGGATCACGACGCCGTCCTGCAACACGTCGACGGGGTCGCGGCCGTCGACGCCGAGGCCGAAACGGTGGTAGCCCAGAAGCCGCTGCAGTTTCTCCGGCATCTCGCGGACGACTTCCCGAGGCACCGAGAGCAACTGGATCTCCTGGGGACGCAAATAGGCGACGTTGTGGCTCATGAAGAAGCCTAGGCGTTCACGGTCCTTGGACGTATTCGCGCCGCCACCGTGCCAGAGGCCGCCCTCCCACATCAGCATCGTTCCGGAGCGCATCACGACGCGCAGGGTTTCGATGTCCTGGTCCACGGGCCGGTCGTACCACTTGTGGCTGTACGGCACGATGTGGGTGGCGCCGTTCTCGATGTCGAAGTCGTCCAGCGCGATCAGCGCGTTGCAGACGAAGTGCGGATGCGGGCGCCTGATGGGCCACAGCCCGTCGTCCTGGTGCAGGAACTGGCGCGTTTCGCCGGGCAGCACGTTGAAGAGTGTCGTGACGTTGACCTGCGTGTACTTGCCGAGTACGCCTTCCACGAGTGCGCGGATGCGCGGATCCAGGAACAGGTAGTCGACGGCGCGCGTCTTGGCGAGCAGGTTGTGGGCGCGCCAGGTCTTGCCGGTCTTGGTGCCGATGGCACGCATCTCGGTGATGTGGACCTCCGTGTCGAAGGCGTGGCGGATTCGCGCAACTTCCTCCGGCGTGATGAAGTCCTCGACGAGGGTGAAACCCCGCTCCTCGATTTCGCCAACCCGCTCGGTGATGTTCAGGCCGTCGACGATCAGGTCCTCGGCCATCTCGACTGCTTCCGTCACGACGACTTGGGCCGCTCTTTGTCTTGCGCCCCGTTCTGGGCGGCCCTCATTCGCTGGGCGCGTTCGGCGTTCCGCTCGGAGGTCATCCTGCCGTCGTGGTGCATGTAGTCGTATCGGGGGCGAAGCGTGGTACGGCCGTTGGCGGGTTCCATGTCGAACAGGCTCCGGTAGGCGTTGATGGACTGGCCGCCCTTGGAACCCGGTTCCGCGTTGGTTTGGCGTTCGATGTCCCAGTCGCTCTTGCCGAACGGGAACAGGCTGTAGACGTCCATCAGGCCGGCGAAACGGACCGGGTTGCGATCGAGCGCTTCCTGGGTGACGGTCTCTCGATAGGCCTCCTCCGTCTGGTGGCGCCGGCGCATGTATTCGCACTGCAGTGTCATGCGCAGTCCCGGAGTCTTCTTCGGATACGAACCATGCCAGGTGTGGTTGCCCCAGATGACCATGGACCCGGCCGGCGCTTCCACGGCGACCGCCTGGTCAGCCCACTTCTCCGCCTCGCCCGCAGTGACCTGGCGGCGCCACATATGGCTGCCGGGCACGAAGGAGATGGCACCGTCGTCCTTGGTGTAGTCGGTCACCATGAAGTGCATGTTGCAGTTGATGACGCGATCGGGCTGGGCATTGATGGCGGGGTCCAGGTAGTCGCCGTGGATGCCGGTGCGGATTTCGCCCGGTCCCTTCACCCAGGCGGCGCAAAGGCTCAACACGCAATCCGTGCCGAGCAGGTACTGGGCAAGCCCGAGACCCGCCGGGTTGTAGGACAGCCGCTCGAAGACCGGATCCTCCCAGAGCATGAAACGCTGGATGTCGTTGACGTTGGCCCAGCGCTCGGGCGCGAGCCCGTCCGGGCCGTAGCGGCGTAGCATCGTCTTTTCGAGCGCTTCCCGCACCTCCTCGACAAGCGTGGGCGGCCCAACCTTCTCCGGCGGCACGACCGTGAAGCCGAACGACGAAAGCTCGGCGATGTTCGATTCGAGCCCGAGTTGCCTAAGCTCCCGGTGTAGCAGCGCGACCGAGCCGGTCGATTTCCAGTCCCCGATTTCCATGCGCTTTCCCCCAAGCCGGGCAACCCCCAATACTACCGTAGGGGACGCCCTTGCGGCGTCCCGTTGCAGCCCAAGCCCGCCCTTCGGAGGAGGGCGCCCCTTGGTGAAGACGACGTAGACGATGTACTTGACTATCTTTGTGCCGTTGCCAACAAGCCGAGGGTGTATTACTTATGGCGACCGATGCTACGAGACCCGAACGACGATCTCGTCCTCGAGGTCGCCGTAGCCGGTGGATGCGAAGCTATCGTGACCTTCAATAGACGCGACTTTATAGGCGCTGATCGGTTCGGAGTCCGGGTATTGTCACCGCCCGGACTCTCTACACCGGCAAGTGAGGCTCCTCGCCAGGCGCGAGGGCATAGCCATCAATCAGCTGATCGCAAGTGCGCAGCGGAGAAGGTAACCGCGCTGATGACCGAGGAGTATCTGACCGAACGGTCCAAACGCGGAAACCCCGAGAAGTTCGACGCGGTTCTCGGCAAGGTACCTGACATTCCTGCGTCATCTGCAGATGCGTCTGACTAGGCGTATCTAGTCCACGGACGATCGGCGCACACGTCGGTCTGAGGCGGCCCTGGCCCGCTAAGGCCGCCGGCCCATTTCCTCCAAGTAGAGGCTCTCCAGGTCGCTCGCCGTGATCCTTGAGGCGTCCAGGGTCCGGCGCAGCCGTCCAGCCTGCATGAGACCGATCGTAGTGGCCACCTCCCGCGCGCGGAAGAGGTCGTGAGTCGCCATCAGGACCGCCGCGCCGCGGTCGCGTTGACGCAAGAGCAGGTCGTGGAACTCAGCCGAGGCCTCAGGGTCCAGACCCGAGGTGGGCTCGTCGAGCAGCAGGGCCTTGGCCTCCTTAATTGTGGCAAGCGCGATGCCGACCTTCTGGCGCATGCCCTTGGAATAGTGGCTGACCCGCCGATTGAAGGCGTCGGACGCGAGGCCGGCCGCCGTGAGGGACTCGCGGAGGCGATCGGGAGAGCGATCCTGCACACCGGCAAGCCGCGCGAAATAGTCGAGGTTCTCGTAGCCGGTCAGTTCGTCGTAGAGGCCGACAGTCTCAGGGACGTAGAGCAGCCGACGCCGCACCGCCTGCGGTTCTCGTTGAGGATCGAGACCGTCCACCTCGGCGCAGCCTGCAGTCGGCTCAAGGAAGCCAAGGAACAGCTTGATGGTCGTCGATTTGCCGGCGCCATTGGCCCCGAGCAAGGAGTAGATTTCCCCCGACTCCACGGTCAAGTTGACGTCGTCGAGCGCCCGGTGTGCGCCGTAGTCCTTGGTCAAGGCGTTTGCATAAAGCATGTGGAAATCCCTATGGGGTCTCTGCCTTGCCGCGCAGGGCCCGGGCGGCGATCAGGATGAGAAGGGTGGCGACGAGAAGCGCCGCGAGGTCTGCCAATACGCCTGCTTGGAAAGCGCCGCCCGATTCGCGAAACCGGAAAGCCGGCAGGTTGTCGTACTCGGCGGGAGTGACTAGCGCATCGCGGTCCAGGTAGTCCTTGAACATGAGCCGCAGTTCCGATTGGGCCGCGCGCGCTTGGCTCTCAAAGGCAAGCGCGCGGTCGGCGTCTGAGCCGGCAATGCGGTCGAGTGCATCCTGCATGGCGACCGACGGCAGGAAGAACCGCACCGTGTCGAGCACGTGACGCCTCGCGTCTTTTGCTTGGTGATGTGCCGCGATCATCGCCGCAAGTTCGCGGTCGAGGGCGACGCGATCGGCGTAGCGGTCTCGCAGGCGATCGGGAATCCTGGGTGTCGGCACGCGCGCCGGCGTCGGATTGGCCTCGCGATAGAGGCGCTGGCGCTCGCTAATCTCGGCCGTTCGGGCCTTCACCTCGGTGGCGAAGTGCATCTCCGACGGTGCCGGTGCGGCCAGATCAACGGCTGCCAAGCAGAGCGACGGCACCATGACCACCACCAACAGCCAGACGGCGCCGGCAGCAATCGCCGCCTCGGTCGAGCGACGGGCAACGAGGCCGATGATCACCGCAACCGCCAGCCAGAAGCCACCATAGGCCAGCACCGCCAGTGCCAAGGCCGTGAGGCCGATCGATTCTCGCGCTCCTGCCAAGGCGGCGACCGACAGGATGATGGCCGTCGAGGGGAGCAGGACGACCAGGCCACGGGCCAGCGCCTTTACGACGATCAGCGGCCCGACGGCGACGGGCTGCGACAGCACCATGGCGGCGACGCCGCGTTCGCGCTCGCGCGACCACAGGTCGTAGGTGGCGGCGAGGATCACGAGCGGCAGCAGGAAAACGACAACGAAGGCCAGGTCGAAACGGCCTGCGGCGCGTACGGTCGGACTGCCAATGTCCGCCCACACGCGCCTGAACAGAGACGTGTAGTCACCCAGCGGAACAGTGTCAGCAGCAAAAGGATAGGCATCCGCCTGACCGACCGACAGCGGCGCCATCGCTGCCCTCGGCAGCACGGGCTGCGTTATCGGCAGGATCACCGATGGGTAGGATTGGACGACGAACTCGCGACTGTCAGCCAACCGCGCCTGTTCCGCCGCCTTGATCAGACCGATGGCTGCCTCGCGCTTGTGGACCCAGTCGGCGCCATTCCACGCCGCATAGCCGCCCAACCCGATCAGCAGGACCAGCAGCGTCGGCAGGGCGGGGTCACGAAGGAGACGGCGGACCTCATAGCCCGCAATGGCAAAGCTGCTCACGAACGGCGGCCCAGACGCAGCGCCGAGACGGCGGCCAGGCCGATGGCGAGCACGGCCCAGCCCAGCAGGATTGCGAGGTTGGGCGTTTGCGCCGTCACAACCTCGGACAGGCGCACTGTAGGCGGCGCATAGACGACATCGCGCGTGACGGCTGCAATATCGGCGAGGTGGAATCGCTCGCCGGGCGGTGGCTTGTTGGCCGCAACCTCCCGGTTCAGTGTTTGGATGAGCCGGTAGCGAAAGTCCTCGACGCCGCGCAGGTAGGCGAGGTGGGCGCCGAAGTCGGTGCCGGCGAATGCGCGCGAGAAGGGTTGCAGGGCAACGGTCGGTGAGATGATGGCGAATGCGCGTTGCACGACCTCTTGGCGGCGATACACGGCGTAGAGCCGCTCGAAGTGCCGGTTGTAGGTCTCAGTGGAGTTCTTTTCGCCAAACTCCAGCGCGACGCCCCTGAAGTTGACCGGCAGATCCTCGACGTCGCTGACCTGATAGCGCGCCAATAGCTCGTCCCTTACGGCATTCAGCCGCTGGTCAGCGGGATCGTGACCGTCGACACCATTCCTCGCCTCCTCGGTGACGGCCGCTCTGAACGCGGGGACGGAGGGCGTGGGTGCCAAGGTCTCAGCCACAGCGGGCGCGATACGCGGCACGAGCAGGGTCGATACTGCCCAGAAGGCAAGCAGAACGACCAGGGCGGCCCGCGCTGAAGCGAACAGGCCCGAGACGGCAACGGTGACGGCGCAGAACACCAGCAGATAAAACGCATAGGCGCCGCCGATGGCCGCAAGCGCCGCTATTTGGGGCTCGTTCGCGCCCTGCAGGAGCATCGCCGGAAAGCTCACGCCGATCATGACGAGCGCCAGCAATCCTGCCGCGATTGCCAAAGCGACCAGTCGTCCCCCGACCAGGACCGAAGCCGAGGCCCCAGCGCCGAGTTCCTGTCGAAGCCGTTCCCGCGCGACTTCGCCGGACATGGTTGCGAACCCGGCGAGAATGATCAGCACCGGCGCGACGATCTGCAGAGTCCAGGCCGCCGAGAATCCGCCGAAGCGGCTGATAGCGGCGCCTCCCTCGATCGGCCTATGCCGGGCCGGGTTCTGCGAGTGGCCCTCGACGAACACCGATGTGCCGACGAAGTCGGACAGTCCCGGATCGAAGGCCGCCAGTGGCCGCACCGGTGCGGGCACGGCGCGGCCCACATGGGCGGCGCGATGGGGATCGATCACGCCCTGGCTGTCCCAGAGCAGGGCCTCCTCCTCAGCGACGGCGCGTCGCTCCTCGGCTTGGGCAGACAAACGGGCCGCGCTCGTGGCGACCGAAGCGCCAGCGAGGAGCAGGACCGAGAGCGCGAGCCAGAGCAAGCGCCGCTCGCGCCACATTAGGCTGAGCTGCGTTGCGGCTACGCCGAGAGTCTGGGACAACATCCAGATCGAATCATCAGAAAACCCCTCTGCTGGCGAGACCGGATGCCGCGCGACCCTATTGGATACGTTATATCATGACTTGAGCCGCAGACTCTTGCGGTTGGTGAGGAAGGCCGCCGGTGGGTGACGGCCCCTAGTCAAACTCCATCAGTCAGCGACACGGATGATGCGTGTCCCCACGTTGCCGCCGGCGAGCATGTCGATGAAAGCGCTAGGGGCTTCGTCCAAGCCGTGGAACTCGTCCTGCAGCGGTTTGAGTTTCCCTGATTCCACCCATTCCCGCATCTGGGTTCGCGCTTCGCCGTAGCGGTCGGCGTAGTCGAACACGAGAAAGCCCTCCATGCGGATCCGGTTGTTGACGAGGAGTCCCGGAATGCCGCGCGGCCCCGGCGCGGGATTGCCGGTGTCGTACTGGGACACGACCCCGCAGCAGACGATGCGGCCGTGGGGCTTCATCCGGCGCAAGGCACCGCCGAGGACCTCGCCGCCGGTATTGTCGAAATAGACGTCGATGCCGTCGCTGCAGGCATCGCGGAACTCTTGGCGGAAGTCGGGGCTCTTGTAGTTCACGGCGGTGTCGAAGCCGAGGTCGTCGGTGAGCAGGTGGCACTTCTCGTCGCTGCCCGCCACGCCGACGACTCGGCAACCGGTGATCTTCGCCATCTGGCCCACGATATGGCCCACGGATCCGGCGGCTGCGGAGACGACGACGGTCTGGCCGGCTTTTGGTTCGCCCAGATCGAACAGACCGAAGTAGGCCGTCAGCCCGTTTGTGCCGTAGACGCCGAGGTGGTGGGCGGGATCGCCGCCGGCTTCAACCGCGTGAACACCGCCGGCCTTGTGGACGGCGTAGTCCTGCCAGCCCGACGGACACGTGACCAACGCGCCGACATCGAGATCGTCGGCGTTGGACGCCTCGATGCGCGCCACCGCTGTTCCGCCCATCACGATCCCGCTCTTCGGCGCGGCGGCGTAGCTCGCGCTGCCTTGGAGCCCGGCGCGTTGACCGGCGCCGACGGTGAGTGCGAGGGTGCGGCACAGGACTTCGCCGTCCCCGGGCTCCGGCATGGGGACGGTGCGCATTGCGAAATGGCTGGCCTCAAGCTTGTCGGTGGGCAACGACACGATGACGATTTGGCGGTTTTCCATGCGGGATCCTCTCTGTCTGCATTGGCCGGGTCGTGCCATAAAGCTTAGCGGATGCTGCGGCTGGCGTTGACACTGCGCGGACGCGGCAACCACACTCGGACGACTCGGTGGGAGGGGACCTTCGATGTCGAATGACTCGGCCGGCGCTTTGAATCCGGTCGCCAACCTTGGCGCTCTGCGGCTTCAGACTTCCCGACAGGGATCTGGCTACGAAGCCGCGCACGCCGGGTTCTCGGATGCCGTCGGATTATCGAAGATCGGCGCGCGCTACATCGAGGTTCCGCCCGGCAGGTCGGCCTTCCCCTTTCACGTTCATCATGTCATAGAGGAGATGTTCTTCGTCCTCGAAGGCAAAGGCTCGTACCGGTTCGGGGAGGCGATCTACGAAGTCGGACCGGGCGACGTGCTCGGTGCGCCCTGCGGCGGCGCGGAGTTTGCCCACAAGCTGACGAATACCGGCGACTCGACGTTGAAATACCTGGCCATCTCGACGCGGTCGGCCACCGATGTCTGCGAATACCCGGACAGTGGCAAGTTCGGCGTGTGGACGCACTTCGGGGAACTGGAGTTTGGCTTCGTCGGTCGCCCGGAGGACTCCCGGGACTATTGGGACGGGGAACCCGACGCGCAGGATTGACGACCTTCAGATTAGGAGTTCATACGATGCCATACGCCCACCCGGAGTACCTGATCTCGCCGGCGGAGTTGGCAGCCGATCTCGACAATCCGACCCGTCGCGTTCTCGATGCGACGGTGTACCTCACGCCCGCGTCGAGGGGCTATCGGGCGGACTCCGGGTTGGCCAAGTTCAAGGCCTGCCACGTACCGGGGGCGCAATTCCTTGATCTGGTCGAAGCGGCCTCAGACACCGGTACCGGATTGGGTTTCAGCCTGCCTGCGGTCAGCCAGTTGGAGTCCCTGTTCCAAAGCCTGGGAGTGGACAACGACAGCGAGGTGGTGTTCTACAGTACCGGACACATGATGTGGGCGACCCGGGCCTGGTGGCTGCTGCGCTATTGCGGCCACCGGAACGCCAAGGTCTTGAACGGCGGCTTTCGGGCATGGCGCAAGGGTCGCCACCCGACCACGCGCGAGGTCTCGCCTCCGCCAGCGGGAAACTTCGTGGCGCGACCGCAGCCCGCACTGTTCGCGGACAAGGAGGCCGTGCTGGCCGCGATCGGCAATCCGGGTGTTTGCACTGTAAACGCCTTGTCGCCCGATGTGTTCTCGGGCGAGGGCCGGATGCACTACGGTCGCAAAGGGCACATCGCGGGCAGCGTCAACGTCTTCTACGACGATCTCATGGATCACGGGATCTTCAAGGAGGACGCCGCCCTGCGCCGTGCGCTGGATGCAAAGGGGTTGCTCGACGCGCCCCGGATCATCGCCTACTGCGGTGGCGGCATCTCCGCGACGGTCGACGCCTTCGCATGCCTGCTCCTAGGGCACACCGATGTTGCCGTCTACGACGGCTCCATGGCCGAGTGGGTGCGCGACGAATCGCTGCCGATGGAAACCGGTCCGTGACCCGATCGATCCGTTCGGCAACGCCACAGCCCCGTAGGGGCGACCCTTGCGGTCGCCCGCCCAGACCCGACGACCCGATCGATCCGTTCCGCAACGCCGTGCCCGTAGGGGCGACCCTTGCGGTCGCCCGCCCGCCGCGACGGTTAGGTCGGAAACGGCTCGGGACAAGCCGTCCCCGACGGGTCCGGTTTGTTCGTTGCGCGTCTCACATCTCCCAGTTGACCTCTGCGAACAGCACCTGGCCGCGGGCGTCGTAGCGAGTGAGATCGTAGGGACGTCCTCCCCACGGCGTAGCCGGCGGGTCGGCATCGAACAGGTTACGTCCGCCGCCGCGCAGCCGAAGCCCGTTCTCGAAGCGGTAGCTCACGGTGAGATCAACAGTGGTGTATGAGTCGACCGTCATCGACGGCCGCGCGACGTAGAGGCGGTCGCAACGGCCAACCACCACCAGGCAGGTACCGGTCCGGTCGTTCTCGTAGCTCGGCGTATAGCGCACGAATAGATCCGCGGCGTATTTGCCGGACGACCACGCCAGCGATCCCACGAGCCCGTATTCGTTGCTGCCCCACGCTGTGCCCACGCGGTTTGCCGGTGCCGCTCCCGGGATGATCGTGAAATGCTCGTCGAGCACACGCGTGTAACTGAGCCGCGGCCTGAACGCGCCGAAGTCGTTGACGAAGCTGTACTCCAGTTCGGTGGTGAGTAGCTCGCTGACCTTTTCGGACAGGTTGATATACCTCGCGAACGCCTTGATCGCGTTGCCTTCCGCGTCGCGCTCGATGATCGAAGGAAGCGTGAACGCGACTTCCGGATCGGAGAAGAGGAGGTTGTAGGAAAACTCGATCTTGTCCGTGAAGTCGACATTCGACCAGTGCACGGTCCAACGCAAACCGGGCAGGGCATCGGGCGTCCAATCAAAACTGACCGAGTAGGTATCCGCAGTTTCCGGGCGCAAGTCGTCCCCGACGCCGTAGATCGTCGCTCGGCGGACCGGACACCCAAAGGCGAGACAGGTCGGGCCGCCCGGCACATCGTAGGGATCCTGCACGTAGACCGTGTCTTCCCGGGGCTCCACGATGTGAAACGTATCGCTGAAAACCGGCGGGCGGAACGACTCCGCCCAGGATGCTCGGAACGTCAGGTTCTCCGTCGGCTCGTAGTGCAAACCTATCCGGGGGCTGGTGTGCGTGTGCGTCAGCGTGACGATATTGGGCTCGCCCACATGCGTCCAACGACCGCTCTGGCGGACCCGGGTAACACCGCCGACGGCACCGGTTGCGTCGTAGGTGTCATGCCGCGCCTGCACGTTCAGCAACAGGGAGTGCAGCCAAGGCCGAGCGTTGTTCTCGCCAACCAAGGGGAACGAGAATTCGACGGAATACGCCGAGAGATCGCGTTTGGGCTTGTCCACGCCAAAAAGCACTTCTAGGCCTCTGGTTTCGATGCGCCCCGCTTGGTCGGTATGTTCTTCGTGGATTAGGCGGATGCGTTCCTCTCGCTGGTGGAATCCGGCCGCATAGCCGACCCGACCACCCGGCAACGCGAACAACTGTCCACGCACCAGCAAATCGTAGGTATTGGTCTCCGTGGCACCCCGATGCGGCCCGATCCAGGGCGACGCGAGTTCGCCCAGATTGGCATTCTGGGCGGAGCCGTCGCCGAACAGGTTGATCGCCACGGCGGGATCGGAACTGGCGAGCACTTCCTCCACCCTCGCTTTCGCCGGGTCGCCATCCTCCAACCAGTTGGGTCTGACGTAGCCAACCTGCCAGCCGAAGTTCTCCGATTCCGAGCTTCCGGTCTGGAGTTCCAATTGGTGGTCGTCCACGAAATCCCAAATGAACCCGGCGTTGACGGTGCGCTGTTCGTTCCTGGATTCGTGATAGGCACCGGGCAGCAGGCCGGCCTCCACCTCCACCTCGGGCAGATAGTTCACCACGACATCCTGGCCGAAGGGGTTGTGGGCATTGCTTGCCGGCACGGTGTAGCCGCTCAAGTCGGTTCGGTATTCCTGGTAGGCCTCGTGCTCGGAGTAGAGAACATCCGCGAAGACCCGGAAGTGTTCGGTGATAGATTGCTCAATGAACACCGTCAACGACGTATTGCTGGCGTCTTCGCCGTTTTGTGGCGGCACGTAGTCGACTGGAGCGATGTCCGTTGTGAAGTCGTCGGCCGTTGCGCCTTGGCCGCTGTGGCCGGCGGGAAGCTGAAGCCTGTCGCCGCAAGGGTAGCTTCCCCAGGAGTATTGGCAGACCCTACGCACCACGCCGGGCTGGCCCTTGGTGGTGTCGCGGTCGTCGAACTCCGGACCGAACAAGCTGCGGTTGTCATTGGTGGTCCAGCCGGTCTTGGCGTTCATGATGGGATCCTGCGACGTTCGCTGCAATGTTCCCGTCACCTGGCCGGTTCCCCAACCGTAACCGCCCAGAACACTGGCGTTCGTTCTGTCAGCGCCGGTTGAGCTGACGTCGTGGCGGACCTTCACCCCGAAGCCGGTGTAGTTCTTCTTGGTGATGAAATTGATCACGCCGCCGATGGCGTCCGCGCCGTAGACGGCCGAGCCGCCGTCCAACTGCACGTCGACCCGTTCAATGGCCGAGAGCGGCACGTTCAGGAGGTTGGCGTAGCCCTCCTCGTCCCCCGCCCGGCCCGCGACCCGTCGTCCGTTTACCAGCACCAGCGTGTTGGCCGAGCCCAAGGCGCGGAGGTTGGCGGTCGAAGTGCCGAAGCCCGTGATGACCTCGAACAGAATGAGGCCCGTAGACGAGTTGTCGACGTTTCTCGGGTTCTTGTCCACGTCGCTTGGCGCGAGGGCGTTGCTGTCGATCGCGGAGGTCTGCTGCGTAATCGAATGATAGGCCCAGGGTAGCGTGCGCATCAGTTCTTCGACGCTCGACACGCCCCGGGCTTCGAAGTCCTCGACGGTGAGGCTGTAGACGAAAGCCGTGGGGTCGCCCTTGGCCAGCCGCGAGCCGGTTACTACGATGGTTTCGACGTCATCCGCTTCGTCCACGCCCTCCGGCGTCGAGTCGCCGTCGGCTTCGTCCGTATCGACGTCCTGGCCCCATGCCGGAGCCCCGAATACAAGAATGGCGGTCGCGAGTAGACGACCCGAGATTCCGAGTACCATGTCAATCCCTCCCCGTGACATGCGTCGACCATGGGCGGGCATCGACATCGTGTGCTATTACCCCATATTCCGATCATGACCGAACGTATGCGCAAGTCAAGGAAGATGTCAGCCCGAGCGGTGGCAGCCGCCTGCCTGCACCTCGCGGCGCAGCTCGCCGGGGCCAACGAGATCGAAACGATCACGGTCGTGGGCACGACGCCAGCGAGCGACAACGATCTAGACGTCCGTGATTTCCCCGGTAGCGTCCAGACCGCCGACGCAGACGACCTTGGAGCAAGCGGCAGTGCGGACATTTCGAGTTACCTCTTCCGATATGCCCGGGGCGTGCACATCAACTCGGCCCAGGGCAACCCGCTGCAGTCCGATCTCTACTACCGCGGCTACGCCGCCTCGCCGTTGCTCGGCCTGCCCATGGGACTCACCGTCTACCAGGATGGCGTGCGGCTCAACGAACCCTTGGGCGATTCGGTCAACTGGGATCTGATCCCGAGGCGCGCCGTCGCCGGGTTGAGTCTGCTTGGCGGCTCGAATCCCTTGTACGGGCTCAACACGCTGGGCGGGTCCATCGTGCTCAACATGAAAACCGGCTTCGACCACGGCGGACACGCTGTCGGTGTCGAGGGGGGGTCCCACGGGCGGTTCATCGGCAGCGTCGAAAGCGGTGCCAGCAATGGATCGATGGCCTACTACCTGAATGCGAACCGGTTTTGGGAGGACGGCTGGCGCGACCTGTCGCCGTCCACCTCGGAAGTAATCTACGGCAACGTCGGCTGGCGCGTCGCGGGACGCACGCTCCGCATCGACCACCTCCGCGGCACTTCGGATCTCACCGGCAACGGCCTGTCTCCGGTCGGTCTGCTGGCTCGAGACCGTACGGCGATCTTCACCGCACCGGACATCACCGAGAACGATTCCAGACTTTGGCGGATCGGAGGAAGGACGGTTCTGGGTAGGAACGCCACGCTTGTCGCACATGTGCATGTTCGCGATAACACCACCATGTCCTTCAACGGCGACGGCATCGAGGAAGACGACATCGACGAGTTGATCGATGGGTTCGGCGGCAGCCAAGCCCTATCGGCGGCCCTACTAGGCGGCTGCCGAGACGAAGAGATACTTGACCTCGCCGCTGCCGGGGACGACGACTTCGAGGAAGCCGTCGAGGAGACGGGCTGTGCGGCCGTCAACAACCTGAGTGTCCGAGGCCAGGATTCTCAGGGCGGCGTGGCCGAACTACGCCTCTCGACCGACCTCATGGGCACCGAGCACGACGTCAACGCGGGGATTGGCTACTACCGGGGTGAGAGCGGCTTCGACTCGCGCGTGCAGTTCGCCCTCCTCGACCCGGCTTTGCGATCCACCGTCGCGCCGGATGCGGTCACGGGCGGTTTCGCCGACGAACGGACCGACATCGCCACCGGTGTCCGGCGATTGCACGTCTACCTGCGCGACAGCTTCTCGCTTGACGATGCTTGGGTCGTGAATCTGGCCGGTTTCTTCCACGACAGCGAAGTGAGTCTCCGGGATCGCACCGGGGGACAGCCGCAGTTGAACGGGACCCACGGTTTCAGGGGCTTCAACTGGAGTGCGGGCGTCGTCCGTCGATGGGACGGCCGGGATCTGTTCGCCGCAATCAGCCAGTCGAGCCGGTTGCCGACGCCCATCGAACTGGCCTGCAGCGAAGCGCTCGCCCGCAATCCCGAGACGGGCGAGATGGAGGAATGTCGTCTCCCCAACGCCTTTCTCGCCGATCCGCCTCTCGAGGAGGTCGTGGCGAGGAGCATCGAACTGGGCGCGCGCGGCACGATCCGGGCGGGTGGGCAGTGGTCGATGGGACTGTTCCACGCCTACAACGACAACGACATCATCTGGCAGACCGGGGCGACCCGGGCCCACGGGCTGTTCAGGAATGTCGACGGCACCCGTCGGCGGGGCGTGGAGGCATCGATCGCCAAGGCCGGCGGTACGTGGCGTTGGCAACTCGACTACAGCTACGTCGTCGCCACCTTCGACGACGACTTCGACGTGCTGAGCCCGAACCACCCGGCGAACGCGACGGCGGACGACGACGAGGAGGACGACGAGGGCCCGGCAACGCGTCCGGTCGAACGGGGCGACCGCATCCCGGGCATCCCCGCGCACCTCCTCAAGGCGAATCTGGCCTGGTCCCTTACCGAGCGTGTCACCATCGGCGCGGACATGATCGCCGTTTCCGGCAGCCATCTCCGGGGCGACGAGTCCAACGAACTCGACGAGCTTGACGGCTATGCGGTGGTCAACATGCGAGGGAACTATCGGACCGATCGCTTCGAAGCGTTCCTGCTGGTGGAGAACCTGTTAGACGGGGACTACGAGAACTTCGGGCTGATCGGCGAGGAGCCGGACGAAGTCGTCGGGTTGGGCGATATCGGCGACGACGTGCGGTTTCTCGGTCCCGGCGCGCCGAGGTCGATTCATCTAGGTGCCAGATTGGCGTTCTGACGGATTCATCGCTGCCGCCAGCCGCGTGCGCCTTTCATCGCCCGCATGATTCCGAATTGGACGACGATACACTCTGAATTGGACGGCATTGAACTCCGAAATGGGCGGGCAGGACGGCGACCGCTGGAGCCCGTTGCCCCCCGCGACTCTTCGCAATGCCGATGGACGTGCCTTGGAGTGGCTGCAAAGCGCCCCAAGCTAGTCTCCCGATAGCACCGCCTCGACTTCCTGCAGCAGCACGTCGTTCCTAACGGGCTTTTGAAGCACCCGGTTGGCGGCGCCGGTCTCGGCGAAACTCTCGGCCAGACCGGGACGCTGGTGCATGGCGCCGCCGGACAGGGCGATGATGCCGATATCTGGATTGGTCTTCTTCAGTTCTTCGAGAATCTCGAGGGCCGTCATCCCGGGCATGTTGACGTCGGTGATGATCGCATCCGGGTTCTCCTTCGCCAGGGCCAGTGCCGCATCGTTTGATGGCGCTTCGAGGACGTGGTAGCCGTTGCTGCGAAGCAGTAGCGCGAAGGCGTATCGAACGATGGCGTCGTCGTCGGCCAGCAGTAGCGTCGCCATCGATCAACCCTCCTTCGCCACGTTGGGAATCAGTAGTTCGAACGTTGCGCCCTCCCCGGGCTCCGACTCGACGGCGGCATCGCCTCCCCATCCCCGTGCGAGGTTGTAGACAACCGAGAGCCCGAGACCGATGGCGTCGGCGTCGGCCTTGGTGGTGAAGAAGGCATCGAAAGCGTGTTGTCTCACGTCTGCCGACATGCCCGGGCCATCGTCTGCTACGGTGATCCTCACGTAAGGCCCGGGCACCATGCCCCGCCCCCGTGCCTGGTCGGATTCAATGTCGACGGATTCGACGGCCAACACGATCTTGCCGGCGCGATCCATCGCTTCGGCCGCATTTGTGACAAGGTTGTTCAAGGCTTCGTCGAGTTCCACGCGATTGACGCGAATCTCGCCACGGCGTGAACCGACGCGGACATCGACCTCGACGTTCGATCCCACGCTGCGCCTCGCTCGGGCCGCTACTTCGCCGAGGTAGCCCCACGGTTCGATGTCGTCGGTCTCCCGGCTTCCGCCCGGTGCCAGCGCCAACGCGTTCTTGACGATCTCCGCTCCGCGTTCAGCGGCATTTAGCACTTGGGCCATCTCCGCCTTGCGTTCCTGCTCGGACACGTGATCGCGGTCCAAGCCGAACTGGGCCAGGGTGATGACCGGCTGCAGCACGTTGTTGAGTTCATGGGACAGACCGCCGGCGAGGGTACCCATGGCCGCCATCTTGTAGCCTTCCCGGAGTTGCTCCTCCATATCGCGGCGTCCGGAGATGGCGTCTTCAAGCTCGGACACCGTCAGTTCCAATTCGCCGTTCAAGTGCGCGCTCTCGCGCCACCGCCGCCAGGCGAACCAGGCGGCAACAAGCATTAGGGCGGGGACCGCCGCGACGATCTCGTCGAGATCCCAGCCCTCCTGGCCACGGGTGAGGTTGAACACCACCTCGACGAGGTCGACGACAGCGAACAGGAAGGCGATCAAGACCAGGGCGACGGCACCAATGATCAGGTCCTTGGCGGAGGCACTCATGCATATTTCTCGGTTGTGGGCGATGTCGGACGAAGCCGGCGCGTCCCCCCACTCCGAATACGGGCGCTTTCCGCAACTGCGTCCTTCCTGCACTCTATCGACTCCACCTACCACGGACAACAACCATGGGCACCATCGTCGCGATCGGCGGCGGGAGCATTCGCAATCGGGAGACGGAGCCGATCGACCGGGAGATCATTCGGTTGACGGGGAAGTCGCAGCCTCGAGCGCTCTTTGTTCCGACGGCAAGCGGCGACTCCGCCCGGTATTGCCGGCAGTTCCAACACGCCTACGGCGACACCTACGGATGCTTCACGGATAAACTGCTGCTGCTCGGCTCGGCGCCGGATGCCACGCTTGTGCGAGACAAGATCGCCTGCGCGGATATCGTCTACGTGGGCGGCGGCAATACGCTCAAGATGATGCGGCGCTGGCGTCGTCTGGGCGTGGACGGATTGCTCCGCAAGGCGTTTGATCGGGGCGCCGTCTTTTGCGGCGTCAGCGCTGGCGCGATCTGCTGGTTCGAGCGGGGCCACAGCGACTCGATGGCGTACTACGACAGCGAGCGTTGGGACTACATTGCCGTGACGGGTCTCGGGCTCGTCAAGGGGATGGCGTGTCCGCACTACAACGGCCGCACCTACAACGTCCCCCGTCGCCGCGACTTTCGCGCCATGATGCGTCGCAAGGGCGGCTGCGGCCTGGGGATCGACAACCACTGCGCGGTGGTGTTCTCGGACGTGGGCTACCGCGTCCTCAAGACCAAGGAGCGGTCCGGTGCCCATGCGTTGTGGATCCAGGGCGGCGAGTTGATGGAACGCAAGCTCGCCACCACTGCCGAGTACCTTCCGATCGAGTCGATGTTCGAATCGGTCGGTCGCTAGGCCAACGCGGCCCTCCCTTGACCGACTCTCGCGTTGACGACGTACAGCGGCCGCTGATCGCCGACCCGAATTTCCTGCGCCTATGGTTTGCGGGCGCGTTTGCCGCCACCGCCCGCTGGCTGGAGATGCTGGCGGTGGGCATCTTCGTCTTCGAGGTCACGGCGTCCGCGGGGCTCGTGGCGGCGATGTTGATGTTGCGCATGCTTCCCATGGGGCTGTTTGGCGTGTTCGGAGGAGAGATCGCCAACCGTTTCGATCGCAAACGGATCCTCTTGGCCACACTCGCCCTCATGTTCTGCGTTGCAGTCGTCGTTGGAAGCCTCGCCTACTTCGACCGACTTGCCGTTTGGCATGTCGGTCTCGCTGCCTTCGTCGCCGGACTCGCCTGGGTGGTCGACTTCCCGGTGCGGCGCACCCTGCTTGCCGACGCCGTCGGCAGTGCGCGGCTCGGGTCCGCCATGAGCCTCGATACCGTGGCCAGTTCGGGAACGCGCATGGTCGGACCGCTGTTGGGCGGGATGCTCTACGCTGTGGCGGGGATGCACGGCGCTTTCCTGCTGACTGCGGGTGCCTATGCGCTGGCGTTTGCCATACTCGTTGGCCTCCCTCCCATCCCCGGACATGGGACCGTCATCGGGGGCAAGGTCGCGCACCGTATTCGAGACGGCTTGCGCGTTCTACGCCGAGTGCGCGTGCTCCAGGGCGTTCTCGCGGTGACCGTGGTGTTCAACGTGTGGGGGTTCCCGATCATCTCCATGGTGCCGGTGATCGGTGCGGACGTGCTACGCCTGGCGCCGTTCGAAGTGGGTGTCCTCGCGAGCATGGAGGGCCTGGGCTCCCTACTCGGCGCCCTGGCCCTAGCTGCGTTCGCCCGAAATCGGCAGTACCGGTTGCTCTACTTCTTCGGCGTGTTCACCTACTTGGCGGCCGCGACTGTTTTCGCACACTCCGTGGTGCCTGTCCTATCTGGTGCGCTGCTGCTTCTTCTCGGCATCTCCATGGCGGCGTTCGCAGCCATGCAGAGCGCGCTCGTGCTCCTCAACACGCCGCTCGAGAACCGCCGGCAGATGATGGGGATCCTGTCCGTGTGCATCGGCAGCGGTCCCATTGGGCTCGCCCATCTCGGCTTGCTGGCGTCCTGGTTTGGTGCCAGCACGGCGTGCACGATCGTGGCGGTTGAGGGATTGGCGGCATTGGCGATCGTGGCGATGAAGTGGCCCGGGCTTGTTGCGCGACAGCCGGAGTCGTGACTCGCGATCCTTGCATGGTGTGAACGTCGTAGGACTCTCGCTTGTCGTCGCCCGCAGGAGTTGTGCGGCCTCCTCGGCGCGGGACGGGACAAGCCCGTCCCCTACGGTTCTATTGTTCGCTGTATGTCTGTGTTGTCGAGAGGAATGAAGAGGCACTGACGGGGCTTGCCGTCCACGGCCCGACTGGTATGGCCTTCGCCCTGTGTGTCTTCGGCTAACAGGATGTCACCCGGGCCGAGGCGTCGCACAGTGCCGTCGCCGACGCCGATGTCCACGGAGCCCTTGAGGTTCACCACCAATTGCCGCCGCGGCGCGTTGTGGAAGTCGAGATCGTAGTCGCCGCCCACTTCGCGGAACATTACGCCGGGCCCTGGGATCAGTTCCGAGATCCGACCGATGGGACCGTTGTCCGTGAGCGGAATCTCGACATCCTCGAAATGGGAGCGGCCATCGTCTCCCGTAAAGACCCTCACAACCTGCATCGCGCTCCTCCTTTTCGCCAAGCTTGTTTTCCGTGTCGACTCCTCATGTATGCTCGGTGAGAAACGACAGGAGGATCAAGCAACAATGGCGATCGACTTTACGTTCTCCGACGAAGTGGAAGACGCGCGACTACTGGTCAAGCGCTTCATGGGTGACGTGGCCCGGCCGAGGATGGCGGAACTGTCGAGCCGCCGGGCGTCGGGCGACGAGTGGCGGGCGGCCATCAAGGACTTGCGCCAGACGGCGCGGGATCAAGGGCTCTGGGCGCCGCACATGCCGGAGGAATGGGGCGGCATGGGCCTCGGCGTGACGGCTGTGGCCGCGATGTCCGCGGAGGCCGTGAAGACCAACATGGGCCCTTATCTCATCAACTGCCAAGCCCCGGACGAAGGCAACATGCATACGCTTCTGCACTTCGGCACCGACGAGCAGAAGGAGAAATGGCTCAAGCCGCTGTGCGAAGGAACCATGCGGTCTTGTTTCTCGATGACGGAGCCGGAAGTCGCGGGCTCCGATCCCACGCAGATCCAGACTTCGGCGGTCCGCGACGGCGACGAGTGGGTCATCAATGGTCACAAGTGGTTCACTTCCGGAGCCCACGGCGCCGACTTCGCCATCGTCATCGCCAAGACCGATCCGGATGCCGAGATCGCCCAGGCGCGCAACAGCGCGTTTATCGTCCCAACGAGCACACCCGGCTTCGAGATCGTGCGCGACATCTCGACCATGGGCGGAGGCGGCGGCCACCCGGAGATCCGCTACCACGACGTCCGCGTACCCCACGCCAACATCCTCGGCGAGCAGGGCGGCGGGCATAAACTCGGCCAGGTGCGGCTCGGGCCCGCGCGGCTCGCCCATTGCATGCGCTGGCTGGGCACCATCGAGCAGGCCCTTGAGATGCTGGTCGACCGTGCCCAGAAGCGATACGCCCACGGCTCGCTCTTGTCCGAGAAGCAGGGCATCCAGTGGATGATGGCGGAAAGTGCCCTTGAGCTCTATTCCTCGAAACTCATGGTTCTGCACGCGGCCTACAAGATCGAGAACGGGATGGACTTCCGCTCGGAAGTGTCGATGGCCAAGCACCATGTGGCCAACACTTTGTGGAAGACCGTCGACCGGGCGCTTCAGGTCCATGGCGCGCTCGGCTATTCCAACGATTCGCCGTTGGCGCAAATGCTGATCCAGGCGCGTTGGTCCCGTATTGCCGATGGTTCGGACGAGGTGCACTTGATGCGTATCGCAGAAATGGTGATGCGTTCCTACAACGAGACCGGCAGCGTCAACCACGCGGTCGGCGACCTGCCGCTGTAGCGGGACGCGAGAATGTTGATCATTACCGACACCGAGGGCGTGCGCACCATTGCGCTCAACCGCCCCGACGTGCTGAACGCCTGGAACAATCAGCAGTACGACGAGGTCACCGATGCGCTGTTGGCGGCCGGGTACGACGACGCGTGCCGGGTACTGGTGCTGACCGGAACGGGTCGGGCGTTCAGCGCGGGTGCCGACCTGTCTCAGGCCGCGCGTACCGCACGCCGGCCGACGCACGGGATCCGGGGATTCCTAAGAACCGTCGTGGACTTTCCCAAGCCGTTCGTCCTCGCGATCAACGGTCTCGGCGTCGGCCTCGGCGCGACGCTCACCGGGCTTGCCGACTTCGCATACATGGCCGAGAGTGCCCGGTTGCGGGCGCCGTTCTCCGAGCTCGGGCTGGTCGCGGAAGCCGGCAGCACGGTGACCTTCCCGGCGCTGATGGGTCGGCAGCGGGCGATGTGGTTCCTGATGAGCTCGGAATGGATGAACGCGGCCGAATGCAAAGCCGCCGGGCTCGTGCTGGACGTCTTTGCCGACGACGGCTTCCTGGACGCGGTGCGCCGTCAAGCGGCGAAACTCGCGGCGTTGCCCAAGGAGTCGCTCGCCGAAGCCAAGCGCCTGATTGCGGGGCCGGGCCGGGAACACCTGAAGGTCGTGATCGAAACCGAAAATGCCACGATACGAAAGCTGCAGGGCAGGCCTGCGAACCGGGAAGCCGTGGCGGCGTTCCAGGAGAAGCGCAAACCCGATTTCTCGTCGCTGTAGGCCGACCCTAACGTGCCCTTCGGGCGCGCGGTCGCCGAGGATTGGAGGACAAGACCCTGCAAGAGCCATCCCGAAACCGTGCGTTCGGCATGGCGCCAGCGGCTTCGAGGGCTGCAACGGGGTCGGACGCCGCCCACGTACTTGCGGTCTGGGAAGCTCGTTCCGGCAGCGACCGCGAGGATCGCCGCAGGAACGAGTGTGGCCAGTTCTACTTCGGCAGCTTGTTCTCGAAATCCCCACCCCGGAAGATGGACATCTTGTCGAGGTCGACATGGCGCTTGAACGCCGCGTTGATGTCCTGGGCCGTGAGTGCGGCGACAGCCGCTTCCCGTTTGGCGATGAACGACATGTCCCGGTCCAGGAACAGGTTGGAGTTCAGGATCGAGGCGACAGTCGAATCGCTCGACCGTTGCCGCTGGACGGCGTCGAGCCAGCCGCGTTTCGCGGCTTCGACTTCCTCCTCCGTGAAACCATCGTCGAGGACCTTGGTGATCTCCTCCTTGAAAGCTGCGACGACCTTGTCGCCGTTCTCCGGCGCGAAGATGGCGTAGCCGTTGAATGTGCCGATTTCGTCGATGGAGCCGGCATTGAACTGTGAGCCCACGCCGTAGGACAGGCCGTCCTGCTGGCGGATCCGAGTGGCAAGCCGGGAATTCAGGAAACCCCCGCCGAGCATGTAGTTGCCGATCACCATCGCCGGGTAGTCCGGATGGTCGTCGCGCATCTGGATTCTCTGGAAGGCAAACATCACCGCATTGGTCTTGTCGGGCGTTTCGATGTCCACGATTGCCGCCGGGATTTCCGCATAGGGACGATCCACCCGTGCGTAGTCTTCCTTGGCTTCCCAGTCGCCGAACGCCTCCTCGAGAATCGGCACGATCTCGTCTGGATCGAAGTCGCCGACGATCGCGATTGTCCCGCCCTCGGCGCCGTAGAACGACGCCCAGAAATCCTTCGCCTGCTCGACCGTGACCGACTGGTAGCGCTCGATCTGCTCGTCGAACGTCGGCATATAGAACACGTGGTCCTTGCCGTAATTGCTGTTGACATGCCGGTTGAGGGCATTGCTCGCACGGGGTTGGGGTTCGGATCGCTGCGCCTCGATTCCGGCGAGCGATTGCTCCCGAAGCAACTCGAACTCTTCCTCTGGAAACGAGGGCTCGCGCAGGATCTCTGCGGCTAGCCGAATGGCGTCCGGCAGGTTCTCCCGCACCGTGGTTGAGGAGCCGCCGACGGACAGTGCTCCGCCGTTGATCCCGCCGGCGATCTTGAGGCGAATGAACTCGTCGGTGATCTCCTGTCGGGACCGTTTGGCGGTGCCACGCACGAGCATCGACCCGGCCAGCGAGGCAGCCGTGTCCTTAGCCCTAAGCGACTCTTCCGTGCCGTGCCGGAAGGTGAAGCTAGCAGTCACCGCATCGCCCCGGTTCTCCTTGGGCAGCAGGGCCACTTCGATGCCGTTCGACAAGGTGATCGTCGTAGTTCGGGCCGCGATGTTCTCGGGTGTCGGTTCGAATGCCTCGCCGGCGGAAACCGCTTCGCGCCCCTTGTAGTCGCCGACCAAGGCGGCGATGTCGGGGGTGGCGGGGACTTCGGCGCGGGGCGGCGTCTCGTCGGTGGGGTAGAAATAGCCGATGGTGCGATTCGATGGCTTGAGGTACTTCCTGGCGACGGCCACGACGTCTTCGGGGGTCACCTCGGCGAGGCGGTCCCGGTGCAGGAACATCAACCGCCAGTCGCCCATTGCTGCCCACTCGCTGAGTTGGCGCGCGATGGCATTCGGATTGTTGAAACCGAGTTCGAAGTTGGCCGCGAAGTTCGACTTGGCGCGTTCCACTTCCTCGTCGGTAGGCGGTTCGTCGACCAGCGAGTGCAAGGTCTCAAGCATGGCCTCGGTGGCTTTGACCAGATCGTCCTCCTTGCGCACCTGGACGTTGGCGAGCAGGACGCCCGGATCCCGCAGCTGAAACGCGAAGGCGCCGGATCCGGCGGCGAGGCCCGTTTCAACGACGTTCTTGTATAGCCTGCCTGCTGGCTGTGTGCTGAGCACGTAGGCCATGACGTCCAAGGGGGCGAAGTCCTCGTGCGAGCCTGCGGGGACATGGTAGGCAGCCATCGCCAGTTGCACTTCGCCGACGCGGCGTAGCGTTACGCTGCGCTCGCCGTCCTGGGCGGGCTCCGCCGTGTAGGTGGGGAACAACTGGTTGGCGCCGGTGCGCTCCGGCCGCGGAATCGGACCGAACTCTTGTTCGACCAGCTCGATGGCGCGTTCCGGGTCGAACTTGCCGGCGATGACGAGGACGGCGTTGTCGGGCTGGTAGTACTTCCGGTAGAACGCCTGGAGGCGGTCGATGGGCACGTTCTCGATGTCCGCCCGGGCGCCGATCGTCGAATTCCCGTAGTTGTGCCACTGGAACGCCGTCGACATGAGCCGCTTCTGCAGGACTCCGCCCGGGGCGTTCTCGCCGCGCTCCCACTCGTTGCGCACGACCGTCATCTCGGATTCGAGATCCTCCGCCGAGATGAAGGAATTGATCATGCGGTCCGCTTCGAGGTCGAGCGCCCACTCGAGGTTGTCGTCCGTAGCCGGGAAGGTCTCGAAATAGTTGGTGCGGTCGAACCAGGTCGTGCCGTTCGGCGACGCGCCGCGTTCGGTCAGTTCGGCGGGAATGTCGGGGTGGTCGGGCGTGCCCTTGAAGACCAGGTGTTCGAGCAAGTGCGCCATGCCCGTCTCGCCGTAACCCTCGTGGCGGGAGCCGACGAGATAGGTGATGTTGACGGTGATCTGCTGCTTGCTCTGATCGGGGAAGAGCAGGAACTTGAGCCCGTTGTCTAGCTGGTACTCGGTAATGCCCTCGACGCTCGCCACTTTCGTGGCGCTGGCCTCGGCGGCCGCTTGTTCTTCGGCTGCGACTGCCGTTGCGTAGGCGGCAACCAGGGTCGCCAGGGCGAACGCCGCGAGCGGTTTGATCGATCTCATGGGTAGTGCTCCGAAGCCGGTTTCCCGGCATGTCGAAAAAACGGAGCGCGCAAGCCTATCACGCGGTCTTTGGCGATTGCGTGAGGGCTTTGCATGGCGGCGGTATTCGAGTTCACCGATGCGGCGCGAGGTCGTCAGATTGCGGTAAGGTCATGCGTTTCGGTGAGCGGCGCTATGGGTCACGGCACGGGATGTTCCTAAGCGGCATCAGGGTATTGGACATCGGCTCGTATGTGGCTGGGCCTGCGGCGGCCACGGTGATGTCGGATTTCGGTGCGGACATCGTCAAGGTCGAGCCCCTCGCGGGCGATCCCTACCGAACACTGTTAGGGGGCGTGCTGGCGGAATACCCGAATTTCTTCTGGGACCAGGACTCGCGCAACAAGCGCAGTCTTTCCATCGACTTCACCACCGACGCAGGCCGGGATGCCATCGACCGTCTCATCGCCCGCTCTGACGTCGTGATAACGAACTACCGGCCGGAGCTGCTCGCCCGCCTCAAGCTCAGCTACGAAGATGTGCGCGCACTGAACGAATCGGTGATCTACGGCCAGGTCAACTCCTACGGTCTCGACGGTCCGGACGCGAACCGTACGGGCTTCGACGCCACCGCGTGGTGGGCGCGCAGTGGGCTGATGGATCACGTACGGCGGCCCAACGGTGCCCACGCCGTGTCGTCGCCGGGCATGGGCGATCACCCCACCAGCATGTCGCTGTTCGGCGGCATCATGGCCGCGCTCTACCGCCGCCAGCGCACGGGTGAAGGGGCGCACGTGCACACTTCGCTACTCGCCAACGGGGCGTGGTCCCATTGCATGATGATCCAGGGCGCGTTGATCGGCTTCGATTTATCGGACCAGCGGTCACCGGATGACGTGGCACGGGCACCGCTCGCCGCGATGTACCGAACCCGCGACGACCGCACGATCCTGCTCAGCATTCTGAACCCCGAGAAGGAATGGCCGAAGTTCGCGGCAGCCCTCGGCCACGAGGAGTGGGTCGACGATGCGCGCTTCGTGGACCGTGTCGCCCGCTACGAACATCGGGAAGAACTCTACGAAGCGCTGGTCGCGGCGTTCGGGTCGGACACGGTACAAACCTGGCGCGACAGACTTGATGGCGCGGGAATCACCTATTCTGTCGCACAGACCATCTCGGAGGTCGTCAACGACGAGCAGATGTACGTCAACGACGTGCTGACCGAAGTCGAGCCCGGCGACCACTTCTACGCCTACACCGTGAACAGTCCGTTCTGGATGAACGGCGCGTCGAAGCGCACGCCTCGGCTGGCACCGGGAATCGGCGAGCACACCACTGAAGTGCTGAAGGAGATCGGCTTTGACGATGCCGAAATAAACGCGATGCTCGACGACGGCATCGCCCGGCAGCGCGAGGGGAAGTAGTCGTCTTCAAACGCCCGCGTCAGGGCGTGCGACCTCCGCGACAACCTCTCCCATTCCCTCCCACTCGTGCCACATGTGGCACATGGCGTACTTGGAGCGCTCCCAGGGGTCGTTGCCTTCTTCGTACTCGAGCCATTCGCCATATTGGCCGCGGTCCGGGTGGTCGGTGATGCCGTTGACCAGCTTGTCCGGCTGTCGGCTCTTGTTGCGGATGCGGAAGATGACGTTCTTGCGGGACTCGGTGCCGCGTTCGTTGCGGGTTCCCGAGTGGGGAATCTGGTAGATGGTGATGCACACGTCGCCGGGCTCCATGAGGATCTGGGTGGGTCGCGGCCAGCGTCGGCCGTCCGGCGTTGATTCGGACGTCTCGTCGATGAACTCCTCCCCCACCGCAGGGGGTATGTAGACCAGCCCGCAGCGGTTCGGCGCGTCGTAGTTCAGTCTCGGCCAGCCCGGACCTTCGGGGCCCAAGTGGCCGTTGGTCTCGTACTGCCAGCGGAAGAAGCGTTCCACCGAGTGATGGGCTCCCTTCAACAGGGCCGTCTGACCGCATCCCTCGACGGTCTGGTCGTTGAGGCAGACGATGACGAAAGCCGTGAAGCTGCCGAGTCCGAGGGTCATCGCCGGGTCTTCGAACAGGGGCACCATGTTGATGCCGATCACGTCGGGGCTGCGTCCCAAGTCACCCTTGGGGCCCGTCGCGAAGTAGCGTCTGTATATCTCCTCCGGCGTGCCCTCTTGGACTTCCTGCGGTGCCGGCATTGTGGTGCTGCCGTCGACGTGGGTCTGTGCGCCGTAGTAGGGCATATCCCTGTCTACATAGCCGACGCTGTTGAAGCGGCCGCCCGGCTGGCTCCTGGGAATGACGGCGACTTGCGAGGCGATCGGCGGGTCGAACCGGCCCATGGCATCGTTCAGAATCGGCGTGACAGCGGTGGCATTGACCAGATCGGTCATTTCCGGCGCCTTGGCGAGATTCTCGCCTTCGCCGCGGGACTCGATGCGCGCGTGGGCCGCGTCCACCATGGCCTGCGGCACGACGTTCTTGAGGATTACGTAGCCGTCGCGGTAGAAGTCCCGCTTCTGCTGGCGGGTCATGGACTCCGCGAGGTGCATGCTAGAACACCAATCGGGCGAGGCTCTCCGCCACGCAGCAGGGCTTGTCCTGCCCTTCCACCTCCACGACGACCTCGTTCATCGTCTCGATCATGCCGCCCTTGATCTCGACCCGCTTCAGCGTGCTGGTGGTGCGGATGCGGGCGCCCACCGGCACCGGCGAGGGGAACCGCACCCGGTCGAAGCCGTAGTTGATGCCCATCTTCTGACCTTCGACGCGGGGCGCATTCTCGGCAGCCGATCTCGGCAGGTGCCCCAATAGCGACAACGTCAGGTGGCCGTGCGCGATGGTGGTCCCGAACGGCCCGGCCTTGGCGCGGTCTTCGTCGACGTGGATCCACTGGTGATCCAGCGTCACGTCGGCGAAGTCGTTGATGCGATCCTGGGTGACCTCGAACCAGTCGCTCGGCGTACCCGCCTCGCCGATTCTCGCGGTCAGTGCCTCGTAGGCGTTTTGCAGTGCGTTGGACATTACATTTTCGCTCGGAGCATCTTCGCGATCTGGACCTTGCCTTTCTTGATGGCCTCCGGGTTCGTCAGGGGAATCTGGAACATTGCCGCGATGTCCTGCGTGGTCTGCCAGTCGAGTTCCGCGACGGTGAGCGCGTTGGTGCCGTTGCTGTCCGTGGCATTGATGTCGGCGCCGGCGGCTAGAAGCATCTTCGCGATCTCGGCGCGGCCCATCAACGCGGCGAAGATCAGCGGCGTGCCACCGATGTTGGGATCGCGTGAATTGGCGTCGGCACCTGCCGCAAGTGCTGCCTTCGCTGCACCGGCATCGTCGGTCAGGATCGCATAGGCGAGGTCCTCGTAGCCGCCACCGCCTGTCGAGGCGCCGGAGGATCCCTCGATCATCTCGAGGATCTTGGCGCGTCCGGACTCGACGGTTTCCCGGTCCACGTTCAGTTGCAGCATGGCGGCGATGTACTCGGTGGTCTCCCAGTCGATTCGAGCGATGTCGGCCGCGGACTGACCCTCCCAACTGCGGATCGTTGTATCGACCCCGCCGTCGACCAACACCCTGGCGACATCGGCACGCCCCAAGAACGCGGCCGCGTTGAGCGCGGTGCTGCCGTCGCCGTTGGGGCCGTTGACGTTCGCGCCGTTGTCGAGCAGCCACTGGGCCGCTTCGGCCTGACCGCCGACAGCGGCCATGGTCAGAGCCGTCGCTTGGATCTCATTGGGAGATAGCGCGTCGAGATCCGAACCGGCGTGCTTGTTGGCGGCCAATTCGGCGATGTTGCCCTCGTAGGCGGCGGTCCAGAGGTCCATGGTGGGCTCCGGCGGTGGCGGCGGGGGCTCCGGGGGCTGGGTCGTGCACGCGGTCAGAACGAGGAGCACCAGCGTTGTCGCGGCGCAGGTCGTGAGTCGAGGGGCCATTTGTCCTTCCTCTCCGGTGGGGTGTGCAAACGGCCATTATGCCCCATGCTGCGCGCGGAGCATCTCTAGCGATCTAAGCCTTGCTTTTCTTGTCGCGCAGGCGAGGTCCTCGTAACCGCCGCCGGTCTAGGCTTCGGACGTCTCGGCCATCATGGCGAGGATCTTCGCGCGTCCGGACTCGATGGTTTTCCGGTCCACCTCCAGTTGCAGCATGTTGGCGACAGCAGGTTGAACAAGCGTGGTTAGGATGTATTCCGTGGCGTCCCAGTCGATGCGCGCGATATCGGCCGCCGAATTCCCCTCCCAGTCCCGAGCGGAGGTGTCGATGCCGCCGTCGATCAGCACCTTGGCTACCCCCGCGTGCCCTAGGAATGCCGCGGCTTTCAGGGCCGTGCTTCCGTCGCCGTTTTTGCCGTTGACGTCCGCCCCGTTGTCCAGCAGCCATTGGGTCGCTTTGGCTTGGCCGCCGACGGCAGCCATCGTCAGGGGCGTGATCTGCATATCGGGAGATAGGGCGTCGAGATCCGAGCCGGAGTGCTTATTCGCCGCCAGTTCCGCGATGTTGCCTCCGGCAGCGGCTGTGAAGAGATCCATCGTTGGATCCGCCGGGGGCGGTGGCGGCTCTGGGGGTTGTGTGGTGCAGGCGGCAAGCACGAAGAGCGCCGGGGCTGCTGCGGCGAAGATCGCGAATCTAGGGACCATGTCCTTCCTTCCGATCAGTGTGCGAACGACCATTATGGCCCATACTGCGCGGCTTCATGGCGACGACCCTGTACGGGAATGCGATGGACATACCGAGCATCTTGAGCCACGTCTCCGTCGGCGTGAACGACTTGGACCGGGCGCTCGCCTTCTACGATGTCGTGCTTGCGACCGTGGATGCCAAACGCCAACACGAGGTGCCAGGCGTCGCCGTGGCCTACGGAAAGCACTTCCCCGAGTTCTGGGTACAGCTTCCTCTCGATGGCGGTGCCGCCAATCCGGGCAACGGCATCCACTTCAGCTTCATCGCGCCGAGCCGGGAAGCCGTCCATGCGTTCCACGAGGCGGCACTCGCCGCCGGCGCGGTCGACGACGGCGCCCCGGGTCCGCGTCCGGAATACGGCGACTACTACGGTTGCTTCGTCTACGACCTCGACGGCCACAAGATCGAGGCCTCGACCGTGCCGGGGACGTAGACCGCACCTCGCCGTTCCCATGCTCGAACCGCTCGTCAAGAAGATTCTCGCTTCGCGCGTCTACGACCTCGCCGTCGAGACGCCGCTCCAGAACGCTCCGAACATATCGGTGCGTTTGGGCCACCAGGTCGCCCTGAAGCGGGAGGATTTGCAGCCGGTCTTCTCGTTCAAGCTGCGCGGTGCCTACAACAAGATGGCGCGGCTGTCGGCGAGGGACCGAGAGCGGGGCGTCGTGGCCGCGTCGGCTGGCAATCACGCCCAGGGCGTGGCGCTTGCGGCGCAGAAGCTTGGCATAAGGTCGCACATCGTCATGGGCCGCAACACGCCCAGCATCAAGGTCGATGCGGTGCGGAGCTTGGGCGCGCACATCGTTTTCCAGGGGGACACCTACCAGCAGGCCGCCGATCACGCGGCGAAGCTCGCCAGGACCCGGGGCTACATCCTCGTGCATCCGTACGACGATCCGGATGTAATCGCCGGCCAGGGTACCGTCGGCATGGAGATCATGAACCAGCACCCGGGCCCGGACGCCGTCTTCGTTCCGGTGGGGGGCGGGGGACTCATCGCGGGGATCGCCGCGTACATCAAATACCTGCGCCCCGAGACGCGGATCGTCGGCGTCGAAGCCGAGGGATCCGCCTGCCTGGCGGCGGCGCTCAAGGCGGGCCGGCGGGTACGGCTGCCCCTCGACTCGCTGGATGTCTTCGCGGACGGCGTATCCGTCGCACAAATCGGATTGGCGCCGTTCAAAATTGCGAGAGACCATGTCGACGAGGTCGTGACGGTTTCCATCGACGAGATCTGCGCCGCCATAAAGGACCTGTTCGATGACACCCGGTCGATCGCCGAGCCAGCCGGGGCGCTTGCGGTTGCGGGGCTGAAGAAGCACGCCGAGGAGAATCCTCGCGTGACCGGCAAGCGGTACGTGGGAGTGGTCAGCGGTGCCAACGTCAACTTCGACCGGCTCCGGCATATCTCGGAACGTGCCGAACTGGGCGAACACCGGGAAGCGATCTTCGGCGTCACCATCGACGAACAGAAAGGTAGCTTCCGCCGATTCTGCCGTGCCCTGGGCAAGCGTGGCGTGACCGAGTTCAACTACCGGTATGCGTCGGACGAGGAAGCCCACGTCTACGTGGGTTTGCAGATCAGCCCGGGCGAGACCCGGCAGAGCGTCGCGGCGGGTCTGGCAGAGGCCGGCTACGGAGTAACCGACATGACCGACAACGAGGCCGCCAAGCTGCATGTCCGCCACATGGTCGGCGGCCGCGCCTTCGGGAGGAAACCGGAACTCCTCTACCGCTTCGAGTTCCCGGAACGGCCCGGAGCCCTATTGCGCTTCCTGAACGGTCTCGGGAGCCACTGGAACATCACCATGTTCCACTACCGCAACCACGGTGCCGCCTGGGGACGCGTGCTCGCCGGCTTCGAGGCACGGCCAGCGGACCGGGCGAGCCTTGCCACGTACCTGGATCGCATCGGCTACCGCTATTGGGAGGAGACGGGCAACCCGGCGGTGGAATTGTTCCTTCGCTGACTAGTCGGGGTTTCTCAAATGCGGGACGCCACAAGGGCGTCCCCTACGGACGATGTGAACCACGCGTAGGGGCGACCCTATCGCGCCCGAAGGGCGCGCGGTCGCCCGCCGGCGTACGGACAGACTAACCGCCCGACGCGCTCACCGCTGCTGCGGAGCTTGCGGCGACGGCTGCAGCGACCGCAGCCTGCTGTGCGGCGAGGACGGCCTGCTGTGCGGCAGCGCCCGCGATGTTCCCTTCCGTGATGCGTTTGAGCTGCCGCTTGCGGCGCCGCAGGTCCTTCCTGTCGAAATGAATGGGCAGGAGCCCGGTCGCGTTGGCCAGGGCGACGACGACGACGGTCTCAGCGTCGGGCGAGGTCGAGTCCCCGAAGATAACGTTCCTCAACTGATCGACTAGACGACGTTCCGGCACCGGATCGATAGTCGGGTAAAGCTTGCGGGTGAAGAACAACAGCACCTTGTCTTCGTCGTCGCGCAGGATGCCGCGCCGGCAAAGCCCCTGGGCTACTCGGTGCCGCAATCGTTTGAGTTCCGCAAAGCGCCGTACCCACGTTGTGGCACGCGCCCGCCGCTTCGCCGTCGCGACCTTGTCGAGGCATTCGTCAAGCACCGGTTCGTCAAGCGGCGATCGGTCCACGAGGTCGACGAAGGCCCTCTTGTCGTCGCTGATCCGGATCTTGCCCTTGAGGCTTAGCTCGGCGAGCATCGCTCCGCCCAAGGCGTAGGCGTACATCGTCGCCTTGGACTCCAAAGTGCCCTTCTCGTCGCGCAAGGCCAGCAACATCAATTGTTCGTGCAAGTGGAGTTCGGTTCGATCGCTCATGGCGTGGTTTCCCGGATCAGTGGAACGGCCGGTCGCCCTTCACGGTGACACGTAGGCCGCTGCGCGTCGCTGGGTAGTAGTCCCAGATCGCCATGTGCTGGACGCAGCGGTTGTCCCACATGGCGAGCGAGTGGGGTTCCCATCGGAACCGGCATTGGAATGCCGGGTTCTTCACGTGCTCGAACAGGAAGTTGAGCAGCGCCTCGCTTTCCGACCGGCGCAACTCCTCGATTCGCCGGGTGAAACCGGCATTCACGTACAACGCCCTGCGCCCGGTCACGGGATGGGTGCGGACCACCGGGTGGGAAGCCCGCGGATATTCGCGTTGCGGCGGGTGGTCGCCGTAGTAGCCGGCGTAGTCGGATTCGTGGCGCGCGGTGAGCGTATCGAGCAGGTTCCTGATCGGTTCGCTTAAGGCCTCGTAGGCGGCGTACATGTTCGCGAACAGGGTGTCGCCGCCGTGCCGGGGCACTTCGTGCAGGTGCAGGATGCTGCCGAGCGGTGGCTCCTCGTCGGCGGAAACGTCCGAGTGCCACCCGGCGCCGTTATTGCGCCGCGAGTCCTTGTCGGTGTGGATGACCATCAGCGCGGGATCGTCGTGGGCGTAGGGGGCAGCGGGATGGATATGCAATTCCCCGAAGCGACGCCCGAAGGCCAGGTGTTGCGCCGGCGACATGTGCTGGTCGCGCATGAACAGGACAAGGTGCTGCATCCAGGCGTCGTGGATCTCCTCGATGAGGTCGTCCCCGAGAGGCGCCCCGAGATCGACCCCGTGGACGATGGCGCCGATCCCGGGCGTGAGTGGTTCGACCTCGATGCGACGGTATGGGTCAGCCATCGTTCGCCTCCAGCGTGTCGAGTAGCGCGCTGCGCAAACGCGCGGCGGTTTCGGGTTGGTCGCCAGCGAGGTTTGTTAACTCTCTTGGGTCGACCTCAAGGTCGAAGAGCGCGGCCGGTGCGCCGTCGGCCGGGTCGAACTCGCCGTTCCAGGCGCGGCCTCCGAACTCGGGGTCGAAGTTGTGCACGTACTTCAATCCGTCTTCGTAGATCGTCCGCCAACCGCCGAGGCCGACGGTCTTCCGCGACGCCAGCGCCGGGCCTGTCAGTACCTGTCCCTTGCCGCTTGGAGAGTCCGCGCCGGCGAGATGGATGATCGTTGCGGCGACGTCTACGAGATCGACACGCGGATCGCGAACCGGCCGCGCCTCGATGCCGGGACCGGCCAGCACGAGCGGGATGTGCACGGATGGCTCATGGGGCACGATCTTGCCCCAGCGGTCCTGGTCGCCGAGCATCTCGCCGTGGTCCGAGGCGTAGATCACGACGGTGTCGTCGAGGACGTTCCGACCGGCTAGGTACTCCAGATAGCTACCCAGGTGCGCGTCGATGTTCTCGATCATGGCCGCGTAGTTGGCGCGAATGGCGTTGTGCTGCTCCGTATCGTACTCGCTCGACGCGACCGGCGGCGGCAGGTCGGCCTCGAGCCAGCGCGATTGCATCGACGCAGTCACGTCCATCGGCTCGTGGGGACCGTTGAAGTTCACCTGGAGGAACCACGGCGCGTCGTTCGACGCCGCTTCCAGCAGCTGCAACCCGTTGGCGGCGATCCAGTTGTCGCAGTAGGCGAAATCCGGCAGCGGCGTGGGTGCCGTGTTGGTGTAGTTGGCGCGGTCCTTTCCGGTGCGCTCGGCGTAGTCCTCGAGGTGGGTGTCGAGCAAGCCGTGCTTGCGGAGAAACGCCTGGAACGGCTCGCTGCGACCCTTTTTGTGGCCGGCGACGAAGTCGTGCTTGCCGGCGTTGTCGATGCCGTCGGTGAACCCGAGGCGATGGAGGTCCGCGTCGGGGCCGTCCCCGTGGCGTCCGCCCTCTCCCCAATTCATGGAAGCCTTCAGGAGATCGAACTTGCCGCAGCCGAGCACCTGGTAGCCGGCCTCGCGGAGCGCCTGATAGAGGTTGGGGTCTTTGGGATCCACGTCGTGCAGATTGTGTTTCACCGATTGGGCGTCGTATGGCGCCACCGCCGCCAGGCAGCCGCGCGCCGGCGAACACAGCGGCGAAGGCGTCATCGCATTGCGAAACGCCTGGCCCCTCTTGGCGAGACGGTCGAGATTCGGCGTGCGCACGCCCGGCGTGTCGTTGTATCCCGTCCAGTCGCCACGGTGCTGGTCCGGGAAGAAGAACAGGATGTTCGGCTGCGCGCTCAAGATTGCACACACCGAAACCCGGCGTTGCCGGTCGCGGAGTCAGGCGTGTTGGCGTATCGGGCCGCGACCCGGTAGCGGTTGCAGTAGCTGTCGTGGCAGAGATACGAGCCGCCTTTGAGCACCTTTGCCTCGCCCGCCGGGGGACCGGTCGGATTGACGGGCGAGTGGCTGAGATGCCAGTCCGCGCTGAACCAGTCCACGCACCACTCCCAGACGTTGCCGGCCATGTTGTAGAGACCGTAGCCGTTGGGTCGGAACGACTTGGCCGGCGCGGTGCCGAGGTGGCCGTCGTCCTGCGTGTTGATATCCGGGAACGCCCCTTGCCAGATGTTGCAGCGGTGTCGACCGCCCGGCGTCAACTCGTCGCCCCAAGGCAGCCGCTTGCCGGCGAGGCCACCGCGCGAGGCGTACTCCCACTCGGCTTCGGTGGGGAGGCGTCTACCGGCCCATTGGCAATAAGCGGTGGCGTCGTTCCAGGATACGTGGACGACTGGGTGGTGAACCCGGCCCTTCAGGTTCGAGCCCGGGCCCTCCGGCTTCGCCCAGAACGCGCCGTCCACGGCAATCCACCACGGCACGGCCTTCACGTCCCGCGCAAACGTGCGTTGTTTGGACTTCGCCAGTAGGCCTCGGAACACGTAGGACCAGCCGAACGCCTCGGCTTCGGTGCGGTAGCCGGTGGCGTTCACGAATTCGGCGAAGCGGCAGTTCGTGACGGTCGTGATATCGATACAGAATGCGTCGACGGACACTTCCCGCACGGGACCTTCACCGTCGTCCGGGCGGGCATCGGCATCTTCGGAGCCCATGAGGAAGGTGCCGCCGGGAAGTTCGATCATCGCGCTGACCGGATCGCCGCGGGCCTCGACGATTGCGGACGAAGTGTGCGTCTCCACGGGACGTGCGGGCGTGCAGCAGGCTTCAGCCATATCGCGTCCAATAGCTTGAACCCCGGCCCGTGTAGCCGGCTTCCCAGTCATCCCGGTAGCGAAGCAACTCGTTCCTCAAGTTCGCGACGATGTCCGCCGAACCCGGAGCCTCGGCCAGGTTGTGTGTCTCCCAGGGATCGTTTTGGAGATTGAATAGCTGGGTTTGCCGCCGCCGGTCGCGAACGGCGTATTCGATCAGCTTGTGGGTTCGGTTCTTGACCGCCCGTTGCGAGGAGATGTAGGCGAAGTAGAGCGTGTCGCGAACTCGCTCGTTCGAATCGTTCATTGCCCCAACCAGGCTTTCACCTCCGACGGTCGAGGGTCTTGGCGTCCCCGTCAACTCGCAGAGCGTCGCGAAGATGTCGAAAAGGTAGACATAGGCATCACTCCGGCGCCCTTGGGGAACACCGGGTCCCGCGAAGATAAGCGGCACGCGCACGCTGTGCTCGTAGCAGTTCTGCTTGCCCATGAGGCCGTGCTGCCCGACCGCCAAGCCGTTGTCACCGGCGAGTACGATCAGCGTGTTGTCGGTGAGGCCCCGCTCGTCGAGCGCATCGAGCACGCGGCCGAACTCGTGGTCCAAGTGGCTGATCATCGCGTAGTACTCGGCGATGTGGCGTCGGATCTCCTCCGGTGTGCGGGGAAACTCGGCCAGCAGTTCGTCGCGGATGCGCAACCCACCGTTGTCGAAGGGATGCGCGCCGAGAAAGTTCGGCGGCAGCGAGACCTCTTCCGGCGAATACATGGTGCGGAAGCGTTCCGGCATGGTGCGCGGATCGTGCGGCGCAAGCAGCGAGACGTACGCAAAAAACGGCACGCTGCCGTCCTGGCGGCCGATGTAGTCCACCGCGGCGTCGCAGAGGATCTCGCTGGAATGCCTTCCCGAGTGGATGTGGTCGCACTCCCGCCAGTGGATCTCGTTGTTGCCGAAGGCCGGCGGGTTGGGAATGTAGGCCAGGCGCGTGTCGTACGCGCCGCTCGGATCGTAGTGGTAGACGGGGACGTTCCAGTGATCGGCCATGCCGCCGAACATGATCTCGTCGCCCTCCGCGAACCCCCGGTTGAAGGACGCCCGGCCGTTGTGCCACTTGCCGGTGCCCCAGGTTCGGTAGCCCTGGCTCCGGAGCGCCTCGCCGAGCATGGTGTGTTCGTCCGGAATGCTGCTGCCGGAGTCGTGCAGATGGAACAACGACCGGCCGGTGTGCAGCATGGCCCGGCTCGGCATGCAGATCGCGCCATGGGTTCCGCAGGGGATGTGGGCGTGGGTGAAGGTGGTGCCTCGGGCCACCAGGCGGTCGATGTTCGGCGTCGAGACGGCGCTGTTGCCGAGCGCGCGGATGGTGTCGAAGCGCTGGTCGTCGGTGAAGAACAACAGCACGTTCGGTGGCTTGGCTTGGGGCATACGGGTCTGTGGCTGGGTGGCCTCGCAACGGTTGATTGAACCACAAGCGGTCCGTGCTGGGTGGATGGGCTATGCTGCGCCGGTGACGATCGAAGAGTAGCTGCGACTTGACTGAGACGGTCCGCATCGTTCCCTGTCCGACCTGCCGAAAGCCGGTCAAGTGGTCGAGCGAGAACCGTCATCGTCCGTTCTGCTCGGAACGCTGCCGGCTGATCGACTTCGGCGACTGGGCCAACGAGCGTCACCGGATACCGGGCGAGGAGTTCGAAGACGTCTCGTCCGACGACATCGAGGAAGAATAATGGCGCGAGGCGAAGTGCTATCGAACGCCGAAGCCACCGGATTCGTCGTGGGGCACCTCCCAGGCGACATCGACGTTCCGGACCCAGGCATAGCGCGGTCCCCGTCGGCACCACTCGACCAGTCGTTCGACGGCGGCCTGCGGGCCTTCGGCGACGACTTCGACGCGACCGTCGGGCAGGTTTCTGACCCAGCCGTTGAGGCCCAGCGAGTCGGCCTCGACATAGGTCGAGTAGCGAAATCCCACGCCCTGGACCCGGCCGCCGATCAGCAGGCGGGCGCGCTTGGTCGTCGATCGAGTCATGTGCGGCGGCAGTCTAACGCGCCGTCGCGTCTTGGGGATTTGCTGCGGCAGCGCAAGGGAAATCGAACCGTAGGGGACGGGCTTGTCCCGTCCCGTATCGCGGCCCCCCAAGGCGGGCGACCACAAGGGTCGAGCGGGCGACCACAAGGGTCGAGCGGGCGACCACAAGGGTCGCCCCTACGGGTTTTGTTCCATGTAGGCGCGCTGGTTTGCGCCACGATGGCCAACGCCGGGGAGTTGCCGCGCGCCGAGCCGGAGGCGGTGGGAATGACGAAGCAAGGCTTGAACGCTGTCGCAGCAGAGATGGACCGGCTGGTGGCCGACGGCGAGTTGGTGGGCATGACGGCGATGATCGCTCGGCGCGGCCAGGTCGTCTTCGAACATGCGACCGGCACCCTCGACCTCGAAACCGGCGCGCCGATGCAGATGGATTCGCTGATCCGCATCTACTCCATGACCAAGCCGATCACCAGCGCCGCCGCGCTGATGCTCCTCGACGACGGCAAGCTCGATCTCGACGAACCGGTCACGAGGTTCTTTCCCGAGTGGAAGGGCCAGACCGCCTACGAAGGCGACGAGATCGTTCCCGTCGATCCGCCGGTGACCGCTAAGCACCTCCTGCTGCACACCTCGGGTTTGAGCTACGGCTACGTCGGGAACACGCCGGTCGACAAGGCCTATCGCGAAGCCGGCCTGATCGACGATTGGGACTACCTCGTCCGCGACACCGACATCCTGGTGCGAAAACTCGCCGACATTCCGCTCCTATTCCAGCCCGGTACGCGCTGGCACTACAGCTTCTCGACGGACGTTCTCGGGCAACTCGTCGAACGCGTGAGCGGGCAGCCGTTGGACGACTTCCTCGATGAGCACATGTTCGAGCCGCTCGGCATGAAGGACGTCTATTTCGACGTGCCCGCCGAAGTCGTGCACCGGTTCGGCACCGACCACGAGTTTAAGGACGGCAATTTCGTCGTTCAGGACAACCCGCGCGAGGATCCCGAATTCATCGGCGTCACGTTTCTCTCTGGCGGCGGCGGCTTGGTGATGCCCACGGAGAGCTACGTGCGCTTCTGCCAGATGATCCTGAACGGCGGCACGCTCGACGGCACCCGTGTGCTCCAACCGGAGACCGTGGCGCTGATGACCACCGACCAGTTGCCGGAGGGCCTCTGGCCGAACAGCGGGTTCGGTCTGGGCTTTGCCGTGGTCACGCAGGACGGCGGCTCCACCCCCCGTGGATCCTATTCCTGGGGCGGCGCTGCCGGAACCTTCTTCTGGATCGACCCCGGCCATGAACTCGTGGCGGTTTTCATGCCCCAGTTCATCGGCATGCCGAACTCGATCCAGGAGAAGCTCAAGGGACTCGTCTACGCCTCGATCCCGTAGGGGCGGCCCTTGTGGCCGCCCGAACTGCGGGACGTTGAGGCGACGGGACGGGACAAGCCCGTCCCCTACAACCGGTGTTCGAACCCTTCCCGCAGCTTCGGCTTTACTTGCGCGACCGTTAGCAACGACTCGACGCAATCCCTCAACGACTCGTCGAACGGTCGGAACTCGACGCCGGTGACCGCCTTCATGCGGTCGTTTCGTAGTTCGCATCCCGCCCAGATGCGGCGGTACTTGGTTTCCCGTTCCCTGATGTAGTCGGGGAAGTTGTCGGTCACTTCCGGCGTGTCGTGGCCAAGTTCGGGTAGCAACCGGTCGATGCCGGCGCAGATGTCCTCCACGTTCACCTTGTCCGTGGACCAGGCGATGTAGCGCTCGCCGTTCTTGACGTGGACGCTCTCCAAGAGCCCGATGTGGCAGTCCGCGTCGTCGCGGACGTCAACCGTCATCCAGGGACGATAGGCACCGCTCTGGGCGCATTCCCCGAGCAGCATCATCTCGATGTTGTGCTGCCAGGGTCCCCTGTTCTTCTGGTGCGCCGATTGAATGGGTCCGACGTTGTCCGCGGGACAGCACGTGACGGCCTCCCAGTCGCCGTTTTTCTCGGCGGCGTCGGAGAACGCGTTCTCGGCGATGACCTTGGCCATCGAGTAGCCCTGTCGCTCCGGCGTCCGCTTCGGGTTGAACTCGTCCGGATAGCGGTCCTCGTAGAACACCGGCCGGCGAGCGAACTCGTTCATATCGGCATCGGACATCACCGCGGCGACGCTTGATGTCACGACCACCCGGCGCACCGTCCGCGCCTTGTTGACGCTCTCGATTATGTGGTTGCAGACCCGGTTGACGTAGTCGTGGTCGCTATAGGTGGACACGTGCGAGACATGCGCGACGCCGTGGCAGCCGGGGAAGATGTCGTCGAAACAGCCGTCCTCGTCCAGGTCGGCCGAATGGACGGTGAGCCGTCCCGATGCGTAACCGGGCATGGCGCGCAGGAAATCGGTGCGTTCCGGATCGCTGGCGTCGCGGACGCAAGCTCTCACCCGGTAGCCCTTGTCCAGTAGCCGTCGAACGACCCAGCCGCCGATGAATCCGGCGGCGCCCGTCACCGCAACCGTGCCGCCCTTGGGAATCGGGCCCATGTGTCACCTCGTGTTCGTTGAATCCGGCAAGCGGGCGAGCATAGTTCGATCAACGGAGGCGGCACAACCGGAGGGGCCGGCGGTTTTGGGGAGACTCCGATTTCGACCCGGATCGCCCGTGCTCTATGATGCGCGGGCGCTGGAAGTCCCAACGCCGCTGGAGCGCGTACCACGGCGTTGCCGTTCGCGGATCTCCGGCCCGAGCACGCAAAACCACTGCAAGTGAACTGACAGAAGGTCGAGGACCTAGCCACATGACCAACACGAACATTCTGCCCATCGATACCGGCGAGGCCACGCTCGAGGTGGTCGGCGGCAAGGGCCGCTCGCTCGCGGAAATGGCAAACGCCGGGCTCGCGGTTCCCGGAGGCTTCTACGTAACGACCGCGGCCTACCGACGCTTCGTCGCCGACAACGACCTGCAGGCGAAGATCATCGAACTGGCCAAGCCGACGATCGGCGAGTTCACGCTCTCCTTCGACCAGGCCTCCGAGTCGATCCAGGCGTTGTTCCAATCCGACGCCATGTCCGAGGCGATGGCAGCGGAAATCGCTGCCGCGTACCAAGCTATCGAGGGCGACAACCCCGCAGTGGCCGTGCGCTCGTCGGCCAATGCCGAGGACCTGCCCGACATGTCCTTCGCAGGCCAGCAGGACACCTACCTCAATGTACGGGGCGCCGACGAGGTCGTCGCGGCCGTAAGAAACTGCTGGGCATCCCTGTGGACGCCCAGGGCGATGGCCTACCGCCACGAGATGGGCATCGAGCACGATGCGGTGGCCATGGCGGTGGTTGTGCAGTTGATGGTCTCGTCGGATGTGTCCGGCATTCTCTTCACCGCCAACCCGGCCACCGGCGAGCGTTCGGAGATGATCATCAACGCCAGCTTCGGTCTCGGCGAAGCCGTTGTCGGCGGCCAGGTGACACCCGACACATACACGGTCGATCGCGAAACCATGCAAGCCACGGACACGATCATCGGCGCCAAGGAACAGAAGATCGTTGCCGATGGCGACCAGGGCACGAAGCTTGAGGATATCGCCGAAAGTGAACGTGGCGAATCCTCCTTGTCGGACGAAGCCATCGAGGAACTCGTGACTCTCGCCCTCAAAGCCGAGGCGCATTTCGACGGGGTTCCCCAGGACATCGAGTGGGCCTACGCCGGCGGCAGGCTCTTCATGCTGCAGTCGCGGCCCATCACCAATCTGCCGCCCCAACCCATCGAGGTCGAATGGGAGCCGCCGCCGCCCGCGCAGATACTCGCGCGCCGGCAGATCGTCGAGAACATCCCGGACCCCTGCACGCCGTTGTTCGACGAGATGTACCTGTGGGTGGGGCTCGAGACCGGGAAGGACGGCGAGCCGCGAAAGAGCATCATGGAAGGCGGCGGTCCGATGTTCATCTCCATGCACGGCTATGCCTTTCAGCGTTTCGACTGGCCCTTCATCATCCAGGCGCGCAAGGAACGGCTCACCGAAGCGATGACCGAGGCGGAAATGGATGCGGCCGAGATCAAGGCCGATGCGGAAGAGGCGGGGGCCGAGGGATACCGGGGTCGCACGGACCGGGCCGGGAAGAGGCTCAGCGAGCGAATGAAGGGCGGCGCGATACCGTCACATCGGCCTGGTGCAGCGCAACAGGCCGAAATGGCCGAACACGACATCGGCCTGTTCCTGGAGTCGCTCTCCGACGAGGACCGCTCGGCCTACGAAGACTGGGCGGCTTCTTCGGACCTCAACGACGTGACCGCCCTCGTCACCAAACCGGAGAGCCAGAACCCGACCTTCGGTGCCTTCAACCGGACCCAGGTCAACGAGAACCAGATCAAGGATTTCTACGACTGGGCGAAACCCATGATCCTGGCGACCCGGGAAAAGTGGGAGCAGGTGGACGTGGCCAACGCGTCCGACGACCAATTGCTCGAGGGGATCCGCGAACTGGCCATCGCCGGCGGCAGTTTCTGGAGCGGCAACGGCGGCCACACGTTCGGTGTGGCCAAGTCGACCGACGATCAGCTGCAAGCGTTCCTTCGTGAAGCGTTGCCCGACCACAATTTCACCAGCGGCCAGTTCCTGTCCGGATTCAAGGGCAAGACCATGGAAGCCAATGAGCACCTGTTCACGATCGCGAGCCAGATCCGCGAGGACGAAGCCCTGACGGAACTGGTCATTACGACGCCGGCGAAACGGTTGATGCAGACGCTCGAGGCCACCCCGGCGGCGGCATCGGTCGTCGAGGCGATCAACGGCTATCTGGGCATCTACGGCCACCTGGGCTACAGCCTGGACTTCGCGGAGCCGCTGCCCCTCGAGGATCCGTCCGGCCTGCTGGCAACGTTGAAAACGATGGTCTCGGACGAGAACTACAACCCCAAGAACCACGAGATTGAGGCAACCCGGAAACGCGAGAAGGCGATGGCGGATATCCTCGAGCTACTCGACGGTCTGCAATACTGGCAGTTCCGCTTCCGGCACTGGTTTACCCACCGTTTCTACTTCATCCGCGAAGAGGTGATGTTCTACCTGTACCAGGCTTGGCCCGCGCTGCGGCCCCTGGCGTTGGAACTGGGCCAGCGGCTTAAGGATGTCGGCACCCTCCCGGACCGGGACCACGTCTTCTATCTCAGGTTCGACGAGCTGCAGCAGGCGGCCGCTGCCCGCAAGCAAGACAACGCCGTTGCCGAACTCCGCCAACTGGCCGAGGAGCGGTTCGAGCTCCGGGAGCAACGCAAGCGTTTGCATCCGCCGGGCACCGTGCCCTTCGACGCGAGCGCCGATCCGGGCGTCAAGTTCAAGGAGACCCAATTTGTCAACGACCCGAACTCGGATACGATGATCGGCGTGCCCGTCAGTCCCGGGACGATCACCGCGCCGGCGAGCCTCATCAACTCGCCGGCCGAGTTCGATCAGATGCGGCCCGGGTCGATCCTGGTCTGCCCGATGACCAATCCCGCTTGGACGCCGCTCTTCGCGCACGCATCCGGGCTGGTCACGGACATGGGCGGCATCCTGGGCCATGGCTCCATCGTCGCCCGGGAGTACGGTATCCCGGCGGTGGTAGGGACCGGCACCAGCACTCAGCGCATCAAGCACGGCCAAGAGATCAGCGTGGACGGCGACGTCGGCACCGTGAAACTGCTCGACGAGTAGGGGACGGGCTCGTCCCGTCCCGCGCGCGTCCCGTCGAATCTCTAGAGAAGGTTCCGCAGACACTCCGCGGACCTTGCGAACGATTCACGACGGTCATTGCCTGCGGGAAAGATGCTGGCAACGATCTCTGTGGCACCGGCGTCGAAGAAGGTCCCTAACTGCGCCTCGACCTCGCCCTCATTGCCTACCACAGCGATGTCCCCGGGATTCCCGATTCCTTGCGCATCCAGTTGACGACGGTAGGTCGGTAGCTGGCCGTAGATGTCGTAGATCTCGTTGGCTCGCGCTACGGCTTGTTCTTTGTCATCGTGCACGCAAACCGGCAGTCCGACTGCAATCCGTGGAGCGTCTCTACCCGCGTCTTTGGCTGCTTTCGTCACCTCCGGTACCGTGTGATTGCGAATGGTTTCTTGACTGACCATCCATGTCACTGCGCCGTCTGCGAGGCGGCCTGCGGCTTTTCGCATCTCTGGGGTTTGTGCGGAAACAACCACCTTGTATGGCTCGGGTTCTGGGAAATCCAACTCGACTCCTGCGTCTGCCTTGTCTTCGAGTTCAGCGTCATCGGAGTTCCCTGACTCCTCGACTCTCGGCAGATAGTCACGAATGTGTCCAACGGATTTGTCGTAGCTCAAACCCAATTCCTCGTACTCGGGTTCAGCGGTGTCCAATACCCAATACCAGGCGTCCGCCCGCCAAGACATTCACTGTCCAGGCTTGATGCACCAACGCGCCGGGGTGACGAGGGTAGGTCGGTATTGTCGCGATTCCGAGTTCGATTTTGGATGTGCTATGGCCAATCACCCCCATCATGGTTAGCGCATGGAACGTGCTAGCCTGCTGCATCCAGTAGCTTGAGAAACCTTGCTCTTCGTATCCGACAACTTCGTCCACGAGACTCGCAAGCGACGCGCCTTGCCGGGCGTTTTTCCCGAGAACTCCGACTTTCATAGGCTACTCGTTCACCGTGTCTTGGATGTGTTGGTCGAGGTCCGGGCAGTCGAAGACCGAGAGAACGCTAATCCGCGGATCCACTGGGTAGGAGTCCCTGCCGGGCGAAACGACGAAAAGGTGGTCAAGACGCAGCGTGTCAACGATGTTGTACATTACCCTGGTGACCTCGGGCGCTTCGTTGAATTTCATCTCGAAACCGAGGCGACGGCCATTGTCCGGAATCAGCAAGTCGATCTCGCCTCCGCCGTGGGCACCCCAGAACCAAGCCTGCGGGGGGCGGAGCGCTGCCAGCACCTGTTCGACCGCAAAGCCCTCCCAGGACGCCCCGACCCGGGGGTGGGACAGGAGCGCCTCCTCGGTGCCGGTACCCAGCAACGCGTGCAGCAGCCCGGTGTCGCGTAGATAGATCTTCGGTGCCTTGACCTGCCGTTTGGCGAGATTCTCGAACCAGGGCTGCAACTGCCGCACCATGTACGTGCCGGTCAGTACGTCTAGGTAGCGGCGCACGGTCTTGTCATTGGCGGACATCGAACGACCGAGTTCGGAGGCGTTCCACGTCTGGCCGTGCCAGTGCGCCAGCATGGTCCAGAACCGGCGCATGGCCGGTACCGGAATGGAGATGCCCAGTTGAGGAATGTCCCGCTCTAGGAAGGTGCGCACGAATCCGTCTCGCCAGGCTAGGCTGTCGTCGTCTGACGCGGCCAGATAGGACCGGGGGAGTCCGCCCCGGACCCATAGTTCCCGCCAGTTCTCGACATCGGTCTCGCACAGACCGAATCCGGCCAGTTCGACGAATTCCACGCGACCGGCCAGGGACTCGGAGACGCCACGTACCAGATCCGGCGATGCGCTGCCGAGGATCAGGAAGCGTGTGTCGGCATCGGGTCGGTCGACCAGAACCCGGAGGACATTGAGCAGATGTGGAGCGCGTTGGATCTCGTCGAGGACCACGAGGCCGGCGAGCGAACCCAAGACCATCTCGGGATTGGCGAGGCGGCGCAGGTCGACCTCGGACTCGAGATCGAGGAAGTTCGACTCGCGGGTGTCCGCGAAAGCACGCGCCAGCGTCGTCTTGCCGCATTGGCGCGGTCCCAACAACGCGGTGACGGGCGATCGCGCTGTAGCACGCGCTAGTTGCTCAAGATAGTCCGCACGAGGAAGCATCCCTGGACTATATATTGAAAATTCGGAGTCCGCATCCGAATTATCAATATTGTGTCTTGAGTGATCCCTTGCTTGTTCTCCCGTTGGTTACCTGATCGCCACCGGATTGATCACCGCCTGCACCGCGCCTTCGAAGCGCGGCTGTCCCAGCACGAACAGGAACTCCCAGCCCTCGTCCGCCGCCAGCGCCCGGACGTCCATATTCTCCAGGATGTAGATGCCGTTCTTGGCCAGCAGTTCGGGGTGGACCGGGAACATCAACTCGGGGTTCTCGTGAGGTACCGCCTCGAGGCCCCAGGTATCGGCGCCCACCGCGACCACGTCTAGACCAGCGAGATATTTGGCGCCGCCCATGCCGAGGCCGGGTTCGCCTCCGATGAAGGTCTCGTTGTCCACCCCGGCGAGGTTGAGCCAGCCGGTGTGGAAGAGCACCACGTCGCCCTTGCCGATCTCGACGCCCTGTGCGGTGGCCTGCGCCTTGATTTCGGCCTCGTTGAACACGGTGCCTGCCGGCAACGGGTTCTCGCCGAAGTGGCGGGTCATGTCGAGCAGCACGCCGCGGCCGACCATCGGCGGGATCTTCTCGATGGAAAGCGCCGTGAGCCCCTTGGTGGTGACGAAGTCCTTGGCGTGCAACCCGTTGTAGTAGACGTGGTCGATCCCCATGTGGCCCAGGCCGTCGATCTGGCTGCCGATGCCCATCCAGGTATAGAGCAGGTCGTCGTTGCCTGTCGCCCGATTCGCGCCCATGGTGGGTCCAAGGTCCTGGCCGGGTTGAATAACCGTGATCGCGTAGTGCCGCGGCGGATAGGCGGGCGACTCCCAGCCCGTGACCACGCCGAGCGCATAGGTCTTGCCGGTCTTGACCAACCGGGCCGCCTCGACGACCTTGTCCGGTGACAGGTGGTTGATGGCACCGAGCGTATCGCCTTCGCCATGCACGGATGGATACCAGTCCGCCTCCTCGGCGGATGTAGCTGTAGCGAGCGCCAGTAGTGCGCCTAGTACGTGGATGTTCCGCATGTCTCCCCCGTGGGACGCTATGGAATGAGCGATGATAAGCCCGTGAGGCCAAAGGGGAGCGCCTGGTGTCCCGACCAAACATCGTCCTGTTCTTTCCCGACCAGCACCGGGGCGACGCGCTGGGGTGCGACGGGAACCCTGTCGTCCAGACTCCGAACCTCGACCGCTTGGCAGATAGCGGGGTCCTGTTCGAGCGCTGCTACACGAGTTCGCCGCTGTGCATGCCGGCCCGGGCTTCCCTGATTACCGGGTTGCCGGTCAACGCCCACGGCGTCTGGGGCAACAACCTTGTCGAAGCCGACCGTCACGGCCCGAGCCATGTGCGGAGCATCCGCGATGCCGGCTACCGCACGGCGATCATCGGCAAGACCCACCTCTACCCCAATCACCGCAACGACGGCCATACCCGGGAACATGCCCACAAGCTCCAGCACTGGGGCTACCAGGACATCCACGAACTGCGCGACGTGGTGCCGTCGAAACGCTGTTCCTGCTACTACGCGGACTTCCTCGCCGAACGCGGGCGTCTCGGCGTCTACCAGGACTACACGCGGCTATGGTGGACGGGCGCCTTTCGGGGTGCGCAGCCCTGGGAGGACCCGCCGTCGCCGCTGCCCACCGACGAGCACATCGACGTCTACTGCGCGTCCCAGGCGGCGTCGTGGATTCGCGACGACCCAGGAGGTCGGCCGTTCTACCTGCAGGTGTGCTTCACAGGTCCCCATACGCCGTTTGACGCGCCCCCCGACTTCCGATCCTTGTACAAGCCGGAAGAGGTGCCGCTACCGATTCTCGCCGCCCCGGATAGTCCGGTCTCGCCGCAGGTGGCGCAGATGCTCAAGTCGGCCCGTCTCGACGGCATGACCGAGACACACGCCCGCATGATGGTCAGCCACTACTACGCGAAAGTGACCTTGATCGACCACGGCGTCGGCATGGTCCTTGACGCTTTGGCCGACAAGGGGATCTTGGACGACACCTGGGTGATCTACACCTCGGACCACGGCGAGATGCTGGGCGACCACCGGCTGAAGCAGAAGAAGGTGTTCTACGAAGGCGCGGCGCGGATCCCGCTGATCGTCCGCCCGCCCGGCGGCACCTCCGCGAGACGCACGAAGCAGCTAACCGACCACGTGGACATTTGTGCTTCCCTGACCGAGGCGGCGGGTGCCGGAGCGGTCGGCGAGAGCCCGGGTCGTTCGTTCGTCACGGGCATGGAGGTCGTCGACGACGATTCGGGCAAGCGCTACGTGTGGAGCGAAGTCGAGTCCTACTATTCCATGGCGCGCGACGACCGCTACAAGATGACGGTGGACTCCGCGTCCCGCCGCCCGGTCGAACTCTATGACATGCTCGAAGATCCGTGCGAACTCGCGAACCTCGTGTTCGAATCCGGCCACCGTACCGTCCGTGATCGTTTCCTGGAGGAAGCGTTTCCGGCGCTTGGCTTCGATGCCGCCAAGCTCGATGCGTTCAAACGCCGCTTGGCGAGGGGGCAATACCGCGACACCTTTGCCCGTGATCTCCTTCGTCGGTTCAACTGAGCCACGATCGTGTTGAATGTGGCTAATCTCGCCACATGAGTTGGTCGGACGCACGATCAGTTGCCAGTGTGGTCTCCTTATGATGCTGTTTATCTTGGAATTGTTGTTCTGGCACGGGTCTTGATAGCAAGCGGCATGGACGCAGCACCAACGAAGGAGTTTCCATGCGAAAGGCTCATGCTTGCACCGCATCCGTGGTGGTTGCCTTGATGGCGACCGGAGCGATGGCGGAGACCGAACAACGGTCGTTCGAGGCAGCGGCGGGAGGACGTTTCGTGCTCGACGCCGACTGGGGCAAGGTCGAGGTCGAGACCTGGGACCGCGATGCCGTGGATGTCTCCGTCGAACGGACCGACGAGCTCGAGTCCCTCGAGTTCGACGAGCAGGAGGGGACGGTCACCGTTCGTGCGCGTAAGAAAGAACGCGGCATCTTCGGGTGGTTCCGTTCCGACAATGCGCCGTTGTTCCAGATCACGGTGCCGCGACGATTCGATCTCGATCTGACGACGGCCGGGGGCAAGATCGGCATCGCGGACATTCACGGCGAGGTCGCCGCCCGCACGGCCGGCGGGAGCCTGGAGATCGGCGAGGTGGCGGGTTCGGTCCACGGGCGGACCGCCGGTGGTTCCATCCGCATCGACGATGCGACGGGCGCCGTCGATGCCGGAACCTCGGGCGGCACGATTCGGATAGGCCGCGTCGGCGGTCCGGTGCATGCTCGGACGACCGGTGGATCGATCCACATCGACGATGCCCACGGATCAGTTTCGGCCCGTACGACCGGGGGATCCATCAGACTCGGCGAGGTCGGCGGCACGCTCGACGCGAAGACCACGGGCGGTTCCGTCCGGGCCACGCTAGTACGACAACCGGAGGGCGACTCTAGCTTGCGCACCACCGGTGGCAGCATCGATCTCGCCTTGGCCGAGGACATCAAGCTCACCGTCGACGCCCGGACGACGGGTGGCGGCGTGTCGTCGGATCTGCCTGCGTCGGCACCGGTTTCCGAATCGAAATCGGCATTGGTGACCGCAGTCAATGGCGGCGGACCGAAACTGACTCTACGTACCACCAGCGGGTCAATACGACTACGTACCCCGTAGGGGCGGGGCTTGTCCCCGCCCGCGATGCATCGACCCGATCGCCTGTCTGCGGCCCAAATCGCTCGGTGGTATAAGAGCGCGTTGGTCAATCTGGACGAGAGGACTCGTGATGGAATTGATGAACCCCTGCGGCGCCTTCGACGTCAAATCGACCCCGCTCGCACCCCGCATCGAGTTCGGTCCGGGTGCGACTGTCGGTCTCTTCGCCAACGACAAGAAGAACGCCGATGTGCTTCTCGAACACGTTGGGCGGGGGCTTCGGGAGTCCTATGGCGTCGAACGGTTCCGCTGGTTCCGCAAGGAAGCGACCCAGCCGGCGGCGTTCACGGACGAGTTCATCGCCGAATGCCACGCGGTGGTGGGGGCCGTCTGCGACTGAGGATCCTGCACGTCGTGGTGTATCCATGACTGCATCGAACTCGAGAAACGCGGCATCCCGACCGTGGCCGTGTGCACCGACGAGTTCTTCGCCTTGGCGAAAACCGAGGCGATGGGCTGGGACATGCCGGGATTGCCGCTCGCTGTGGTTCCGCATCCCTTGGCGAAACGAAACACCGAGGAATGCCGTGAATTCGCCGCAGGCGTGCTCGGAGAGATTGCAGAAGCGCTGACCGCCGATTCCGCTTCGCTGGCAGCGAAGTACCGCGACAAGACCGTCCAGGCACGTGGCCGGCGTCGCTACAGGTCGCTCTTCGAGAGCGAGTTCAACGCGCCGGATGCACCGCTGACCTTCAGGGGGCCGGATTCCATCGAAGCCATGAACCGGGTGTTCTACAGACGTGGCTGGACGGACGGATTGCCCGTGCTGCGCCAACCCCAGGGCGTGTGGAGGCAATGCTTGCCGGGCGGAATCCCGACGAGCTGGCCGGGCTCGTCGAACCCCGGCTGGGCCGAGCGACATTGGGCAAGATCGCAGCGAACGCGGTTATGGCAGGGTGCGAGCCGGCGCACTTCGCCGTCGTTCTCGCCGCTGTCCGGGCCATGATCGACGAGAGCTTCAACCTCAAGGCCCTGCAGTCGACGACGCATCCGTGCACCGTGGCGTGCCTCGTGGGCGGACCCGTAGCGGACGAACTCGAGGTCAACGGGTCGTACAACGCCTTCGGCCAAGGCAGCCACGCCAACGCGGCGATCGGCCGCGCCATTCGCCTCGTGCTCACCAACATTGGCGGTGCCTCGCCCGGAGCGCTGGACCGGTCGACCATGGGATCGCCCGCCAAGTACGCCCTGTGCTTCGCGGAGAACTTGGAGGCAAGCCCCTGGCCTTCCTATCACGAGGAGATGGGACTCGACCCGGCCGACAGCCACGTCACGGTGTTCGGCGTGGAGGGTCCCCACAACGTCAACGACCACTACGGCCGTACCGGCGAGGAAATCCTGCTGACCATCGCCGGAACCCTGGCGTCGCCGGGGGCGAACAATTTCTACCTAGCGGGGCAGCCCGTGGTGGTCATTGGACCAGAGCATGCCGAAGTCATCGCGGCCGACGGCTTCTCCAAGACTGACGTGAAACGGTTCCTGAGCGAACGCGCGATCGTGCCGCGCGGGGTTGTCTCCGACGCCATGGTCGATGCCGTGGCGGATCGCAATCCCGCGCAGCTGCGCGGGGAACGTGCCGCCGACGGGGTGCGGTTCGTGACCGACCCGGACCAACTGATCGTGCTGGTCGCCGGCGGCGCGGGACGCCACTCGGCCGTTCTGCCCACGTTCGGCGGCTCGACACATGCGGTGACACGTCGAATCGAGCCCTTGTAGGTAATATCGCCCGGCACCTTCCGCCGATTCGCACATCATCACCGGTCTCTTTCGCTACCGCTGGGGAACCCCGATGACGACCATGGTCAGTCCATTGGCACGGCTCCGAGAGATCGAATTGTGGTACGTTTCGGCCATGCGCGATGCGACCGTTCCACGGTCGCAGGTCGGCGATGCCGGCGAACAACACCCGGAAGTAGGTTCCATGCGACCAACCCACCAGAACACCCCGTCGACAGGTGTGCGACAAGGCAGAGCTGCCCGTCGCTCGCCTGCAGAACCCTTGTCGGTAGTCCACGCCGCGGCGCTGTACCAACCGGTGCCGCCGGTTGGTTGTGACGACGACGGCTATCCGTACGAGGACTCTGCGACCGTGGACAACTCGGACCACAACGTCGTAGCGGGCTATATCAAGTACGTGGTGGGGGACCGGTACGGCGACCGGGACGACGTGTTCGTGGACGCCGACTTAGGGCTCTATTTCGAACAGGGCAATCGATCCGCCCTTGTCGCGCCGGATGTCCTCGTCGCGTTGGGGGTTGAGGGCGGCAGCCGGAATTCGTACAAGATCTGGGAGGAAGGCAAACCGCCGGATCTCGTCGTGGAGGTGCTATCGGACAGGACTTGGCGGAAAGATCTGCGCGACAAGCCGGACCTTTACGAAGCACTTGGCATCGCCGAGTACTGGTCCTTCGATCAGCACCGTCTCAGCGATGACCCGCCGCTTCTTGTACGACGCCTTGACAACGGCAGCTATCGCGTCGAGGGAGACGGCCTGACTGGGCACAGCGCGATCCTCGGTCTCGGCATCCGCGTCGACGGCACCTTGCTGCGATTGCACGACCCGGCGACAGGCCTTGATCTCCCCTATTACAACGAGGCGGTGGCCATGTACCGTCAAGCGGAAGGAGACGCGATGGCGGAAGCAGAAGCCCGTGAAGCGGCGGAGAATAGGGCCGCGCTCGCGGAACGGCGTATCGCCGAGTTGGAGGAACAACTGCGCCGATCCAAAGAGGTTTGACCGGCACGGGAGGGGACAAGCCCCTCCCCTACGGTTCGGATGTCGCTGCGCTTCCTTCGTGGACCAGGCGGTTGACCAACGGGGCGACCACCATGACCGCGATGCCGATACCCACGCCCCACCATCCCAGGGTGGCGAACGTGTCGGTGTAGATCGGTAGCGACACGACCGGATCGACCTCGGTACCGGGTACCCGGTCGATGGCCGCGAAACCCGCGATCCAGCCCGCCAGGTACTGCGCGGCCGCACCGGATAGGAACCAAACGCCCATCATCAGGCCCACCACCTTCACGGCGGAAAGGCGGGTCACCATGGAGAGGCCGACCGGGGACAGGCAGAGTTCGCCGGTGGTGTGCAGGAAATAGGCGAACACCAGCCAGAGCACGGCGACCTGCCCGGCGCTGTCGGCGAACGATGCGCCGACAACCAGCACCAGGAACCCCAGGCCCGCCTGCAAGACGCCGAGGCCGAATTTCATGGGGGTCGAGGGTTCGATGCCGCGTTTCGACAGGATGTCCCAGACCATGGCGAAGGCGGGCGCCAGCAGGATGATGAACGCGGGATTGAAGAAGCCCATTTGGGCAGCCTGCATCTCGACCCCGACGATGGTGGTCTCGACGTTGCGCTCGGTGAACAGCACCATCGAGGTCCCCGCCTGCTCGAACAGCGTCCAGAACACCACCGACACGGCGGTCAGCATCAAGACGACGAACATGCGGTCGCGTTCGACCTTGGTGCACTTCGCGAGCGCGTACCAAACGATGCCGAGGATGGCCACGCCAGCGGAGAGAGCCAAGAGGCCGCCGACGAAATCACGCCATTGCATCAGCCACCAGGCGCATCCCACCGCGACGATGCTGGCCGCATAGATCCAGTGTTCCTTGGTGATGCCCGCCACCCGGCTCGCCAAACGCGCAGGCTCCGACGCTTCGCCCGCACCGTGGAAGTGTCGCTGGCCACCAAGGAAGCAGAACAATCCGGCCAGCATGCCGATGCCTGCAAGGCCGAAGCCGTATTTCCAGCCGTAGGCCTGTCCCAGCCAGCCGCACAGCAGGATGGCGGCCAGCGCACCAAGGTTGATGCCCATGTAGAAGATCGTGAAACCCTGGTCCCGGCGCGGATCCTCGTCGGCGTAGAGTTGGCCGACGATGGTCGAGATGCTCGGTTTCAGGAAGCCGACGCCGATGATGATGAACGCCAGCGCCAGGTACATGATCGACAGGGCTCCGTCGTCGCGGTTCAGCACGCCGTCGACCACACTGGCCGGTTCGCCTTCGAAGGCCATCAGCACGTGGCCGCAGCAGAGTAGGATCGCGCCACACGTCACTGCCCGGCGAAACCCGAGATACCGGTCCGCGATGAAGCCGCCGATGATCGGCATCAGGTAGACCAGCGAACCGTACGTGGCGACGACACCGGCCGAGACCGCATCGTCGAATAGGAAATGCTGCGTGAGGTAGAGCACCAGGAGCGCCCGCATGCCGTAGAAGCTGAACCGCTCCCACATCTCGGTGGCGAAGCAGATGAAGAGTCCCGTGGGGTGACCGAGAAGCTCGCTGCGGGCGGGTTCGGCGGCTGCGTTCATGGGTGTTTCCGCTTCTTCTCGTCGCTCAAGCCGACAATAGCTAGCGCGTCTCTGGAGTACCAGAGCCGTCCAAGAGCGACCCCAAGCGTCTCGCCAAATGCAACCTGTGTGTCAACATCAGCGCCGCTCAAGGAACCTAGACCGCCTCGGAAATCAACGGTCTGGTTGGAACGGGTCTTGGTACTCGGCTCGCGACACAAACGTCGGGTCCGTCAGGGCTTCGAGAAAGGCCAGAAGCTCGGCGCGTTCTGTCGGCGTCATGTCGAACCCTTGGACGAACTGGCTCTTGTAGATGTTCGTCCGGCCGTCGCCCGCGTGTTCACCGGTCTCGATGTTGCGTCCGCCGGCTGCATAGAAGTCGAGTACCGCGCCGAGATCGGTCAGGCTGCCGTCATGCATGTAAGGCGCCGTGAGGGCGATGTTGCGCAAGGTCGGTGCTCGAAACCTGCCCCGGTCGCCAGGGTCGTCGGTCAGGTCGTGCAATCCCTGGTCTACGCGCGGATACGCGTTTTCGTCGCCGACGTTGTAGAGCCCGGTGTTGTGAAAGGCGTTGTCGAGGATGGCGACGCTGTCGTGGGTGCTCGACTGGGTGAAGTTGAAGCCGCCGTGACAGTGATGGCACTCGAATCGTTCCGAGAAGAAATGTTGCAGTCCGTTGATCGCGGCCGTATCGAGCGCATCGTCATGTCCCGCGTACGCATAGGCGTCGAAGGGCGACTCGAAGGAGACCAGCGATCTGACGAAACATGCGAGCGCATCGACGATGTGGGTGAACGCTAGGTGTTCCCCCTCGGGAAACGCGTCGGTGAAGAGCGCTTCGTAGACGGGATCCTCGCGGAGACGACTGAGAACCTCGGCCTCGCGACCGGCGATGCCGAGTTCCACGGGGTTGTCGCCGAACATGGGGATCAGTAGCTGTTGTTCGATCGTCCGAAGCCCGGGATGCGCCCACATCAGGGTGTCGTTGTACGCCACGTTCACGAGTGCCAGCGTGTTGCGCCGATTGACCCCGCCGGTCGAACCCACGGCTCGATTGCGCGGTTCGGTGAAGGCGAACTCGGGTCGGTGGCAACTCGAGCAGGCCTGCGTGCCGTTGCCCGAGAGTCGGGCGTCGTAGAACAGGTGTCGGCCGAGTTCGACCTTGGCGGCAGTCATCGGGTTGTGCTCGGGCACCGCAGGCTTCGGAAACCCCTCCGGGATGTTCCATGCATACTTGTCGGAGGTCTCGCAGCCACCGCAGACCAACGTCACGGTCAACGCCGATCCTGCGGTGAAACGGATGGCGTTCACGGCGCGAAACGGAACACCGTCTGGGTGCCGCAGCCGTCGAGGCACCGCCCGGTGGCAGGATTCAAACCGAGATTGGCCAACAGGGCGCGGCATGCCTCGCTCTCGGTGTAAGCCGCCATGCAATTGTCCGCCACCGTCGTGTCGACGTGCGCCAGGAGGGCATCGAGGTCGATGGCAATGGTCCCCACCTCGGGCGCCTCGCTTGCCAGGCGAATGCGTGCGGCGTTGGGCTCCCGGCAGGGCTCCCCGGGCGGGCGCACCGCGGAAGCCGAGACGCATCCGGTGCTGCCGAGGTGGAAGGACCAGTCGTTGCCGATGTCGAGGCGGACAAACTTGTAGCCGGACTGCCAGGTCCAGAACATGGAAGGCACGTTGAGGGGTGGCGCGACGGCCAAGGGATTGCCGTGATTCCGCTCGAAAGGGACCCCGAGAAGAAACTCGATGGCCACGTAGCGCCCTTTGGCGACGTGGCCGGCTATCACGCGGTTCTCTTTACTGCCACCGAGCGCGACGAGGGCGGTGCTGTCGTCCTGCCATTCGTTCGCATGGAGGCGTACCGGCACGGCAAGACCCTGGGCGTCGATCATCGCCAGGTCCGATAGGTAGAACCGCATCAGGGCGTCTTCCGCGTGGTTGGTGTGCATCTCGAACGCGAGCCGGACGGGGCTCTCGGGTGGATGGCAAGCAACGAGACCGAGCGAGATTGTTGCCAACAGGCAACCGACGGCGTGACGGCGGCGTGTCCAGGATGTGATCTCCGTGCGGCGTGGAAGCTGCGTATTGGGTGCCGTTTTGGTAATTTGCGACCCCATCAACGGGTTGCCGGAGTATTCGTGACCCGCGCTCTGGTCATAGCGTTGCTCGTCCCGCTACTGCTCGCCGACGTCGCACGCGGCGACGATGCTATACCCCGGTATGTCGCCCAACAAGGCGAGGACCGCGGCGACTGCTCGCTGCCGGTGCGGCCCTGCCGAACCGTCCAGTACGCGCTCTCCGTCGCCGGGAAAGGCGATCAGGTGCGCGTGGCGGGAGGCGCCTATCAGCTAACCGACGTTGGCGATGCCTTGGCAATCGTCGGGAGTGCGGTGGACGTGCGAGGCGGTTTCGATCGCTTCGACCACTTCCTGCAGCAGTCGCCGACAACCAACCGAACATCCCTGGTCGGTGTACCCGTTGCCCTCCGAGCCCACCTGGAGGCACTCGGGTTTCACGTCGTCGCCGACCGCAAGACGATCGGCGCGACCGACAGGGCAGCAATCGAGGGTTTCCAGGTCACTCAGGCTGGGCAGGGCGCTGCACCTTGTCGAGACAATGCCGCCGGCGAGTACCCCTGCAAAGATGTCGACCTGCTCTCCCACCTGGCGCGCAGCGACCTGTCGTCGAGTCCCGCGAGCATTGCGGACGTCTGGGGATTCGTCGATCTCAACACCGAACGGGAATACGCGCTTCTCGGCATGATGAATGGTCTCGCGGTGGTCGACGTCACCGATCCGACGGCGCCGGTCGAAGTCGGGACCGTGCCTGGCGCGCTCTCCGGCTGGCGGGACGTCAAGGTGACGCAACGCTACGACGTTGGCGAGGACCGTTGGAACACCTACGCGTACGTCAGCACGGAATACGGCGGCCGGCTCGTCGTCGTCGATCTCACGGAACTGCCGAACCACGTGCGACTCGCCCGCCGCTCCGACACCTCCGCCCACAACGTCTACGTCAGCAACGTGGACTACACCACCGGCGTGCCGTTGGACGAGTCTCGCGCACCGCCGGTTTTGCAGGTCCTGGGAAGTCCAGTAGATCGCGGTGCGGCCCGGACGTTCGACGTGCAGGACCCCTTAAGGGTGCGGCAGGTCGCCGCTACGGGCGGCGGCTACAGCCATGATGCCACCTCGATGTGGGTGTCCGACGAGCGCGCCGCTGTCTGCAAGGCGAAACAGGAGGTCTGCGAGGTCCTGCTGGACTTCAACGAAACGGACATCGAGATCTGGGACTACAGCGACCAGCGCGCACCCGAACTGCTGAGTTCCACGACCTATGACAACGCGGGGTACGTGCATTCGGGCTGGTGGTCCGAGGACAGCCGGTTCCTGTTCGTGCACGACGAGTTCGATGAGCGAGATGCCGAGCTCAATACCACGGTTCGGGTGTTCGATCTCGCCGACCTCCGAAACCCCGAACTCGTTCACACATGGACGGGCCCAACGGGAGCTATCGACCACAACGGCTATGTACGGGGCAATCGCTACTACATGTCGACGTATTCGCGGGGTCTCACGGTGCTGGACATCACCGATCCGCTGCAGCCTATCGAGGTCGGTTTGTTCGACACCCATCCGGCTTCCGACGACAAGTACTACGGCGGCGCTTGGGGGGTCTACCCCTTCCTGCCGAGCGGCAACGTCCTGATCAGCGACATCCGGGGTGGGCTCTACGTCGTCGGGGATCGCACGCGGTCGTCGGACCACATCCAGATCGGATTCGCATCACCAACGTTCGGCGGTGAAGAGGGCGAGGACTTGTCGATCGAGGTTGTCCGCCGCGGTGCCGGTGGTGCCGTTTCGGTGGATTACACCGTTCTCGCCGGCTCGGCGGGGATTACGGATTTGACGACTTCCTCGGGAACGTTGCACTGGCCGTCCACGGACGGCCATTCCGTTGATGTAGAGAGCCTGTCGGTCCCCCTACTCCGCGACGACGTGGCCGAGCCCATAGAGCGCGCCTTCGTCCGACTCAGCAATCCCGCCGGCGGTGCCGTGCTGGCGGACATCAACATGGCGTACCTGTTTGTTGCCGATCCCGGCCAGGGAGCATCCGTGGGTTTCGCCGACACGCGGAACGCGATCGACGAGACCGCCAAACGGCTGCTCGCCACGGTGCGGCGTTTGGGAAGTCCATTGGGCGAGGTGTCGGTCGAGTACGAGGTCGGCTCGTTGTCCGCCGTGCCAGGCTCGGACTACGTCGAAGTCGAACCCGGTCAGTTGTCCTGGGCGGACGGCGACGCAACAGCGCGGACCATCGTCGTGCCGTTGGTGGAGGACAACGACGAAGAACTCGCGGAACAGTTCGAGATCCGCCTGTCGTCGCCCACGGGTGCCACCCTCTCGGACGACCGCCTCGTCGTCGAAATCAATGCAGACGGCATGGCGGTCACAGGGTTCACGTTGTTCGACGACGCGCCCGGGCAAGACCTGCAGCCGATAACAGATGGCATGCGACTCGCCACGGATGCCGTGCCGGGCAACACGGGCATTCGAGTCGAAGTCAGGAAACCGGATGATGTACGCAGCGTGGGCTTGACAGTCGACGGTGCCGACGACACGCACACCGACAACGAAGCACCCTACGTGTTCCACGTCCTCGGCGACTCGCCGGAAGGCGAATACACACTGCGAGCCACGCCGTATACGCAGAGCAACCTTGGTGGCGTCTCGGGCGAGCCGCTTGTGGTCAGCTTCTCGATCGGCGACGAACCGGTCGTCCTGTCGCGCGACGCCATGTTGATGGAACTCGAACTGAGCGGCATCGATTTGGAGTTCAACACCGACATTGCCGACTACGAGGCGACCGTGGGGCCGCAGGTCGCACGAACGACGGTATCGGCGGAGGCGGCTGCAGGGGCTACGTATGCAATCGGCCGGGACGATGCCGACGCCACCGTCGATGGCCACCAGATGGATCTCGCGATCGGGATGAACTCACTCGAAATCGAGGTTACTGCCGAAGACGGCGAGGCGAGAAGAAACTACACCGTAAAGGTTGTCCGCGCCCCCTTCGTCACCGGCCCGTAGGCGCTACCCTGGGGTGACCCTGCGGTCGCCGTTCAGCTGTTCGTGCTGGGCCCTTCGCCACGGCCGTAGGGGCGACCCTTGTGGTCGCCCGTTACTCGTTGCGGCAGTGCGGATATAGTACCGGCGGGCAGGGGAAGCCCATCCCTCCCCACGGTGTTACCGGCCACCCGCCATTCCTACTTCCCCTGTGTGATCGCGCGGCGAAGATCCGTAAGGCGCTGACGGAGCGCGGTTGGGGGTCGCCCGTCAAGATTGAACGGGGGATCGAGCACGTCGAGGACAGCTTGCTCGACACAGCCGAGTGAATCGCGGTGGTTCCACGGGACAATCGAGACCCGCAGGTGACTCTCGATCCATTGGGTTACCCGATGGTTCTCCGCCGACACAAGCTTACCGGGGCGTTCCAGGCGCAAGTTGAGCGGCCCACGAAGCATGGCCGAGATCGTGAGCCGAAAGGTGGAAGAAGACAGATTGCCCCGGATGTGGTTACTCCGTATTCGGCTCTTTAGAGTAGCCGTTGACTCTTTGCCCGAGAGCCCGGATCTCGCGCCTGCTTGACCGACGTAGACCAGCGCCCCGACCGGAGCCCGTCCTACACTCTCGAACAGTTCGCGGGCTTCCCCGTCCGCCCACCAGGAGTAGAGTCCTGCCTTGGCAGCGCCGTCCGTATCCCCTGGAAACTCCCGCGGGCTTTCCGACCGGGTTCGGTCGGCAAGCAATGACGCGACTCTTTGAATCGCGGAACGACGATTCACTTCAGTTTCGCCACCTGCATAGCGAGGCCGTCGCTGCTCTTCCAACCAGGACGAAGTCGGTGGTCTTGACTGAGCGCTACCAACGCCTCGCCTATAGCACGAGGGGTCTTGACCATGGCCCCGGGCTTCGGCTCCGGACAAGCAAGGAAGACATTTTCGATCTCGACCGGCCAGCGGGCCGCCCGGAACGCCCGGGCATATTGGGTTGTCGCCGAAAGCAAACCGACCACACTACTCGCCCTGGTCGCCTCCGCGTAGGCGCTGAGACATCGCGGGACCAAAGCATCCGGCCACATCGCGTTCCGGTATTCCTGGTTGTACCACCCAATCGGCTCGGCAGGGAGGACGACACCGTAGCCGCCGGAGATGATAAGCGAGTGGGCTCCTGCTGCGTGCAGGCCGTCAATTGCGTGGCCGGCTTCCCGATACAGAGTGCCGCTGTAGCGCGCCGCAGCGGGCAGAAGCGCCACATCGTTAACCTTCGCCGCCCGTCTATTGGCGGAGCGCTTTGTGACCAACTCTTCAGCCAAGCGACGGGGAAGTGAGTCGAGGATGGAGGGTTGGCGACCGGCCGCGCGTCGCCCGCCCTCTTCCTTTGCTCCAGAACACGGTAGGACGAAGAGGGTCCTTGGTATGGACAATGGCGGGATCTCATCCCCTTCGCTGGAACGAGCGCGCCGAAGAGAATGCGCGCTCGGTCTAGCGCCGGTCACACTGCGTTCGTTCGGTTGATTTCCTCGCGGAGAACTTGCTCGGAGGTTGACGAGTAATCCCTCCTTGCCGCGTTGCCTCAAGGTGAGGCCGGCTTGCGCAAGCTTCCGGCAGATTTGGTTCACCTGCTGGTGCGGCCGGATGCCGGTTCGTTTGCGGATTTCGGAGTCCGTGATTCCATCCGGCTCGGACCGGATCAACGCCAACACGCGTTCGCGATTCGTCATGGATTAAACCTCCTTGGTGGTCGGCCTTCACCCGTGGCCGTCCATTTTGAACGAGCCCCAGCGTGACCGTTCACTTGGAGGACATCTAGCAGATCCCGGAGCTGTGCTTGGTAACGGGATGGATGGACCGAACGCAGAGCTACGCGAATGATCGAGACGGCACTGTCAAGTTTCCCTTTTTCGTTGTCACGCAACCGCACTACCTCGCTTTTGCACTCGTGCAGATGACGGCCTTCGTCGGCAATACGATGGCGAACGTACCTACCCGCAACGCCGTTTCCCGCCCGGCGATACTTGACCCGCAGAACGGCGAGCTTCTCGTTGATCGCGTTCTGGACGGTTAACAGGAGCGCGTTGGACTTGGATTCGATCTCCCTGTACGTCTCCGATTGAAGACCGCCGACTTCCCGAAGCCAGGCAGCCAGCCGACCGGCTCCGGCTTGGGCAATGATCGGCGCAAGCGCACCCGCGACTAGCGCGCCGGCGGGACCGAGCACCAGGAGTCCGATCGAAGTACCCACGACGCCTCCCGTAACAGCCAATCCGACCCTGGCCGACCCCTCGATCAACAAGTGGGACGCCGCCTGCGATGCCGTGACCTCGCCCGTCTTAAGCTTCCACACCTGTCGTGCAGCCACGTAGGCCAACGCTATCTCCGGAACGTCGTTATCCGCTAGGTCCTTGGCCTCCAGATATGATCGCTCGGTGACGCGCGCGAGCAACTCGTTTGTGTGGCCTTCTAGGAAGAAGACGTTGTCCTGCCAGTCTGCAGCCCAGTTTTCGTAGTCCCCGATCAGGTCGCTGTTCGCGAGCACGGGAATGTCCGGGTAGTTCTCGAAGTGATCCGCCAGACCGCGCGAGTCTGCCAGGCATTTCACTTGGAAGGGTTGACCGTCCACGATCAAGTCCCACCCGGGTTGGTTCGCGGTGTCGGGAATTTCGACGACGTGACCGTCGGCGGCCAGCTTGGTCGCCGCCAACTGTTCCATGAGGTAGCCCTTCTGGCTCTCGACGAGTCCGTCGAGCGATTCCCGACCACGCCACTGATCGTCCATTTGTGCCAACAGGTTCACGGCGAAGTCGAAGGAGTCCTCGATTTCGCCGCTGCTGGAGAAGTCTGCGGCGGCAACCACATCGGGGTCGATGGCCGCAAGGGAGTAGAGGAGGTCGCCCACTGATACGGCAGCGACACCCACGCTGGCGCGGTTGACACCGGTACTCTCCCAGTCGTCGGCGACGACAGGACGTTTGCTTCTGGGAGCAGGTTGGGAAACCGAGTCGAGTTCACGCCAACGCGCTAGGCAGCTTCTCCGTTCCCGCGGGCTCCCGAAGACGTCCTCCGGGAGATCGGGTATCTTGGCGAAGCTCGCCACCAGTTCCTCAAGGGAAACGCGAGAACGCCCGATCCCGTCGCAGGCGAGGAGCGAGATCACGTGCAACGCTACCTTGGCGGCGGCTTGTTTATTGGCAGATTGTGCCCAGTGGTAGCCGAACCCGCCGACCACTGCCAAGATGATTAGGGGGTTGGTTAGAACGGAGAGAAGGGAGACCAAAGCAGGGCCGCTGACGAACGGAACGAATGCCGAGGCCTGTGCGGCTAGGATGTAGGGGGCAAACCCGGATACAGCCACGGCTCCGCCGACTGCGCCGTAGACGCCGCCAGCGGCAATCCAATTCCTCAGCGCGCGATCAAAGTCCGGGCCACTGAGCTCACCCAGAAACACCTGTCTCTCGTCCTCACTGAGTCTCGCGGCGGTCTCGGCGACGAAGCGGTCCCTATCCTCTTGCGGCATCTTGGATTTCTCGCCCAACGCGTTTCCGACCATCTCCACTAACAAGGGGGCAGCGAGGGTTCCGAGGGTTGTTGGCACTTCGTCGTTCTCGGGGAGGTCTCGCGAGCTGCTCGAGTTCCCCTGGAGCTTTTCCCGTGCGCAGCGGAACGATGTCGAGATCCCCCTTCGCACTTTTTTTGACAGACCGTCTGGGGGAACCCTCAAGGCGGCGGCGACCAGGTCGTCCGCGAGTCGTTCGCATCCGCGCACGGATCGGGTGGCATTCGGGTCGATGGCAAAGGCGCTCTGGAGCCTGATCCAGAGAACTGCCCGGAGGTGGTTGCAGGTCAGCTGTTGGTCGCGCCACCGGTCCGCGGCGTGCCGCACCTCCGTATCGAGGTCCGGGAGGGGTATCCCGCCCGCCTTGGCGAACTTGATCCCTTTCTTGGCGGCGAGCTTCAGCTGATTCATCAACGCGGCATCGTCGAAGATGCCGAGGCAGACCGACAGGAACTCACGGTCAGCTGCGCCGAGACCTGCCGCGACATGCGCTGGTTGCAGTTCCTCGAACGTCCACCGGACGGGCATGGGGCGCGGTAACGAAGATTGGTTCACGTCGAACCTGAGCGGCCCTCGAGCACCGAGTTGAGTACCACGACATACCTATCCGCAACCTTGGCAACTTCCTCGTGGGCCAGATCCAGAATCATGCGCACGACGCAGTTGTCGCCGAGCGGCACGTATTCCTCCTCTTCCATATGGCGTTCAATCGCTTCGATCCGATCGCTATCGTCGCCAAGGAACTCGCGGTACCCGTCGTCCGACTTCCGCGAGTTGCACTTACGGCAACTCGGAACGAGATTCCCGAGGCGGTGCTCGCCAAGAGAGGTGCGGTTGATCGGCACGGCGTGGTCCATGACCAGCTCTTCCCCGGTTCCGCAATAGACGCACCGCTGGCCGAAACGCTCCTTGGTCTTCTCCCAGGCTGACTCCCCGAAGGACTCCTCGCCCAGGTTGCTCAGTATGTTCCGCACTAGGTAGTTCTGCGCGTTCCCGATCGCGTTGCCCTTGTAGCGCGTGTTTGCCCGTCCCGCCGGACTTCGCTTCGCATCGTCGCTGCCCTGCCGTGACGATACGTTCCCGAGATCCGCAAGGTCGGCTTCGGTGGCGATTCCCTTGTCCAGCAGGTACTGCTCGAAGGGGTCGCGGTTGCTCTCGAACCATTGACTCGTCGTTCTAACCGCCAGACCGCACACGACGTATGAGTCCTTCCAGTACCGCCTGTTCTCTGATGCGGGGACCATCTCGGCTTCGCGAAAGAAGGGGTAGTTTATCCCCAGGACGCGCTTGGCGTAGCGCGGGTCGAACAGCCTGTCCAGTTCCGCGTGGTCCCCAGTTTCGCAATGGTGGACGATACCCGGAATGAATCTCTTAACGAGAGCACCGATCTTCATACGCTTTTCCCTACGCAGATTCGACGAACCGTGGTCTTTGTACACCCCCGGAGAAGCCCGGGATTTCTAACGCGACGCCCCTATTCCAAGCCTCCGCCGATAGCCGGAATCTCCTTTGGCGTCGTTGTTCCTTCGTACACATCGGGGGAATACCGGGGTTCCTCCCATTCGTCCGGCCACGCCTCTCCGAGCATGACTTCGACCAACGCGGGGATCAGACGGGTCATCACGTCCGTGCCAGCCGTTACGCAGTCCCCCATGATTCGACTCTTCCAAGCGATCCGCCCGTGTATCAACCAGTTCCGTACGTTGTAGAGGCGACTGAAGACCTCCAGCAAAACGAAGTCCGTGCCAGTCGTGCTCTTCAGCGCTTGGCGTACCCGACCCGCCCCCCGATCGAGCCCATCGGCGAACCCGCTGCCAGGTCTCAATGTCGGCGGATATGCGAGTTCGTCGGTCATGAGGACGGCGATGGGCCGCTCCAGCCGGCGCAGCACGTCGTGAATCGACCGCCTCGCCCGGTCGTTGGCTAATAGCCGCTCGAAGTACGACCGCCAGGCTTTTCTCTCTCTGGCATCGGGTTCGGCCGGTAGCGCTCCATAGAGTGCGTTGAAGGCGACCCAATACAACAGGAACGCCGCGAAGTGGTCCCCCGGTTCATCGCGTGCCCGGTGAAGCCAAGTTACGGCACGGTACGTGCGAAGAGCAAGTCCGCCGTTGCGCTGATCGAGAAACGGCTGGCTGTGATCCCAGACCTCGCGATGCCGCTCGAGCAGCACCTCCGTCTTGGCTTCGCTGTCCTTCATTCGCTTGAAACCTCCTGCCCATTCCACCGAACCCCGCTTTCTCTGTTCAGCGGAATATCCAAGTGTGCCACGATGCCACGATGAGTAACGGCAAACTGCGTCCGGTGACCGAGTTGGAGTCGATCCCGCAGGCTCGCAGCAGTCTACTTCTACACCTATCCGGACGCGGCAACGGTTCCCTCGACCGTCCAGCACTAGCCGTGCGGAACGACTCGACTCGGCATCCGTTCGGATTTCCGGACAATCGCCCGTTCTCCGCTTCTAGTCACTGTCCACAGCGTCAAGCGGACGGGCGGGTGGCCCATACACGTTCAGTTTTGTCTTTGTCTTGTTGCGAGGTCTCGATGGCGATCGAGCACGAAATCCACGAACGTGCTTGCGGCACCGATGGCTAGCCGCGCATGGCGCGGTTCTAGACCCTTGAAGTTCCGTCCCCTCCCGTGGCCCTTCCCGTAGGCGTTGCGTATAGGGCCGAGTGCATGGGCTATTTTCCCGAGGCTCGTCAGCACGTCGCGTATTTCGTTCGAGGCTTTTGCGGTCTCACGGATGCCTTGGGGCATGATCTCGATCTCACCGCGAAGCAACTTCAAGAGCTTCGGAATGTCGGCGGTCTCCGGGTATGGCACGTTCCTGTCGTCAAGGATGAGCTTGCAGCAACTCTCTACTATCTCCTTCGCCAATCCAATCGCCTCTCCGGGCTCTGTGTCTCCGATGTGCTCGAGACGTCGGAGATCCTCGTATAGGTTGCCGGAGCCGAGAGACGCAGCGACCGCCTTGATCCGTCGAACCGAGTTTCCGAGCCCATGGACCTTTCTTTCCGCAACGTACGTTGGGCGACCGTCGAGAACCATGTCCTCGACAAGTTGCCAGCCACCATTCCCCAGGTGGTCATTGAAGGCGATCGCGAGCTGCGCCTGCTCAGTTGCGTCGATCCGGACCCCGGGGTGCAACACCTCGGCAACGAACTTCAGAAATGTCCCCTGTTCCAAGTCGTAGAGCCCGAAGCGCTCGTCCGTGAAGACCCAGTCTTGGGGCCAGTCGTCATTGTTGAAACGGTGCTGCCAGATGTCCCCCTCGGCGGTGTCGAACCTGGAGTCGTGCGACGGCATCGACTTCAAGTCGAATATCCGGCCGAGGAATTCCATGTCGTCGAGCGCGCCGTTCCAGACCGTTCCCCGCGCCCGCATCTCGTCGAGAATAGCCGCTTGAGTTCGCCTGCTGATCCTTCCGTCGGGAATCGTTGAACCCGGTCGCGATGGCCTCAAGAGGGCAATCTCGACGTTGACCAGAAACCCGGCTTCCGCCCCGAGCACTGTTTCCAGGTTCGCCCGGATCAGATCCTCCACTTGTTCGCGCTTCCCTTCAATTCGGACGAACATGGCCGGAGGAATACGCAGGTACGCGGTCCAGATCGCGTTGCCCCAGCCGTCGTCGCCCGTCTCATCCAGTTCGATGTCCGCTTGTTAAAGAACCCGAAGCGCATCGTCCAGGCCTTTGAGCCGAAGTATCTCGACGACTGTCGGCCATGCCCCCTCGACTTCCCTGCGCGGGCTGAGTTGCCCCATCTGTTCGTAACCTGCCTTCCCAAAGGAAGGCGCGGACTCTACTGCACGCTTGGGCCTCGGTCGAACCCCCGGGTCGAGAGCCGGTTGGCAGACAGTCGCTGTGTTGCCGTCGATGTCCTCGCCCCGGGTATATTCCAGGCAGTCGTCGAAACGGTCACGCGCTAGGTCAACCGGGGCACCGTTGGACGTTGCCCGCCTCCGCCCCCGGTTGCCCTCCCATACAACAGCTAGCAAGATATTCCCAAGCAGTACACTTGGCCCAAGATATGAAGAACAACCCTCCGTCCTGCCAAACGTGCCGGTATTGGCAACACACCCCCGAAGGCGACGGATCGGGTCGGCGAAAGAACACCGGCCTTTGCCATCGCTACCCACCAACCCCGCTCGCAGATCGTTTCACCTTGCAGGCACATCCCCGCACCTCGCCGGGGGACTGGTGTGGAGAGTGGCGAGATGTGCAGGCCGACTCGCGACATCCATAGAGACGAGCCGTATCGATTCCGGAGTAGCAAGAAAACGGGTCGAGTCGATTGGATTGTTGGAGCCGCTCGGAACTCCCAAATCGCCGCGCTTCGTCCGGGCGAATGACGTGATCGACAACACGGACCCGCGAGCTAGCACGTGGGAGGGCTGTATGGGAACTCCTTACAGATGAGGGAGTGAGACTGCCGTGTACGGGGGAACGGTGACACGGATCGTGAGCGAGCTTACCAAGTCGCGATCGCGGACAACCCATCGATCAAGAAGGTGTCGGCTCTTAAGGGACTGGTCAAATCGTCAAGGCGCCCAACAGGGCCACAGGGCTGACCTCGCGGCAGATTTTGGTCGGTAAGCCCGTCAGCAAGAACGGCCAGCGACCTTCGAGCAAACAGGAAATTCCGGTGCTCATACGCTTCGACCTACGTGAATTGCGACAGCTCACCGTCGCGTTGGCAGAGGCCGACGTCTACTTCGAAGTAACCGCGTCCAAGGGTTCCGTACGTGGCGTGTTCAGGTGAGCGTCCGCCGTTGTACGGAGCATCGCCGGTAGCCAAGGGTGGCGGATTCGGGCCGTCGGTCGGTTCAGCAGTCCTGCATGGGTGATCCGGAAGAGGGCCGGGGAATCGCGTCAGTCGATTTCAGTTAACTCCCGCGCGGTTGACCGTGCTCACCTAGGGCGCGAGAGTACCTCGCGTCCGCAGCAGAGGAACTCGTAGCGGTGAAGCTTGTCTCTGTCGAAGGACAGGGGATAGGGCTTTTTCTTGAACGTGAACTTGCCCGCGTATACCGCGAAGATATGGCCCTCGTGATCAATCTTGTAGCCGATCTCGGCATAGCCGCACCTGGCGAGCGCATCCCGGTTGTCCCAAGCCCATTCGACGGCCAGCATCAAGACGCACTTCGCGCTTCTGTTGTGTCCGATACGAGAACTGGTGGTGTCGTGGCCGAACGTGGAACCTGTGCTTTGACGCACTCGCATGTGTCCACGACGATCCAGGTCCAGCGACAACATCGTTGGGATACGAGATGAGCTTGCCTTCCCCGACCAGCCGGTCAAGTGATGTGGGAATCGGCGCCGGTGTCTTGCACAACCTGAGGTAGACCGTGTGCCCGGAAAGCTCCTGCAGCATGACCCCCGTCACCCGGCACCGCCGGCCTTGGACATCGACTGGAGAACGACAGACAAGCCGAATCCGGTAGCTATGCCTACCAGCCACCACAGAACGTCGATCCATCTGGACAACCAGCGCTTCGCCCGCATCCACGGTGGGAGCGTCGTGTTCCAGTCCCGCCACAAGGATTCCGCGGCATCGTAGTAGCGCGGACCCCATCCATCAGCATTGGGTGAGTCCAAGGGTTCACCATGGTTTGTGTAAAGAGGAAGAGCCTCGTATTTCATGGCTCCCTTGCCATCCTGCACGTGGAGAACCAAACCTATGGGCATGTCCAAGGCGTTGTCGACGACTCGACAGTTGAGGGACGCCCACTCGTTCGTCAACGTGCCATCGGAGTCGATGACGGTTTCAATGCCTTCGTTTCGAGCCTGTATCTCCGCCGGATGTTCATGTGTGTCCCTCAATGCAGAGTGCGATTGGCACAACGGCTTCCCCCAATGATCGCCGCACGGAGCAAAACGTACCACGCTTCCATACGACGCCTCAGGACGCCGTCGCCTCACGATCAAGTGCAAGTTTGAGGCCGTTTGTCGACACTCAGAGTTGGTTTCGACACGCCGCCCGCGTCGCAGCGCCGTCGTCAATGCCTTGGAATGCCTAGGGCACGGACCAGCCCATCCTCTATGACTTGCCGACGCTTGGGCATCCTCTCTGCGATTGTGACGAGCGTGACCGTCGCCGCGATCCCGAGTCTCGCCAACTTGGTCCTGCCGTCGCGAAGCCTGGACTCCCGTCATGCGACTAGCGGGCCGGCAGGCGCTGCGACGGTGCGGTTTTGTTCAGTTGCCGTTCCCTTCGGGAGCTCGCCTTCAACGTCGGTTCGCCTCCATGGTACGATGCCCGGCTATGAAAATCGTCTTCAGCCGCAAGGGGTTCGACAGCGCGTCCGGCGGAGCACCCTCGCCGATTATCGACGGCCGCCCCATCAGCATCCCCATTCCCGTTCGGAACCCCCGGTCCGAAACGACCTACGGCGACCTCGGCCTCGGCCAAATCGTCGAGCGAGCAACCCGAGGTCGGCTCACCGCAGCGGATCTCTGCCACGACGATCCCGTGTTCGAGTCGGGCCGCTGCGCCTTCGGCCAGACCGGTGCGGCGCAAAGCCACCTCGCTAACCAGGGAGTCGGTATCGGCGACGTGTTCCTCTTCTTCGGTCTGTTCTCCCGGCCCGACGGCGGCGAGCCCCATCACCGTATCTACGGCTACCTCGAGGTCGCGGACGTGACCAAACCTGGGATGACGCCAACGCTCGCGGATCAGCCCGCCGGCTTCCGGCGTCGCCATCCGCATACGATCGGCCAATGGAACGCTAACAATACGATCTACACGGGACCGGGCGATACCGCCGCAACGGATGATCCCGGCCTGCGACTGTCGCTTGTGGACGGCCCGGTGAGCCACTGGGCGGTACCCTCCTGGCTCTCGGACACCGGACTCAGCTATCACCGCAACCGGACCAGATGGGAGTCCAGCAGCGTTCTTCGCACGGCGGCGCGGGGGCAGGAGTTCGTCGCCGACGCCACAGAGTCTCCCCAAGCCATTCAGTGGCTTCGGAGCGTTCTCGCATTGATCTCGCGGGAGCCGCCGGAAACGGATATGTTGAACGACCCCGTGGTTGTCGTCATGCTGCGTCAGCCGAAGCGCCACAACGATCCGCGCACCGATCCGTTATGGGAGTTCGGCAGCTTCGGCTGCACGGGTTGCCATCGGCGGAACCTGATGAACCCGCGCAGGATGGAGGAGTTGAACGGGTGCAGGCTGGCGTTTGCGCAGGGCGGTGACGCCGAGGTTCGGCTCGTCCACGTCACGCCGCCGGTCAAGATGATTCACCACGGTTCGTTCGTGGAAGCGACTTGGCAACCGAGGGAGATGCCGCTCGCATACGACTCTGCACCCCTTCTGATCGACAACCGGGGCGGCTCGGACTTTCCTGTATTGGTGGAAATGATCGACGGGGTCCGCAGACACACGCCCGTGACCCGGTTCGCCAGCAGGTTCCGGTCCCGCCGCCAGCCGCTTCCCGTCGACATCGGTTGCCGGTTGGTCGAGGGGTATCACGGCTTCCGACGACGCGGCGCGACCGTGGCGCAGCACTATGCCGACTCCCTACCGTATCCGCCGTCCCGGATCGACCAGGACCGAGAGGGCACGTACCACTCGCTCCTCGCATTGGCGGGCTAGTAGCATCTTCGAGGCAGGTGGCGAGTAGAATCCTGCCACGCGTGCAGGTCGCCCATCGGCCGTTGGGGCAACGGGACGCAGACCTTACGCGTCCGGTCGCACCACGAGGCACCCGGTACGTAGCAGCGCCGGGTCGTCGCTCCACCCCGCCCACAATAGGACACCACCTATCAGGGAGTGGATGGGTCCCGTGGGCTCCTCTACGCATTCTGTCGTCGGATCGGGCAACCGCTCGATAAACTCGTCACATGCTTTCCGCGCGTCGTCGATGTGGCGCTTCGCCTTGTCTTGGCATTTGGACTTCGCCTCGCCCGTTACGAACGCTTCCCAGACGAATAACCCGGCCTTCGAGTCCTCGAACTCATGCCAGTCCAGATACGCTCGCGTAGTCGCGGCTTCTCCTTCGGCAAGGCATTGCCGCACCCTCGAGAGAATCCATGCGCTCTCCGTGAGTCCGGTTGCGAGCGCGCATGCCCCGGCTCCTGCCGACCAGGGCTTGTTTCCATCCACGGCGCGTGCAGACGTCAAATCGAACGGTCCATCCGACACGGGGACCCAAAGAGGACACTCGAATCCGAGCGCCACCTTATGTCCTGCTTGTAGGCTCGTGGCGATTTCGTCTACGAGGTCGTGGATGCAACTTCCCTCAGGGCGTTGATTGTCATGCACTCCAGCCCAGCCGAACTTCGTGGGCTTTGCCTTGATCGAACCGATGTCAGCGCAATAGATGGCCAACCTTTCCACTTGTACCAACGTCCTCAGCTCTTCTTTTGCAGTTGCTTCGTTCGCCCGACGCAAGCTGGACGCCGACCAGCGGCTCACTCACGAGACCGAGTCTCGGTCAATCGTTGATCCTCGACGCTCTTCGACCACCGATTTCATGCCCTCCCATTCGTCCCACATGTCGCACAGGGCGTCCTTGGAACGTTCCCAGGGATTGTTACCGTCCTCGTATTCCAGCCATTCGCCGCGCTGGCCCCTGTCCGGGTGGTCCGAGATGCCGTTGACCATCTTGTCCGGCTGCCGCTTCTTGTTGCGGATCCGGAAGATGATGTTCATGCGGGTTTCGGTGCCTTCGTTGCGGGTACCGGAATGCGGAATGTGGAAGAGAGTGATGCACGCGTCGCCCGGTTCCATCAGCACCTGCGTGGGCCTCGGCCAGCGCACGCCGTCGGGGGTTTCCTCGGAGGTGTCGTCGAGGAACTGCTCGCGGACGGATTCCGGAAGGTAGACGTGTCCGCAGCGGTTCGTGGCGTTGTAGTTGAGACGGGGCCAGCCCGGGCCTTCGGGGCCGATGCAGTCGTTGACGGAGCGTTGCCACTGGAAGAACTTCTCGGTGACGTGATGAGCGCCTCGCAAAAGCGCGGTCTGGCCGCAACCTTCCCGGGTCTGGTCGCTTAGGCAAACAAACGCGAACGCCGTGAAGCTACCCATTCCCAAGGTCATATCGGGATCTTCGAACAACGGCACGCTGTTGTGGCCCATCACCTCGGGACTGCGCCCGATATCGCCCTTGGGACCCGACGTGATGTAGTGGTTGTAGATTTCATCCGGCGTGCCTGTTTGGACGTCCTGCGGCACGCCGATGGTGCACAGCCCGTCCATGTGAGATTCCGCCCCGTAGTAGGGCTGGTCCTTGTCCCGGTAGCCCAGGTTGTTGAAGTGGTCTCCGGGTTTGCGCACCCGGTTCGCGCCTACCTGGCAGACGATGGGCGGATCGAAGTAGCCCATCGCCTCGTGAAGGATGGGCGTGACCGTGGAGGCGTTCACGAGGTCCGTGAGTTCCTTGGTGCCGCCGGCGTAGACACCCTCTTCGGGATTTCGGATGCGGTCGATGGCGGCGTCGACGAGTTCCTGCGACACGGCGTTCTTCAGAACGATGTAGCCGTCGTCGTAGAGCGTTTGTTTCTGTTCCAGCGTCAGCGAATGGGTCATGTTTTCCTCCCTTGCCCCCTCTTGTCGTCAATTCTAGTCGATCGTCAATTCCCTCATCGGGTCCTACCGCGTCGGTTGCCATCCGTATAGACGTACCGCGTTGCCGCCCATGAGTGCGGCCCGGTCGGAGTCGCTGAGACGGCTCGTGTCACGGAACGCGTTCACGCCCTCGGCGTAGCTCACTAGCGCCACCGCCCGCGTCCAATCCGTTCCCCACAGACAGCGCTCGATGCCGAACGTGTCGAAGATGCGTTGCAGGGGATCCCAGATGTCGACGAAGGGAAACGGTTCGCGTGACAGGGTGCAGGCACCGGTGATCTTGATCGCGACGTTGTCGTATCGGGCGAGTGCCAGCACCCTGGGCAAATCGGCGAAGGGTTCGGGTGGCGCGGGCGGCTGGAACGGCTGGCGCAGTCCGAGGTGGTCGAGCACGATTCGCGTGTCGGGATTGCGTTCCGCCAAGCCGCCAAGCAGGGGCGCATTGCCCCAGCACAGGACGTTTACCGCCAATCCGGTCTTGGCGCCCGCTGCAAGTATCCGGTTGAGACCCGGGTCGTCGGCTTCCACCGCAAACGGGTCCGGCAGCATGATCCGCGCACCGACTACCCCGTCGAGGCGCGCCCAGTCCTCCACTTGTTCCGCGACATCGTCGGCACCGGGGTCGAACGGCTTGACCAGGCCGAATCGTCCGGGATGCCTGGCGCGGACCTCCAATGCGTAGCTCGCGTCGTAGCGGTACATGCTGTAGGGCGAGACGAGGATCGCGCCATCGACGCCCACCTCGTCCATTGCGGCGACCATCTGATCGCCAGTCACTTCCGGTGGTCCGTGGAGAAAACCGACCCACGGCCGCTCGGGACGGTCGCGCTCGTAGGCGTGGACCTGGGCGTCGATCACCGGCGTTTCCATGGCCGCCGAATGATACAGGTGCCGGACCCCGTGTTTTGCGGCGACGACTACGCCTAGCCCGACGCCCGATGCTATTCTGGCGTCGTCCACTCGTTCCTGCGCGGCCGGTATCCCGATGCCCAAGGCTAGCGAATCAAGGCAAGCATCGCGGAAGCGAAGGCGATTATGGCTTGCCCTGGTTGCGGTGGGCATGGTGCTCGTGGTCGCTTGGTTTTTCTTGAGCCCCGGCGAACTTCGATCCCTCGATGAGGAGTTGGCGGCGACGCCATCGCGGTCGGAGGCCGCCCGGGTTCCCGTCCTCGAACGCGACACGGCGACGTTGGCCGACATCGCCTGGATTGAAGACGACTTCTCCCGCAACGCGGCGCTATACGCCCTGACTGCGGATGCAACGCAGGGGCACCTCGAGCAGTGGCTAGCGGAGGTCGAGACGCTACCGGCGACGCGACACCGCTCCGACGTTGCGCGCGTGCTCTACATCCGTTTCGCGGTGCTGGATCCCGAAGCGGCCCTTCAACACGCGCTGCGGAGCTCGACCAAGGCTTCGTGGGTGGCGGCGATCTTTCGGACCTGGGGGCAACTCGAGCCCGATGCCGCTGCGGCACGCGCGGGCACGCTGCACCCTTCTGCCAGGGCAGTGGCGTCCCGGGCCTTGCTTGAACTTGACCTGCCGCGTGCTGAGTTGCGCGCCATGGTGGCGCGTTTGGACGAGAGTGGACCCGACCGCAACCTGCAGCGCGGGGTTCAACTCATGACGGGAAAGGCCCAGCTCACGCCAAACGCGTACCTTCTCGCCCAGATCGAAGCACGAAGCTACGCCAAGCGCGAAGGCGAGTCATACGCGGATGCGTGGAACCGCGCGATTGGCGTGGAAGACGCCCTGGTACGCCAGATCCTCGTCGATCAAATCGCGCTCGATTGGGTGTTGAAGGATCCTGTTGCCGCATTGGCGGCCGTTGAATCGTGGGACACCGACGATGTCTATCAGGTGAGCGTGTCGGGAGGGGGCTTTGCTCCGCACCTGCCGATCCGGCGGATTCTTCGATCCCGCATCGTTTCGGAGTGGGCCAAGAACGATGCGCAGGCGGCGCTTTCGTGGTCGTTGGGCCTGAATGACGCAGACATGCAAGTCTACGTTCCTGCCGTCCTGACCACACTGGCCGAATACAACCCTGGCGAAGCGATCGCGCGCCTTGCGGACCTTCCGGACGCGCTACGCGCAGGGGCAGCGGGCGGCGTGTTGTGGACGCTCGCACGCACGGATTTGGACCGAGCCCTGCGTTTGTTCGAGTCGCTCGGCATCGAGGAGCAAGCCCAAAACACGATGGCGCTGCGCCAGAACCTGATCAGCCAGCGGTCGCCGCAGCGCGCCCTTGAGTGGGCGCTTTCCGTTGATCGACGTATTCGTGCACGCGAAGTCTCGAACCTCCTCGGTCTCGTGTCACTCCAAGATGTCGGCGAGGCCATGCGACTGCTTGAATCCATTGACGACCCCGCCTTGCGGGCTGCAGCCGCGCCCCATCTCGTCGGGCAACAGGTACACCGCGACGCCCTGCAGGCATTGGCTTGGGCGCGAGACTTCCAACCGGAGACGGAGCGAGAGAGACTCGTCGTGCAGGTGTTCAACACTTGGGTTCGCACGGATCCCGACGGTGCCGTCCGGGCCCTGTTGGAATCGCGCGGCGGTCCGACTCGCGACCGCGCCGCCGCAGCCATGATGCCAAGCGTCGTGGGCCACGACGTGTCCTTGGCGGAACGCCTGTTCGACTCCATCAAAACGCCCAACCAGCAAATTGCCGCCGCGCAGATCCTGTATGCGCACTTCACCGACATCGATCCGAGGCAACGCAGGGCGGAGCGCTACCGCAGGTACCTGCCGCCGGAGGATGAGGAGGAAGCTTCTTGATGCTGGGGCGACGAGCGATCATCATCGTTGCCGTCTACGCCCTCGTGTCGATGGGATGCATTGGCGCTCGACTGTCGGTCGCCGCGGCGGAAACGAACCCGGACGCATCCGAAACGCCGACCGGAAGTGCTCTGGCTCCGATCATGGCGATCGGGAACCGATTCGAGCGCAATGCGGCGCTCTACCGTTTCGTCGCGGAAGCTGACCGGCAGCGGATCGAAGCGTTGCTCGCGGGGCTGGCCGCGGAGCCTAGGGTGCCGCAGAGAGACGACGCGGCCCGCATTCTCTACGTGCGCTTCGCGTCCCTTGACCCCGGTGCAGCCGTCGAACACGCCCTGCGCAGCCAGGCCAAGCCCCTTGTCCTGGAGGCGGTATTCCGCGCCTGGGCACACGTGGACCTCGAGGTGGCGGTGGCGCGGGCGTCAAGTCTCTCGAGGTCCATCAAGCAGGACGCCGCCAGGGCCATTCTCGACCTGGATCTGACAGCCTCAGAGCGTACGTCGATTGCCGAACGGCTTGGCACCCAGCCAGGCCTCGTCGCGATCGAACACGTTGCTCCGCCTCGCGCCGACGAACCTTACGAGGAGGCGTTGGCTCGAATCGCCGCGGTCACGGACGGCAGGGCTCGGTACGGTGAGGTTGTTTCCGTATCGGGGGCTTGGGCGGCCAAGGATCCGATTGGCGCGCTGGCGGCACTACTCGACTGGGAGGGGAACGAGGACTTGCGGGGCTTTTGGCTCGGCCAAGTGATGGACGCTTGGGCTGACACCGACGCCCGCGCGGCGGTGGACTGGCTGCTAACGCAAGACGAGCGCGAGCTGGCGAGCCTAGCAGGATCGGCCTTCGCGGCCCTCGCGAGGTCCGACTTGGCGGAGGCGGAGTCCCTGGTGGCGATCCTGCCGGAAGGGCAGGCTCGGCTCGCCGCCCAGATTAGCGTGTTCTCTGTGATCCTCGGGCAAGGCCAGTTGGACATTGCGCTTGCGGCCTTCGAAGAGCTGGATCTGCGCAATCGGCAACGCTATTCGTTGGGCGTTGGTCGCCGTTTGGCACGTGAAGATCCGGAGTGGGCCGTCGCGTGGACGATGGACCTGGAGGACCCAATTCGAAGCAACACCCTTGGCTGGGTGTTGGCCAGCATCCAGGAGTCGGACCCCGAACTGGCGAAGCAGCTTGCCGAGCAGGTCGACGACACCTCGTTGCGAATCCGGGCTGCTCAGGTGCTCGTGCAAAGGGGAGAGCCATCGGAAGCTGTGCGCTGGGCCACAACACTCGGCAGCGAAGCGGAAACCGCGCCGTTGGTGGCACGAGTGTTCGCCATCTGGTCCGCAAGGGAGTTTCCAGCGGCGATGGATGCCGCCATGGAGTATCCGTCCGGGACCGTGCGCGACCGGGCTCTGCGATCCATGATGGCGAGCCGATTGCGGGTATTCGACACTGATGCCGCCGAGCAACTCCTCAAGGCGATCGAATCACCCACCGAGAAGGCCAAGGCGGAGGCCCAGCTTCGGGCTCACCGAAACGCCGAGGACAGATCGGCCGGGCGATCCCCGTAAGCCGGGGGGCTATCGCGCCCCACGGTCGCTCCCCCGCCCGCATGCCGTATCCATATACCACTCGCCACCCTGGGCATGGGACGGGACAAGCCCGTCCCCTACGTGTTTCGGCGGCGCGAGCTCACAGAGGGCTTCGGGCTCACGCACACTCCTTTAAGTGCCTGGCGTCCTTGCGGGCTATTTCGAAGGCGTTCTTGCCGCTCTTGTTCACCACCGTGGGGTCGGTGCCAGCCTCAAGCAGGGCCTCGGCAGCCGCGACTTGGCCTTCATAGGTCGCGCGGTGCAGCGGCGTTCGGCCCTTTCGGTCCTGGGTGTTCAGGTCTGCACCGTGCCGGGCGAACAGGCGGATGATCTCGGCCTGGTTGGCTTCCGCGGCCAATTGCAGCGGCGCCCTGCGCGTCTTGTTCACGGCGTCGATATCCGCGCCATGCGCCAGGAGGACCCTTCCACACTCAACGGCGCCCGCCCGCGCCGCCCAGTGCAGGGGTGTCATTCCGTACCCGTCGACCGCCCTTGAGGCCTTCGCATCGGCATCGATGAGCGCCTGCAACCGGTCGACATCGCCGAGCCCGCAGGCGGCATAGGCATCGTAGTTGGCGCCGTCATCGATGAGGATTTGGGCCACCTCGCGTTTTCCCCGGTTCGAACGCAGGGCGTTGTCGTCCGTCCATGGGCCAGGCGCAACCGCTTCGTGCAGTGACGTGGTGCCCCGTTCGCCATTGCCCTTGATCGGGAGTTCATGATGGATGCCGACACCGTGGGCGATGAGCAGTCTCGCGAGATCGGGATAGCCGCCCCACGCCACCCAATACATGAGCGACACGTTGTCGGGCCAGCCGGTATGCGGTTTCTTCACTGATACCGGTGTCGCATCCGACGCACCCGATTCGAACACCGCCTTGAGGGTGTCCGTCGCGCCGGCCCAGGCCGCCTCGTGAAGGACGTTGTAGGCGGACTTGTCGACATCCAACTTGGTACCGCGCTCGAGGAGCAACCTGACCGTCGCCCCGCAGCCGCGCATGCCGATGGCGACGTTGAGTAGGCGGGAACCGATCCTGTCGAGAAGGTCGCCATCGTCGGCGAGCAAATCGACCATGCGCGACTCGTCGGGTTCGCCATCCCAGCGCTTCGGCGTTTGACCGAGTGCCGCGCCGATGAACGCCTGTTCCTTGTCGCTCAGATTCAGCCTAGGTTCGTTGCGCAGAAACCAGTTGCCGTGGAAGAGACTGATCGCGAGACCATTGCTCATGGTTGTTTGGCTCGTGTTCGCTGGCCCCGAAGGGTACTTCATTAGCTGGCCGGCGCGAGCAATATGGCCCCGTCACCGTGTCCTTGCCAAATCGATTTTGGTGTGGAATTGTCTCCTGGAGTAAGGAACTAGGCGAGTTTTCCAAGGATGAATGAGTCAGTTCTTACATCGAAAGGGCAGACAACACTCCCTAAACCGGTCCGTGAAGCATTGGGGGTGTCGCCCGGGGACCGGGTTCGCTACGTGATTCTGCCGCTCGAAGTGCGGATTTTCCGTGTGCGACCCATCGGTCGGCTGTTCGGGACGTTGAAGTATGAGGGGCCACCCATCGGCTTATCCGACATGGAGCGGGCCGTCGAGCATGGTGGACGCACATGATCGCTCTCGATACCGCCGCCTTGGTGCGATACCTAGTCGCGGATCACCCGGAGCAGTCCGAAGCCGTGCGGAATGTCGCGGAGTCGCTGACGGCGGAGAACCCCGCCTACGTCTGTCGTGAGGTACTTGTCGAACTCGTACGAGTGCTCGAACGGTCCTACGGATTTTCGCGCGACCAGATAGAGCGGACGTTGCTGGAAATGCACGTGACGGATGAGATCGTATTGGAGGAGGCGCGCGACGTCCTTTGGTCAGCAACGCACTATCACACCGGGGCCGCGGACTTCTCTGACCTGATGATCATCGCGGCCTGCCTACGAGCCGATGCTGCCCTGTATACGTTCGATCGACGTGTCGCTGCGCGCTTCGACGGCGTAGAGGTAATCCCGGTTCGCGAAGGCGAAGGGTAGCCGGCCAGTCAGCACTACTCCTCGGCGTCGCCGCGAGCTTGGGCCACCACGTCCGCCATGCCGTCCCATTCGCTCCAGTGATCGCACATGGCGTCGACCGCGACCCGCCACGGATCGTAGTCGTCGGCGTAGTCGAGGAACTCACCCTCCCAGCCCCGGTCCGGGTGGTCGCTGTCGCCTAGGACCGTCGCGCCGCCGGGTCGTTCGTGGCGTAGCCGGAAGTAGATGTTCATGCGCGGGTCGGCCCCGGCATTGACGCTTCCCCCGTGGGGACAGGCGTGCAAGGCGATCACGGCATCGCCCTCGTCGAGCAGGATCGGCGTTGGTTCCGGCCAGGCGACTCCATCGATGACCTCCGCATCGGCGATGAACTTCTCGCGCACGGGCTGTGGCATGGGAGTCAGCGACACGCCACCGTCCTTGCGCGGTGCCAGCCGCGGCCATCCGGGACCCTCCGGACCGACATTCCCCCCGGCATCGCGCTGCATGCGGAAGAACGCCTCGACGTCCTCGTGGGCGCCCTTGAGGAGGCAGAGGTTGCCGCGGCCGAACTCCGTCTGATCGTTGAGCGCGACGCCGACGAACGCCGTGAAGCTGCCGAGTGCCAAGGTGCACCCGGGATCCTGGAAGAACGGTGTCTTGTTGGCGCCCATCTCGGTGGCGTTACCCTTGCCGAAGTGGTGCGTTCGCGGTGCTTCCCAGGAATCGACCTCGTCCGCCGACGGCAGTTCCGGCGAGTACCACATCCCGTCGACGTGGGGTTGCCAGCCGTAGTTCGGCGCCTTGGTCTCGGCCTGGGGATAGAGAACCGCGGCGAACGCGGTTTGCGGCGGATCGTAGGGGCCCATGGTGTTGCGCATGATCTCGCCCAAGCGGCTCTTGTTGACGAGGTCGGGAAGCGGGCTGTCCCCGGCCAGGTCGTGGTAGGGCCGGCGAACGCCTTGCCGTGCGGCATGCATGTTGACGGCGCGTCGCGCCCGGAAGGTCAGTTCCCTGGGTACCGCTTCGCGGATGACGATGAAGCCGTCGGCGAGGAAGCGTCGTTTCTCGTCCAGGGTGAGTTCGGTGGCACTCATGACTTGCTAACCCACTCCACTTCGCAATAATCGACCGGCTATCCAATGCCAGCGAGTAGTAACTCGGCTGACAAGCGAAAGACACCATGACGGCATCAGAATCGATTCAAGTGACAACGTTTCCCGACGTTGAGGAAGAATAGCAGAGGGGGGATGGACGAGATGGCGCGTTTCCACGAGTTCACCATGGACACCATCACGGGTGAAGCGCTCGGCTTCGAGAAGTACAAGGGCGCCGCGTGTCTCGTGGTCAACCTGGCAAGTCAGTGAGGGATGACGCGCCAGTACGCAGGTCTGCGTACCCTTGAAGAAAACGGTGCGGTCAAGGTGCTCGGATTCCCCTGCAACCAGTTCGGTCGTCAGGAACCCGGCACGAACGAAGAGATCTTGGAATTCGCGCGCTCAACCTACGATGCCAACTTCCAGATGTTCGCCAAGATCGCGGTGAACGGCGACGGCGCCTGCGGCCTCTACGATTTCCTGAAGTCCGAGCAGCCCCGATCCGACGGCAACCCCGACATCGCCTGGAACTTCACCAAGTTCCTCGTCGACGGCGAAGGGCGGGTAGTGGCCCGCTACGAACCCAGGGTAACGCCGGCCCAGATCGCGGACGACCTCGCGAACCACCTGTAGAACGACAAGGAGCAGCGGATGCCAGCACTTGACGGATTGCGCGTCTTGGACATGACGCAGTACGAAGCGGGAACGTCCTGCACCCAGGCTTTGGCTTGGCTTGGTGCCGACGTGGTCAAGGTGGAGCGTCCCGGTCACGGCGACCCCGGTCGCGGCATCGGCGGCAGCAGCGAGTACTTCATGGTCTGGAACTCCAACAAGCGCAGTGTCGTCCTCGACTTGTCAAAGCCGCGCGGGCGGCAACTGCTGTTCGACATGCTGCCGAACTACGACGTCTTCGTGGAGAACTACGGCCCCGGCGTCGTCGAGAAACTCGGCATCGACTACGCCGCCTGCAAGGCCGTCAGGTCCGACATCATCTACGGTCGCATCAAGGGCTTCGGCACATCCGGGCCGTGGTCGCACTACAAGTGTTTCGACATGGTGGCGCAGTCGGCGGCGGGTGCGTTCTCGATCACCGGCGAGGCCGAGGGACCGCCGATGCGACCTGGACCAACGACCGGCGATGCCGGCACGGGCGTGCAGATGGCGCTCGCCATCGTCTCCGCCTACGTGCAGAGGCTGAACACCGGCAAGGGTCAGCTCATCGAGATTTCCATGCAGGAGGCGATGACCTACTACCTGCGCACCGCCACCGCCAGCGGCCGCTATGGGGAGCGGGCCGTGGGTCGCTCGGGCAATGGTGCGACGCCGAACATGAGCCTCTACCCTTGCAAGGGCGACGGCGCGAACGACTACGTCTACATCATGGCGGTGACGGGCCGCATGTGGGAGGCGCTGTGCCGGGTGATCGGGCGCCAGGATCTGTTCGACGACCCGCGTTACCAGGATCCCCGGGACCGCTATCGTAACCGCGATGCGATCAAGGCCGAAATCGCCAAGTGGACGATTGAGCGGGGCAAGTACGACGCGATGCGGGAACTCGCGGAAGGTGGCGTACCGGCCAGCGCGGTGCTCGATACCAGCGACCTGTACCGGAATCCGCACCTTGTCGAGCGCGGCTTCGTGCACGAACTCGAACATCCCACAGTCGGCCCGATCAAGCTGCTCGGCTGGCCGGCGCGGCTGTCCGAAAGCGAGGTGCCGATCAAGGCGGCACCGCTCTTGGGCGCGAATTCCCGGGAGGTGCTCGCGTCCGATCTGGGCCTCGCCGGCCCGGAGATCGACGGTCTTGTCGAAGCCGGCGTCGTTGGAACGGAGGCCTGATCGTGGCGGAACTCGAAGGCAAGGTAGCCCTGGTTACAGGCGCGGGAAGACTGCGCGGCATCGGCCGGGCCGCCGCGGTGGCGCTGGCGCGTCTCGGCGCGGACGTGGCGATCAGCGGTACGGGCCGCGATCCGGCAACGTTTCCGGATGACGAAAAGGCCCTCGGGTGGCGCGACGTCGAGAGTGTCGCCGATCAGATTCGCGATTGCGGACGGCGCGCGTTGCCGTTGGTGTTCGACGTCGCCGACCTGGGGCAGGTCAACGAAGCCGTGGACCGGATCGTCAACGAACTCGGCCGCATCGACATCCTCATCAACAACGCCGCCATCGCCCGGGGTGCGGATCGCACCACCGTCGAGACCCTCGATCCCGATCTCTTCCAGCGCGTGGTCGACGTCAAGGTCCGAGGCACCTTCCTGTGCACCCAGGCGGTCATCCGGCACATCTACCGCCAGGACGAAGGCGGCAAGATCGTCAACATCGCGTCGATCGCGGGCAAACGCGGCAGTGCCAACACGCTGGCCTACAACGCCGCCAACTTCGCCATGATCGGCATGACCCAGTCCATGGCCCGGGAGTTCGGACCGCGGGGCGTCAACGTGAACTGCGTATGCCCGGGCGCGGTGGACACGTCGCGGATGGACGACGTCAGGCCCGACGACCGCCCCGAGCGCAGGCGCCCCGGCGATCCCGTCAACCGCTGGGGCAGCGACGATGAGGTCGGCGAGTTCGTCGCCTATCTCTGCACCGAGGCCGCGTCGTGGATCCACGGCCAGTCCATCAACCAGGACGGCGGCGCGGTGATGGAACATTGAAGGAACGGACGGTTTCACCGTAGGGGCGACGCTTGTCGTCGCCCGTTCCGCGATCAACCAACAAGGAGCCAGTCAACCGTGAAAATCGGCATCTGTATGTTCGCCACCGACTACGCGATCCGCATCGACGACCTGGCCGGGGAGGTGGAAACGAGGGGCTTCGAATCGCTGTTCGTCCCCGAGCACACCCACATTCCCACCAGCCGCCGGAGCCCATGGCCAGGCGGTGCGAACCTGCCGAGGGAGTACTGGCACACCTTGGATCCCTTCGTGGCCTTGACGGCCGCGGCCGCGGCGACGACAACCCTACGCGTGGGCACGGGCATCTGCCTGCTGCCGGAACACGACCCCATCGTCACCGCCAAGGAGATCGCCAGCCTCGACCTGCTCTCCAACGGGCGCGTCGACGTCGGTATCGGCGCGGGGTGGAACGCGGAGGAAATGGAGAACCATGGCACCGAGTTCGCCACCCGGTTCCGGGTGATGAGCGAGCGCGCCAAGGCGATGAAAACCTTGTGGGCCGAAGAAGAACCCGAGTTCCACGGCGAGTTCACCGATTTCGACCCGGTATGGTCCTACCCGAAGCCGGTACAGAAACCGAATCCGCCGATCCTCATCGGCGGCGAGTCGATCCACACCCTGCGTCGCGTGGTCGACTACGGCGACGGCTGGCTGCCGCGTGCCCGGGGCGGATTCGATCCCCACGAAGGCGTCGCTCGACTGCGCGCCGTGGCCGACGCCGCGGAACGCGACATCGCCACCCTGTCCATCAACGTGTTCGGCGCGCCGTCAGATGCCGCCGTGCTCGATCTCTACCGGGAAGCTGGCATCGACCGTGCCATCCTGTCGGTGCCGTCCGCTGGCGCGGACGTCGTCCTGCCGCTACTGGACAGCCACGCCAAAAACCTCCCGTAGGGGACGCCCTTGTGGCGTCCCGCGCCGATCAAACCCCTTGAGGAGCAAGCGTGCAAGGACCCTATACCGGACTCAAGGTCGTCGAACTCGGCCGCTTCATCGCCGCGCCGTACTGCGGCCAGCTACTCGCCGATGGCGGTGCCGACGTCATCAAGGTCGAGCCACTGGTGGGCGACGACGCGAGGCGCAACGGCACCCGCTTCTCGCCCACCGAGGCGCGCCAGTACCTCAACAAGAACCGCGGCAAGCGCAGCATCGCGCTGCAGCTTTCGGATCCTCGAATCACCCGGATCGTCCAGGGCTTGCTGCACAAGGCCGATGTCACGATCGTCAACTTCCGTCCTGGCCAAGGCGAGAAGCTCGGCCTCGACTACGCTACGGTCTCCCGAACCAACCCGCGCATCGTCTACGCCCAGAACACCGCTTTCGGCCCGCAGGGGCCGTTGGCAGGCAAGCCGGGCATGGACATCCTTCTGCAGGCATACACGGGCATGACGCCGATGACGGAATCGGGCCCGAGGCCGCCGGCCGATCCGTTCGTGGACTACACGGCGGCGCTGTTGATGGCCTGGGGCATCGCCACGGCGCTCTACAACCGGGAGCGAACGGGCGTAGGCCAGAAGCTCGACGTGTCGCTTCTACAGGCCGCGCTCGTGATCCAGAACAACTCGATCCACCACGTCGACGCCGTGGACGGTTGGCGCAAGGGTTTCGTCGACCACTTGAAGGCGGCCTTCGCAGAGGGTCGAACCCTGGCCGACGTGCTAAGTGAACGCGAGACCCTGAAGCCATCGATCAGCCCGCCCTACTACGGTTTCTTCGAGACCAAGGACGGCTACATCGTCATCGCGGCCGGTGGCCGCGGACTCCAAGTAAGAGTCGCCAAGCTCCTCGGCATCGAAGACCCGGCGTTGACGGATCCGAACTTCAAGATCGACGACATTGCGGCGCACACAAGCCGGATGCGGCGTCGTTCTGCTGCCCGACTAGCCGAGGCAACCACGTCGAGTTGGCTCGCGAAATTCGACGCCGCCGGCCTGCCCGCCGGCGAATACCGGTTGAAGGACGAGATCTTCGAGGATTCCCACGTTTGGGAGAACGGCTACCTGACGCGCTTGGAACACGAAGAGGTCGGCGGCATGACCGTCGTCGCGCCTCCGGTCAGGTTCAGCGAGACACCGTTGTCGACGACATCGGCATCCCCAGCGCTGGGCAAGCACTCGCGTGAGGTCCTCGCCGAAACCGGCTTGTCGGAGGAGGAGGTCAACGCCTTGATCGCCGACGGCGTCGTGCGGACCCCTACCTCGTAGGGGCGATGCTTGTCATCGCCCGTGCCGGCGTGAGCCAAGGTCTGGCGGGACGGGACAAGCCTGTCCCCTACGCCACCCTTAGCCGATGGCCGGCATGTCGGGACCGGTGACGTCGTACCCGAATTGCACCCGGTCCATCACCTTCAACGGGTCGCGCAGGTCCACCATGCCCGGTCCCACGACCGACATGCCGTGTTTCCGTTCCAGCTCACGGCCTCTCCCAACCGTCCTTGCGCAGCCTGTGCGCGGTGAGCACAACCGAGTCAGCGTTTGCGAATCACATAGACGATGTTGTCCCCGAGGTCCAGAGTGCCCGGCAGTTTCGACCAAGCGAGTTCCCTCTCGACGACGAGCGCCCACAGTTCTTCGTCCTCGCGGACTGCGTTGAGCGCGTCTTCTCCCGCCATGCCCAACACGCCTGCGGCACGCTTCTCCACGACGTCGACTTCCTCGTTCGCCAGGAGGGCGTCCACATCCGCACTCGTCATCATGTGGCAGTAGTGTTCGGTCTGATGGCTATGTTCCCGGTCCTGGAATCCGGTCTCGAGCATCCAGCGCAGGTTGTCGATCCCATTGGCTGCCTTCTCCGCGGGTAGCATGCCCATGAAAAGCACCAGGGTATTGATCAGCGACATGACGCCGACCACCGCGATGCCGCCAGGTTTCAAGACCCGCAGGATTTGGCGCACACCGGCAGACTCCTTGTCGAGCAGGTAACTCGAGGGACCGCCCACGGACACCACGGCGTCGAACGATGCCGCGTCGAGTGCGCTCAAGTCCGCAAGATCCAAGACCCGGTATTCGTCCACCTGGTCGAGAACGCCGAGATCGCGCATATGGTCTTGGTTTAGGGCGAGTTGCACCTCGGAGAGATCCGATACAACGAGCCGCCGCGCCATGTGGACCAGTTCCTTGGTGTAGATGCCGGCCCCGGCCCCGATCTCCAGTACATCCATGTCGGCGGTGATGTGCTTCCGCAGCACGTCCATGTGCACGAGATAGTTGAGCTCGCCCCGCCGGTTGCGTGACAGGCGGGTCCACTCCTTGTCGGCCACACGATCGTAGTGTTTCCGCGGGAATGTCGGATCGTAGCCCACGGTCCTACCCCGAGCGCAAAAGGTAGCTACAAGGCGGCCAAGCGCTCGAACGTGTCTGGGTACTTCTGCGCCATGAGAATCAAGGCTGCGATCGATTCGGGAGGGCTTGATCTGCCTTGTTCCCAACGCTCCACGGTTCGGACGGGAACCCGGATCATGTGCGCAAAGACTGCCCTAGAGACGTCGAGGTGGTTGCGGATGTCGCGGATCGCCTCCGGGGTGAGTGTGGGAAGGGGCCGCGCTTCGACGTGGACGGTCCTAAGCGTACGCCTGCCGGCACGGTGCTCGTGGATCTCGTGTAGACCGTCCAGAACTTCGGCGGCGATGTTGCGTTCAGTCATTGTCGATTGCCGTGACGGCTTTGCGCCACGCCTCGCGCTCGGTTGATGTCAGGTCTGCCTTGGCACCCTTGGCGTACAGGGTGAGCAGGTAGATGTGGTCTTCCTTCGCCAGCCAGTAGTAGATGACTCGGCTGCCGCCGCGTTTCCCGCGACTCGGCATCGTCCAGCGGATCTTGCGGACCCCGCCGGTGCCGCGGATCACGTCGCCTGCCTCCGGGTGAACGCTCAGGAACGCTTGCAAGGCGGCGTAGCCGTCGTCGTCGAGATGTTCTGGCAGCAACCTCGTGAATGTCGATGTCTCGATGAACAGCACGAATCGGAAAACTATACGCTAGCCGCGTACCGTAAAGAAGAAGCCCGTCGGGTGCGATGCTACGGGATTCCGCAAGACGGTCAGCCTGGCGCATACCACGTTCCCCGCCCGGCCCCGTGCCTTGTGAGGTGGCCCGCCGTCATGAGGCCTCGGACGTGGTCCTTGACAGTATTGCGACTTGTGCCGGTGGCCTTGGCGGCATCGGCGACAGTGACTCGGCCGCGTTCTCGGGCTATCTCGAGGATCCGGGCGGAAAGGTCGGGAAGATTGCCTAGGAGAAGCCGCTCGCGATCGATCTTCCGACTTAGGAGGTCCTTTTGCTGCTGCAATGCCGTCAGGAAACACGAAAGCCAGGGTTGCCAGTCCGGTGTGGCGGTTCCAAGCGAGCGTTGGGTCTGGCGGAGAGCGAGGTAGTAGCCGTCCTTGTTCCGTTCAATCACGCTCTCCAGCGAACTGTAGGGCACGTATGCATAGCCGCTGCGGAGCAATAGCAGGGTTGTGAGGATCCGGGACAGCCGCCCGTTGCCGTCCTGGAAAGGATGGATGGCGAGCAAGGTGGCAACGAACACCCCGATCGCTAGTAGCGGGTGAAGATCCTGCCGGTCGAGTTTCTGGCGCGCCCAGCCAACGAGGTCGGCCATCCGCATGGGGGTTTCGAATGGTGTCGCCGTCTCGAACACGACACCTAGACTCCTTCCGTCCGCGTCGAATGCTTCGACATGGTTGGGGTGCGTCTTGTATTCGCCGCGATGGCGCTCGTCCTTCGTGGAGTAGCGCAGCAGTTCGAGATGGACTTGCTTGATGTGGTTTTCCGTTAGCTCGATGGATTCCCAATTGGCGAAAACCGTCTGCATGGCATCCGCGTAGCCCACGACCTCCTGTTCGTCCCGGGTCGCGAAGGACCGGGCCTCGATGTTGGCGAGCAAACGCTCGACTTCCCCGTCGCCAAGCGTCGCGCCTTCGATACGGGTGGACGAACCGACACTCTCAATCGTGGCGACGCGGCGAAGGCCGGCCAGCCGATCCGGCGCGAGACGTCCGATCGCCTGCCACGCGCCTTTGAATTCGTCGATCTCGGCGACGAGTCGGAGCAGCTCGTTGTCAAGGCGAGGTTCGGATGGTCGAAACCGCCCATCCATTTGGTCATCCGTTTCCATCCATTAGAGCATGCGCCCAATCCATCCGTTTGTCCATCCGTTTCCATCCAATTGTGACCGGCAGTGTGGCGCGAGGTCTTTGTTCCATGCGTTAAAGTGCGCGGTCTTGGTTTGGGGAGGACGAGTGATGGTCTGGCAGCCGGAGATCGAGGAAATGAAACGCCGGCGGGCGTTCGCCGAGGAGATGGGCGGCGACGCCGGCATCGCCGAGCAGCGCCGGCGCGGCAAGCTGACGGTTCGGGAGCGCATCGATCTCATAACCGACGGAGGATCGTTCCAGGAGATCGGGCAATTCGCCGGAGCGGCAACCTACGAGAACGACAAACTCGTCCATGTTCGCCCCTCCAACATGATCATCGGCCTCGGCGACCTGAACGGCCGCAAAGCGGTGCTGACGGCGGGTGACTTCACAGTTCGCGGCGGCGCATCGGACGGCGGCATCGGCAACAAGGGCGGCCATGCCCAGAAGATGGCGTTGGATTGGAAGCTGCCGTTCATCCGACTGCTCGACGCCACGGGCGGCAGCGTCAAGACCTTCGAGCAGATCGGGCGCACCTACATCCCTACCAATCCCGTGACACCCGGGGTCGAGAACCTGCTCTGCCAGGTGCCGGTCGTGGCGGCGGTACTCGGTTCCGTTGCGGGGCTGCCAGCCGTCGACGCCTGCCTCGCCCACTTCAACGTCATGGTCAAGGGCACCAGCCAGGTCTTTCCGGGGGGTCCACCGGTGGTCAAGGCGGCGCTCGGCATCGACATCAGCAAGGAGGACTTGGGCGACGAACGCACACAGGTCTACGGCAGCGGGGTGATCGACAACCTCGCCGATACCGAGGCCGAAGCCTTCGACATGGTGAAGCGTTTCTTGAGCTACCTGCCGGACAACGTCTGGCAAATGCCGCCCCGAGTCGATACCGGGGACGATCCGAATCGCCGGGACGAGTACCTGCTGTCGGCCGTTCCGCGGGAAAAGCGCCGCATCTACGACGCCTACAAGATCATCGATGCCGTGGTCGATAAGGAGTCGTTCTTCGAGATCACGCCGTTCTACGGTCGCTCGCGCATCGTCGGCCTGGCCCGCGTCGACGGCTACCCGGTCGGCGTGATGATCAACAATCCGAAACGGATCGGCGGCTCCATGGATGTGTCCGCAGGCGTCAAGGTCATCCGCTTCCTGCAGCTTTGCGACACCTTCCACCTGCCGATGATCTACTTCGCGGACGAGCCGGGTTTCATGGTGGGCCCGGAACAGCAGCGCCAGGGCATCGTGCGCGCCGGTGCCAAGATGCTGTGCGCGACACTGCGCACGCGAATGCCTTGGATCACCATCATCATCCGCCAGTTGTACGGTGTTGCCGGGCAGTGCCACGACCGCCCGAGCGGCATGTTCAAACGCGTCGCCTGGCCCTCCGGCCACTGGGGCTCGATGCACATCTCGGGCGGCGTCTCGGCGGCCTATCGCCGGGTTATCGCCGAATCCGACGATCCGGAGGCCAAGCAGGCCGAGATCGAGGCGAAGCTCGAGGCGCTGTCGTCCCCCTTCCGCACGGCGGAAGCGTTCAACATCGAGGAAATCATCGATCCGCGGGAAAGCAGGCCGATGGTCTCGGAGTTCGTGCAGATGGCCCAGCCCATGCTCGAGACGCAGTTGGGCCCGAGTCCGACGCCGTACATGCCTTGACGAACGCGAGTGCCGCGACGGACGCCGGGATCCCGGGCCGCGGTCACGTCGACCTGAACCGGCAACGGCGCACGGACTCCGCGCTGGCGGCGCGGTTCATCGCGTTTGCCGACCTCGAATGTGCGCCGGGGGGTTCCGGCATGAGCGTCAATTCGCCGACGTACGCCGTGATCTCCCGACACGTCGCCGTTCGCGAGCCTTTGCTCGCCCTGGCCCGCGAATGTCAACCCGGGCAACCGATCCCGAATTTGCTGTTTGCCGCCGTCAAGCACGTTGCCGCCGACACGCCGGATACGCCGCTTGGGCATCATTACCGACGCGTAGCCGAGGGTGCAGCACCCGCTGCGGACTTGGTCCACGAGTTCGACGCGTTCTGCCGGCGACACGCGCACCGGATCGCGGAACTCGTTCGAGCGCGGAACGTGCAGACCAACGAGGTGGGCCGCTGTTCGCACCTAATGCCGGCGTTCTGCGTCATCGCCCGGGAGACGGGTCGGAATCTCGCCCTGATCGACATCGGTGCCGGGGCGGGACTCAACCTGCTGTGGAACCGGTTCGACTACCGCTATTCCAACGGCGCCGCCTTCGGTTCCGGTCGATCCCCCGTGCGTATCGCGTGCGAAAGCCGGGGCGAGATGCCGCCGTTGCCGTCGAGCTTTCCCGACGTGTCCTTTGCCGTCGGCGTGGATCTCAATCCGATCGATCTCGTTGACGACGAGCAATACCGATGGCTCGAAGCATTGATCTGGCCCGAGCATGCCGATCGAGCCGCACTGCTCGCGAGCGCGCGGGAGGTGTGGCTCAAGCAACCGCCGCGCGTGGAGGCGGGGGATGCGCTCGAGTGGCTGCCGGACCTCGTCGCCGAGGCCCCCGCCGATGCCGCGCTTTGCTTGTTCCATTGCCACGCCCTGAACCAGTTTTCCGTGCAGGCGCGGGAGTCCTTCGCAGGGCTGCTGCGCGCGGCAGCCCAATCGCGTCCGTTGTTCCACGTCTCGTCGGAGGGCGAGACCCTTGTGGTCACCCGCCTGGAAGGCGGCCGTTCAACCCAGTTGCTGTCCGTACTTCGCAACGCCCACGGTCGCTGGATCAAGTGGTAGCCTGACGTCCCCGAGCCGTCTACGACAAAAGGAATCCCATGGAACTACGCCCCAACCGGGTCCGCCGCAAACTCGAAGCCGGTGAACCCGCGTTCATCGTTGGCGGCGTCACCCATGCGGACGATATCGACGCCCTAGGTCCCGTCGGTTTCGATGGCATCTGGCTCGAAGGCGAGCACGGTGGCGTCGACGCCGCCGATCTCGGCAACCTCACGCGGGCCTGCGACATCTGGGGAATGACCTCGCTGGTCCGCGTCAACCGCAACGACCAGGCCCTCGTCTACCGCACTTTGGATCGAGGGGCGCAGGGCATCGTCGTTCCCCATGTCGACACCCGCGCCGATGCCGAGAACGTCGTTGCGGGCGGCAAGTTTCCGCCGCTAGGCAAGCGCGGTCTGTTCACGAGCCGTCAAGGCTACGGCGTCGGGGACTATCTCGCCCGTGCCAACGACGGGACCCTGCTGATCGCACTCATCGAGGACATCGAGGCGTGGCGGAACCTCGACGAGATCCTAGAAGTCGACGGCATCGGCGTGTTTTTCGTCGCGCCGTCGGACTTTGCGGCGTCGATGGGCCACATCGGCAATGTCGGTCACCCCGACGTGCAGGAGAAGATCGAGGACTCGCTGCGGCGCATCGTCGCCGCCGGCCGGACCGCCGGTACGCTGTGCATGAACGACAACGTCCAGCACTTCGCCGAGATCGGCGTCAGGTGTTTCTTCACGTCGACCGGACCTTGGGTGGCCGCCGGTGCGAGCGCTTTCAAGGCGAACGCGTTGAAAGGCGTCTGAGGATTCGACCGTCCCGTAGGGGCGACCCTTGTGGTCGCCCGCAGGATGCAACGATGCTCGGCGCGGGACGGGACAAGCCCGTCCCCTACGGCGAGGGCTACAACGCTTGGTTCTCCATCTGCGGGTACTGCGCCGGGAACAGGATGGATAGCAAACGCCTTGCATCCCCGCGCACGTCGATGCCGTTAACGGCCACGATCTCGTCGGCGGTTTCGCAGCCGAGCAATAGCTGGGCGATGGCTTGATCGCCAACGATCGCATGGTCCGATTGCACCGTGGGTGCGTCGTCAACCGTTACTCCCTCGTCTCCGAAGTCGATGGTCACGCGTTCGGTCGCTGCCTGGTCCAGAAGGACGACGGTCAGTGAGCCGCGCCACTCCGCTAGGGCCGAAGCCGTTAACCGTGCGTGCAAGATCGGGCCAAGCTTGCCGAGCACCGACGCCAGATCGACGATCCGCACCACGTACCACCGCGCCTTTCCGAGCCGCGTCCCGGTCGCCAGGCGGCAGGAGCCCATCTGACGCAGCTTCTTGCCGACCTGGCTCTTGTAGTGCAGCCGGTCGAACAGCACCTCGTCGCACTCCCAGGCGTCGGCGATGGCGCGGATCACGGCGAGGCAGGTTTCCGCTTCGCCAGCGACTTCATCCACCCAGAGGGTAGCGTCGCTGGCGATGACGCATTCGAGGTCATTACCCAGACGTATCACGACGAGGCGCGTCGGGTCCGACCGAAGACGCCAGCGGCGACCGGCGTCGAGGACATCGAGCATCGGGTCGGCGAGCTGGACATCGTGCGGCCAGTCGGGCGCTTCGAGCAGCGCATCTGGATCGCCGGCATCGAGTCGAGACACGTCGACGATAGGCAACGTGAATCGACGATCTGGGCTCACGCTGACATAGCCGTCGGCGGGTCCGCCTTTGTCTCCCTGCCCGTTCCAAGCGTGAGCGATGAACAAGCCCGGGTGCTTGTTTCGACGATAGGTCGGACGACGCACGGTACCGGTGAGCGTTGCGTGGCTGTCGTTGAACGCGGCCGCTAGGTCATCCCGGTGCGCGGCCTCGACTCGCTCAAGATGGGGAGTCGGCCGGCTCGGCAGATCGCTGGTCGCCACGCGCCACTCCAGGGCGCGCCAGCCGAGCGCGAAGCCGTTGTCCAGCCAGAACGCTTCGTCGTCGAAGGTCACCGCCATGTCGTAGCCAGCCTCGCGCATGGCGCGGGCCGCGTCCCTGTACGCCGACGCCAAGACGTCGTCGCGGTTTCCCAGGTCGGGGTCCAGCACGTCGCCGTTGAAGCCGCATGCCCGGACATCCGCCGATCCGATGCGCAACGTAAGGTCGTAGGCGTTCACGGCCCCCACCAGCCTCTCCGCTCCGTTTTCGCGAACGAACGCCGCGCGCGACACCCGCCAGTCGGCGTGACTGTCCGACAGCCGCCCCGCCCGCCACTCGCTTCGGCTCGGATGGTCCTCGGCCTCGAACAGGCTGTAGATCGCTTCCCCGTCTTTGGTGCGGTTGGGTGCCGCCAGGCGTAGCACGCGTTCGCTGAATGCGTCGTCTCGGGAAGGACGATGCTCGTGCAGGAAGTCCTCGGTCATCTTTTCCGTTCTCCTCTTGAGTGCCGATCTGGCGTCGTGCAGCCGTTTCTTGATCGTCGTAACCGGAAGTCCGAGGAACGCCGCGACGTCGGGTCCCGACATGTCGCTCATGTAGTACAGCGTGACCGCCTCGCGTTGGGCCGCGGGCAGCGCTGCCACGGCATGCCGGACACGGGTGCCGATCTCGTCGACGGCCCTGGCCTCGTCCGGCGTTTCGCGGTCGTCGATCAGGCTTTCGGCCTCCGGAAACACAAGCTCGAGGTGTCGTCGCCGCCGGATGCGATCGCAGTGCTTGAACACGATGGTGCGCAGCCAACCGACGAAGGCCGCCGGTTCCCGCAGCTGCCCGAGGCTTCGGACCATCGCCACCAGCGACTCCTGCGCCGCGTCCTCGGCTAGGTGATAGTCGCCGAGCAACGAAAACGCATAGCCCGCGGCCACATCCTGGAATCGGAGAACGAGATTGCGCGTGGCCTCCGGTTCCCCTGCTTGGGCAGCTTGGATGTCCGACTTCAGCGCGTCGGTCGCGGCGAAGGGGGGACTTCCCGTGTGCATGGTGTTTCCCGGTCCTACGTCGTACGACTAGAGACCCATCGAGGGACGAATTGGATACATGCGTGCCTTCTCCGGTCCGGCGTGATCCGACGATGCAGTGCGAACGCGGAGTCGAGCAGATGACCAAGCAAGGGATCGCGCCGCCGACGACCGGGACATGGGCAACAGGCTCCGATGCGGCGACTAGCTCAAGTCGATGGCGAGCGCGTTGGAGATATCTGGCCCGGTCGGGCTTCTCGTTGAACCCGGATCCGTTGGCAGGGAGGAAAGTCGCTGTCCAATACGTTTATTGATTGTTGGGGCACGGGGACTACACGACAGTAGCATGTCGACTATCGGCGCACACACTCTCGTTTCGCATTTCAGGACTCCTAGCGGCTTGGTGGTACTCGCCCGGGTCGGTGACATCGATCTTGTGCTCACCGCCACATGCCTGCTGTGCGTCATGGCACTGGTCGCAGCAGCCGCACCCGACAAGAAAGAGCCCATCGAGGAGAAGTTCGCCAAGTTCCTTATGGTTGACAAGGCCGAGTACTCCGAAGCCTTCGTCACCATGATCGCCTCGTCGAAAAGGCAGCGCGACATTCGCGGGCTGAACGACGAGCAGCGCAAGTGCATCGACGACTACATCGACGAGACCAAGGACCAGCTCTTTCGGTTCCGCAAAGCGATCGACGACATAGACTACGAGGGGTTCGCTGAGATGTTGCGAAAGGAGCCCAAGAAAGCTCGCGTGCTGGCCGAGAAGCGCTGGAAGGCGCTGGTCGAGGTCAGCACGGACTCGGTGGCCTCCCTGAAGAAGGAGCAAGACTGTCTGGTCGAAGCAGGTGGCAGTCTCAGGCGATGAAGCCGTGCAAGCACTGATCGAGCGCGTGGTCGATGGTCAACACTGCCGGGATTAGACCGGCACCACAACGCTTGTCAAATTGGAGTAATTCCCATGACCCGACCCGAAGACCTAATTGACCCCGCCGACAGAGAGGAATACGACGCACTCGACAGTGTGTTGACTTGGCTAGTAGACTTGGAGTTCTTCCTCGACAACGAGCATGCGGTGCGTCTCGTTGCCGACATTCGGGTCCGTATGAACGAGATGGTCAACCGAAGTCGTCAGTAGGACTCGCTGCTTCAAGACTTGGCTACGTGCCATCGATCTTGAATTGTTCAACTTCCCCCGTTTCGCAGCAACCTCCATTGTGAGGTCGTGGATGTAGGCAGGCCATACAACGCGTTGTGGCCGCACCGGAAGTAACCGCCCGCGATGCCACAGGCCAATGATTTGCGGGGCGCATCGTCGGTGCCTTGACGAAGATCACCTCTATACATGACGATCAGTGGTTAGGGCCAACGGGGAGCGGGAAATGGCGGAAGCAGCGCAACAACTCGGCGTGGACACGACCCGTGCCAGCGTCGCAATGGGTGTCCGGGTTGAAGGTATCGATCTAGCGAGGCACGGCGGTGCCGACGTGATTGCCGAACTGCGCGAGTTGCTTCTCGAGCACCACTTGCTCGTGTTGCCGGACCAGGTGCTCTCGGCTTTGGAACTCGAGGCATTCGGTCGCCGTTGGGGCGACCTTCTGACCCATCCGGCCACCAAGCATCGCGACACCGACCATGTGCAGTTCATCGGCAGCAAAGCCGCCAAGCAGTTCACCTTCTTCGGGGGCGTGCATCCCTTCGGTGGCGGTTGGCATTCCGACATGACCTGGCACCCGACGCCGCCGATCATCACGGGGTTGCACGCACAGCGTCTGCCGTCGACCGGCGGCGACACCGCCTTTGCGAATCAGCACCTCGCATACGAGAGCCTGGGCGAGGATCTCCGGGCCCAAATCGCCGACAAGAAGGCGTTTCATACCGGCAAGGTGTTCGGACCCGATGTCGAGGACTCGGTGCATCCGGTGGTACGCACCCACGACGAGACGGGCCGCAAGGCGCTCTACGTCAACGGAAACTTCACCAAGTACATCCTCGACATACCGGAAGACGAGAGCGAACTGCTCCTGTTCAGGTTACTCGCCCACTGCACACGCCCGGAGTTCGTCTACCGGCATCATTGGGAGTTGAACGACCTGGTGCTCTGGGACAACCGCTCGGTGATGCACTACGCCGTCCGCGACTACGACGAGACGCGGATCATGCACCGCATCGTCGTCAAGGGCGGCACGCCGGAGTAGCCAGCGAGGCTCAGCCTCAGACCGACGAGGCCGTAGGGGACGGGCTTGTCCCGTCCCGCTTCGTTCGAACCGAGGACTTTCTGTCGCGAACGCGGGCGAGGGCGCGCCCTAACGGGCGCGATAGCCTCGCCCCTTGCTACGGGGTCCGGTCGATTTCCTACGGCAGTTTCATCCTTTTCGCACGGCTCGCATCGGCGATGACGGTCAGTGCCCGACGATCCCAACGGCGACAATCGGCGTTGTCGACACATGAGCAACGCCGATGCGGAAACACGGGGAATCAGGCGGACTTGATCGCCGATTGAGGGTTGGACGAGGCGTGTGCTACGTTGCCGGCACTCGCGAACTGCCCGGGCTGGCCGACGAGCAAGCGAAGGATAATCCGGGATCCGAGCGGCGGACGCGGCACGGGAGGAGGTCGATCCATGGGCGAAGCGATTGCCTTCGACGACGGCATTGAGTATCCGACCTCGGACGGCAGGCCGGTGGCGGAGACACCCTTGCACTACAGGCGCTTGGCGGATGCCGCCCATGCGCTGATGGCGTACTTCGATCCGCAACCCGGCGTCTACGTGGGCGTGAACATGCTCGTATACGACGAGCCGGGAAACCCGAGAAGGCACCTGTCGCCGGATATCTTCATCGCTTTCGGCGTCGAAGACCGCTATCGGGACATCTTCAAACTCTGGGAGGAGGAGTCGCCCTCCTTCGTGTTGGAGATGACGTCGAAGACCACCCATGAGGAGGATGACCGCAAGAAGCTGCGGTACGCACAATGGGGCGTGTCGGAATACTTCCTCTACGATCCCCGCGCGGAATACGTGAAGCCGCCGCTCAAGGGTTTCTCGTTGGTGGGTACGGTCTACCGACCGATGTTGACGCGGACGCTCCCGAACGGCGAGACCGGCTTGTGGAGCGAGACCCTCGGGCTCTACCTATGGCTCAAGGGCCCCGAACTGCGTTTCTACAACCCGGAAACCGGACGCGACCTGCGCACGCCCGGCGAGGAGGTCGTTAGGGCGGATGCGGAGGCCGCACGGGCGGATGCGGAGGCCGCACGGGCCGATGCGGAGGCCGCTCGTCGGCAACGCCTCGAAGCGGAGATCGCCGAACTGAAGAAACGCCGACGCAGCGGGTGATCCACGCCACAGCGTTTTCAAGGCTCTTCGACAGGTGAAATCTCCAAGCGATTCACGGCGGAGGTCCGATCCCGCGTCGCCTCAAGGCCCCCTTACGGTTGCGATCCCTCTCCGCCTACCGGCTCCCCGGCCGCGCGTGCTCGTTCGAGTCGGCTCGCTTCCGCCGGGATCAACTCCCCGCGCAGAAGCAAGAGCAGGATCCCCGGTATCGCCAGGAACGATAGCGACAGCAACAGGCTCCAACGCAGCGCTTCGCTGGGCACCATCCCCTTGCCGGTCAGCACATCGCTCACTTCGCCCACCGTATACGGTCCGACGGCTAGGCCGACCGTCGCCATCAACACGTAGAACGCCGACGCGATGGCGCGCATTCTCGGCATGACGAGGTCGTTCACCGTGCTTGCGGCGGCGCCGATCCAGCACGAGGCGAATACGCTGACGATGAAGTTGAAGACGTAGGCCGTGATCAGGTGGTCGGTCAGCAATAGGACCAGCGCCGTGGGCACGATACCGACGACCGAGAAGAGGCCTACGTAGACCCGGGCATTGCCGGTCCGGGGCTTCAGCCGGTCGGCGACGATGCCGCCGAGCGTCGTGCCGAGCCAGCCGCCGAGGGCGAAGGACAGGCCCAACACGAGCCCCGCTTCCATCGGACTGATGCCGTAGACCCGGATGAAGAACGGTGGCGCCCAGCCGCCGAAGGCGTAGGCGACCAGGGCGATGGTAGGAAATCCCACGGCCGCGTACACGAACGCCCGGCAGGAGAACATCATCGCGAACGTCGCCGGGTCCCGAAGGCCTAACGCCTGGATCCACGAGAACGCCGCGTAGGTGCCGATGCCCAGTGCGATCCACTGTTCGGGATCCGAAGTGAGTTCGATCAGCCCCCAGGCAACAAGGGCGATCACCGCTGCCCCAAGCAGGTTGCGTGCAATGACCCGCGAGTCGGCTTTCTCGCGAGCCAAGGTCCAGACCGTGAACGGCGGCAGGACAGCCATCAACTCCTGGAACGTCGTCCGAAAAGGATGCGGATGCGCAGGCGTAACCAATCCTTCGCTCAAGCCTCGAACGGGTTCGCGCAGCGTCGCCACCCACACCGCCATCACGAGGCCCGGCAGCCCGACGGCGATATAGGCGGCCTGCCAGCCCTTCAGGCCGAGTGGTGCGAGCGACGGATCCGGATAGGCGGACTCCCACGAACCTACGATCCAGCCCCCGAGGAAGATGCCGATCCCAGCGCCGATGTAGATGCCGCTCGAGTAAATCGCGAGTACCGTGGCGCGCATCGCCGGCCGAAAGTAGTCGGACAGCATCGAAAAAGCCGCCGGCGTCGCACTGGCCTCGCCGATGCCGACACCGACCCGGTAGGCCGCCAGCGACGCGAAGCTGCGCGCGGTGCCCGATAACGCCGTCATCAAGCTCCAGAACCCGATCCCGATGGCGATGAGATTCTTGCGCGTCCAGGTGTCGGCGAGCCTGCCTAAGGGAATGCCGAAGATCGCATAGAACACCGCGAACGCCGTCCCGTAGAGGAAGCCGATCTGGGCATCGGATATGCCGAGGTCGGCCTTGATCTCCTCGGCGAGGATCGTGACGATCTGGCGGTCGATGAAATTGAAGACGTAGACGATCACCAAGACGACCGTGACGTAGCTGGCGTAGCGACCGCCTACCTTTGGGGCGTCGTCTTGCGCAGGATCGGACATCATTGAACCCTCGACATGCCGAACGGTCAGTCTACGCCGCAGAACTCCGTAGGGGCGACCCTTGTGGTCGCCCGCAGGCCATGGGCTGCTCGCGCCCGGGACGGGACTAGCCCGTCCCCTACGAGGCGTTCCCGATGGCCTCGTCCCTACACCCGAAACCGGTGCGGACCGAAGTCCGCCTCGTAGTACGGTGCCACGTTGGTACCGGGCGGAATCAGACGGTCGATCGCCTGACGGTCGTCATCGGTGAGTTCCACCTCCGCCGCCGCCAGGTTGTCCTCGAGTTGCTCCATCGTGCGCGGGCCGACGATCGGGCTGGTCACCCCGGGTTGCGCCATCACCCACGCGAGAGCGATCTGCGACACGGTGGCGTCGTGGGCGCGGGCCAGGGGTTCGAGCCCGTCGACGATGTCGAAGACCCGCTCGTTGAAGCGACGCGACTGGACCCTGTTAGCGGTCGCGAAACGCGTTCCTTCCGGCGGTTCCTCGCCGCGCCGGTACTTGCAGGTGAGCAATCCCCCGGCGAGCGGGCTCCAGGGGATCGTGGCGACGCCGTAGGTCCTTGCCATGGGCATGAGCTCCCGCTCGACGCGCCGGTCGAGCAGGTTGTAGGGCTGCTGTTCGCAGACGAACCGGTTGAGACCGTACTTCTCCGACGCCCACAACGACTCGACGAACTGCCAGGCCGCGAACGTCGAGGTGCCGAGGTAGCGGACTTTGCCCTGATGGACGAGGTCGTCCAGCGCCCGCAGCGTTTCGTCGATGGCGGTATCCGATCGCGGCCGGTGGATCTGGTAGAGATCGATGTAGTCGGTGTTCAGCCGTTTGAGGCTCGCCTCGCAGGCCGCAACGATATGCCGTCGACTCGCGCCCCTGTCGTTGGGGTCGTCCGACATGCCGCCGTGGAACTTGGTCGCGAGCACGATACGGTCGCGCTTGCCGTTGCGTTTCAGCGCTTCGCCGGTGACTTCCTCGCTCCGTCCTCGCCCGTAGACGTTGGCGGAATCGAAGAAGTTGATGCCCGCGTCGATGGCGCGGTCGACGATGGCGTAGGACTCTTCCCGCGTGGTTCGGGTGCCGAACAGCATGGTTCCCAGACACAGATTGCTGACCTGCACGCCGGTTCGACCGAACAATCGCAGCTCGATTGCCATGGCTTCCCTCCTCGTTGCGACACGAACCATTCTAAGCGTGGAAGCGTTGGTCTTGTCGCCAACGCGCCGCATCGGACAAACTGCCGCTCTGCGGTTCGGAGGGAAGCGCATGGAGATAGAGAACTGGGAGTCCGCCGGCGCTCTGCCGCTGCTCTACGGGGAGCTCAAGCAACTCGGCTTGGAGTCCAACGTCGCGGAACTCGAGGCGTTCGGGTTCACCGTGGTGCCGCCGGAGAAGGTCGGGCCGCCGGAGTTTCACCTGGAGGTCAAGGGGGCGGTGGAGCGCGTCGTCGCCGACCGCTTCGGATCGTTGGATGCGCACATCGACCGCTGGGACAACGTCAACGACCAGCTTCGGTTCCTGATCTGGGAAGACCCGATCTTCGAGAAGGTCACCTACAACCCCGCCGGCCTCGGGCTCGTGCAATACCTGCTCGGCACGAACTGCATCCTGAGCCTCGTCAACGCGTGGGTGAAAGGCCCCGGCGAACGGCGCACGGGAATTCACGGCGACTACCTGGATCCGACCCGGGACGCGCTGCCCCCGATCAACATCAACGCCAATGTGCACCTGATGCTCACCGACTACACGAAGGACGACGGCGCCATCTCGTTCCTCCCGGGAAGCCACCGCTGGCGTCGTCAGGCGACGCCGCCGGAGAGCAAGTACTGGGCGGACAAGGCGCATGCGGTGGAGGCTCAAGCGGGATCCATGGTGATCTGGGGCAACCACACCTGGCACGGCTCGTACCCGAAGACCACACCCGGCGTGCGCATGACGCTGCAGTGTGAATACATGCGGCCCCGTTTCCAGCCCCAGGAGCCGTTCCGCGAGACCGTGACCCAGGAAGCCCTGGACCGGAACCCGGTCCGGTTCGCCGGCCTGATGGATGTCTACGGTCCGTTCCCGTTCGGCAAGAACGACCGCATCATGGACGATCGCCAACTCGACGCGCCGCCGGGAACCGGCCACGATCAGCCGGCGGAGAAGTACTGCAGCCTGTTCGACACCGAGCCGGCGAAAGGCCGGGTGGCCCTACGCCCGAAGTACGACTACTTCGCCCACGACGGGCTCATGGCCTGGGAACGCTACGCGGCGTACGGGGAGAAAGTTCGGGCGAAGCGGGAGGCGGTACGTGGTAGTGAACGGCAATAGCGGAACGGGAAGTCTCGGCCGGGCTAGCAAGCCCGTCACACGCTGCAGATCTGAGGTAGTGCTTTAGATTGTCATGACATTCTAAAGTACCGGTTTGCTTTTCTCGGTAAGGCCGGCGCTCACTCCTGCGGATAGCGAACAGGCACGGCGGCGATCCGCAGCACGTACTCCGCCGGCAATCCGTGTTCGGTAGCGCCGCGCAGCACGTGTGCCTTGTACCAATCCAGAGGACGCAACGCGGCGTCGATCTTGTCGGGCCTCGCCTTGTAGGTGACGGCTTCGCGGACGACGGTGTCTGTTACCACCCGTACCATGTGTTCGTCGTAGCCGACGCCTAGACCTTCCACCGCGTTGAGACCGTCCCTTTCGGCGCTGTCGATTCGGTATAGCACGCCCCAGACCGCTATGCCGGGTACGTCCGTCGGCTCGATGTCGCACTTGCCCGAACCATCGCGGCCGAGCTTGTGCCAGCGCAACGCGTACCCGGGCAGCCGGGCTCTGCCGAGTGAGATTGCCGAGGGGGTTCGCCCGCGCAGGCGTTCGCTGGACATGTTCGAGCCGTAGGCGAAGTAGAGATACGTGCCCTGGGTCGGTTGGCCTTGCTTGGCCACGGGCCTAGCTGAAGACGTGGTGACGGAGAAACGCGGCCGCGTCTTCGGCGGCGAAGAACACCAGTCGGACCTGCTCGATTCGAGGACTCTCGTCGAGGTGCACCTGGATTGCCCGGGACGACACGATGGCCGCCTCTTCGCGTGGATAGCCGTAGACGCCCGTGGAGATCGCTGGAAAGGCGATCGTCGCAAGTCCGTGATCCACGGCGACAGCGAGGCAGTTTCGGTAGCACTTCGCGAGTTTCGCTTCGGCGTCGACGCTGCCGTAGACCGGACCCACGGTGTGGATGACGTGCCGAGCCGTCATCCGTCCGGCGGTTGTCAAAACGGCTTCACCCGTAGGAAGTCCTTTCGGGTAGCGGGAGGATCTGATGGCCTTGCATTCGTCGAGAATCGCCGGGCCGCCCGCCCGGTGAATCGCGCCGTCCACACCGCCGCCCCCCATCAGGGAGCCATTGGCGGCGTTGACGAGGGCGTCGACGTCCTCGCGGGTGATGTCGCCGACCTTGACCGCCACCCGGCCGCCGATGAAGTCCGGAAAGGCGGCCACGCGTCCGGCCGGTCGTCCTACACGTCCAGCGCTGTGAAGCGGCCCGGTTCCTTGACGTAGTCGGGATCCGTTTGCCAGATCGGTGCGCCCATGTTTTCGCGTGCATGCACGAGGGCGCCGTCGAAACCCATGATCGAGTCGGCCAACGCGACGATGCGCCGGTTCGGCGACGCGTAGGAAGAAGCCTCGCGCAGCGCCTTCACGGACTCGGCCGGATCGCCGGTCTGCAGGACGTGCGCGATCAGCGCCACGGCGGAGGATCGGCTGATCCCGGCATGGCAGTGGGTCAGGAGAGGCGCTTCGCCGTTCCATGTCCGGAGGAACGTGATCAGATTTTCGATGTGATCGGCCTGTGGCATTACTTCGCCGGGTCGGGGTTCGACGATGTCGTCGACCGGACACCGGTAGTGCCGTTCAGGCTTGACTTCCGGTGGTGTCGGGGGTTGAGCATTCGGCTGGATGATCGACACGAGGTCGCGCACGCCGAACCGCCGGACAAGCCCGGGCATGTCGGCAAGGCTGGAAACGTAGATGGTCACGGCGGCTCCGAGTCGAGCAACCGCGCAGTATACCAAGCGGCATCGGCGACCTGGCTGCGGAATGCGGGGGAGACGGTCGTAGGGGACGGGCTTGTCCCGTCCCGTCGCCGAGACGACCGAGACTCCGGGACGGGCGACCGCAAGGGTCGCCCCTACGGCGCGCATCGAGTTTGCTTCACGAACTCCGGCGAGATACGTTAGGCGGCTTGACTCGAACAGGAGTGGGGGAACCACATGGCAGCAGTCAACGGCGCGCAGTTGATGGCGCGCAGTCTCAAGGAGCAGGGGGTCGACTACCTCTTCGGTATCGTCGGATTTCCGGTGCAGGGCTTCGCGGCAGAAGCGCAGCGGGCGGGCATCACCTACGTCGGCATGCGCAACGAGCAGGCGGCGAGCTATGCCGCGCATGCGGCGGGCTACCTGACCGGCCGGCCGCAAGGCTGCCTGACCGTATCCGGCCCCGGCGTCATCCACGCCTTTGCGGGTCTCGCCAACGCCAAGCAGAACTGCTGGCCGATGATCCTGATCGGCGGCGCATCGCCGGTCTACCAGAACGGGATGGGCGGCTTCCAGGAGGAGCGCCAGGTCGAACTCGCGGCACCGTACTGCAAGTACGCGCATGCCATCGAGCACGTGCATCGCATCCCGTACTACGTCAACCAGGCGGTGCGCCACTCGCTCTACGGTCGCCCGGGACCGGTGTACCTCGACTTTCCCGACGACATCATCCGCGGCGAATGCGACGAGGACGAGGTCATCGAGGCGGCGGCCGTGCCGGAACCGCCGCGCACGCAGGCCGATCCCGATGCCGTGGAAGCCGCGCTGTCGGCGCTGGAATCCGCCGAACGACCCTTGGTGGTGGTCGGCAAGGGCATGGCCTGGTCGCGGGCGGAAGACGAGATCCGCGAGTTCATCGAGCGTACCCAGTTGCCGTTCCTGAATTCCCCGATGGGCAAGGGAACCATGCCCGACGACGATCCACTTTCCGTCGGCGCCGCTCGAAGTACGGCGTTGCGGGAAGCCGATCTGGTTTTCCTGATGGGTGCTCGCCTCAACTGGATCATGCACTACGGCCTGCCGCCGCGATTCAACAAGGATGTACGCATCATCCAGCTCGACATCGAGCCGGAGGAGATCGGCGCCAACGTACCGGCCGAGGTCGCCCTGGTTGGCGACGGCAAGGCCGTGGTTGGCCAGTTGAACCGGGCGCTCGACAACCGCCAGTGGTTCTATCCCTCGGAGACGCCATGGCGCGCCGTCCTCCAGGAGAAGGCCCAGGCCAACATGGAAGCCGTGCAGCCGATGATGGACGACGATTCGGTGCCCACGAACTACTACCGGGCCTTCAAGGACATCGTCGACTGGCTGCCCCACGACGCCATCATCATCGGCGAGGGGGCCAACACCATGGACATCGGCCGCACGCAGATGCCAAACCGCTTGGCGCGTCATCGTCTGGATGCGGGCACCTACGGCACCATGGGCGTAGGCCTCGGCTTCGCGGTCGCGGCGGCGGTCACCAACCCGGACAAGCCGATCGTCTCCGTCCAGGGCGACTCGGCATTCGGGTTCACCGGCATGGAACTCGAGACCATGGTTCGCTACAACCTGCCGGTGAAGATGATCGTGCTCAACAACGGCGGCATCGGCGGCGGCGTGCATCCGCTCAAGGAGGGCCAGACGCTGCCTCCGGGCAACCTGACCTACGGCGCCCGTTACGAGGGCATGCTCGAGGCGTTGGGTGGCAAGGGCTTCTATGTCGAAGACCCGAAGGATCTGCGGGCTGCGCTGGACGAGGCGATGGCCTACAACGGCCCGACCCTGATCAACGTGCCGCTCAACCCGAGAGCCGGCCGCAAGCCGCAGCAGTTCGGCTGGCTGACGACCTAGCGCCGCCGTCATGGGCGAGTCCAAGCTCTTTGACGCGGCCTTCCCGTACCAGGACGATGTCCTCGCCTTGCCGGTGGAGGACATCGACCGCGCTGCCGCTTGGTACGGGGAGCGGTTCGGTCTCAACGAGGTAGAACGTCGGGACGACCCGGTGCCGACGGTCATCCTCGAACGGGACGGCGTAAAGATCGGATTCGCGATCAACGGCGGCGACGCGAGCAACGACGGTGCTGCCATCCTCGTGACCGACATCCAGCGCGCCCGCGACGAGTTGGAGGCGAACGGGGTGGAGACCGGGAGCTGGCGCGTGGACGAGCGCGACGACGGCAAGTACCAGGTGTTCTTCGTCGTCGCACCTGACGGACTCTGCTACTACTTCCACCAACCGTTGGGTTAGACGCCTGGAGGCACGCGCGTGAGCGAAGCCACGGTCATCCTCGTCACCTTGGTCGCCTACAAGGTGATGATGATCCTGATCGGCCTTTGGGCGGCATCGAGAAATCGCAGCGAGGCGGACTTTTTCCTGGGTGGGCGGGGTCTCGGCCCCTTCGTCGCCGGCCTCTCCTACGCGGCGAGCACTTCGTCGGCGTGGGTCATCCTCGGCTTCTCGGGATTCGTCTACGCCGTCGGCTTGAGTGCGCTGTGGATGATTCCCGGGATTCTCGGCGCCTACGCCGTGGTGTGGCTCTACTTCGGGCAACGCGTGCGGGAAGAGTCGATCGAGCATCAACAGGTCACCTTGACGGACTTCTTGGTGCAGGACGGCCACGGGGACTGGAAGCGCGTAGCCACCGTCGCGGCCGGCACCTTGGTGTTCTTCTGCTTCGTCTTCTATGTCGCCGCCCAGCTCGACGCGGCGGGCAACGCACTGACCGAACACTTCGCGGTCAACACGACGTCCGCGATCATCATCGGCGCGCTGATCGTGGTGTTCTATTCCCTGGTCGGCGGATTTTGGGCAGTTTCCGTCACCGACACCGTGCAGGCGGCGATCATGATGATCGTGTCGGTGGGCGTCCCCATCGCCGCGCTCGTTGCCGCGGGCGGTCCGGTGGAAGTCTGGACCGCGCTGTCGGCGACGATCCCGGCGGACTACCTGAGCTTCAGCGGCGGGCACGCGGGATTCGTGCTGGTCGGCTTCACCGTCGGTCTGGTCGGCATGTCCCTTGGCGCCCTCGGACAGCCGCACCTCCTGGCCCGGTTGATGGCGGTCAAAGGCGAGGCGGAACGGCGGCAGGCGTTCGGGATCGTCTTCGGGTGGGGTCTCGTGGTGTTCACGGGCATGGTCGCGCTGGGTCTGTCTGGCCGGGTGCTGGTGCCCGACATCGGCAACGTGGAAGCGCTCTTCTACCGGGCGGCCAGCGACTTCCTGCCGCTCGTTCTCGCCGGCATCGCGACAGCGGCGACCCTGTCGGCCGTCATGTCCACGGTGGACTCGCTGCTGCTGGCCGCGGCCGGCGCCGTTGCTCACGACATGGGAATCAACCGGCATTTCCCCGGACACGAGGCGTGGGCGTCACGGGCCGCGATGTTCGCGGTGGCCGCCTTGGCCGTGGCCCTCGCCCTCAGCATGCCGGATACGATATTCAACCGGGTGTTGTTCGCCTGGTCGGCACTGGGCGCGGCGTTCGGCCCGATCATGCTGTTCCGGGTGATGGGCCATGTAGTCCACGCGGGTCCGGCGCTGGCCGCGATGCTGTCCGGATTTGGCATCACGGTGCTGTTCTTCAGCGTGGGCTCGGCCCCGCCCACCGAGTCGTTCCTGTCCCAGGCGGCGCACATGCCGGGGGATCCGTTCGAGCGCGTCGTGCCGTGGTTCGCGCCGATGCTGATCCTCTGGTTCTCGACCCTGCGCAGGCGTCAGGGGGACATGGCGGCGAGTTGATCCCGTTCCCAGGCTCTCACCTTGGGAATGGCGGCGTCAAAGACCCGTTCGTAGTTGAGGCGTTCGACCCGAGCCCGGGTTCCGGCGCTCAGGCGCTGCCATAGGGGCTCGTAGTCCACGTAGGTCTTGGCGTAGCGGTCCCAGTTCAACGGCGCGACGGAGTCGGTGCCGAACAGGAATCGCGTCGGATGCTTCTCGAGCAGTGCTGCCCAGACGGCGGCGGTGTCCGCAGTAGCAACGATGTACTTGGCAACCTCGTCCCAGGAGATGTCCATCACCACATGGTCGTATCTCGCGTCGGTGAGCATTTCCTCGAGCAGCGCGACGTGTTCGTCGGCCGGACCTACGAAACGTCCCAATCCGGTATGCGCCCAGATCACCGAGGCGCCCGGGTGCGCGGAAAGCACGTTGAGCAGGCTGTCGTAGTGGGTCGGGCGTTCGCCGGCGCGCACGGTGTCGATGTCGCAGTGCAGGATTGCGACCAGGCCGATTTCGGCCACGGCCTCGAGGATGCGGCCGAGCGCCGGGTTGCGCAGGCTCGCGGCATGGCCGGCAATCTTCGACGACACGAACTCCTTGTGGACGCTGAACTCGCCGATCCCCGAGAACACCCCCGGGAAGGTGAGCAGAACCCGTCGAATGTGGTCGGCGGCGTACATATCGGTGGGATTGAAGCCCGTGATCATCGGATCGACGCGCGCCTGCTGCGCCTCGTCCAGGGATCGGTATTCCATGGCGATGACGGCGTCGACGAACGAGTAGTAGTAGAGCGCCGCGTCCGAGAGCAGGTAGTAGTTCGGCGCCCGGTCGCCCGAGATGAAGTAGTCCCACTTCTGCTGCAACGGGATGCCGAACATGGCGACCCGCCCGACGCGGTCGCCGACAATCTTGAAGTACTGCTTCGCGGTTATGCCGCGCTGCACGTAGTTCAGCAGGTGGAAGTGAACGTCGTGGAAGAGCGCGGCGGACTGGCTGGCGTTGGTCGTGTCGTTGTCATCGGTGCCGGCGGCGGCAACTCCAAACAGTAGCAGCCCGGTGCAAAGCAACATCGGGCGGCCGACGGTTAACCTACGTCTCGTCATACTACTCTCCAAGACGTTGAGCGGCTCGGGCCTCGCCGTCTCCGACGACTAGGCCCGCACCAAATGTCGCATTGCTACGCGCCGCTGCGCAAGACTCTTCCGGCGTACTCGCCGGTCAGCTCGTCGTCGGTCAGAATCACGCTGCCGTTGCACACGGTCGCGTGGTAGCCCGCCGCCCGCTGGATGAACCGCGGCGCGCCGAACGGGAAGTCGTGGACGATCTCCGGCATGCGCTCTTCGAGCCGGTCGATGTCGAACACGTTGATGTCCGCCCGTTTGCCGACGGCCAACGTGCCGCGGTCGTCAAGTCCGAGCACATGGGCCGGAACGGCGCTAATGCGGCGCACGGCTTCCTGGATGGAGTAGACGCCCGAGTCGCGATGCCAGTGCGACAGGATGAACGTCGACCAGCCCGAGTCGATCATCTGGCTGACGTGCGCTCCCGCATCGCCAAGCCCCGGCATCGCCCAGTCGGTGGTGATCAGCTTCTCCAGGTGATCGAGGTTCACGTTGAAGCCGCGCATGTGGAACAGTGCCTTGCCGTCAGTCTCGTCGGTCAGTCGGAGCCAGGTTTCGACCGGATGTTCGCCGGCGGCTTCCGCCATCGCCGGCAGGTTGTCCGACAGGTCTTGGGTGTAGCAGGGCCGTGCCTGGTCGCCCATGTAGAACCAGCGCCGCATCGCATTGATGACGCCCTCGCCCTGCGCCTTCACCTCGTCGACCAGGCGTTGCCGCGTTTCGGGATCCCGGATCGCCTTGACGCGTCCGTCGAGGTCGAGTTGCCGCAACTCGTTCCAGGCCGGCGTGCGGAAGAAGTTGTTGGTCGACAAACCGCCAACACCGCCGCCGCTGCGCGGCACGGTCACCGACGTGACATTCAGGCCCTCGGCCCGCATCGCCGACACCCGCTTGTCGAGCCGCTCGGTGCCGATTTCCGCCGCGCAGCTAAACAGCGCTCCCCGTGCCATGCGTGCCTCGTCCGCGATGAGGTCGCACTCCTCGTCGAATTCGCGGAAGTCCGAGACGGTCTGCATGATCCCGCCGTGTGCGCCGACCTCTTTCGCTACGGCTCGCAACTCGGCGCGATCCGCGAAGGTGCCCGGAATGGAACGGCCGTCGGGCAGGCGGTGCTGGGGCAGGCGGTTGGTCGAGAAGCCGACCGCGCCCTCCTTCACCGACTGGCCCGCCAACTCGGCGATCTGCCGGATCTCGTCCTCCGTGGCGGGTTCCTCCACCGCGCGTTCGCCCATCACGTAGAACCGCGTCGCGCAGTGCCCGACCAAGCCGCATATGTTGATCGCCGGACCGAGCTGGTCCAGGGCGTCGAGATAACCGCCGTACGACTCCCAGTTCCAAGGCAGGCCGTGCAGGATCGCCTGCTTGGGAATGTCCTCGACGGTCTCCATCATCCCGGCGAGGAATTCGCGGTCCGTGGACTTGCAGGGTGCGAAGGTGACGCCGCAGTTCCCGAACAGCGCCGTGGTGACGCCGTGCCAGCTTACCGACGTGACGTCGCGGTCCCAGCCGATCTGCGCATCCAAGTGCGTGTGCAGATCGATGAAGCCGGGCGAGACGTTCAAGCCTGCCGCGTCGATTTCCCGCTTGCCATTGCCGGCGACCTTGCCGATCTCGACGATCGTATCGCCGTCGACTGCGACATCGGCTTGGTAAGGCTCGGTGCCGGTTCCGTCGACGACGCTGCCGCCCCGGATAACGAGGTCATGACTCATGGTGTTCCCCCCACCCACTGTTTGTTACTTGACCGCGCGATCATAGACCAGCACGTGGAGGGGTGCCATTGAGGGCGGTTCGGCCATCGTGCCTATAATCGCAGCATGAAGGTGGATCCTCTGACCCCCGTGATCGGTGCCGAGGTGCTCGGTGTCGATCTCGCGCGCTTGGACGATTCCGAGTTCGCCCAAGTCGAGACAGCGCTGCTGAACCGCCAGGTGCTGTTCTTCCGGGACCAGCAGCTCGACCTCGATCAGCACAAAGCGCTGGGCGAACGCTTCGGCCCGCTCCACGTCCACCCGAGTGCGCCACCGGGGGCGCCGGGCCATCCCGAGGTGTTGAAAGTCCACGCCGATGCGAACACGAAGCGCACGGCGGGCGACAAGTGGCATTCCGATGTGAGCTGCGACGATGAACCGCCGATGCTGTCGATCCTCCGTCTGCACACGCTGCCTCCCGACGGTGGCGGCGATACCTTGTTCTCGAGCATGTACGCCGCCTACGAAGCGCTTTCCGGCGCCATGCAGACGTACCTGGCCGGCCTCACTGCGATTCACGATGGCGGCCCGAACTACCGGGACCGGAATCGGCGCATCGGTCGCGACGACAGCGACCGGGTCTACCCGCGCGCCGAACACCCCGTAGTCCGGACGCATCCGCGCACCGGGCGCAAAGGCATCTTCGTCAATTCGGTCTTCACCACGGAGCTATGCGGGGTGCCCAAGGACGAAGGCGACGCGATCTTGGCCTTCCTCTACGCCCACATCGCCAAGCCGCAATTCCAGTGCCGTTTCCGCTGGCGGGAGAATTCGGTTGCCATGTGGGACAACCGGTGCGTACAGCACTTGGCAATGTGGGACTACTATCCGGAGACCCGCAGCGGCATGCGCGTCACGGTGAAGGGCGACCGTCCGGTGTAGGCCACCTAACGCGCCCGCAAGGGCGTGCGCCCGCTGACTATGTGCCGGGAACTGGCGGGACGGGACAAGCCCGTCCCCTGCGGTCCCTTGGCCGGTCTGGTGTAACTCACCAACGTTTGGTGCCGAGGAGAGGACTTGAACCTCCACGGGGTTACCCCCACTAGCACCTGAAGCTAGCGTGTCTACCAATTTCACCACCTCGGCGTGGGCGCGCGACTTTACTACAGCGGGCGGCGGTTGAACACTCACCGAGCGGCACGGGTGCAGGCGATTCAAGGGTGTTCGGATCGCCGCAACCTCCACCTCGGCGATGCGTGCCTCCGGGGTCGGCGGGAGCCGTTTCGAAGCGCCAACCGATTGTTCATGGCACTCGCGCCACCGGTCGCTTACGCTGCCGTCTTGTTGTTGTGCAGAGATCGCCGCCATGCCCAAGGGCCGCTTTGACCGTCAGAGGTCCAAGTCGGGTATCCGGTTGGCGCCCGGTGCGGTCCGCGATGCGATCGGTGCCATCGGCGAGGCGAGTTGGTCGGAGCTGATTCGGCACCTGCGCCTGCCCCGGGGTCCGGCATCGCGGACATTGCGCCGGGTTGTCGACGGGCTTGTCGCCAGCGGCGACGTCGCGCTGTCGAGGCAAGGGCGATACCGGCTGACCGCTGCGGGCGAAGAGTCGGTGTCGAAGCCGCCGTCCTCCGTGGTCGGACGGCTGGACGGCAGACCAGGATCCTGGTTCGTCGAGTCCTTGGATCCGGAGTACCCGCAGCGCATCGACCTCGTGGACGAACCCCACGCTCCGCCGGGAGCGGTGATTGAAGTGGACATTCTCGACACGACGTTCGCGGGGGTGACCGGAAGCGTCAAACGCCTTGTCGAAGCCGGGGGCGAGTCGGCCCGAGCCGCTGCCGCGATGTTGGCCGCCTACCGCATCCCCGCGATTTGGCCGGCGGAAATAGACCGCCTGGAGGTGCCTGCATCCGTACCTCGGACCGTCGCCGAATCCCGGAGGGATCTCCGGGGCATGCCCCTGGTGACGATCGACGGCGCGGACGCGCGAGACTTTGACGACGCGGTGTTTGCGGTCCCACGTCGGAACGGCTGGCGTCTCGTCGTCGCCATTGCGGACGTGGCCCACTACGTCAAGACCGGTTCGGCATTGGACCGGGAGGCCCGGGCGCGGGGCAATAGCGTTTATCTGCCAGACCGCGTCGTCCCGATGCTGCCGGAGAAACTGTCGAACGGGATCTGTTCGCTCGTGCCCCGCGAGGACCGGCTGGCGATGGTGTGCGATATGCGGGTAACCCGCGAAGGCCGCGTGTCCGGACACGAGTTCTACGAGGCGGTCATTCGTTCCCATGCGCGATTGACCTACACCGACGTGGGGCGCTTTCTCGAAGGTGGGGACCTGCAGGTCGAAGCCAATGTCGGGGCGTCCCTCGGTGCTTTGCACCATGTCTACCGTGCATTGAAGTCCCGCCGCGACGAACGCGGTGCCCTCGATCTCGACACCCGGGAAACATCCATCGAACTGGACGACGAGGGCATGCCGACGGCCATCACCCCGGTCGAGCGCAACGACGCGCATCGCTTGATCGAGGAGGCGATGATTGCCGCCAACGTGGCGGCGGCCAGCCTTCTCGAGTCCGCCAAGAACGCCGCGGGCCGCGCGCCGCCACCGGTGTATCGCGTCCATGAACCGCCGGCATCCGAGAAGATCGAAGCGCTCGCGCTGGCGCTGCGGCTTGTTGGCGAACGGCTACCAGCCCAATCCCCGACGCCAGCGGTGTTGTCGAGGGTCGTCGCCCGTGCGCGCGGGAAATCCTCGTGGCCGTCGTGGATCTGGGAAACCCTCGTGTTGCGTTCGCTGGCGCAGGCCCGCTACGAACCGCGCCGGCTCGGCCACTTCGGCCTGGCCTTGTCCACCTACGCCCACTTCACCTCGCCCATCCGCCGCTACGCGGACCTGCTCATCCATCGGATGCTCAAGGGCGAACGCCCGTCCCTTGACGATCTGCAGGCGGCGGCAGCGCACATCTCGATGACCGAGCGGCGAGCGGAGGACGCCGAGCGGGCGGTCGATGCGTGGCTCAAGTGCGTCTACGTCGAGGGGCATATCGGCGAGACATTCTCGGGAACCGTCGCCTCGGTCGTGGAGTTCGGTTTGTTCGTCGAACTCGATGGCTTGTTCGTACAAGGCCTTTTGCACATCTCGAAACTCGGACGCGACTACTACCACTACGCCCCCGAGGCGATGGCGCTCGTGGCGGAGCGGTCCGGGGCAAGGTTTGCGCTGGCCGACCGTTTGGAGATTGTTGTTGAAGAGGTGTCAGTGGCCACTGGACGCATCGATCTCAGGTTGGCGTCCGGGGTTGGGCGTCAGCGTCGACGAGGAAGGCGACGTGCCGGACACGCAACATCCCGACGTTGATTGGACATTCGGCATTCACGGCGTGCAGGCGTTGCTCGACGTGTCGCCGCAGGACGTCCGCCGCCTGGTCATTGCCGATGGACCGCGCAACCGACAGGTCTCCCAGTTGACCGCGACCGCGCGAGCGGCGGGCGTTCGCATCGAGCGCGTACCCAGGCAGGCGCTAGACCGCTATCTCAAGCGAGCAACGTCGGGACGCTCGGACAGCGGGGGTGTGGTCAACCACCAGGGCGTTGCCGCGGAGCGACACGCGTTCGCGCCGTCCACCGAGCCGGACCTCGAGGCGCGTTGGCCGTCGTTCGAGGATCCATTGCTCGTCGTCCTGGATGGCATCGAAGATCCGCGCAACCTAGGGGCCTGTCTGCGCACCGCCGAGGCGGCCGGGGCGGATGCCGTACTGATTCCCCGGCATGGGTCGGCGCCGCTGTCCACCGCCGCGGCCAAAGCGGCGAGCGGAGCCATGGAGCGCCTCTTTGTCGTGGAAGTGGCCAACCTAGCGCGTCGTTTGGGGTGGCTCCAGGCGCAGGGCGTCTGGCTAAGCGGCGGGGTCGAGGACGAGGCGGCCATGACCTACACGGAGGTCGACTATCGGGGGGCGGCGGCTATTGTCGTGGGCGGCGAGGGCCGCGGTCTGCGCCGGCTGACCCGCGAGCGCTGCGACCATCTGGTGCGCATCCCCATGACGAGCACCATGCCGAGCCTCAATGTCTCGGTGGCCCTCGGCGTGTTGCTGTTCGAAGCCGTTCGCCGACGCTCTGAATGATCCGTAGGGGCGGCCTGTCCTCGCCCGCCCGTCGCCCGGTTTCGATGACGCTGGTGGGGCTCGTCGCCATGGCCTGGCGGTCCTTGGTTGGGTTCTTCGTGCAGGCCACGGATGCGATATAGTCCTCCATGCGGTAACCCCGTTTTCGCAGGACGAGTGGGATGAGACGAGCACTGTTTGGCTCGCTTCTCGCGAGCGCATGCCTCGCAGGTGCGATGGCGGCTGGGGAGGATGATCCCCTGGAGGGGCTCAATCGCAAGATACTGGCTCTCAACTACGGCATCGACACCGCGTTCATCAAACCCTTGGCGAGGGTCTACGTGACGGTCGTTCCCGGGTTCGCCCGCAAGGGGGTTCGCAATGTGGTCAACAATCTCCGTGAGCCGCGCACCGCGCTGAACCAATGCCTCCAGGGTAAGCTCGACTTGGCCGTGTCGGATGCCGCGCGTTTCGTGGTCAACTCCACGATCGGTGTCGCAGGTCTGTTCGATCCCGCCTCGGCCATGGGTCTGGCGCGCCACGACGAGGACTTCGGGCAGACCCTGGGGCGCTGGGGCGTAGGCCAGGGCGCGTATGTCGTGCTGCCCGTGTTCGGCCCGTCCACCATGCGCGACGGCGTGGGTCGCGGCGTGGACCTCGCGACCGGGACACGGCTCTACATCGACGAGGACGAGGTCCGTTACGGGTTGGGTTTGCTCGGCGTGGTCGACTCGCGAAGCGATTGGCTCGGCGAGTTGAACCTGCCGGAGGATCCGTACGTAGCTTTGCGGGAGAGCTATCTCGCCAGGCGTGAACGGGAGGTGGCGGACGTCGTCGTGACGTCGCCGGAGGGGAACGGTGATGACGCTGGCGCGGAACCCGACGGCGGCTGACGGACACACGAAGGGCAATGTCACGGACCACCACGGCGCTTTCGCACAGCAGGGGTTCGTCGATCTAGGCCGCGTTCTCGATCCGGCGGAAACCGCTCAATGGCTGGACCTGTTCGACGAGGACCGTCGCCGCTACGCCTACTTCTGGCATCCCTACGGCCACCACCAGCAGGCCAACTACGACGCGTTGGTGACCACACCCGACTTCGACGGCTTGATCCGCCACCCCAAGCTACTGCCTATTGTCGAATCGCTGCTCGGCGGTCCGGCCTGCTTCGGCGAGATCGGATTGCGGCGCATGTCATCGTATACGGGACAGATGCACCAGCAATGGCACCGGGACCGGGCTCACTGGTTGGAGCATCCGCTGCGCATCGACTACCTGCAACTCATGGTCTATCTGACCGATGTCGACGAGGACACGCACTGTTTCTCCCTGTCGCCGGAATCCGTTGATGAGCCGATCCTCGCCGCACGGGACACCCAGCTGCGCCGTGGCGTCTACGACTTGCAGGGGCCCGCCGGAACCTGCGCACTGTGCAACGCGGCGATCCTGCATACCGCGACCACCCGAGAGACCGAGGTCGAGCGCAAGACCGTGCAGATCTACTACGGACACCGCGACCGCCCGCCGCTGGCGAACGATTCGGCGATTCCGGCAACGCTATGGCGGGACCACCCGGATCCCGAAACCAGGGCCTTCTACGGCGTGCTGAACGAGCGAACGCGGCGCATGCTGTCTGCCTTCCCCGGCACGAAGAACAACGCGTAGGGGCGGCCCTTGTGGCCGCCCGCCGCAGGGCATGCCCAAGGTTGCTCCCGGGTCGTGACGCACCTACAATTCGTAGCGCGCGTTGGTCAACCAACGCATGACATCGGCTCCTTGCCTCACGCGGGCGGCTAACGCGGCGCGGAGGCGAAAACCGAAAGGAGATCTAATGAGACACTACGAAGTCGTGATCATGGTGCACCGCGATCATTCCGATCAGGTGCCCGGCATGATCGATCGGTACCGGTCGTTGATCACCCGGGGCAACGGCCAAGTCCACCGCGTCGAGGATTGGGGGCGTCGTCAACTGGCTTATCCGGTGGCGAAGATCCACAAGGCCCACTACGTCCTGATGAACATCGAGGTGACCAACGAGACGTTGGCCGAACTCGAGAGCGCGTTCCGATTCAACGACGCCGTGATTCGCAACCTCGTCGTCCGCCGCCCGAGCGCCGACACCAGCACCTCGAAGATCTACGAAGAGGAGTTGCGCGAGCAGGAAAAGGAACGCGAGCGCGACCGTCGGCGGGACGAGGAAGTGCGTGCCCGTGTGGCGCGGCGGCAAGAGGAACTCGAGGAAGGCGGAGGGCGCGAGACCGTCGCGGAGCCCGAAAAGGCGGAAGAGACCGCGGAGGCGGAATAGACGATGGCACGCAGATTCGGACGCAAGCGCTACTGCCGGTTCACCGCCGAGGGCATCAAGGAGATCGACTACAAGGATCTCGACCTCTTGAAGCAGTACATTACGGAGACGGGAAAGATCGTCCCGAGCCGGATCACCGGTACCAGCGCCAAGTACCAGCGCCAGTTGGCCACCGCGATCAAGCGCGCGCGCTACCTGGCGCTGCTTCCCTACACGGACCAGCACAAGTAGCCATGAACGTCATTCTGCTAGAACGCGTCACCAACATCGGCGACTTGGGCCAGGAGGTCTCGGTCAAGAACGGTTTCGCCCGCAACTACCTCATTCCGACCGGCAAGGCCGTTCGAGCCACGGCGGACAACCGGGCGGTATTCGAGGAACGTCGCGCGGAACTCGAGCGGGCGGCCAACGCGCGCCTCACCGACGCCCACGAACGGGCAGAGAAGCTCATCGAGGCGCGCGTGACGATCGTTGCCCGAGCCAGCGAAGAGGGGCGGCTGTACGGCTCCGTCGGCCCGACGGAGATATCCCGGGCGCTGACGGACGCCGTCCTGCCCGTGGCGAAGAGCGAAGTGAGAATGCCGGACGGCGTCATCCGCGACGTCGGCGAGTTCGAGGTCGATGTCCAGTTCCACGCCGACGTGACGCAATCGATCCAGGTCGAGGTCGTCGCGGAGTAGGCCACCCGAAGCGGTCATGGACCGCCTCATCCAACGACGCTATCCCCAGGATCTCCAGCTCCAAACGGCTGATCAATTAACCGGTTTTCAACCGAGTCATTGTCTTGACGTTGACCGTCGAGAGGACGAGTCTTGGTCGCATCGTGACCAAGGATTGGACAAGCGATGGCTGAACCCGCAGAGGTTGCTCCGGCACCCGCCCGCCTGAAGGTGCCGCCCCACTCCAACGAGGCCGAGCAGTCGCTGCTTGGCGGCCTCATGCTCGACGAACACGCTTGGGACAAGGTCGCGGACAAGCTGAGTGCCGCCGACTTCTACCTGCCGCAGCACCGAATCATCTTCGGGGTGATGGCGGAGCTTGCGAACACCAACAAGCCGTTGGACATCGTGACGCTGTCCGGGGCGCTCTCGACGCGGGCGATTCTCGACCGGGTCGGCGGCAATCCCTATCTGACGGAACTCGTGGACGCCACGCTTGGCACGTCGAACCTCGAAACCTACGCGGAGATCGTCAAGGAGCGCTCGACGCTCAGGCGACTGATCCACGCCGCCAACGAGATCACCGACATCGCCTTCCTGCCGGAGGGACGGTCCAGCGCGGAAGTGCTCGACGAGGCGGAGCAGCGCGTATTCGAGATCGGCGAGGACCGGCTCAACGAATCGGGTCCGCAGGGCATTTCGTCGCTCGTGGACGAGACCGTCGAGCGAGTACACGTGCTCTCGAAGACGCGCGGCGAGATTACCGGGCTGGCGTCTGGATTTGGGGATCTTGATCGCAAGACGGCCGGTTTTCAGGACTCCGAACTGATCATCATTGCGGCGCGACCGTCGATGGGGAAAACAGCGCTAATGGTGAATGTCGCTGAGCATGCCGTGATCGCCGACGGCTCGCCGGGTGCGGTGCTGATCTTCTCGATGGAACAGCCCGCCCACCAGCTAGTCCTGCGGATGCTATCGTCGCTCGGCTCGATCAATCAGAATCGCCTGCGAACGGGACGCCTCCAAGATGATGATTGGCCCCGGTTCGACAGCGCGCGGATGCAACTTCGGGACAAACCGCTCTACATCGATGACTCCGCGTCCCTGTCCCCAAACGACCTGCGCGCACGCGTGCGACGCGTTAAGCGCGAAGCGGGAGGCTTGAAGTTGATCATGGTGGACTACCTTCAGCTCATGCACTCATCCCGACAGCAGGAGAACCGCACGAACGAAATCTCGGAAATCTCCCGTTCCCTCAAAGCGATCGCCAAGGAAATGAAGTGTCCCGTCATCGCATGCGCCCAGCTGAATCGCAGTCCCGCCAACAGGTCCAACAAGCAGCCAATTCTGTCTGACCTGCGCGAATCCGGTGCGATCGAACAGGACGCCGACGTGATCCTTTTCCTTCACCGCGAACCAGCCACCGACGGTGAGGAGGATGACGAAGACTCGGTAGTAACCGAGATAATCATTGGCAAACAGCGCAATGGTCCCATTGGGAGATTCAAGCTCAATTTCGAACGAAACCTCACCAAATTCGTCCCACACATAGAAAGCGACGTTTACGAATTCGACCGTATGCCGCCGCCGAGAGGCGACTACCCAGACGACGAACCGCGGTAATGGCCAAGGCCAAGGTCGCCTTCGTTTGCGCCGACTGCGGCGCCGAACACACCAAGTGGCAGGGGCAGTGCGCGGCGTGCGGCGAGTGGAACACGCTGCGCGAGTTCATCCTGCCGAACACGCGCCAGACTGCGTCTCGAGGTCAGAGCGCGGCAGGCTACTCGGGCGAACCGCCGCGCTCGGCTCGGTTGGCCGAGGTCAGCACCGCCGGCCACGAGCGCATTGCGTCGGGGTTCGCGGAGCTAGACCGCGTTCTCGGGGGCGGTTTCGTGCCCGGCTCCGTGGCATTGATGGGCGGCGACCCCGGCGCCGGCAAGAGTACGCTGCTGTTGCAGGTCTCGACCGCGCTCGGCGGCGACGCGCGGGTTCTCTACGTCAGCGGCGAGGAGTCCCTGGAGCAGATCGCCGATCGCGCCCGACGCCTTGAACTCGCTGGGGATGACCTCACGGTTGCCTCGGAGGTAACGGTGGAACGGGTCGCTGAACTCGTAGGAGCCGAACGGCCGGCACTGGTGATCGTCGACTCCATCCAGGTCATGCAGGTGCAGACATCGGAGAGCCTGCCCGGCAGCGTCACGCAGGTTCGCGAGTCTGCCGCGCAGCTTGTCCGTCTAGCAAAGCAGACCGGCGTCGCCGTCGTTCTCGTCGGGCATGTCACCAAGGAAGGCAATCTCGCCGGCCCCAAGGTGCTCGAACACATGATCGACTGCTTCATGATGCTCGACGCGCCGCCTGGAAGCCGGTACCGGACCCTGCGCGGCTTGAAGAACCGTTTCGGCGCGGTGAACGAACTCGGCGTGTTCGCGATGACCGACGCCGGCATGAAGGAGGTATCCAACCCTTCGGCCATTTTCTTGCAGCGACCCAGGGAAATGGCGCCCGGCAGCGTTGTGACCGTGACCTGGGAGGGCACGCGTCCCCTGCTTGTGGAGATCCAGGCCCTTGTCGACGACGTCCAGGGCGGCTATCCGAAACGTGTCGCTGTCGGCCTCGATGCCCAGCGCCTCGCCATGCATCTCGCCGTGCTGCACCGCCACTGCGGGTTGTCGTTGGCGGACCAGGATGTGTTCGCCAACGTTGTCGGCGGCGTGCGCATCGGCGAGACCGGAGCGGACCTGGCGCTTATTGCAGCGGCCATGTCGAGCTTCAAGAACCGTGCGCTGCCGCGGAACCTGGTGGTGTTCGGCGAATTGGGTCTGACCGGCGAGGTCCGTCCCGTGCCCAACGGCCAGGACCGCCTCCGGGAAGCCCGGAAGCACGGCTTCACTCACGCGATCCTGCCCCGGGCGAACCGCCCGCGGGAAGCTCTCGAGGGGATCGAGGCACATCCCGTGGCTTCTTTGGCCCAGGCTTTGGGAGTGATCAACGCCTTGCCCGTTGACGCCCATGCCCCGGAGCCTGCCGCCAAGAAAAGAACGTAGGTTGAGATATCCGTTCTTTTCCTTGAACGTAAAGCACGCAACCGTTCCTTTTTCGGTCGGTTGAAGCGAAGTGCGCCTGTTGCGTACTGTTCGAGCGGACCGGCGACGGATTGAGAGTTTGGGACGTCCCGCTGGGTCGGCATTGCGTGTCCACCAACTCGTCCAAGAACGGCCGTTCGTGTCCATCCCCCGAGCGGCCGAGCGGCTCGGAATTTCCCGACCGGCGGTTGCACGGTTCGGTTGAACACTTGGAGAGACTCGGCGTCCTCCATTAAGTCACGGGTCGTCGTTGGGGAAGAACGTACGCCTATCGCGACTACCTCCGTATTCTCGAGTCGGGTACGGAGCCACTCGCCTGACGGTCTTTGCCCGGCAAGCCTCCCCCCGGTGGCCGGGTACAATCCGGCCATGCATTGCCCGTTCTGCAGCGCGGTGGACACCAAGGTCATCGACTCCCGGCTGGTGTCGGGGGGCGACCAGGTTCGGCGTCGTCGGGAGTGCCTGACCTGCGCGGAGCGTTTCACGACCTTCGAGAGCGCCGAATTGGTGATGCCCCGCGTCATCAAGAGCGACGGTGCCCGGGAACCGTTCAACGAGGAAAAGCTCCGCGCCGGACTCGACCGGGCACTGGAAAAGCGCCCGGTTTCGACCGAGCAGCGCGAGACCATGATCAACCGCATCCAGCACGATCTGCGTGAGACCGGCGAACGTGAACTGCCCTCGCGCGTGGTCGGCGAGGCGGTCATGACGGAACTCAAGAAGGTGGACCAGGTGGCGTACGTGCGCTTCGCGTCGGTGTACCGCGACTTTCAGGACATCAGCGAGTTCTCGGAGGAGATCGCGCGACTCAAGGTCGAGCTCGAAGGTCTGTGATCGGCGAACTCGATCGCCTATTCCTCCGCCGCGCCGTCGAGCTCGCGGAAAGGGGTCTGCACAGCACGACGCCGAACCCCCGCGTGGGCTGCGTAATCGTCCGGGACGGTCGGGTGATCGGACGAGGCTGGCATGTCCGCAGTGGCGAGGCCCACGCCGAGGTCAATGCCATCGCCGACGCCGGTAACGACGTCGAGGGCGCGACGGTCTATGTGTCCCTGGAGCCGTGTTGCCACACCGGGCTGCAACCGCCGTGCACGGAGGCACTCATTCGAGGCCGCGTCCGCCGGGTCGTCGGTGCGATGCAGGATCCGGACCCCCGGGTTGCAGGCAAGGGTTACCGGGCGTTGCGCGCAGCGGGCATCGTGGTCGACTCGGTTGAGTTGCCGGAGGCGTTCCAGATCAATGCGGGGTTCGTCAAGCGCTTAACGGTTGGCCGACCGCTGGTACGCATAAAGCTTGCCGTTTCCCTCGACGGCCGCACGGCCATGGCAAGCGGGGAGAGTCAATGGATCACCTCTGCCGAAGCGCGCGCAGACGTTCAGGCCTGGCGCGCCCGGAGTTGTGCCATCGTCACCGGTATCGGCACGGTGCTTTCCGACGATCCTCGGCTCAACGTGCGCGACGCCGCGTTTGACGGCGGCGGTGGCATCCGCCAGCCGATGATTGCGGTGGCGGACACTAGGGGCCGCACGCCCGCCGCTGCCCGGATTTTCAACGCCGGCGCCCGCGTCGTGATCGTCACAGGGGGGCGAGCGCCGGCTTGCCATCCGCACGCTGAAATCGTCCGGCAGGCTGGCGCTACGGTCGATCTCGCCGAGTTGCTCTCGTGGCTGGCAGGAGAGGGCTGTAACGAGGTACTGGTGGAGGCGGGTGCGACAGTTGCCGGGACGTTCCTGCGTGACGACCTGTGGGATGAGGCGGTGATCTACCTCGCACCCAAATTACTCGGAAACGAAGCTCGGCCGATGGCGGACCTGACCATAGAGCGGTTGGCGAGCGCGGTGCGGGGTACAATCCGCGACATCAAGGCCGTGGGGGCTGATCTCCGGGTGGTTCTCGCCCGCGAACTGTAAATCTGCCATGGGCAAGTCGTCGATCAATGTCTGGGCGCGGCGCCGCGCCCGGCGCGCCCTTATGCAGGCGGTGTATGCGTGGCAGATGACCGATGGCGACCTCGCGGACATCGCGGAACAATTCGACGGATCCAAGCACCTCAAGGACGCCGACGAAGGCTACTTCCTCGACTGCCTCCGGGGCGTGCTCTCGGGCGTCGCCGAGTTGGACACCCTGTTCGAGCCGTATCTGGACCGCCGTATCGACCGACTCGACCACGTCGAACGGGCGATCCTCCGGGCGGGAAGCTACGAGATGCAAGCCCGGCTTGATGTTCCGGCGCGGGTCGTCATCGACGAGTGGGTGGAAATGGCGAAGCGATTCGGCGCCCAGGACAGCTTCCGCTATATCAACGGCGTCTTGGACCGGGTCGCGCGCGATGTCCGGAGCACGGAACTCGAGACAGCACGCCAAGGAGTGTCGCCGACGTAGGGCGGTATCCCGCCCATCCAGAAGGATGACTCGAACCCCTGTGCCATAGACCCGATGTGAACGAATTCGAACTCATCGACAGGATCGTTGCCCGCTTAGGCGATGTGACCCACGGGCGTGGCGTGGTCGTCGGCCCCGGTGACGATGCGGCGGTGCTCGATACTCCGAGTGGCCATCAACTGGTGGTGTCCACGGACACCTTGGTGGCCGGACGCCACTACCCCGACGGCTCATGTGCGGATGCGATCGGCTATCGGAGCCTCGCCGTGGCAACCTCGGATCTCGCCGCCATGGGCGCGAAGCCTGCCTTTGCCACGGTGTCGCTGACTGCCGAGAGCTTGACCGCAGACTGGGCGGAACGCTACGCGAGTGGACTGGCCCGGGCTGCGGCCGGCTTCGGCATTGCCATCGTCGGTGGGAACATTGCGCGCGGTGCCGAGAGCATCACGGTCACCGTGCATGGACACGCGCCAAACGGTGCCGCGATTACGCGCGCCGGCGCGCAACACGGTGATCGGGTCTACGTCACAGGGTTTCTGGGCGGTGCAGGACTGGCCCTAGGCGACGAGAACATCGCCGAGTGGTCACTGACCCTCGCGCCCGAGGGACGCCCGGGCACCCGCAAGGACGATTCGCCGCTCGGACGCTATTGGATGCCGCAGCCGCGCTTGGAACTGGGGATCGCGCTGAGGGGCATCGCCAGTGCGGCTATCGACATCTCGGACGGTCTGTCGTCGGATCTCGATCATCTTTGTCGCGCTAGCGGGGTCAGCTGCGAGGTCGACTTGAACGATGTCCCGCTCTATCCGGGGGCGACAGCGATGGACGCCATTGCATCGGGGGATGACTACGAGCTGGTGTTCGCTGCACCACCCGAAACGAAAGGCGCGGTCGAAGCGATTGCACTGCGGCATGGGGTGATCACGCCGGTCGCGATCCTTCGAAATGACGCGCATCCAGGAGCAACCTGGTTCCAGGACGGCATTCCGGTCGAAGTGCGACCGGGCTACCGACATTTCTGATCCCCTGAGCGCCGTCCATGAGCGAACGAGTCGGTCGGTCGGCGCTCTCTTGGCGCCAACTGCGCGACCCTTGGGCGTTACTCGCGACGGGGTTTGGCTGCGGGCTCGCGCCGATCGCGCCGGGCACCGTCGGTTCGGTTCTGGGCACTGCGGTATGGTGGTTCGTCTTCGCCGACCTCGATTTCGCCACGCGTGCCGTGACGGCCTTGGTGGCATTCGTGGCCGGTACGTTGATCGTCGACCGGGCGGTCAGACGCCTCGGCCTCGACGACGATCCCGCCATCGTCCTCGACGAGGTGGTGGGTGTGTGGTTCGCCCTTTTGTTGGTACCGAAGTCGCTACCGTGGGCGGCCGGGGCGTTTGCACTGTTTCGCCTCGCCGATATCGCGAAGCCGTGGCCGATCTCCCGCGTCGACGCGCGTGTTGCCGGCGGACTCGGCGTCATGGCGGACGACCTGATCGCTGGTTTGGTGACGGCCGTCCTGGTGTTCGCCGTTTGGTACTCGATGGCTTGACGCTAGCTACGGTCGCCGTCGTCTCCAGACAGGTCCAGTTCGTCGCCTTCCTGGGTCAGAGCCTTGATGCGCAGTTCCGCCGACTTCAACGCGGACTGGCATTCGCGGGTGAGCTTGATGCCGCGCTCGAACGCAGCGAGCGACTCCTCGAGACTCAACGACCCGGTCTCCATCCGACCCACCAACGCTTCGAGTTCGGCCAAGGCGGCCTCGAAGTCGATGGGGTCCTGCTCCTCTGAACGTGCCCTGGCTTGGCTTGCCGGATCTGCCATTGCGCCACCTAAACTCCTCTAGCGGTACCTGAGTCTACCGTTGGGTTGCGCCTTGGATCATAGCCGCGAATCGCGCATAGACGCCTCGCCTACTTGTGCACTAGCCATTTCCCCGGGCCAACTTCGCTTCCTGGACCGAAAAGGACGCGCCATTGACGACTCGCCACATCGCCGTGCTCTCGTCGAGCGCGATCAAGCCGAGCCGTTCCAAGTTGGTCAACTCCCCACGGATCTCCCACGCCCCGATTGGCGTGCCGCTAGCACGTAGGTGGGCGGTCACATCGCCGGGCCTGAACGGCGTGGTTCCGGCATCGTGCAACGCGGTGACGGCGTCGAACACGGTCTTCGTGCGCCTCGCCTGTTCGCTCACTCAGGATCCTCGGGAATGATCGGGCGGGGTTGTACCAGAAATCGTGACCTGTTGCGACGCGCTTCGCGTGAGTCGCGGCGCCCGCCCTTGGATCAGAACGTACTGGATTTGCGCCTTTTTGACGAAGGCCGTCGGGACGCTCATGCGATAATGCGCGTGAACGCCAGATAAGGACCGTCGCAGCCCACATGGATGATCAACCCCTTGCGGTTGGACTCCCATGGGAGTGTTTTCGTCGACAATTCCCGCTGCCGAGAATCCATGACTGAAATCGCGTCGACACCGCGCCCATCCCAGGTTGCGCTCGCGCTCTTCGATCTTGTGGAAGGGGCTCGCGTGACACATCTGTGGGGCCGGTTGGGATGGCAGGACATTCGCCGGCGTTATCGACGGTCCACCCTCGGCCCGTTCTGGATCACCATCAGCATGGGTCTGCTGGTCGGCGTGCTGGGTACCCTATACGGCGGGCTCTTCAAGGTACAGGCGACGAACTACGTCCCCTACCTGACCCTCGGCTTCGTCATCTGGACACTGGTCAACGGCCTGATTACGGACGGCTGCACGGCGTTCGTAAACGCCAGCAACATCATCCAACAGGCCCGGCTGCCATTGTCGGTCCATGTCTATCGCGTGGTCTGGCGAAACCTGATCATCTTCTTCCACAACGTCGTGATCTTCGTGGTTGTGGCGATGGTGTTCTCGGTCTGGCCGGGATGGACGGGCCTGTTGGCCATACCTGGCATGGTGCTGCTCTGCCTGAACGGGGTCTGGGTCGGCATGCTGTTGGGCGCGTTCGCAGCCAGGTTCCGTGACGTGCCGCCGATCATCGCGAGCATCGTGCGAATCGCATTCTTCGTGACGCCCATCATTTGGATGCCGGAGTTGCTGCCGCATCGGGCTGTGCTTCCCATGAACCTCAACCCGTTCTTCCACGTCCTTGAAGTTGTCCGGGCGCCATTGCTCGGTGAAGTGCCGAGCGTAGTGTCGTGGGTGGCGATGATCGGCATGACGCTGCTCGGCGTCATCATGACGTTCGTCGTCTACGTCCGGTACCGATGGCGGATCGCCTACTGGATATGAACACCGACGCGAACATCACCGTGCAGTCGGTCACGGTCGACTTCCCCATCTACAACGCGAATCTGCGGTCCATCAAGAACCAGTTCATCTACCACGGTACCGGCGGCCGCGTCGGTCGAGATGCGGGCAACCGGCTCAGCGTACGCGCCTTGGACGACGTAAGCCTTTCCCTCGAACACGGCGACCGGGTAGGCATCATCGGCCACAACGGTGCCGGGAAGACCACACTGCTGCGCGTAATGGCTGGCGTCTACGAGCCCGTTCAGGGCCGGGTTTGGCGACATGGGCGAACCGCGTCCCTCCTCAACGTTTCGTTGGGCATCGACGAGGACGCCACCGGGTACGAGAACATCATGACCCGGGGCTTGCTGCTTGGTCTCGCCCCGGAGGAGGTCCAGGAACGCACGGCGGAGATCGCGGAGTTCACCGAGCTCGGCGACTACTTGGCGATGCCCGCGCATACCTATTCTTCAGGCATGCGCTTTCGCCTGGGGTTTGCGGTCTGCACATGCTTCGAGCCGGAAATCCTGCTAATGGACGAGTGGTTGAGCGTCGGCGACCGCCATTTCGTGGAGAAGGCCCGGGAACGGCTCGAGGAATTCGTCGACCGTGCGGGCATTCTCGTGCTGGCCTCGCAGAACGCCAACTTGCTGAAACGCGTCTGCACGAAGGGCGTGCTGCTCGATGCCGGCAAGGTCAAGGCCACCGGGCCGATTGGCGAAGTACTCGGGGACTACTGACGGGGTGCCGCCGCCGGGCACCAACACCGGGATAACGACCTTGGCTAGAAAGCGAATCCTGTCGGTTGTCGGCACGCGCCCGGAAGCCATCAAGATGGCGATGGTTGCGCGTGCGCTGGATGCCGCCGAAGGCATCGAGCATCGCATCTGCGCAACGGCCCAGCACCGGGAGATGCTGGACTCGGTGCTGTCGATCTTCGATTTGCATCCCGACTACGACCTGGGCGTGATGGTGCCCGGGCAAGACCTGACCCACATCACGCAAGCGGTGTTGACCGGCATGGCGCCGGTGCTTGCCGACTTCCAACCAGACCGTTTGCTGGTTCAAGGCGACACGACGACCACGTTGGCGGCGGCACTTGCGGGGTTCTACGCGAAGGTGCCCGTGGGGCATGTCGAAGCGGGGTTGCGTAGCGGCGACCCTGCCATGCCTTGGCCGGAGGAGATGAACCGCCGGCTGACGGACCGCCTTAGTGATCGGCACTACGCACCGACCGAGCAAGCGCGGGGTCACCTGCTGGCGGAAGGAATCGACGCCGGTGGCATTCTGGTCACGGGCAACACCGGCATCGATGCGCTGCTCTACGTCAAGCGTCGGCTGGAGAACGAACCGGAGTTGCGTAGCAGTGCGCGTGCGGGTATTCCGTGGCGTCCGGACGGGAGTCGACGAATGGTCCTGGTCACGGCGCACCGCCGGGAAAACCTCGGTCCGAACCTTGTGCGGATTTGCGCCGCATTGAAACGTCTGGCGACGCGGGAGGATGTCGAAATCGTCTATCCAGTCCATCCCAATCCCAGCGTAGCGGGCCCGGTCCACGCAGCGCTTGGCAATCACCCCCGCATCCACCTGATCGCGCCGGTGGCGTATGTACCCTTCGTCTACTTGATGACCCAGGCGCACACCATCATTACCGACTCTGGGGGAATACAGGAGGAAGCACCGTCCCTTGGCAAACCGGTTCTCGTTATGCGCGATCTCACCGAACGTCCCGAAGGCGTACAAGCCGGCACGGCACGCCTCGTCGGGACGAACCCGGATTGCATCGTCGGCGAAGCCGAGCGATTGCTGGACGGCGCGGACGCCTATGCCGCCATGGCCCGCGTCTACAATCCGTACGGCGACGGGCAAGGGGCCCGACGCGTCGCGAAGGGGTTGGCGATTGCCTGAGGGCCGGAAGTCTCGAGGTCCACACGGCGGGGCGCATTATGCAATCGGAACGCGGGCAACCACCCAAGCAAAAGCTGGACAGGATCTTGGACATGGCTGAATTCAATGTATGCGCGAGTCGTGGCAGACGCGTAAGGGAGGGCGTCGAGCACTACGACTTGGACCGGGTGTTTCCCGCGCGGGCGAGCATTCTCGTAGAGGACCGAGACCCCGATGCGTGGTGTTAGCCAAACCAAATCGGCGCAGCGTGACGGCGGCCGTCAGGAGCGGCCTTGGCAGCGTATCTGCGTCTTGGGCCTCGGCTACGTCGGTCTTCCCACTGCGGCGGCATTGGCCGCGAAGGGCTGCAATGTCATCGGTGTGGACGTCGACTCGAATCGGGTGGCTATCATCAAACAGGGTAGAACACCGATCACCGAGCCGGAACTCTCCTCGATGGTGGAGGACGCGGTAGCGAGCGGTCGATTGCAGGCGCAGTCTGCGGTGGTGGCTGCTGACGCGTTCATCGTTGCTGTGCCCACACCGTTGAAGAGAGACCGCGAACCGGACTTGAGGCACCTTCGCGCTGCGGCGTCCGAGGTTGCCAAGGTGCTTGTGCCGAACAATCTGGTGGTGCTGGAGTCGACTTCACCGGTAGGCTCGACCGAGGCGTTTTGCGATTGGCTCGCGGCGGCGCGCCCGGACCTTTCATTCCCTCATCTGGCGGGGGCTGCGAGCGACATCCGCGTGGCCTACAGCCCGGAAAGAGTGCTACCGGGCGCGATAGTCCGGGAACTGGTCGAGAACGACCGCATCATCGGTGGCATTACGCCAGAGTGCGGCGAGGCCGCGAGGTCGCTCTTTCTCCAGTTCGTGCACGGTGAATGCTCCGTCACGAACGCGAGGACGGCTGAGCTGGTTAAGCTCACCGAGAATGCACACCGGGACGTCAACATAGCGTTCGCCAACGAGATCGCACTGGTCTGTGACGCTCACGGCGTTGACCCTTGGGAGTTGATCGGGTTGGCGAACCGACATCCGCGGGTCAGCGTGCTACAGCCGGGGCCGGGAGTTGGCGGGCACTGTATAGCGGTGGATCCGTGGTTTCTGGTCCATTCCGCCCCGGAGTTAACGCCCATCATTCAGACCGCTCGCCACGTCAACGACCGGAGGCCGGACTGGGTAGTGGATCGGGTCGAGGCGGCTTGCCGGGGGATCGCGCGTCCCGACATCGCGTGTTTGGGTTTAGCCTACAAGGCCGATGTGGGCGATTTGCGAGAGAGCCCGGCGATCGAGATCGTCAAGAAACTACGTACTCGCATCACAGGACGAATCGTCGTCGTAGAACCGCACATTGACAACCTTCCGGTCGAACTTGCGGACGACGGTATTGACTTGGTCGACTTGGACGAGGCACTGGAGGGGGCGACGGTAGCCGTCCTGCTCACGGATCATCGCGAGTTCCTTGAGATCGACCCGGGTTGTCTACGCGGCAAGCGCTTGGTCGATACACGAGGCGCGTGGCGTGGATTCTGACGCCACCGGGAGTACGCGATGCCTTCGCTGCCAGCCGAAGCTGCATGACCCCCTCGGCGGGAGGGCTTTCGCGGGTAGTTGGCGTCGAGAAAGAGCCCGGAGTTCGCTAGGCAAAATTCTGGACGCGGCTTCCATCCGGCCTGCACATCTTCGACCGCAACCTAGATTTCGAGGATCGGAGATCTAGGGCACGGTGTTCGGTCGCGGCGAGTGGACCGCAGTACCGGACGGCCCGTGGTCGCGAACCTCGGACACCGGCTTATCCGATCGCTCCAGCGTGGAAGCGGATTCTAGCGCAAAGAGCCCTCGGGTCAGGTGGGCATAGAATGGCCGCAGTCAATTCCGTCGGAGTCCACGATGTCCACTGATGTCCTGCTGACCGAGAGGCACGACCACGTCGCCGTTCTCACGCTGAACCGTCCGCGAAAGCTCAACGCCTTGGATGCCGACTTGCGAGACGCGATGCTCGACGCCGTGGCGAGCGTGCAATCCGACGACGACGTTCGTGCGGTGATCTTCACCGGGGCGGGTAGGGGGTTCTGTTCAGGTGCCGATTTGACCAGCGGCGGCCGCGGCGAGCCGACACCGCCCACCCAGATGGACCGTCTAGACGATCTCGGCTGGGTCGGCCGCCAGGCTCTCGCGGTCTACGGTCTCGACAAACCTGTCATCGCTGCCGTCAACGGCGTTGCCGCAGGGGCCGGCATGAGCCTCTCTCTTGCTTGCGATCTGCGCGTTGGATCCGAGAAGTCCCGCTTCAAGACCATCTTCATCGAGCGAAACCTGTCGCCCGATTCGGGAATGAGCTTCTTCCTGCCACGCATCGTCGGCTACTCGCGGGCCGCTGACCTTGTCTACACCAGCCGTACCGTTGATGCCGAGGAAGCACACCGCATCGGCCTCCTCGACCGGCTGGTGGACCACGACGAGCTCTTGGAAAGGGCCATTGAACTGGCGTCGCAGATGGCCGACTGGCCGCCGCTGGCGCTACGCGTGTCGAAACGCGTCCTGCAGCACAATGTCGAATGCGACCTAGGCACCGCCCTTCGTCATGAGTTGACGAGCCTTTCCTACGGCAATCGGGCGGTCAACGACCGCAAGGAGTCGCTTGCCGCATTCCGGGAGAAGCGAAAGCCGACCTACACCGGAACGTGAGTGAGCGCCGCAGATCGCCGACTTGCGATGAATCCTAGGCAATCGCCTTCTCGATGTTGCTGCAAGTGCTACACTCTCGAACCCAGTGTCAAAGGAGCGATTCTTCGACACCGCCGCATGGGGGCGACTAGGCTTCGACGGCGGTTGGGAAGTCATCAGGTGCATGCCGAGAGGGTAGTGACTCTCGCTAAACAATCACTGCAACTAGAAATAGTTGCCAACGACGAAAACTACGCACTAGCAGCCTAAGCTGCTTACCTCGATGAATCGGCGCCCGTGACGGCGATTCGAGGGCAAAGGTCCACGGGATAGCGGCGGTCGGCGCCTCGGAGACAACCGCGAAACTTGAACGAGGCTCGCCCGTACGCATCCTGTCCGCCGGGTCGCCAACGGGTTAGATCAATAGACGGGCTAAGCATGTAGAGCCGATGACGGAACACCGTCGGACGCGGGTTCGACTCCCGCCGCCTCCACCAAAAACGGCTCCGTCCTCAGCGGTTCGGTACTCCTACCGCAGGCCATTCATTCCCGCGGTTGCCTTGGCCACCGACGGTCTTTGCTCAACCCGGCGCCGACTGGCGGCTGTCGCTCGCGACAGACGGCAAGCGCGGATTCTCCGCGCCGTGCTTGTTCCGCCCGCCATGCTTGACTTGCCGCGATGGCCTGCTAGGGTGCCCGCCGACTGACGACGTGCCTCAGCGCGGGGCACACCACACCCTTGATTACCTTGCCGAGTTGCCGGAAGCCGCGTAGTCGGCGCCAGCACTGAAGGGAACAGGATGCGCATCTACAACGGCGGCCCCGTCGCCAGCTTCGACTCCATCGTTCTCTTCCCTTTCGATGATCACAGCATCCCGTTTCAACACGGCGTCAAGTTGCATCTTGAGGGCAAGCAGACCGGTCACGGCAACAAGCCGGTGGTGCCGCTGGGAAACCCCGGCGCCCACGACAGCGAGTGGATCGCGTACTACGGGACGGTTCGCCGGATCGGTGGTGAGCTCATGATGTGGTACCTGGGGCAAGGTCCGGACGAGAGCTGGCACCAACGCGTATGCCTGGCCAGGAGCCAGGACGGCCGCACCTGGGAGAAACCCGACCTCGGGCTGGTCGAGTATCACGGCAGCAGGCGCAACAACCTTGTCGACATGGGGGAGGACATGCACGTTCAGGCGTGCGTGGTCTTCCATGAGCCCGACGATCCAGACCTCGACAAGCGCTTCAAGATGGCTTTCCAACCGCGCAAGCACGCGGGGCGTGTGTGTGCCGCCTACAGTGCGGACGGGCTGACCTGGCGGGAGTCCCCCAACAACCCGGTGGGAGGCCGGCTCGAGATGGCTGGCGGCACCAAGGTGGAGGGTTGCTACTACCTGGCCGGCCAGGGCGGGAAGCACGCCGTGGGAGGACGCCAGTTGGTCACCTGTGCGTCCTACGACTTCGAGCACTGGGCCGATGCCACCTGCTTCGGCCTGCGACGTAGCAATGTCTCTCCGCAGCCATCGGTGGCGGGCAAGAACACCGGCGAACAGGTGCACCTGGGCGCAGCGCTATGGAACCGTGGCAGCGTCATCATCGGCTTCTTTGGAAAGTGGAATGGTCATCCGTCCAACGACCGGCGCATGGTGACCATGGATCTGGGTTTCGCGGTCAGCAACGACGCGCTCCACTACCGAGAGCCGATCCCGGACTTTCCCATCGTCTCGGCCGCCGAGGACAGCTGGGGGTTGAAGCGCCGAGAGTCGCTCGCGCTCAACTTCCCGGCCCTCATCCAGGGTCAGGGTTTTGAGAGCTTCGATGACGAGACGTTGTTCTGGTATGCACCGTGGCCGGAGGAGGCGAGCGATGGTGTGCGCGTTGTCGGTTGGCCGCGGGATCGGCTGGGCTACTTCTCGCCCCATGAGAGCGGCGTGTGGGCGTTTGGCGGCGGACCGCATCCGCACTTCGTCTCCGCGCCGATCGACTTGGAGGGTGGTGCGGCACGACTAGCGGTGAACGTGGAAGGTATCAACGAGCACAGCTCGGTCAGCGCCGAGATTCAGGACCATGCGTTTCGGCCGGTCCGTGGCTACGACCGCGGAGCCTGCCAAGGCCCCGTTGGACCGGGCCTGGCTCAGCCGATTGCCTGGCAGGGCCACGACGTCGTCGACGGCGTCGCCGGTCCGATCCGGGTGCGGGTGGATTTCGACGGCGTACGCCCGGAGGACGTACGGCTATACGCCGTTTATCTCGACCCGGCGTGACCGTGCGTCAAGTCACTTGCCTCCAACCGACAAAGAGCAACATGACCGCAATCACCGCGAAGGCCACTCGAAAGAACGAGCACCAGCCCGCGAAATGATCTTCCAGCAACCTGGCGCCCCACTCCCAGTGAATCCACCTCAAGAACCGAATCCTGAGACGCACCAGCTGCGGGACCCACGGAATGGCGAGCAGGCAAAGAACCGCGATCGGGAAAAGCAGCCAGTCAGCCATGGGAGCCGTGAGCCAGGCCAGCATGAAGCGATGGACCTAGCGTACCCCCGCAGGCCACCGGTTGGCGACTGCGATAGCGGATGGACGCGTTGGATTCCGATCTCAAGCGCGGAGTACTTCGCCGAATGATCAACCAATGTCGAGGATCGCTCGCGCCACTCTACCAAGGCGTTCGAACACCTGTTTGTCGATTACTGCGGGCACGTCGGTCGACGATGGCCGGGTTGACCGACCAAAGAATGCGTGTTGTGCACGTCTTAGCTTGCTCGTGCAGTTCTGCGTGCCGCCATGCCACAGGTGCGCGTTGTAGACGAAGCAGGAACCGGCACGAGCCGTCACCTTGACCTCACCGTCAACGGGCGCGTTGAGGTCGCGGGGCGCACCGTTCACGAGGTCGCCGCTTGGGTGAATGCCCAAACGATGCGTGCCTGGCACGACCCGTGTGGCGCCATTTTCCTCCGTGAACTCATCGATCAGCCACACGGCGTTGACGACCTGAGGTTCTCCCTTCACACCCCATGAAAAATCCGCATGGATGCCCTGATGGCCGTAGCCCGGGATTGCACAGTGGTAGTTGGAGCCGATGTACTTGAGGTGTACGCCAAGCACATGTCGCACGACGGCAAGCAATCTTGGATGCATGAAGATGGGGTCGAGGAGCCCGTCGCGATTCATGGGTTTCACCACGGTGTCCATGATCCGACCAATTCCCCTTTTTTCGGCTGCGTCGGCACCTTCTTCCACTATGGCCGCATCGTAGCGTTCACGCATTTTTTGCAGCTGATCTTCATGGAGGAGGGGGCCAAGATCCACGTAGCCATCGCGGTCTAGCGACTCCCGCTCTGCATCGGAAAGAACGTCATTGTGCTCGTCCGTGAGGCCAAGCTGATCCATCGCAAACTCTATTTCGGTGAGCGGTAGGCGATTGAGCGGTTCTCGTAGGAACATCTCCAAGAGCCTCACGGCACGCGGGTCTGCGTCGGCACGTCTTTTGTACTCATCAAGCACTGCGCGCCGCCCGGCGTCTGAATCCGCGGAATTCCAAATCTCGGTCATGGTGGCGCAGTGCTCTTGTCGCGCTCGCCGCTGTTCCACGGGCGTCACCGCAAGAATGTGGCGCGGCTTCGAAAGATCGTCAGGTATTTCGTTTATCTGGGCCGCCGGAAAATACCGGGCGACCTCTTCGTCAACGTGCTCGCTAGCCACCTGTCGGGCGCCGGTCCCTAAGGTTGTGGATTGGAGAACGGCGGGCGTTCGGTCCACTCGAGTTCTTTGTGGTTGGGCTGGTTGAATCTCGACTTGTAGGGATAGTCGTCGCCCACGACCTGGCTCGGACAGTCTCCGGCCGGCGGAATGATCCAGTCGCACCCCGGCGTGTTCTCGGGCCCGTTCTTCCAGCACGCCAGCAGTTCCTCGAAATGGTCGTTCAGGCTGCCGGGGTCGCGCGGCGGCATGTGATGAGCCGGATGCCAATGATCGCCCATGAACTCCTCGACCGTCTTCATGCCGATGCGGTGGCAACCCAGGCACTCGTTGTCCTCGATGTGGATCGTGCGCATGTCCCAGTCGGCACCGCCGATCACGTAGTAGGGCGTGTTGCTCTTGCTCTTTCGACCGCCGATTCGAGGAACGACCGGCTGATTCGGCGCGTGAGGTTGCTTCGCGCCATCGATGAACGGGTTGTGGACGAACGGGTCGGCCTGATGGCACGCCACGCACTGGGTTTCCGCTCTCACATAGGCTCTGTCGAAGGCTTCGGGATCGTCGACTCCGGGGAGCTTTCCCATCAGGCGGTTGGTTTCGGGATCGACATAGGTCCACTCCCGGTTGTCTGCGCTCTCGAAGAACGCCGTCGCCCCGGTCACTTTGTTGTAGCCGATCATCTGGACGGAGTCGCCGATGTCGAAGCCGAACACGTCGTCGCGACCATCGTGGCGGCAGAAACTCGCCCACACGACGTCGTGACGGGTCGAACCATCGGCACTCGTTCCGATGTAGCGCTGAACGCTCGATCCCGACATGCAGTCGCCGATCTGCAGACTGGGGTTGTCGCACTGGTGGAGGCCCGGGTCGCCAATGGACTTCTCGCCGTTGACGTAGATGGGCTGCTCCACACCCGCGCCGCAGTCGACCACCGGCGGCACGCCGAGTTCCGGTTCGATCATCCTGGCGTACTCCAGCGCGGAGAAGTGCCCGCCGATACGGGTGTTCTCCGGCTGGCATCCTTGCCAGGTACGGACTTCATCCTCGTCGTAGTGTGCCGTCGACGCGACATCCGCTTCGAGACCGGCCCCGGTCGCCGAGCCGATGGCCACCGTCGTTGCAAGTGCCGAATTGAGTCTTCCCACGCCGTGGAATGCATTGGCCAAAGTCGAGCCAATGTTGCCAATCCCGGAGCGGGGCCGCAAACGCCTCGACCCGAGGGGGGTCGCGAGTTGCCTAGGTGTTCGCGACCCGATGCGAACGGTCGAGCGGATTCAAGCTATCCGCCGCACGTTGAGTACCAGCCAACCCTCGTTGTTGTCGTAGGTGTCGAACAGGTCGATGCGTGACGAGACGTCGTTGGCCAGGGCGAGAAAGCGACCGTCGGAAGGGGCGGTGTAGATGGTGTTCCGGGCGATTCGGATGCGGTCTTCGCCGTGCTGATGGCAAAGGATCCCGATGAGCTCGAACCAATTCGCCCTCGGCTCGACGCGCCGATCGCTAGCCAGGCGGATCAATGGCAGCTTCATGCGGTCCAGTCCGTCAAAGAACGGTGCGAGCGCCTTGTCGTCCTCGTGCCAGCCACAGGGACCGCACGGGGGCAGATCGCCGTCGCGCCAATACTGGGTTTCGGCGACCGATAGCACGTATTGTCCGCCGGCCTCCATCAGGATGTGCGTATCGTTCCTCTGCTGCTCCGCCAACACGATCACATCCGCGTCTTGGTCGACCTCGAGGACGGTACTGTTCGCTGGGCGTCGCAACGTGGATTGCACGTTTCGCTCCTGTACCGCCGCACTAAGCAGGCGGCGCTGTTCAGGGGCCAACGTGTGGGCGTAGTGCGCCAGGTCCACGAAGCGCCGCAGGGCCGAGTCGTGAAATTCCGGTGCCGACCCGAGGTCGCGGGGCTCGCGGCCGTAGATGGGACTCCTGCTGACACTTGAATACGCGGTGTGGTCGCAGGCCAGCATGCCTTGGAATCGGGCGTCCACGGCGAGGCCGAGGCCAACGTTCGCGATGGATCCGACCATCCACTCGAGAGCCGCGCGAGCGAGCGGTTCCTTGTGATGTTCGCCACCGCCCACCGAACCGTGGTCGCCTGGGAACCAAACCTGCTTGAGCGTCTGTCCCGGCGTCACGCTTGCCATCGACGTTGGCTTGAACTCCTTGCGTTGCTCGTCGATCGACATTGCATGCAGCGCATGGTCGACGTGCGCGCCGAGGTTCGCATTCACCCACCGGTAGCGCTTGTTGAACCGTTCGTCGAGGCCGATGCCGGGTAGCTTGTCGGGGATGCCCATTGCTCCGACGGTGTCCCAACAGCCTAGGAGCGTGATGCGTGGAACGTTCGTGCGGTGGCTCTCCCGGAACGTCGTGGCACGGGCCCCGGCCGGGTCTTTCTCGTCGCGATAGAGTTCGTAGGCGTCGTGGACGGAGGTCAGTTGTTGCCGGCGGAGCATTCCCGCGAAGCCGATCATGCCGGCGAGGCTTCGAACCGTGTACGCTCCGCGGCTAAAGCCGAAGAGATAGATCTCGTCGTCTGTCTCGTAATTGCTGGCCAGGAATCGGTAGGCTTGACGGACGTTGAAGTCGAGTCCCGCACCCATCGCGCCGCCGACAATCTTGTCGATCGGGCCATGCGTGCCGACCCCTTCGTCGTAGTAGACGATCTGCAGCACGCGGTTCGCGTCCCGTGGCCGTACGGCCCGGGCGAGCCGGACCACATTGGTCGGACTCTCCATCTCCGGCGTGTTCCAGGTGCCATCGCAACACACGACCAGTCGCTTCACAGGCAATCCTCCCTACTGCTTATAACTACAGGGCGTGACAAGCCGATACCCGCCGATCCATGTTCGAGGCCGGCTTGGCGCAAGTCAAGAAGGGGGCGGCGGTACGGGATTCGGAACGCTGATCGCGGGTTGGCAGACCGGCCTGCCATGTTTCCCGACGGGTGCCCGCGTTGTCTGGAGGGTTCGTGGCCAGCGTAGACATGCTCATTCTGCTCGTCTTCGTGATCTTCTCGGTCACGGCGGGACTGCGGGCGAGGAGACATGCCTCGAAGAACATCGAGGAGTACTACCTTGCCGGGCGCGAGGTCAAAGGCTGGCGGGCGGGAGTCAGCATGTCGGCGACGCAGTTCGCCGCAGACACGCCGTTGCTGTTCTCGGGGTTGATTGCCGTTGCGGGCATCTTCGCGTTGTGGCGGATATGGGTATACGGCCTCGCGTTCCTGCTCATGGGCTTCCTGTTCGCCGCGCTCTGGCGACGGGCGGGGATCCTGACCGACGCGGAGTTGGTGGAGATCCGCTATAGCGGAAGATGGCGGCTGCCGTTGCGGCTGATCAAGGCCGTCTACTTCGGCCTGCTGATCAATTCGGTCGTCTTGGGGTTCGTACTCTTGGCGACGTTCCAGATCGTCGAGCTCTTTCTGCCTTGGCACGCCTGGTTGCCTGACACGTTCTACTCCGGATTGCTCGCTGCCACGGATTGGATGGGCATCGATCTTTCGACCGGTGCGACCGAGTTCGGCACCGAGACCGCGACGACCAACAACCTCATCAGCATCGTGCTGTTGGTGGTGTTCGTGGGTCTCTATTCGACGACGGGGGGACTGCGAGGCGTCATTTCCACTGACGTGTTCCAGTTCGCGTTGGCCATGGGCGGGTCGATCGTCTTTGCGGGCATCCTGCTTTGGGAGAGCGGTGGGCCCGCCGGGTTGATGGATCGCGTCTTTGCGCTCTACGGCACGGAACGGGCGTCCGGCATGTTGGCGTTCTCGCCGTCGATCGAGGGGGCGTTGATGCCGTTCCTCGTGATCATGGGATTGCAGTGGCTGTTCCAGATGAACAGCGACGGCACGGGCTATCTAGCGCAGCGCTGCATGGCCTGTTCCACGGATCGCGAAGCCCGGATCGCGGCGTTCGTGTTCGCCTGGGTACAGATCCTCGGGCGCAGCGTCGTCTGGCTCGTCATCGGCGTTGCATTGCTGGTGTTCTACCCGTTCAGTCCCGCCGATACCTTGGAGCCGGGCTTCGCCGCGTCCCGCGAGCGCACCTTCTTGGTCGGCATCGCCGATTGGATGCCCGCTGGCGCGCGTGGATTGATGATCACGGCCCTGGTGGCGGCGCTGGCCTCAACTATCGATACGCATTTGAACTGGGGATCGAGCTACCTGACCAACGATGTCTACAAGCGGTTCCTGTGCCAGTCCTGGTTGAAACGCGAGCCCGCGAGCAGGGAATTGGTCGCCGTCGGGCGTGCGACGTCCGTGATCGTCCTACTGGCTGGATGCGTGGTCGCAGCGAATCTCGACTCGATCCAGCAGGGCTGGAAAGTGTCCCTGTTGTTCGGCGCAGGCATTGGTGCGGTGTTGATGCTGCGATGGGTGTGGGAGCGCATCAATGTCCAGTCGGAATTCGCGGCCATGGCCGTCGCGGTGGTCGCGGGGCCGATCCTGCTCTGGGCTTTCCCCGCCGACGACATGGAGTGGATACGCCTCGCTACGATGGTGATCGTGTCCACCGGCGCAACGATCCTCGCGGCCCTCGTTACCCGACCGACCGACCCCAATGCTCTCTTGGCGTTCTACCGGTCCGTGCGTCCAGTCGGTTTTTGGGGAAGGACGGTCGCCCTTGGCGGTGGCGATCCGAGGGGGGTCCGCCGGGCGCTCGGTCAAAAGCTGCTGGCAACCTTCGGATGCGGCGCATCGCTGTTACTCGCCGTGGTGGGTGTCTCGAAGCTCATCTTGCGCCATCCCGAAGAGACCTGGTTCGCGCCTGTGCCGTTTGTTGCGGGCGCAGTTTTGCTTGTCCCGCTTTGGTGGAGACGGCTGACGGAGCAATCGGGCGACGAAGAATCCACCTGAACGGTTGGCGCTTGTGGTGTCACGCGCAGGACCTGCGCACCGCGAGCCCCTTTTCTATCGCCCGTCGCAGGTCGCGCCAAGAAACGACCCTAGGTCGGCGCTATCCCCGCATGAACTCCCGAATCACCGTGCCCGGGCGGTTGCCCGTGTACTCACCGTCCTCGATCACGACCTTCCCGGCGACCAGCGTCGCGTCGTAGCCTCGGCTCTTCACCACCAGGCGTCCGCCGTTGTGCGGGAAGTCGCGGACGTATTCCGGATGGCGGGAGGTTAGATTCTCGTAGTCGATGACGTTGATATCGGCGTGCCAGCCCTCGCGTAGCTCGCCACGTTCCTTGAGGCCCAGCACCTCGGCGGACTTGCCGGAGATCCGATGCACGGCTTCAGGCAGCGTGTAGACGCCGCGGTCGCGGGTCAACTCGCCGAGCAGGAACGTCGGGGAATCCGCGTCGGTGAACTGGCCGACGTGGGCGCCGGCGTCGCCGAGCATCGGCACGACATGAGGCAGGCGCATGTAGTTCCACTGGTTTTCCAGAGCCCCGCCGAAGGCCCACAGGTTCCACAGTTCCAGACCCTCGGAGGCGATCAGGCGTTCGACGTAGATGTCCACCGGATCCTTGCCCGCGTCGTCGGCGAGCTTCTGCAAGCTGTTGTTGTCGTCGAGGTCGAAATCCGGAAACTCGCCCCTGCCCATAGGGTGCAACCTGCGCGCAACCGGGCCGAACCCGCCGGCCTCTTTGGCTTCCGTCACAAGGTTCTCGCGCGTCGCGGGATCCTTGAGGGCCGCGACCCGGTCCTCGATGGTCGGCAGCTTCATCAGCTCCCGCCACGCCGGCGTGCGCAGGAACGCCTGCTGGGCGAGACCGAAGAACGACCCGCTGGGACGGGTGTGGCAGATGGACGTGATGCGTCGTCCGTTCTCGTTGTTGCGGCCGAGGAACTCTTGCCAACGCGCCACGCCGCCGTCGCCTTCGGGTCCGGTGCCTCCCGAGAACAGCACCTGGCAGCCGAGCTCGGCACCGGTCTCGAACATCTGCTTCTCGACTTCGTAGCGGGTCCGCATGTCGGGCGCGACCTGGAACATGCCGCCTCGGCCGCCGGCTTCGACAACCGCCTCCTGGATGGCCCGGGTCTCGCGCGGGTCGGCCCTCGTCCCCGGCGTCAAACGGCCGTCGGGAACGCGATGGCCGAGGAACCGCGAGGTCGAGAACCCGGCGGCACCGCCTTCGACGGACTCCTTGACGAGATCGACGATGCGCTGCAATTCGCGCTCGTCGGCCTGCACGCCTTCGTCGCAGCTTTTGTCGCCCATGGCCTCGAAGCGGATGGCGGAGTGGCCGCACATCCCCACGACGTTTAGCGTGGGTTTCAATGACTGAACGCAGTCGAGGTATTCCCCAAAGGTGGTCCAGTTCCACGGCAGGCCGTCCATGATGGCGTTCGCCGCGATGTCCTCTACGGCTTCCATCAGTTCGGCGAGATAGCGACGGTTGTCCTTGCTGCACGGCGCGAAGGTCACGCCGCAGTTGCCGATGAGCGCGGTGGTTACACCGTGGTACGAACTCGGGCGCATCTCCGGATCCCAGCCGATCTGGGCGTCCAAGTGGGTGTGCAGATCCACGAACCCCGGCGTCACGAGCTTGCCGGTGGCGTCGATGGTCCGTCCGGCTTCGACGCCGTCGAGGTCGCCGATTCGGCTGATGCGGCCGTCGTCAACGGCGATGTCGGCTCGTTTCGCTTCGGCACCGCTGCCGTCGATGACGGTGCCCCCCGAGATTACGAGTGAGTGCGCCATGGATTCGTGTCCCCTCTTCGAATTGCCGCAACCGACGATCATACATGACGAGGCGGGGCCATGACGGGCGCGGTGGTCGGCACACCCGTCGGGGCGACCCCTATGGTCGGGGGAACTCGGGACGGGACTGCCAGCCCCTACGGAATGCCCCGGCGCCGGTCCGCATCGTAGGGGCGGCCCTTGTGGTCGCCCGCGACGGTAACGAGGCGCTCCGGCACGGGACGAGCCCGTCCCTTACGAACTGTCCTCGTGCAGCCAAGCGGCGTGGCGTGGCGCACGCTTGGTGCGGGTCCATTCCTCGAGCATCGCCTCGGCGACTGCATGGGCGCGCTCGCGCGCTTCCTCGCCGCCCTTGTTGCAGGCCAGTTCCAAGCGGTGGCCGTTGGGGTCGAAGAAATAGATGGAGTCGAAGATGCCGTGGTCGACGGGCCCCAGCACGTCAAGACCAGATGCTTCGAGCCGGTCCTTGGCGGCAAGGAGTTCATCGCGGCCATCGACCTCGAAGGCGATGTGCTGGACCCAGGCAGGGGTATTCGGATCCTTGCCCATCGGCGGCGAGTTGGGCAGTTCGAAAAACGCCAGCACGTTGCCCATGCCCGCGTCGAGGAAGATGTGCATGTAGGGATCCGGCGCGCCGGTCGAAGGGACCTCGTTCTCCGCGAAGGCAAGCTGGAACTTCATCCCGAGCGTATCCCGGTAGAAGTCGACGGTCTCCATCGCGTCGTTGCAGCGATAGGCGACGTGGTGGATGCGTCTGACGTTCATGCGGCGTTCCCGGCGGCTTTCAGCATTTGGTCGCGTTCCATGGACTCGAAGAGCGCCTGGAAGTTGCCCTCGCCGAAGCCCTCGTTGCGCTTGCGCTCGATGAACTCGAAGAAGATGGGGCCGACCAATTCCTCCGAAAAGATCTGCAGCAGGAGACTCGGTTCGTCGCCCGACATGTCGCCGTCGATCAGGATGCCGCGTTTGGCCAGTTCGTCGACCGGTTCGCCGTGGCCCGGGAGGCGTTCTTCAAGCATGTCGTAGTAGGCGGGAGGTGGAGGCTCCGTGAACCGCATACCGGCCGCGATAAGGCTGTCGCAGGTGCTCATGAGATCGTCGCAGGCGAACGCGATGTGTTGGATACCCTCGCCGTTGTATTGCATCAGGTAAGCCTCGATCTGCCCCGAGCCGCCGGGCGGTTCCTCGTTCAAGGGGATGCGGATCTTGTCGTCGGGGGCAGTCAAGGCACGGGAGATGAGCCCGCTGTGCTTGCCCTTGATGTCGAAATAGCGGATCTCGCGGAAGTTGAACAGCCGCTCGTAGTAGTGTGCCCAGTGGGAAAGCCGGCCGCGATAGACGTTGTGCGTCAGGTGGTCGATGACCCTGAGGCCGTGTCCGGCTGGTCGGCGCTCGATGCCTTCGACGTATTCGAAGTCGATGTCGTAGATGCTGCTGCCGTCCTCGTAGCGGTCGACGAGGTAGAGCGGCGCGCCGCCGATGCCGCGAATCGCCGGCAGGCGCAGTTCCATGGGGCCCGTGGGGATGTCGACCGGCTCGGCACCGAGCGCGAGTGCGCGACCGTACGCCCGGTGGGCGTCGGTCACGCGGAACGCGAGGCCCGTCGCGCACGGGCCGTGCTCCTCGGCAAGGTACCACGCGTAGCTCTTCGGTTCGTAGTTGATGACGAAGTTGACGTCGTTCTGGCGCCACAGCTGTACGGCCTTCGAGCGATGGTCCGCGACATGCTGAAACCCGAGGGTCTGGAACACGGGTTCCAGGACACCGCGTTTGGTGGCGGCGAACTCGACGAATTCGAAGCCGTCGAGCCCCATGGGGTTGTCGTCGGGCGCCATGCGTACTCCCTATGTGGCAAATCGATTCCGAGTCTATGCCGTCAAGATGGGAAGATTTGACCTTTTTTACCGCTGCATGTCCCCAGGAGAGCATAATGTTCCCTACACGGTATGTATTGGGGCGGTTTCTGCTCATGGCATTGGATCGAGTCGAGCGGCGGATCCTGTCGCTGCTGCAGGACAACGGCCGTATGTCGAACGTCGAGTTGGCAGAAAGAGTCGGATTGTCGGAATCGCCGTGTTTTCGACGCGTCAAGAAACTCGAGCGGGACGGAGTGATCTCCCGGTACTCGGCGGTAGTCGACCAGCGGACGATTGGATTCACGGTCACCGCGTTTGTGCTTGTCGACATGGACAAGCAGCCCGCTGACCGTGCGGACGATTTCCATGCGCGGGTCGCGGCGGAGCCTCATATCGTCGAGTGCCACGCCATGAGTGGCGGCCACGACTACATCATGAAGGTGCTCGCCCGGGACATCGATCACTTCTCCGAACTGGTCATGCAGGAGATCCTCAAGTACCCGGGCGTTCGGCACGTCGAGTCGAGCTTCAGCCTGGGGGAGGTCAAGCACTCTCGGGCGTTGCCTATGTGAAGACGGGTCGGGACAAGCCCGTCCCCTACGATTGGCAACGCGCGTACACTCGGCGCATGGTCCCGCAGCATGCCGGTCGCGAGGTTGGTGTCGTCCTCGACCAGGGGATCACGCTCTTCAAGGCGGCGTTCGGTTCGGTTGTAGCGCTCTCGTTCGCCTCGGCCTTGGTTCGGAACCTCCCGTATTTCTACCCCAGCCTGACGGAGGTTCTCCTCTCAAGCGGCGTCTTGACGAACACGGTCGCCGAACGGGGCAAGACGTTGGATGCGCTCGGCGACCTCGCCGTCGGGTTTGCCGTCACCTGGCCGGTCGGCATGTTCCTGTGTCTCGGCGTGATGATGCAGATGGATGCCGTCGCGAACGGTGCCACGCTGCGTTGGCAGGCTGCGCTCGGGGGGGCCTGGCGACGGGTTCTGCCGTTGGCTGGCTGCCTTGTGGCGTACGCCGCGACCTTCGCGATCATTGTCGGGGCAGCGTTGCTCGTGGGCTGGATGGTTGTTCTTGCGTTTCTGCTGGCGGTACATCCTTCCTTGGTCAGTCTCATGGCCGGCCTAGTGGCGATGGCCGTCATGCTCGTTGCTGCGATACCGCTGATGGTTCTGTTCGTTTACTGGTGCCTCGCGCTGCCTCTGGTAGCCACCCGGAATCTCGATGCCGTCTCGGCCCTGACTAGGAGTTGGCGTCTGGTGCGGGGCAATTGGTGGCGGGCGCTGGTTGTCCTTTCGGTGGCGGGTTTCATTGTCTTCGCGGTGGCGTCCTTGGCGGGGGCTGCCGGCATGGTGCTCATCGCGGCCACGGACGGCGAGTTCGGCGCGCGTATGACCGTGGTTCTGGTCAACGCTGCCGGGGCCACGCTCACGACGCCGGTGTTTGTCGCCGTGCTCCTCGCGATGTTGAAGGACCTCGATCCAGACCGCTCATGACGCGGACGGCCCGTCTACTACACATGCCCGGAGGACGACCATGCCCTACATCTTTCTATCTGTCGCGATCGTATCGGAGGTGATCGCCACCACTGCCCTAAAGGCGTCGGCGGAGTTTACCAAGCCGGTGCCGAGCGTCATCGTCGTGGTCGGGTACGCCATCTCCTTCTACCTGCTGACCCTCGTGTTGCGCAGCCTGCCCGTGGGCGTCACCTATGCGATCTGGGCCGGAATGGGGATTTTCCTGATCGCGGTGATCGGCGCTGCCTACTACAAGGAGATCCCCGACCTGCCGGGGATAGTCGGCATGTTGCTGATTATCGCAGGGGTCGTCGTCCTGCAGGGTTTCTCGAAGACGCCTGCGGCTTGACCCACGTTCAGCGCACGATCTTCCGTGCCCGCAGGTCCGTAATCGCGTCGTCGGTGAGGCCCGCTTCCCGGAGCAGCTCGCGGGTGTGCTCGCCGAGTTCCGGGGAACACCGGAAAATCGCCGAGGGGGTCTCGCCGAACCGGGCGGGCGGCCGTGCCTGGCGCATCGGGCCGGCGACGGGATGTTCGAATTCGAGCAGCGCTTCCATCGCCTTCACCTGGGGATCGTCGATCACGGCATCCCGGGGATTGATGATGGCGAAGGGCACCTCGTGGCGTTCGAGGCGCTCGGCGAGATCGTCGGTGTCGAAGCTGGCGTAGCCCTCGTCAAGGGTGCGCCGGAACAGGCCCGAGTCGAGGGCGGCCTGGGTGCGGAAACGCTCGTCCTCAAACAGGTTGGGAAGGTCCAGGGCTTTGAACACTCCCTCCCATTCCCGCCGCTGCACGGGCATGGTGCAGATGTACCCGTCGCGGGTTTCGTGAACCATGCGCTCATGCGATCTGCCCCCTTGGTGGGGCTTCTCGTCGCCGGCGAAGGTGTAGTTCAGCATGTTGTCTGGCCACAGGAAGAACAGCGCCGAATCCAGCATGGCGATGTCCACCCGCTGGCCGACCCCGGTGCGCTCCCGGGCGACGAGCGCGGATGCGATGGCCTGGGCCGCGGTCATCGAGGTGATCTTGTCGCAGATCAGCGAGTTGATGAGGAGAGGTCGCTCGGTTGCTGGATCCGCCTGCAGGGATCCGATGCCGGAGATTGACTGGATGATGGCGTCGTAGACCCGCCGCTTGGCGTAGGGTCCGGTGTGGCCGACGCCGTTGATCGACGCGAAGACGAGCCGCGGATTGATGGACTTGAGGGACTCGTAGCCGATCTTCAAACGTTCCATTACGCCGGGTCGGTAGTTCTCCATCACCACGTCGGCGGTTTCGACGAGAGTTTCGAACACGCCCCGGCCTTCGTCGAGGCTAAGATCGATGACGATGGAACGCTTGTTGCGGTTCATCATCGCGAAGGCTCCGCCTACACCGTTGTGCTCGGAAGCGCCCCCAAAGCGCATGAAGTCGCCGTCGGGGGATTCGACCTTGACGACGTCCGCCCCCTGGTCGCCGAGGATCGAGGCGGCGATGGGGCCGGAGTAGATGGTGGTCAGGTCGAGAACGCGGATGCCATCCAGGGTGCCGGCCATAAGGGTCTTTCTTGCGTCGGGTCAGGTCGAACGGGTGATTCTATCGCTGCCGGGTCCGCTTGCGTGTCCGATGTCCGTGGCGCGATCATCGACGGGTTGGCGTTGATCGGAAGAATCGCCATGAAGCAGTCGCAATCCACGCCCGCCGACGACTGGCGGAAACGGTTCGCGCGGGACGGCTTCCTGTCCCCGATCCGCATCCTCGACGAGACGGAGGCGTTGGCACACCGTCGGCGCATGGAGCGGGCGGAGCGGTCGTTCGGCGACCTACACTACCAGGGCAAGGTCTACACCATCCTGCGTTCGCCCATGGAACTCGCTAGGCACCCGCGGGTCTTGGAGGTCGTGAACGCCTTGATCGGTCCCAATGTCCTGCTCTGGAACGGCACCTATATCGTCAAGGAGCCGCGTTCGTCCGCCCACGTTAGCTGGCATCAGGATCTTGCCTACTGGGGTCTCGACGGCGAGGACCAGGTGTCGGTGTGGATCGCACTGTCGGCTGCCAACGAGTCGAGCGGCGGCATGCGGATGGTGCCCGGCAGCCACCGGTTCGGGCGCATGAGCCACTCGTTAACGCCTGACGACTCGAATGTGCTCTACCAGGGCCAAACCGTCGCGGATGTCGACGACGGCCAGGCCGTCTTCTGCGAACTGATGCCAGGCGAGGCTTCCTTCCACCACGGCTGGACCTTGCATGCCTCCCTACCGAACGAGAGTAGCGAACGGCGCATCGGCTTCAATGCCCAGTACGTGGCGACCCATATGCGCCAGACCCAGCATGATCGCGACACCGCGATTCTGGTGAGCGGCGTCGACACCTACGGGCACTTCGGCGAGGACATGCCCGCAACCGTGGATTTCGATCCCGCGGCCGTGGCCCGGCAGCGGGAGTTGGATCGCCAGGTTCGGGAGACGATGGGAACGCGACCGCTTCGCGGTCGCCCGGAGATTTCGCATCGCGAAATCTCCCGAAGGTGAGACGGCAGGAGCCGTCGGTTCGTGATTGTCTCGCACCGGCACCGGTTCATCTTTTTCGCGGTGCCGAGAACAGGCACGCACGCCATCCGGGCAGCGCTCGGACCCGTCCTCGGGGGCGACGACTGGCAGCAGCAATCGCTGACCGCCGAGGTGCGGCTGCCGGTACCGGCACTGGCCCGGTTCAACCACGGCCACCTCACGTTGCGGCAAGTGCAGGCGAGCTTGCCGGCCAACGTGTGGCGCGACTACTTCAAGTTCGCCTTCGTCCGAAACCCCTATGATCGCTTCGTGTCCGTGTGCGCCATGCTCAACAAGCGCAACCCGGGCTATCGCGGTCGCGAGACGGCGTTCATGAAAAGCGCGTTGACGATCCCCCGGTTCCGGCAACGGGTGCTGGTCCGGCCGCAGGTGGACATGCTTCTGGACGAAAACGGGAAGCTCGGCATGGACTACGTGGGCCGCTATGAGACGTTGCAACCGTGCTTCGGGGCGATCTGTCGGCAGATCGGCGTTGCGGAGGTCGATCTAGAGCGAAGCAACCCCAGCGAACACGACGAATTCGCGAGCTACTACGACCACGAGCTAACGGCGGCCGTAACCGCGTTCTACCGCCGGGATTTCGAGGCCCTAGGTTACGAGGTGGCGTCGCAGGTGTGACCCTTGCGGTCGCCCGCGCATTGTGAGCGCGTTGCGGTTCAACGCCCCTTCCACTTGGGTTCGCGCTTCTCGGCGAATGCTCGCGCGCCCTCGAGCTGGTCCTCACTGTTGTAGAGCCGATCCACGGTACGGAACTCGCGTTTGCCCACCCGGCGTAGCGCTTCCTGGGCGGGCAGGGCTTCGGCTTCGCGTACCACTTCCTTGATGGCGGCGAAGACCAGCGGTGGACCGTCCGCAAGGCGGCGGGCGATTTCCCAGGCACGCTCGAGCAGCGCTTCGGGTTCGACGACCTCGTTGACCACACCCCAACGGCGGGCTTCGTCGGCGTCCATCGATCGGCCGGTGAGCAGGAGGTCCATGGCCACGTGGTACGGAATTCGCTTGGGCAGCTTGATGGACGCGGCGTCTGCAAGGGTGCCGGCACGGATTTCGGGGAGTGCGAACGACGCCGTGGTCGAGGCAACGATCAGGTCGCAGGACAATGCAAGTTCCCACCCGCCGCCGACCGCCATGCCATTGACGGCGGCGATGAGCGGCTTGTTCAGGTCTGGAAGTTCCTGCATGCCCCCGAACCCGCCGCACCCGTAGTCGCCATCCACGGCATCGCCGTCGTCGGCGGCCTTGAGATCCCAACCCGCGCTGAAGAACCTTTCGCCGGCACCGGTGACGATGGCGACACGCAACGCCTCCTCGTCGCGGAATCGCTTGAAAGTCTCGCCCATGAGCCGGCTGGTGGCGAGATCGATGGCATTGGCCTTGGGTCGGTCTAGGACGACCTCGAGCACGCCACCCTCGGTGCGGATCTTCAAGGGGACGCTCACGCTGCACTGCTCCGCAGGCGCACCAGGGCGTCGAGTGCCCGAACCCCGCGACCTTCGGGAGCGACGGCCAGCGGGTTGACGTCCAACTCCTCGAGTGAGGCTTGGTGGTCCACGGCGAACCGGGCGATGCCGAGAATTGCGTCCACGGCGGCGCCCACGTCCGCTGCCTCGCGACCCCGATGACCCTGGAACAAGGGTGCGTAGCGGAGGCTGGCGAGGGCGTTTCGCACGTCCGACTCGCCAACCGGCAGCAGCAGGGTAGCCGTATCGGCGAGTAGCTCGACGAGCACGCCCCCCGATCCGATCGTCAACATAAGGCCGAGTTGGGTGTCCCGGCTGATGCCGACGATCAACTCGACAACGGTGTCCGTCTCGAAACGTTCGACGAGGATCCCGTTCCCGAACGCGACCAGATCCCGGGCTGCTGCCCGGATGTCGTCGGGTTCGGACAGGCCCGCGCGAATGGCGCCGCGCTCGGTCTTGTGCGCTACGCCGAGTGCCTTGACCACGACGCGGCCGCCGAGCGACTTGGCGACGTCAACGGCGGCCTCGGCATCTTGGACGACGGAGCCGTCCGGAACTTGCACGTCGTATTCGGACAGGAGCCGTTTCGACGATGCCTCGTCCAACGTGACCGCGTCGCCCGCCAAGCACGAGGCGGGTAGGACGGGACGGTATTCGCCCTCGCGCCACGCGGCTCCGATCACCGCCGCGGCCCTTATGGCACCGAGCGCTTCGCGGATGCCAGCGAGCGGCGCGATGCCACGCTCGATCAACGCGATGGCACGGTCCTCCGGCAGATTCTCGGCGAGCGTCGCGGCGATGATGCCTTTGTGCTCACCACGTTTCATTGCACATTCGAAGGCCTGCAATGTGATCTCCCAATCGGCGTCGCTGCACCGGTCCGGTCGCGGGAAGTCCAGCACCAGGAGCGTCGCGTCGTAGGGACCCCGGCCGAAAGCGGCGAAGGTCCTGGTGAGGGCGTTCGAATCCCCCCAATCGAATGTGTGGTAGTCGAACGGGTTCGCCACCGCGACCAGGGGATGCACTGTTTCCGCGACATCTGCGGCGTGGTGAGCCGGCAATGCCGGCAGCGCGACACCGGCTTCCTCCGCAGCGTCCGCGACGATGCTCGCCTCCCCGCCGGAACAGCACATGGCCCCCAACCGGTGCCTGTCGAAGGGACCGTGGACATGCAGTAGCTTCAGAGTTTCCAGGAGCTCGGGAATGCCGTTCGCGCGGGCGAACCCGAGACGGTTGAGGAATGCGTCGGCACCGGCATCGGAGCCTGCAATTGATGCAGTGTGGGTCAACGCCGCCGCGCTGCCCCGCGTCGACCGACCCACCTTCACGACCACCACGGCCACCTGGCGCTGCCGCGCGCGGCGAGCCAGATACTCGTACACGGGAACCGATTCGAATCCTTCGACATGCAGTCCGATGGCGCTAACGCGGTCGTCGTCGAGAAGTGCCGCCGCCAGTTCGGCCACGCCGAGCTGTGCCTGGTTTCCGGCGGTGACGAGATAGGCGATCGGCAAGCCGCGCCGCTGCATGGTGATGCTGATGGCGATGTTGGAGGATTGGGTGATGATCGCAACGCCGCGGGCGGTCGGGCCGAGCCGCTGGCCGCCGTGCTGGTCCGGCCACAGCGGCACGCCGTCCAGGAAGTTGATCGCGCCATAGCAGTTCGGGCCGATGATCGGCATGCCCGATGCCGCCTCGACGAGTTGGCGCTGCAGCCTTGCGCCGTCGCTGGCCTCGAGGAAGCCGGAGGCGTAGCAGATCGCCCCGCCCGCCCCGCGCGCCGCGAGATCCGCCACGGCGTCGACGGTGGCGTGGCGGTTGACCCCGACGAAAGCCGCATCGGGTGCTTCGGGCAGATCGGCGACCGATCGGAAGACGGCCCTGCACGCCACTTCGTCACGGTATGGATGCACCGGCCAGATCGCACCGTCGAATGCCATCCGGTCGCATTGCTCGACGACCCGTGCAGCAGGCGTACCGCCGATTACGGCAATCGTGCGCGGGTGGAGCAATCGCGCGAGCCGTTTGGCTTCGTGACCCACCTGTCAAGCGCCCAGCGGGCGCAGCAGGTCGCGCCCAATGATATGGCGTTGAATCTCGGACGTGCCGTCCCAGATGCGTTCGACGCGGGCGTCCCGCCAGAACCTCGCAACTGGGAGGTCGCTCATCAGGCCCATGCCGCCGTGGATCTGCACCGCCTCGTCGGTCACCCGCGCCAGCATCTCCGAAGCGTAGAGCTTGGCTGAGGCAATCTCCCGGTTCGCCGACAGGCCGTGTTTCAGGCGCCATGCCGCAGCGAGGGTCATCCAGTCCGCTGCGTCGATCTCCGTGATCATGTCGGCGAGCTTGAACGACACACCCTGGAACTTGCCGATCGGCTGCCCGAACTGTTCGCGTTCAGCGGCATAGGCCAGGGCGAGGTCGAAGACACGCCGCGACCGGCCGACGCACATCGCGGCCACGGTCAGCCGGGTTCCGTAGAGCCAGTCGTTGGCCAGGTCGAAGCCCCGATGCGGCTCGCCGAGAATCTGCGTACACGGTAGTCGGCAATCGTCGAAGGCGAGCACCGCGTTGTGGTAGCCGCGGTGGGAGACGGAGTCGTAGCCGGGGCGGATGTCGAAACCGGGCGTGTCGCGATCCACCAGAAAACAGGTCATGCGCTTTTTGGGACCGCGCGCCGTGTTCTCCTCGCCGGTGGCCACGAACACGATGACGAAGTCCGCGACGTCGGCATGGGAGATGAAATGCTTGGTGCCGTTGAGGATCCAGTCGTCGCCGTCGGGCCGCGCGATGCACCGCATGCCGCGCAGGTCCGAACCAGCGCCGGGTTCCGTCATCGCCAACGCATCGAGCCGTTCGCCCCGGGCGCTGGGGAGGAGGTAGCGCTCGCGCTGATCGGCGTTGCAAGCCATGAGGATTCCGGAGGGTCGGCCCCAGAACACGGTCAGCGCCATGGATGCGCGGCCGAGTTCCCGTTCCAATAGCGTGAAGGTCAGGTGGTCGAGTCCGCCGCCGCCGACCTCGACGGGTAGATTCGGCGCGTAGAAGCCGAGTTCGATGACCTTGCGCTTGATCGACTCGCCGAGCTCCGGGGGCACCTTCCCGGTTCGCTCCACCGCCTCCTCGTGGGGGTACAGTTCACGCTCGACGAATTCGCGCACCGTGTCCACGACCATCTGCTGTTCCGTGGTGAGCCCGAAGTCCATGCCGTCCCTTCACTCGGTCGCTAGATGTGCCTGGTGGTCGGCGAGTGTCTTGCCGGCCCCAACACGGTGGCTGCGCAGCGCTTCCATGATGGAAACGAGGCAGTCGTCCCGCAACCGTTGGAGTTCCTTCGCGGTGCGTCCCTCGGCCTGCCGTTCGGTCCCGGAAGCGACGGTGTCGATCAGTTCATCGGAGAGTTCCGGCGCCTCGAGTCGGGTCCACGGCGACTTCAGTGTCGGACCGAACTGGTCCAGGAAACGGCGCATGCCGCCGTCGCCGCCCGCCATGTGGAAAGCGAGGCAGGTGCCCATGACCGCCCACCGCAGACCCGGACCGTACGTGATCGCCGCATCGAGTTCCTCGGTGGTCGCGATGTCGTCGTTGACGAGGTGCAATGCCTCCCGCCACAGGGCTTCTTGGAGGCGGTCGGAAAGGAAACCGTCGATTTCCTTGCGTACCTTCAAGGCGTGCATGCCGAGACCCGTGTAGAAGGTCATGGTCCGCTCGACGCTTTCGGGGGTCGTGCGCGTGCCGCCGAGCACTTCGACTAGGGGCAGCAGGTACACGGGATTGAACGGATGGCCGACCACGATGCGTTCCGGGTGCTGGCAGTCGGCTTGCAGGTCGCTCGGCAGCAGGCCGGATGTGCTTGAGGCGATGAGGATGCCGGGGTCGGTCACGGAGTCGATCCTCGCCAGGAGGCCGCGTTTGACCTCTATGCGCTCGGGTGCGCTCTCTTGCACGAACTCTGCGTCTTGACAGGCCGCCTCGAGGGAGTCGGCACAATGCAGCCGCGTCGTGCTGGCAGCCGGATGCAGGCGCAGCCGTGTCAGCGCGGGCCATGCATTGTCGACGGCCGTGCGGAGCTTGCGTTGCCAGCCGGGGGCGACGTCCCAGGCAACCACGTCGAGTCCCCGCGCTAGGGCTCTGGCGGCCCAACCGGCGCCAATCACGCCGGCACCGACGACGGTGAAGGTCTCGATGCGCTCCGTCAAAACGACCTCGACCGGTTAGCGTTGGCGGAGGCCGAACTTGGCCCGGGCCTCGTCGGGGCCTACGACCCGGGCACCGAGCATCTCCACGATGTTCCGGGCCCGCTCAACCAACTGGGCATTGCTGGCGAACACGCCTCGCGACAGGTACAGGTTGTCCTCGAGACCAACCCGGACGTGGCCGCCGAGCAGCACGGATTGCGCGGCGAACGGCATCTGGTTGCGGCTGATCGCGAACGCCGTCCAGTTGGCGCGGGGTGGCAGCATATCGACGCAGGCCTTGAACACGCCGACGTCCGCCGGCGCCGCCCACGGGATACCGAAGCACAACTGGAAGAGCGGCGGATCGTCGAGCAGGTCCTCGCCCAGCATCTGCAGGGTGAAACTCAGGTGTCCGGTGTCGAATATCTCCAGTTCGGGCTTGACGCCGAGTTCGCGAATCCGGAGCGCACCCCGGCGTAGCATGTCGGGTGTTGAGACGTAGACTAGGCTGCCTTCGCCGAAGTTGTACGAGCCGCAGTCCAATGAGCAGATCTCGGGCAGCAGTTCCTCGACGTGGGGGAGGCGCTCGACGGCACCCACGAGATCCGTCTCCTCGCCGAACACGGTGGGGGTCTCGTCGGGACCGATAACCAGATCGCCGCCCATCCCCGCAGTGAGGTTGATGACGACATCGGTTTCGCTATCGCGGATCCGCGCCACCACTTCCCGGTAGAGCGCGACGTCGCGGCAGCCTCTGCCGGTGGCCGGATCGCGCACATGGCAATGCACGATCGCCGCCCCGGCCTTGGCGGCGTCGAGGGCGGACGCGGCGATCTGGGCCGGCGTAACGGGTATGTCGGGGTGCCTGCCGACCGTGTCGCCGGCCCCGGTCACCGCGCACGTGATCACGACTTCGGGGTTCATATCGTCCGCCTCCTTGCAGGGTCGCGGGTTCCGCCTTTATACCCCATGAGACGAGTCTCGTACGGGCGACCCTCACGCGCGCCGGTTCGTTGTTCCTGTCGCGTCCGCGCTCCGGCTATCATCGAACCGTCCGCCCGCGACGGAGACGCGCGTTGCGCCTGAGCAGACCCTTCATTCGCCTGCCCTTCCGGTTCGATGCCGGGCAACTGGCGCGGGAGGTCGCCAGGTTGCCGGCCTCGGCCTGGATGGCGCACCCGAGCAGCTTGCCGGGCAATTCCGCGGTGGCGCTGATCTCCAGCGGCGGGGGCGACAACGACTCCTTCGAAGGCGAAAAGGTGCCGACGCCCCACCTCGGCGGTTGCGAATACCTGGCCCAGGTGATGGCGAGCTTCGGCGAGGTGCTGTCCCGCTCCCGGCTGATGAAACTCGATCCCGGGGCCGAGGTGAGCCTGCACGTGGACTTCAACTACCACTGGTTCAGCCGCGTGCGCCTGCACATCCCGATCGTCACGGACGCAAGCGTGATATTCCACTGCGGTCCCGAGCAGTTGCACATGCGGGCCGGGGAGTGCTGGATCTTCGATTCCTGGCGGCGGCACCGTGTGGTCAACCCGAGCGCGCAGCACCGTGTTCACCTGGTTATCGACATGGCCGGCTCGTCGCGATTCTGGAACCTCGTTCGGCATGTCGAGAACGACGATCCCTCGCGAACCGCGGCGAAGGCGCGGTTCGTCGCGTTCGAGCCGGGCCAAGCCGTGGACATTCGAACCGAACGCTTCGCTAGCCTGCCGGTGATGGCCCCCGGCGAGTGCACGGCGCTGGTCGAGGATCTCATCGCCGACTTCGCGGCCAACCCCAGTAACGATCCGGGCCTGGTGGCGGCATATGCGTCGCTGATGCGGGATTTCTCGGCGGACTGGCGCGAGGCTTGGCTTCTCTACGGGCATCGCACGGATGGGCTTGCGCACTACCGGGCGCTGATCGAGAAGGCGCGCGGCCGGCTGCACCCCAACCGGCGAGCGCTGACCGCGAACAGCAACGGCATCGGCGTCAACGCGATCTTTGCGCAGCGGGTGTTGAACGCGGCCTTGGCGCCGGATGCGAGCATGGATTGACGGTCGGCGATGAGCTTCGGAGCCGTGTAACAATGGCGGCTGAAGGTTGAGGAGAGCGGCAACCGTGGCCGAAACGGGACTAAGCCGACCGGATCGCAACGCCGCGATCGCGGAATTCGCCCTCGAGCCGTACGTGCTGGAGCTCGAATTGAACGGCTATACGGTCGTGCCGCCGTCGGTTACCGGCGTGACCTACGAGCAGATCGACCGGCTTACCCAGTTACTGCTCGACAAGTCGGAGGAACTCGTGGGCTGCAAGTTCACGGTGGAGGACGGTCCGGAGTGCAGACTCGACTACGGCGACTACAAGGGCGTCATCGAGCGCGTGTCGGGGGTCGAGCCGAGCCAGTTCCAGCTCATGCAGTTGTGCACCTTCGACCGCGCTTTCCGCGACTTGGCGGTGAACCCCGTCGCGGTCGCGCTGATGCGGCACATGATCGGCCGCCACGCCACGCGGTTTAGTTCGCACAACTGCTTCATCAAGTGGGCGGGCGATGGCTACGGCGATTCGCTGGGCCTGCACTGCGACCAGGGCGGTGTGCCGCAACCTTGGGGTCGTGTGGCGCTCAACGCCAACTGCAACTGGTGCCTGACCGAGTACTCTCCCGAGAGCGGCCCCTTGGCCTGTGTTCCGGGGTCCCATCTGCGCGCCAGCCACCCAGTGCAGCCCGCGGCCGCCCGTGAGGCAGTCCCGGTCGAATGCCCGCGTGGCTCGTTGATCGCGTTTCACGGCCAGCTATGGCACGGCGCCTATCCGCGCACCGCCTCGGGACTGCGGGTAACCATCTCGAACTTCTACCGGCACGCGGCGATTCAGCCCCAGGACGACATTCCGAACCACTTTCCCCGGGAACTCGCCGACGACTGCGACGACCCGGAGACCTTCAAGCGGTTGGCGGGTTTCGGGTTGCCCTACCAGTCGCAGGCGCTGCCGGTACCCAGGGCCCGTCGCTAGCGGATCTCGACCCTGTCGACTTCCCCGCTATTGATGCGATCAACGTCGTAGGCTACGCCTAGGCCGGGACCGGCGGGTACGGGGACACATCCGTCCTCTCCCACATTGCCGACCTCGTCGCCGTAGTCGTCGGCATAGATCGGTGGCTGCAAGGGGTTCGCAGGCTTGTCCGGCCGTACCAGGCCCAGCTCGTAGAAATGTGTGTTGGCAATCGCGGCCATGCAGTGGCGGTGCATGGGTCCCGCCGTGTGCAGTTGCACCTCCATCCCGATTGCGTCACAGAAATGCGCGAGCTTCATGGTGCCGGTGATGCCGCCGTCCAGCTCCGGATCGATGTGCATGATGTCGGTGCCGCCGGCGAGGGCGAAGTCGGCCTTCTGCTCGAACCCCCGGATGTGTTCCGCGATCAGCAAGGGTGTGCGAATGAAACCTCGCAACCGCTTGTGCGCGACGGCACTCGACGAAGCATCCCGGTAGGGATCCTCGTACCAGAAGAAGCCGAGGTCGTCGCACGCCCTGCCGACCTCCACGGCATCCATGAAGGACTTCAGGGACGACGCGGGATCGTTCATGAGTTTCATGTCCGGACCGACCCGCTCGCGCACGGCCGACATGATGGCGATCTCGGTTTTCGGATTGCCGTCGATGAGGTGCTGGACAGCATATCTAGGATGGTGAGGCGTCGTAGCGGCGTCCCCCCGTACGCGATGGCTGGTCGGCTCGGGACGTGACAAGCCCGTCCCCTACGATCCGGTTGCTCCCCAATCGGGGCCGTCGAGCATGACGCTGGTGTGAATATCGAGCAGCGCCTGCTTCAGCCTCTCGAACACCTCGGGGCGTTCCCGGGATACATCGGTACGCTGCGTGATGTCCTGGTCCAAGTCGAACAGCTGGAATTGCCGGAAACCTCCCGCTTTGAGCGTCGGGATCCAACTTTCGCGGAACTCGTTCAAGCGGATGAACTGGATGCGAATGCGTTCAGCCTCCTTGTTGTCGAAGCCGTTGAACATCTGCGTCCACAGGTCGCCGTGGGTGAGCGCCGGGTCGTTGGTCTCCGTGAGGACCGCCTTCACCTGCTCGAAAAGGGCCTGCATGCCGTCGCGGTCCTTCGGCAGCTGGTATCCGGGGTAGGCGACCAGCGAGTACTTGCCGTCCCGTACGGCGGCGCCGGCGTCCGGCGAAAACCAGAACAGTGGCTGGATGCGGTTGAAGGCTTCCTTTCGGCCGGTCAGCAACGGCGTCAAGTCGGTGCCGTCGAGATGGACGTCGGCGGGCGGATCGATGCCGATGATGCCGGCGACGGTGGGCAGGAGATCAACCATGCCGGCGGGTTCGTGTTCGACCAGTCCGGAGGTGATCGTGCCCGGCCAATGAAAGATCCCCGGAACGCGGTGCCCGCCTTCGAAGTTCGAACCCTTCTTGCCGCGCAGGTTTCCGATCCGATCTTGGCGATAGCTGCCATTGTCCGAGGCGTAGACGATCAGCGTATTGTCGAGCTGGCCGGCCTCCTCGAGCTTCGCGACCAGGCGGGCAATGGCACGGTCGGTATTGTCGACGGTTCCGGAGTAGACCGCGGCGGGATCGTCGAGATCGCCGTATTTCGAGACGATTTCGTCGGGGGCGGCGATCGGCGCATGGGGTTCGTGGAACCAGACGTTGAGGAAGAACGGCTGGCCGGATTCCCTACCGGTGTCGAGCCACGAGATCGCGTCGTCGACAACGATTTGGGCGGCATAGCCCTCGATCTCGCCCACTCGCGTGCCGTTGCGCACGAAGTTGACCGGGTTCCTGTGGCTCGGCCACGCGTTGTTGTCGGTGGCGAAGTAGTAGTCGAAACCGTGCTCATGCGGCGTCGGCTTGTCGCGGCCGTGGAACGGGGTGCCGAGGTGCCACTTGCCGATGTGGGCGGTGGCGTAGCCGTGGGCTTTGAGCAGTTCGGCTAGCGTGACCTCGCGCTCGAGTAGGCGCATGTCATGGGAGCGGTCGTTGATGACGTGGTATACGCCGGCGCGGATGTGATGCCGACCGGTCATGACGACCGCCCGGGACGGCGAACAGACGCTGCTTCCGGAATGGAAGTCCGTGAACCGGACGCCGTTCGCAGCTAGGGCGTCCAGGGCGGGGGTCTCGACAGGTCCGCCGTAGACACCGATGTCCCGATAGCCCAAGTCGTCGACGAGCAGCACGATCACGTTGGGCTTGTCTGCGGCTGCTGTCGCCGCTAGAAGGGCCAGCATGATCGGGCGTGAAAACAGACGGCAGAATTGCAGTCGCATCGTCATCCCCTTTGGTGCCTATGGCGAGTATAGTCGTCGGTGTCGACCGACTTCGGCGGCTTCGGAGAGTGGCGATCCGCAAGACCGAGCAAGATGATCGACCCCGTTGAGCTGCAGAGAATCGCAGTCGCCGCCCTGTCGGCGGGCGGGATCGTGTTGTTCGGCGCGGCCTATGCGATCTGCCTAGCGCTCGGACGCCTCAAGGGACTCGCGATCCTGCGTCCGCTTTCGTATCTCGCCTATCTCGCCCTGGTGGCGGTTACGGTGCTGTTTGCCTGGGCGATGAACCTGACGGGTGCTTGGGCGGTGCTCACCGTCGTATTGCTCATCGGCTACTTCGTGGCGCCCCGAGCCATCTGGCGGTTGTCGGTGGCCACCCACGAGTCGTCGGAACGCGACACGGGAACAGGAGACGGAGAATGAGCAACGAGGTGTGGTGGGCGAGCCAGGATTTCTGGCGCAAGTGCGCGATCTTCGTGACCGCGGGCATGTTCCTGGTGCTGATTCTCCTGACGTTCCATTCGCTCGCCGCGATCACCGCGGGACAGGACCGGGTGCCGGCCTACTCGGTGATCAACCACCGCATCGACTACGTCTTCGACGAGGAGCGGAACATGAAAGTCCCCGTGATCGGCGAGGAAGCCCCGCTATTCGGCGAGGTGCTGACCGAGGCGGAGGCCAAGGCGCTCGTCGATCTCGGCAAGCTCACCGTGCAGGCCAAGAACTGCATGAACTGCCACACGCTGCTCGGCAACGGCGCGTACTACGCACCGGACCTCACCAAGGCCTGGCTAGATCCGGGCTGGGGCAACGAACAGGCCCGGGAACTGCTGATGACCATGTTCCTCAAGGATCCCAAGACCAACGCGCGGACCTACGGCACGAACCGGCGCATGCCCGACCTCGGTGTCACGGATGAAGAAGTGCGCGGCGTCATCGCGTTCCTGAAATGGATGTCGGCAGTGGACACCAACGGCTTCCCGCAGGGCTTTGAGCCGCTACCGCAGGGAGGATCGTAGTCATGGCCGAAGCAGCGATCACCAACCCCCTCCGTCCTGCTCTTGACGCTGTCGCGGCTCGGGACACGTCATCGCTGTCCGCCGGGCAACGCCTGGCGCTCAAGTACTTCCTCGTCGCGATGGTGCTGTTCGTCGCGCAGATGCTCTTCGGCCTCCTGGCTGGACTGCAGTTCCTGTACCCGGAGTTTCTCTACGGCGTCCTCGACTTCAACGTCAACCGCATGGTGCACATCAACGCCATGATCGTGTGGATGCTGTACGGCTTCATTGGCTCGATCTACTGGCTGGTGGAGGACGAGGCGGGGGTCGAACTGGTGGGCGCCAAGCTCGCCAACATCAACTTCTGGGTGCTGACCTCGGCGGTTGCGGTCGTGGTGGTCGTCTACCTCGTGGTCCAGGTCGGGCCGGGCAACAAGATGAGCATCTGGTTCATCAACGAGGGCCGGGAGTACATCGAGGCGCCGCGCTGGGCGGACATCGGCATCGTGGTGTGCATGGGTGTGTTCTTCTACACCGTGGCCGGCACCTTCATGAAGGGACGCTGGAGCGGCATTTCCGGCACGCTCGTGCTCGACCTCATCGCGCTGGCCGGGCTCTATCTCGCCGGCATGTTCTACACCACGAACCTGTCCGTGGATCAGTACTGGTGGTGGTGGGTCGTGCACCTCTGGGTCGAGGCGACCTGGGAGGTGCTGGTCGGCTGCATCATGGCCTGGGGTCTCATGAAGACCCTGGGCGCGCGCCGGGAGATCGTCACCACTTGGCTCTACATCGAGGTCGCGATGATGTTCGGTGCCGGCATCCTCGGCCTCGGGCACCACTACTTCTGGATCGGCACGCCGGAATACTGGCTCGGCATCGGCGGCTTTTTCTCCGCCCTTGAACCGATCCCGCTGGTCGCCATGGTGGTGCATGCCGTCTACGATGCCGGCCGACACAGCTTCCAGAGCCGGAACCACCCGGCACTCGCCTGGCTGATCGCGCACGCATTCGGCAACTTCCTAGGTGCCGGCGTCTGGGGGTTCATCCACACGCTGCCGCAGATCAACCTCTACACCCATGGAACGCAGTGGACGACGTCCCACGGTCACCTCGCCTTCTTCGGTGCCTACGCGACCATCGTGATCGCCTTCATCTACATCGCGCTGCAACGCTGGCGGGGCGATGTGTGGATGTCGGGGGATCTTCCAGACCGCGGCTGGAAGTGGAAGTGGTCGCTCGGCCTCCTCAACGTCGGGATGCTCGGCATGACCATCGCGCTGCTCATCGCCGGCTACGAGCAGTCGTTCATCGAACGCGCCATCGGCGGTTCGACCTGGGCCGCCTACTTCGAAGGCCAGACCCAGCCGTGGTTCGTCCAGGGCATGCAATGGCGGATGGTCTTCGGCGTCGTGATGACGGCGGGGCTGGTGCTGTTGCTTTGGGACTTCCTGACGATCGGCCGCGGCGAGACGCGTCTCGCGAAGGAAGTTCATGCGCCCGGGCCCCACGTCGGGTAGCATCGCGCCGTCATTGGAGGAGGCCGCCATGAGAACTCGCCTGTCCGTGCTTTCGGCATCCGGAGCAATCGGCGTTCTGCTCGTTGTTGTCGCGGCTGTTGCCATCGGCGCGGAGCCGGTCGGGAACAAGGCTGACGGCGCGACCAAGGCTGCGGTCTGCGCCGCATGCCACGGCCCCAAGGGCATCAGTGTCAACCCGCTGTGGCCGAGCCTGGCCGGTCAGCAGGAGGCGTATCTCGCCAAGCAGATCAAGGAGTTCCGGGACGGCGTGCGCGTCGAGGCCACGATGCAGCCGTTCGTCGCGAACTTAACGGACCAGGACGTAGCGGACTTGGCGGCGTACTACGCGTCGCTGTCGCCTTGCCCTTGACCTTCCGGATGCCCTATCGCCCACGCTCGTAGGGGACGCCCTCGTGGCGTCCCGTTCCCAATTGACCGAAGGCGTTGTGCACCCGGAGTGCGGGCAACGGCGCGCCCTAGGGGCGCGATAGCGCCTACGCGATGCCGTAGCGTTCTCTGATTTCGGGACCGAGGGCGTCCTTCAACGGGCCTAGCCAAGGCTCGTAGTTCCGCCACTGCTCAAGGCTTGTCCGGAAGATCGGTTGGCGCACCTGTTCGGAACTTGGCGTGCGGATGCTGCGCTCGGTTTGATGGTAGTCGATACACGCCTGTTCGAACGGCAGGCCGCAGAACTCGAGCATCCTATGAACCTGGCCTTCGAGATCGTCGACCACGTCCTCATGTTGGACCCGCAGCACGAAGCCTGGCAGTACCTGGTTCCAATGATCCATGAGCTTGACGTACTGCCGATAGTAGTTGCCGATCTCGGTCAGGCCGTAGGAGAACTCCTGGCCTTCGCCGAACAACTGCTTGTAGCCGCTGAAGCAGCATGCCATGGGATGCCGGCGGGCGTCGATGACCTTGGCGTTCGGGAGGATCAGGCGGATGAGGCCGACGTGGAAGAAATTGTTCGGCATCTTGTCGATGAAGAATGCCGAGTTGCCCCGGTATGCCCGGGTGTCGTCGATGAACTGCTCCCCGAAGCGCTGGAAGAAGCCGTTCTCCAACTCGGCGAGGATCGCCGGATACCGGGGTTTTCCGCCCGGTTCGTCCCGACCGCGAAGACGCTTGGCGAGGTTCAGGATGTTGTGCAGCTCCATAGTGCCGTCCACCTGGGAGTGGGATGACAGGATCTGCTCCACGAGGGTCGAACCGGCACGAGGCAGGCCAACGACGAAGATCGGGTCGGGGGCGGGGCAGCCGACACCCGGCTTGGATTCGAAGAGCTCCCTGGTACAGACCTCGATCTGGCTGTCGATCCGCACCTGTAGATGCTTCGCACTGTGGTAGGTGTGCGGTTGCTTGAGGGCGTTGCCCTGGCGGTAGTAGCGGAACGATGGTTCGTGCTCGCCGCGACGTTCGTACGCGTCGCCCAGGGCGAAGCAGACCTGGATTCGATCGGACTCGTCGGTGTCCGGATCCGCCGCCAATGACTCCATGCGGGACAGTTCGTCGCCCGTGAACTCGTAGGACTTGGTGTTCGCGAGGCTCCAGTACGCGTCTCCATGATCGGGTTTGATCCGGTACGACCTGCGATAGTGCTCAACCGCCTTGTCGAATTCGCCGTCGGCCTTCAGCACGTGGGCCAGCGACACCGGAAAGATGTGGTTGTCGGGATGCTCGCGCATCAATAGTTCGTAGCTCTCGACGGCCTGGCCGGTTTTCCCGATGCCGGCGCAGGCGGAGGCGTGGAGCGCGCGGATGTGCTCGGTATCCTCGGGATAGTCGTCGAGGAGTCGTTGGGCTTCATCGTACGCCTTGGCGAACTTCTGCACCCGCATGAGGATGTTGACGTACTGGATGCGTGCGTTCCGGTGCGCCGGATGGAATTCGACGCAGCTCTCGAGCAGGAACTCGGCCTCATCGTAGGTTTTGTTGCGGGTTGCGATCTCGGCGAGCAGCCGCATGCCCTCGGCGTGAGTCTTGTTTGCACGCAGGAAGTGCTTGCACGCTCGTTCGGCGTCGCCTAGGCGGTCGTCGGACAGGTAGCTGATGACGGTCAGCAATTCGACGGGCAGCGACTCGAGGAAGATGAGCTGATCGGAGACGGCGGCGAGCCGCTTTGTGTTGCCGCTGTCCTGGTACAGCTTGGCCAGGCACTTCCAGCTGTTGACGAGCGACGGGTCGTTGTTTACCGCCCGCTCGAACGCCGCGCCGGCGCGAGGGAAGTTCTGCATGGCGAGGTGGTTGTAGCCGACCTCCTGGTGGGCTCGCCCGAAGTTGGGTTTTCGACGTAGAACCCCCGCAAGCGTGTCGAGTGCGTCGGTCCAGGCGTGTTGATGTCGCTGGGCGACGGCCAGCGCGTAGGCGGCTTCGACGTTGTCCGGTTCGTCGGTCAGCACGTCGCCCATCAACTGCGCCGCCCGGGCGGGTGCGCCTTGGCTCAGCAGCTGTTGCGCTTGGCGAACGCGGTCTTCGCTGTCGAACACGGGGGTAAGTCGTGATGGCGATGCCCAAAGCCTACACCGGAAAGAAAAAGGGCGAACCGGAGTTCGCCCCAATCCCTATTTCTCACGGTGGGTCATTCGAGTTCGAATGCGAACTTCAAGCCCATCGTGCGCGGTCGCTGCTCGGACACCACTGGCGTGTAGTGGCCGGCGATCTGCATCACCTGCGCCGCCTCGTCGTTGAGATTGTCGATGTAGAACTCCGCCGACCAGCCTGCTCTCTCGATACCGAAGGCGACGTTCAGGGTTGTCGCGGCCGGGTTCACGAAACGCGAGTTACTCGGCAGGCGCATGCTGCCGCCGGACGGTATGGCCACCGTGCCGAACGTGCCCCCCTCGTCCTGTATGTCGAGGCCGGAGCGGAATCCGGATTGGCGGAACAGCGTGTCGTCCATGAACTCGGCGCTGCCGACGATGCCCGACACGGTCTCGCCCTGGTACGTGACGCTGCCGCGCACGTAGGCGTTGGCCTGCATTCCCGAGAGGGTGAAGTCGTAGCGAAACCGGAGGTTGCCGGCGAAGTCGGGGGACAACGGAAGTTCGCTTCCGACGGGGACTGCAATCCCGTCCAACTGCTGGTTCAACCGGGTTAGTTCGGTCGTGAGGAAGCTCGCCGAACCGGCAATGAGGAAATTGGCGGACGGTGCCCACTGCACCTCTAGGTCGAGGCCGCTGCTCTCGGCGTCGCCGATGTTCTCGAGGAAATACAGAAAGGCGACGTTCGACGGGTCGAAGCGGGACACCTGCAACTCGTCGATCACGGTCTGGAAGTACGTGGCGTTCACGTAGAACCCCACGAAATCCCCCTTCATTCCGACCTCTACGCTCGATATCTCGTCGGTGAGCGCAGTGGCGGGGACGACGTAGTTTTCGTACACCCCGGACTGGTTGGTGGCCAGCTGGCCGGCGTTGCGGTTCTGGGCGGCCGGTCGGTAGCCCTCCGCGTAGGTCGCGAACAACAGCAGGCTGTCGTTGGGCGTCCAGCCGAGGGACGCCTTGACGATGGTGTCGGTTTCGTTGATCGAGGCGTCGGATTGCAGGCCGGAGAGACTCAAATGGCCGTTTTTGATAGCGGCCAGAGTCGCCGCGTTGCTGCCGCCGCCCCGGAACATGTCCCGCGCCCCGTTCGGACTCCGGGCGCCTAGGATCACGTTGTCGTCGCCGGTCGCAACGTAGTCGGCCAACGTTTGCAGCCGGGCGGTGACGTCGTTGCTGAACGCGTGACTGTTGCAGCGCCCGTCGGCGGTTCGTTCGGAGTTGCCGAATCCCTGCGGCTCGATGCCGTACCGGCAACCGAATGCAAAGTTCGACGCGCCCTGCAGCTGCGTGGTGAGATCGTAGTAGCGGGCGCTGAAAGACAGCGTGAACTGATCGGTCAGGTCGACGGCGACCTCGCCGAAGAACGCCGTCTCTTCCTCCGTTCGGGTGTAGTCGTTGAAGAACACCGTGAACGGCGAGCGCGGCTCCGGTCCGGCGTTCGTGCCCTCGGTGGGAATGGTGATGTTGCCAAGCAGGAAACCGTCGCCCGAGTTGTCGTTGTAGTAGCTCGAGACGTGTTCGCCGAAGGCCGGGTTGGCGGATGCGTACTGGAACTCGCCGAGGTGGTTGGTCTCGAACGAGTTGGTGTAGACCCCGCCGAGCAGGCGGATGCGCTTGGCGGCATCCGTCACAACACGGAACTCGTGGGTCGTGCGCGAGTTCGCCGTGTCTTCGGTGTACTGCTTGGTCGGGTCGTAGCAGTTGTTCACGTCCGAGGCGTCGTAGACGTTGCCGCTGCACAGGTAGTACGTGATGTAGCCGCCGCCGTTGTTGTAGTGCGTGTAGTCGATGATTCCGTCGACGTCCCGATTCAGGGTGCCGCCGGTATAGATCGCGTCAAGGCCGGCGATCCGCCCGGTCAACGTCCAAGTGGTCAGCCCGAAGCTGTCCCGGTTGTATTCTGGAGAGAACCGGGCCGAGGCATGGTCCTGGCCCAAGCTCGTGTCGACGACGAACGAACCTTCGCCCTCCAGCGTCTGGTGGCTGTGCTGAACGAGCGCGTCCCAGTTGTCGTTGATGTTGTAGGCGAGGCTGAAGCGTCCGCCCCGGTACTCGGCCTCGTTCCAGTCGTCCTGAACGATGGCGTCGTTGCGGGCGCTCTCGATGCGGTCGGCACCGGTCAAGGGTGGCCCGTAACCCGCGACGTTGTTGCGGTCTACGACCTCGCCGCTCGGCGTGAATGTGGCGGGAATGTTGTCGACCCAGCCGCCTTGGCTGTCGCTGTAGACGACGACCCGCAATGCCAAGGCGTCCGATACCGGCAGGTTCAGGAAACCGTCCGCGCCGGCACTGTTCGCACCGTCCGCCGTGGCGGCGAACCTCGTGTTGAACCCGGCATCGAACTTGCCGTGCTCGGGCTTGCGGGTAATGAGACGCAGGTTGCCCGACTGCGAACTGGCACCGAACAGGGTACCCTGCGGTCCTGCCAGCACCTCGATCCGTTCCAGGTCCGCCGCGAAGACGTCTAGGTTGCGCCCGCCGAAGGAAACCGGCTGCTCGTCGACGTAGAGCGCGACGCCCGGTGCCGAGCCCTGCGCCGCCGTGATGGTGACGCCCGATTGCTCCGTGGCACTGCCTCGGATATAGAGTTCGCGTTTGCCCGGCCCATTGCCGCCGCTGACGACGTTTGGAAGGTATTTGGCGTACTCGTCGAACGTCTCGATGCCCAGTTCCCGAACCGCATCGCCGGTGACGGCTTGCACGGATATCGTGATGTCCTGGGCGCTCTCCTCGCGCTTGGTCGCCGTGACCACGATGGTCTCGATTTCCGCCGCACTCGCGCCCCCGGTCGAGGCGAGGGCAGCAGAGATGGCGGCTGCCAGCGGTTTTTTCTGCCACGTGCCTGGCCCGGAAGCCGGTGCGTTGCGTGTGTGATTCGCGTCGATCATGCGTCGCCTGCCCATCGCGATGCCTCCCATGCTAGTTCGTTCTGTGGTTGTTGTTGGACGAGGATGGAGCCACGCCTACCCGCGTGTCCGTCGAACTGCATACGTCTGTCCCCTGGCGTTGTCCGCACGCGTCGTGTGTTGTGCATTGCGCCGCGTAGATTGACAAGCAGGTCGCTTGTAACACTCCCGAAACACCAATGCAACGCCGGGGCGCGCACGAATGGGTCCGACTACGTCGCGGGCGACGGCGTTTCGGTTGTTGGCGCATACCGGAAGTGTGACACTGACGGACGGGTCAACTATGTTCCCGGCAATGCCCGAGATCGCGCCGTCTTCCGTCGACAATCCACCGGCCCACTTCGGATTCCTGATGGTGCCGGACTACACGATGGTTACGTTGAGTAGCGCCATCGCGGTGCTCCGAATGGCCAACCGGTCAAGCGAACGCGACCTCTATCGGTGGTCCTGCGTGACGCTTGACGGTGCGCCCGTTGTCTCAAGCGCGGGGTTGCGTCTGATTCCGGACGGCGATGTGAGTTGCCTTGGACAGGTGCATATCGTTTTCGTGTGTGGCGGCTACCACCCCGAGCGACGCGCAACGAAGGCGCTGCTTGCGACCTTGCGCGGTCTATCGAAACGGGGCGTTCATCTCGGGGCGCTTTGCACCGGGTCCCATTTCCTGGCCGCGGCGGGTTTGCTGGATGGCTACCGCTGTGCCATCCATTGGGAAAACCTGCCGGGGCTGCGCGAGCAGTTTCCTAAAGTTCAGGTTTCCTCTAGGCTTTTCGTCGTCGACCGCGACCGCTATACCTGCTCGGGTGGAATCAGCTCGATCGATCTGATGCTGCACATCGTGGCCGGGGCGCACGGTCGCCAGTTGGCGCGCGACATTTCCGAGCAGTTCATCGTCGAGCGAATCCGCACCGAGGACGACGCTCAGCGCACGCCGCTTCACCACTTGGTCGGGGCGGGGAACCACGACACGCTAGTGGACGCGGTGGCGCTCATGGAGGCCAATGTCGAAGAACCGTTGTCGCTTGCCGAGATCGCCAAGTACGTGGGAGTTTCGCGACGACAGCTGGAGCGGCTATTCCACGACTACCTGCATTGCACGCCGTCCCGGTACTACCTCGACCTCAGGTTGCATCGCGGACGGTTGTTGTTGCTCCAGACCGGCATGAAGGTGGCGGACGTGGCGGCGAGATGCGGTTTTTCCACGGCGGCACGATTCGGAAAGTCCTACGTCGAGAAATATGACAAGCGTCCGAGCGACGAGCGTCGCGGGGAGTCGTAGGGACGCGACCGAACACGTGTTTTCGAGTGTCGCATTGCGACCATTCGATGTCGCCTTCCCGGTGTGTCGAAACGCGCATTCAGGCGCAATCTGCGCGCGTCGGCAATAGCCGCGTTCGAACATCCGTCGAGCGTCGGTGACGGGAGCGAGAACGGGATGAACCCAACCAAGACCATCCAAGTGTCCTACGCCCAGGCGCGTCATTGCGAGAGCGTCGATCAGTCCGATCGGCGCGTGCCGATCAATCTCCGCCAGTCCGGCCCCACGCCGGTCGGCCTGCTCATATCGACAAGAGTGCGAAAATCCCCCTATTGGCACCTGTCGATGGAAGCGGGTTGTTGGCGCGCGACGGTCTACAACCGGGTCTACCACCCACGCGGATACGTCCGGCCGGAGGATGGTGGCGCGATGGTGGAGTACGACGCACTCGTCAACCATGTCACCCTCTGGAATGTCGCGGTCGAGCGCCAGATCCAGGTGAAGGGGCCGGACGCGGAGGCCTTCGTCAATTACGTCATCACGCGCAATGCCAAGCGCATCAAGCCAATGCACGCGAAATACGTGATCCTCTGCAACGAGGCGGGCGGGGTGTTGAACGACCCGGTTCTGTTGCGTGTTGCCGAGGACGAGTTCTGGTTCTCGCTTGCCGACAGCGACATCGAATGGTGGTTGCGCGGCGTCAACTTGAGTCTTCGCTACGACGTCGCCATCGCCGAGATCGACGTGGCGCCCGTGCAGATCCAGGGTCCCAAGTCCGAGGCGTTGATGGTGGACTTGTTTGGGGAGCGCGTTCGGGAAATACCCTACTACGGTCTCATGGAAGGCCAAGTGAACGGTCGGGACGTCATCGTGTCCCAAACCGGGTTCACCGGCGAGAAGGGCTACGAGATCTATCTGAAGGACGCCACCCTCTACGCGGAGGATCTCTGGTACGGCGTACGCGAGGCGGGCGAGCGACACCAACTCATGGTGACGGCACCGGCGCACCATCGTCGGATCGCCGCCGGGATCCTCTCCTGGGGGCAGGATCTGGACCAGGAGACGTTGCCGTTCCAGTGCAACCTCGGCTACCAGGTTCCGCGCCGCAAGCAAGCGGACTACGTCGGTAGGCAAGCGCTCGAAGCCGCGCGCGAAGCCATGGAAGCCGGCGCGCCGCCATTCCGCAACGTACTCGTAGGCATCGTGTTCGGCGGTCGCCCGGTCACCGACTACGCCAATGATTTCTGGCTGATCTCGGCTCGCGAGGGCGGCGACCCCGTCGGCTACGTCACCTCGCCGTGGTTCTCACCGGAACTCGAGACCAACATCGCCTTGGCCTATGTGCCTTGGGAGATGCGGGCGGTGGGCACGGGTCTGCGGGTGCATCTGCCGGGCGAATACGCCGAGCGTGCGGGTGAACCCGTGCCGGCCGAGGTGGTGGATGTCCCGTTCAGACCTTCGGTGAATCCGAACGCACGCGAGGTGGCGCGCAGCAAGGGTCGCGACAGCGTCGATTGACCGTGGTCTCGATCCATACGAGTGTCGCTACGCCGATCGATGGCGAGGCGAGTGTCGCTCGCGAACTTGAACGCGAACTGGCCCGCGAAGCATCCGTCGAACTTACGCCGCGCCAGGTCGCTACCGTTACCGACCTGTCGGGTCGCCTGCCGCTCGGCACGCGCGTCTACGTGCCGTCGATTCCAGGATCCACGTGGCAGGAGACGGTGGGTGCCTGCGAACGACTCCATGGCGATGGCATGGTCGCGGTGCCGCATCTCGATGCCCGGTCCATTGCGAACCATGCAGAATTGGCTAGCCGGTTGAACGGGCTCGTCGCAACGCGGGTCTCGGAACTCATGCTCATCGCTGGCGACCGCAAGCGGCCGGCCGGCATATTCCGGGATACGCTCGACGTTCTCGACTCGGGCGCCCTTGTCGAGCATGGCTTGACGCGGGTGGGTATTGCCGGCTACCCCGAGGGTCATCCGGTGGTCGATCCCGCTGCCTTGGCGCGTTCGTTGTCCCGCAAGCTCGAATACGCTGACGCGACCGGTACCGAGATGTGGTTGGTGTCGCAGTTCTCCTTCGACCCGCGAAAGGTTGTCCCCTGGCTCGACGCCATCCGACGAACGAGCGAGCTGCTTCCTGTCCGTGTGGGCATGGCGGGACCCGCACGACTCAAGACGGTGCTTGCCTTCGCGACGCGTTGCGGGGTCCGCGCCTCGGCGCGAGCGTTGGCGCGGCGGCCGAGCGCCCTGCGGCTGTTGAACGATTGGACGCCGGACTCGATGCTGCAGGCGTTGGCTCGACATCGCGTGGAGTCGCCGGACTCGCCCTTGTCCGGGATTCACTTGTTCACGTTCGGCGGCTTGCCGCAAACTTCACGTTGGCTGCGCGCCACGGCCGGGATCGGTACCGCCGATGTGGTCGATTTCCTAAACGTCAAGGCGCACGGCGAACGTTGACGCGAACCGGTGCTCCGTATCGCCGCGGCGCGTAGCATCAATTTAGCGGCGGGACCTGGCACGACGAGTGATGGCGACGATACGGCATCGAACACCACTCGGGTGAGAGCCTCTTGCCGCGTATGAGAGGAACAGAGGACTCAACGAGCATGAAGGACACCCTGCCGCCGAACGCTTCGGACGGCGAGATCGCCGCGTCGGTGCCACTCAATCCCATCGTTCCGCTCGCCAAGGAACGCCTCGGCCTCGACCCGGACACCCTGACGCCCTTCGGTCACTACAAGGCGAAACTCAACCTCGACGCCACGGCGTCGGGGGAGTCGGGGCGCAACGGCAAACTGGTGCTCGTGACCGCCATTTCGCCGACCCCCGCCGGCGAGGGCAAGACCACGACGAGCATCGGCGTCAACGACGCCTTGAACCTTTTGGGCGTCCGCTCGATGGTATGCCTGCGCGAACCGTCGTTGGGTCCGTGCTTCGGAATGAAGGGTGGCGCCACGGGCGGCGGCTGGTCCCAGGTGGCGCCCATGGCGGACATCAACCTGCACTTCAACGGCGACCTGCACGCGATCTCGGCAGCGAACAACCTGCTGGCGGCCGTGCTCGACAGCCACATGTATTGGAAGAATCCGCTCGGCATCGATCCCGAGACCATTTCCTGGCGCCGCGCCATCGACTTGAACGACCGGGCGTTGCGCGAAGTGGATCTCAAACTGGGCCGCGGCGCGCGGCGCATCGGCGGGTTCGACATTACCGCGGCGTCGGAAGTCATGGCGATACTCTGTCTCGCTCAGGACCGGGTGGATCTCGAGCGTCGTCTCGGCGACATCGTGGTGGCGCGCAACGGCGACGGCGAGCCGGTCGCGGCCCGAGATCTCGGTGTCGCTGGCGCGCTCGCGGCGTTGTTGACGGATGCGCTGCACCCGAACCTCGTGCAGAGCCTCGAAGGCAACCCGGCGTTCATCCATGGCGGGCCGTTCGCGAATATCGCCCACGGCTGCAACTCGGTGGTGGCCACGCGCACGGCGCTCGGTCTTTGCGATGTCGTCGTGACCGAAGCGGGTTTCGGCGCCGACCTCGGCGCCGAGAAGTTCCTCGACATCAAGTGCCGTCAATCCGGCCTGCGTCCCGATGCGGTGGTCCTGGTGTGCACGGTTCGCGCTCTGAAGATGCATGGCGGAATGGCCCAGGCCGACTTGGCGAGTCCGGACCCCCAGGCCGTTCGGGCAGGTGCGCCGAATCTCGCAAGACACATCGCCAACCTCAAGCGATTCGGGCTCACGCCGGTGGTCGCGGTCAACCACTTCGCCACCGACAGCGAGGCGGAATTGGCGACGGTGCAAGCGGTAGCGGAGGAGCATGGCGTCAAGGCCGTCGCCGCCACCCATTGGGCCGACGGCGGTGTCGGCGCGCAGGCGCTCGGAGAGGCCGTCATGGATAGTCTGAGCCATGGTGCCAACGTCGAACTCCTCTATCCCGACGAACTGGCTCTATCGGACAAGATCGAAACCGTTGCGACGCGGATCTACGGCGCCCGGGAGGTCGCCTTCGAGCCTGCGGCCGCCGACCAACTCGAGGAATACGAACGACTCGGCTACGGCCGTCTGCCCGTCTGCATCGCCAAGACCCAATACAGTTTCTCGGCCGACGCGAAGGCCCTGGGCGCTCCGGTTGGCCATGTGCTGCCGGTGCGCGAAGTCAGGCTGTCCGCCGGGGCCGGTTTCGTGGTCGCCGTCTGCGGCAACATCATGACCATGCCCGGCCTGCCTCGACGTCCCGCCGCGTTGGACATCGGCGTCGACGACGAGGGACGCGTCTTCGGTTTGTTCTAGTGTTCACGCGCTGGCGGCCCGGCTCGAATCCCGCGGATCTTAGTGCCGCGCTGTTCGACGGCGTCGTCGTAGTCTATCGGGAACTGCCCGCGGTGCGGCGGCTGGCCGAGCTGGCGCGGACCATCGTCCGGAACGTGTTCGGGACCGATGATCCGCCCGGTGCGGAGTCATCGTTAACGCCATCGGACTATCGACGCCTCGCCATTCGTGCGAGAACCCGCCTAGCCGACGACCCGGCCATTCGCCGCGAGTGGCGCAATGTTCTGGCGGCGGTGGGATACGGCCCCGAATCGACTTGGCGGGACCACGTCCGGCTTCGCATCGTGCCGTCGCGGAATGACATCGGCCACTGGCGCTTGGCGCCCCTGCCACCCCATCGGGACACCTGGGCGTCGCGGATCATGGCCCAGGTCAACTGGTGGCTGCCCCTATACCCGGTGCGCGAGACCGGCACGATGGTGCTGTGGCCGGACGCTTTTCGCTGCCCCGTTGCGAATGACAGCGCGGTGTGGGATTTCGAGGAACTCAAGCGTGCGGGGGATGGCTACCCGCTGTTGCCGACGGCGGCGTATCCGGACACGCCTGGGGTGCCGGTCTTGATCGAGCCGGACGACCTCTTGGGCTTTTCCGCTGCGCATCTTCATGCGGGACGGCGGGATGCGTCGGGCCGCACCCGGTTCGGCATCGACAGCCGTACGGTTTGGGAACCGGATCGACGCGCCGGGCGATGCGCACCGGATGTCGACGGGTCGCCCGGGCCCGAAATGTGGGAGTGGTTCGACGCACCCGAAGTCGCGGGAGCCCGACGATGACCCGCCATGCGCGCGTCGTAGTGATCGGCGGGGGCGTCGTGGGCGTCGCCACCCTGTACCACCTCGCGCGCAAGGGGTGGTCGGACGTGACCCTGCTCGAGCGCAAGGAACTCACCTCCGGGTCGACCTGGCATGCCGCCGGGCTGTTGCCGCTGTTCAACATGAGCTACTCCGTGGGTCAGATTCACAAGTACTCGGTGAACCTCTACCGCACGCTCGAGGAGGAAACCGGCCAGGACGTCGGCCTGCGCACCGTGGGCAATATCCGCTTGGCGATGACGCCGGACCGCATGGACGAGTATCGCCAGTACGCGGGCGTCGCGCGCACAATCGGTGTGAACGTGGAGTTCCTGACGCCGGAAGAGGTCCGGGAAATCTGGCCGCTGGCGGTTACCGACGGGCTGATCGGGGCCATTCGGCATCCCGACGACGGCTACATCCAACCCGCGGACCTTACCCAGGCATTCGCGCGGGGCGCCCGGGCACATGGTGCGTCCATCCATCGCCAGACCTGTGTGACGGACATCCAGCGGACCTCCGGCGGCGAGTGGCGGGTGCAGACCGACCAAGGCGACTGGCTCGCCGAACACGTGGTAGCTGCCACGGGCAACTTCGCGCGACGCACCGGCGCGATGGTGGGGCTTGATGTCCCCGTTCTCCCCGTCCAGCACCAGTACATCGTCACCGAGGCGCATGCGGCGATCATGGAACGTCGCGAGCGGGGTCTTCCCGAAATGGGCGTCCTGCGCGAGTCGGACGGCTCCTGGTACATGCGCGAGGAAGCCGGTGGCCTGCTGCTTGGTCCGTACGAGAAAGGGGCGCCGGCCTGCTATCTCGATGGGCCGCACGCCGAGAGCGAATACGAGCTTTTCGACGGCGACATCGACCGGTTGATGCCGCATATCGAGTCGGCGATTCGGCGGGTGCCGATCTTCGAGGAGCTCGGCATCAAGCGCGTCTACAACGGCGCCATCGCCTATACGCCGGATGGCAGTCCCATCATCGGGCCGGCCTGGAACCTGCCGAACTTCTGGCTGAACGAAGGCCATAGTTTCGGCGTCACGGCGGCGGGCGGGGCAGGATGGCAGCTCGCCGAGTGGATCGTCGAGGGCGAGCCCACCATCGACATGCTTGGCGTGGACCCGCGCCGCTTCGGCGACTACGCCACCGGCCCGTATTTGCGCGCCAAGAACGAAGAAGCCTACGCCAACGTCTTCACGGTGCACTATCCCGACGAGGAACGTCCGGCCGGACGACCGCTGCGCACGGCGCCGTGCTACGAGCGCATGCGCGAGAAGGGTGCCGTGTTTGGACAGAAGTTCGGCTGGGAGCGGCCGAACTGGTTCGCGCCGCAGGGCGTGCCACAGGAGGATCACTGGTCGTTTCGGCGATCCCGGTGGTTCGAGCACGTTGCCGAGGAGTGCCGCAACGTCCGGGACAACGTCGGCGTACTCGATATGACGGCGTTCGCGAAGGCAAGGTTGAGCGGTCCCGGCGCGGCGGCGTTCCTGGACCGGTTCGTCGCCAACCGCCTGCCGCGAACGGGCCGCATCGGCCTCTGCCATGCGCTCGACAGCCGGGGCGGCGTGCACTCGGAGTTCACGATCCACCGGGAAGCCTCCGACCGTTTCTACCTTGTATCGGCCGGCGCCTTCCAGCGGCTGGACCACGACTGGCTACGTCGCCAGATGCCCGCCGACCGCTCTGTCCGCTTCGAGAACCTGACCGCGGCCATGGGCGTTTTGGTGGTGGCCGGCCCCAGATCCCGGGATCTGCTGTCTCGCGTCTGCGATGTCGACCTGGCAAACGAGGCCTTCCGCTGGTTGACCGGCAAGGATGCGACCATCGGCCTAGCCCCCGTCAAGCTGATGCGGCTCAACTTCGTGGGCGAACTCGGCTGGGAGATCCACCACGGCATCGAATACCAGAACGTGATCTTCGACGCCCTCGTGGATGCGGGCGGAGACCTTGGCCTAAAACCGTTCGGCATCCGCGCCATGGACTCCCTGCGCGTCGAGAAGTCCTACCGGATGATCGGCACCGAGCTATCCATCGAATACGCGGCGCTCGAGTCGGGCCTCGACCGCTTCGTACGCCTGGACAAGGAAGCGTTCACCGGTCGCGAAGGACTCATGGCCTGGCATCAGCGGGGTTTCGCGAACGCGTTCGTGACCTTGGCGGTCGAGGGGCCGGAGGATGCGGACGCGATCGGCAACAACCCGCTGTACATCGGCGGCGAAATGGTCGGTCGGGCAACCAGCGGCAACTACGGCTTCCGGTTGGAGCAGTCGTTGGCCTTGGGGATGGTGAGACCCGAACTTGCCGAGCACGGCGTGGAGCTTGAGATTGACATATTGGGCGAGCGCTACACTGCCAAGGTGGTGGAGGAAAGCCCTTGGGATCCCACTAACGAACGGTTGCGATCATAGGCCGACGCTCTCCTCCACCCATCGCGTCATGCATCGAGTTGAGTCAAACGAAAATCGCTCCTTCAAATGGCGGCACCGGTAGACTGCCGCGCTTGTGCCGCATCCATGATCGCCTTTCGGAACGCCAGTGGTCGTCGAATCGTGTGGGTCTGGATCTCCCCTATGCCCACTCCGCGACACTTCAGTTTGCCGTAGCCGAAGATTCTCCCGAGAACGCTCTGATCGAGATTGACCTCCTCCAGTCGGCGTAGGCTGATCTCCTCCGTGTCTCGCATGATCCATCCTGTCTTCCGCACCAACCTACGGGTTGTGACCGCTAGTTCGGTAGTCACGCGGTGAATGAACATCACCAGTGCAACCGGACTAAGCACGACGGTGCACACGCAAACGAGCATTACGATCGTGTGAAGCCAATGGAACCTACCCACGAGTACGATGCGTTCGCCGCCAGTTAGTGTTTTTTCGACGTAGCCTGCCACCGTTGATCCTCTCCTGCTCGGTCAGGGATTATCTCACTGACTAGCGAGGCCCTGCCTCAGACCGACGAGGCATGTCGTAGGGGACGGGCTTGTCCCGTCCCGTTCCACCCTACGCGGGCGACGACAAGCGTCGCCCCTACGCCCTTCGCCCAAACTTTGCTCAAGTGTCCAGATGGGAACCGCTCAAGAACGCTAGTGTGGCGCGTGCTCGACAGCGGCCGGGTCGGTTTTCGCTACAGATCATCGAGGAGCCTAGCCGCGGCCACCGCGCGAATGCCCTTGGCCAAGGGAAAGGTCTCGTCTCCGGCGTGAATCAAATCCAGCGAACGCAGATCAAGGTCAGCCATTGCCGTGCGCATGGAACGAGTGACGCCGGGGGAACTCGTACGCTTGATCTCGAACCCGCGCAGCCGTCCGCTACGGTCCGGCACCACGAGGTCGATCTCTGCGCCCGCGTGAGCGGCCCAGAAGTAGCACTGGCGCTCCTCGACCCCGAGCGTGCGGATGATGTTCTCCATCACGAAGCCTTCCCAGGAGGCACCCACCTTGGGGTGGCGTTCGAGCGCCGTGCGATCGCGGATGTCGAGAAGCCGGTGCAGTACGCCGGAGTCGCGGATGTAGACCTTGGGCGTCTTGACCTGGCGCTTGGCGAGATTGGCGCTCCAGGGTTTCAACACGCGCACCATGAACGTGGCTTCCAGGGTGTCGAGGTAGCGTCGCATCGCATGTTGTGACATGCCGAACGCGCGGCCCAGCTCCGAGCCGTTCCAGAGCTGGGCGTGGTAGTGCGCGATCATGGTCCAGAACCGCTCCATTGTCTGGCTGGGAATCGAGATGCCGAGTCCCGGCATGTCCCGTTCGAGGAACGTCGCCACGAAGTCCTGCCGCCATCGGTAGCTCTGGGCATGACTTCGGGCGGTGAAGGAACGCGGAAACCCGCCCCGAAGCCAAAGCTCCGCCGCCTTTCCGGGGCCGGTCTCGGCGAGCGAGAGACAGGGCAACTGGTAGTAGGCGATGCGACCGGCCAGCGACTCCGAACTCTGGCGAAGGAGGTTCGGAGAAGCACTGCCGAGAACCAGGAATCGTGTCCGGATCGGGCGTCGGTCGGCGAGCACACGCAAGGTCGGGAAGAGTTCGGGTCGGCGTTGCACCTCATCGAGGACGACCAAGCCGGTTAGCGTCGACAGGGCGAGCAGGGGATCGGAGAGACGCGCCCGATCCGCCGACGATTCGAGATCGAAGAAGTGCGTCCGGCTTCGACGCTGTGCAACCTCCTTTGCAAGCGTCGTCTTGCCGACCTGGCGGGCACCGATCAAAGCCACGACGGGATTGTCGCGCAGCAACCGCTGAACGGCCTTGAGATGGTCGTTTCGAGGGATCATTGTGGAATATTACAATGAAAATTGGATGGTCGACATCCAATTTTCAAGGTAAATTGACAGCACGGGGACGTATCACGCGCCCGTCGGCCAGTCCCTCTCGGTGTGCTCGCCCCACGGCTGCCGTGCGAAAAGGCCTTCGACCATCGGTACAAAGTGGTCGATACCGAGGGTGTCGTATTCCGGATCGAACGACAGTTGGTCGTACTCGGCACAGAAGCGGACGGTCGTCTCGTACGCCGGGTGATCCCGGAACCGCTCACGCTCGTTGGCGTCGCCGCCGATCTTGTCGAAGTAGTAGTAACCCTGGAACAAGCCGTGGTGCAGCACCATCCAGTAGGTGTGCCTTGCCACGTAGGGCCGCAGCACGCCGGCCGCAACCTCCGAGTGGTTCTCCGGCGCCAGGTTGTCGCCGATGTCGTGGAGCAGCGCGGCCACGACGATCTCTTCGCACTCGCCGGCGCGCAAAGCGCGCGTGGCCGTTTGCAGCGAGTGCTCGTAGCGGTCGACCTGGTAGCCGGGGAATCCGCCCTTGAGGCCCTCGAGGTAGGCGAGGATCCGCTCGCCGGTCTTGGCGATATAGGGTTTCGCTAGCTCGTCGAGCAGGGCGTAGTCACGGGCCGTGCCTCGGTCCATGCGGGTGAAGCCGACGACCGAAGTCGCATTCGGGTCATTCATGGGTCGGTTCTCCGCCCTTTGACGGAAACGGATTATGGTCAAATACCCGTCGATTGGCGAAACGAAATGCGCGGGGCCGAACCCCGACGAATGGAAAGATACTCGCTCCTCGGCCTGGTCCGTCATGCCCGGCACTACCACGAGAACTGGCAGCGGGCGTGGCGCAACCCCGAACCGAAGAAATCCTACGACACCGTGATCGTCGGCGGTGGCGGTCACGGGCTGGCGACTGCCTACTACCTCGCCAAAGTACACGGCGTCACCGATGTCGCGGTGGTTGAGAAGGGCTGGCTCGGTGGCGGCAACACGGGTCGCAACACCACCATCGTCCGGTCCAACTACCTGCGCGACGAGTCGTCGCACCTCTACGAGTACTCCCTCAAGCTGTGGGAGGGGTTGAGCCAGGAGCTCAACTTCAACGTCATGTTCTCGCCGCGAGGCGTGCTGAATCTCGGCCACACCTTGCAGGAGATGCGCGACATCGAACGCCGTGTTGGCGCCAACCGCTTGAACGGCATCGAGGCGCAGGTGCTTGACCCCGGCGAGATCAACAAGCTCGTCCCGCTCATGAACTGCGCGCCTGATTCGCGGTACCCGGTTCTCGGCGCGTCCTGGCAGGCCCGAGGGGGCATCGCCCGCCACGATGCCGTGGCATGGGGATATGCGCGATCAGCCGATGCACACGGCGTCGACCTCCTGCAGAACACTGAAGTCACGGGCATTCGCTGCCGAAACGGGGTGGCAACCGGCGTCGACACTTCCCGCGGGTTCATCGCGGCGCGCAAAGTGGCCTGCGTTGCGGCAGGCAATTCGGGCGTGCTGGCCGCGATGGCGGGGTTGCGGCTGCCCATCGAGTCGCGTCCGCTGCAGGCGCTGGTGTCCGAACCGATCAAGCCGTGCCTAGACACGGTCGTGATGTCCAACGCGGTTCACTGCTACATCAGCCAGGCCGACAAGGGCGACTTGGTGATCGGCGCGGGTACCGACAGCTACAACGGCTACGGACAGCGCGGCTCGTTCTCGATCATCGAACACACGCTGCAAGCCGTGTGTGAACTCTTCCCCGCTTTCAGCCGGGTGCGCATGAACCGGCATTGGGGCGGCATCGTGGACATCTGCCCCGACGCCTGCCCGATCATCGGCGAGACGCCCGTTCGCGGCCTCTATTTCAACTGCGGCTGGGGCACGGGCGGCTTCAAGGCGACACCGGGTTCGGGCTACGTGTTCGCGGACACGCTGGCCCACGGGCGTCCACATCCACTCGCCGCGCCGTTCTCGCTCGACCGCTTCGCCACCGGTGCGTTGGTCGACGAGCACGGTGCCGCCGGCGTCGCCCACTGATGTTCCGAATCCACTGTCCCCACTGCCAGGAGGTTCGTAGCGAGGAGGAGTTCAGCTACGCCGGCGAGGCGCACATCCCGCGACCCGCCGATCCGTCTTCGCTGTCGGACGCTGAATGGGGTGAATACCTGCACACCCGCACGAACCCCCGGGGTCCGCACCGGGAGATGTGGGTTCACACGGCGGGCTGCCGCAGGTACTTCAACGTCCTGCGCGACACCGTGAGCTACGAGATCCTGGCCGTGTACCGGGTGGGCGAGATGCCGCCGGAACGGGGAGAAGCCTAGGTGGGCGGGGAAGTTCGCCGTTTGGCAGCCGGGGGCCGGATCGACCGCGACCAAGCCCTGGACTTCGTGTTCAACGGTCGTGCTCTTCGCGGCTTTGCAGGCGACACGCTGGCCTCCGCGTTGCTCGCCAACGGCGTCGATGTCGTTGGGCGGAGCTTCAAGTATGGGCGTCCGCGGGGGATCGTGGGTCACGGCCCGGAGGAGCCCAACGCGATCGTCGAGGTGGGCACCGGCGCGTCACGCGTGCCGAACCTACGCGCCACCCAGGTGGAGCTGTACAACGGTTTGGAGGCCCGTTCTGCCGGGTCGTCGGTTTTCCAGCGTGCCGCTGGCGCGTTCGGCCGTCTGCTGCCGGCTGGCTTCTACTACAAGACCTTCATGTCGTCGCCGCGGGCCTGGATGGCTTGGGAACGCGTGTTGCGCCACGCCGCGGGCTTCGGCAACGCGCCGGATGCAGCGGATCCCGATACCTACGACCGGATGAACCGTCACTGCGACGTGCTCGTGATCGGGGGCGGACCCGCGGGCTTGAGCGCGGCCCTCGAGGCGGCCGGGTGGGGGGCTCGCGTGCTGCTTGCCGATGAACAGTCGGAGTTCGGCGGCAGCCTGTTGGCGGAAACGCGGGCACTCGGTGGTGAAAGCGCTGCCGCCTGGCTTGCCGGTGTCCTCGCCGAGCTTGACGCCTCCGGCAATGTCGAGTTGCTGCCAAGGAGCATGGTCAGCGGCTACTACGACCACAACTTCTTGACCATCGTCGAACGGCGCTCGGACCACCTCGGTCCAGTGTCCGCGGCCGCAACGCGGGAGCGTCTGCACCGAGTTCGGGCCGAGCAGGTCGTGCTTGCGACGGGTGCCATCGAGCGGCCGCTGGTGTTCGCCAACAATGATCTACCCGGCGTAATGCTGGCCTCGTCGGTGTCCACCTACGTCAACCGCTACGCCGTCGCACCGGGCAACAAGCTGCTGCTATTCACGACCAATGACCACGGCTATCGAACCGCATTGGATTGGCACCGAATAGGCCGCGAGGTCGTGGCGATCGTGGATGTCAGGGAGGATCCCGCCGGTGCATGGGTGGAGTCGGCGAAGGCTTCGGGTATCGACGTGATTGGCGCGCACGCGATCATCGAGGCCGTCGGTCACAGCCGGGTTTCCGGTGCGGCTATCGCGCCGCTGCAGGGCAACACACTCGTGGGGGCGCCCCGACGACTGGCCTGCGATCTGATCGCGTGTTCCGGCGGCTGGAACCCGACGCTGCATCTCGGTTCGCAGACCGGGGTGAAACCGCGCTGGAGCGAATCAGCGATTGCATTCCTGCCCGGCGATCTCGGGGTAGGCACGCTCTGCGCGGGCGCAGTGGCGGGGACACCCGCCCTGCGCGGCTGCCTGGAGCAGGGGGCGCTGGCGGGCGCGACCGCCGCATCGCGCGCCGGCTTCGGCAGTGGCCGAACGACGCGGGCGGCGCCCGAGGTCGACGAACCGCCTGAGATGCCGGCACGGTCGCTGTTCCTAGTTCCGCACCCCAAGCCCGTGAGCCGCGCACCCAAACAGTTCGTGGATTTCCAGTTGGATGTCACCGCCGCGGACATCGAACTCGCGGCGCGGGAGGGCTACGAGTCGGTGGAGCACGTCAAACGCTACACCGCGCTCGGCTTCGGTACGGACCAGGGCAAACTGGGCAACGTAAACGGGGTCGCCATCCTCGCCGAAGCCCTCGGCAAGGACATGGCGGAGGTGGGTACGACGATGTACCGGCCTTCCTACACGCCGACCACCTTCGGTGCCATCGCGGGGCGCGACGTGGGCGGGTTCTTCGACCCGGAGCGGCATACCCCAATGCACGGGTGGCACACCGCCGAAGGCGCAGAATGGGAAGACGTCGGACGCTGGAAGCGTCCCTGGTACTACCCCCGGCCCGGCGAGACGATGCAGCAGGCGGTGAACCGCGAATGCCTGGCGGCACGCGACGGCCTGGCGATCATGGATGCCTCCACGCTCGGCAAGATCGACATCCAGGGCGCTGACGCCGCGGAGTTTCTGGACCGGATCTACACGACTGGCTTCCGCAAGCTGGGCATCGGGCGGTGTCGCTATGGCCTCATGCTCCATGAGGACGGCACGATTTTCGACGACGGCGTGACGGCGCGCTTGGGCGAAGACCGCTACTTGATGCACACCACCACCGGCAACGCCGAGGTGGTGTTCGCGTGGCTGGAGCGCTGGCACCAGACGGAGTGGCCGGAACTATCCGTGTACTTCACGTCGGTGACGGATCATTGGGCCACCGCAGCCCTTGTCGGTCCGAAATCCCGCACCGTCCTGGCCAAGGTCTGCACGGACATTGACCTCACCGGTGGGGCATTCCCGTTCATGGCGGTTCGCGAAGGCCACGTCGCGGGTGTGCCAGCCCGGGTGTTCCGCATCAGCTTCAGCGGCGAACTGTCCTTCGAGGTCAACGTCCCGGCACAGCACGGCCGGGCGGTCTGGGACGCGCTCATCGATGCCGGGGCGGAATTCGACATCACGCCGTACGGCACGGAAACCATGCACGTCCTGCGGGCGGAGAAGGGCTTCATCATCGTCGGACAGGACACCGACGGATCCACGACGCCGGCCGACATGGGCATGGACTGGGCGGTACGCCGCAACAAGCCGTTCGGATTTCTCGGCGACCGCTCCCTCGATCTGTCGGACCATCTGCGCGAAGACCGCCCGCAGTTGGTGGGGCTTGCGAGCTACGATGCCAAGACCGTGCTTCCGGAGGGCGGGCAGTTGGTCGACGATCCCGAACGCCAGCCGCCGGCGCCCATCGCCGGTCACGTGACATCCAGCTACTACAGCGCCCGGCTGTCGCGTCCCATCGCGCTCGGCATGGTGAAGCGTGGCGCGGGCCGAATGGGCGAAACCGTCTACTGTCCCCTCGCCGACGGCCGGGTCGTCAAGGCGTCGATCGTCGACTCCGTCTTCTACGACCCGAAGGGGGAGCGGCAGAATGTCTGAGCCGCCGGGGGTCGTGTGCCGCGAGTGTCCGGACCGGGTATTTGCAAATGTCCGCGGCGATTCCGGGGATCTGCGCCTTCGACGCGCGGTGGCGCAGGTCGCGGGTTTGGATCTGCCGCGCGAGCCGGGTACGTGGAACCGGGCCGATCGCTCGCGGGCGTATTGGCTCGGCCCCGACGAGTGGCTCCTGGTCGTCGAGGGGGATGACGGATTGGCCCTCGAAGAGCGGCTGCGCGACGCGCTTGACGGTCCTTTCTCGGTGGCGGACGTGACCGGCGCCCAGGTTCAGCTGGAACTCTCCGGCCCCGATGCCGGCAAGGTGCTCCAGAAGTCGAGCCCCTACGATTTCCATCCCCGAAAATTCCCGCCCGGTCGCTGCGCGCAGACTGTGTTCTCGAAAACCACCGCACTTGTCGCGGCGAGGGAGGACGGCGCGTTCGACGTGGTCTTCCGACGGAGCTACGCCGACTACCTAATGCGATGGCTCGCCGATGCGGCGGCGGAATACGGCTACCGGTTGGAATGAGTCGGAACGACGCTGCCGGCTCAAAGAACTCGCCACCAGGGGACTGCGAAGATCCCGTCGCTCATTTGATGCATCTCGTCGCCGCCGTGCAGCAGTAGGCCGCCGATAAATCGATCCGCGTATTCGTCGCGGAAAAGTCGCAGCCCCGTCGTGTCCGCGTAGCGGGCGGCGGCGGTCTTGACCTCGATGGCGAGCAGGCGTTCGCCGGATTCGATGACGAAGTCGACCTCGCGTTCCGTGGTCGTGCGCCAATAGAGCAACTGCGGCGAGGGCACTTGGCCGTCACGCCAGGCAAGGAGGTCGGCGAACACCAGGTTCTCGAGATGGGCACCGGTCAACTCGGTCGTACCGCAGAGCCAGATTGCCAGTGCCGGATCGCTCCAGTAGAGCTTCGGGCCCTTGATCAGGCGTTTCGTCCGATTCACCGAATAGGCCGGCAGACGGACCGACTGGAACGAGGTTTCCAGCAAGTTGAGGTAGCGCTGAACCGTGGCGCGGGGAATGCCCGTGTCGCGTCCGATTTCGGTTTGATTCACGAGACCGCCTATGCGATGGCTGGCGGCACGCATGAGCCGGCGGAAGTCCACCAGGTCGCCGACGGCTGACAGCATCTGAAGGTCCCGGCCTAGGTACGTGCGGACATAGCCGTCGAACCAGAGTGCGCGGGCGTCGGGGTCGGCCAGTTCGAGGGCGGGGACGGGGTAGCCACTCTCTCGTACGGTCGCGCGCCAATCCACCGCGGCGTCGTCCTGGGCCCCCAGGATGGTTGGCCATGCGGCCGCCGGCGTCGACAGCAGGTCCGACCAGATGCCGGGCGTGCCTCGGCCGAGACGTTCTCGGCGGGTGAACGGCCAGAGATTGATGTATGTCGCCCGTCCGGCCAAGGACTCCGAAACGCGCTGCATCAGCAGCAGGTTCGCCGAACCGGTGAGCACGAAACGGCCGTTGCGGCGCGGTTGGTCGGTGTCGACCGCGCGTTTCACTGCCAGCAGCACCTCTGGTTCCCGCTGTACTTCATCCAACGTCAGGCGAGGCGCACTACGAACCAGGTCGTCCGGGGCCAAGCGAGCCCGTTCCCGGGCATCCGGGTCGTCGAGCGTAAGGTAGAGGTGGTTTGCCAGGGATGGTTCGGATTGCACCAGCGTGCTCTTGCCGGTCTGGCGGGCGCCCATGACGACGACGACGGGGGAGACGTCCAACGCCTTGCGCAACAGATCGGCGGCGAGACGGGGAATGTATGTTGAATCGCTCATAGCATGAGCGATTATCGCTCATGGTGTGGGCGATTTTCAAACTGACTTGATCGACGCCCGTGGTTTCAGCCGAGATCGAAACCCTGATAGCCCTTCGCCGCGACCTGTGCGCACATCTCGGCGTAGGGCGGAAACCCGATCAGCGGCATGAAGACCTGGGGCTTGCCCGGGATGTTCTTGCCGAGGTACCACGAATTGCACGTCGGGTAGAGCGTCAAGCCGGCGACCGCGTTGACGTGGGCCACCCAGTCGTCCTGGGCATGCTGGGTGGCTTCGATGGTTGCATGCCCTTCGCCGCGCAGTTGGCGAAGGCAGTCTGTGATCCAGTCGACGTGCTGCTCGATGGCCACGATCATGTTGGTGAGCACCGACGGGCTACCCGGGCCGGTGACGAAAAAGAGGTTCGGGAAGCCGACCGTGCCGAGACCCAGGTAGGTGCCCGGCCCCGCGTCCCACGCTTGTTTCAAGCTAATGCCGCCGCGTCCCCGGATGTCGACGCCGAGCACGGCGCCGGTCATGGCGTCGAAGCCGGTCGCGAAGACGATGCAGTCGAGCTCGAACTCTCGCCCGCCCGCGACGACGCCGTAGGGCGTTATGCGTTCGATCGCGCGTTCCCTTGCGTCGACGAGTTCGACGTTCGCGCGGTTGTAGGTCTCGAAGTAGTCGGTGTCGAGGCAGGGGCGCTTGCAGCCGATGACGTTGTCCGGGCACAAGAGTTCGGCCACCTTGGGGTCGGTGACCGTCTCCCGTATACGTCGGCGTACGAACGCCGCGGCGGTCTCGTTGGCTTCGCGATTCCGCAACAGATCGTTGTAGGCACCGAGGAACGTGAAGCCGCCGTGTTGCCACCGCGCGGCGTAGTTGGCCTCGCGATTGTCGGCATCGTCGGACAGGGCGGAGGCGTCGTTGTGATGCACTCTCGAGCCGAATCCCGCATGCATGCGCAGATTGTCGGCACGGAACTCGGGGTAGCCGGCCTTGATCTCGCGGACGTATTCGGGATCCAGCGGCTTGTTGTGCGCCGGGATCGAATAGTTCGGCGTGCGTTGGAACACCGTCAGATGCTCTGCCTCGGCCGCGATGATCGGTATGGCCTGGATGGCCGACGAACCGGTTCCGATGATGCCAACGCGCCTGCCGGTGAAATCGACGCCTTCATGGGGCCACCGGCCGGTGTGGTAGGTCTCGCCCTGGAAACTATCGCGGCCCTCGAAATCGGGGAGATTCGCCGACGACAGGCATCCGGTCGCCATGACCATGAAACGTGCAGACAAAGACTCGCCCGAGTTCGTCGTTATCCGCCACCGGTTTTCGTTCTCGTCGAAGACCGCGCCTGTCACGCGGGTGCCAAAGGTGATGTCCCGGCAGAGGTCGAACTTTTCGGCGACATGGTTGGCGTAGCGAAGGATCTCCGGCTGACCGGCGTAGCGCTCCGTCCACTCCCATTCCTGCTGCAGCTCGTTGGAGAAACTGTAGGAGTACTCCATGCTCTCGACATCGCAACGGGCGCCGGGGTAGCGGTTCCAGTACCAGGTGCCGCCGACGCCGTCGCCTGCCTCGAAGACGCGGGTGCGGAAGCCGGCGCCGCGCAACCGGTGCAGCATGTAGAGGCCGGCGAACCCGGCGCCTACGACAATCACATCGAGGTCTGATTTGCCCTCCACGGACACGCACCAATCTAGGCCGAAGAGCCCGAATTCTACCCAACCGTTTCAGCGCCCCCGTCTACGTCATCGGTATATACCGAGATATACTCCACGCATGACATCGCTGGAACGGATCTGCTCCGTATTGCGAGACGCCGGGGTCGACTACGCGATGATCTCGAGGACGTTCGCGCGTTGGGGCGGCTATGAGGGCCGGACAGGTAGCACGTCCCGTGCAGACGTTTTCGGACGAATACCTGGCGCGTTGCCGGGAACTGTCGGCCATGGACATCGTGCGATTCCTTGACGACTTCAAACGGGTTCACGGGCAGGTCGAGTCGCGTTCGCGGCTGATCAGTCTCAAGGTGCCCGAACCGCTCTTGGCGGCGTTCAAAGTCGAGGCCCGGCTGCGGGGTGTTCCCTACCAGACCCAGATCAAGAACCTGATGCGGCAATGGCTGCAAGCGGCGGAGGCCCGGCCCGACGAGTGAAGGCGGCCATACCGCATCGGTGCCGGCGGCGGGTGAGAGCCTTGTGCCGCGTTCAAACGGCCTGCAATAGCGACTCGGCCGGGGGATGCGCCGCGATGACGGCGAGGAAGGCTTCGCCGTAACGTTCCAGTTTGGCCTGGCCCACGCCGTGAACGCGCAACATCGCGTCCGGGGAGTCGGGACGAAGGCGCACCAACTCCTTCAGGGTCGTGTCGTGGAAGACCACGTAGGGCGGCACCCCGGCCTCCTCCGCGATCGTGCGGCGGGTTTCCCGCAACGCATCCCAGAGTGCGGTGTCGCTGGCGGCGATCTCGAAACCGTCGTCCCGGCTCTTGGCGGGTGTCCGTTCACGCTTGGCGATCTTGGTCTCTTCGCGCAGGGTCAGGGTCTCTTCGCCGCGTAGCAGGGGACGTGATGCCCGGGTGAGAGCCAGCGCGTTGAAGCGCGCCGGGTCAGATCGGACGTAGCCGCCGGCGACGAGTTGGCGCAGCACGGACCGCCATTGGTTGACCGCCAGGTCAGCGCCGATCCCGTAGGTGGAAAGTCGTTGGTGCCGGTGTTGGCGGATTTTGTCGGTGTCCTTGCCGCGCAACACGTCGATGACGTGGCCGGCACCGAAGCGCTGGCCGGTACGGACGATGCAGGACATCAGCTTCTGTGCGGGCACGGTGCCGTCGTATGTCTTGGGCGGTGCCAGGCAGACGTCGCAGTTTCCGCAGGTTGCCGGGGGCCCGTCGCCGAAGTAGCGCAGCAGGGCGGCACGACGGCAGGTGGTCACCTCGCACCAACCGAGCAGGGCGTCGAGTTTGGTTCGCTCGATGCGCTTGTGTTGTTCGTCCGCGTCGGAGTCGTCAAGCATCTGCCGAAGCCGGACCACGTCCTGTAGTCCGTAGATCATCCATGCCTCGGCGGGCTCGTCATCGCGACCGGCGCGGCCCGTTTCTTGGTAATAGGCCTCGACGCTCTTGGGTAGGTCGACGTGGGCGACGAAGCGCACGTCGGGCTTGTCGATTCCCATGCCGAAGGCGACCGTGGCGACGATGACGACGCCGTCGTCGCGCAGGAACCGGTCCTGGTGTCGGGCGCGGAGTGCATTCGGGAGCCCGGCGTGGTACGGCAGGGCATCGTGTCCAGCGCCACGCAGCATTTCCGCCGTGCTCTCGGTCTTGCGCCGGGACAGGCAATAGACGATGCCGGCTTCACCACGATGGTCATCGAGAAAATCGAGAAGCTGTGCATTCGCGTTCGTCTTGATGCGCACCGAGTAGCGAATGTTGGGCCGGTCGAATCCGCTCACGAAGTGGGCGGGCTTGGTGAGCTTGAGACGCGTCACGATCTCGGAACGGGTCCGCGCATCGGCGGTGGCGGTGAGCGCCAGCCGGGGGATGCCGGGGAAATGCTCGGCGAGCACGTGGAGACCCAGGTAGTCCTGTCGGAAGTCGTGCCCCCACTGGGAGACGCAGTGCGCTTCGTCGATCGCGAACAGATTGACGGGAGAACGCTGGAGGAGTGCCAGCGTATCTTCTTGGAGCAGGCGCTCTGGCGCCAGGTAGAGCAGGTCCAACGCCCCGCGGGACAGGTCGTTGGCGATCTCGGTCTGTTCGAACCACGACAGCGTCGAGTTGAGGAACGCGGCGGCGACACCCATCTGGCGCAAGGCGGCGACCTGGTCTTGCATCAATGCGATCAGCGGGGAGACCACCACGCCCGTGCCCGGACGGACCACGGCGGGAATCTGGTAGCAGAGCGACTTGCCGCCGCCCGTCGGCATCAGAACCAGGGAGTCGCGGCCCTCGAGAACCGTTTGGATGACCGCTTCCTGGCCTGGTCGGAAGTCCCGATAGCCGTAGACATCCAGGAGGAGGTTGCGCGCGGATTCGAGCATCGAGCGATTATCCCGAAAAACGTTGGGGGACAGGGGAGCTTCTTGACCGGCATCGGCGCCTGCGCACCGGCTAGCGTGGCTCGGCTTTCAGTTCGATCGGATCGATGACCTGCATTTGGATGGCCGATGAGGGAAGTGTCGCAGTCCCGGTTTCCGGCACGATTTCGATGTCGGTGGGCGGGTGCACCACGCAGTTAGGCAGCGGTTGGTCCTTGGCGGTCAACGCGGCGCGCCCGGTGGTGTCGGCAACCGTGTACGCGTCGGCCACGCTGGCGTCGACGCTGTAGCCCAAGTCGGCCATGGACTGGACGGTGATAGCGCTGAAGGACGCGCTGGCGCCGGTGGCATACGTCATGAGTTCGCTACCCATGACGGAATATCGCCAATGCGAATCCTGGGAGCCAGACCCGCCTCTCTCGTTTTCAACTGGCACCTTGTTGCCTTGGTAGTTCGTGCCGCCGGCGTCGTCGAAAGCGGCGATGGCGTTCGCGCCGCGGAAGTGCGTATCCGGTGGCGGTACGACGGGTTGACCGCCCCTTAGCGACGGATTGGCGAGCAGTCCGTTCCAGAGCAGGCCGAATCCAAGCGTGTGCGCGATCTCGTGCAGCGCTACGTTGTACAGCGTGGCCGATCCGAACCGGTCCACGTCCGCCGCGTCTAGCGTCATGACGCCGATGACGGGAAGACCGGAAAACCTGCGGATCACGCAGAAGCCAGCGCGCGCCGCCGTACCGTCGATGCCATCGATGTGCTCCACGTAGACGTAGATTCTCAAGTCGTCGACGACCCCGTCGAACGTGCCGTCGGTGCATGCGTTGGAGGTTGGCTGCAACGAGAAGTCGATATCGACGAGGTCGCTGGTGATGACCCGTTCCCATGTCGAGGCGGCGGCATTGACTGCGGACACGACGGAAGGCGGCGGTTGGCCGACGAACGCGATATCGATGTCGAAGTCGCTGCCGGGGGAACGCGTTACCGTGAACTCGGCGGACTGGGACCAGGGGTTGTCCGCGGCGTCGGAACAGGACGTGCCGACGTGCCGGTAGTCTGCGAGATAGGTCGTGTTGGCCTGCGCGAATGATGCGATGAAGACGCGGGCCGTAATGACCGTGTCAACCGCCTCGTTTCCCGTGTTTTCCAGCGCGCGGCAATGCGTCCGCGAGTCCGACGGTCGAGTCTTGGCGCGGATCCTCATCGCGAACGCCTTTGTCTCGCCTGCCGCGAAGGAGGCGTTGAACTGCATCTCCAGTACGGTCTGCGCGCCGTTCAGGCTCACGCTTGGGGCGGCGGGCGCGTCGGGTTCGTCCGGCAACAAGTTGGGATCGTCGGACACGGCCGCGGTGCCGGCGGTGCCGGCGGTAAGCCGGTCGTGGAATTCGCCGACCTCGTCGGCGTTGTCCGGCACGATCTTCACGTCGGCGATGTCGCCCTCGTGAACGACGATGACGGAGTGGTCGCCGGACGAGAGTTGAATGACGTACCTGACCGTCGGGTCCAGAGCCGAGGACACCGTCGCGTTGCTGTCGTCCTCGGTGTCGATATCGACAAGGACGCTGCCATCCGCGTAGACCTTGACCGCATCGAATTCGAGCGGTTGCCCGTAGATGTTCCACGCATCCGGCACGGGGTCGTTGGTGGTGTCGGAACGGTTGTCGTGGAACACGAAGAACCCGTTGTCGGCCGCCCACAGCGACGTGTCCTCCACCGTCATCGAATTGATGACCTTGTCCGGTGGCTCGGGTGGCTCGTCTGAAACGACGGCGGTGCCTTCGGTACCGGCGGCGAGCTGGTCGTGGAATTCGCGGACCTCGTCGGCGTTGTCCGGCACGATCTTCACGTCGGCGATGTCGCCCTCGTGC
>VXYL01000070.1:0-72846 GCA_009846005.1 Gammaproteobacteria bacterium | reverse complement strand
GACCTCGTCGGCGTTGTCCGGCACGATCTTCACGTCGGCGATGTCGCCCTCGTGCACGACGGTGACGGAATGGTCGCCGGACGAGAGCCGGATGACGTACGTGACGGTCGCGTCCAGAGCCGAGGACACGGTCGCATTGCTGTCGTCTTCGGGGTCGATGTCGATCTCGATGCCGCCATCGGCGTAGACCTTGACCGCATCGAATTCGAGGGGTTGCCCATAGATGTTCCATGCGTCCGGCACGGGGTCGTTGGTGGTGTCGGAACGGTTGTCGTGGAACACGAAGAATCCGTTGTCGGTGTCTGCCCACAGCGACGTGTCTTCCACCGCCATCGAATTGACGACCTGCGGCGCGCTGCCCGGCGGCACCGCTGCGTTGTTTTCCGCAGTCCATCCCCGGCTCTGCGCCGCGGACACAGCTACCAGGCCTGCAATCCCAAGGATGGAAACCGCGATCTTTGCCGTACTGCTTTGCCAAGCGGGGCTGCGCCGGAACCGCCGTACGGCTTGGGGACGAAACCATGTCATGCGCAATGCGGTGGAACTCCTCGCGTGGTCGATGTGACAGTGGACGAATCATATTCCATTGCTTTGGCGGACAATGCTCTCGGAGGCAACCGCTGCGCTATAGTCGAGGCATGACTTTGCAGGCGACCGGCAGCCCCGTGAAGCGCGACCTCGCCGGTCTGCCTCGCGTACTGCGCGGCGACGTGCGGCTCCTCGGCGCTCTGCTTGGCCGGGTCATCGCCGACCATCGGGGTGCAGCCTTTGTGGATCGCATCGAGTCCATTCGCGCCCTTGCAAAGCGTGCCAGACGCGGTACGAGCGCGGACTGGAATCGATTGAGCGAAACGCTTGCGGCGTTGCCGGAGGACGTTCTGACGGACATTGCGCGGGCGTTCAACCAGTTCCTCAACCTCGCCAATATCGCCGATCAGCGGCAAGCGGCGCGGGATGCGACTTGGCCCATGACGGTCGACGTCGACATTCTCCGCGAGTTGCGAATCGAACTCGTCCTGACCGCCCATCCCACCGAGATCCTGCGTAGGACGTTGATCCGCAAATACGATGCCATCGCGGCGGTCCTGGAGGCCCGGTCGCGGGCGCCGCGGATCGAGCGTCCCGGGCTCGAGACCGAGCTCGAGCGGCTGATCGCCGAGGCATGGCACACCGACGAGATTCGGCACGAGCGTCCAGCCCCGCAGGACGAGGCCAGATGGGGGTTCGCGGTCGTCGAAGACTCGCTCTGGGAAGCAGTGCCCGAGGCCATGCGCGAACTGGACCGCCGCCACGGCTCGACCGTGCCCATCGACGTGATGCCTTTCGCGTTCGCGTCGTGGATGGGCGGGGACCGCGACGGCAATCCCAACGTCACGGCGGCGGTGACCCGGGAGGTCCTGCTGATGGCACGCCGGACGGCAGCGGATTTGTTTCTCCGGGACGTGACGGCATTGTCCGCATCGCTGTCGATGACCGCGGCAAGCGAGGCCATGCGAGTCGCAACTGGGGACGCGGCGGAACCCTATCGGGCGGTGTTGAACGCCCTGGGCGATCGCCTCGAAGCGACCCGTGCGTGGGCGGCGACGGGCGGCCCGCCGGGCGCCGAGGTGATCCTTGCCGACGCCGAACTCCTGGAGCCGCTGGTGCTTTGCCGCGACTCGCTATTGGAATGTGGCATGGCGCAGATCGCCGACGGACCGATTCTGGACACGCTCCGCCGGACACGCTGTTTCGGTGTGCACCTGGTTCGGCTCGACATCCGCCAGCATGCTGCTCGGCACACGGCGCTGCTCGATGAACTGACCACCTACCTGCAGGATGGCAACGGTTACGCCTCCTGGCCGGAATCGAAGCGGCAGGCCTGGCTTGTGCGCGAACTCGCCAGTCGCCGTCCGTTGTTTCCGCCGTCCTGGCCCGTCGGCGACGAAGCCCGGGAGGTGATCGGCACCTGTGCCGCGATCGCCGAATACGATGCTTCGGGGGTGGCCGCCTACGTCGTCTCGATGGCATCGACACCAAGCGATGTGCTGGCGGTCGCTTTGCTGCTCAAGGAGGCCGGGGTCAGGGCCCGGGTGCCCATCGTGCCCCTGTTCGAAACCCTCGACGACCTGGACCGGGCGGCCGAGACCGTTGAGGCGTTACTCTCGACGCCTTGGTACCGCGCCTATGTCGGCGAGCGCATCCAGGTGATGATCGGCTATTCGGACTCGGCTAAGGACGCCGGCCAACTTGCCGCCGCCTGGGCCCAGTACCGTGCCCAGGAGTCCCTCGCCGCGGTTGCGGAGAAACACCGCGTTAGGCTGACGCTGTTCCATGGTCGCGGCGGCGCGGTCGGGCGGGGCGGCGGCCCGTCGGCGCAGGCGATCGAGTCGCAGCCGCCGGGATCCGTGGGGGGTTCGTTCCGCGTCACCGAACAAGGCGAGATGATCCGGTTCAAGCTCGGCACCCCGGCGATCGCCAAGGCGACGCTCAGTCACTACCTCACGGCGACGCTGAACGCCACACTCGATCCGCCGCCAACCCCCACCGCCGCCATGCGCATCAAGATGGACGAATTGGCGGCGGCGTCCCGCGACACGTACCGGGCCCTTGTCAACGACCCGGCCTTCGTGGCCTTCTTCCAAACGCTTACGCCGGAGGCTGAACTCGCGGCGCTGGCGCTCGGCAGCCGGCCGGCGCGGCGGGTGCCGAACCGGGATCTCGCCAGCCTTCGGGCGATACCTTGGGTATTCGCGTGGACCCAGGTCCGGCTCATGCTGCCGGCATGGCTTGGCACGGAACGTGCCGTGACGAAGCTCGCGGCTGATCGTGACGTGTTCGAGATGCTGCGCGGCTGGCCGTTCTTCGCCATGCAGGCGGACATGCTTGAAATGGTTGTTGCCAAGGCGGATGTCACATTGGCGCGCTACTACGCGCGGCGTTTGGCCAATCCTGATCAGCAAGCCATGTCGGAAGTGCTCTTCGAACGCCTAGTCTCGCTTGCCCACGACATCCTGGCGCTCACGCAAGCGCCGGAACTGCTCGCCCACGCCGATCAGGTGCGGGACTCGATCAAGGTGCGCAACACCTATCTCGATCCGCTGCATCTCCTGCAGGCGGAGCTGCTTGCAAGGCGCCGGGGCGGCAACGACTCGGAACGGGTGAATCAAGCCCTGAAGGTGACCATGGCGGGTATCGCCAGCGGATTGCGAAACACGGGGTGAAGCGTGCGGAGTTTCATCCTGGGCGTTGCCGGTATCGCGTGGTCTGCCGTTAGCGGCGCGGCGGGCACGGACGGCTGCACGCCGTTGCATGTAGCGGCCGACCTCCACTCGGCACCGATCGAAGCGATTTCCGGACGATCGTTGGATGCCACCGCCTCGTACCGGGTCGGCAACATCACCGTGGTTCGCCAGGATGTCTTCAATCCCGACGATCCCGCCGAGGCCAGGGCCGCCTTTCGGTTGGCCAATCGCTGGCATATCGTCACGAGGGAAGGCGTTGTTCGCGAGCTGCTCCTGTTCCGGTCGGGCGACACGGTAACGGCGGCCACGATCCAGGAGACCGAGCGCGCGCTGCGCAGCAAATCCTACCTCTACGACGTCCGCATCGTGGCCAACCGGGTGTGTCCGGCCCGCGGCGACCGGTCCGCAGGCGTCGCCGTCATCGACCTGATCGTGGTGACTCGCGATGTCTGGTCCTTGTCACCCGAACTCAGCGTCACGCGCACGGGGGGCGTGGATCGCGTCCGCGCCGGTGTCTCGGAGATCAACCTCGCGGGCAGTGGTTCGGAACTCGATCTCACGGTGTTCGAGAATCTGGACCGGCAAGGCGTGAGCGCCAGCTACACGGACGCCAACCTCGGTCGGAGCCGGGTGGGGATCCGGCTGCGCTACGACGACACCGACGACGGCGAACTCCTCGAAGCGGGCATCGGTCGGCCGTTCTATGCGCTGTCGGTGCGGCGCTCCTGGAACACCTACGTGCTCCGATCGAGTAGCCTGCAGGGGTTGTACCGGGGCGGGGGAAGGACCGAGTCCTTCCGACGCGACTATCGTCTAGCGCAGGTCTCCTCGGGTTGGTCGCAAGGGCGGCGGGCAGGCTGGGTCAACCGCCTTGTGGCGGGCGTGACCCTGGAAGATTGGCGTCACGCTCCCGCACCGACGCAGGAGGCCCCGGTCGGGCCTGGCAGCCGGCGGTTCGTCTATCCCTGGATGTCGTTTCACCGCATCGAGGACGAGTACGCGCAGGTGCGCAACGTCGATCGCGTTCAGACGACGGAGGACGTCTACCTCGGTCGGCGCTACGATCTCATGCTCGGGTATGCGCCGGACGGCGACGGCCATCTCGTCGCCTCCGCCGAGTTCCGAGACGGCCGCGTGCGTGGTGACGACGGGCTGCTGCGCTACGGCGCGCACGCCTCGGGCTACTGGAATACGGCAACCGGTCAGCCGGAGAACGCCATCGCCCGGGTGTGGGCCCGATACCGGCATAGGCAGGCGCGGCGGTGGGCGTTGATCCTGGACGGCGAGGCCACGGTTACCGATGGGCTGACCGCCGACCAGCAGGTTCTGATCGGCGGGAGTTCGGGACTACGCGGCTACCCGAACCGCTACCAGGCGGGCACACGCGCGTATCGGTTCACTGCGGAAGAGCGGTTCTACACGGATCTCTATCCGCTGCGCATCCTGCGCATCGCGCTCGCGGGGTTCGTCGATGTGGGGCGGGCCTGGGGTTGGCATGACGATACCGAGATGCTGGCCAACGTTGGTGTGGGATTCCGGTTCGAATCGACCCGCACCAACCGGAAGCTCGTCTACCACCTCGACGTGGCGTTTCCGGTCGTCGACGGTCCCGGCGTCAGCGGCGTCGAGGTCACGTTGACCAGCAAACGCAGTCTCTGACGAATGTTCTGTTCGCGCCGGTCCTGCAAAGCAACGCCGGGATCGAGTAAATTGAACGGCTTGCCAGGGTCTGAGAACAGCAGAGGAGCCGATGTACGAAGAGATCATCTACGACGTCGCGGACGGCGTCGCCGTGATAACCATGAACCGGCCGGAGACGCTCAATGCGTTGACGGACCGGACGCAGGCGGAGATACGCCACGCCCTCGATCAATCGGAACACACCGAGAACGTCATCGGAACGATACTCACGGGTGCAGGAAGGGGATTCTGTTCGGGTGTGGACATGAACGCGCTCGGCGCGATGAGCGAGGCGGGGCAGCGGCTCGGTGCGGCGCACGCCGATCTTGCCGCCGACCCGGGAAACCCGGACCACGACCCGAATTTCGAGATTGGCGCGGCCTACTTCCTGGGCTTGCGCAAGCCCTTGATCGCGGCGATCAACGGGGCCTGCGCGGGCCTGGGCTTCAGCTACGCGGTGTTCTGCGACCTCCGTTTCGTCGATCGAACGGCACGCTTCGCCACCGCCTTCTCGCAGCGCGGCTTGATCGCCGAGCACGGCGTAAGCTGGATGCTGCCGCGCCTCATCGGCCCGGCGAACGCCCTGGACATCCTCTGGACCGGGCGCAAGTTCGACGGCGAGGAGGCCGGCCGAATCGGCCTGGCCAATCGCGTCTGCGAGCCGGGCGAATGCGTCAATGACGCCTGCGCGTACCTGCGCGAGATTGCAGACGTCGCAGCGCCCAACTCGCTGATGATGATGAAGAAGCAGATCTACCGGCACCTGAACGCCGAACTGCGCCCCGCCATGGAGGAGTCCAACGCCTGGATGGACGCAAGCCTCGCCCGCGGCGACTTCAAGGAGGGGGTCGCGTCGTTCGTGGAGCGCCGCCCGCCGAAGTTCGCGCCGATCGAGGTCGACTGAGCACCCGCGCCGGCCGCGGCGGGCGAACGCCGGTTGACGCACTGCGCGAACCGCGTCCCGAGGCTCTTTTCATTCCCTACGGTCGGGTTGAAGTGCCCTACGCGGAAAACCCATGATTGCGTTCTTCCACGCCGGACCTGCAATCGCATGAATTCGCCGACCCTGTTTTGGTACCCGGTGGCCCGCGCTACGTTGGCAACGCTGGTGTGCATCCCCCTGTTCGCCGAGGACGGAGACGCTCCGGATCAACCGGGTGACGACGACGTGGAGGAGTTGGTCGTGGTCGGCAGTCTCGATAGCCTGCCGGGTGTCGACGTGCGCGGTATCTACGGCTTCGACAAATCGATCCTTACCACGCCGCGATCCGCCTCGACGATCAGCGAAGAGATGATGGATCGCTACAACATGAGCGATATCGACGAACTGATCGTGGCCGCGCCCGGCACCTTCACGCAGTCTTTCTTCGGGGTCGCCGGGTCGCTCGACATTCGGGGCACGATCGGCGAGACCTACTTTCGGGGTGTCCGGCGGCTCGACAACCCGGGCAACTACCCCACGCCCATCGGTGCATCGGACCGTATCGACATCGTGCGCGGGCCCGCGTCGCCGATCCATGGGCCGTCGAAGATCGGCGGCTACCTGAACTTCAATCCGAAGTCCGCCCGGATCGAGGAGACCGGGGAGTACATCGCCGAGAAGACCGGCTCGGTCAGCTTGAATCTCGGCTCGTGGGACAAGCGCGTCGTCAACGCGGAGATGGGCGGACCCGGTCGTCTCGGCACGCAGCACTTCGGATACTGGCTGTACGCGGAGCTGGAGGGCTCCGGTAGCTACTACCGCAACAGCGGCATCGATCAAACGCTCCTGCAGGCATCCTTCGACATGAGCCCGACCGGCACGATCCACCTGCAATTCGGCGGCATGTTTCACGACTACACCGGCAACCAGATTGCGGGCTGGAACCGGCTGACCCAGGATCTCATCGACGACGGCGTCTACGTGACGGGTAGCCCCGCGCCGCTCGATGCCGACGGCGATGGCAGCATCTCCCACCAGGAGTTCGATGTGGACGGTGACGGCTTCACCGATCTGAACCCGTTTGCCGCCGGACTGGTTCCCGGCAGCACGGCGCCTCTCGGTCCCGGCCCCTTTCCGGGAGCATGCAGTATCGGAGAGACCTTGGTATTCGGCTGCGTGCCGGACCTGCTTGGTTTGCTGGATCCGGGTACGGGCACCCTTTCCGGCGACCAGGTGCTGGTGGCGCCGGACGATACCCTCGAAAACCAGGTCCTGACACTGTATTTCGATGCCTACCTGACCACTGCCAACGGCTGGGAGTGGCGCAACCAGGTGTTCTTCGAAACCTATGAGAACTTGAACGAGAACGACTACGGATTCTCGCAGTTCCACGAGGCATGGGTATTCGAGCAAAAGCTCGTGCTGGCGAAGGAGTTCCTGCGCGGCGCGACGACGACCTCGGTGCAGCTGTCTCCCTCGTTGCGCTATACGGACTTTGAACACGGCGACGACTACACCAACGAGTACTTCGATCGACGCGACCTGACCAAGCCCCAATCGGCGCTCAGCCGGCGGCTGCTTGCCACCGAGATCCACGACGACTACACGGAGTACTACATCGGCGACTACCTGGACCTGGGCGTGGCGGGACTCGTCGACTGGTCTTGGCGCGGCTTCGGCGCCCTTGCGGGCGTGCGCTACGACGCCATCAGCATGGAAAGCCGCCAGCCGGTGGACAAGCTCCTCTTGGCGAGTTCCAACAACTTCTGCCTCGACGAGTCCTGCATCGCCGTGGCAGCCGACGACGAGGTCGGCGGGATGTCGTGGACGTTGAGCCTGAGCTACGCATCCGCCGCCGGGCTCGTGCCCTATGTGACGCTATCGCGCCAATCGACGCTGATCGCCGGCCAAGGTGCCGAAATCGCCACCGCGAGCATTGCCGATGGCGAGGCGTTCGACGTATCCAAGCTCGCCGAATTCGGTTTGAAGGGCAGCCTGCTCGACGGGTCGCTCTACTTCGCGCTGGCCGTCTACGAGCAGGAACGAACGGACTTCGCCGCCCAGCAGACGGTCACCAACCAATCCACCCGAACCGAGGGTGCGGAGTTCGAAGTGCGTTGGGCGGTCGACGACAACCTGCTGTTGACCCTCGGTCACTCCCGAATCGAAGTCGTGAACCTCAACACCCTGGAGTCCGGCGCCAGGTTCAGCTTCATCGGGGCTGACGACGTGCCGGGAATACCCGCCGCCGCCCTCTACGGCGGCGCACTCGGCGGTGAGGTCGTGCGGCCCGGAGAACGCGGTGCACGCCGCGCCGGTATGCCTCGGACCATCTACTCGCTGACCGGAACCTACGACTTCGGAAACGGAGCCGCCGTGACCGGCAGCGTGGTTGATGTCGCCGAGGCTCACTCCGGGTACTCGAATTCCGTGCTGCTGCCGGCCTACACCCTAGTCAATATCGGACTTGGCTACGAACGCGATGCCTTCTCGTTCACCGTGATCGCCAAGAACGTCACCGACGAACGCTATTTCAGGGCGAACTTCCCCAACCTGTTCGGCGGCGTGGTCGTACTGCCGGAGTTGCCGGCGCACTACGTCGCCCGCATCCAGTACAACTGGTAGGACGAGCGCAAGCGATCAGAACGTCCAAAGGAGACCGACCCCCAGGCCGACTTCGCTCGCCTCCAGCCGGGTGGGTACGCTAACGCCTAGGTCGTCGAACAGCACCAACTGGTCGGCGCTGCCGTGGGCGACGTAACGCAGCTCGGCGCGGGCCACCAGATTGGCGATAGGCTGTTCGATTCCGGCACCGAACGACCAGGCGTTAAAGTTCTCGTCGAAGAATTCGCTACCGGTCTGGAACTGGGCCGGTTCGCAGAGCGTGTCGGCGAGCAGACAACCGACATACGACCTCGAGAAATCCGCCTGCACGCGCCGGACCCCGACAAGCACGTAGGCGGTGGTGTCGATGAACGGCACCTCGCCGCCCACCCGGACGGTCAAGCCGTAGCTGTTGTCCTTGGCGAGTTTCCAGTCCTCCGGCCAGTTCTCGCCGACCTGGTTGCGCAACGGCGTCGTCCCTACCCCTTGCAAGTGTCCAGTGACCGTCCCCTGATGCGTCATCCAGTCGGCTTCGACGCCGTAGAACAGGACGCCGGTCGAACCCCGGTAGCCGACCAGGACGCCGCCCTCGTAGGTCATGCGGTCCGCCGAGTCCTCCGAATGCAGCCGCTGGCCGGCGAAGAGCATGGACGCATTGTGGGCCAGGGTGTTGTCGACGGTCTTGTCGTAGGTGGCGTCGTAGAGAGCGCCGACGACGGTGACACCGAGATACACGCCATCGTCGGCCAGCGCCGTTGGCGCGATCAACGCGACAAGCGCAACCCCGGCCAGCACGTGGCGGATTCCATTCCGGTGCACATCAACCTCCTCATGTCGACGCGGTGAACCTACCTTACACAATCGCGCAGGAAGTCGTCACAGCATTCCCCGTTCCGCCATGGACACCTTGCGCAGGCCGGCGACGACGACGTGGTCGAGCAGCCGGACGTCGATCTCCTGCAGCACGCTGTTGAGACGTTCGGTGAGTTCACGGTCGCTCGAACTTGGCTCGGCACTCCCCGACGGGTGGTTGTGGAACAACACGACCGCCGCGGCGTTGTAGCGCAGGCAGCACTTGGCGACCTCGCGCGGGTAGACCATCGTCCGATCGATGGAACCGAGAAAGATGTCCTCCACGCCTAGCAGTCGATGCCGGGTATCGAGCAGCAAAGCGCCGAAGACCTCCCGCTCCTTGCCGGCAAGGTGTATGCCCAGGTAGCGCCGAACTTCATCCGAACTCGACACCACGGGCGCCCTCTTCATCTTTTCGATCTCGGCGCGTTCGAGCAGTTCCCGAATCGCGAGCAGCGCAGCGACCTTCGCATCGCCCAGACCCCGAACCGCGAGCAGCGATTCCGCCGTGCTCGACAGCACGCCGAGCACCCCGCCGAAGCGGTCGAGTAGCGTGTGGGCCAGGTTCACCGCGTCCGCCGTACCGTTGCCGGTGCGCAGCACGAGCGCAAGGAGTTCCGCATCGGTTAGGCAGGTTGGCCCTGCCATCAGCAAACGCTCGCGGGGCCGTCGATCGACGGCCAATTCGACGATACGTGCCGCTTCTGCCACGTGTCCTGCGCACCCTCTTGAATCGAACCTCAGAGACCGCGCGTGGTATCGTAGGCGCATAGTCACCACGCCGTGCGGCGACGGCGCGACGGGCGTCGCGTTGCGGTCGCGCCAGGACCATGCAAACCGACAACCACGCCAAACGTATCCTACTGGGCATCAGCGGCGGCATCGCTGCGTACAAAGCCCCGATGCTCGTAAGAAATCTGCGCAAGATGGGTGCAGACGTTGTCCCTGTCTTGACGCAGAACGCGACCCGATTTGTCACCGAGACGGCCCTGCAGGCCGTGGCCGACAACCGTCCCCGTACGGATCTATGGGACGCCGACGCGGAGGCGGCGATGGGGCACATCGAGTTGGCCCGTTGGGCGGACGCCCTGATCATCGCTCCGGCCACCGCGAACGTCATTGCCCGGCTGGCCAACGGCATTGCCGACGATCTGTTGACCACGCTGTATCTGGCGACCACCGCACCGGTCTTCGTCGCACCGGCGATGAACGTCAAGATGTGGGAGCACGCCGCGACCGGGCGCAACCTCGAACGTCTGCGCGACGACGGCGTTACGGTGCTCGGCCCGGCCGACGGCGCCCAGGCCTGCGGCGAGTTCGGACCGGGACGAATGATCGAGCCGGACGAGATCGCCGAAAAGGTGACAGCGGCGATCGGCACGCCTAGGGTTCTCGACGGGACCAGGGTGCTCATTACGGCCGGACCAACACGCGAGTTCCTCGACCCGGTACGGTTCATCAGCAACCGCAGTTCCGGTCGGCAGGGATTCGCACTCGCCGAAGCCGCGCACAATGCCGGGGCGCAAGTCACCTTGGTGGCCGGACCGGTACACCTCCCCACCCCAACCGGTATCGAGCGTATCGACGTCGTCAGCGCCAAACAGATGAAGGATGCGGTTACCTGTCGAGCACCCCATGCCGACATCTTCGTATCCGTAGCTGCGGTGGCCGACTACCGTCCGCACACGGTCCACGGGCAGAAGCTCAAGAAATCGCAACAGCGGTCGACCGACTTCCGCGTCGCCTTGAAGGAGAACGAGGACATCGTCGGATCCATTGCCGGTGTCAAGCCGCGCCCCTTCGTTGTGGGCTTTGCGGCCGAGACCGAGAGCCCCTTGGAACACGCGCGCGAAAAACGTCGCCGCAAGTGCATGGACGCCATCGTGGTCAACGACGTGTCGGACCCCGCCATCGGCTTCGACAGCAGCGACAACGCCGTCACGCTAATCCACGCCGGCGGCGAGGTGGGGCTGCCAAAGATGCGCAAGGGCGCCATCGCGCGTCGCCTGGTTGACGAGATCGCCGCGCTCTACGCATCCGCAGGTCGCGGCTGACCAGAATGGCAGAAGGAAACGCCGATCCACCGGAGGCCGAGGTCAACGGGGACGGCTTCTCGCCGAGTCCCGAGATTTTCCGCGCCTACGACATTCGCGGCATCGTCGGCGAAACCCTGACCGCCGACGCGGTCTACGGAATCGCGCGCGCGTTCGCCACCCGGGCGCTCGGGGTCGGGCAACGCCGCGTTGTTGTCGGTGGCGACGGGCGCCGCAGTACGGTTACGCTGCGCCGCGAACTGGCTCGAGGACTGCGCGGCGGCGGCGTCGACGTCGTCGATATCGGGGTCGTGCCCACGCCCCTTCTCTACTACGCCACCCATGTGCTGGATACGGGAACCGGCGTGATGATCACCGGCTCGCACAACCCGTCCGAGTACAACGGACTGAAGATGGTGCTCGACCGCCGGCCACTCTCGGGTGATGCCATCCAGGGATTGCGGACACTGGTCGAGACCGGTCGATTCTCCAGGGGTGATGGCGGGCTCACGTGCCTGGACCTCATCGACCGGTATGTCGCCGACGTCGTTACCGACACGCCTATTGACCGATCCCTCAAGGTCGTGATCGATTGTGGGAACGGCGTCGCCGGCCTGGTTGCACCGCGGCTGCTGGCAACGATGGGCTGCGAGGTCATCTCGCTCTACGCCGAGGTGGACGGCGACTTTCCCAACCATCACCCGGACCCGGCCGTGGCGTCGAATATGGCTGACCTGATAGCCGCCGTCGATCGGACCGGTGCCGACCTCGGTCTGGCCTTCGACGGGGATGCCGACCGGCTGGGCGTGGTCACCGACCGTGGCGACATCGTGTGGCCTGATCGACTGATGATGCTTCTGTGCCGCTCCGTCGTATCCGCCGACCCCGGCGCCACGGTGGTCTTCGACGTCAAGTGCAGCCGCCACCTGAGCGCCGTCGTGCGCGACCTCGGCGGCAGTCCGGTCATGTGCAAGACCGGTCATTCGCACATCAAGGCGAAGATCCGCGAGGCGGATGCCGCGTTCGGCGGCGAGTTCTCCGGCCACATCTGCTTCGCGGATCGCTGGTACGGATTCGACGACGCCCTCTACTGTGCGGCTCGCCTGGTCCAGGTGCTGGCGTCAGAGTGGCGACCGGCGAGTGGTTTGTTCGCGGACTTCCCGGACGCCCTGGCGACCCCGGAGATCAAGGTGCCGACGAGCGAACAGCGCAAGTTCGACGTGATCGACGAGTTTGCCGAAAACGCCGTGTTCGACACCGCCGCCGCCACCGTCACCGCCATCGACGGCATCCGGGTGGACTATCCGGACGGGTGGGGACTGGTGCGCGCTTCCAACACGTCTCCGATGCTCAGTCTTCGCTTCGAGGCGGACACCCAACAAGCGCTGGACCGCATCCAGACCGTATTCGACGCGGCCCTGGTCGAAATCGACCCGGCGCTGTCAATCCGCAACCGCCACCCATGAGCAACGGCGCCCAAAACACCGCCCGCGTGCTCATTGAGGCACTGCCCTACATCCGTGCCTTTGCGGGCACCACGATCGTGGTCAAGTACGGCGGCAACGCGATGGTCGATGCAGCGTGCAAGCGCGCGTTCGCACGGGACGTCGTCCTGATGAAACTGGTCGGCATGAACCCGATCGTCGTGCATGGCGGCGGCCCGCAGATCGGCGACCTTCTCGACCGCCTGAACATACCGACCAAGTTCGTCGACGGCATGCGGGTCACGGACGCGGCCACCATGGACGTCGTGCAGATGGTCCTCGGCGGACTGGTCAACAAAGACATCGTCTCGCTCCTGAATACCGCGGGTGGGCGGGCGGTCGGCATCACCGGTCAGGATGCCGATCTCATCCGGGCGCGCAAGCTCACGCCGAAGCGCCTGCACGGCATCGACGATGCACCGGAGATCATCGACATCGGCCATGTCGGCGAGGTCGCCAACGTCAACCGCGGCGTTCTCGACACCCTCATCGGCAGCGGTTTCATACCCGTTATCGCCCCGGTCGGGATCGGCAGCGATGGTGAGTCGTACAACATCAACGCGGACCTTGTCGCCGGCGCCGTGGCCGAGCATCTTGCGGCCGAGAAGCTGATTCTGCTGACCAACACGCCTGGCATTCTCGATCCGGACGGCAACACGCTGACCGGCCTTTCCCCCATGGATGCGCGGCACCTGATCTCGGCAGGCAGTGTCGATGGCGGCATGCTGCCCAAGGTCGAGTGCGCCCTTGCCGCCGTCGCCGCCGGCGTCGCGGCCGCGCATATCATCGACGGTCGCGTACCGCACGCACTACTGCTTGAGATCCTCACCGACGGAGGCGTCGGAACATTGATAAAGGACGCCGCGGGCGTTGAAGCGGCCGAGGAGGAGAGTTGACGGATGGCTGACCGGCCGACCCGGCCAAACAGACGCGAGCAGATCCTCCAGGCGTTCGCGGCCATGCTTGAGACCCATCCCGGATCGCGGATCACCACCGCCGCGCTGGCGGCGCACGTCGGCGTCTCGGAAGCCGCTCTCTACCGGCACTTCCCGAGCAAAGCGAAGATGATCGACGGGCTGATCACGTTCGCGGAAGCCACGGTGTTCGACCGTGTCGGCCAGATCGTCGACGAACACCGGGATCCCGAGCCCCGATGCGAGGCCGTCGTCACCCTCCTTCTCGCGTTCTGCGAACGGAACCCGGGATTCGCCCGACTCTTCGCGGGCGACGCCCTGCAAGGCGAAACCGATCGGTTGCGCGAACGCATGCGCCAGTTCTACGACCGCATCGAGACGCAACTCCGCCAGGTTATCCGAGAAGCCTACGCCACCCGCCCAACCGCGCCGCCGCTGTCCGCGGCGGGGGCCGCCAACCTGCTCCTGGCAACCGCGGAAGGACGGATCAGCCAGTTCGTGCGGAGCGAGTTCAAGGCCCGTCCCATGGATGGCTGGACAAGCCAGTGGCAGGTGCTGGCGCGGGGTCTGTTCTAACGTTGCCGACGTGCCGCGCAGACGCGTAGGGACACACTTGGTTCCGTGATGATCGAGCTGACGCTCCAAGTCGTCACGGGCGACCGCAAGGGTCGCCGCCACGGACCCCTCGAATTCGGTTGCGAGTCCGGTGCGCCAAAAGGCGCCTCCGCTCGTTCTCGAAACCCCCATCGGAGGCTAGGAACGCGATCACGTCATCGAGGTTCGCAACGCATCGAACCGGCACATCAAGGTCTCTGTGCAGCGCTGAGACAGCCGTTTCGCCACGATCCGTAGACGGCTCCTGGCGATCTAGGGCGAGCACGATGCCGACGACTGTGCCGCCGGCGGCGGTAATGATCTCGTGGGCTTCTCGCTTGGCCGCCCCGTCGGTAACCACGTCATCCACGATCGCCACCTTGCGTCCTTGCATCGACGCACCGACCAGCGTGCCCCCCTCGCCGTGCGCTTTCGCCTCCTTGCGGTTGAAAGCTGCACCGATATTGATGCCGTAGTTCGCCTCGAGCGCCACAGCGGTCGCCACCGCTAGCGGGATGCCCTTGTAGGCCGGACCGAACAGGACGTCGGGTCGGACCGGCAGGCCCATGACCTCTTTCGCGTACGCCCTGCCCACCGCGTCGTGCCCGGCACCGTCCGCAACGGCCCCCAGGTTGAAGAAATAGGGGCTCTTGCGGCCCGACTTGAGAACGAAGTCGCCGAACAGCAACGCCTCGCGCTCGAGCATGGCCCGGATGAAGTCGTTCACCCCGGCCCGGGCATCCGTCATTGGCCGAGCGCCTGGCGTTGAGCGTCGAACAGGGCGCCGATCCCATGTTCGGCCAGTCCGAGCAGCTCGTCGAGTTGTCTCCGTTCGAACGCGCCGTTCTCAGCCGTGCCCTGAACCTCGATGAAGCCGCGTCCGTCCATCATGACCACGTTCATGTCCGTCTCCGCACGCGAGTCCTCTGCGTAGTCGAGATCAAGGACGCAGCATCCACGGTAGATGCCCACGGATACCGACGCCACGAGTCCGACGAAGGCGGCTGGCGCGACCTTCGCCAAGGCGTCGGCGAGCGCGACGCAGGCACCTGTGACGGACGCGGTGCGGGTGCCGCCATCGGCCTGCAGGACATCGCAGTCGATCTTCACGGTGCGTTCGCCGAGACGCTTGGTGTCGACGGCGGCCCGGAGCGAACGACCAATCAATCGCTGGATCTCAACGCTTCGGCCGCCTTGTTTGCCGCGCGTTGCTTCACGGTCCGAGCGCGTGTGGGTGGATGCGGGAAGCATGCCGTATTCCGCGGTCACCCAACCCCGGCCCCGCCCGCGCAGGAACGGCGGAACCCCGGATTCGACACTCGCGGTGCAAACCACCTTCGTGTCGCCGAACTCGACAAGGACCGAGCCCGCGGCATGCTTCGTGAAATCCCTGCAGAGAACCACAGGTCGGAGCTCGTTCGCCGAACGACCACTCGGGCGGTCTACATCCATGGTGTTGGCGCGTCCTGGGTGCCTTGGGCCGATTATAATGGGTCGATGGTGGCCAGCATGACCGCATTCGGACGCGCAGAGGGCGACTTGGTCGATTGGGAGGTCCGGTCCGTCAACCACCGCTATCTTGAGATTTCCTTCCGCATGCCCGAGCCGTTCCGGGATTTGGAACCGGAGTTGCGTGAACTCGTCGCGAGCCGCGTCCAGCGCGGCAAGATCGACGCCACATTGCGCTTCGCGGGCCAGGCCAGCATCTTGCCGCGCCTGAATCAAGGGGCGCTCGACGGACTGCTCGCGGTGGTCGAGGATATCCGCCGCCGCGGTGCGTCCGTAGGTGCCGTCGATCCCATGCAAGTGCTGCGGTTTCCGGGCGTGGTCCAGGACGACGAAGACAACCTGGCCCACTTCAAGACGGCGGCGCGAAGGAGTTTCGGGACGGCGGTCGAGAATCTGCTCGACCACCGCAACACCGAGGGCGCCAAGCTCGCCGGTCTGTTGCGTGAGCGATTGGCCCTGCTCGAACAGGCGGCGACTTCCATCCGCGAATTCAGCGCCGGTCAAGGGAGCATGCTCCGCGAGCGGCTGCGGCGGCGTGCCCACGAACTCATCGAACAGCTTGATGAACACCGCCTGGAACAGGAAGTCGCCCTGCTGGTCCAAAAGGCCGACGTCACGGAGGAGCTTGACCGCCTGGACATCCATGCCGCAGAAACGCGCGCCAGTCTGGACGCGGATGGACCCTGCGGGAGGCGGCTCGACTTCCTGTTGCAGGAAATGAACCGCGAAGCCAATACCCTGGCCGCCAAGTCCGTACTACCGCATGCCGCGCATGTCGCGGTCGATCTCAAGGTCACCATCGAGCAGATGCGCGAGCAGGCGCAGAACGTCGAGTGAGCAGTCCCTGTCCCGCTGCCCGCGGCGGCCACCTTTTCGTGGTGGCGGCACCCTCCGGCGCGGGCAAGACAACGCTGATCAAGAAGCTCATGGAAAGAGAACCGTCGCTGGTGGTGTCGGTATCGCACACCACGCGTCCAAGGCGGGCCTCGGAAACCGACGGCGAGCACTACCACTTCGTCGACGAGGCCACGTTCGCCGCGCTCCGCGACGCCGGTGAGTTCCTCGAGTGGGCTTCGGTGTTCGACCACGCCTATGGCACATCGCGGGGCGCCGTGGTCAAGCAACTCGCCGCGGGACGTGACGTGATTTTGGAGATCGACTGGCAGGGTGCCGCGCAGGTCCGCGAACGGCACCCGGACGCTGTGTCCATATTCGTCCTGCCGCCGTCCAGGTCAGCCCTCATCGAACGGCTCAACGCGCGGGGCCAAGACCACCCGGAGGTCATCGCGAAACGCCTCCAACAGGCAGTCGACGACATGTCCCATCACGAAGATTTCGACCATGTCGTGGTGAACGACGACTTCGATGACGCTGTCCTAAGCCTTGCGCGGATCGTTCAGGCCACTCGCGCTGGCGCGCGCCTCGAAGACGAAGACCGCTCGGCGCTGTTGGACGAACTCTTGCGTACCTAGCCTCTAAACGGGGAACGTGTGGAAGGCGTGGAAGGCGTGGAAAGGCCTGACGATCAGCCACACAGCGCGTGTAAATGACTGTAACATTGTGTAACTGTCAGTACGAACGCCGTTTCTAGGAGACCTCATGGCCCGCGTTACCGTTGAAGACTGCCTTGAACATGTCGACAACCGCTTCGAACTCGTAATGCGTGCCACGCGGCGTGCGCGGCAGGTGCATCAAGGCGTCGTACCCCTCGTTGAAGACGAAAACGACAAACCGACGGTCATCGCATTGCGCGAAATCGCCGAAGGCCTGATTTCCGACGAGGTATTGGACGCCGCCGAGATCCCCATCGAGGACGAGGAAGAACTCCAGCATCCCTTTGGCGGCCTGGGAGATGACCGAGCAGACGATTTCTGAGCTTCGTCAGCGGTTCGCTGGTGATGGCCCATCCCCAACCGGCGGCCCGACCCTTGCGTCGGCCGAACCCGTTTCCGTAGCTGCAGAAGTCGGCAAGCGCCCGGCTCGTCCCAAAGCCAAGACCGGCTCCTATTTTCAGAACCAACTCCGCGCTCAGGCAACGGCACCCGAGGTCGCCGTTCCGGTTGACATCGAGGAGTTGCTGAAGACGCTGCTCGCCTACCTGCCCAAGAAGGGTGTCGCTGAAGTGCGGCGGGCCTACCAGTTCGCCGAAAACGCCCACGCGGGGCAGTACCGCCGCACCGGCCACCAGTACATTACCCATCCCCTGGCCGTCGCCGACATCCTAGCCGGCATGCGGATGGACCACCAATCGATCATCGCGGCGGTCATGCACGACGTGCTCGAGGATACCGGCGTCTCCAAGGCCGCCCTTGCCGAGTCATTCGGCGCCGAGGTGGCGGAGATCGTCGACGGCGTGTCCAAACTCTCGACCATCTTCAACTCCCGCGCCGAAGCCCAGGCCGAGAACTTCCAGAAGATGGCGATGGCGACGGCGCGCGACCTGCGCGTGATCCTGGTGAAGCTCGCGGACCGCCTGCACAACATGCGCACCATCGGCGTCATGCCCCCGGACAAGCGCAAGCGAACGGCGCGCGAGACTCTCGACTTCTATGCCCCGATCGCCAATCGACTGGGAATGAACACCATCCGCGTGGAATTTGAGGAGCTGGCGTTCCAAGCACTCTATCCGCTGCGCGCCGACCGCATCCGCCGAGCCGTCGAGTCGGCGCACGGCCGCCGCAAGGGCATGATGGAGCAGCTGAAGCGATCCATCCAGGCCAGTCTTCGACGCGAAGGTATCGACGCCGAGGTCATCGGTCGCCAAAAACACCTCTACTCGATCTACCGGAAGATGAAAACCCAGCACAAGTCGTTCGGCGACATCATGGATGTGTTCGGGTTCCGGATCATCGCCGACCGCGTGGACACCTGCTACCGCGCCCTGGGCGTGGTCCACAATCTCTACAAGCCAGTGCTGAGCCGCTTCAAGGACTACATCGCGATCCCCAAGGCCAACGGCTACCAGTCGCTGCACACCGCGCTCGTCGGCATGCACGGCGTACCCATCGAGGTCCAGATCCGGACGCGGCAAATGGACACGCTGGCCGAGAACGGCATCGCCGGCCATTGGCTGTACAAGGACGACACCGCGGCAGAAGGCAGTCATGTGCGTGCCCGGCAATGGGTGGCGGGACTGCTCGACCTCCAGCAGCGCGCCGGAAACTCGCTCGAGTTCATCGAGAGCTTGAAGATCGACCTGTTCCCGGATGAGGTCTACGTGTTCACACCCAAGGGAGAGATACTCGAACTCCCCCGCGGCGCCTGTCCCATCGACTTCGCGTATTCGATCCATACCGACATCGGCAATCATTGCGTCGCCTGCCGGATCGACCGCAGCCTGGCCCCGCTTTCCGCACCCCTGGAGTCGGGCCAGACTGTCGAGATCATCACGGCCGAGGAGGCCCGGCCCAGTCCCGACTGGCTGACGTTCACGGTATCGAGCCGTGCCCGCGCCGCGATTCGCCAGGCACTCAAGGTCCAGCAGCGCTCCGAGTCCGTGCGCCTGGGCCGTTCGCTGCTGGACCGCTCCTTGGGCCATGCCAACACCTCGATCAAGGCACTGGATTTCCGTCGTCTGCGCTCCGTGTTCCGAGACTTCGGCGTGCGCAAGCTCGACGACCTGCTCGCAGAGATCGGCATTGGGAACCTGATGGCGTATGCGGTGGCGCAACGGCTGATGGCCGCCGACAACCCGGACTACGAGGCCGTGGATGTCGAACGCGGCGGACCGGTGGCGATTCGCGGCGGCGAGGGACTGGTCATCACCTACGCGCGCTGCTGCGGGCCGGTTCCCGGCGACCACGTCGTCGGGCACATGACGCCAGGCAAGGGATTGGTGTTGCACATCGAGACCTGCAACAACATTGCCGAACTTCGCCGCCGAAACCAGCGGGAGATCATTCCGTCCCGGTGGTCGTCGCCGACCCAGGGCGAGTTCGAAACGACCCTCGACATCGGCGTGAATCGTCGCAAGGGCGTTGTCGCCGAACTTGCCACAGCGGTGAACGCCGCCGACGCAGGAATCAACAACATCACCGTGGACGAGCGTACCGCGGAGCTTTCGAGGCTCCGCCTCGAAGTCTCGGTGCGCGACAAAGAGCATCTCGAACGCGTTCGCCAGCGACTGTTGACCGTGGCACCGGTGCAGTCCGTGGATCGGCCGGTAGCGGCGGAACGTGTCGTCGAGGACGACTGAAGGAAAACCGTGTCTCGACGAGCCGTGCACACCGATGCCGCGCCTCAGGCGATCGGCACCTACTCGCAAGCCTTGGCCGTCGATCGCACGGTGTACCTGTCCGGCCAGATCCCCCTCGATCCCGAATCCATGGAGCTCGTCGCGGGCGGGTTCCATCGCCAAGTCCAGCAGGTTCTCGACAATCTCCATGCGGTGGCGAGCGCCGCGGGCGGCGGCTTGGGGGACATCGTCAAGCTGACCGTCTACCTGACGGACTTGAAAGACTTCGAGGCCGTGAACCAGGTCATGGCGCGCGAGTTCAGCGAACCTTATCCCGCGCGCGCCGCCGTCGAAGTCGCGGCGCTGCCGCGGGGTGCCCGAGTGGAAATCGACGCGGTGCTTGTTCTGCCCGGCTGATGGCCACCCGCGCCGACGAACGACCCATCGGCGCCCCCGTGACCGACCTGCCGGGTGTAGGCCCGGGCACGGCGGCCAAGCTCGATCGGCTCGGCATCGAGACGCTGGGCGATCTGATACTGCACCTGCCCTTCCGCTACCAGGACCGGACGCGGTCCGTACCGTTCAATGAACTGGAACCGGGAAAATCGTGTCTCGTCACTGGCCGGATCATGGCATCGAACGTCACCTTCGGCCGACGTCGATCATTGCTCATCCGGCTCGGCGACGGACTCGGCACGCTGACCATCCGGATGTTCCACTTCTCACGCAGCCAGGAACGATCGATGCAACCGGGTAGCTGGATGCGCTGTTTCGGGGACGTGCGCATCGGTCCCACCGGGCCGGAGATGGTGCATCCCGAATATCGCCTGCACCGGGACGAACCGCCGCCCGCGCCGTCCGAGCTAACGCCGGTGTACCCAGCCACGCTGGGCTTGACGTCGGCGCGGATCAGAACATGGGTGGCCGTCGCGCTCGAGCGCTGCCACTACGTCGTCGCGAGCTCCCTTGCCGACATGCCCTTCGCCGACCTCATGGAGGCCATACGGTTCCTACACGCCCCGAGCAATGACACCGGCCGCATCGACGCGGCTCGCGAACGCGTTGTCCTCGACGAACTCACCGGACACTACCTGGTCATGAGGCGACGCCAGGCGCTCCTCAAACGGCAATCCACCATTGCACTGCCCTCCGGACCGAAACTCGGGCGGCGGCTGCTTCGGCAACTGGGTTTCCGGCTGACGCGGGCCCAGGCCAAGGCAACGGGGGAAGTGCTTGAGGATCTGGCGAAGGAGCGGCCCATGATCCGCCTGCTGCAGGGCGATGTCGGCTCGGGGAAGACGGTGGTTGCCGCCTTCGCCGCAATCCGTGCCGCCGAACGCGGCTGTCAGACTGCGATCATGGCGCCCACCGAGATTCTCGCGGAGCAGCACTTCGAGACGCTGAGCGGCTGGTTGGTGCCGCTCGGCATCGGAGTGGGCTTGCTCACCGGCCGACAAGGCGTCCCGGAACGGCGGGCGCGGCTCACGGCCATCCGCGACGGTGGCGACCTCGTCGCGGTTGGCACCCACGCGCTGTTCCAAACCGGCGTTGAGTTTCACCGGCTGGCATTGGCGATCATCGACGAACAGCACCGCTTCGGCGTGCACCAACGGATGCAGTTGCGTGACAAGGGCCGCCTGCCGCACCAACTGGTGATGACGGCGACACCGATTCCGCGCACGCTGACGATGGCCCTGTATGCGGACATGGACGTGTCCACCATCGACGAACTGCCACCGGGACGGTTGCCGGTGCGGACGCACGGCGCAGCGATGTCGCGGCGCGGCGAAGTGATCGACCGCGTGCGCAACTGGTGCGCGATGGGACGCCAAGGGTACTGGGTCTGCACGACCATCGAAGAGGACGAGGAGACCGAGCTGAACGCCGCCGAGTCCGTGTACGCGGAACTGTCCGGCGCAATGCCCGGCCTACACTTCGGCCTCATCCACGGCCGCCTGCCGCAAGCCGAGAAGAACGCGGTGATGGCGGGCTTCAAGGCGGGGGAAATCCACATCCTCGTTGCCACAACGGTGATCGAGGTCGGGGTCGATGTCCCCAACGCGTCCGTGATGGTGATCGACAATGCCGAGCGGCTCGGCCTCGCCCAGCTCCACCAGCTTCGGGGCCGGGTGGGACGGGGTTCGATCCAAGCCACCTGCATCCTGCTCTATGAAACGCCGCTCAGCGCCGTCGCTCGCGAACGCCTGGCGGTCATGCGGGACACCAATGACGGTTTCAAGATCGCCGAAAAGGACCTGGAACTGCGCGGTCCCGGCGACATCCTCGGCACCCGGCAAACCGGAGAAGAGACCTTCAGGCTCGCGGACCTCGGCATCGACCGCCACCTGTTACCGCGTGCGGTGGCGTTGGGCAACCGCCTGCTCGCCGAGGACGAAGCCACTGCGCAGACCATCATCGACACCTGGGGCCGGCGCGACGCGGAGTACGCCGCGGTGTAGGCCCGAGTCTTCATGGCTTCGGCGGGGGTTGATACATCGTCAGACTACCCCGAAGGGTGCCGTGACGAGTGGCGCGGTTCGGCACGGTCGACCGCGTCGGCCCGTCCGAACCACCGAAACAAACGTAAAACTAACGCGCCTCGCCAAATTCCGAAGGAACACTTAATGCAGCGGTACGTTATAGTGCATTAGACGAGTTGTTGCCTGCCCCGACGCACGTTTCGATCACGAATCCATGGGGTCGGGCCGGCAAGGCACGCGCGGTGAATGCGCCTTCGGGCAGGTTGTAGGGAGGCTTATCCGATGTACGGACGATGTACTTCTCGTTGGGCCATGGCAAGACGAACCGCCCCGACGGCGTGTTCCGAGTTCCTGCGTCGGTGGGCAGGTGGGGCGCTGGGCGCGACCGCCCTCGCCGCCCTGCCGGTCCTCGGAGCACACATCGCGGATTTCGACGGCGACGGCAAGGACGACGTTCTGCTGTGGGACCGGGACGCTTGGCACGTCTTCGAGATGGACGGCTCGGCGGTGGCGGACGGCGAGACCGAAGCGCCTGACCTGCCCCGCGACGAGCACTGGCAAGTGGCCGGCGTCGGGGACCTCAACGGCGACGGCACCGACGACGTGCTGTTTCGCCACGACGAGGGTGCCTGGGTCTACCACGCCATGGACGGTCGGCACGGCATCGCGAACGAGAGCGGCACCACCGCCTTGCCGCAGAGCCTGGCGTGGGGACTCGCCGGCGTCGGGGACCTCAACGGCGACGGCACGGACGACGTGCTGCTGCGCCACGAGGGCGGACGCTGGCTGTATTTCCAGACGGACGGTCGCTTCCGCGAAGCGGGGGGTCGCCGCATCGCCTTGCCCACCGGGCTCGAATGGCGATTCGCAGGTATCGGCGATCTGAACGGCGACGGCACGGACGACGTGCTGCTGCGGCACGCCGACGGCCGTTGGTTCTACCATGCCATCCGTGACGGCAGGGTGCTACCGGCCGAGAGCGGCCTAGCCGACCTGCCGGATGACTTCGACGGGCGCCTGGCCGGTATCGGCGACCTGAACGCCGATGGTACCGACGATGTGCTGCTGCGCAACTCGGGCGGGTCGTGGTTCTACTACGCGATGGACGGACCCGATGCCTCGCTCGAAGGGAGCGGGCGGGCCGATATAACGAGCGGGCCGAGCTGGCGGATCGTGGGCGTCGGCGACCTGAACGGCGACGGCGCCGACGACGTGCTGCTGCAGAACGCCAACGGATCCTGGCACTACTACGCCATGGACGGACGCGCGTCCGTGGCGGCATACAGCGGAGAGGCCGATCTGCCGCGCACCGGCGCTGTGACCGTGTGCGGCGAGTCGGGCGGATCGCCCTCGTACGTCGGCTACATCGCCGGTTTCGCGGGCAATCCCGACGATGTCGAGGTGATGCTTACAAGCGACGGCTCGCTGCAGGTCGCCCATCCGGACGGTACGGGTTGTTTCGCGTTCCGCGGCGTAGCCGACGGCGAGTACGCGATCAAGATCAACGCGCGGGGCCATTCCACCACGGCGGCGCGCGTCGTGAAGTTCCCGTTCCGTCACGTCTACGACGACGAACCCCATCTGCTTCAGGGGCTGCCGACCGATCCGTTCGTCTACCACTGGGAGGAGGATCAGACCACCGCCGGCGCCGAATATTCGTCGTACATCGTCGAACCGCGGGTCGTGGAGTTCCACGGCACCGCCGTGGATGTGGCGGACACCGCAGCCGCCGACAGTCTCCGACAGAAGTACAACATGCTGCTCACGGGCGAGGGCTGGTCGCAGGAACACGCCTTCCGGCTGCTCGAGACCATGGAATCGATTCCGCAGGACGAGCAGAGTCCCGCCAACGACCGCTTTCTGCCGGCGAGCACGTGGCGGCTGACGGACGATTTCATCGACGACGACGTCACGATCATCGCAGCCGACGACGGGACCCGCGAGGTGACCATCTCGTCCGCTGCCTTCGTCAACGCAACGCCCAAGATCGCCACGGTGGACGGCAAGCGCGGCGTGTGGTTCTCACGACGCCTTCATCACGCCGCCGTTCGTTTCGTAACCGACCACGGTCGCGACGAGCGCGCCTACGAGCGGATTTTCGAAGAGCGGTACGGCGTCACGACCCGGATCGACGACTACGCCGCGCTGACCCGTTCCACCACCGGACCCGAGTCCGAGGCCAACTTCCAGGAGTTCCATGCGAGCGAGATCCTGCTGCTGATCAACATGCTCGAGGAGATGCCCACCGGCATGCACAAGCTGGCCGGCATGCGCTATCTCGTCCGCCGTCTGAACGGGTTGCCCCACCCCCTATACCCCACGGCGCCCGCGGTGGCATGGCCGCAATCGGAGTACGTCGAGTTCATGGAGACGGCGTTCAGGCAAAAATCCGAGGACTACATGCACCGCCTCATCATCCACGAGAAGGCGCATTTCCTCTGGGCCCACCTGTTCGACGACCAGCTCAAGGCGGATTGGATCGAACTCGGTGGCTGGTACGAAGATCCCGATGCCGAGAGCGGCTGGTCGACCTCGAAAACCACCGAGTTCGTATCGGCCTACGCCCATGCCAAGAACCCGAACGAGGACATGGCGGAGACGATCTCGTTCTTCATCATCAACCCGGACCGGCTCCGCGCCCGGTCCGCCGACAAGTACGCGTTCGTGCGCGACAGAATCATGCAGGGCGACATCTACGTGGCCGCCATTCGCGAGGATTTGACGTTCGAGGTCTACAACCTGTTCCCGGACTACGTCTATCCCGGAAAAATCAGGCAGGTCGACATCACCGTCGCGGGTGGACCGAGAGACGACAAGCAGCTCACGGTGGATGTCGAGCTGCATGCGCTCGACACCGAGGCGGAAGGCGCAGAGCGGGGTTTGGCTCGCATCAAGAGCGACATCGGCACGTTTTTCGACCTTTGGCTCTACCCGGTCGACGAGTACGGCGACAGTCTGCCATCCGGCGCGTTGGGGACCCGGCTACGGGGCGAGTTCCTCCTTGGCAAGTACCTGAAGGCGGGCTATTGGCTACCCGAACAGGTCCAACTCCGCGACCTTGCCGGCAACGAGCGGTATCAGCGCACCAGCGACTTCGGCTGGCGGATGTACGTGGACAACTATCTCGAGGACTACACGCGCCCGGCCTACGTGGCAGGGACCGTTTCAATGGCCAAGTCCGTCTGGGACGAGGACGATACCGTTCAGGTGATCCGTGTCGATTGGTTCGTCGACGAGGACACCGGGATGAGGAGTTCCAACGCCTGCTACGCGGCCATCAACGCCGCGATTCAGGACACGTATTCCCACGCCGAGCACGGCAACGCGAGCGATGCGGGCGACGCGTGCACCGTGGAGTTCCTGATGCCGAACTACATGCCTTCATCCGAGTATTCGGTGAACTACATCTCGATGCAGGATGTCGCTAGGAACTACGGCTCGGCAAAGTTTACTGGCGCCGACGGAGACGAATCCCCGGCGACCATCTCACTCACGACGACCAACCCCGACACCGAACCACCGGAACTCGATGTCAATCGAATCGAAGTCAGCGCCGAACCCGTGAATCCCGAGGCGCCGAACGGCGAGACCGAGGTGACCATAGGCCTGGTCCACCGCGACAACATCTCGGGACTCTCCGTCTCGAAATTAAGACTGCGCGACCCGCAAGGCGGAACGCACTTCTACTACATCTATCCGGATGATCGATCAGCGCTCTACCCGAGTGGCGACCCGACCGAGTGGCAGGTCATTGAACGTGTCGTGATTCTGCCGCCCGGCTCGATGCCGGGCACGTGGGGTCTCGCGGAGGTCGTTCTCGTGGACCGCGCCGGGAACAGTGAGCCGCACAATTTCGTCGAGATTGTCCACTTCGACGTGGAGGGTGACTAGGCACGGACCCAGGAGCACTGCTCGCGTGCACCGAAGGCCGACCCTGGTACGGCTACTGGTGTTTGCCTGCGCCTGTCTAGCGCAGGCCATGGCCGCGAGCGCGCAGACCTGCGGGTTCGGCGCCGAACTGCTTCCTTTCGTGCCGGCGGCCGGTTGGCCGAACGGTCACCAAGGATTCGTGCGTTTGGTGAATCCGCGCGACCAGGGTGCCGCCGTGCCGTTCACGGCGTACGACGACGCGGGCAACGGGTACGACCTGCGGGTCCGGCTCGGCCCCCGCGAGACGCTGCATTTCAACAGCGCCGACCTTCAGGACGGCAACCCCGACAAAGGCGAACTGACCGGTACGGGCGCGGCGCCTGTGACGGGCCACTGGTGGCTGTGTTTCCCGCCGGGCTCGCATGCCGTCGAACCCACGGCCTACATCCGCACCAGCGACGGCTTCCTGACGGACATGACGCCGTCCGTCGCCTACGCGGGAAGGTGGGATTGCAGCGAGGAGCTTTGCGCCGAATGGCGCGTTCCCATCTTCAATCCGGCCTCCAACCTGAACCAGGCGAGCCGTCTGCGGCTGATCAACAACAGTCCCGACGAGGTGGCCGTCGTCGTCACCGGATTCCGCGGGGACGGTTCGCAGAATGTCGACGAAGACGGCCAAGCACGGCAGGTGTCGGGAATGCTCGCGGCTGCAACGGTTCAGGAGCTCTCGGCCGAGGAACTCGAAACGGGGGCCGGTCTCGAGCTGAAGCTCAGCCCCGCGACGAATGACGACGGCGAAACCGTGCCGGTGGGCAGCCTTGGTCCGGGCCTCGGCAAGTGGCAGCTGCTCGTTCGTGCCCGCGGTCTGCTCGATTCCGGCGAACTCGTCATCGTCAACCTAATGGCCACGCCGACCGGGCATGTGACCAACCTCTCGGCGGACTCCGTCGACGCCTGGAACCGGCGCTAGTGTGCCGCGTCAGAATCAGGTTGATGTTTGGGGAGGTCAATCTCGTGCGAGAAACATGCCTCGGGGGGCATTGGGGCGGCACATCCTCGCTTCATCGACGCTTTTCCCAGACCAAGCCCCTTCGGAAGCTTCAACGCATTTGTGACACAGGAGACTAGCGCCGAGGGACGCTCATAGGCGCTCGACGATATCCGCCGTTACGGCAAGCCCCACGCCACGGCGGCGCCACCCGCCGAGCAGCGCATCCCGGGCGCCCTCGTCGATGGCACGGACAGCATCGGTGACCACCGTGATCGCCACCCCGGGATGCCGGGTTAGCAGACCTTCGACCGCGTACCGGTTGCACACATCGAGCGCAACGCCGTAGAGCACGACTTCGTCGACGCCAAGGGCTTCGACCACCGCAGAGACACTCGGATTGGTAAACACGTCGAAGTAGCGCTTGTGGAACAGGATGTCGCCGGCATGGTTCGCCACGCGCCGGACGACGTCCGCCGCCGCGTCCTCCGGCTCCACGACAAGGGCGTCATGGAGAGCCGTCTCGGGGATGCGCGCCTGTCCCTCAGTATCCCGCAGGCAATGCGGGGGAAACGTGTCCACGAAGTCCGGCGTCCCGGATAGTTCGTCGTCACCGGGGTCGTGGTTGTCCGAGCTGGCGACGATGCGGATCCCGTTGCCGTGGGCAAATCCGGTCAACGTGGCGAGATTCGCAACAACCGTCTCGGCACCATCGACGTAGAGCTTGCCGTCGGGCCGCATGAAGTCGACCTGGGTATCGACGTCCCAGAACACTCTCGTCATGGCACTTCCTCAAGGCGTGGATTTGGCTTGTGGATCCGTCCGACCTTGGCACTGGGTTTGCCGTCGGTCAGGACGATGTCCGCCGTGAAGTCGAAGTCGCCGTGGTTCGCGACCAGCGACGAACCAACGCCGTAGGCGTCCACCGGCACACCGACTGCTTCGAAGGCACGGATCTTGTCCACTCCGAACCCGCCGGAGGCGATGATCCGCACGGATTCGAAGCCAGCGTCGTCGAGTGCCTTGCGGACGTTGACCACGAGCTCACGATTGACGCCGCGCGGGTCGAACTGACCCAGTGCCGGGATGACGCTCTTGTCAACCAGGGTGCCGGAGGTGTCCAAGCGAACGCCGTACAGGCGCGGCCCCAGCGCCCGGGCGACTTCAAGGGCGGTCTTCACGCTGTCGTTCTCGAAGTCCACCAGCACGACCAACTGCACCGAGTCCGGCAAGTGTTCCGCGAACTTGCGCCCGGCCAGCGCCGTGTCACCACCGTAGGCCGCGATCGCCGCATGGGGGACCGTGCCGATGCCCTCGCCGCCCCACCATGCGCCCTGCACATCGGTCGACACCGCCGCGACACCGGCGATGCGGGCGGCGTAGCCGTCACCGGCCTGAACGGCATAGTGGTCATGCCGGGCCGGGAAGTAGAACACCTCCTTGGGCGCAGCCGCGTCCACGACGCGCCGGGTCTGGGTAGCGATGCGGGTGCGCCGGGCGAGGACACCGAGATAGAGCGTCTCGAGATGGGCGAAGACATCGTACGGGCCTTCGATGGTCATCACCGTCTCGAACGCCTCGACGCAGTCGCCGTCGTAGAGGGCGCAGACGGTAAGCGCCGACCAGTCGTCGCTTGCGAGCTTGAGTATTGCGATAGCTTCGTCGACGCCGCAAAGAATCCCGGATGCCTTGCAGAAGACCTGCATCAGGACGTTCGGCGAGTGTCGATCCGCCCGCAGGACGTGGCGTGTCCGCACAAAATACTTGTCGGCGTAGGTGCCGGCACGCATCTCCTCGACGGGCAAACGGAACGTCTCCGGAGCCAGGCGTTGACGGTCGGCGCACTTCAACGTGTCGATCTCGGCGGTCCATCGGTTGCTTTTGCCAGTGGCCCGGAACATACCACCATGTCGGGCGGATCGAAGCGTGCGTGTAGGAAATCGGCAGTCTGTTAGGCTTCACCGACGCTGGCCGAGCTGGCGCGCGCACCCGTGAGAGGACCGAATGAGGAAGTGGCAGTGCATCGTCTGCGGATGGATCTACGATGAGGCCGAGGGGTTTGACGAGGACGGCATCCCCCCCGGCACACCCTGGGAGGAGATTCCCGAGGATTTCATCTGCCCGGAGTGCGGCGTCGGCAAGGAAGACTTCGAGATGATCGAAATCGGTTGAGGTTTTCGAACGGGCCAGCGATGTAGTCGCACCAGGTCGGGTCGACAAACGACCCGGTCACGTCATCCAAAGGGGGAAATGACCACATGAGCGACCAAGACACCACACCAAGCAGTCCGTCGGGCAGGATCGCCCTGCACTGGCAGATTCTCATCGCGCTGGTACTTGCCGTCATCGTCGGTCTCGTGGCGAACGAGTCCACGACGATCTTCGGCGCTCCGCTCACCGAGATACTCGGCTTCTTCGGCGGACTGTTCATCAACGCCCTGAAGATGATCGTCGTACCGTTGATCGTGGCATCGATCATCATGGGCGTTCGCAACATGGCGGGGCGCGAGAACTTCGGCCGGGTCGGCGGCAAGACCGTCGGCTTCTACGTCGCCACCGGTTTGCTGGCGGTCGTAACGGGCCTGGTCTTCGTCAACGTGATCAATCCCGGCGGCGGCGAGGCGGTCAAGGCGTTGAGCGAGAACATGCCCGACGTCTCGGCCCAGCTGGAGCGGGTCGAGGGGCGCGATGCCGGCGACCTCGTGGAGGTGATTTCCCGCGCCATTCCCGACAACGTCTTCGCAGCCGCCGCGAACATGGAGCTGCTCGCGCTGATCTTCTTCAGCGTCGTGTTCGGCTACTTCATGGCGCGGCTCAAAGGGGCGGCCAGCGAGACGCTGACGAACTTCTGGACTGCCATCCACAACGTGATGATCATGATCACGACGTGGATCCTCAAGTTCGCGCCGTACGGCGTGTTCGCGCTGGTCGGCAAGGCGTTGCTGACGGTGCCGCTAGCAACGCTCGTAGAGGCGCTCGCCTGGTTCACGCTCACCGTCCTGTTGGCGCTGGGAACGCATTTCTTCGTGACGTTTCCGCTGCTCTTGCGGTTCGTGGGGAGGCTACGGCCCTACGCCTACTACGGGCGCATCATGCCGGCCCAGTTGATGGCCTTCTCCACGGCATCGTCTTCGGCCACCCTGCCGGTGACGCTCCGCAGCGCCAACCGGGCTGGCATTTCGGAGGGCACCACGAGCTTCGTGTTGCCGCTCGGCGCAACGGTGAACATGGACGGCACGGCGCTTTTCGAGTGCGTGGTCGTGATCTTCATCGCCCAGGCGTTCGGCGCGGACCTGACGGTGGTCGACCAATTCCTCGTCGTGCTGCTCGCGCTCTTGACGTCCATCGGCGTGGCGGGAATTCCGGCGGCGAGTTTGGTGGCCATCACACTGATCCTGTCGGTGCTGGGCCTGCCTCTCGAAGCCATCGGTCTTTACATCGCGGTGGATCGGATCCTCGACATGTGCCGAACGTCCGTCAACGTCACCGGCGACCTGACGGTTACCGCCCTCGTGGCTCGCACCGAGGGCGAGGAACTGCCCGACGTGCGTGCCGACGAACCGCGCGAAGAAGCGGCGGCCTAAGCCCGCTCAAGGCGTTCGTCCATTCGCCAATGGGAGTGAGCGCCGCCGGCAAGATCCATGCGATCGCACGATTGATGCGCGTGGATCGGCCGGTGGGCACGCTCCTCTTGCTGTGGCCCACCCTCGCGGCGCTCTGGATCGCCGCCGAAGGTCTGCCGCCGATCGGCATCCTGGCCGCGTTCGTTGCCGGGACGTTCCTGGCGCGATCCGCCGGCTGCGTAGTCAACGATATCGCTGATCGGAACGTGGACGGGCATATCGAGCGAACGCGTGACCGTCCACTTCCGAAGGGCGAGGTGTCCCTCGGCGAAGCGCTGGCGCTGCTGACGATCCTCGCCGCGCTGTGCCTGGTCGTTGTACTGACCCTCAATATTGCCACCCGGTGGCTCGCCCTGGCCGGCGCGGGCATTGCCGCCGGCTACCCGTTCCTGAAACGATGGACGCATTGGCCTCAGGCCGCGTTGGGCGTGGCGTTCAGCTGGGGAATCCCGATGGCATTCGCCGCGGTCAACGGCGAGACCAACGTCATCGCCTGGCTGCTGTTCGGGGCGAGCTTTCTGTGGATCATCGCCTACGACACGCTGTACGCCATGGTGGACCGCGACGACGACCTCATCGTCGGGATCAAGTCCACGGCCGTCCTGTTCGGCCGCGCCGACCGTGCGGTGATCGGCGTACTGCAGTTGGCGACCGTTGGCGTGCTGGTCGGCGTCGGCGTAGTCGCCGGCTTCGCAGACGGTTGGTACTTCGGCGTGGCCGTGGCGCTCGGTTTGTTCGTGTTCCAACAACGTCTGATCAAGAACCGTCACCGCGACGCCTGCTTCCGGGCCTTCCGCAACAACGTCTGGGTGGGATTCGCCGTGTTCGCGGGCGTCGTGGCCGAGTTCGGCACGGTTGGATCCGGCCACGGATGATCGATCGGATCGACAGGATCGTCGACGCCGTCGGGCGCACTGTCGCGTGGCTCAACCTCGGCATGGTCGGCATCACCTGCGTGGTGGTGACGCTTCGCTACGCCTTCGAAATCGGCACGATCCTTCTACAGGAAAGCGTCGTCTACCTCCATGGCACGGCATTCCTCCTCGGCTTGTCCTACGCGCTGCAGCACGATGCCCATGTGCGCGTCGACATCATCTACTCGCGGGTCTCCCGGCAAACCCAAGCCCTGGTCAACGGGGTCGGTCACATCCTGCTCTTGATGCCGCTTTGCATCGCGATCGTGTTGTTCAGCTGGGACTACACGATCAGCGCCTGGGTCGTCTTGGAGGGATCGTCGGAGGTGGCGGGCGTACCCGCCGTGTTCCTGCTGAAGACCCTGATCCCCGTCTCGGCGTTGCTCCTGTTCCTGCAGGCGGGCGCCCTCGGGTGGCGGGAGTTGCGTTCACTCCGTGGTTGAGTTCCTGCCCCTCATCCTGTTCGCCGCGGTGTTCGTGGCACTGCTTGCGGGCTACTCGGTGGCGGCGACGCTCGCCGGCGTGGCGTTGCTGTTCGCTCTCGCGGGCGCCGCCTTCGGCATCTTCGATCTCCGGGATTTGGGTTTCCTGCCCAGCCGGCTCTACGGAATCGTCACCAACCACACGCTGATCGCCGTACCCCTGTTCGTGCTCATGGGGGTCACCCTCGAGCGCACGCGCATTGCCGAGACGCTGCTCGAGAGCCTGTCGTCCGTCATGGGTGGCATTCGAGGCGGCCTGGGCATTGCCGTCACCCTCGTCGGCATGCTCATGGCCGCCAGCACGGGCATCGTGGGCGCCACGGTGGTAACCATGGGCTTGCTGGCGCTCCCGACCATGCTGCGCCATGGCTACGATCCCAGGCTTGCCACCGGGACGATCTGCGCAACGGGCACCTTGGGACAGATCATTCCTCCGTCCATCGCGCTCGTGCTGCTCGGCGATGTTCTCTCGGGCGCGTACCAGCAGGCCCAACTGAGCCAAGGCGCCTTCTCGCCGAAAACCGTTTCCGTCGGCGACCTGTTCGCCGGGGCGCTGCTGCCGGGACTGGTCCTGGTGGGGTTGTATGTGGGGTATCTCGCCATCACCGCGCTAGTCGCGCCGAAACGCGCTCCGGGGAGAGCAGCGGAGACGGGCGGCCAGAAATCGCTACGGCTGCTGCTCCGGGGCCTCCTGCCGCCCCTGATTCTCATTGTCTCGGTCCTTGGCTCGATACTCGGCGGGCTTGCCACGCCGACGGAAGCCGCGGGCGTGGGTGCGATGGGTGCGTTGGTTCTGGCCGCCGCATACCGGTCACTCAATGTCCCGGTTTTGAAGGAAATCTGCATCTCAACCGTGAAGACGACGTCGATGGTCTTCTTCATCCTGATCGGGGCGTCGGTATTCTCGCTGGTGTTCCGAGGCTACGGCGGCGATGAGCTGGTGCAGGGATTGTTCGCGGAGATGCCGGGCGGCGTCTGGGGTGCCACGATCATCGTCATGCTGACCATCTTCCTGCTCGGCTTCATTCTCGACTTCATCGAGATCACCTACGTGGTCGTTCCCATCGTGGCGCCGGTACTGCTCGCCATGGGGCTCGACCCGGTCTGGCTCGGCGTATTGATCGCCGTCAACCTGCAGACATCGTTCCTGACGCCGCCGTTCGGCTTCGCGCTCTTCTACCTGCGCGGCGTTGCGCCCGCGGAGGTCACGACACTGGACATCTACCGCGGCGTCGTCCCATTCATCGTTCTGCAACTCGCGCTCATGCTGGTGCTGGTCGCCGTTCCCGAGCTGGCGACTTGGCTCCCGGGCGTTCTCTACTGATCGTCGTGTACGACTACCTGCTCGTGGTGGGACCCGGTCGATCCGGGAGCGACTTCCTGTACCGCATCCTGCGCGCCCACCCGGACTACGCCTTCCCCGATATCAAGGAAGGTGCCTACTACCGATCGGTACGCGCCTACGAGCGCGCGCAGGCCAAGGTCGCGGGCGGGATACTCTGCGACATCGCGAACGATGCCTACCACGACCCCAAGCTGACGTCCGGTGTGCAGGCATTGCAGCACCAAGGCGTTTCGATCCTGATGATGGTTCTGCTCAGGAATCACCGCGACCGGGCACTGTCGGCCATGCGATTCCGCAAGAGCCGCGGACGACCGTCGGCGCTTCGGGGTGCTCGGCACCTCGAGGATGCCGTGGTCCAGGACCGGCTGACTCCCGGGATGCTCGAGGACATCTTCGGGCTCAGGGTCGATGTCCTCACGGTCGACTTCACGACCCTCGTTGAAGACACCGCGAGCGTCCTTGCCAAGCTCGCATCGCTCTGCGACACCGGCCCATTCGACACGGTGGCCACCGACCCGGTGAACGCATCGACCCAGGCGCGATTCGTGTGGCTGTCAACACTCGGTTGGCTCAGCGCGGTGGCGCTTCGAAGATTGGGACTGACCCGGATGCTGCAGCGAATCAAGGACTCGCCCGCGATCGGTCGGGTGTTCTTCAAGCCGCCTGCACCCGGCGGGCAGGAGATTCGTCTCTCCGAGACTTCCGCGAGCACTCTCGACGACGCACACCGCGAATGCTGGTCGGTCGTCATGCGCGTTTCGACGAAGGAACACGAGGGCTTGTTCCTTCGGCGGGAATCGACGTCCGGCCAGGATCCCGGGCCGGCCGACACCGCTTAGTAGGTACGCGGCGCGCCGACAGTGTCTCCAACTAGCTCAAGGAACGTCGCCTCCGCTCCCCGGGCGACTTCATCGAGATCGTAGCGCTGCGCCATTCGACGGGCGTCCCGCCGTATTCGGTTGACCTCCGCCGGCTCGTCGAGGAGGTCCGCAATCGCCCCGGCAAGCGCGTCGACGTCCAACGGCCCAACCACGCGGCCGAGCGCATGATCGGTCACCAGCCGCGCCGCTTCAGAGCCCTCGGTTACGACCAGCGGAACCCCGCACGCCAGGGTCTCGTACACCTTCGAGGGCATTGTTCCGGGCAGCTCGGCAGCCAACGGCGCCAGGGCCACATCGAACGACGCGACCAACTCGCCGACCTGCTCCCTCGGCATGGGATCCATGAAGACGACATTGTCCAGCCGCGCCGCCGTCGCGACTTCGACGAGGGTTCGCTTGGTCGGCCCGTCCCCGGCAAGCACGAACTTGATGCGGGGATCGTTGCGGAGCTTTTCTGCCGCGCCGATCACGGTCTCCAATCCCTGGAAGAGTCCGTGCAATCCACAGTACCCCACCAGGTGGTCCGCCTCGCCGATGCCCAACGACCGACGCAGGTCTTCGCTACGCCGCTCGGGTCGGAACAGCTCGAGGTCGGTCCCGCCCGGTATCACCGCCGTCGCCACTTTCGGGAACCGGCTCGCGATCGAGTCGCTCGCCTTCTGGGTCGTCGCCGTCACGAGATCCGATTTCTCGTAGCCCAGGCGTTCGAGTCGTTCCAGCAGCCTAAGCGGGACTCCTCGCATCTCGAGGCCGGCCCGCACCGCGGTCTCCGGCCAGATGTCGGATACGTTCATCACAATGCATGCCTTGGCCATGCGACCCATCAGCAGTCCGGCGAGGACGAGGAACAGCGGTGGGCTTTCGATGAAGACGATGTCCCGCCGCCCCGTCCCACGAACACCCAGCAGCAGGCTCGATGCGACAAACGTGAGATAGCTCACAAGCCGCGGAAACGGCTGAGCGGAGTTGGACGGTTTGAGCCAGGTACGGATCACCCGGACGCCCTCAAGCTGTTCCTCGACGCGCAGCCTGCCCCGGAAACCCTCGAACACCATCCCGGTCGGGTAGTTCGGCAGGGCAGTGATCACTCGGACGTCGTGGCCGCGTGCCGCCAGACGCGTGGCCAGTTCATGGAGCCGTGCCGCTTTGGCACCGATCTCCGGCGGGAAGTTCTGCGTTAGTAAGAGGATGCGTAGGGGACGGGCTTGTCCCGTCCCGGTGCCGAGGCAACCGGGATATCTGGCACGGGCGACCACAAGGGTCGCCCCTACAGGGCTGCTCCCACTTCGCTGCGTGCGTTGATGTAGGCCTGCTCCGAGATGGCGTGGTATTCGCGCATATCGGCAAGGAAGGATCGGTACGAATCGAGCACTCGCTGGGCCAGTTCGTTGCCCTGCGCCTCCTCGTCAAGGACTTCGTTCGAAAGCTCGGCGAAGCGCTTCAACACGTCGTCCGGCAAGGGACGGATCTCGATGCCGTGTTCCTCCACGAGGACCTTTAGGGCCGTGGCGTTGCGCGCCGTGAATTCGTCCAGCACCTCTTGGTTGACCGCCGTGCAGGCGACCTCGAGCATCGCTTGGAGGTCTGTCGGCAGCGCCTCCCACGCCTCGATGTTGACGATTGCCTCCAACGTCGCACTGGGCTCGTGCCAACCCGGGTAGTAGTAGTAGCGCGCGATCTCCTGCAGACCGAAGGCGAGGTCGTTGTAGGGGCCGATCCACTCGGTGGCATCGATGACGCCGGTTTGCAATGCCGTGAAGATCTCGCTGCCGGGCATGGTTTCGGCCACGCCTCCCGCTCGCGCGAAGACGGCGCCGCCAAGTCCCGGAATGCGCATCTTCAAGCCTTGGATGTCGGCCAGCGAGTTGATCTCCTTGTTGAACCAGCCGGCCATCTGCGCGCCGGAGTTGCCCGTCGCCATGGGCAGCACCCCGAACGGTGCGTACAGCTCCCGCCACAGTTCCATGCCCCCGCCGAACCGCAGCCAGCCGTTCATTTCCTGGGCGTTCATGCCGAACGGCGCCGTGGTGAACATCGCGGCGATGGGCATCTTGCCGCGCCAGTAGTAGGCGGCGCCATGACCGATATCGGCCGTCCCTCCGGCGACCGCGTCGAAGACCTCGAATGCAGGTACGAGTTCGCCCGCCGCGTAGACCTTGATCTTGAACCGTCCCGCGGACATCGTATCGAGCATCTCGGCGAGCCGTTCCGGCGCCGTGCCCAAAGCCGGCAGGTTCTTCGGCCAGGTGGTGACGAGTTTCCACTCCACTGGGGGTGCCTGAACGACGTTTCCACTGCCCGGTTCCGGTTCGACGGAGCAACCGGTCACGAGGGCCAACAACACGCTCAAGCTGGCTAGGTGACGCATGGATGGGATTCCGCTTGCACTACGCGCCATCGTATCAGACGGTGCCAATACGCCAACTGGTGAGGGCTATGGCATTACGTCGGTGACGGCTCGCTGCCGAGTGTTTCCTCGATGATCTTGATGGCAGCATCGAGGTCGTGCCCGCGGGACCGGATCATCCCTTTGGCGTCGACGACCACATAGGTCGGGTAGCCGGCTATGTTCCAAGACAGTCCGAGTTCACTGCCAACACCGACGTGCCAGTGGGCCCAGGGCATTGGCTCGTCTTCCATGAAGTCGGTCACCGTCTCCAGGTCGGCATCGACGCTGATTCCGAGGATCTCGAAGCGCTCGTCGGGATGCGCGTCCGCCAGATCCCGCATCCTGGGCAGGGCAGCGATGCACGGCCCGCACCACGTGGCCCAGAAGTCCATCAGGACGACCTTTCCGGCGTAGGCGGACAGGTTGTCCTCGGTGCCGTCCAAGCGCGGACCGCTCTCGTCCGCCACCGTCGAGCCGACCAACGTGTGGCGAATGCCGTGCACAAGGGCGGCCTCGGCCTGGGCCATGGTCGGCGCCACCATTTCGCCGTCGACCGACACCTTCTTCACGAAATCCTCGCCTTCGACGCCTGTACTCATGCCACTCGCCAGGGCAAGGGCCTGCTGCCGACAGGCTTCCCGATCCGCCGCCGCCGTCGTCGGGTCGTTCACATCGGCGGCTAGCGCGGTTGCCGCGAAGTAGCGCGCCGTGGCGCGCACCAACGGATCATCGGCTTCGGTCGCCATCTCGGTGAGGAAGTCGTCGGAGACCGGGGATCCGCCTGCCGTTGCCGCGCTGGCCAACCTCATCAGCAGATCCGGCCAGTCGTCGAAGTCCGACGCGTTGGCGCTCAACCAGCGCGCCGCCTTGACCACGGCCTGCGGGTATCGCAAACCGTGCTCGACTAGGAACTCGGCCGCCCCGCGCGCCTTCTCGTGGTCGCCGACGTCCAGAATCGCGCGGGCCGCGGCTGTGGCCTCCAGTCCGTTCGGTGGCGGGACGAGCCTGAAACCCGCGCTGACTGCCGTGCGTCCCGCACCGTCTCCCGAAGCGGCGTCCTCGGCCTCCGCCTTGGCTGCTTCCCGGCGCGACTCGTTGTCGTCCTGCCATGCCTGCCGAGCTTCGTGGTATGCCTCCACCACCGTCCAGTCGGGACCGATCAAGCGCGCGAGCGCCGCATTCCCGAACGCAATGTCGTGCTCCGCAGTCGGCGAAAGTCCGGCCGGATGTTCCACAAGGAACTTCGCCGCGTCGACGGCGCGCTCGCCTTCGCTCTCGACAATCGCCTTGGCAGCGACAACGGCCAGCACGATGTCGGGATGCTCGCCCAGTTCCTCCTTGCGCTGCCGTTCCTTCTCGTCCGCGGTGGCGTCCGACCGATTGATCTCGGCGTCGCGGCGGTGCCATGCCGTATCCAATTCGACGTACGCCTCGACGAGTTTCCAGTTCGCCTCCTCAGCGGAAGCGGAACTCTGGGCCCCTTGCTCTCTCGCCATCTCGCAGCCGGCGGCGTACGCCAATATCGAGAGTCCTAAAGCGGGCAGCGCGGCGCTTCGGCACAGTGCGGTGGTGGAGTCGCTCATCGCATCATTCCTCACAATGGACAGAACCCGGACAGTACGCACTCACACCAACCATGTCGAATCCGTGGCCGGATTGATTGCGGCCTGCTCACGGCTGGGTGGAAGCCGAAACTGGCGCGCCTATTCGGCGAATGGTTCATCCCCCACGAGGTCTTGTAGGCGCACAAGCTCGGCCGCCAGCGATGCCTGGATGTTGGCGTATTCCGTCCTGCCGTACACCGAATTCAACTCGTAGGGGTCGGCTAAGAGATCGAAGAGTTCCCATTCCTTCGGTTTGGACTCGTCGATGGTTTCGGGCTGGCCGAGGGCTTCGCCGTAGTAGTAGATCAGCTTGTGGGTCTTGGTCCGCACGCCGTAGTGGGCGCTGACGTAGTGATGAGCGAGGTGCATCCAATAGCGGTAGTACATGGATTGGGGCCAGTTCTCGGGTACTTCGCCATGCAAGAGCGGACGGAAAGAACGGCCCTGCATGTAGTCCGGCGTGGCGATGCCGGCCCAGTCGCAGAAGGTCGCCGCAAAGTCGACGTTGGTAACGATTTCGTCCACCACCGTGCCTGGTTCAACTTCCGCCGGATAGCGGACCAGGAACGGCATGCGCAATGACTCCTCGTACATGAAGCGCTTGTCGTACCAGCCGTGGTCGCCTAGGAAGAACCCCTGGTCGGACGTGTAGATGACGATGGTGTCGTCGGCGATGCCCTCGGTATCGAGATACCGGAGCACCCGACCCACGTTGTCGTCCACCGCCGCGACGCAACGCAGGTAGTCCTTGATGTAGCGCTGGTACTTGAAGTCCTTGAGATCGGCGGAATCCTTGAACGAAACGGGGCTGCCCGATTCCTCGGGCGTCAGCGTGAAGCCGGCGACATCCTGCGGATTGGGCACCGTGGCCCACCGCTTAACACCCGGCGGCGGCGTCAACTTGAGATCCCGGTAGGTCATGTGGTCGGCGATCCGCATTCTCGCCTCCCGCGCGGCCCTCGACCGGTTCGAGTAGTCGTCGTCGAATGTGACCGGTTGCTCGACGTGGTCGTCCGCGTAGAGGCGCGCGTGCGTTTCGTCCGAGTCCCACGGTCGATGCGGTGCCTTGTGGTGGTACTTGACGAAGAACGGCCGATCCTTGTCGCGACGGGCCAGGTAGTCGAGCGTGAGATCGGTGATGACGTCGGTGGTGTAGCCCTCGAACGCGCGCATTTCGCCGTTGCAGTTCATCTCGGGGTCGAAATACGGCCCCTGCCCCTGAAGCACCTTCCACTCGTCGAAACCGCTCGGCCAATGCGGTTCGGCGTCGCCAAGGTGCCACTTGCCGAACACGGCGGTTTGATAGCCCGCGGCGTTCAGTTCCTTGGCGACGTTGGGCAGCCGGTTGTCGAGGTGGGCCCCAATAGTCGTCACCCCGTTGACGTGGTTGTAGGTGCCGGTGAGGATCGCCGCGCGGCTTGGCTCGCAGATGTTGTTTGTGCAGAAGCAGCGGTCGAACCGGGCGCCTTCGCTGGCCATGCGGTCGAGATTCGGCGTGCGGTTGATGCGGCTGCCGTAGCAACCCATGGCGTGGGCCGCGTGGTCGTCCGTCATGATGAAGAGGATGTTGGGTGGACCGGACATTGGAAGCGGCGAAGTGAGGCAACGGGATCCTAGCCCAGGATCTCCAGGTTCGCGTAGGCGAGCATCAGCCACTTCGACCCGGCGTTCGTGAAGTTGACCTGCACCCGGGTCCGCTCACCGGCCCCCTCGGCCTGCAGCACAATGCCGTCGCCGAACTTGGCGTGCCTGACCGACTGACCAATCCGCAGACCGCCGTGATCCTCGCGCAAGTCCTGCGCGCCGTTGCCGGCCTGGGCGCGGAAGGGTCGCGACACCGTGCCGCCCATGCGCACTTCCTCCAGGCACTCCGCCGGCACTTCGTCGAGGAAACGCGACGGCCAGTTGCTACTCTGCATGCCGTTCATGCGCCGCGTCTCCGCGTAGGTGAAATAGAGCTGGCGCATGGCGCGGGTGATGCCGACGTAGGCCAACCGGCGCTCCTCCTCCAAGCGCCCGGGTTCGCGCATCGACCGGGTGTTCGGGAACAGACCCTCCTCCATCCCCGCCATGAAGACCAACGGGAACTCCAGGCCCTTGGCGGAGTGCATGGTCATCATCTGCAGCGCGGGGCCGCCGCTCTGATAGTCGCCGCTCTCCAGTGCGGCCTGGTCGAGGAACTCCTCGAGTTCGGACGCCTGCGACTCCTCCGTGCCGGTGTTCTCGACGGGAAACGCCAGGTCGCGCCCGAACTGGCGGCAGGCGGTCACCAGTTCCTCCAGGTTCTCCTTGCGCGCCATGCCGCGTTCGCCGCCCTCCTTCGAGTGGAACGCCATCAGGCCGCTGGTCTCGATGCAGTGCTCGGTGATCTCGTAGAGGGGTGCGTTCTCCACCGCACCGGCAATGTCGTCGATTAGCTTGATGAACGCGCCGACGGTGGTTGCCGCCCGGCCCTTGAGCGCACCGCTGGCGATGCCGTCCTTGGACGCCTGCCACATCGACGTGCCGTTGGCGCGCGCGATCACCCGGATCGCGTCAACGGTCTTGCCTCCGATACCCCGGGGCGGCGTGTTGACGACGCGTTCGAAGGCGACATCGGCGTGGCGTTGGCCGACGAGGCGCATATATGCCAGGGCGTTCTTGATCTCCAAGCGCTCGAAGAAACGCACCCCACCGTAGATGCGGTACGGGATGTCAAGCCGAAGGCAGGCTTCCTCGATAACCCGGGACTGGGCGTTCGACCGGTACAGCACGGCGACCTCGTCGGGACTGCCCCCGTCCTCGATCCAGCGTTGGGTTCGATCGGCGATGAACCGGGCTTCGTCCAGGTCGTTGTAGCCGGAATACACGAGAATCGGCCCGCCCAATCCGGCATCCGTCCAGAGGTTCTTGCCGAGGCGTTCGGCGTTGTTGCCGATCAAGGCGTTGGCGGCATTCAGAATCCGGCTTGTCGACCGATAGTTCTGCTCGAGCCTGACGACCTCGACATCCGCGAAGTCGGTTTGGAAATCGTGGATGTTCTGGATCTTCGCGCCCCGCCAACCGTAGATCGACTGGTCGTCGTCGCCCACGGCCCAGACGGCACCCGGTCCCAAAGCGCTGCCCGGTTCGGCGGCGGCCAGCACGCGCAGCCAGGCGTACTGGATGGTGTTGGTGTCCTGGAACTCGTCGACAAGAAGGTGCCGGAAGCGACGCCGGTAGTGACCCCGCAGATCGATGTTGTTCAAGAGCAGTTCATGGCTGCGTAGAAGGAGTTCCGCGAAATCCACTAGCCCGCCCTGCTCGCAGAGTGCCTCGTAGGCCTCGTAGATGCGGTGGTGAGTCGTTCCGAACACGTCGTGGTCGGCCGCTTCCACGTCCTTGGCGCGCCGGCCCTCGTCCTTGTGCGAGTTGATGAACCAAACCGCCTGGCGCACGGGCCATTTCTGCTCGTCGACATCGAGCGTGCGGATGACGCGCTTGACGAGGCGTAGCTGGTCGTCCGCATCGAGTATCTGGAAGTTCTGGGGAAGTCCGGCCTCCTGCCAATGCATGCGCAGCAGCCGATGCGCAATGCCGTGGAAAGTGCCCACCCACATGGCTCGCGCCGGTCCCTCGAGCAGGCGTTCCACGCGTCCCCGCATTTCGGCCGCGGCCTTGTTGGTGAACGTGACCGCGAGAATGCCGCCGGGCGACGCACCCAACGCCTCCACCAGATAGGCGATTCGATGCACCAGGACGCGGGTCTTGCCGCTGCCGGCTCCGGCGACGACGAGGAGGTTGCCGACGGGTGCCGTTACCGCTTCACGCTGGCGCTCGTTCAAGCCATCGAGTATGTGGGTTACGTCCACGGCCGAGCCTGAAGCTGGATATGTGGACAGTATACCCGTTCGAGGCCTATTCCACCGTCACCGACTTGGCGAGATTGCGGGGCTGGTCCACGTCCGTGCCCTTGAGCACCGCCGTGTGGTAGGCGAGCAACTGCAGAGGCACGGTGTATACGACCGGCGCTAACAGTTCGTGCACCTTGGGCACTTCGATCACCGTCACGCCGTCGGCTTCGGCGATGCCCGCGTCGGCATCGGCGAATACGTAGAGCCTGCCGCCCCGGGCGCGCACCTCCTGCAGGTTCGAGCGCACCTTCTTGACGAGTTCGTCCCCCGGTGCCACCGCGACCACGGGCATGTCCTCGTCCACTAGGGCGAGCGGACCGTGCTTCAGTTCGCCGGCCGGGTAGCCTTCGGCGTGGATGTAGGAAATCTCCTTTAGCTTTAGCGCACCCTCCAGCGCCACCGGGTAGTGTGCGCCGCGGCCGAGGAACAGCGCGTGATGACGGTGCATGAACTCGACGGCCAACTCGTCGATTCGCTCATCTAGTGCCAACGTCTCCTCCACAACCTCCGGCAGGGCGCGCAGCGCATCGACCAGTTCCCGTTCCCTGGCCCGGCTTAGGCCCGTTCGGCGCGCGAGCAGGATCGCCACCATGAACAGCGCCGCCAACTGGGTGGTGAAGGCCTTGGTGGACGCGACGCAGATCTCGACACCCGCCTGGGTCAGCACCGCCAGATCGGATTCCCGTACCTGCGTGCTGGTCGGGACGTTGCACACCGTCAGCGTGTGCTCGAAACCGGAACCCTTCGCGATGCGGTGGGCGGCCAGCGTGTCGGCGGTCTCGCCGGACTGGCTGATCGTCATGAACAACCCGCCGGGAGGGGTGACGAACTTCCGGTAGCGGAACTCGGAGGCGATCTCCACGCTGGTGGGGATTCCGGCAAGTTCCTCGATCCAGTAGCGGGCGATGCAGCCCGCGTAGTAGGCGGTCCCGCAGGCCGCGATGGTCACCGACCGGGTATCGTCGAGCACACGTTCGGCGTCGATGCCGAACGCCGGTTCCAGGACGTGATCGTTGCCCAGTCGACCTTCCAGGGTGTCCCGGATCGCCCTCGGCTGCTCGTGGATCTCCTTTTCCATGTGATGGCGGTAGTCGCCCTTGTCCGCCGCATCGCCGCTGTGCTCGACGCGGACGGTCGATCGCACCACGGCCCGGTCGTCCACGTTCCAGATCGAGATCGACCGGGACGTCAAGTCGACGAGATCGCCTTGCTCCAGGTAGATGAAGCGGTCGGTCACCGGGCGCAGCGCGAGCGCGTCCGAGGCAATGAAGTTCTCCCCGATGCCGACGCCGACAACCAACGGGCTGCCTACCCGGACCCCGACGATTCGGCCCGGGTCGTCCCGGAACATGACCCCTAAGGCGTAGGCGCCGTCCAACCGTTTCACCGCTTTTCGTACGGCCTCCAGAGGGTCTTCCTCTTCGTCCGCGCAGCGATCGATCAGATGTGCGATTACCTCGGAATCGGTTCCGGAGTTGAACTGATAGCCGTCGTCCATTAGTTCGCCGCGCAATTCCTCAAAGTTCTCGACGATGCCGTTGTGGACTAGGCAGATCCGTCCCCGGGACATGTGCGGGTGGGCGTTCTCCACCGAGGGCCGACCGTGCGTGGCCCAACGGGTGTGGGCGATGCCTGTCGTTCCGAAGATGGGGTCCAACTCCAGGTTTTCCGCCAGTTCTTGGACACGGCCGATGGTGCGACGGCGCTCGATCGTCGAACCATTCGCCGCCTTGAAATCGACACCGTTCTTCGCCACGGCGATGCCCGCCGAGTCGTAGCCCCGGTATTCCAACCGTTGCAGACCTTCAAGCAGGATGGCCGGCACTTCCCGGCCGGCTACCGCGCCAACGATGCCGCACATGTCCGTTAGTCCTTACGCTTGCGTTTGGCTGGGGGTGTCCACCCTTGGATATTCCGCTGGCGGCTTCGACCCACCGCGAGATCCTCGCGGCCAACCTTGGTGGTGATCGTTGACCCCGCGCCGATATAGGCAGCGTCCTCCACAACGAGCGGCGCGACGAGCGTCGCGTTGGTGCCGACGAACACGCCGTCCCCGATCTCGGTGCGGTGTTTGTCGACCCCGTCGTAGTTGCAGGTGACCGTCCCGGCCCCGATATTGCTCCCCTCGCCCACCGAGGCATCGCCGAGGTAGGCCAGGTGGTTTGCCTTGGCACCGGCCCCGATGCTAGCCTTCTTGGTCTCGACGAAGTTGCCGATGTGTACCGACTCGGCAAGGTCGGTGCCCGGTCGCAGCCGGGCGAACGGACCGATCCGGCAGCCGGGGGCAATGGCAGCACCGTCTATCGAACTCATGGACTCGACCCTGACAGCGTCGCCCAACACTGAGTCGCGGATCACGCAACCGGGTCCGATGTGGACGCCGTTTCCTAACGTAACGGTGCCTTCGAATACCACGTTGATGTCGATGACGCAGTCGCGCCCGGCCCGAAGCGAACCCCGGATGTCGATGCGCGCGGGATCCATCAGGGTCACGCCCTCGGCCATCAGCCGGGACGCCTCACGGCGTTGGTGGATGCGCTCCAACTGCGCCAACTGGGCGCGATCGTTGGCGCCGAGGGACTCCTCGGCACTGGCCCGCACGCCGGTCACCGGCAGATCCCCTGCTACGGCCAAGGCGACGACATCCGTCAAGTAGTACTCGCCCTGATCGTTGTCCGGTCGAAGCGAGGTGACGAGGTCCTCGAGCACCCGTTTGGAAGCTGCCAAGATGCCGGTGTTGACCTCCGTGATGGCTCTCTCAGCGTCGGTGGCGTCGCGCTCCTCGACGATCCCGGTGATCTGTCCGTCGCCATCGCGCAGAACTCGCCCCAAGCCGTTCGGATCGGGGAGATCCGCACAGGCCAGGGCGACACCTATGCCAGCCGCCTCGATGCAGCCCTTCACCGTTTCCGAGGTCGTGAACGGCGCGTCGCCGAACAGAACGACGACCGTCGAGTCGTCCGATACCATCGGCAGCGCCTTTCCAACCGCATGGCCTGTGCCCCGACGCGACGCCTGCATCACCCAGGAAAGCTCGGGGCGGGCCGCGAAACAGGCTCTAACCCGTTCGCTCTGAGCGCCGACAACGATATGGATCCGGCTCGGTTCGAGACGGCGCGCGGTGTCGAGAACATGCGCGAGCAGCGGGCGTCCACCCAGCGGGTGTAGAACCTTGGGCAACGCGGAGTGCATGCGCGTCCCCGCGCCTGCAGCCAGTACCACTACCTCTACGCCCATCCTTGATGCCATCGGATCGCAAGAGGCCGATTATAGCCCCGCCCCGACACCCGCCCCGATGGGCTTACGGTTTCGTTTTGCTACAGTGTGTTCGCCGGGTCCACTCGAATGGAGGCGCGACCTTGTCGGAGTCGCCCATCAAGAAGGCGGTAATCGCAGCCGCGGGCAGTGGTACGCGGTTTCTGCCCGCCACCAAGGCGATCCCCAAGGAGATGATCCCGCTGATCGATCGGCCGATCATCCAGTACCTCGTGGAGGAGCTTGCCGCGAGCGGCATCGAGGACGTGGTATTTGTGAGCCGCTGGGACAAGAAGGTGCTGGAGGACCACTTCGATCAGCACCCCACCCTCGAGGACGCCCTGGAGGCCAGCGGCAAGGAGCGCTACCTCGTGGAAACCCGCCGACCCGGCGAACTGGTGAATGTCGCCTACATCCGCCAAAAGGGCCCGTACGGCAACGGCACCCCAGCACTCAACGCGGCGTCCCTCGTCGGAGCGGAACCGTTTGTCTACGCGTTCGGCGACGACCTCGTGAGTTCCGAGGTGCCCTTCACTTCGCAACTCATCGAGCAGTACCACAAGACCCCCGGCTTGATCCTCGGCGCGCAGCGGGTGCCGCGTGACGAGGTCCCCAACTACGGGATGATCGAAGTCGACGCCGAGATGCGCGTCACGAAGATCGTCGAGAAGCCCGCGCCCGCCGCCGTGACGTCAAACTTGGTCGGTTTCGGGCGCTATGTCCTGCCACCCGAGCTGCCCGCTGTCCTCGGCGAGATCCCGACCGGCAAAGGCGGCGAGCTTTGGCTGATGGATGCCATCGAGGCCTACATGCGCCGAGGCGGGGCCGTGTACGCTTGCCCGGTCCGGGGAGGGCGATGGCTTACCACCGGCGATCCCGTGAACTACCTAGAGGCGCTCTTCCACTACGGACTGGAAAGGGAGGACTTGAGGGACGACCTGGCGCGGATCATCAAGCGGCTCGCCAAGCGCCTGTGAAATGGAGAGATTTCCCACACGGCATAGTGGTAATGTCCCGCAGACGGCGGGCTCGGAATGGCGCATTGTGAAGCGCTTCGAGTCGACGATCAGAAGTACCCGAAATGGACCGACAAGAGAATGCGCCATCGGCCGATGCGCCCGGCAATACCCGGTCCAACGGTGTCCTGCCGAATTGGCTGGACGGCCGGACCACCGCAATCTTGACCACCCTGCTTACGGTGGCCCTCGCGCTTGGGGCCATGATGCAGACTACCTATTCGCGCATGGGCCAGGAATTCAGCCAAATGCGCCAGGAATTCGGCCAATTGCGCCAGGAATTCGGCCAATTGCGCCAGGAATTGCGCCAAGACATCAAGAACCTCAGGGACGAACTGGGGGCCGAGATCAAAGGCCTCGACACGCGTCTGCGCGCGGTGGAAATCGACGTGGCTGCCATCCGGGAACGCCTAACCGCCGTCGAAGTCGAGGTTTCGGCCATTCGAGTGGCCATGGCCGGCTTCGACGCACGCTTGAAAGCCGTCGAAGGACACACCCTCGATCGGGATCATTGGGATACGCGCTCCCGTGACGGGTGAATCCGTTGGCCGGACGTTGCGCCGATGACCGATCCGGTAGATGTCCTGATCGTGGGCGCCGGCGCATCCGGTGCCGCCGTGGCGTGGAGCCTTGCCGAGACCCGCATGCGCATCGTCTGCCTGGAGCAAGGCGACTGGATGAATCCGACCGAGTATCCGAGCGCGGGCCGGGACTGGGAAGCGCGAGCGTTCAGCGACATGAGCATCTCGCCGAACCGGCGCAAGCGCGAGACGGACTATCCCGTCAACGATGCCAACTCGCCGATCTCCGTCGCCAACTTCAACGCCGTCGGCGGCAGCACGATTCTCTATGCGGGCCATTTCCCGCGCTTCCACCCCTCCGATTTCCGCGTCAGGACCCTGGACGGCGTCGCCGACGACTGGCCCATCGACTACCGCACGCTCGAACCCTACTATGCGGAGAACGACCGCATGATGGGCGTGTCGGGCCTCGCCGGGGATCCGGCGTATCCGCCGAAGGCGTCGGTCATGCCTCCCGTTCCCCTCGGCAGGGCCGGCACGGCCATCGCGAAGGGCTTCAACGAGCTCGGCTGGCATTGGTGGCCTTCGGACACGGCCATCGCCACCGAGACCTACGACGGCCGCGACAAGTGCATCAACCTCGGGGCCTGCAGCAGCGGCTGCGCCCAGGGCGCGAAGGCCAGCACCGACATCACCTATTGGCCTCACGCCGTGCGGGCCGGCGTCGAGGTCCGAACCCGCTGCCGCGTGCGGGAGATCACCACCAACGGCAACGGCATGGCCTCTGGGGTCGTGTATTTCGATCGCGACGGCGTCGAGCGCTTTCAACCTGCGGAGGTCGTCATCGTCGCCTGCAACGGCGTCGGCACCCCCCGGTTGCTGCTGAACTCGACCTCGGGACGGTTTCCCGACGGCATCGCCAACACGAGCGGTCTCGTCGGCAAGAACCTGATGTTCCACCCCTACGCGTCGATCCAGGGAATCTTCGACGAGCCCCTCGACGGCTATCGCGGACCGGGTGTGTGCATCTGGAGCCAGGAGTTCTACGAAACCGACCCAAGTCGTGGTTTCGTTCGCGGCTATACCTACGAGATCAACCGGGGCCGAGGCCCCGTCGCGACGGCGCTCACGGGCATGTTCAGCGGGCGCATTCCCTTCGGCGAGGGCCACCACGAGGCCTACCGGCAACTCTTCAGCCGCATCGCCGGCATGGTGGGTATCTGCGAGGATCTGCCGGAAGAACACAACACGGTGACGTTGGATCCGGAACTCACGGACGGGCATGGCATCCCGGCCCCGAAGATCGACTACACGCTATCCGAGAACAGCCGGCGCATGCTCGACCATGCCGTCGCCCGGGCGACGGAGGTGCTGACGGCGGCGGGGGCCAAGGATGTGATCACCGAGGCTCCCATCGGCGTCGGCGGCTGGCATCTCATGGGGACCGCGCGCATGGGCACGGATCCGGAACGTTCAGTGGTCAACGACTGGGGCCGCTCGCACGACGTCAAGAACCTGTTCATCGTCGACGGCAGCATCTTCGTGACCTCCGCCGGCGTGAACCCCACCCGCACCATCCAGGCGCTTGCGCTCTACATCGCCGACTCGATGAAGAAACGCCTCGCCGATTTGTTCGACTGAGTCCATGCCCGCCACGATTGCCACCGACAACCCTTTCACGGCCGACGAGCAGCGCACGCTTCTCGCCCTGGTCGGTGCCGTGATTCCAGCGAGCGCCGAGTTCGGGACGCCGGGGGCGGATGATCCCGCCATCGCTGCCGACATTCTCGCCACCGCGCGTCCCTACCACGCGGCTGTCGCCAGTGCTCTGAGTCAGATCGAGTCAACAGCCGCCACGCGGTATGACGCCGCGTACACCGACCTGGACGCCGCCACGCGCGCGACAATCGCCAGCGACTTGAGCCGTTCCCGATTCGCCGGCGTCGGAACCCTGGTCACGATCACCGCCCAGTGTTACTACCGCGACGACCGCGTAATGCGATCGCTCGGCATGGTGCCCCGCTCGCCCTACCCGGACGGGTTCGAGGTTCCCCGGGGCGACTGGTCGCTGCTCGAACCCGTCAGACAACGCGGCAGGATCTACAAGGAGGTCTGACCACCGGCGGCCTGGTGGCGACCCCGGCTGCGAAGCGTGCAAAGGGAGCCTTGCAGGCCGGGTGGTCGCGCTACGAAATCCGTAGACCTCGCGATCAGCGAGCAAAGGCGGCCGTCGAATGCCTCTGATCGAATTCCCTCGGCCAACGAAAGAACCCGGGCGTGGTCGTTCCACCGCGGCCAGACGGGCGCGTCGTCGTGGTTGGGATCGCCCGTGGCGGCAAAGCTGAGCCAATAGCCCATCATGCGTCGCGTGAGCTCGCGGTCGATCATGTCGGTCGGCAGCCAGGCGTCGTGGGTGTCGAACACGTACGGAATCTCGGCCCCGTGGTAGGCGCCGATTCCGTGATCGCCCGCCCGTATCCGCTCGAAGCGGTACACGTATGCAGGAGCGCCGCCTGCTGCGAAGCCGTCGGCAAGCGTGACGCTCGGGCAGGTGAATTGCGTAGCCGACTCAAGCTCATCGAGTCGTTGCGGAATCGGCAGTTCGCCTAGAAGCTCATCGACCGGATCCGGGTTCGACAGTGTCTCGAGCGCCTGCTGCCAGCGTTCGGGTGTTGGCTTGCCGACGTACATCAAAAACTCGTCGGCATTGAAGCCGAACATCACGGGACGTGGTTCGAACGCCTTGCGGGCGAGAAGATCGGCTGGCGGTCCGGGGAGCAGCCAGCCGTCCACTGGCGGATCGTCGTAGTCGCGCTTGAAGTGTTCCTTGGCGGCGGCGAGCAGCGCTTGGGCCGGCAGGCGACGGAGTTCGTCGATGCCTGCGGCATTCGCGCGCCTTAGAAAGTCCACGCCCAGGGCTTCGTTTTCCGCGAGCGTCCGGCGCTGGTTGGCGGGCCAGCCGCCGCTTTGGGAGATGGCCCGGTGGAAGAGGCGCCGGGAGAGAGGCGACAGCAGCAGGTACGCGATGTCGCCGGCGCCGGCCGATTCGCCGAACACGGTGACGTTACCGGGGTCGCCGCCGAACCGATGGATGTTGGCGCGGATCCAGCGCAAGGCCTCGATCTGGTCCAGAATCCCGTAGTTGCCCGATGACCCGTTGGGCGACTCGGCGCTGAGCTCCGGGTGGGCAAGGAAACCGAATACGCCGAGCCGATACTGGATCGACACCATCACCGCGCCCAAGGCCGCCAACTCCCGCCCTCGGTAGTTCGGCTCGAAAGACCAGCCGTTCACGTTGGCGCCGCCGTGAATCCACACCATCACCGGCAACTGCCCGTCCACATCGGGTGTCCAGACGTTCAGGAACAGACAGTCCTCGGCCACATCGGGAAGCGACGGCACGACGTCGGCAGGCTGCCCAAAGGCTGCGGCGACGCCTCGGTACCATTCGACGTTGCCCTCGTCCTGCACGCAGGCCGGGGGCCACTTCGTTGCATCGATGTGGACGTCGGGCATGGCGTCGACGACGGCTCGCGGTGCCCGCCATCGCCGATCGCCGACAGGTGCCTGTGCAAAGCGAATGCCGCTGAAGCGCAGCACCTCGGTGCCGGTGCTGGCGAGCACCGGCGTACCCACGTAGTTCAGATCATCGGCACTCCAAGCCAAGACCCCGGCCATTGCTGCAGCGAAGGCGAGGCCGGTGCAACGCCCGCTCATGTTCAACCGGGGTCGGTGATCGCCTCGTAGGCCAACCGCTTGCTGGTGACGCGGACTTCCTTGGGGCCCGGCACGCCGAACTTCTGGATCATTCCGACGACGATGAGGTCCTGCACCGGGTTGACGCCGAACCACGTGCCGCCGGCGCCGTACCACCAGTACTCGCCCTTGGCCAACGGGTGGTCCGACTCGCCGTCCGGGGCTGCCACGATGGCGACGTCGATCCCGAAGGTATTGCCGGGGTTGCCGATCATGGGATTGATGAAGTCGATGCCGTCGGGTAGCTGGTTGGTGTGCATGAGCTTGACGGTCTCGGGCTTCAAGATCCGCACGCCCTCGAGTTGGCCGCCGTTCAGCATCATTCCGCGAAGCGCGTGTAGTCCATCGCCGTCGACACCAGCCCGCCGCCGCCGGAGAACAACGCCGGCTTGGTGAAGTACTCCCGGGATGGGCTGGGTGCGAGTTCGCCGCCGCGGCGTTGCTGGTACATGGTGGCGGTCCGCGGTTCGTCCTCGGGCTTGATCCAGAACGCGGTGTCCATCATGCCGAGCGGGTCGAAGATGCGCTCCTTCAGCACTTCGTCAAACGGCTTGCCGGCGAGCACTTCCACAAGGTAGCCCTGTACGTCGACGGCGACGCTGTAGTGCCAGGCGGAGCCGGGTTGCTGGCGCAGCGGAATCCCGCCCAGTTTCCCAACCATGTCCTTCAGGGTCGAGTTGCGGTCGAGAACGTTGGCTCGCACGTAAAGGGTGTCGACCTGGGAGCGGGAGAAGAAGCCGTAGGTCAGTCCGGCGGTGTGGCTCACCAGTTCGCGGATGGTCATCGGGTGGTTCGCATCCTCGACGACGGGTTGTCCGTCGGGACCGGGCTCTTTGGCCACCTTGAGATCGGCGAACTCGGGAATGAATTTCGCGACCGGATCGTCGAGGTCGAACCGGCCCTCCTCGTAGAACGTCATCAGTGCCACCCCGGCGATCGGCTTGGTCATCGAGTAGATGCGGAATATGGTGTCCTTGGCCATCGGCACTCCGGTCTCGACATCCTGCATGCCGTACGTCTCGAAGTGTGCGATCTTGCCGTGCCGGGCGACGACCGTGACCACGCCGGCCAGTTCGCCCCGGTCGACGAATCCCTGCATCGCGGCGCCGAGTTTGCCCAAGCCCTCGGCGTTCATCCCGACTGCGCTAGGTTCGACGATCGCGAGGTTCCGTTCGCCAGCGTAGGTCCCGATGGATAGCGCGAGCCCAACGGCCAGCAGAATTGCCTGGCGGACGAATGTGCCGTTCAGCGAATGCCGATTCATGATTCCCCTCCCGTATTCGGACGGCACCCCTACTTGGCACCGTTGGTTTCGGGACACTGTGCCATAATTCGGCGCGCGCGGGCGTCGTATAACGGTCATTACCTCAGCTTCCCAAGCTGGAGACGTGGGTTCGACTCCCATCGCCCGCTCCAGTACCACTTGTCGACTAGAAAAGGATGACAAGAAACCGAAGGGGCGACCCTAACGCGCACGTGAGCGCGGGCGATCGCACGCACCTGAGTAGTTGGTCACCTAGGCGACGGGACGGGACAAGCCCGTCCCCTACAGCGCCTTTGGTGCTTGCAGGTGGGCGAGGGCTAGCAGCCCTTGCGCCAATCCTGTTGACCTGGGCGGCTCATGCCGCGCTACCGGAAACCGTCGATGGGCAGGAACTGCCGAGCCTGGCGCCGATGCTGGAGCGCACCACGGCGGGCGTGGTGAACGTGGCGACCTTCGCCCGGGTGCGCACCTACCACAGCCCCTTGATGCGCGACCCGTTCTTCCGCCGCTTCTTCCGCTACCCTGCCGAGCCCCAGGAAAGGCGCCGGGCCCAGAGCGCCGGCTCGGGCGTCGTTGTCGATGCAAGGGCAGGCTACATCGTGACCAACCACCATCTCGTAGACGGTGCGCACGAGATCCACGTTACGCTGTCCGACGGCCGGGGGTATCCTGCAACGCTAGTGGGTGTCGACGCGCCAGTGGACCTGGCGGTACTGAGGATAGGCGCTGACCACCTCACGGAACTCGCCTTCGCCGACTCGCAGGAGTTGCGCGTTGGGGACTTCGTCGTCGCCATCGGCAACCCGTTCGGGCTGCAGCAGACCGTGACCTCCGGAATCGTCAGCGCCTTGGGCCGAAGCGGGCTCGGCATCGAAGGCTACGAAAACTACATCCAAACGGACGCCTCCATCAACCCCGGCAATTCCGGAGGCGCGCTGGTCGACTTGAATGGCCGGCTGGTCGGCATCAACACCGCGATCGTCGCCCCGTCGGGCGGCAACGTCGGCATCGGATTCGCGATACCTAGCGATTTGGTCGCCGCCATCATGGGCGAACTCATCGAACACGGGGTCGTGCAACGAGGCCGAATCGGCATGACCGTGGCGGCGCTGAACCCGAAGCTGGCGGACTTGCACGGCTTGGCTGCGACGGCAGGCCTCGTCGTGACGGAGGTCGTGCCGGGCAGTGCGGCGGACACTGCCGGGATTCAGCCGGGCGACATCCTTGCCCGCGTCGATGGCCGGGCCATGGACCGGCCAGCCGACTACGGTCAACAGGAAGCCATCACGATGGTCGGGGACGAACTCGAGGTGGAGATCGTCCGTGGTCGTCGAGAGATGCGCCTGGCGGTCTCCATCGAGCGGAACTGGTCCGTTGCCGGCGCGCGTATCCATGAGCGCTTGGACGGCACGGTGCTCACGGACACGTTCCTTGAAGACGTGCCGGTCGGGGTCTACGTCAGCAGCATCGACCGAGACTCGCCGGCCTGGCAGACGGGGTTTCGAGCAGGGGACACTATACTGGCCGTCAACAACGTCACGACGCGGCATATCGGTGAACTGGCGCGCAGCATCGGGGGCGTGCAACGCGCCGTGGTGCGCCTGCGCCGCGCCGACCGCTTCGGCGACCTGAGGTTCTGACCTGGTCGGTCGTAGCGTCGACCCATCGCGCCCGAAGGGCGCGCGGTCGCTCGTCCCGACGCTCAGTCGAACATGATGACGTTGCGGGCAACCTCGCCGGTTTCTAGGGCGTCGAGCGCATCGTTGACGTCTTCGAGGCGGATCCGACCCGAGATCATCTCGTCGAGGTGCAGCTTGCCGGCGAGGTAGAAGTCCACGAACCGGGGCATGTCGACCCGAAACCGGTTGGATCCCATGCTCGATCCCTGCAGGGTCTTTTCGCGCAGGAACTCGGGGCCGTGGATCTCCACCATCGTACCGACCGGGATCATGCCGATGACCGTCGCCGTGCCGCCGTTCCGGATCATCTTGAACGCCTGCTCGGTGGTGGTCTTCAAGCCGATCGCTTCGAACGAATAGTGCACGCCGCCGCCGGTTAACTCGCGCACCATGCCGATGGGATCCTCTTCGGCGGCATTGATGACGTCGGTGGCACCGAAAGTTCGAGCGAGTTCAAGTTTCGACGCGACGGTGTCGATGGCGATGATGCGTCCCGCCCCGGCGATTTCCGCGCCGTTGATGCACGACAGTCCGACGCCGCCGCAGCCGATCACGGCCACAGTGGAACCTGGCTCGATTGACGCCGTGTGAATTACCGCGCCGACGCCGGTCGTGACGCCGCAGCCGATCAGCGCGGCGCGATCCAAGGGCATGTCGTCGCGGATCTTGGCCAGCGCGTGTTCGTGCACGAGCATCTCCTCGGCGAACGACGACAGGTGCAGGAACTGGTTGATCGTCTCGCCGTGTGACGATAGGCGCGGCGGTTCGCCGATATCGCGTGACAGTTCCGGCTCGTTGCACAGCACCATGCGGCCCGTCAGGCAGTATTCGCAGTGGCCGCAGAACGCCGACAGGCAGGTGATGACGTGATCGCCCGGTTTGACGTAGTGAACGTCCGATCCCACCGCCTCCACCACGCCGGCGGACTCGTGGCCGAGAACCGCTGGCAGCGGGTAGGGATAGGCGCCGTTCTGGAAGTGCAGGTCCGAATGGCACACGCCGGCCGCCGCGGTGCGCACGAGCACTTCCCGCGGCCCGGGGTCGCCCGTGCTCAGGTTTTCGATAGCCAGCGGCTGGTTCACTTCGCGCAGGACTGCGGCCTTCATGGAAACCTCTTTCGTTGCGACCCCAAGGACGTTTGAGTGTACCGTCCCGCTAGGTGCACCGACTATCGCCTTTGGGCGCATCCACTACCGTCCGTTTGCCTTGCGTTCGCCCTCGTGGAGTGACATGGTTGCCCGCGTTCGGATCGATCAGTTGCCCATATTGCGAGTCAGACCAACGTTCGGCGTTATGTTCGTCGCTGCGGCCCTGGTGGCAGTTTCTCCTATTGCCTACGAAGGCGATATTCACCAGGAACTGACCTTCATTGCCGCGCGGCAGTACAACCAGTGTGCGGAGGACACGCACCTGGCGACCCTGACGCCGCTGGAAGTGCGCTACATCGCCATCGCCAATGCGAACCAGGCGGACGCGGCGTGGTGGCGGCGGATGTTCCGCTGGAACTACTACAACCGCGGAGGCAAGTCGTCGGCGAAGTTCCTGTGGATACTCGACACCCGGATGCACAACCACTATCGGAACACGTTGCGGCGATTGGAGGAGGCCCGTGACTTAAGTCGTCGCTTTACGAACCTGGGTCGCATCATCAACTACGTGCAGGACGCGACCACGCCGGTACACGTCGTGCCCGTCTACACGGCACGCTGGTGGCGGTTCAGCGTATCGGACCGTTTCAACGCCTTCCCGGTGGATGCTGAAGGCGTGGCCGCGGCGCTCGGCGAGGATTGCTCGGCGATCCGCAGTACCGACTTGGGATTTGACAATCTCCTCGCCACCACTGCGGAACGCACGATCAGCTCGGTGACCGATTCGATTCCCGGCCTGCCGGTGAGTTGGGAGGCGTTTTGGGAACTCAACGAGGATCCCGAGGATTTCGGTCGCTATGGGGACGCCGGCAACAACTTCGGTCGCGAGGCACGTTTCCGTTGCGACCGTCCCGAGGATGGTCGTCGGAAGAACTGCGTGCTCGTGCAAAACGATCCGCTGTACCGCGAGTACGCCCAGGCCCGCCATCTCGATGCGGTACAGGCGACGATCACGGCGATGGCGATGATGCAGGAGCGCGTCCACGGCGCCACGGCACAGTCCGCCGGGACGCGGTCGGCGTCGAGTCCTTCGATCCGCACTATCGCCTTGCGGTAGCGCCGATGCATCTGGGCCTGACCCCTTGGCGGATATCGGGCCAAGTCGATGCCCATGCGCTGGCCCGCCAGGCGGCGTTGGCCGAGCAGTGGGGATACCGGTCCTTCTGGCTGCCGGAGAGCCACTTCGCGGGCGATGCCGCAATTCCCGATCCGTTGATGCTGCTCGCGGCGGTCTCTGCGAGGACGCGCGCGATTCGTCTAGCGACGACCTCGTACCTGCTGCCGCTGCGTCATCCCCTGCAGGCCGCCGAACAGGTCGCGGTCCTCGACCGGCTCTCGGGCGGCCGGGTCATCCTGGGGGTCGGACGCGGCTACCAGCCGACCATGTTCGATGCCTTCGAGGTGTCGAGAAGGGACAAGCGGCGTTTGTTCGAGTCGTGTCTGACCACCATGCGGCATGCGTGGCAGGGCGAGCCGGTGGGCGGCGACTCCGGGGAAGTACGGCTGTCGCCTCTGCCTGTCCAAAAGCCGCACCCGCCGGTGTGGGTTGCGGCGTTCGGACCGAAGGCACTCGCCCAGGCGGGGCGATTGGGCCTGCCCTATCTTGCGTCGCCGATGGAGCCATTGGGAAGACTGCGCGAAAACCACCGTCGCCACGCCGAGGCATGCGACGAGGCAGGCGTCGAGCGGCCGCCGGAGGTTCCCATCATGCGCACCTTGTTCGTGTCCGAGGATCGCCGACTCGTCGCCCAAGTGCGCGAGCAGTTGGGCCTCGCGGCGCGTCAATTGGCGGGAAGCGGACGTCCCGGGGTGTCACTTGAAGCGGATGATTGGGCGATCATCGGGGATCCCGCAGCGGTCGCTGACAAGGTCGCCGCCTACGTGGAAATCCTCGGCATGACGCACCTGGTCGTGACGAGGTTGCGAATCGGCCGCGTCGATACGGCGGTGTTGGAACAATCCGTCCGTACTGCCGCCGCGCTGCTTCAGTAGCGCGCATCGCTCGCCGCCATCACCGGATCATCGCCGGGACCGATCTCCTCGTTCCGGGCAATGCCGAGGAACGGTCGCAGCCACGCCACAAGCGCGTAGATGGGACCGGTGTCGACCAGCGCCACGACGACCTTGAAGACGTACCCGGACGCGATGAACGTCAGCAACTGGGGCCACAGCGCCGCCGCCTCGTCGATGGGCAAGCCGCTCGCCCAGAAGTGGGTGATCAGGATCACGGCGATGGTGTCCACGAGCTGGCTGACCAGTGTGGAACCGTTGTTTCTCAACCACAGGTGCCGACCGCCGGTAAGCCACTTCCAGAAGTGGAACATCTGCACGTCGCACCATTGCGCGAAGAGGTAGGCGATCATGGACGCCGTGACCGCCGCGAATGCGTACTCGCGGATCTCGAAGAACACGGGCAGCCGGCCCGCCTCGTCCCGTAGCAGTTCGCCGCTAGCTGGATCGACCGGCTCGAACCCCGGCAAGGCGCCGCCGATCCAGAGCAGGAACACGACCCACACGTTGAGCAGCAGGCCGACCCAGACGACCTCCGTGGCCCGCTTGCGACCGTAGAGTTCGCTGATGAGGTCGGTGCAGATAAAGGTGACGGGGTAAGGCAGGACGCCCACCGCGACCACCATCGGTATCTCCAGCCCGAAGACGTTGAACGACAGGTCGATGAACCGGCTGATGCCCAGGATGTTCAGCATCGCGAGCGTACCGAGGAATACGCCCGCGAGTACCAGGAACACCCGCTGCCGCCGCCTTCTGTAATCCGCCATGATGACTGCTCTCCCTAAACGTGGCGAAACGCTCTCATTCGAGTCAACTGTCGATGCCGATTGTCGCCGTGCCTCGACGGCCGGCGTTCCGTTACCTCTCTATCTGGCCGAGATTCGCGTGGACAACGCTGCCGTTGATGACGGGTGCCGTCGCTGCCCAGTACAGGGTTCCGGCGATCTCGCCGGGATCGATCAGTCGGTTGTACGCCGACATGCCGCGCACCGCATCCAGAGCCTCGGGCGGGACGTGGGCGCGCAGCATCTCGGTATCGGTGAAGCCGGGACAGATGCACGCGGTGTGTATGCCCGTGCCGGCGAGATCTTGGCATAGGGCACGCATCATGCCGACCTGGGCGTGTTTGGTGAGTACATAGGAATAGCTGCCGGGCACCGCCTTCTCGGCCAACGTGGACGCGACAAAAAGGACGCACGAACCGTCGCCCAAATGCGGAATCGCCAACCGGTTGAGGGAGTTGATCCCCACCACGTTGACCTCGATGACCGCGCGCAGGTCGTCGCTCGACGTGTTGTCGGCGGTATCGTTGGCGAGACGCGAGGCGTTGTGGATTAGCGCGGTTTCGCTAGCCGCCTCGAGGTGGGGCGTGAGTTGGGGTCCGAGGGTGTTCGGGAAATCAGGGTCCGACAGATCGCAACGCAGATCGACGATCCCGGGCAGGGGACAGGCACGCCTCGACAGATTCACGACCCGGTAGCCGGCGTCGAGGAAACGTCCTGCGGTTGCGAGGCCGATGCCCGCGCTCGCTCCCGAGACGATGGCGAGCTTCACAGCGGATCTCGCAAGCCGGTCGCATGCACGTTGGCATTGGATTGCCAGGTTGTCTCGGCCCACTGTCCCGGACCGGACGACACTCGCACGGTGAGCGATTCGACGGATAGCGAACCGAAGCAGTCGTCGCGGGTCAGGGTGTCGGTGAACCAATGCGCCAGTTCCTCGACGGTGACGTTGCGGATCGGCAGGAGTTTCACATCGCGATGCTGGAAGCGGAGCGTTTCATCCGCAAACGCGACGACGACCTCGTCGTGTTCCTCCTGGATCTCGAGATGCGGCGACCGCGCGGCGATGAGCAGGGTTTCGTCCAGGACGTCGCACAGCGCCCTTAGCCGGGCCTTCAGCAGGGTGTAGTCGAAACACAGGCCGTTGGAATTGATCGGTCCCTCGGCCCGCGCCTCGACGAAGAAGTTGTGGCCATGCAGGTTCTCGCGCCGGTTTGCCGAGAAGATCGTGAAGTGCGCGGCCGAGAAGTGCATGTCCTCCTTGGCAAGTTCGATCGAGGCGCGGCGTGTTTCCTCGCCTGCGGCCACCTAGCTTTCTCCGGTCCCGGTTCCAACGAACGCATCGGCGAACGTCGCGAGGGATTCGAACATCCACGTGGGTCTCGCACTGACCCGGCGGGCGGCGTTGTTGCCGCGTTGAATCCAGACCGTGTCTAGGCCCAGCGACGACGCCGGCGCGATGTCGTGGTAGAGGCTTTGGGCGACGTGCAGAATACGGGCGCCGTCGACGGCGCGGCGTGCTGCGTCGAACATCCTGGGATCGGGCTTGTAGGCCCCGACGTTCTCGGCGGTGATTACGTGTTTGAACTCGGTGCCGAGCTTGGCGGCGGTCTTCGCGAAGATCGCGTTGTCGACGTTGGAGACGATCGCCAGGTCGACGCTCCCACCTAGCCGCACGAGGCTTTCGACGGTGTCCGGGAACGGCTCCCAGTCGCCCGCGCTCTCGGCAAACGCGTCGAGCATCGCGGCGGTGGGCGAAAAGGCCAGGCGGTCGCCGAGCCGGCGCAGGACTTCGCGCAGCACGTCGACGTAGGCGACGCCGTCCTGTTGAACCTCCGGTTCGGTCTCGGCGAAGAACTCGAGCAGGAAGTCGTCGATCACGTGGGCGTCGCGTTCGAGCAGAAGAGGCTGCAGGTGCCCCACGATGCCGGCGCCCCAATCGATCAGCGTGCCATAGCAATCGAACGTGAGGACATCGTAGTCGCTCGCGTTTGGATCCGGCATCGATCAACCCGCCTGGACGCGCTCGAGAATGAGGCCGTAGAAATGCTCGCCTGGCCGTTCAAAGAGCCACCCCAGGTGGGTGTCGCAATTGCCGCAGTTGGCCAACCGCCAACTGAAGCCCTTGAACCAGCTGTCGGCGGCGTGGTGGCCGCCGCTGATGGCGCAGCCGTGGGCGTCGCTGTGGCAGCCGAAATGGTGGACGTAGCCGTAGGGGTTCGTACACGTGTGGAGGAACGAACCGTTGACCTCGATGCGGTCGTCGACGTGGCCGACCAAGTGCGAACAGGCTGTGCAGAACAGGAAGCCCTCTTTCGGGCGCGTGTGTTCGTCGACGACCTCGGCAACCCCAAGGTGGGATTCCGGACTGTTCAGGTCGTCTTGTTCGTCGCTCATGCCGCCTCCGTGAACCGTCTCGACAGGACGCCGCGCAGCACTCAAGTTGGATTTTGCCCAAACAATCCAACAACTTCCATCGCGCTGCGAGCATGGGAAGCGGTGCCGATGGGCGAGCGCTTTGGCGGTTGACGAGGCGCCGCGGCAAGCTCACGGAACACGGGACGGGACAAGCCCGTCCCCTACGCCGTCTGTGGCCCGTAGGGGCGCCCCTTGCGGTCGCCCGCGCGGTGCGCTGTACCGGCGTCGAAGGCCCGGTACGCGGTATCAGGCGACGATGTCGGGATCTCTCGGCAGGAACTTCGACAGCACCAACGCGCCGATCACGAAAACGAGCACGTGGTAGACGGCACTCCACAGCTTCCAGCCCCAGGTGTACCCCCACCAGACGATGTCGGAGCCCTCCACCACGACCACTGCGGCCAAGCCCAGGATGAACGCCCGCCGGACGTGCGCGGAGAGCGGCGCGCCACTGCGCAGCACGACGGCGAGAATGGCCGCAATGAGGAGGTAGTGGATGAACCCGTAGACCATCACCAGCGGGTCGACATCTTCCGTCGCCCCGTGATTGACGATAACGGTGGCGCTAAGGCCCGACCCGATGAAGCTGTACATCCCCGTTTCGGGGAACTGTTCGCCCACGGCTCTCGCTGCCGCGTCCGCATCCCCCACGGCGTTCAACGCCGCGTTCGGCAGCGGATTCGCGGCCCAGTAGAGGAAACCGAAGACGAACAGCACGACGGCCGTCACGAGGATTCCGAGCGATGCTTTCATGGGTAGCACTCCTTGTCTTGTTCCTAGATCGCCGTCTGCAGGATGGATTTGAGCTCCACGTTGGGGTCGGCGAGTGCCCCGGAATCGACCCGCTTGCCCACCAGCTGACGGGCCACCATGAACTCGCGGGCGCTGTTCACCGCATCGGCCGCGACCAACGTCTCGCCGTTGAGGTGAAAGACCGCAAACTGCCGTGTTCCGGGGTCGCCGCGCACGACCTGCCGCTCCGCCTCGGTGGAGAAGCCCACCATCTGCAGTTTGAGATCGTACTGGTCGGACCAGAACCAGGGCACGTTCGCGTATGTCTTGGGGTTGTCCGCGAGGTTCGCTGCCGCGACCCGCGACTGCTCCATGGCATTCGGCACGGATTCGAGCCGCAGCCGCCGACCGAGGACCGGGTTCGGGTGGTTGGTGCAGTCGCCCGCCGCGAAAATGTTGGGATCGCTGGTGCGCGTGTATTCGTCGACGACAATGCCGTTGCTGCAATCGAGCGCCGCAGCTTCGGCAAGCTCGACGTTTGGCTCGATTCCGATTCCGACCACGGCGAGGTCCGCAGGCACGGCTTCGCCGCCCGCGCACACAACGCCTGTCAGACGACCGTCGCCGGCGAACGACTCGGCGCGCATTCTGGTACGGATGGTGACGCCTTTCTCGGTGTGGATGTCCTCGTAGAAGGCCGACATCGCCGGCGTCGTCACGCGTTGCAGGATTCGGTCCTCCATCTCCAGGACCGTGACGATCAGTCCCGCCTCGATTGCGATGGCCGCAACCTCGAGTCCGATGTAGCCGCCGCCGATGATCGCCATGCGCCGCCCCGCCGCGAAGTCCTGCTTGATCGCGTCGACGTCGGCGATCGTGCGCAGGTAGTGGACGCCGGGAAGGTCGCCACCCGTTGCGGCGAGCCTGCGCGGCCGCGCGCCGGTGGCAAGCAGCAGCTTGTCGTAGCTGATCTCGGCGCCGTCGCTGCAGGCGACGGTCCGGTCGGCAGGGTCGATGTTCTCCACGCGTACGCCACTACGGACGCCGATGTCCTTGCTCTCGTAGAACCGTGCCGGACGCAGGTGCACGCGGTCGAGACCGTACTCGCCCGAGAGGTACTGCTTCGACAGGGGTGGACGTTGGTACGGGATGTGCGGCTCTTCGCCGATGATCAGGATCTCGCCCTCGTACTTCTCCTGGCGCAGGCTCGCAGCGGCTTGTCCGGCGGCGTGGCCGCCGCCGACGATGACGATGGTCATTGTTGTTCGGACGTTCCCCGTGCGTTCGAGGAACCATTGTAACCGTCGTTGGTTCGTGCGAGCCGGGCCGTCATTGAACACCGGCCTTTGCAAGGGATGGGGTAGGCTATGCGGCCCGGTGCCGCGGTCGGTATCAACCATCAGTTTGCTACGCCTTTACCTAAGCCGCCGATGAAGGCCGTTTGGCTGCCTTGGTTCGGTACCGGCGGTGCCGTTTGCATCGGCGTGCTCCTTGCGCTGGCGGGCAGTGACGGCGGCGGTCTGGCTTTCGGCGTTCCGTCGTTCGCGCTATGCGTGGCGCTCGCCTTTGTCGTCCAATGGGTGGCTTTCGTTCCGGCGTATCTCAAGCGAACGGAACGGTTTTTCGATCTGATCGGCGCATCGACGTTTGCATTGGTTGCATGCGTGGCTCTCGTCGGGGCGGGGGAGTTCGGTGTACGCGGCGTCGTCATCGCCCTGCTCGTGGGCGTCTGGGCCGTTCGTCTCGGCGTCTTTCTGGCGTTGCGCGTCAGGGCTGGCGGCGACCGACGTTTCGATGCCATCAAGCCCAGCTTCGCGCTATTTCTCATGACGTGGACGCTGCAAGCGGTCTGGGTGTGCGTGTCGTTCGGACCGGGGATCGTCGCCATCGCATCTGTAGGCGAGGCGGGGGCGGACGCGTTTCTCCTGGCTGGCGCGGCCCTGTGGGTGGCGGGTTTCGTGATCGAAGTGGTCGCCGACGAGCAGAAGCGGCGTTTTCGCGGCAAACCCGAAAATACGCATCGGTTCATCGACTCGGGCCTCTGGGCTTGGTCCCGGCACCCCAACTACCTCGGCGAGATCGTGCTTTGGCTGGGCATTGCCGTCGCGGCGTTCCCGGCACTGCGGGGATGGCAGTACGCGACCTTGGTATCGCCAGTGTTCGTTTGGCTGTTGCTGACCCGCATCAGCGGCGTGCGTATGTTGGACGGTGCCGCGGCGAAGCGTTGGGCGGGCGACGACGCGTATGCGAACTACGTCGCAAACACCCCGATGCTGCTGCCGAGGCCGCCGCGCCGGCCGTGACACCAGGCGGTCACGTCAGGGCGGCGATTTCGCTCGGCGCCATTTCCCTGAACCTTCTGGCGTGGTCGCTGCCCTTGGCCGTCCTATTCCTTACCCGCGTCTTGGTCCCCGCTTGGCGATCCCGCACGGCGTGCCTTTGCGCCGGCATCTATCGCACCGCAGTCGCCTTTGACGACTGGTGCATGCAGCGCATTTCGGGTGCGCGTTGGCAGAACCCGGGTATTGATCTGCCGCCCGGGCGGGCTTGCATCGTTCTGGCCAACCACCGTTCCTGGGCGGACATCCTGCTTGTGCAGAGCGTGATTTCGCGGCGCGGACCCATCGTGAAGTTCCTCTGCAAGCGGGAACTTGCCTACATCCCGGTGCTCGGCATGATCTTCCTCGCCTTCGACTTTCCGGTTCTCCGGCGCCGGGCTCGTCGATCCTGGTCTGAGCAACGGCGCCGCGACGACGACCGGCGACGGGTACGCGAGGCGTGCGCGACATTGCATCGATTCCCTGCGGCCATGCTCAGTTTCGCCGAGGGCACGCGGTTCACCGAACGTCGGCACGCGCTCGCACGGAGTTCGTACCGGTTCCTGCTGCCGCCACGTACCGGCGGCTTCGCCGCGATCGTGGAGGCGCTGCGGCCCCTTGATGCGCCGGTTGTCGACCTAACGATCGGCTATCCGCAACCGACGACCTTGTGGAGATTTCTGGGCGGCGAAGCCGGCGACGTTGCCATCGACGCCAAGCGGTGCACGATGCGGGAGGTTCTGGAAGCAGGGCCTCACGCTTGGCTGGAACGTACCTGGCGCGACAAGGATGCGAAACTGGATGCACTTTTGGCCCAGGCGGACCAAGCCGCATAGGATTGCACCCATGGCCCGGCTCAACGTGCTCCTGGTTGAAGACCATCGCGAGTTGGCCGAGACCACCGGCGCCTACCTCGAAGCGTGCGGTTACGCAGTGGACTACGCCGCCGACGGACTCGTGGCTCTGCATCTCGCGGTGACCGAGTCCTACGACGTGATGGTGCTCGACATCATGCTGCCCGGAGTCGACGGACTCGCGGTGTGTCGGCGACTGCGCGAGGAGGCGAAGGTGGACACCCCGATCATCATGCTGACGGCGCGGGACCAGCTCGACGACAAACTGATCGGCTTCGAAGCCGGCGCGGACGACTACCTCGTCAAGCCGTTCGCCATGCCGGAACTTGCCGCACGGATCGAAGCCATGGCGCGGCGTGGGCGGGGGCAGGCGGGATGTTTCGAGGTCGGCGGCATCGTGATGGATGTGGGCACGTGGGAAGTCACCCGAGACGGCGTTCCCGTGGTTCTGTCCAAGACCGCGTTCAAGCTGCTCAAGGTGCTGATGCGCGACTATCCGAGGGTGGTTTCCCGGCGCGATATGGAGCGCGAGCTTTGGGAGGGCGAGCCGCCGGACAGCGACGCCCTGCGCAGCCACCTCTACAACCTTCGTCAGGCTCTCGACCGACCCTTCGGCCATGGAGTCGTGACGACGGTTCCGGGGCGGGGGTACTGCCTTCGGTTCCCTCCGCACGCGTAAGGGGCGACCCTCGTGGCCGCGCGACCGCAACGGGGCCTTGGGCGCTACGGTACCTAGAACTCGAGATCCACCGTGGTGCCTTCGCCGGGCCGACTGCGCGCCCGGATCGTCCAGCCGTAGCGCTTGACGATGCGATTCACAATAGCCAGCCCCAGACCATGCCCCGGTGTGCCGCCCCTAGCTGCGTCGGCGCGGTAGAAAGCCTCGAAGGCATTGCCGAGCTCCTCGCTGGACATGCCTATGCCGGTATCCGTAACCGTCATGCCGTCGGCGTGGATGCGCACGTCTATCTTGCCTTCGCGGGTAAACGAAACGCCGTTGCGGAGCACGTTCCCGACCACGATGCGCAGGATTTGCTTCGGTGCGCTTACGTCCCGGTCGGCGTCCATCGTCAACTGGACGCGGTTGCCGCGGGCCTCGGCCAATGCCCGTAGCGCGTCGATCTCCTCGGTCGCCACCTGGTTCAGGGAGGTAACCTCGCCGTTGGCGGGTTCGGCTTCCACCCGTGCAAGCAGCAAGAGGGTCTCGAGCAGCGACTCCATCTCCGCGACCGTGCGGCGCATTCGCGCCAAGGCATCGCGATCGGCCGGCGGTCGGGACCGGTCGCGTTCGAGAAGGTCCAGCGATCCCTTGAACACGGCTACCGGCGTGCGCAGTTCGTGCCCCGCGTCCCGGGTGAACACCCGTTCCCGCTCGATGGCGGCGTCGAGCCGGGACGTGAAGCTGGCCAAGGCCTCGATCATCGTCGCCACTTCCGCGTCGCCGGATTGGGCGAGATCGGCGAGGTCGAGTCGGACCCCGCCGGGCTGCATGAAGTCGACGGCTTCGAGCCGGCGCGCCAGCCGGATGACGGGCGAGAGGGCTGCCTGCGACCAACGGTAGGCCACGAATAGAAGCGCGTAGATCAAGAGCAGCACGATGGACAGCGGCAGGATGCCGAAGTAGAACGCGAGATCGGAGACCTGTGCGCTGTCGAACACCAAGACCAGACGTGCGCCGGCGTTCTCGGAAACGTGCACGACCCGGCTGCGCCCTTCGAAGTCGGTACGGGAGAATCCAGTCGCCATATGCTCTAGGCCCGTCGGCCCGCGGCCGCCGGGCCGCACGAGGTAGCCACGCAGGTTCGCGGTGTCCGGGAGCGGCGTGTTGGGGTCGACGTCGTAGTTTGTCCAGAAGTGCACGGCCTCGAGGTCCAGCGCTTGCCGGGTCAGCAGGTCCTCCACCACGAGCTGTGTAATGTAGATGCCGATCACCGTGGCCGCGCCGATCACCGCCAGTTGGACCGCGAAGAGTCGGCCGAGACGTGCCCGCAATCCCCTATTCACGCGGGGGCCTCCGCTGTTCGAACAGGTAGTGGCAGACAAGCCACTCGCGGCCGCCGTTCCAGCCGAAGAGCTCCTCGCAGGCCATGAAGAACAATCGCCATCGTCCGAGCAGGCGCGAGTCGCCATCCGCGCCCAGGGCGTCTGCCGCCGCATGCCGGTGGGCATCAAGATTGGCGAGCCATGCCCGCGCCGTACGCCGGTAGTGTGCGCCGGAGAGTTGCCAGGTTCGCCGGATTGCCAGGTGGTCCTGGAAGTTGTGCAGCGTGTCCCTGGCCGGCATCAGGCCACCGGTGAAGAAGCTGCGGCCCATCCAGTCGCCGTCGCCGCTGGTTTCGAACGGGTACATCAGTCGCTGGTGGCAGAAAATGTGCACGAACAACCGCCCCGCGGGCGCGAGCCATCGGGATATCCGCTCAAGCAGGGCCGCGTGGTTGCGCACGTGCTCGAACATCTCCACACAGACGACGCGGTCGAACCCGCCATTGAGCGCCAAGGAGTTCACGTCCGCCCTGTGCGTCTTGACGTTGGCCAGCCCGAGCGCCTGGGCCTGTTCGGCGATGTGCGCCTGCTGTGTCCGGGAATTCGACACGGCGAGGAACTCCGAACGCGGCAAACGCGCGGCGGCGAACAGCGTGAACGCGCCCCAGCCGCAGCCTAGATCGAGCACGCGCATGCCATCCTCTATGCCGGCGCGCGTCAATGTGAGTTCCAGCATCGCGGTTTCCGCGTCGGCGAGGGTCCGCACGCCCTCGCCCCAGTAGCAGGCACTGTACTTGAGGCGCGGACCGAGCGTCAGCCGGAAGAACGCCGGCGGCACCTCGTAGTGCTGTTCGTTGGCGACGTCCGGGGCGAGGGCGATCGGCGAAGCGCGGAGTTCTTCGAGCAGCTCCGCGTAGCGCTCGGCGGCGCGGGCGTTCTCCTCCCGGAGCCGTCGTCCTATCAGGTGTCGTATGCCGAGGCGTACGACGGCATCGGGTAGGCGACCCGTCTCGGCCAGTTCAACGGCGAAGTTCATGACGCGCGCCACGGCGGCCCCCGGTAGTCGGACTTGGTGTAGACGACCTGCACGTCGGATATGGCGCGTTCGCGGAAACCGCCCTCGCAGTAGGCGAAGTAGAACCGCCACTTGCGCAGGAAGCTCGCGTCGAAGCCGAGAGCCTGCACCCCGTCCGCGTTGTTGTCGAGGTTGCGACGCCAGTCGCGTAGCGTCAGGGCGTAGTCGTCGGCGAAGTCTTCGAGGCTCATGACCGAGAGGTCGGCACGGGCCGCCGCGGCGGTCAACGCGGAGATGCTCGGGATGAAGCCGCCCGGGAAAATGTGCTTCTTGATGAAGTCCGCCTTGTGGAGCGCACGGCGGTACCGGGTGTCGCGGATGACGATGGCCTGCAGGACCATCATCCCGTCACGCCGGATGAGCCCGGCGCAGGTCTCGAAATAGCGGTCGAGGAAGGCGTGGCCGACGGCCTCCACCATCTCAACCGATACGAGCTTGTCGTAGCTGCCGCGCAGGTCGCGGTAGTCGGCGAGGATCACGTCGACTTGGTCGCTGAGGCCACGCGCCGAGACCAACGCCTTTGCGTATTCGTACTGGGACTCGGAGATCGTCGCGGTGGTGACGTGGCAGCCGTAGTTCTCGGCGGCGTATACCGCAAGGCCGCCCCATCCGGTCCCGATCTCGAGCAGCCGTTCGCCTCGGGTCAAGCGGAGCTTTCGGCATAGCCGGTCCAGTTTCGCCGTGCTGGCCGCCTCGAGGCTGTCTTCGGGCGTTTCGTAGACCGCGGCCGAGTACATCAGCCGCTCGTCCAGGAACAGACGGAAGAACTCGTTGCCGAGATCGTAGTGCTCGCGGATGTTGCGCCGGCTGCCGGCACGGCTGTTGCGGCGCATTCGGTGGAACAGCGCGTCGACAACCGCGGCCGGAACCGACGCGAGGCCCTCAAGGGCCGACAGAGCATCCCGGTTGCGCAACATGATCCGGACGAGATCGACCAGTTCGTCGCAGTCCCAGAGCCCCGCCATGTAGCTCTCCCCCGCGCCCGCTGTGCCGCCGAGAGCCATGCGGAGGAAGCAGGCGGGGTCGTGGACGCGCACCCGGGCGACGGCTTCGCCGCTGCCGAAGGTCGATGTGCCGGAGGGTGCCGCGATCACGACCGTTCCGTTGCGGATGCCGCGCAAGGCCCGTTCCGCCGTCGTTCGCCACAGCCGCGCGGCGACCGACTCCCGCCCCTTATGCGAACCGGATCGGTCGTTCATCGAAGCTTCCGGGGGTGCGGGAAGAATGGCGTGCGCCTGGCGTGGAGCCGGGCCGCCTGCCAGTAGATGCGCGCCAAGGTGAGCGAGTTCTGAAAGGGTCGTCGGCAGCGTGCCGCGAGCGCGGCAGCGCGCGTAAGCGGTGCGGTACGCAACGCGAGTCCGGCGTAGAACGGCGCGGAACCGCCCTCAAGGCGCATCGCAATCCGGATCCGACCCTCGCCAAGGGTCAGGTTCATGCGGTAGGTCCCGCGCATGGACAGGAAGGGCGAAACATGCAAAGCCTTCGCGAATTGGAACCGGTGCCGGCCGAGTGCGGCCCGCCCGCGCGCGTCGACGACGTAGCAGTGCCGTTCGGCCCATGGCGTGTTGGTGACGTCGACGAGCACGGCGAGCAAGCAATCGCCGCGTTTGCAGAAGTAGAAATTCACCGGGTTGAACGAATAGCCAAAGCTCCCGGGTTGGGTCAGTGCGAAGGTATGCGTCCCGTCCGCCTTTATGCCCGCCCGGGCAAGCCGCTCGCGCACAGCCTCTGTCGTCAGCAGGTGCTTGGCGCGCACGGTGCGGATGGCACCTCGCGCGTCGGCGATCCGATCGAGGTCGGCGTACACCATCCACACCGCGTATCGGAATACGTGCCGGTGCGGCGCGCCGCGGACGTGCCAGACCTCGCCTCGGCATGACAAGCTCGCCTCGGTCGGGAACCGTGCTGCTCGGAAGTCCGCGCACATGCCCTGCGTCCGCTCACGTTGCCCGGGTTTCGAAACCGAAGCACAGCTCGCCGAGGCAGATCTCGCGGAGGCGTTGCGCGGCCTCGTAGCCGCTCCTGAAACCGTCCTCGTGGAAACCCCAGCCCCAATAGGCGCCGCAGTAGAGCGTGCATTGCGCGTTGACCTCGTCGCGCCGTCCCTGGGCGGTGCGCGCCGCACTGTCGAACACCGGGTGCCGGTAGTCCCGTTCAAGCCAGACGGCGTTGAGGGGTCTCGCCGGATTCAAGGTCACGAAGAACTGCCGTGTGGAGTGAATGCCTTGGAGACGGTTCATCCAATAGGTGAACTCGAACTCGTTCTCGCGGGTCGCGTGGACGTTCCAACTCGACCACGCCCCTCGGTTGGCGGGCATCACGGACGCGTCCGAGTGAATGACCGCCCGATTCGTCTGGTAGCCAAATGCGCCCAAGACCGAGTGCTCCCTGGATGTCGGATCCACGATGCGCAATGCGTCGTCGGCGTGGCACGCAAGGACGACTTGGTCGAAGCCGCGCGCATCCGTGTCGGTTTGCAGCGTTACGCCGTCCGCGTCCCGTAGCACGTGGCGCACAGGGCAGGATTTCCGAACCTGGCCCCGGAACCGGCTCTCGAACGCGGCAAGATAGGTGTTGGAACCGCCATCGACCACCCGCCACGCCGGCCGGTGGCGCAGTTGCAGCAGACCGTGGTTCGCCATGAAGGCAGCGACGTGGGCCACGGGCATCGCGCTCGCGAGGCTGCGTGACGCCGACCAGAGCGCGGCACACATGGGCATCAGGTGGCCGTTGACGAAGGCACTGGAGTAGCGTTCCTCGGCGCACAGTTCGGCCAGTGTGCGATCATCGTCGACCAGTTGTCCGGCGCGCCGATAGAAGCGCGGTATGTCCCGCAACATGGCGAGGAAATCGGGCCGCAGGATGTTTCGGTGTTGACAAAACAGCGCCTTCAGATTGGAGGTGCCGTACTCGACGCCATCGGCGAGCGAGACGCCGAAGGACATGTCGGTCGGTTTCGAGGCGACGCCGAGCTCGTCCAGCCAGCGCGAGAACAACGGGTAGTAGCCCGTGTTGAATACGATGAAACCGGAGTCCACCGCGCAGCTGCGGTCGTCCGCGAACAGGTTGTGGGTGTCGGTATGGCCGCCGAGGACGCGGTCCGCCTCGTACAGCGTGACGTCGGCGAACTCCTGCGCATAGTGTGCGGCGGCGATGCCCGAGATGCCTGCCCCGACGACGGCTACGCGCATGGCTGGCCTTCGCGAAGCACGGCATCGGGAGGAGTCTTGAGTTCCCGAACCAAGCCAACGGTTTCTAGCAGCCTGAGTCCGAGGTAGCCGAGATCCAACTGCCACCAGTAGAAGCCGAGGCGGGCCGACGCCGCGTGCCGATGGTGGTTGTTGTGCCAGCCTTCGCCCATCGTGGCCAGCGCCAACAGGGCGTTGTTGCGACTGTTGTCGGCGGTCTCGAACCGCCTTCGGCCGACTCGGTGGGACAGCGAATTAACGAAGAAGGTCGCATGCATCAGCGCCACGGTGGGGACCACGTATCCCCAAACCAGCATCTGCCAGGCGTTGGTCGCCGGGTAGACGGACTCGAGCACGGCACCGAGGCCGTACATCGTCATCGCATAGCCAACGGGTGCCGCGAGGTCGAAGCGGTTCAGCCAGCGTAGTTCGGGAAATCGGGCGAGGTCGCGAACCCGGTGCAGCGGCGTGCGGAAACCGGCTCGCGTGAGGAACCAGACAAGGTGCGACCACCAGAATCCGCGTGTCGACGAGTGGGGGTCGGCATCGGTGTCCGCATGCTGATGATGCAAGCGATGCTGGGCTGCCCACCACAGCGGCCCGCGCTGCGTGGCCGCGGCACCGAGTACCGCGAAAGTGAACTGGGTCGCCCGTCCCGCCTTGAACGCGCGATGCGAAAACGCGCGGTGATAGAACGTGCTGACAGCGAACGCGCGCACCAGGTACGACGCCACCGCAACCCAGACGGATAGGGCGCTGACGCCAACCCAAATCACGCCGAGGCATCCGAGGTGGAGCGCGATAAACGGCGCGACGCGCAGCCAAGCGATGGACTCGTCCCCAGTCGGTTGGTACACCGCTTTGGCGCTTGGGCTTTTGGGTTCGCGGGACATTTCGCCGCATAGCGTGCCTGTGCCGGCGTGAAGAGGACGTGAGCCGAGGGCGTGCCGGAATTGACGCGGATTTCACATCCGGGTCGGCCGTTGCACGATTCCTGCGTTTGACACCTACAGGCCCCTTCCCTACGGTCGATTCTCAGCCAAGCCATCGGCCGGACAAGCATGAACCGGATGATCGTGGGCACCCTCAGGCTCGGTCCGATGCCGTGTGTCATCGCCGCACAGGCCGTTCTGCTCGCCGGTCTCGGCGTCACCTTGGAAGGCGGTCTCTGGCCTAGCGACAATCCCGAGGTCCTTGTGCCGATGTTCACATTGGCAGTCGGCTGGCCGAGCCTTGTCTTGTTCGCGGCGGAACCCGGTGCTTTCCCCCGCACGGCGGCGTTCGCGGCGGGGTGCGCGGTCGTCGCCGTGCTGCTCGGCGCCTACGTCGGCTGGCAGGCAACCCCGGTGGGCAGGTTCGACGTGGACATGCTCTATCCGGTCTATGTTGCGAGCATGCTCGTGGCTGGATTCATCGCGCTTGCGTTCATGCAGCAGTTCGTCGTTCGCGAGCCAATCCGCTACGCCCCGCTGTTCGTCAACGCGTGGCGCAACCTGTTGGTCGCGGGACTGTCGTTGGCGTTGCTCGGCGGTGTCGCCGGTCTGCTCGCGCTGTGGGCGGCGCTGTTTTCCATCCTCGGCATCGATGCCCTTGCCGACACGTTCACCGAGCCGTGGTTCATTCTGCCCGCGGCCGGCATCGCCTTCGGCCTCGGAACAGTGCTGTTTCGGCGGCGCGACGGGCTCATCGACGGGATCGTCGGCTTGGTGGAGAGTCTCGCGCGTTACCTGCTCCCGGTGGTGCTGATGATTGTCGCCGTGTTCCTGATCACGTTGCCTTTCGTCAGCGTCGCGGCGCTCTGGGACACGGGATTGGGGAGCCGGATCCTGATCGCGCTCGGTGCCATCGCCGTGCTCCTCGTCTGCATTGCCTATCGGCCGGGTGCCGACTTGCGCTACCCGCGGCCCGTTCAACTGTCGGTCACGGCAGTCGTCGCCGTCCTGCCTGTGTTGCCGGTGCTCGCGCTGGTCGGAATCCTGATTCGGGTCGGCCAGTACGGGTGGACGGTGTCGCGCTGCTGGGCGGTCACCTTTGCAGCGATCCTAGCCCTGCTTTCGCTCGGCTACGTGTGGGGCGTGATCCGCTACCGCGTCGAGTGGCCCCGTATCGCGGCCCCCGTAAACGTGGCGGTGGCATGCCTGGTGCTCGTCGTGCTGATTCTGCAGAACACACCGGTACTCGACTTCCGAGCGATCTCGACGAGGAGCCAGCTCGCCCGGGTCGAGTCGGGGGAGATCGCTGCCGCGCAGTTCGACTTCCGCTATGCGATGCGCCAACTTGCGCGTCCCGGACACCTGGCGGCGCAGCAACTCGTTGCGGAACTCGGCTTCGACCCGCGCCAGCAGACGGCGGTTACCGAATACGTCGCCGAAGACGGCATCGAGATACGGCCGTCCGGCGGTGTGGTTT
>VXYL01000063.1 GCA_009846005.1 Gammaproteobacteria bacterium | reverse complement strand
GGCGGCGGCGGGTTCACCAACGTGACCCAGGCGTTCACCAGCTGGAACATGTCGTGGCGCATTCCCGTGTTCGCGACGTCACCTGGGGCCGGGTGTCGTTTGGCGTCGGCGGCACGCTGTGGAGCGGCGAGGGCGGCGGATTCTTCGGCCGCGGCGGGTTCTTCTGGCCGCGGGTGACCCTCCGGATCGGCCTGCCGTTTCCGGTGTTCGACCCGAGGGTGCTCATGGTCGGTCTCGGGCAGGAGATGTCTCCCGCGGACGAGAAGATCGTCGGGGCAGTCGTCGCCGGCGGGAAGGTGGTCTGGGACTTCGCGATCGGCGACTCCATCGACACGGGATTCGAGGTCTACGGCGATCTTAGGGATGGCAACTACGGCGACGCGGCCATCGGAGCGGTGGTGCTGGCATGCGACGTGCAGAAGCTTTGCAAGGCGGTCGACAAATTGGTGAAGCTGGGAAGCGGATCCCTCTGGACCGGCAACTGGCGGCACCGAGGGGGATTCTCAACAAACCGACTGCAAGCAATCCTAGGCTACAGGGAGCGTTCGACGAGCTATATAGGCGGGGAGCCGACATTGTGGGAGGGACAGCAGGTGCCGTACGCCACGAACTCGCTACGGGCACTCTCATCCGCGGAAAGCCCCACTCGCAAAAGGCTAGAGAACGGGTTAGGCAGTTGCGTAGGATCCTGAGACAAGAGGACCTTGGGCCGGAGGATCGAGCTATGGCGACACGTGTCATTGAGGATCTCGAAGACGCGTTGGGAACGAAGCGGATCCATCCATGACGGGCAAATCGAGAGGCGCGTTGCAATACGACGATCTAGCCGCATGGCTGATCGAGGAGATTCCCGAGCTTGAAGACGCCTATAAGAGAGAGATGGAGTGGTGGGGCCAGGAGAAACCCGGGCCTCACATCATCTACGGAGATGTCCTGACCCCGTACATAATCCAGTTGCTGGAGTCCGGGGAGCACGCGCAGGCGACCAAAAGAGTGTTCTGCGTGTTGGAAACCATGTTGGCAGATCAGGACATTGAAGTCCAGGCGGTTGCCGTGGTGACAGTCTTTGAGCGGCTCGTGGGAAGCCGCGATTGGCTGAGATCGATGAAGCCGTTCGCGGGTCCGCTGGCGAGAGAAGCAGTACAAGACCTCATTGAGGGCACGGAGAGTGAGCGGGATTGGTAGAGTGGTGAGGGTCAGATGTGGCGTGTGTCTGCCACCATTTGGCTGAACCGGATTCGGTGAGCTGGCACTGAAACCGTTACCCTTCGGGGACCGGGAGGTAATCGACCTTGGGACGGGGCGCGGTGCGCGTTTCACCCGTGAGGGGGGCGTTCGCGCGGCTTTGTAGAGCCACCATACAACCAGGCGGCGGAGCGATACATGCCACATCGTGGGGTCGGATTCGAGACGATCATTGCCAGTCCATACGATTACGAGGAACTGGTCGCGGAGATGTACTTTGACGGTAAGTTCATCGGGCAGATCATCAAGGAAAAAGGAGACGACCAGATGGAGATCGAGTTCGGCGACCCCGAAGCACTGCCCGAAGCAATCTGTCGAAAAGCCGATCTTGACGGTTTCTTGGTGTGCGTCCAGACGGCTCGGGACAGGCTCGCCGGACGAATGCAGTGACGCGTGGAGTTATAGACACGCGCGATTTCGATCCTACGTGCTGCGGGGCTGAAGTCGCACAGGCGCTAGCCGACCGACGCCCAAACTCGACCGGACTTCGGTAGTTCCGGACCAAGTGACTGCCGCCCTACGCTCGTCGATGCGGGGCGGGCGGCACGCTGGGCCGACCGCGGCGACCCGGGCGTCCTAGGGGTCGTCGACCGCAGTTCCGCAAAGCTCGTAGCTGCCTTGTTCGAGGTTCGACGTGACCGAGACGCGCTCGTCGAAGACGAAGCACTCGCCTTCGAACGCGTTGTCCGCATCCTCCGTCTCGGCAAAGTACTTGAGGATCCCCCCGTCGAGTTGCACAACGTCCTCGAATCCCTGCGCCAAGAGGTACGCCGATGCCTTCTCGCAGCGGATGCCGCCGGTGCAGAACATCGCGATTGGGCGATGCCGATGATCCCCGAGCTCCTGTTCGACGAAGTCCGGGAAGTCGCGGAAGTTCGCCGTCGCGGCCCGTTTCGCACCCTTGAAAGTGCCGATGTCGGATTCGTAGCCGTTGCGAACGTCGAGCACGAGTACGTGCGGGTCGGCGACTAGCTCGTTCCAGGCCGTTGCGGTCAGGTGCTTGCCAACGGGCGTGGTCGGTGAGAGCGGATGGTCGAAGGTTACGATCTCGCGCCGTTCGCGAACCTTAAGGCGTTGGAATACGGGGTTTCCCGCTGCCGCCGTCGACCACTTCACGTCAACGCCGCTGAAGTGCCTGCCGATCACATTCTCAAGGTCGGAAAGCCGGCCGGCCAACGTGGCGTTGACGCCCTCCGGCGCCAACAGGACGGTGCCGCGCAGGGAGTGCGCCTTACATGCCGCCAAGACACGCTCGCGCATTGCGGCGACATCGTTGATGGGATGAAAGCGATAGAACGAAGCTACGTAGGCTCCGTCCGTGGTGACAGCCACGTTGCTGTCCCTACGGTCGCTGCGCCCGCTCCGCGCCATCGCCGCCGCGGCAAGGCGGCGACAGCGGCGCATTGCCGAAGCGCTTGTGCCAATCGGCGACGGTGTAGGCGTGGATCGCCAAGGCATGGACGCCGCCGGCGAGTTCGGCGGCCAGTGTCTCGTTGACGCGCCGGTGCCGGTTGATCAGGCGTTCGCCATCGAATGCCCCGGACACGATCACCACCTTGAAGTGCGTCTCGGAGCCGTCCGGCACGTTGTGGTTGCCGCTTTCGTTCACCACCTCCAGGTGCGCGGGGTCGAAGGCGGCGGCGAGTTTCTCCTCGATGCGATCCTTGATCATGACTATCCCCAGGTTCTTGAATACGACTCAGCAGCGGATCAGTACGACCGTGACGTTGTCCGATCCGCCCGCATCGTTGGCCGCGTCCACGAGGCGGTCGGCCCCCTCGCCCAGATCTTCCACGGTCGCCAGATGGCGCGCGATTTCGGCGTCGTCCAAGTGCTCCGTCAAGCCGTCGCTGCATAGCAGCAGAAGATCTCGGGGCAGGATGTCCAGTTCCTGGATCTCGGGGCGCAAGGTCCGCTCCGCGCCGATTGCGCGCGTGACGACATGGCGCTCGGGGTCCAAGCGGGCCTGCTCGACGGACATGACGCCCGCGTCCACCCATCGCTGAACGACGTTGTGATCCTTGGTGAGACCGCTCAGCACGCCCTTGCGAAAGCGGTACGCCCGGGAGTCGCCGACGTGGGCTACGTAGCCCTTGGCGCCGTCCAACGCAGTGACGACAAGCGTGCTTGCCATGCCCCGGTATGCGGAAATGGCGCAAGACAACCCAAACGCCCGATCGTTGGCGGTCTCCATCGCCTTGCGCAGGTCGTGGTCACGCAACCTCCGGCACCGCTTGATACCGGCGAGGTATTCGACGGTGATGTCGACGGCGACCTCGGCGGCGACCCGCCCGGCGCGGGGTCGGGCCACGCCGTCGGCGACTACCGCGAGCCCCAAGTCGTCGCGCACGGCGAAGACATCCTGGTTCTCGGCGCGAACCCGTCCCGTGTCCGTTCGGCCCATTGCATGCATGACCGGTAGTTTAGCGCGACCCGTTTGCGCCGGAGCGACGCGGCGGGCTCGACGTCCCGACATACCGGGCCATAGCGGGTATCAGCGTGTAGAATCAACCCGACGAGTCAGGAGGCATGCAAATCATGTTAGCCGTTATCTCGCCCGCCAAATCCCTCGACTTCGAGACCCGTCCGACCACGCGCAAGTCCACGATGCCCGATTTCGTCGACGACGCCGCGATTCTCATCGGGGATCTCGTCAAGCTCGCGCCCGGAGAGATCTCGGACCTAATGGGGATCAGCCAGAAGCTCGGCGAACTGAACTGCAATCGATACAACGAATGGCGCAAGGACGCGAACGGCGGCAAGCAGGCGGCGCTAGCGTTCACCGGCGATGTCTACATGGGCCTCGGAGCTTGGGATTTCACCGAGCGGGAGTTGACGTCACTGCAGCGCCGGGTGCGCATCCTGTCCGGCCTGTACGGTCTGTTGAGACCGCTCGACAAGATTCATCCGTACCGACTGGAAATGGGAACGGTCTTCGCCAACAAGCGTGGCCCGGACCTCTACTCGTTCTGGGGTCAGAAGGTCACGAATACGCTGAACAGCGAACTCGAGGGCCACCGCAACAGGACGCTGGTCAACCTGGCCTCCAACGAGTACTGGCGAGCTGTGGACGCCGACCGACTCCAGGCGCGGGTGTTGAATACGCGGTTCCTCGACACCAAGAACGGCGAGGTCAAGTTCATCAGCTTCTTCGCCAAGCGAGCCCGCGGCCTGTTGGCGGCCTATATCGCCAAGAACAAGGTCGAGACGATCAAGGCGTTGAAGGCGTTCGACTACGAAGGCTACCGGTATAGCGACGAGCGTTCGAGCGCAGACGAACTGGTGTACGTGCGCGCGGAACGCGACTGACAAAGCAGCGCGGCAGCACGGGAATCCGCGAGCCGCTTCGGGACGCCGCAAGGGCGTCCCCAGGGCGTCCCCTACGGGGCCGTGTTCAAGACGCACCCTTGTAGGGCACCGCCTCAATCTGGATCAGATCGCCAAGCTGCGCCTTTCGCAGTTTGACCTTACTGCGTTTGCTGGCACCGATATTCAACAACTGGACGCCGAACGCGAAGGCCATGGAGAAGTAGATGTAGCCCTTCGGCACGTGGATGTCGAGGCCCTCGGTGACCAGTGCGAAGCCGATCAGCACCAAGAAGGCGAGTGCGAGCATCTTGACCGTCGGATTTCCTTCCACGAACGCACTCACCGGACCCGCCGCAACCATCATGACGATCACCGCTACCACGATCGCGGCCACCATCACGGGCAGGTCGTCCACCAGCCCCACCGCGGTGATCACCGAGTCGAGGGAGAACACGACGTCGATAAGGGCGATCTGCACGAGAACGCCGACGAATCCCGCACTGCGTACCTGTCGGGATGCGGACTCCTCGATTTCCAGCGAATTGTGGATCTCGCGGGTGGCCTTCGCGATCAGGAACGCGCCGCCGCCGAGCAGGATCAGATCGCGGCCCGAGATGCCTTCCCCGAAAACCGAGAAGAGGTCGTTGGTCAAGCCCATCATCCAGGACAGCGACAGTAGCAGTCCAATGCGCATGCCCATGGCGAGCAGCAGACCGATGAACCGGGCTCTCGGCCGCTGCTTCTCCGGCAATCGGCCGGTAAGTACGCTGATGAAGACGATATTGTCGATGCCGAGCACGATCTCCAGCGTCGCGAGGGTCGCGAACGCCAGCCAGATCTCGGGATTGGCGAGGTATTCCACGGATGCTCCCCGATGGTGGGTGACGATTCATTGAAACATGATCGCTTGTCACCGTGGCTCAAGCGTTGCGGGTATCATCGGGCGCGTCCGCAACGACTTAAGAACACGACGATGTCAGTACCGACCGATGAGACCGCCCAGGCCATCGAGGCCGCCGTTTTCCGGCGCTTGGTTCAGCACCTCGACGAGAACAAGGAGGTTCAGAACATCGACCTCATGAATCTCGCCGGCTTCTGCCGCAACTGCCTGTCCAAGTGGTACGTTGCGGCCGCCGAAGAAGCGGGCATGGACGTCGACTACGAGGCCGCCCGGGAGCGCGTCTACGGCATGCCCTACAGCGAATGGAAATCCCGCTACCAGGCCGAAGCAAGTCCCGAACAGTTGGCGGCGTTCGACAAACAGCTCCCGTAGGCGACGGGCCTGTCCCGTCCCGTGGCCGAGCCAACCGGGCTGGTCGAGGGGGCGACCACAAGGGTCGAGCGGGCGACCCGGAAGGGTCGCCCCTACGGGGTCCTTGCCAGCGTCGAAGTCAATGCGCGGTCCACATGGTCGGCCGGTTCGCGAGCGTAGCCTGTGCCGCGGCAACTCGGGCCACGGGCACGCGAAGCGGGGAACAACTGACGTAGTCGAGTCCGGCGTTTTCGCAGAACGCGATGGAGGCCGGATCGCCGCCGTGTTCGCCGCAGATGCCGATCTTCAAGTCCTGACGCGTCGATCGTCCCAACCGCACGGCCTCCGTGATCAAGCGGCCGACCCCGGACTCGTCGATACGGGCGAAGGGATTGGCGGGGTAGATCTCCTTCTCGACATAGCGGTCGAAGAACCCCCCCATGTCATCGCGGGACAGGCCCAGGGTCATTTGCGTGAGGTCGTTCGTGCCGAAGCTGAAGAACTCCGCCTCGCGGGCGATTTCGTCCGCCGTTAGTGCGGCTCGGGGCACCTCGATCATCGTGCCCACCTGATAGTCGACCTTCGTCCCGGTGCGTTGGGCCACTTCCGCGGCAACCCGGCGAATGATCGCCACTTGGTCCGCCAGCTCCTCGCGGAAACCCACCAGCGGCACCATGATCTCCGGCCGAACCGGGGTTCCTCCGCCCTTCGCCGCGGTGGCTGCCTCGAAGATCGCCCGGGTCTGCGTTTCCGTGATCTCCGGGTAGAGGATGCCCAGCCGGCAGCCGCGCCAGCCAAGCATCGGATTCACCTCGGTGAGGTTGCGCACACGTTCCTCGACGAGGCTCACCGGGACGCGGAGCTTGGCGGCCAGGGCCCGACGAACCTCGGGTTCGGCAGGCAGAAACTCGTGCAGCGGGGGGTCGAGCAGACGGATCGTGACCGGTCGTCCCGCCATCGCGACGAACAGATCGGCGAAATCATCGCGCTGGTAGGGAAGCAGTTCGGCAAGCGCGGTACGGCGTTCCGCCTCGTCGGCTGCAAGGATCATCTGCCGCATCGCGTCGATGCGGTCCGCCTCGAAGAACATGTGCTCCGTCCGGCACAAGCCGATGCCCTCGGCACCGTAGCGGATCGCGTCTCGCGCCATGGCCGGAGTGTCGGCATTGGCGCGCACGGCGACACGCCGTTGGGCGTCCGCCCAGGCCATGACCGTCTGGTAGAGCCGGTACCATGGGCTGTCCTCCGGGTTCATGTCGCCGGCCAGGACACGGCGCACTTCCGAGGGTGACGTGGCGATCGCTCCGGCATAGACGGCACCCGTGGTCCCGTCGAGCGAAATGGCATCGCCCGCTCGTAGGACGCGGCCCGCCGTGGTCAATGTACCTTCGGCATAGTCGATGACGATGTCCGATGCGCCGCAGACGCAGACCTTGCCGAGCTGGCGTGCCACTAGCGCGGCGTGGGAGGAGACGCCGCCGCGGGTGGTCAGGATGCCTTCCGCGGCAAGCATGCCCTTCAAGTCCTCGGGGCTGGTCTTCGTCCGGCACAGGATGAGCCGCTCGCCCTCGTTCGCGAGCCTGTCCGCGTCTTCAGGCGTGAACACGATCCGGCCACTCGCCGCACCCGGCCCGGCCGGCAACCCCCTCGCAATCGGAGATGCGCTGTCAAGAGCACGCGTCTCGAACGTCGGCGCGAGCAGCGAGTCGATGGAATCCGCCGTTATCCGCATCAGCGCCGTCGCTTCGTCGAGCAAACCCTCGGCGTGCATTTCCACCGCGATGCGCACCGCGGCCAAACCGGTACGCTTGCCGCTTCGGGTCTGCAGGAGGTAGAGGCGCTCGTCGTCAATGGTGAATTCGAAGTCCTGCATGTCGTGGAAGTGCCCTTCCAAGGTGTCCCGCACGGACTCTAGCTCTCGGTAGATCCGCGGCATTTCCGTGCCGAGTTCCACGATGGGCAGGGGCGTGCGGACACCGGCGACTACGTCCTCGCCCTGGGCATTCAGGAGGTACTCGCCATAGAGGGTCTTCTCGCCGTGGGCCGGGTCCCGGGTAAAGGCTACGCCGGTGGCGCTGTTGCCGCGGCGGTTGCCGAATACCATGGCCTGGACGTTGACGGCGGTCCCCCAGGAGCGTGGGATGCCGTAGCGCTGGCGGTAGATGACCGCGCGTTCGTTGGTCCACGATCTGAACACGGCGCCAATGGCACCCCAAAGCTGCTCGTCCACGTCTTCCGGGAACGGCGTGCCGAGCCGGGCCGCGACGATGTCCTTGTAGCCGGCCACCAGCCGGGCGAGCAACCGCGCATCGAGATCCGCATCCTCGTCGACTCCCGCGTCCCGTTTCAAGGCGTCGAGCATTTCCTCGAACGGATCCGGGGCGGACTCGGACTCGGGGCCCACGCCAAGCACGATACCCGCAAACATGTGGATGAAGCGGCGATAGCAGTCCTCCGCGAAACGCGCATCACCCGTCGTCGACGCCAGGCCTTGCACGGTCTCATCGTTGAGACCTAGGTTCAGGATCGTGTCCATCATCCCCGGCATCGACTCCCGGGCGCCGGAACGCACCGACACCAGGAGCGGATCCCCCGGATCACCGAAGCGCTTGCCCTGGATCCTCTCCAATACGGCCATCTGCTCGCGGACGGCCTCGGCGAACCCCGGCGGGTAGTCCCCATCGCGCTCGTAGTGCCAGGCGCAGACATCCGTGGAGATGGTGAAGCCCGGCGGCACAGGCAGTCCGATGCGGGCCATCTCGGCGAGGTTCGCGCCCTTTCCGCCGAGCAGGTTCCGCATGCTGGCGTCCCCGTCGGTACGCTCGCCGAAAGCGAACACGTACTGGGTTGGCTCGCTCGCCATGCTTGCTAGCGGCGGCGCCTCGGCGCGACGAGCGATGGCGACAACACCGCATCAAAACTCCACTCGAGTGGGAGCCCTCTGCCGCGTTCATGCATACAAGAGACGCCTTGGGGGTGTGAACCGATTTACCGTATCACGATCCCAACGAGTGGTCCTTTTCGGGTATCTTTCGCCGCCTCGCAGTTCGGCGGCCCCGTGCCGCACCCCACAAAACGACACCCTAGGAGTTTGCTCGTGCCCGATTTCAGCTACAACGGAACCATCACCCTGTCATCGTCGGTCAAGGATCTCGACGCATCCATCGCCTGGTTCAGGGACATTCTCGGTTTCGAGGAGATCTTCAAGGTGGCCGAAGCCGGCTGGGCCGAGGTCGCAACGCCCGCCGACGGCGTCAGCATCGGCCTCGACCAGACCGACGCGGATGTGGAAGGTTCCGGAGGTTCGGTCCCGGTGTTCGGCGTCGTGGACATCAACGAGGCACGGGCCGAACTCGAAGCCAAAGGCGTTCAGTTCGCAGGGGAGACCGTCGAGTTGCCCGGGATGGTCAAGCTGGCGACGTTCTTCGACCCCGACGGCAATCGCTACATGTTCGCCCAATCGCTGGTCGAGAGCGCGTAGAAGGGACGGGCTTGTCCCGTCCCGCAGAGCGTAGGGGACGGGCTTGTCCCGTCCCGGCGGATCCTATGGGCGTGCTCCGCATTCTGTGTCCTGTGTCAAAACGGCACAAAAAGGCCGTACCGCATGCCCGGCGGGGGGCGACCCGCGCGTCCGCCGCTCTGCGGTCAACGCGGGCGACCACAAGGGTCGCCCCTACGGGATCGGCGAATAGCCCCCGGGCACGCCCTTGGCGAAAACGCTGACCGCGTCGTGCGCGTGTAGGCTTTCGTGGTGTTCGATCCGGACATGGAAGTCGAGCACGGAAAGATTGTCGTCGAGCACGGACTTCAGGCGTCGACCGGCATCTTCACAGAACATGAGGTTGGCGGCATTCAGCCGTGCGAACTCCTGCTCGTCTTCCCGTTTGACCGCGGTTTGAACCGGCGTCGACAGGGCGTCTTCCACGTCGGAGACCAGCGCGGTAACCGGAAACGTGGACAAGGTGTCATCCAGGCGTAGCCGCGCCTTGGCGATACTGCGCTGCCCGTGCGGCGTGCCGGCGATCGCCTCCTCGGTGCCCAGCCATGCCTTGACGTCGGCCGCCGCCACAGGGCCGTTGTCCCCGAAGTCGCGCTCGAACTGCTGCTGGATGAGCTGGCGGGACAGTGCCGCCGACGCCGGACAGGTGCTGGAGTACCACACGCCAAGGTCCATCTCGATGCTCATCTCGCCGTTGATCGAGGAGCCCCGTATGGCCACCGGGTAGCTGTTCCAGCCCGAGTTGTCGGACACCAGCGAGCGCCGGCGCAGGAAGTAGTCGAACGCGAACTCGATGAATGCATGGCCCGAGAGATCGCGGTGGGAGACAAGCATCGACTTCAAGAGCAGCTTGAGTCCGGCCGGGGTCAGGGGTCGCGTCGCCGCGTGCTCATCGAGAATGAGGTACAGGCGCGACATGTGAATGCCCTTGGCCCCGGCATTGGCGAGATCGACGTACAACTGAACCCGCGCTTCCACGCGGTGCACGTCCTCCCCGTCGCGGATGTCGATGGGCTGGCGGATGTCACCCATGCCGACCCAGTCGAGCGTGCCCGTCTGCTGGACATCCCGGCTTGCGACATCGGGTAGGCGGGATTCTCTCAACTTGCTCCTACTCCTCAAAGAAACCATACGACCGCCCCGAGGCCGAGGCGCGGTTTTGCCGTGAACGGGACGGGACAAGCCCGTCCCCTACGATTTCGGACATGCAATCCAACGGGTTGTCTAGGGCAGTCTATCACCTGCCCGACGCAGGGTTTCCCTCTCCTCGGCGCTGAGTTCGCGGGCTTCCTCTGCGATCAGGACGGGGATGCCGTCGGTGATCGCGTATGCCAGACCGCTCGCCGAGCACCACAGTTCCTCGCTCTCGGACCGGTAGACGAGCGGCGCCTTGGTGACCGGGCAGACCAGCAGCGTGAGGAGCTTGCGGTTGAACATTCCGCTTCTCAGAACAGGTCTTCGAGCACGATGGTCTCCTCCCGGTCGGGACCGGTGGAGATGACGGCGATGGGTGCGCCGACGGCTTCCTCGATGCGTTCGATGTAGGCCCGGGCAGCATCCGGCAGTTCGGTGAGCGAGCGCGCGCCGGCGGTGGATTCGCGCCAACCGGCCAACTCTTCGTAGACGGGCCGGATCTCCGAATAGAACTCGCTGTCGAACCGCGGTCGCACCGGCGTTCCCGTCGCGTCCTGGTAGCCGACGCAAATCTGGATCGTGTCGAGGCCGTCGAGCACATCGAGCTTCGACAGGCACAATCCCGAAAGGCTGTTGATCTGCACGACCTGGCGGATGGCGACGGCGTCGAACCAGCCGCACCGTCGCGGCCGACCCGTGGTTGCGCCGAACTCGTTGCCCCGCGTGGCGAGACGTTCCCCCACGTCGTCGAAGAGTTCCGTCGGAAACGGCCCCGAACCCACGCGTGTCGCGTAGGCCTTGGTCGTGCCGAGAATGTAGTCGAGGAAGCGTGGCCCGAATCCGCTGCCGACGGCGGCACCGCCGACCGTCGTGTTGGAGGACGTCACGAACGGATACGTGCCGAGGTCGATGTCGAGCAGGGTTCCCTGGGCACCCTCGAACAGGATGTTCTCGCCCGCGTCCCGGAGGTCGTGGAGTATCGGCCCGACGTCGTCCACCATGGGTAGCAGCTCGTCGGCCACTTCCCGCGTCGAATCCAGGGTCTGCTGGAAGTCCACCGGTTCGGCCTCGTAGTAGTCGGCGAGCAGGAAGTTGTAGTAGTCCATGACCTCGGCGAGCTTCGAGGAGAACTGCTGCCAGTAGAAGAGATCGCCTAATCGCACTCCCCGGCGGGCCGCCTTGTCTTCGTAGGCCGGCCCGATGCCGCGGCCGGTGGTGCCGATCTTCTGCTCGCCCAGGGATTTCTCCCGGGCCGCGTCCATCGCAACGTGGTAGGGAAGGATCAGCGGACACGCTGGCGAGATTCGCAGCCGGTCGCGGACGGGGACGCCCTTGGCCTCGAGCTCCCGAATCTCGTCGAGCAGGGGAGCGGGCGCCAGGACGACACCATTGCCGATCAGGCATTGCACCCCGTCGCGCAGGATTCCGGACGGAATGAGATGCAGAACGGTCTTCTTGCCGTCGATGACCAGCGTGTGGCCGGCGTTGTGGCCACCCTGGAAGCGCACCACGGCAGCGGCGCGTTCGGTCAGGAGGTCGACGATCTTGCCTTTGCCCTCGTCGCCCCACTGCGTGCCGATGACGACGACATTACGCCCGCTCATGGCTCTACCGTGCTCTGAATCGCGCCTACGAAGACGACTCTCGCCGTTTGGATCCTTGTGAACCGTTTCCCGGGCAAGCGCAGCGGGCGACCACAAGGATCGCCCCTACGGCGGTTCGCCGGTTGGCAGGTAGCGGAAGAAGTCGCTCTCGGGATCGAGCACCAGCACGTCGCCCTTGTCCGCAAAGGCCTTGGCATAGGCGGTCACGCGGTTGTAGAACGCATAGAACTCGGCATCCTGGTTGTAGGCGTCGGCGTATATCTTGGTTGCCCGGGCATCGCCGTCACCGCGGATGTTCTCCGCGTCCCGGTAGGCTTCCGCAGTGATCACGACGACCTCACGATCAGCGTCGGCCCTACGCACAGTTGCCAGTTGCTGGCCGGTGGCGCGGTATTGCTTGGCCTCGATTTCCCGGGCGGAGTTCATTCGCGAATAGACCGCGTCTTCGACATCCGTCGGCAGGTCGATCTGCTTCACGCGAACGTCGATCACTTCGATGCCCATCTCCTCCATCATCTCCTCGTTGAGCTGGACACGGAGGTCGTCCATGAACTGGTCGCGTTCACCCGAAACCACGTCGTGCTGGGTGCGTCGGCTAATCTCGTTCCTCAAGCCTTCCTTGACACGTTCCAGAAGCCGGATGCTGCCCCGGGCCTCGTCGCCCGCAGTACTGGTGTAGAACCTAGACACGTCGCCGATCCGCCACTTGGCGAAGGCATCGACCTTCAGCGGTTTCTGCTCCACGGTCAAGAACCGTTCCTCCGGCGAGTCCACCGACAGCACCCGGGCATCGAACTTCTTCACCTGCTCGGCGAAGGGGATCTTGATGTGCAAGCCCGGCTGGATGTCGGCGATGGCGAACTCGCCGAAGCGAAGCTTGACCGCGCGCTCGGTCTCCTTGACCACGAACAGGGCGTTCGAGACAAGCAGAACGAGGACCAGTGCGCCGACGACGATCAACAGGGTTTTGAGTTTCACGGTTTATCTCCTACTCGGTATCCGGCTCATCGGCCTTGGCTGGCGGCCGATACGGCGTTGCGCATCTCATCGTCGTCGCTCACCGACGTGCCCTGCCTGTCCAGCGGCAGGATCATGATGTTGTCGTCGCCCACGTCGACGATCACCTTCGAACTCTGCTCCAGCACGGATTTCCAGGCATCGATATAGAGCCGGTCACGGGTCACTTCCGGCGCAAGCTTGTACTCGGCGAGTAGCTTCAGGAACCGTTCGGCCTCGCCGGTGGCCTCGGCCACGACCTGGTCCCGGTACGCCTCCGCTTCCTGCACGGCCTTGGAGGCCTCGCCACGGGCCTTCGGAATCTCGCTTTCCCAGTACGCATCGGCCAGGTTTTCCTCGCGCACCTTGTCCTCCTTCGCCTTCTGAACGTCGTCGAAGGCTTCCTGCACCTGGGCCGGCGGCGCGCTTTCGTCGATGTTCACGGTGACCACCTCGATACCGGTCCCGTAGACGTCGAGATAGCGCTGGATGCGCTCTTCGACCTCCTGGCCCATTGCCAGTCGGCCTTCGGTAAGGACCAAGTCCATCTTCGAGCCGCCCACCACGTGGCGGAGCGCACTCTCCGTCGCATCCTCCAGAGCCTGCCGAGGATCCCGAACCATGACCACGTAGTCGATCGGGTCGGTGCGCCGAAATTGCACGGTCAGGCTGACGTCGACGATGTTCTCGTCCTCGGTGAGCATCAGCGCGTTGTGGTTGTGGGAGTCGACCACGGTGATGTTGACCCGCTCCAGTTGGTCGATCAGCGGCGGCCGCCAGTTGATGCCGGGCAACTTGGGCTCGGGCTGCACCTTGCCGAACCGGAAGATGACGCCCCGCTCCTGTTCGTCCAATTGGTAGACGCCCCAGATGCCGTAGGCGGCCAACAGCACTGCCAGACCGATCAGCACGGAACGCCAGTTGAGGCCCATTTTGCCGCCCGAGGAACCGCCGCCCCCGCCGAACAGCCGGGAGAGCCTCGCCTGGAGCTTGCGAAACGCTTCGTCGAGATCCGGTGGCGCCTGGCCACCGCCCCGGCTCCATGGGTCGTCGTTGCGACCGGGATCGTTCCAAGCCATGTTCGTCCTCGGGGTTAGGCTAAGTGCACTGATTTTAGCCCGGACTTCCCACAAAATCGCTAGGGGAATCGCTCGCCACCAAGTGACCGAGTCCGGCTTCGTCGAGCCTGGCCCGGTCGAGCCGCACTGCGACGGTCAACGTGCCCTGTGCATCCACCGTTTCGCCTTCCACCTCGCCATTTCGGTACAGCCACGCTCGCAACGCGCCATCGCCCGCGGGCACGGGAATCTGGGCGGTCACCGTATCGAGTCCGAGCCGGCGCCAGATCGCTTGGCGCAATTCGTCGAGTCCAGCGCCGGTCAGGGCACTTGCCGCAATCCGCCGCGGATCGCCAGAGTGGATCCCGGGCGCGACGCCCTCCGGAAGCCGGTCGATCTTGTTCCAGACTTCCAGGGTGGGTATCGATGCCGCACCGATTTCCGCGAGTACCGCGATGACCTCGCGGCGCATCGACTCGGCATCGCCAGCCGATGTATCGATGACATGCACCACGAGGTCCGCTTCCGCGACCTCCTCCAGAGTCGCCTTGAACGCCTCGACCAAGGTCACAGGCAGGTTGCGGATGAACCCCACCGTGTCCGATACGACGACATCCCGCGCCGTATCCTCGAGGCGGCGGGTGGTGGGGTCCAAGGTGGCGAACAGCCGGTTCTCGGCGGGAGAATGGCTGCCGGTCAGGGCGTTGAACAAGGTCGACTTGCCGGCGTTCGTGTACCCCGCGAGGGCCACCGTCGGGATCCTCGAACGCAGTCGACGACGCCGGCTCTGGGCGCGTCGCTTGCGAACCCGCTCGAGCCGGGTGCGAACCTGGCGAAGGCGTACGCCGAGCATTCGCTGGTCCATTTCGAGCTGCGTTTCGCCCGCGCCGCGCTGGACACCGCCCCCGATACGGCCACCGGCACCGCGACCGCCCGCGCCCCCGGCCCCCGTTTGGCGATCTAAGTGGGTCCAACCCCGGATCAGGCGGGTCTGGGCGTGGGTAAGTTGCGCGAGCTGTACTTGAAGGATGCCTTCGTGGGTGCGGGCCCGGTCCGCGAAGATGTGCAGAATGAGCTCCGTGCGGGTCATGACACGACACTCGAGCCGCTCTTCGAGGTTTCGCTGCTGGGCCGGTGTCAACTCGTGGTTGAAGACGACAAGGGTGGACGCCGTCGATGCAAGCACCCCGGCCAGTTCATCGAGCTTGCCGGTGCCGACGAACCAGCGCGGATGCGGTTTGTCCCGGCTGGCCGTCACCAAGGACGCGCACACCAGGTCGGCCGAGCGGACGAGTTCTCGAAACTCGTCGCGGTGCGCATCGCCGTCGCCACGGCCACCGTCCGCTGCCGTCGCCCGGGTCGTGAAACGAACGTCCACCAATGTCGCGAGATCACCCGGTACGGGCCGTTCGAACAACAACGATCTATTCCTTGACTACGCCGGGCGTGGCGAAATGCACGCTACGAAGCCGGTCGCCGGCTCAAGCGGCGAGACAGCCGTATTGTTCGCGGCCCCTCGCTCGCCTGGCCCGGTGGGAGTTGCCGTAGCGAGCTCCGGTGCCGCTAGTCGGGCTCGTCGGCCGACTCCCGACCCCCGGAGCGGTCCGTCGGCAAGCGCACGTTACGCGACGGAACCACCGTCGAAATCGCATGCTTGTAGACCATCTGGCTGACCGAATTGCGGAGCACGACAACGAACTGGTCGAACGACTCGATCTGACCTTGCAGCTTGATCCCGTTCACCAGGTAGACGGACACCGGGGTCCGGTCCCTTCTCAACGCGTTGAGATAGGGATCTTGCAGCGATTGCCCTTTAGACATGCTGGATTCCTCGTGCGTAGGCGTCCGGCGTCAAGGTGCGCCTTCGTCGGTTCCAAACCTCTTTCGCCTTACTGCGAACGCCGCTTGAATCCTGCCGCCGGCCCTGCGGCACTCGGTCGCACGCAGCTGCGCCCTTCTGCACACGTTTTTGTATGCACACACTATGCCGTCGCATCAGAGGTTTTGCAAGACGGCGACCATCGCCGACGGTGCGTCGTCAACCCGCCCGATGAGGCCCTTCCAGCCCTTGAGCCAAGTCAACTGCCGCTTTGCGACCTGGCGGGTCGCCGCGCGGATGCGTTCCACCATGGCGTCGTGGCCGTAGTCGCCGTCGAGATGCCGCCACACCTGCCGATAGCCCACGGCGCGCATGGCCGGCGTCTCGATCGACAGGGCGGGATCATCACGCAACGCGCGCACTTCGCCCACTAGACCGTGCCGGAGCATCTCGTCGAGACGGTTCGCGATGCGTTCGTGCAGCAACGCGCGGGCCGGCTCGATGGCGACTTCCACGAGCCGGCATCCCAAGCGCTCCGGTGCCGCCTTGGCGGTCCTGGCCCACCAGAATCCCATGGGCCGACCGGTCAGTTCGAGAACCTCCAAGGCGCGTTGGATGCGCTGGCCGTTGTTGGGGTCGATCCGCGCCGCCCCGTCGGGGTCGCGGCGTGCCAGTTCGCCGTGCAATGCCGGCCAACCCTGTCTGTCGGCACGCGCGGCGAGTTCGCGCCGCAGGCCGGGGTCGGCGCCCGGCAACCGGTTGAGACCCGCCTTGAACGCCCGGAAGTAGAGCATCGTGCCACCCACCAGCACGGGTGTCCGCCCGGCGGCGAGCGAGGAACGCACGGCCTCGTCGGCGTCGGCGACGAAGTGCGCCACCGAATAGGTGTCGGCGGGGTCGCGGATATTCACCAACGCATGGGGGTAACGCGCCAGCATCTCGGCGGTCGGTTTCGCGGTGCCGATGTCCATCCTTCGGTAGACCATCGCCGAGTCGACGCTGATGAGATCGGCCAGCGCCGCGTCCGCGATGCCGAGTGCTGCGTCGGTCTTCCCGGCCGCCGTGGGACCCATCAACGCCACCACCGCCGGCGCCGATCGGTTGTCAGTCGTTGTCGCTAGCGGTGGCACCTCAGACCGACGAGTGAAGGTGACAATACGGCATCGTAGTTTGCCTCGGGTGAGAGCCTGTTTCCGCGGATAGGAGAGAACTCACTGACCGCGCAGGAACAGGCGGTCAAGCGCATCCAAGGATTGGATCACGAAGGTCGGCCGGCCGTGGTTGCACTGGCCCGCGTTCTCGGTCGTTTCCATGTCCCGGAGGAGCGCGTTCATCTCGGGAAGCGACAATCGGCGGTTGGCGCGTATCGATGCATGGCAGGCGGTTCCCGCAAGCAGCCGTTCCTGGCGTTCGGTCAGTACGTGGGAATCCCCGAACGCCGCGAAGTCCGCAAGCACGTCCCGGGCAAGTTGCTCGATGTCGGTGTCGAACAGCAGAGCCGGCACCTCGCGCACGACCACGCTCGCCGGCCCATTGCGTTCCATGACCATGCCCAACGCTTCGAGTTCGCCGGATCGCGACTCGAGGAGATCCGCTTCCGTCGTCGAGACATCGAGGGCAAGCGGCACCAGTAGGCGCTGGCGGTCGACCGCACCCCCTAGGAGCTGGGTCTTCAGCCGCTCGTAGGTGATGCGCTCGTGGGCGGCGTGCATGTCCACGATGACCAATCCCTGTTCGTTCTCGGCAAGGATGTAGATGCCGTGGATCTGGGCGACCGCATAGCCCAACGGGGGTGTCCCCGTGGACGACTCTGGAAGCTGCCCACCGTCACGCAGTTCGAGGGCGCTGTCCCGCTCGTGGAACAACCTGGCGAGGCTCGTGGAGTCGACCGCCCGGCCCCCGCCATGCTCGAATGGGAAGCTTCGCTGTCCCTCGGCCGCCGACAGCTCCGATCGGTCGCCGGTCCTGTACGTCACGGTCGCGCCCGGCCGCAGGTCCCGCAATGCCCGCGACAGTTTGCCGAATACGAAGTCGTGAACATCCCGGGAGTCGCGGAAACGCACCTCGCTCTTGGTCGGGTGCACGTTGACGTCCACCATGGATGGATCGAGGGTCAGGAACAGCACGAACACCGGATGGCGACCGTGGAACAGCACGTCCCGGTATGCCTGGCGAACGGCGTGGCCGGCGAGCCGATCCTGGACACCTCGGCCGTTGACGAAGAACCGCTGTCGCATCGGCCGGCTGTCCGAATAGGTCGGAAGCCCGATCCAGCCGTTGAGCCGCATGCCGCCGCCCGACTCGTCGATCGCCGTCGATTCGGCGAGGAACCGCTCCCCGAACACGGCGCCTACGCGGTCGGTACTTGAACCCGGTGCCAAGTGGTCCAGCGTGCGTGCACCCGCAGTCAATTCGAACGCCACGCCCGGATTGGCGAGTGCGACGCGCCGATACGCATCCTGCACGTGCGCCGACTCGGTGCGTTCGGTCTTCAGGAACTTGCGCCTGGCCGGGGTGTTGTAGAAGAGATCCGTAACCTCAACCGTGGTACCCGGCGGATGCGCCGCGGGTCGGTGGGCAAGCAGTTCACCCCCGGCGACCTCCAGGTGCCACGCGCTTTCCGCGTCCGTTGGGCGCGACGTGATGGCAAGCCGCGCTACGGACGCCACGCTGGCGAGCGCTTCGCCCCGGAACCCCATAGTCGCGATCCCGCCGAGATCCGCAGCCGCCACAATCTTGCTGGTGGCATGCCGGGCCACGGCCAGCGTCATGTCGTCGGCGTGGATGCCGAGGCCGTCGTCGCGCACGCGAATGCGCTTCACACCCGCTTGCTCGATGTCGACCCGGATGGACGAAGCCTCGGCATCGAGGCTGTTCTCCACGAGTTCCTTGACGATCGATGCGGGCCGCTCCACGACCTCGCCGGCGGCGATCTGGTTCGCGATGAACGCGCTAAGTGGCCGTATGCGCCCGGTCAACTGCCGCTTGCCTTGCCGAAGGGAATGAACAGCACCTGACCGACGAGTATGCGATTGCTCGATGCGATGGTGTTGCGCAGCAGCAACAGCCGGGTCGAGGTGCCGTAGCGTTCCGCAATCTCCGAGAGCGTGTCGCCGCGCTTGACGACGTAGCGCACCGTGCCGGACTCCACCATCGACGCCAGCAGCGTGCCTTCCGGCGCGTTCATGCTGGCGTAGTCACGGATCCCGCTGACGATGGCTTTGGCAATGCGGCGCTGGTGTGCCGGATCGGTCAGAATCCGCCGGTCGCGCGAATTCGAGAGGTAGCCGGTCTCGACGAGGATCGACGGCAGGCTCGGCGATCTCAGGACCATGAACCCCCGTTCGTAGAGATGCTCCTGGCGCAGCGTGACGGTTCCGGCAAGGGCGCCGAGCACGGATTCGCCGAGCTTGACGCTCTTGTTCCGCTTGGAGTCCATCGACACGTCGACGACGATGCGGGCAACCGATTCGTCGACGTTGTGCAACGAAACCGAGCCGAAGCCGCCCACGATTTCGGGCTGCTCGCCCCGCTCCGCCATGAGCCGCGCCGTCTCCCTCGATGCTCCCCGCGCCGACAAAACGTACACCTCCGCGCCGCTCACGCTCGACCTCTTGAAGGCGTTGGCGTGGATGGAGACGAACATGTCGGCACCGGCCCGATCCGCGATTTCGAACCGTCGGCGCAAGTCGAGGAAATAGTCGCCGTCGCGGGTGAGAACGGTTCGGAAACCCGGCATCTGGTCGAGCGAGCGTTTCATCTCCCGGGCGATCGCCAGCACGATGTGCTTCTCCTCGACCCGGCCGGCGCCGGTTCCCGGATCCTTGCCGCCGTGGCCCGGGTCAACCGCGACGATGACGTCCCGGTCGCGGCGGGGAGGCGTCGCTTCAGACGACCGCCCGCCTTCCTCGACGACTGGGTAGAGGTCGATGACGAGCCGGTGGGGATGCGCCGCGGCGGCACCTAGGACCAGCTCCCTGTGGTCCGCGCGGTGGGCGAGATCCAGCACGATGCGGTAGTTGATTCGCTGCCTGGGCGACGAGCGGATGCGGTCAACCGTCCGACTGTCCACGACCGGAACGGCGAAGCTTCTCGCCGGGCGGGTGTCGTAGAGGTCGACCACGAGTCGATTCGGATCCTCGAGCCTGAACACCTTGAACGTGGCAATATCTGCCGTGCTGACCACGACGCGGGTCGAATCCGGCCCGTCGTGAAGACGGATTCCCTCAACTTGGTTCGGTGCCGCGACCGCCGTCGAGGCGATGGTCGTGGCAACGGCCACGGCAGTACCGGAAAGGAACGCCGGCCAACGTCGGGGGCACCCCTCATTGGCGGAAATCGGCGATTTCAATGCGCCTACCCAATCCCTCGACGCCAAGCCGAACCTCCATGTCCGCCCGCGGGAGCCGGTCGCCAGCATTGCCGGGCCACTCGACGAGTTTCACCGCCTGCTCGCCCATCAAGTCGTCGATGCCGATGTAGCCCAGCTCCCGGGGATCGACGATCCGATAGAAGTCGAAATGATAAACCTTCCGCGAGCCGATCTCATAGCTTTCGAGCAACGTGTAGGTGGGGCTTTTGACGGCGCCTCGATGGCCAAGCGCGCGAAGGTAGCCGCGCACGAGCGTGGTCTTGCCGACACCGAGGTCTCCCTGCAGGAAGACCAGTTCCGACGACAGGGCGAAGTCCACAAAGCGCGCCCCGAAGGCAAGCGTCGCCGCCTCGTCGGGAAGATAGCGCCCCATAGCCGGCCCGCCCGCGTACGAAGGACGCGCCTTCGCCTAACGCTGTGCGCCGGGTACGTCTACGGCCCAGCCGCGCCGACCTGCGTATGGAACAAACGCCACGGTCGCAAGCTCCCTCTTGGCGTTTGTTCCATCGCAGGCGTTCACGCGGTAAGCCGTAGCGCACCGATGAGGTCGCCGGCGATCAACGACCCGGCCCGGCCCGCGCGCGCTTCATCTCCCGCCCGGGCGTGCAGCCAGACACCGAGTTCCGCAGCCGCGAGCGGCGCCATGCCGCGGGCCAGCAACGCTCCGACGATCCCGGTCAGGACATCGCCGCTACCCGCGGTTGCCATGCCCGGATTGCCAGCCAAGCAAACGGACTCGACGGCACCTTCTCTGGCAATCAACGTCCCCGCCCCCTTCAGGACTGCGATTACGCCCCGCAGGGACTTGCCTGTCAGTCGCGTCGCGGCTTCCGGCCTGTTCGATTGGACCCACGACGTCGACTCGGCGAGTAGACGTCCCGCCTCGCCGGGATGCGGCGTGATGATCGTCCCGGGCGACAAGTCAATACCCGCATCTGCGACGAGATTCAGGCCATCGGCGTCCACCACCACCGGCTTGCCGGCACCCACGACGGATCCGAGCAACCCGGCACCCCAGGCCTCGCGGCCCAGTCCGGGACCCACCGCGATGGCGGAGGCGCGTGCCACCAGATCGGCAATGTCCTTGGGATCCTCCACCCCGCGAACCATGAGTTCGGGTCGTCGGGCAAGTATCGCGGCCCGGTTTTCGCTGCGCGTGGCAATCGTGACGAGACCTGCACCCGTCCGCAGGGCGGCCTCTCCGGCCAGCAGCACGGCGCCTCCCATGTCCGTCTCACCGCCCACGACAAGCAGGCGTCCGAAGTCTCCCTTGTGGGCGCCGGGCCGGCGCCCGAGGGCGGCGAGTCCGGCCCCGGCCATGACCCGAACACCGGGTTTGTCGAACACTGCCTCCGGCAGGTCAAGGTCGTCGAGGTGCAACTCCCCCACGAAGTCCACGGCATCGCCGGTGACGAGACCAAGCTTGGTCGCCACGAAGGTCACCGTGACATCCGCGCGTACCGGATGTGCCGTCAAGAGGCCGCCGGTGTTGGCATCGACACCACTTGGCAGGTCGAGAGACAGGACCGGCTTGCCAGCCGCGTTGATCCGATCGATGGCTGCCTGGTAGGGACGTCGCACCGCACCCTTCGCTCCCGTGCCCAACAACGCATCGACCACCACGTCGCCGTCGACATTCCAACCATCGAGCTGTTGCTCGAACGCGCCCAAACGCGCCTGGGCGAAACGGCAGGCCTGCATTGCTTCACCGGTGAGCTTCCCGGGGTCGCCGACCGGGAGTAGCTGCACATCGAACCCTGCATCCTTGGCGCAGCCGGCGACAACGTAGCCATCGCCGGCATTGTTGCCGGCACCGCAGACAACCGACAGCGCGCGAGCGTTCGGCCAGCGCGAACGGATCACGTCGAAAGCCCCACGGCCGGCCCGATGCATCAGGCGTATGCCCGGAATCGAGAACTCGTCGATGGCACGGCGGTCGAAGTCTCGGACCTCCGATGCCGTGAAGACGTTCCGTGTCGGCTGGCGCATGCCTCGAATGGGTCGACTCCTTTCGTGGGAACATACACCAACCGCCAACATCGTATCTCCGATGACGACCAAGCCAACCGTCGGTCGGACCCGGCCCGACTTCCCTGCCGTTTCCTGCGAGGGCCAAGCCCCTCGCGCTCCCCGGCTGAGGGCTCCTCCTTGCGAGGGGCAAGCCCCTCGCGCTCCCCGGCTGAGGGCTCTCGTGCGCAACATCGAGCAATGGGCGGGAGAACTCGGTTTCCAGGGGATCGGTATCGCCGATACCGACCTGGCGGACTATGCGCCCGCGTTCCAAGACTGGCTCAAGGAGCGACTATACGGCGACATGGGCTACCTGGCCCGCAACGTTGACAAGCGTCTCGAACCGGATCGGCTTCACCCCGGAACGATCCGCGTCATCTCCGCCCGCATGGACTATCTGGGCACCCCGCCGCCCGGGGCAACGGACCTTCCCGCCAACGACGGGAGCGCCTACGTCGCGCGCTACGCCCTTGGTCGCGACTATCACAAGACCGTACGACGCCGCCTAGCGAGGCTTGCGGCACGCATCGACGCCAGCGCCGGGGGGCGATTCCGCGCGTTCACCGACTCGGCACCCGTCCTCGAGAAACCGCTCGGCGAGAAATCCGGACTCGGTTGGATCGGTAAGAACACGTTGCTGCTCAACGA
>VXYL01000012.1 GCA_009846005.1 Gammaproteobacteria bacterium | reverse complement strand
CCCGCAAACCAACGGGATTTCACAGCTCTCCAACCACGCTGTTGTAACGGCGCGCGACACGGGCCGAGCCGCCTTTCTCTAGATGAGGTGACGGTAGCCACTGCGGCGCCGGTGCCTCCGGCCGACGCCAAAAGCAACTCGACGACTGCGACTGCCATGAAATCGTTCGCCCAAACCTGCAGGATTGCGCTGGCTTGCCTGCTCTTGGCTGCCTGCAGCGAGTCCGAGCTGGTGGAGCCAGTATCGCTCGCCGAAGCGACGCCTGCCGACGTCGAGTCGACGGCATCTCGGATGGTTATTCAGGTGGATGTATCGGTTGCCGTGGACTCGGTTTTCGAGTTCCTCGTCAACGACATCGGTCCGGCTCCGTTCACCGGCGCCGACATGAACGGCGACGCGGATGCGTCGATCGCGACCGTCGTTTCCCGAACACAAGGGAGGACGCATACGATCACCGTCACGGGCGTTTCGGCCGGGAGCACCTCATGGACCGGCTACTACATGAACACGGCCTTCCAGATCACGGATTTTTCGGTCAACGTCACGGTCGCCGGGGACGCGCCGCCGATCACATCAGATGTCGCCATTCCCGTTGGACGGCGCCGTTCACACGTACCGTGAAGGGGATTCAGTCTATGTGTCGATCGAGGTGTCGGACGCGCCCACCGCGCCCACCGAGATCCCGATCCGGCTTTCGGCCGGCGCGATCCCCGACACCATCCTGGCGCTGAACTACCCGGATCCGAGCGAAACACAGGACTGGACGGCCGCGGACACGTCGGTGACGGTCCTTGTCGGCGAGACCGCCGCCATTTTCGCGTTCGAGATCACCGATGACGGAATCGCGGAGCAGGTCCGTCAGTCCGTTACATCGTTATCGGCGCGACCGCGACCGGCCGGCGGTTCGGGCTCGCGGGATCCGGCGATGGCCTGAAGCGACAACACGCGCCGGACCAGTTCGGCTTGCCGGGTGATGTGCTGCTTGCGGAAGATCTGCTGGAGGTGCCACCGGACGGTTCTTTCCTTTCGACCGGTTGACGCCGCGATATCACGCACGGTTTGGCCGGCAGCCAGCATTACGGCGACTTCACTCTCAGTCGCCGTCAGATCGAATGCCAACGCCACCGCATCGGACTTGATCCAGACCGGGCTCGCCGGCCGTACAGCGAACACGAGTGCAGCGACCGCGTCTGCATGGCGGCCCCTGGACTCTGCTCCCACGGGCTGGACATGAATGAACAAGGTGGTGGCGGGGCCATAGCTCCAGATCGCCATCGATCCGCTCACGCCCTGAACACCGAACTGCGGCAGGGCCTTTCCCAGCAGGCGCTGCAGTTTCGCGTTCTCCATCGGTTTGGTAGCACGAAGGAACCCTCCCGGCGCCGACAACGCCTCGCCGCTTCGCAAGAAGTCGCGTGCCTGATCGTTCGCCTCCACGACTCGCCCGGTCCGGTCCAACTGCATGACGGAGGTCCGGGTGTTGTCGAGGAGATGGTGGAGCGACGCGCCAAGCGCACCGGCATCGACCAAAGTCTGCCGTATCGATATGAACGATCGGATGTGAGGCCGCAGGTGCTCGATCATTCTGACTTGATCGGACGACCACCCAGTCTTCTCGATGGAATCGCACACGTTCCAAAAGAGGCTCGATGGCGGGAACCAATCCATACGCACGTTGAGCCCGTCCTGGGCCTGCATATCGCTCAGCAGCTCGCTGTAGAGCGCCGAGGTCTTCCTCACGTCACTGGAAAAAAGCGTCCCGGTGTGCGTCAGCTCGCCATCCGGCAGGTCAAAAGCCCGCGGGATGCGCTCGTCACGATGCCAGTACTCGTTGACATAGGTTTGCTCCCAATCCTCACGACGCTGCCTTCCGAAGTGCATGCGCCAGAAGAGCAGTTCGCCATCACGCGGCGAGAACCCGTGGCCGAGCGCCAAGCCGTGGCCCGTGGCGCCGATGGCGTCGTTCACCGCGGAAGCCGCGGACACCCAGTGGGCATCGTCCATGGCGGCCCTGTGCAACGAGGCGACGCTACGCTGGAACAGATCCTCCTGACTCATCCGGACCTCCGGGATTCGGCTCCGTCAAACTCGCAGTTTGCTGCGGCTTTCCTTGGAAAAGGATACGGCGTCGCGCCCGCATCGGCCCCGTCAACATGACGGGGTTCCGCTGTCCCCATCCCCGCTATGCGGACGGCGCACCGGGGCGAGTCGGAAGGGTATTCTTTATGCAGTCGGTAGCATGGGAGAGCTTCCCGCCGATGATCACGCAAAAAAATACACGGAGGCAGATCATGATCAATGCTGAAGACGGGAATTCAAAAGCCCGGAGGGCGGCGCACACCATTCCCTCCAAGCGGTTCCGGCTGGCCACCCTCGGAGCGGCCGTCCTCCTCGTGACCGGCTGCGCGAACGAGAGCGTCTCGCCGATGGGCGCCGCGAGCGCCGTCGATCCGATGGCGGCGGCGGCGATGGCGGCCAGCAGACCGGCGGACGAGACTGCGGTCGTCAACTTCCGCCAGGAAGAACACGGCCCCGGCGTTGTCGAAGTCTCGTGGGAGCCTCCCACCTATACGAGCGAACGCCTACCGCTCCGCGACTACCAGGTCAGGGTTGACTGGGAGAAGTGGCGTTCGATTCCGGCAACTGCCTCCCGCGAAAGGTTTACCGGCGTCGACGGGCGCCGGTACCGGCACGAGATCCGCGCAAGATTCGGTGACGCCGACAACGGGTTCAACGGCAAGAAGTCGACCATTTACGCAACGGCCGCCGGCAGCGCCCCCGGAGCGCCCGACGCACCACAGGACCTGAAGTCCAAGCTCCTCGGGAACGACAACGTCCGCCTGACGTGGAAGGTTGCCGATACCGGCGGCGAGGCGCATCGGTGGGAGATCGAGATCCGCAGCGGCGTGTGGGTGTCCACCGGAGGGGACCGGCCACGATTCACCTACGGACCCCATCGTGCCGGAGTGACCCGGAGCTACAAGGTGCGCGGCGCCAACAGCCACGGAACCGGGCCGGTGACGATCATCGAGGTTACGCGCGAGGATCTGAGCAGCACTCCGCCGGGGGTTGTGCAGAACTTCACGTGGACCCCGGGCAGCCGGAATAACGAATACATCCTGTCGTGGGACCGCCCGGCGAATTTCGATTCCGACGACCCGATCACGGCGTACCGCATTTACGTCAGCGACAACTGCGCCCTCAATGCGTACCTCCAACCGTACCGGCCGTCCGGGAGCCAGGTGAGCATCTCCATTTCGGTGTTTGTCGGTTTTGGGGCGGGGGAGCAGAAGGATTTCGCCATCAGAGCGACGAACTCTGCCGGCACCGGAGCGTGCCAGACAGCAACGCGAGGGTGAACGGGCGACGCGGGGGGGCAAGGCGCGCCCGGAAGGGTTCTTTGTTCTAAAGGAGGCTGTATGCGGAAAGCAACGATGCTTTCACTGTTGGTCGGGGTAGCCGGATGTGCTGGTCCCCAACCCGAGCCGTTGGCACCGGCCGAGACACTGGCTGAGGAGACGTCGCTTGCCGCCGCAGAGCGCGGTTGGGCGTTTGCACCCGGAAATGCGGTGCGGCGGAACCGTGATCGCGAGGTGGAAGTTACGGTCCCCGACAGCACTTCGGATGGCATAGCGGCTTCGGGCGGCTGGTTCATTTACGCGTATTCCGAACCCGACGTCAACGGCGCGGTCCAGCGACGCGGTTTCAGGTTTCGTCCAAGCCAGGGCGACCGCTTCACGTTCAGGCGGTTCTGGCCCGACGTTACATATACGGTTACGGCTCGGCCGTACAAATCGGAGTACAGCATTATCGGTGAGCATCGTGATGTCGGGAGTTTTCGCTCACCCGGTTGCCCTTCGGGCTACGAGAAGGTAAGCCGTGGTGCGGGCTCGAACGGTTACGACTGCATCGTTCCCAACC
>VXYL01000097.1 GCA_009846005.1 Gammaproteobacteria bacterium | reverse complement strand
AGACAGTTCGGTCCCTATCTGCCGTGGGCGTTTGAGATTTGAGAGGAGCTGCTCCCAGTACGAGAGGACCGGAGTGGACGGACCTCTGGTGTTCCGGTTGTCACGCCAGTGGCATCGCCGGGTAGCTACGTCCGGACGGGATAACCGCTGAAAGCATCTAAGCGGGAAGCCCCCCTCGAGATGAGATCTCACTAAATCTCCAAGATTTCTTAAGGGCCCTCGTAGACTACGAGGTTGATAGGCGGGATGTGTAAGCGCTGCGAGGCGTTGAGCTAACCCGTACTAATTGCCCGTGAGGCTTGACCATATAACCGAGTCCGCAAGGGCTTGAGCGTGAAGTACCGGTGCACCCGGGCGCACATCATTCTTCTCTAGTCGGTCGACGCACAAGCGTCGTAGCGGCTTCATTGGCTACGAATTGCAAAACCGGTTATACGGTTTGCCTGACGACCATAGCGAGTCGGTACCACCTGATTCCATCCCGAACTCAGCAGTGAAACGTCTCAGCGCCGATGGTAGTGTGGGGTCTCCCCATGTGAGAGTAGGTCGTTGTCAGGCATCAAACGAAAGCCCGAGGGGTTCGCCCTCGGGCTTTTTTGTTGCCGGTCGTAGGGGCGACCCTACCGCGCCCGTCAGGGCGCGCGGTCGTACCCGACGTAACTGCTTCCTGGACCTTTTGGACAACGGGACGGGACAAGCCCGTCCCCCACGACCTGTGTTCCTTGAACGTCTGCGGCCCCACGGCCTCCCTGTTTGTGGCGCAAACTATCCGGGCGTGTACACGGCCGCGGCTTCTTCAAAGCGTCGGCTGCGAAGTCGGCGGGCTTGCTCCAGACAACTGAACGCCATCTTGGCGTCGTGCTCGTCGTCGATATGTGTTGGCGTTGGCTTGGCCTGCGGTTCGAACCGCGGCGCGCCGATCGTCAAGTACGCCGCCAGCACGCCGGCACTCAAGAGCCCGTCGACGTCGAGCCCAATGGCATCGGCACAGACGCCGAGGGCGTGTGTACCAGTGACGACATGAAGGGCGAAGAAGTCGCGGGTGGCATTGAACAGTGCCAATCCCGTTTCGGCTAAGACGCGCCGGTTGTCGGGCACGACAGCAACGCGCGACGTCAATGCCCCGGATGCGACCGTCACCTTGTACCGTTGTTCGAAGGGTTCCCCGTCGACGGTCATGACGGGCTCGGGAAATGCCAATTCGTTTCGCCGCCGCGCGGTCTTCGCCAGCGCCAGCAAGGCATCGTCCGGCCCGGCACAGGTGAGATAGGCCAGACCGGCGGCGACTTCGGACTCGACTCCGAAGCGGATTCCGTAGGCGAGGCGAATGACGGGGTGGAACGCGAAGCGTACCCAGCCGCTGATCAGTGCTGGGAGGAACCGGTTCAACGTCGCGCGCAACCCCTGGGTGGCGATTTCGCGGTCGAAGTAGCCAAGCAGCGCTCCGTAGGAGGAGAGGTCGCCTATCGCCTCGGCGTAGGTGTTGGGCGCTTCGGTGGCGTGTTGCACCGGCGCATCCAAGCGCACCTTGTAGCTGTCGGCGTAGGCCTCGAGTTGCGTTCGCCGAGCCCCGAGAGCGTGCATCGCCAGCATCGCCATGGGCAGGTGGTCCGAAAGGAACCCCTGGTAGTGGGGGCCATGCTGGTCGCGATGGGCGAGGAGTTGCGTCGCAAGCCAATCCGGGCAGCGAACGTCTTGCGCCGTCATATCGGGGAACGACGCCCTGCGAGATCAGATCTTGGCGGCAACGCCACCGTCGACGTTGATGATCTCGCCGGAGATGAACCGCGACTCGTCGCAGGCCAGGAACAGGACGAGGTTCGCCACGTCGTCGGGATACCCCGGTCCCTGCACGATCTGCGCGTAGTCGAACATCTTCTCGAACACGTGATGTCCGCCGTCGCGATCGTTGAGCGTCCCGCGAGTGGCACCCGGCGTGAGAATCTGACCCGGCCGCACGCAGTTGACCCGGATATTGTCCCGTCCGCCGGCCCCGGCCATGTAGCGTGTCAGTGCGTCGACCCCCGCCTTGGCGGCGTAGTAGGACGCCGACGCGGTCCCGAACTCGTCCTGCATCTTCGGGCTGAACCCCCGCTGCGCGGCGAGCGAAGACATGTTGACGACCGTACCGCCGCCCGCCGCCACGAGGTGCGGCCACACCGCCTGGCTGACGTAGAACGTGCCGGTGAGGTTCGTGTTGACGATGCGCAGCCAATCCGAATGGGGCTCGTTGGGAAAGCGACCGCCGCCACCTCCGCCGGCGTTGTTGAACAGGACATCGATTTGACCGTAGGCCTCCGCGGCCTTGGCGACGGCCGCCTTCACGGAGTCATCGTCCCCGACGTCGCAGGCGATGAACGTGGCCTCGAAACCGGCCTCTCTTATCGCGGCCGCGACAGCTTGGCCCTGGGCCTCCCGTCGCGCCATGAGAATGACCTTCGCACCTTCCCGGGCAAACAAGTGCCCCGTGGCCTCGCCAATGCCGCTGTTGCCGCCGGTGATGATGGCTACCTTGCCTTCAAGTCTGTTTGGCACCTTGCGTGCTCCTCTCGAGGGTTGTGAACGGGGACTTGGCCGACGGCCCGGTCGATCTGCATTTGATCGAGTATACCGTCCGCTTCGAAAGCGGTGCCCTGGGTGCCTTGATATAGTGTTGCGCCATGAAGATCACCGACATCACTTGCACGCCCCTGAACCTCGGCAAGGGACTGCTCAGAATCCAGACCAACGCCGGCGTCGAGGGTTGGGCGGAAGTCCCCGGCCGCAACAACGCCGTCTTCAACGGCTATTTGGCCGGGGCCATCAAGCCGGCCCTGGTCGGCGAGGACCCTCGGCTCATCGACCGCCATTGGGAGACCTTCGCCCTCGGTCGGGACGAGCGGTTCTACAAACTGCCGGGATGGGTGGTCGGCGTCGTGGACGTGGCGCTTTGGGACCTCCTAGGCAAGGACACGGGGTTGCCGGTGCACACGCTCATGGGGGGTGCCAGGCGGACGACGATCCCGCTCTACTGGAGCACGGGTTCCGGCTGGCGGATGCAGCCGGAGGAGATGCTGGCACTCGTCAAGGAGGGTTGGGAGCGGGGTTTCCGGGCCTTCAAGATCCGCATGGACTGGCGCGGTTGGCGCCAGGACATAGATCCCGAGAAGGACTACCAACTGTTCAAGGCGGCGCGCGAGTTCCTCGCTGGCGGCGAATATCTCGGCTTCGACGCCAACAACGGCTATTCGGTATCCACGGCCATCCAGCAAGGCCGGCGTTTCGAATCCCTCGGCATCGACCACTTCGAGGAACCCATCCCGCACTACGACCTGCCCGGCTTGAAGCAGATCAGCGATGCCCTGGACGTCGCGGTCTCCGCTGGCGAGCAGGACGCGTTCCGCTGGTGGTTCCATCACCTGGTCCTGCTCGGCGACCCGGATATCCTGCAGCCCGACATTCTGAACGCGGGGGGACCCAGCGAGGTCAAGCGTATCTACGAGATGGCAACCACCTTGGACAAACCGGTGATGCCGCACAGCCCCCAGGCCGGCATCAATTCCATGGCATCGCTGCACGTCTATGCGACGGTGCAGAACGCGACCCGCCCGCACGAGTTCTCCATCGAGTTCTCCGGTCCTCTCGACGAGGTGGGAGAACTCTACGGCGAAGACGTGCTGCCCAAGAACGGCGTCATGGTACTGACGGACAAACCCGGCTTTGGCATCGAGTTGAACGAATCAGCCCTTGCCCGGCTGACGGCACGTTGACGTGACGCAAAGCGACCGCCTAACGCTGGCGTTCGTCGGCTGCGGCGGCATCGCCCGGGCGCATTGGCGAGGAATCCAGCACTACGCCCCGAGAATCGACGTGACCGCCGTCGTCGACACGGATCCGGCTAACCTAGCCTCGATGGCGGAACGGACCGGCGCGGCGGCTTTCACATCGCTCACCGAAGCGTTGGCGGAAGGCGACTTCGATGCGGTGGACATCATGCTGCCCCACGACCTGCACGAACAAGCCGCCGTCGAGTCGTTCGCTGCGGGCAAGCACGTCTGCCTCGAGAAACCCATGGCTCACAACCTCGCAAGCTGCGAACGCATTCTCGCGGCGGCGGAGGCGGCGGCCGAACAGTCGGGCACGGTGTTCATGATCGCGGAGCAGGCTCAATACTGGACCGACGTCCAGAAGGCGAGGGAACTCATCGACGCCGGAGCGATCGGCGATGTTATCACCGCCCGGGCCTGCTTCTACGACCCGTTGACCGTTCCGCCCGGCGTCATCCCTTGGCGCTACGAGTTGGCCCGTGCCGGGGGCGGGATCTCAATCGATGGAGGCGCCCACTGGATCCGCCCGATGCGGATGATGCTCGGCGAGGTCGACGAGGTCATCGCGGCAACCGCCCGTCATGTCGCCGACATGGAGGGGGAATCCTCGGCACACGCCCTGTTCCGCTTCGAGAGTGGCGTCGTCGGCACCTTCGACGCGCTGCAAAGCACCGGCGCCGTTGGACCGGTCGAGGACTTCCGGATCACCGGCACGAACGGCGAATTGGTGATGGAGCGTGGCCGGAACGGCAGACTGATGCTCTACAACGGCGAACATCCGGATGGCCTGGCGGTCATGAGCGCCTTCGAAGGCAAGGCGGCAAGCTACGGCGTGGAACTGCACGACTTCAGTTGCGCGGTGCTCGACGGCAAGGAACTCGAGGCGTCACCCGCGTTTTCGTTGGGCGAACTACGCACCGCGCTCGCGATGTACCGTTCGGTGGAGAGCGGGCGATGGGAGAAGGTCTGGGACTGACCATGGACGAGTCCCAAACAGTGACGACCCACGAGATCGACGACGATCTTCTCGAAGCCATCGACTACTGCTACGAGCAGGGCTGGACCGACGGCTTGCCCGTCGTGCCGCCGGAGCAGAGCCGGGTCCACGCCATGCTGGCGATGGAAGGCCGGCCACCCGAAACCGTCATCGCCCATCATCCGGCCACGCGGCTGGAATTGACGCTGCAGGCGGCGGCAGTGAACGCCGTCATGGCGGGCTGTCTGCCCGAGTACTTTCCGATCGTCGTCGCGGCTTTCGAAGCGATGGACCGAGAACCCTTCAATTTCCACGGCAGCACGGTGAGCACCGGCGGCTCCGGCCACCTGTTGATCGTGAGCGGGCCGATCGTCGACGAGATCGGCATGAACGCAGGCGTCAACCTGTTCGGGCCGGGCAACCGCGCCAACGCGACCATTGGCCGGACGATCCGCCTAACCCTCATGAACGTGTTCAAGATCGTACCGGGCATCGCCGACAAGTCGACACAGGGCAATCCCGGCAAGTACAGCTTCTGCATCGCCGAACGGGCGGACCGGAATCCGTGGCCGCCGTTGTGCGAAGAGTTGGGCTATCCCGATGGCGTCAGCACGGTAACGGCCTTTGCAGGCGCCGGGTTCTGCAATGTGGAAAACCACGGCGGGAACACCCCGGAAGCGATCCTCGATACGATGGCGCACGCCATGGCCAACTACGGCTGCATCAGTACCGGCCAGAGCGTGGTCGTGCTCTCCCCGGAACATGCCGAGATTGTCGCCCGACCGGGCTGGTCAAAGGCGCAGGTGCGCGAGTACCTCTTCGCACACGCCAAACACCCACGCGCGACCATCGAGCGCCTCGGCAAGCTTGACCGCGGCTATAAGCGCCAAGGCCGGGACGATTGCCACCGCGGGATTGGGCCGGACGATATCCTCGTGACCGTGGGCGGTGGCGATGCCGGTGGACATTCGTCGTTCATCCCGTCTTGGAGTCGCGGGCGCGGCTCCATCATGCAAACCCAGGCCATTGGCGTCTGCATCGATTGTTGAGTAATCGGAGGAACGCATGAGACTCGTTGATCCCACGGTGCCCGCCAAGGAAGGATCCGCAATCCGGGCACCGGCGCTTGGCAGCCTTGAAGGACGGACCATCGGCCTCTTGTGGAACCACAAGCACAATGGCGACGCCTTGCTGATCGAGACCGCCGCCCGGCTGAAGGCTCGGTTCGGCGGCAAGGTCCTACCTATGGCCACTAAGCACAACGCCTCGGCGCCAGCGCCGGCGGAGTTGCTGACCGATCTTTCGCCGGAGTGCGACTACCTCATCACCGCGGCGGGCGACTGAGGCAGTTGCTCGACGTGCAGTTTGCATGACGGCATCACCTTCGAGCAGACCGGCAAACGGGCAGTGGTTCTATGCACCGCGCCGTTCGAGGTTACCGCCCGCAACATCGCCCGCATGATGGGTATGCCGGACTATCCGTTCGTCATCCTGGACCACCCGCTAGGTAGCTGTACGCCGCAAGAGGTCGAGCAACGCGCTGACGCAGCCTGCGAACAAGCCATCGACATTCTGACGTCCCCGTAGGGGCGACGCTTGTCGTCGCCCGCTCGACCCTTGCGGTCGCCCGTGCTCCGGCGATGCAAGGCGTCAGCCGTTGCCACGAGAATGCGCGAGCATTCTCGAAACGCGCCCGACGGGCGCGCCGGGACGGGACAAGCCCGACCCCTACGCCTTTGGTCGGCCCAAACCCCTATTCCGCGTGCAGGAAACTCGACCGGAACTGGATGCCCCAGTGGCCGTCGACCAGCGTGGCGATCCAGAACGTGTCGAAGCTGTGGTAGACCGTTCCATCGGCGCGACAACGGTCATTGCGTATGGCGATGTGCACCTTGTCCTTTCCTGCGTGCACGACTTCGAGACTCGCTACGACGGTGTGGTGCCAGCCCTCCTCCTGCAACCGGGACTCGCCGCGTTTCGAGCCGGCAATGAACGCTTCGGCGTTCTCGATGGTGGTGAACCTTCCGTTCGCGAGGCGGATGTGCGGATAGTTCAGAGTTGCCGCGTGGCGTTCGTGGTCTTGCGCATTGAACGTCTCGACGAACGCTTTGGCGACCGCAATCGCCTGTTTGGCGCTCTCTTCATTCATCGTTCGCCCGCTCATGCCGTTGCACAGCCTCTTCATATGCGCGTTGGGCGAGACGGGCCCGTTCCATCGCGTCCCGCATCGCCATCCCGGCGACGTCGTCGGCGAGGGGACGGGAATCGAGCGGCGCATCGAAACGGATTCTCACCTTCCGCTTCAGGACCGGCGGTGCGAACCCGGTCTGCCACAGCGTGGCGCGCTTTAGTCTCGGCTGGCCGTCGGTCCACGACAAGGCGACGTCTGCCACCATGTATTCCTTGCCGTCGAGGTGGAGGTAGGTCACGGGACCGGGGGCCGTACGGGCCAGCATCTCGGGATCTTCGTCACCCGGTTCACGCACGAGGACGTAGTGGGTTGCCGTGCAGTCCGGGCACGGATTGCCATCCGCCTCCAGCCTTAGGGTGGTCGACGCGTCGGAATCCGCCGCCGTGACCTGAACGGCGAGACCAGTACCGTCCTCGAACGGGTGTTCCCCGAGCCTGCGGATGATCCCGTAGACCTCGACGGCGCCGTCCTTGACGGTCGCGGACTGGACGCTCAATACCTCGCCTGATTGACCGTGGGCAATAGGAATTAGGGCCACGCAAAGCGCTGCACCGAGGCCCCACCAAAGGGGGACTTGGTCAGGCATTGCCCCGCTATGGTCTCGGACGTTGAGCACGGCTATCGGGCGCGCGCGGCGGCCTGCCGCTGTTGGTTCAACGACGACTGGTTCGTCGACGACGGGTGGAACGCGTCCGCTCGCGGATCGGCGAAGGTCGGTGCCAATTCGGACTCCGGCTCGCCGGAGATACGTGACGCCCGCAATACCCGGGTGTAGTTCGAGTCGTACGGTCGGGCCCGGTGCATCACGCAACGGTTGTCCCAGACCACCAGATCGCCAACGGTCCACGAATGCCGATAGGTGCGCGGCGGCTGGCAGGCATCGTCGAGGAGCTTGGTGAGCAGCCCCTCCGACGCGTGCTCGCTCATCCCCGGAATCCCGTAGGCGTGTCGGCCGGTGTAGATCGACTTTCTGCCGGTCTCCGGGTGCGTCTTGATGACGGGACGCAGCGGTGCGCCCTTGTCATGGAAGCCGTACTGGTTGTCGGTCGTGTGGGTGTAGCCCAACCTGGATTGGGAGTGGTACAGCGAGTGGTAGGCAGACAACCGCTCGAGTTGCTCCTTCGTGGCGTCATCCAGTTCGTCGTACGCGGCCCGCATGTCGGCGAACTCCGTCTCCCCGCCTTCGGGCGGCACCACCAGCGCCATCAACATCCCGGCCTTGGCGGCGAGCGGCATGTACGTGCTGTCGGTATGCCAACCCTCGTTGCCCTTCAGCATCTGGTATTGCTGCTGTCCGGGCTGCGCCAGCGTGCCGTCTGCCGTCTGGTTGGAGAACCTTGCGATCGGGCTTGCCTGCTTGGGGTACAGCTTCTCGGTCTTGCCGAAGCGAAGCGCGAACGCCCCTTGGGATTCATCGTCGAGATTGTGCTGACCGGGGAACACCAGCAATCCGAAGGTCAGAAAGGCATCGTGGATCTCCTCCCACGTGTCGTCGTCGAGCGTGGCGAGATCAACGCCGGTGACGACGGCACCCAGGGTGGCGTCGATTGGAGTCACCTCGATGGACATGGAGACATCTCCTTGGGGTGTTCCCGGTCGCGTGCAGCGTTTAATCCTACCAGCCCCGTAGGGGCGGGGCATCGCGTCCGAAGGACGCGCCCCCGCCCGATTCGCGTGTCCGAAACCCGTCAGTCGCGGTAGTGTCGATGCAAGGGCGTGAGATCGTTGCCCTTGGGCGGTTCGTTGCGATGCCATTTGCCGAGATCACCGCGACAAGGGACCCCGATGTTCAGGACGCGTTCCGCGCCGGGAACCGCACCACAGCTGGACGGTATGTAGCGCAGCGCGAGGCCGCAGCGGCGACGATCCGATCGGTTCGGTGCCGAGCCATGGATGAGCGTGCTCGCGTGGATGGAGATTTGACCGGCCTGCAGAATGTTGTCGACGGGGTCGCCGAAGCGTTCGACGTCCGGAACTTCCTGGTGGAGCACGATATCGCCTTCCGCCCTGCGCCACTCCACGGCCCCTAGACGATGGCTGCCCCGAACGAACCGAAGTGGCGAGTTCTCCGCGTCGACGTCGTCGATGGCGAGCCAGACGGTGACGGTCTTCGTCGGACGCACCGGCCAATAGGTTGCATCCTGATGCCAGGGCACCCGTTTCCTGTCGCCGCCCATCTTGCAGAAATAGTGCGTCGACCAGCATACGAAGTCGGGCCCGAGAAGATCCTCGACGTAGTCCAGGATATTCGGATGGAGCGCCATGTCCCAGATGCCGCGGCAACGCAGGTGATAGCCGTCGAGCGCGTAGGTGTTGCGCCCGTCCTTCATTGCCTGCATGCGGGACAACAGTGACTCGAAGTAGGCGCGGGCCGACTCAACTTCGTCGCCTGTGAGAGCATCGAGGGGTCGAACGAATCCGTCCTCATTGAATCGCCCGATCTGCTCGCTCGCGAGCGTCTTCGCCCGTTCGGGTGAAGACGGATGGAAGGCTATGTCATCGGGCATTTAGCTGTTTCGGCTCGTGGTCGGCTTCATTATGGTAAGGGCATGGGACCGATGCACAACATCCTCTTCCTGATGACCGATCAGCAGCGCTGGGACGCCATGGGTTGCAGCGGCGGCTGGGTCGACACGCCGAATCTGGACCGTATCGCCGCCGAGGGCGTGCGTTTCAGCAACTGCGTCACGACATCGCCGCTTTGCGTGCCGGCGCGGGTGACGCTGGCGACCGGCGCCTACCCGCACAACAACGGTGTCTGGGGCCACATTCCCTACACGGTCCCCGCGGACGCCGATAACTGGATGCGCGAGATTCGGAAACTCGGTTATCGAACAAGCCTGTTCGGTAAGACGCATCTGCACCCGCACGGCCGCTCTGATCTCCGAGACAAGGAGGATCTGCTGCACGCCTTGGGTCTCGATGATGTGGACGAGGTCGGCGGCCCTCGCGCCTCGACGAGTGGGATGAGCCACATGACCGCGCTGTGGGAGGACAAAGGACTGCTCGACGCGTACCGGGACGACTTCAAGGAGCGGGCAGCCAACAAGGCATGGGTAGTTCGCCCTTCCGTCCTGCCGCTCCCGGACTACTACGACGTCTATGTCGGGCAGCAGGCGAAGCATTATCTGTCATCCTACGATCGGGACGAACCTTGGTTCTGCTGGGTCAGCTGGGGCGGTCCGCACCAGCCTTGGGACACCCCGGAACCCTATGCCAGTCGGTATGCCCCTGACTCGATGCCTCCGCCCGCGATGAACAAGGCCGACCCGCCGAGGCCGAGGGGACAAATCGATCGAAGGTTCGAGGGCATGCAACGCTATCCGCCCTTCACGACAGACGAAGTGGGCGCCATGCGCGCGGATTACGCCGGGAGCGTCTCCCTGATCGACGACCAGATTGGCGAGATTCTCGCAGTAATAGAGGAACGGGGCGAAATGGATGCGACGGTGATCGCTTTCACCTCGGATCACGGGGAGATGAACGGGGATCATGGTCTAGTTTCCAAGAGCAACTTCTACGACGGCGCGGTGCGGGTACCGCTGATTGTTAGGACGCCAGGTGCCGAGCATTCGGGCATCGTGAACGACTCACCGGCGGAAACCGCCGATCTGGGACCGACTTTGGTGGAGTTGGCTGGCGGCGAACTGGCGTATCGCCAGGTTGGCAAGTCGCTGGTCGGTGCCCTCGATGGTAGTCGGCAGCGTGACGATGCCCTGTCGGAGATCATGGGCGAGTTCATGCTGTTGAACGACGAGTGGAAGATCGGGCTCAACAAGGACGGCGAGACCTACATGCTGTTCAACCGCGAGAACGATCCCAACGAGGAACGAAATCTTGCAGGCGTAAGTGATTACCGGAGCGACGCGGATGACTTGCGGCTCAGAATTCTGGAGCGCATTGCCCAAAGCCAGATGCACGAGTACTAGCCGTCGACCGTCATGGGTTTCTACAGCGATCGCATTCTGCCCCACTGCATTGACATGGGGTGCGGAGCCCGACCCATCGGCAGACAGCGCGAAAAGGTGGTCCCGCAGGCAGAGGGTCGGATTCTCGAGGTGGGCATGGGCTCCGGCCTCAACATCCCCTTCTATGCGGCCGAGAAGGTCGAATTGGTCTGGGGCCTGGAGCCGTCGGCCGGCATGCGGGAGAAGGCGCGCGCCCGGGTCGAGGCAGCGCCGTTCGAGTTGCGCTGGCTCGATCTACCCGGCGAGGAGATCCCGCTCGCCGACAACAGCGCCGACACCGTCGTCATGACCTACACGCTGTGTACGATCCCGGGTTGGAAAACGGCCCTCAAGCAGATGCGCCGCGTACTCAAACCGGGCGGCAAGCTGCTGTTCAGCGAACACGGCCGGGCGCCGGACGACGATGTTCGACGCTGGCAGGATCGCATCGACCCGATCTGGACGAGGCTCGCCGGCGGTTGCCATTTGAACCGGGACATCCCCGGCCTGCTCGCCGAGGGCGGCTTCAACGTCTGTCAGCTGGAGACGATGTACCTGCCCTCAACGCCCAGGATCGCCGGATTCACCTACTGGGGATACGCCGCGTGAGCCATATCCCCGGCTACTAGCGACCAACGCGGTCAACGGCTTCGGTCAGCGGGCGGGAGGAAGGGTCATGCCTTCGCCGGATTCGAGCTGGAAGTATCCGTTCCCGCACCCTTCGGCCTCAAGAAACTCGCCTATTGCCAGTGCGCTTGTGCGCATATCGCCGGCCGGGGTCCAGTTGACGTAGAGTCGGTCGCCGAGGATCTCGGTGGTCATTTTGTCGATCGCCAACGCCTCCTTGGGTGCGCCGTGGACTGCATCTCTGGCCTTGGCCGGATCGGTCGCCGAACAAACGACGGTGATCGACGTGGGCAGGTGGATAGGCTTGTTCTCGAAGGGCAGCACATCCGGCGTGACGACGACCTCCGTGGTGAGCTTCAGCGGTTTGGGTGCGCCCACCTCAAAGGTCAGCTCGAGGAACCAGGCCCTCCACCCGCGATCGGGCGCCGGAACCCGGGCCGTGTAGATGCCGTGCTCGTCAGCTTCGACGGACGTGCTGGTGAATGCAGGACCTAGGATGGCGAGGCGGAAGTCGCGCGACGCCGGGTTTGTCGCCTGCCAGAGCAGCACGCTTTCTGGTTGGTCCGATGCCACCACGCGCAAAGCGCCATCGTTGTGCGTCCACGAGAACCGTGGGGGTCGCCGGTCGTTGACAAGGAGCCAGTGAAACGCCGCGACCGTGTCAAGGACATCGGTGCCCTGCATGCTGTGGGGGGAGTTCGGGACATACCGCAGATAGTTCTCGCCGCGTAGTCCATTCCAGTAGAAACGCGACGAATCCGGCAGAAAGTACTCGTCGCCCGTGGCATTGAGGATCAGCTTGGGAACCGTCACCCGGTGCCGGTATTGGTACGGGTCCACGACACGCATCAGCTTGCTGACTGCGGGTTCGCCCAGACGCGGCAGGATGCCGTGCCGGACGTAGTCGCCCACGGTCTGCGAGAAATAGCCGTAGGCGGCGAAGTGATGGCGCATCGATGCCTCGCTGTTGAGTGCGTCGAACACGATCGGCACGATCGCGACCACGCGGTCGTCCACGGCACCGACGAGCCAGGTTGTCCAACCTCGTTTCGAACCGCCGGAAACCACGAACCGCTCGACACGGTGCTCGCCGCCCGCCGGGGTCGCGAGTACAGCCGACACCGTATCCATGGCTCGCACGGCGCTCTTGGTCATGGCGTCGAGCGCGAGTCGACTGCCGTCGCCCGGCAAGGATTGCGCCCAGTTGTAGGCGATCAGGTCGTCCTCGCCGCGCGGCACGCCGTCGCCGTCGAAGACCAGGGGTTGGTTGGGAACCATGCCCAGTTCCGCCACCACGGAACCGGTGGCGTTCGCGATGGCGATCATCCCGGGATCGAGAACCTCGGGAACGGTGTCCGTGTTTTGGCCGCCGGTGATGTAGAGAAAGCCGATATCGGTTGAGACGGTCGGCGGAATGGAAAGGCGAAGCCAATGCCGCCACTCGGTTCGGTCTACTTCGGCGTCGGTGAGCCAGTGCTGGGACACCATGTCGACGACGACGATTCGCGTGCCCTCGACCTCCTGCGTGGCCGCGATCTGCCAGGCGTGGCTGTCGTCGGCCCTGTCGATGTAGTCATCGAGCGCCGTCCGCGGGGGAAGCTCCGCAGCCGTTGTGTGCAAGGCGAGGCTGGCAACAAGCATCAACAGTGTTGTGCGCATCCGATTCCGCTCCGTTCCGATCAACGCGACAGCATACTTCACGACTGTGGAGTCCTCTGTTTGTGTATCGTTTGACGCAAGCGAACCCGAAGAGACTTGGAGCGATCACATGCCCTACGCGGAGAACGCGCCGTTGGAGGAGTGGCTGGCGCGGGAGCAGCCGGAAGACGCGCTGGAGCCAGACCTGCCGATCATCGATCCCCACCACCACTTGTGGGACATGCGCGGAGAAGGAGCGCTTTGGGAGCAGAACGTCTACCTCTGCGAAGAGATGGCCGAGGAAATCCGGGTGTCCGGCCACAACGTGGTGCAGACGGTCTTCGCCCAGTGCGGCGCGTTCTACCGCTCCGACGGACCGGAGGAGATGCGTTGCGTCGGGGAGACGGAGTTCGTCCACGGCATCGCCGCGATGAGCCGGTCCGGGAAGTACGGCAACGCGCGTTTGTGCACCGGGATCTTCAGCACCGCCGATCTCCGGCTCGGCGCGGCCGCGGAGCAGGTGCTAGAGGCACATCTCGCCGCATCGCCCAACTTCCGCGGCATCCGCAGTCCCTTTCCCTCGGACCTCAACGCGCAATTCCAGGAAGGCTACGCGCTGCTGGGCAAGCACAACTTGAGCTTCGACAACTACTCGCCCGACTACGAGCGCCTGCCGACGCTCGCCAAGCTCGCGGCGGCACACCCGGACGTGCCGATCATCGTCAACCACCTCGGCGGAAAGATCGACCCGGACGCGGACGGCGACGCGATCGCCCGATGGCAGGCATGCATCGATTCCATCGCCGGCTACCCGAACGTCGTCATCAAGTGCGGGGGTGCCCAGCAGCGCGTCGGTCGGGATTGGGAGCCGCCGTTCCACATGCATCAGCGGGCCGAAGGCCCCATGGGGTCCGAGGCGCTTTGCGAGTTGCTCTACCCCTTCTACCAATACGCCATCGAAGCCTTCGGACCGGACCGTTGCATGTTCGAAAGCAACTTCCCCGTGGACAAGGAATGCGTTTCCTACCGCGCCCTCTGGAACCTGATGAAACGCGTCGCCCGGAAGATGGGTTTGAGCGAAACCGAAAAGACCTCGCTCTTCAGCGGCACCGCGGCGCGGGTGTACCGATTGCCGCCGGCTTCGCCCTCGTAGGGGAGACCGCGCGCCCCTTGGGCGCGTTGTGATCTCCCGCACTACGGTACGAATGCCATGACCCCAAACACGTTCTACGCCGACCACTGGCGCGACATTGACGACGAACGGGTTGCGCGCTACGAGCGCATGTTCGTGTGGCGTGAAGGCCATGCAGCGCTGCTCGCCCCGCTCGGTCTTCGCCCCGGATCTCGGGTGTTGGACTACGGCTGCGGCCCGGGTTTCGTCACCGAGGGAATGGCGGAGATCGTCGGATCAAACGGGCGGGCCTACGGCGTCGATCTCAACGCCAGCTTCGTCGCGAACGCATCGAGTCGGAATTCGGAATCGGACAACATCTCCTTCCACCTGGTCGACGGCGACCGCATCCCGCTGGATGACGCCGCCGTGGATCGCCTGCTCTGCAAGAACGTCCTCGAATACGTTCCGGATGTCCAGACCACGCTGGCGGAGTTTCGACGCGTCCTCGAACCGGGCGGCCGTCTCCTCCTGATCGACAGCGACTGGGGTTTCGTCGTCGTCGAGCCCTGGGGCAGGGACCGCACGAGGCGTTTCTTCGAAGCGGCGGCGCCGGCGTTCAGGGAACCGGAGATCGGCCGAAAGCTCCGCACTCACGTGCTCAACGCAGGATTCGCAGATGTCGATGTGCGCGTACAAGCCGGCGTGGACACCGAGGGCGGCAGCCTGCTCGTGCTGCGCAACATGGCGAGCTACGCGAGTGCCTTCGATGCGATCGCCACCGACGAGGTCGACGCCATGCTCGCCGAGGCGCAAGCGGCGATAGACACCGACCGCTACCTGTTTTGCCTTCCGCAGTTTGTCGTCACGGGAGTCAGAACTCGGTAGGGAACCACCCCTGTCCGCCAAGCTCGCAAGCGTGGCCATGGAACAACCTAGCCGGATGACATAGGCTCGAATCAAACGACTGCCGGATACCGTCATCGAACCCAGAGCCGCGCCCGATGGCGGTAGCGCCCTGACGGACGAGGAGAAGTTTCTCTTCGACCTGCGCGGCTTCGTCGTCGTACCCAACGTATTGAGCAGTGACGAGTGCGAGGCTCTCATCCGACTCGCGGACGAGATCTGGCCACGGCAACCAGAGGACGGGCCGTTGCGACGCTTCAACGGCATCTCGTCCTGGGGACAGCGATTCGTCGACCTCATGGATGACGACAGACTGCTGCCCTATCTCGTGGACTTGGTCGGCCGCCGGCTGCGCATCGACCACGACTATTGCATCTTCATGCGCAAAGGCGCCGGCTCGAACAACCTCCACGGCGGCCCGTGGCGCTACGAGTCCGACCACTGGTACCGCTACCACGACGGCGTCATGCGCAACGGTCTCACGGTGGCCACTTGGAATCTCACCGACGTCGGCCCCGGCGACGGCGGCTTCGCCTGCGTTCCCGGCAGCCACAAGTCGAATTTCCTCCAGCACATGCCGAGAGACGTCGCGCGCTTCGAACGCAGGGAGGACTGGGTTGTCCAGCCGACCCTGGCCGCGGGCGATGTGCTGATCTTCACCGAAGCCCTGATCCACGGCGCCACGGCGTGGACGGCCGATCACGAACGCCGCACGCTTCTGTACAAATACAGTCCGCCCCATTCGACCTGGGCGAAGCGGCTCTACGATCCCGCCGGCTTCCCCGAGGCAACGGATCGACAAAGGCGACTCATGGCACCGTCGTCGGTGGAAGCGCATCCGCGGGTGGTGGACGATTGACTGGCTGAACGTCGCCGCAACGAGACAGTCGCCGATCCGCGTTCGCCCGGGCCGCGTAACGCATCGCGTATGATGAGGCGGTCGAGTGAGCCACGGGGGCGGTAATGGATCCTTGGGTATGGGTGCTCGTCGGGATCGCTGTCGGCGCAGTGGCGGTATTGGCCGCGACCAAGCCGAGGGCGTTGGCGGCATTACCCGAAGCACTGGTTGGTACGCTGGTCGCGTTGCCCGTCGCCTTGCCGGTCGTGTTCGTCGTGCTGGCCGTGATGGTGCCGATCGGGTTGCTGCTCGCGGTCATCCTGATCCCTGTCTTGGGGCTCGTCGTCGCGATCACGGTCGTCTCGATCATCGTCGCGATAATCGCCGCGCCGATTCACGCAGTCGTCAAGCGTGTCTCGAGGAGACGCGCTGGAAGTTGACCGGCACGGTAGAAACATGGAACACCGCAATTTCGGCAATACCGACCTCAACTGCTCCGTGGTCGGGTTTGGCACCTGGGAGATGGGCGGCACCCAATACGGGGACATCGACCTCAAAGCGGCCGTGCGCGCCGTCGAGATGGCCGTCGACCACGGCATCACCCTGTTCGATACTGCCGAGGTCTACGGGCCTTTCACGTCCGAGGAGTTGCTTGCCCAAGGCTTGGGCGCGCGCCGCAAGGACGTTGTCGTGGTCACCAAGGTCGGGTTCGCCTACCGGGACGACGACACGCGCGGTCGGGCAGCCGTTACGGGCCGCGATGCCTCCCCCGCCCACATCACCGCCCATGCGGAGGATTGCCTGCGTCGGCTAGACACCGACTACATCGACCTGCTGCTGATCCATTGGCCAGACCACAAGACGCCACACGAAGAGACCATCGGCGCCTTGGAAGCGCTCACGCAGGCCGGAAAGATCCGCCACTACGGCGTCTCGAACTACGACGTGCCAATGATGCGCGAGTGCGAACAGCATGGGCATCTGACCGCCAACCAGGTCGGCTATCACCTGTTCGACCGGCGCATGGAGGCCGACGTGCTGCCGTTCTGCGGCGAGGCCGGAATCGGCTTCATGTCCTACGGCAGCCTCGGCTTCGGCCTTCTGACCGGCGCGATGACCCCCGATACCACGTTCGTGGACTGGGACTGGCGAAGCGGCGGCAAGGCGTTCGGCTTGCCCCTCTTCGAGGGCGAGCACTTCCGCGCCGAACTTCGCGTCGTCGACAAGCTCAAGGCGTTCGCGGCCGACCACGGCAAATCCGTCGCCCAACTGGCCATCGCCTGGGTACTGGGCAACCCCGCCCTGACCGTCGCCCTGGTCGGCATGCGCAACGAACGCGAACTGGAAGAGAACACCGCGGCAGCGGATTGGCAGTTAACCGAAGATGATCGGCAGGCCATCGACGGGATTTTCGACGAAGAAGATGTCCCTACCTACGTGGACGAACCTCAGGCTAGGTGAACGTCGCCGAACGGGGGTTGACCTCGGCAAAGGGACGGGACAAGCCCGTCCCCTACGATGCGCGGGCGCGCGGCGGTAACCCCTTGTCCCCGCCCGCGCCGGACGTTGTCGTTGCCACGGCAAAGGGACGGGACAAGCCCGTCCCCTACGGACCGATCATTCGACGTCGCCGCCGTCGGGGTCCCGGGACACCTCCTAGGACGAGTGCCGACCTGAGGCCACCGCTTCCCAGGGTCCGGTGATCGCGAACGTGATGCCCGGGGTTTGGATGTTGACGAACAGGGTCTTGCCGTCGGGCGAGAACGTGGCGCCCGCCCATTCCGATCGGCGGTAGTCGCCGGGTTCTATGTCTGGTCTACCCGGAAGGGGTTCGTCGATCACGATGTTGTTCTCCCCGACTTCGACGGATCCGCCGTTTCTGTCTAGGGCGTGAAGCCGGGCCCCGCGCACGACTTCGCCGGACGCACCGACCAGACCGCCGCCGTCTTCGCACGCAAGTACGAGGCCGTTGTCGTGCACCGTGATGTTGTCGGGCGCGTCGACGACGGTCTCGTCCGGGGACACATAGAACGCGGTGAGCAGGGACTTCGCAGGGTCGTAGGTCCAGACCGCCCCGGCGCCCGCAGCGCCGGCTGACGTGTCCACCCAGTAGATCAGGTCGCCGTGCCACCACGCGCCCTCGCCGCGGGCGAAGCGTGCGCCGCCGGCGGCTTCGCCCTGCAGGTACGGCCCCGACTTGCCGATGCTGACGACATCGCCACCGAACTGCTCCGGCGCGAAGCCCTCGGGATCGCTGTCGGGTTCGGCTATGGGTACCCAATCGACTGCATGCACGTCGCCGGTCGACGGGGCGCGCAGGTCGGCGTTCGGGGTGCCCACCACGCGCAGCATCTCGAGGCGGCCGCCTTCTTCCAGCGCGCCGTGTTTGGGTTGCCGGTTGTGTGGCACGAAACGGAAGAAGCCGGAATTCGGGCCGTTGTCCTCGGTCAGGTAGACGATGCCCGTCTTGGGATCGAGGGCTGCCGCCTCGTGCCGGAACAAGCCCATGTCAACAATCGGCTGACCACTTGCACGACCCACGGCGGGAACTTCGAAGACGAAGCCGTGGTCCTTTGCACCGATCCGGCTGGTGCGGAGGACGATCTCCTCGCAGGTCAGCCAGGATCCCCAGACCGTGGGACCCCCCGCGCAGTTCACGGCGGTCCCGGCGAGGAGCGGCACGGTCACGGGTGCCTGATCGGGAGCGTAGGAAACCCCGGTTACACCTCCTGCGAACCCCGGGAATCCGTCCTCTGCCCCCTCCGTCCCGGGTGGAATCTCGAAATCGTCGTAGGTAGGGACGCTTTGCCCCCTAATCCGTGGCCCGACGATCTCCTCGTGGTTGCGCAGCAGCATCACGCCGTCCCCGGAGGTCGGAATGGCGGCCATGCCATCGTGTCTCCGAGGCGTTGTTGCGCCGCCCGCCATGGCATCGCCCGACCAGGAAAAGGAACGGTAAGTGAACCCCTCCGGAAGCTTGAGGAGGCGCAGGCCCGTAGCGGCGTCTGCAACCGGTATCAGCGTGTCGGGTACTGCGGGCTCTCGCGCCCAGAGTCGACTGAAGGACGACGCAACGACGACCGCGCTGCCCGTCTTCAACACCGATCTTCGACTAATTCCGCTCACCTTTGTCATCCTTCCTCGCGATGGTGCTTCATCGTAACAGTTGATCGGTTGTGTAGGTCGAGCCGGCGCGCCGCATGATCGGACGATTCAATCTACAACGACGCGTCTGATGCCGCGTCGGTTTCCAGGCGGAATGCAATCACGTAGTCGCCCCGGCCCCGGCCCGCGGCGAGACTCCCGCCTGCGGTCACCACGACGTAGTCGGTGCCATCGTGACGGTAACCCATGGGGGTTGAGTGCACACCAGCGGGCAGCGCCGCGGACCATAGCTCGTTGCCGTCCACCCCGTGGAAGGCTCGGATCTTTCTGTCGGAGGTCGTCGGCAGAAATACGACACCGCCCTCGGTGACCATCGGACCGCCGCTTCTGTAAATGCCCACGGGACGCTCCCAGAGAACCTTGCCCTCATCCAAATCGACCGCCACGAGCGTCGACCAGGCGTCTTCGAGGCATGGCAGATCATTGTGAACTAGCTCCGTGCGCGCCATCCCGTAGGGCGTGCCGTCCTGTGCGGTGTGTTGTGCCGATTTCCCGTTCAGCCTGCCTTCGCGCGCCGCCGCGCGGAACTGCTCGCGCGGGATCAACTTGACGAGGGTTGGTAGACGGGCCACGCCCAGGTAGCCGATGCGTGAACCGTGATCAAAGGCCATCGAGCCCCATGTCGTCGGGAGGAAGACCAGGTCGCGCGCGGGGTCGGCGGACATGACGCTCCACACGTTTGCCCCGCCGGTACGGTTGTCCCGGACCTTCGCCCAGCTGTCGGCGCCTGGATGATCTTCCGAGCGAGGCACGGGATCCCATGCCCAGACGAGAGAACCGTCGCGCACATCGAAGGCGCGGACAACGCCGGGTGCGAGGTCGGCCGCGCCGTTGTCGCCGACGGCGGAGCCCACGATGACAAGGTCGCCGACCACCGTCGTCGGCGACGTCACGGAGTAGTCGTGCTTGTAGTACCGCGGGATGCCCGCTGACAGGTCGACGACGCCGTCCTCGCCGAAGTCGGCGCACGGAACGCCGGTATCGGCATCGAGCGCGAAGAGCCGAGCATCGAGGGTACCCAGGAAAACCCGTGCGCGGCATGGCCCTGTGTCGGCGGCTGCACCCTGCCAGGCTGACACGCCGCGCGACGTGAACGGCTCGCTAAACCGATCGGGGCGGTCAACCTTCGGGTCGAAGGTCCAGAGCTCGGTACCCGTGGCCGCATCCACGGCGAACACGCGGTTGAAACCCGTGGAGGCAATCAGCTTGCCGCCAACGAGAATCGGCGTAGCGCGGAACTTCGATGGCTCCCCGCGCCCATCCGTGGCGTCGCCGGTTCGGTAGACCCACGCGCGAGCGAGACGCTCAACGCTTTCCGGCGTGATTCCCGAAGGGGCGACGTAACGGTCACCGCCCAGCGAACCGCCGTAGTGGGGCCAGCCTTCGGCAGTTTCGCCCGAAAAACCCTTTCCCGCACTGAGCAAGGTTGCCAACCCGATCAGGGCAACGAGTCGCTTCGACCATTCGGGACACCGGCGTCCGGTGCGCGCTCGTACGGGCGACGCTTGTCCTCGCCAGTGCCGATCGAACCGCGCCTGCTCTTCGCACGAGCACGGGCGACGGCGCGCCCCAATGGGCGCGATAGCCTCGCCCCTACGATGTGATCGCAGTGCGTCCTTAAGCGATCTAACGATGCCTACAAGCCTCGCTGTCTTTCGAAGGCTCCATGAGGAACGAATACACGGTCGCTTCTTTGAACGCAAACTGGAGGCGGGCCAGATTCATCTTGATCGCGTCCAGAGCGCTGTCGTCCCGCCACCGCAGCTTGGCGTCCGACACCGTATCTGCCAGGGGGAGACTCTCGGCTAGCATCTGCCTCTCGTCGCCCAGGACACGCACGACAACCTCTCCCCCGTTGGCAATGTCCGCTGAGACTCGGAGTGGACCTCTACCGTCGAAGACGGGTGTCGTCGTAATCGTTGCAGGCGTCCCCTCGTTCGACGCTCTGTAGCCGGCGAAACCATCGCTTCGCAGTGTCGCCAAACAGAAAAACCCGTTTCGCCAGCTTGTGTGAAGCCCATCGCTTCCGCCGTAGTACAGGCGGATTTCATCGTCCAGAAAGACTGGGCAAGCCGCAGCGTATACGCAACCCCAGTCGTAGTCGCCCTCGCCCTCGCCATTTGGGATCAGCGGGGTTCCGGGAAGCACGCGTTGCCACGCTCTCGTGTCCGGACTCCATGCGAGTTCAGTCCAGACTCGATCCTTATCCTGATCGTGTATGGCGACGAGTCCGATATACACGCCGCCATGGAAGAAAACGGGCATCGCGTAGGTTTGATGTGTTCGGTCGGATCCCTCCAACACAACCTGCGTTTCTTCCCAATGGAGAAAATCGACGCTCGACGTACTTGCAACCTGGCGTCGGAACGATTTACTCCATTGTCGCGTCATCCCCACGTATTCATCGAGCGTTGGCGCCCAGAAGGCGTTGTTGTGCGTGTCTCCCGCGCTATTCGCTTCCGGACACGCTATTGGCGGATTCCAATGGATGCCATCGGCGGAGAACGCCACGGACAAGATCTCGGACTTGAGCAACGCCTTGTAGCGACGAGTGGGATCCGGATCCCGGAGATCTTTGAATATCCCGGCACCGTGAGGGCCTGCCCGAAGAGCACGGGTACCCTCATTGCCTCGCCAAAGAATATTGTTCGCCGAGTTCCTCTCGTATTCGACAATCCCCAGCTCGGGTTTGTACCACGCTATGCCATCTTCGGAAGTGGCGTAGCAGATCGCCATTTCCCGGTTGCGAGGCGCCCGGTATTCTCTCTCGTGCCGCTGCCGACGGCTCAGCCCCCTCGATGAATTGTCGACGACAAACGGGCTGTACCAGCACTTGTACAAATGCGCCTCGTCGTCGTAGATGACGTTGGCGTAGAGATTGTCGAAGCGCATCTCCCAGGGCTTGTCTTCACCGAAGAGCGGATTGCCGCTGAACTTTTTGACCGGGCCAAGCGTGAGTTCAGCGTTGTACGTGTCCTCGACGATGCGAGCGTCAAGGAGGAGATGTCGCCTGTGCGAACAATCCATGGTTCCGGCCCTTCCCAATTCGCGGATAGTTGGTCCGTCTTTCACTAACGCCTCGGCGTCGTGAAGCTGCTGAGGAACGACCACATGACGCGATGGGTCGAGACGCCGCCCAGCCTGTCCGGCCAATCGTGCCCATGCGTTTCCAGTCGATAGTGCTCGACTCGCGCGCCTTGCCCGCACGTGTCGTAGACGAAGTGGGTCTCCCCTTCAGACTCAGCCTGGCGCTCGTTTTGGCAGTCGTACCGCTCGCGCCAGAATTCCACCAGGCTCGGTATGTCCCGCATGGTTCCAACGGAGTCCCATGATTTCCAATCCCACGGTTGTCCGTACGCGATGATGGGGTCCTTTACGCCGTGAACGTGCATGAGCGGGACGTTGCGTTCCGGATCGCAGGACTTGGGCGAGACCGGCATCGAGCCGGCGAACGAGGCAATTGCCGCGAAACGGTCGCTCATCTGGCATGCGAGTTCGTAGGAGAACATGGACCCCAAGGAGTAGCCAACGGCGTAAACCGCGTGCGGGTCGACCCTGTGGCTGGCCGAGATGTGATCGATCATCGCTTCGACAAAGTCGATGTCGTGGCGCGACTGCGCATCCGTATTCAACTGCCACGCACTTTCGTTGGGCGGCATTACTATGCCGACGGGAAAGGCGAGGATGATCCTCTCTTGCTCCGCCGTTTCTTCCCATCTGCCCTGTTGTGGGAACCTCCAACTCCCCGCGTCGCCACCCATCAGCAACACGACAAGCGACATGGGGCCATCAGGCGGACTGGTCGGCACGAACAGGTGGTATTGCCTCTCGATCCCGTTCACGGCGATCCCCGTGATCGGGAGGGTCTGCCTCCAGTCGGCCTTTTCATCGGCCCAACGCCCTCCCCACAGACCAGCGCCGACAACGACGACTACGCCTAGGACTGCTGCCGTTTTCTTGATGTTTGCTCCTTGACTCGAGGGCAATCGTGCAGGAAGCGTACCAGCGGTGCTCCGTGATGTGGCCTATTTGGCCGCCGCCGCGTGGGGCCGACGATCCAATGTCGGGCGGAAGTCACGCTCGGCCAATCTCCTGGTGTTCAGCGGTCGTCGCTCGTGACGTCGTTCTGCGACCCGCTTATGCTGTTCGCCGAGGGGCGCGCAATGAGGACCGTCCCGGAAACAGAACTTGGGGAGGACCGCATGGCGGACTACAACACGCTCATCTTGGAGCGCCTCGGCACCGAAGACCGGTTGGCGCGGATTACCTTGAACCGGCCGGAGAAGATGAACGCCTTGACGAGCGAACTCTTCACCGAACTCAACGACTGCCTGCACGACCTGGAAGCGGACCAGAGCTGCCGGGTCATCATCATCCGCGGCGCGGGACGCTGCTTCAGTGCCGGCTACGACCTAACGCCTGGTCGCGAACGCCGTCCGGGCGAGCGCAGCTACCAGACGGTTGACGCCAAGCGTCGCACGCTGATGATGAACGTTCGCACGTCCATGCAGCAGATCACCGACGTGCAGATGTACCTGTGGAACATGGCGAAGATCACCATCACCCAACTGCACGGCTACGCGCTTGCCGGTGGATGCGAACTGGCGATGATGGCGGACCTCGTTGTCGCGGCCGAAGACACGCAGATCGGCCACCCGGGCCTGCGCGGCCTCGGCACCGCCCGCAACGGCTGCATCTGGCCGCTCGTGCTCAGCATGCGCAAGGCCAAGGAGTACTACTACACCGG
>VXYL01000077.1 GCA_009846005.1 Gammaproteobacteria bacterium | reverse complement strand
ACCAAGGCCGGGGGTTGGCGGGCGGTCAACAACACGGGCAGCAGGGAAGCGTTCGGGCCGCGGGCATCGGATGTGGTCGTCGCGATGGGGCACCGGGCCTCGACGGCATCCCCGGGCATGGACGGATTGAAGCCCCTGGTGCCCCGGGCGGTGCTGTCGCCGCGCCAGCGGGTGCTGGCGTTCGACATCTGGGTCGACCGCGTCTACCGGGTGGAGTTCGGCCGCAACCTCGTGACGGACGTGGTGGACCTCGGTAGCTCCGCCCCCGCGACGACACCCAGCGGCATCGCCCGCGTGTCGCCGGGCACCGCGCTCATCCTGGACTTCCACAACGACCACCTGTACCGGCTCGAGTACACGGACGAAGCCGTGACGTCGGTAACCGACCTCGGCAGCGTGGGCACGGCCTACGGATGGAACATCGCGCCGGAGAGTCTGGCGCATGCGGCTCCGGGCGTCGCTCTGGTGGGGGATCGGCGGTGGCGCGAACTGCTGCGGGTCGACTACAGCACCACGGCGGTGACGGCCGTTTCCCGGGTAGGCCGGTTACCCTGGTATCCCTGGGGAATGGCGGGTATGGGCGACCAAACCGTTCTGGTCGCCGACGGTAGGAAGATCGGGCTATACCGCGTGGAGTACAGGCAAGGCAGATCCACGTCGACCTACATTGGTGGGATGAGCGGCTTGCAGGAACCGACCGGCCTGGCGCATGTTTCGGACGGCGTCGCCCTGGTCTCGGACCACAGGGATCCCGACCTTCTGTTCCGGGTGGAGTACGGCGATTCCGGCGTCACGAAGGTCGTCAACCTCGGCGGGGTGGCGGGGCTGCGCGGGCTGAACGGACTCACGGCCCTGCCCAACCGGCCACCCGCCGCAGGCGACGACACGGCGACGACCGCGGAGGGCGCTGCGGTCGCCATCGACGTTCTGGCGAACGACAGCGACCCCGACGGCGACGCGTTGACGGTGGCGTCCGTCGCGCAGCCGGCCAACGGGACCGCGGCCATCCAGACCGACGGCACCGTCACCTACACGCCGAAGGCCGGGTTCAGCGGCCAGGACTCGTTCACCTATGCGGTTTCCGACGGGACCAACGAGTCGACGGCGACCGTCGCCGTCACCGTCCGACCGCCGTTCGCCGTCTACAACCCCGACACCAACACCATCACCGTCACCCTGTCCGGCCTCGAGGGGTCCCGGTTCGAGGTCGAGGAGACGATCAACGGCGTCGCGAGAGTCCACGCGGTGACCGCCTCGACGTACACGCGAACGACCCCCGCAGCAGCCGCCTACGCCTACCGCATCCGGGCCTGCGACGAGCAGGGCTGCGGGACGTGGTCGCGTTCGCGCGGCTTCACCATCGGCACCCCCTCGATCTCGTATGCGGGAGACGCCGACACCGGCACCTTCACCGTGAACTGGAAGAAGAACTACATGCTCGCCATGGATCCCGGCTCCGGCGACTGGTCCTACACCCCGCTGACGGAATCGCCGTCGTTCCGGACCTTCGAGGACATGCCCTCCGGCACGTACCGGTTCCGGCTCTACTCCTGCATCCACGTCCCGGGCGACACCCGGCCGCCGGGAACCGAGGCCACGTGGAACTGCACATGGGCCGCGGACCGCCTGACCGTCACGGTCGACCGCGACCCGGAACCGGTGTTGGCCACCAGCACCGAGGCGGGATCGAGCCCGTATTCGACGGCGGTGCATCCGAACGGCAGCGCCCGGATCGAGGTGCCGCTGCGCACGATCCCGGGCGTCCACGGCCTGGCCCTCGACCTGTCGCTGCGCTACGACTCGGCGCGGCACACGGCGATCGCCGACATCCACACGGCGGACGACTCGCTGGGCTACGGGTGGCGGCTGGCGGGCATTCCGCTGCTGCACCGGTGCCGGGGCGGCGCGGCCGGGGCCCTGGCGCTGGACAACACCGACCGGCTCTGCCTGAACGGCCTGCCGCTGGTGGCGACGACGGGCGACTACTGGGCCGTCGGCACCGAATACCGCACCGAGATCCAGACCCACACCAGGATCGTGCAGCGCGGCGCCGCCGGCGAGCAGTGGTTCGAGGCGAAGTGGCCCGACGGCACCACGGGAACGTTCGGCAAGACCGGCAGCCGGGCGCGGGCCGGCGGCCGGCGGACGACCGGCACGCGCGACCTGACGCCCTGGTTCTTCAGCCCCAACCCGTACTACCAGTGGGGGCTCGACCGCATGGAGCACCCGTTCGGCAACCATCTGACCGTCGCCTACGCCGTCGACGACGCGCACGGCGTCCTGAACCCGACCTCGGTGGCGTACGACGACGCCGAGGTGCAGTTCAAGTACGGCGCGCGCGGCGATCTCGGGGCGAACGCCATCGGCACGCCGGCGGTCCGCATCCGCCGCAACTCGGTCCTGCACACGGTGCGGGTGCGGTTCGACGGCAGCACCGTGCGCGAGTACCGGCTGGACTCCAACACCGCCGGCGGGCACACCCGGCTCGAGAACATCCAGGAGTGCGGCCACACGGAGACCGGCGCGTTCGACGCCTGCCTGCAGCCGCTGAAGTTCGAATGGACGTCCGTCGCGGGCGCGCCGGCGGACTTCGGCATCGGCGTCTCGAAGGCGACCGACGGCCGCGGCGCGGACACGACCTTCGCGTACCGGGCGGTGTCCGGGGCGACGCACGCCCTGAACTACACGGAGGCGCCGTTCGGGACCGCGACGGCGGGCACCGGCATCGAGGCCGTCGACCAGGTCGCGGTGTCGACGATGGCGCGCGACGACGGCCGCGGCGGCACCCGCGAGCTGCGCTACCGGTACAAGGGCGCGCCGCAGCGCAGCACGGCGGGACGCGGCTACCTGGGGTTCCGCGAGACCCGCGTCCGGGACGTCGCGGCGAAGACCCACGGCTACGCGCAGGTGCGCATGGACTGGCCGCACCAGGGCAGCCTGGCCGCGGGGCTGACGCTCGACACGACGTACAGCAACAGCGCGCGGACCTACGAGCGCTGGGAGAACGCCTACGCGGCGCTCGGCATGCACGGCGGAACCGTCAAATACCCGTACCTGTCCCGCGCCACGCGCTGGATCCACGAGGCGAACACGGCGGTGGGCGGTTCGGAGACTGTGAACACGCTCGCGCAGTCCGGCGAGTTCGTCACGCGACGGACCAGCACGCGCAAGACGGGAAACACGGTGAGCTCCCCGACCTTTACCGCGACCGTGTGGGGCGACGTCCCCGACCGCGCCATCGGCACCGTCAGGCAGACCGTCACGACGGTGGAGAACTACGCGAACACGAACACCGCCACCGAATGGACGATCGGCAAGGTCTCGGACCGCACCGTGACGCACGCGGCGCCCGGCGAGACGACGAAGACGGTCGACACCAGCTACACCTACCGCGCCGGCAGCCGCGCGGTCGACACCGCGACCCGGCTGCCGGACCACGCGACGCTGACGCTGGCGACGGACCGGGCGTTCGACGCCGGCGGCCACGTCACGGGCGAGACGGTCACCGGCGACGGCATCGCGGCGCGGACGACGAGCTACGGAACCTACACCGAGAGCCGCTACCCCTCGTCGGTCACCAACGCCCTGGGCCAGACGACCAGCTTCGCGTACGACCTGCGGTTCGGCCAGCCCAGGCGGACCACCGACCCGGACGGCCACGCGGCGACCGCGGAGTACGACGCGTTCGGGCGCACCGTGCGCGAGACGGCGCCGGACGGGACGGTGACGGCGACGACGTACCAGCGGTGCGGCACCGTGACCTGCCCCGACGTCCCGGACGCCGAGGAAGCCGTCAAGGTCACCGTGACGCACGCCCACGGCACGACGCAGACGGCCCCGACGCGTGTCGCCTATCTCGACGTCCTCGGCCGCGAGACCATGACCGAGGTGCAGGCGCTGGACCCCGCGAAGGGCTGGCGGCGGCGGTTCCGCCAGTACGATCCGCTCGGCCGGCCGAAGCACGTCTCCCCCCCGTACTTCTCGACGGACGCCGCGCCGTCGTGCGCGGGGTCGACCAGGTGCACCAGCCATGTCTACGACGCCTTCTTCACGCAGGAGATCGTCACCCGGCCCGGCGGCGGCACGGTGCAGACGGACCGCAGCGGATCCGCCGGCAGGACCACGG